>NZ_DGMZ01000012.1:1418142-1544020 GCF_002388685.1 Hyphomonas sp. UBA4505 | reverse complement strand
CAGGAGATGGATACCTGCCTTCGCAGGTATCTTCGGAGCTGGGATTTTGCGCTCCCTATCCGTCTGAGAACTCCCTGCCCCATACTAAGCATCTGCCCTCACAGGAGCCGGATCAGGTACCGTTCTGGTTGTGGGGTCAGGGACAGGATGGTGCGGGTTGGGGCGACGGTCCGATGCGCGCCTAGGCAGGTCAGGCCAGGGTGAGCCGAGGAAGCTCGGTTGGGAATCCGCCTCGTCCGGTCGCACGGGAGAAATCCCCGGATGAGCCATGCGTGTGAAAGCACGGTGGAATCGTTCGCGCGGCGCCGGTAACGAAGACCCGGGACCATGGGCCCCCATGAGGGTGCTCGCCGAAACTCCTGTCCGGCGCGGCGGGCGGTAACGCTCCATTCCGTAGCCATTCCAAATCATCAGGCGGAGCGCCACGGCGCCCGCTGCGCCGACGGCTCTGTGAGGGGCCGACTACGAGATACCCGGATGGCGCGCGCCAGTCCGGCTTTGACTGCTGGCGGGAACACCGCAGACCCCCACCTGTCCTCCCCCTTGCAGGGGGAGGATCGCAGACAGCAGTCGCCTTGCTTGAGGGGCCGTTCTCCCCCTTGCAAAGGGGGAGCTAGAGGGGGATCGCGATTGCATGGCAATCGCCCCACTCCTCCGCAGGTAGGGGAGAATTGACCCTAGACCCCCACGTCCAGCATCGCCTTGTAGGCCGGGCGCGCCTGCACTTTTTCCAGCCAGGCCCTGGTCGCGGGCAAGGCCTCCAGCGCGCCCATGGCCGCAGCGGACTGGACCTGGAACGCCATCAGGCAATCGGCGGCGGTGAAGCTGTCGCCGGCGAAATAGGCATGTTTGGCCAGGTGCCCCTCGATCGTCTTCATCGCCTTGGCCTGTTCGGCCTCCATGGAGGCGGCCAGCGGCGTGTCCAGCAGGCCCGCATTCATCAGGTAGAAGCGGAACAGGCCCGGCAGGAAGATCGCGCCCTCGGCGGCATGGACCCATTCCAGGTAGCGCGGGAAATCAGCCGAATCCGCGCGCGGGTGTAGCGTGTGGTCCGGGTCGTGTTTCGCCAGCAAATATTCGGCAATCGCGCCGGTCTCGGCAATCACCGTGTCGCCATCTTCCAGCAGGGGCGACTTGCCCATCGGGTGGATCTTGAGCAGGTCCGGCGGGGCCAGCCGGGTTTCCGGGTCGCGGCTATGGTGGACAATCTCGTGCGGCACGCCGAGTTCGAGCAGCAGCCAGACAATGCGCTGCGAGCGCGAGGCGTTGAGGTGGTGCAGTTTCAGGCTCATGGAGGACTCCCCTAGATGGATTCTTGGCGCGACGGCTCTATCTTAGGCGCATGCAGGCCTTCGCAGAGCTTCTTGACCGACTAGTCCTAACGCCTTCGCGTAACGGCAAGCTACGCCTGATCGTATCCTATTTTCGCAGCGCGCCAGACCCCGACCGGGGCTATGCCCTCGGCGCGCTGACCGGCGATCTCGACCTGAAGAGCATCAAGCCCGCCGCGATCCGCGAACTGGTCACCGACCGGATGGACCCCGAACTGTTCCGCCTGTCCTATGACTATGTCGGCGACATGGCCGAAACCGTCAGCCTCGTCTGGCCGGGCGAGCGGCGCGCGAACCGCCCGCCGCCGCTGGCCGAGATTGTCGAAGCGCTGGACGGCGTGACACGGCCCGAGGCGCAGAGACTGGTCGCCAACTGGCTCGACGGGCTGGACCCGACCGGCCGCTGGGCGCTGCTCAAACTGATCACGGGCGGCCTGCGCATCGGCGTCTCCGCCCGGCTTGCCAAACTGGCGCTCGCGGATTTCGGCAGCGTGGACGTGACCGAGATCGAGGAGATCTGGCACGGCCTCGCCCCGCCCTATGAGAGCCTGTTCGCCTGGCTCGAAGGCAAGACCGGCCGCCCCGAGCCGGACATCAAGGCGCCCTTCCGGCCGGTCATGCTGGCGCACCCGCTGGTGCCGAAAGCCGAGCGCGATAATCCCGATGCGGTGGACCCGGCCCTGATCACAGCCGACGCCTTTGCCGCCGAATGGAAATATGACGGCATCCGTGTGCAGGCCAGCAGCGAAGGCGGCGTGCGGCGGATCTATACCCGCACGGGAGACGACATCTCCCATACTTTTCCGGATGTGCTGGCCGCGATGAGTTTTGAAGGCACGCTGGATGGCGAATTGCTGGTGCGCGCCGAGGACGGGGAGAGCGTGGCGCCGTTCAATGAGTTGCAGCAGAGACTGAACCGCAAGACCGTCTCGAAGAAACAGATGGATGCGCGCCCGGCCTTCATCCGTGCCTATGATTTGCTGCAGGATGGAGATGAGGATGTCCGCCAGCTGAGCTTTCGGGAACGCCGGGAACGCCTGGAAGATTTCATCGCGAAAACGGCCAGCCCACGCTTTGACCTGTCGCCGCTCGTGCCCGTTACCGACCTGACGGCGCTGGACGCGCACCGCATGGAGCCCCCTGCCCCGGAGATCGAAGGCCTGATGCTGAAACGCTGGGACAGCCCCTATGTGCCCGGCCGCGTCAAGGGGCATTGGTATAAATGGAAGCGAGACCCCTGGCTCGTCGATGCGGTCTTGCTGTATGCGCAACGCGGCCACGGCCGCCGCTCCAGTTTCTATTCCGATTTCACCTTCGCCGTCTGGCGCGATGAAGACGGCGAGGATCGGCTGACGCCCGTTGGCAAGGCCTATTTCGGCTTTACCGACGAGGAGCTGAAACAGCTCGACAAATTCGTCCGTGACAACACGGTCGAACGTTTCGGACCTGTGCGCTCCGTGACGCCATCACTTGTTCTGGAAGTGGCCTTTGAAGGCCTGCAGCGCTCGGCCCGTCACAAATCCGGCATCGCCATGCGCTTTCCGCGTATCAACCGCATCCGGTGGGACAAGCCCGCAAACGAGGCGGACCGTTTGGAGACTCTAGAGGCAATGCTGCAAGAATGAAAAAAGGCCGGATGACATGCACCCGGCCCTTTCGAAACATATTGAAACCGAAAGTCCTTAAACGGACTCTTTCAGTTCCTTGGAGACGCGGAAAGCAACTTTCTTCGACGCCTTGATCTTGATGGATTCACCCGTTGCCGGGTTGCGGCCCATGCGTGCCGGGCGCTTGCGCACTTCCAGCGTGCCGAGACCGTTCAGACGGAAACGTTCGCCTTTCTTCAGGCGCTTGGTGATCCGATCAGCCAGGTCGGAGAAGATTTCTTCCGACTGCTTCTTGGTCAGACCATGAGCCTCAGCCATTTCTGCCGACAGCTGGCGCATCGTCACCGTGGTTGGTGTCTTTGCAGCCGTCGCCTTTGGGGCCGCTTTCGGCGCAGCTGCCTTGCGGGCAACTGGCTTCTTCGCAGCGGCCGTCTTGGCAGCAGGCTTCTTGGTGGCCGTCTTGGCCGTGGTGGTCGCCTTCTTGGCGGCCGGTTTTGCAGGGGCCTTCTTGGCCGCAGGTGTCCTTGCCATAAGCAAATTCCTCTTGTGAGTCTCCGCAGAGATCGGGGCGTATAACGTGAAAACGCCAGCCTGCATCCCACTTTTTTCACACGCCGCGGATTTGCCCCATTTGAAATTCAGCTCATATGGAAAACATGAAAACATATTTGCCCCTGGTCGTGATTCTTCTCGGCGTGCTTCAGCCCCTGTCCGGCGCGCTCGCGCCTGCACTGGGCATTGGCACACCGATTGGAAACGCCACTCGTGACATGACGCTTCCGGAACAGCCCTTGCCGACGTTCTTTTCAATCTGGAGCGTGATTTTCTTAGCCTATTTTCTGTTTGGCATTTCCTACTGGCGTGCCCGCGAGCCCTGGATGGAGCGAATTGCGGTACCCCTTGCCTGGGCTGGTGCGTTCAACATCGTCTGGATGATCAGTGCGCAGTTGATCGCGTCTCAACCCCTGGATTTCCTGCTCCTTTTTCCAATCGCCATTGCCGTATGGACGGCAGCATTTCGCATGGACCGTTTGCGTGAAACTGGCTGGAGTCCCAAGAAAGCTCTCGCAGATCTTACCGCCGCCATGCTGTCTGGCTGGATTACCGTCGCCATCGCGATCTCTGTTCCCTTGACCCTGCGCAGCTTCTCGAGCCTCGGGGCGACTGATTTTCCGTGGCAAATGCTCTGGATCACGCTGGTGACCGCCAGCATTTCGGCGTGGATGTTCGCCCGCTATGTTAGCCGCAGTTGGTGGTATTTCATTGCCCTGGGCTGGGGCATGATCGGGATCGTCCTGAACAATTGGTATGTGACGGAGATGAACTGGCTCGCCATTATCAGCGCAGGGGTGCTTACCCTCATTCTCTGCTTGCGCCTCTTTCGGGGTGCCGACGGATCAGTCATACCCGCCTGAGCAAACTGGACAAGCGGCGCAAACTGACGCTCTTTTGCCCATAGAAACAACGAGCCCGGCCACTTTATGGATTTCACCACAATCGCCCTGCCCGATATCGACACCACAGACTGGCCTGTCTGGCTGGCAAGTTCTTGGCCATTCATGGAGAAGTGGGGCGCCGTTGTCCTCGCCTGTATCCTGATCTGGTTTCTTTCGGGCATGGTCAAACGCATCATTACCGCCTTTGGGAAGCGCGTGACCGCCAAGGACAAATCATTCGAGGGATCGAGTTGGGATATTGCCAGTTCAGTCTCTCGCGTTTTCGCTTTGATTTTCATGTCTCCCCTGCCCCTTGGGCTCGCGGGCTATGACTGGGAAGCGATCATAGACAAGCGCGGACCAGGCGCCTTCGCTGCGGTCGCGATCCTGATCATTGCGGTGACCTTTGCGAACTGGGTTGCCCGATCAATGCGGAAAATGGGCAATCAGGCTCATATGCGTCACGGGGCCGATGATACGCTGTTTGCCTTCTCCGCTTCGCTCCTGAAATATCTGATCTTCGCCGTTGCGATCGTATTGGCACTGACCCAACTCGGCTTCCCGACGGCATCGTTGGCGGCGCTGCTGGGCGGCGCAGCGTTGGCCATTGGCCTCGCGCTTCAGGACACGCTGAAGGCGGTTGCGGCCGGAGTCATGTTGGCCATTTTCAGGCCGTTCCGAATTGGTGATTTCGTCACCCTGGCAGGCATGGACGGCGAAATCACAGACATCACGCCCTTCCGCACGACGTTCAAACAAATCGACAACAAGATCGTCTCGGTCACCAATGACAAGGTCTGGGGCGATCCGCTGGTCAATCACACACGCCAGACACGTCGTCGCTTCGATCTCTACTTTGACATTTCCTATGACGACAATATGGATCATGCGCTCAAAACCCTGCTGGACACGACCAATGAGCATCCGCGTATTCTGGCCAAGGATGAAACCTGGGTCGGCGTGCATACGCTTGCTGACTGGAGCGTTCGGCTGCGCCTGCGCGCTTTTGTGGCGACGCCCGAATTCGTTCAGGTCCGCGCCGACATCACAAAGGCCGTCAAGGAAGCCTTTGATCGTGAAGGGATCACCATCCCCTTCCCGCATCAGGTCAACATGGCTTACCGGCCACCTGCTGAGTCGAGACCGGAACACGCGTCACAATCAGACATTACAGAGACTGAAGACTAGCCTGCCCTGACAGTAAAAAGGAGACCTCCATGCCCGAAGAGCTGACTGCAGCCGCGCTCTGGAGCGAATACAGCCCCTTCATCATTTCATTCGGCGTGAAAGTACTTGGCGCTTTGCTGGTCCTGATTATCGGTCTGCGCATCGCCGGCTGGTTGGCGGGCCTCGTTCGTAGCGCAGCGCTGAAGCGCGAAGGTATTGACGATACGCTCGGCAATTTCTTTGCCTCTCTTGTCCGGTGGGCCATCACGGCTGCTGTGCTGATTGCCGTGCTGCAGGTCTTCGGGGTTCAGGCCACCAGCTTCGTCGCCGTACTCGGCGCGCTGACCCTTGCCATTGGCCTGTCCATGCAGGGCGCCCTCGGCAATATCGCGTCAGGCGTCATGATCATGTTGTTTCGCCCCTACAAGCTCGGCGACTATATCGAGGCTGCTGGCGTTGCCGGCACCGTAAAAGACATCAATCTGTTCCAGACTGTCCTGGCCACAGTCGACAATGTGAAAGTTCTCGTGCCAAACAGTCAGGCCATTGATGGCGTCATCGAGAACTATTCCGGATACGACACCCGCCGCGCCGATGTGACCTTTGGCATCGACTATGATGACGACATGGACAAGGCCATCGCCGTCATCAAACAGGTGATTGAAGCAGATGACCGTATCTTCCGGGATCCGGAACCCTTCGTGAAGGTTGTTAATCTTGGAGACAGTTCGGTCGACATTGCCACACGCAGCTGGGTGCAAGCGGCCGATGTCTGGGACGTCAAATTCCACCTCATGAAGGCAGTCAAGGAAGCCTTTGACCGGGAAGGCATCTCGATACCCTATCCGCACCAGGTTGAAATCCAGAAGCAGGCGGCCAACGACTAACAGGCCCCACCATATACTATGTCGACAGATCCCAACTCAGAACTACCGGAAGTGACAGTTGAGCCGGTGCCGGAGCCTCTGCCGCCCCGCGCACCGGTCAAAGCGCCTCCACGCTCCTTGCTCGCGCGATTGTTCGGCATCTCGGTCTGGGGATCGCTGAAGCTGCTCGGCCTTTGCATTCTGGTCGGCTTCTTCGTGCTGGCGTCCCAGTTCAATCCGTCCAATCCGGACGTCGACATGGGCGCGGCCATCGCAAATGTTGCAAGCACGACCATGGCGGCGCTTGGCTGGGCAGTGCGCAATTTCTGGAAACCAGCCCTGGCGGGTGCGGCGGTGGTGATCCCTATATGGGTCCTGTGGCGACTCGTCAGTCTGCCATTCCGGAAGTAGATTCAACCGGCGCCCAATGCTGCGTCTGGCAGATCGGGCCGATGCAGCCCTTCACTTCCAGTACACCATCGGCCAGCAATTTGATCTTGGACCCGTAGGTCTTGCCTTCCTTCGGATTGTATATCGTGCCGCCTGTCCAGCCTTTGGCTTTTTGCTTGAACCCTTCAAGCATAGTCAGGCCAAGGATTTTTGCGCCCTTGGCATCGGTCGCCGTTTCGGGGGTCGCGTCGCCAGACACACTCGCCGGATCGATCCAGACGATGACGCCGCAAGGCGTTCCGTCCCCGCAATCGGAAATCCGGATGTGGGAATTTTCTTCCTGCGTCACAAAAGTGCCGAAAACGTCGAGCGGCCCCGCCCGGGCTGTACCCGCAGCAAATGCCGCGACGGCAACGATAGCCAATGCACGATTCATGGGTGCCTCCCCGCTCAACCGACTTATACTCATATCAGAAAAACAAACCGGGAGGAATTCAATGGATATGACAAAACTAATGTTTCGCGACGGCCTGATGGCCGGGGAACGCATTCTGGTAACAGGCGGCGGCACGGGACTCGGCAAGGAAATGGCCGAAGGTTTCCTGAAGCTTGGCGCGGAAGTGCATATCTGCGGACGGCGTGGACAGGTCTGCGAAGACACCGCAGGTGAACTGATGGACAAGCATGGCGGCAAGGTCGTGCCACATGCCTGCGACATCCGCGTGGCGGAAGCCATCACCGACATGAATGATCATATCTGGGCCAAGCACGGCGCGCTGACCGGCCTGATCAACAACGCGGCTGGCAACTTTATCAGCCGGACCGAAGACCTCTCGATCCGCGGCTTTGATGCCATTTCCAACATTGTGTTTCGCGGCACATTCTACATGACGCATGACATCGGCAAACGCTGGATCAAGGAAGGCCGCAAGGGAAGCGTCTGCTCGATCCTGACGACTTGGGTCTGGAATGGTGGGCCATTCGTGGTGCCGTCGGCCATGTCAAAGGCAGCCGTCAACACGATGACGCAGAGCCTCGCCGTGGAATGGGGGCGCTACGGCCTCCGTTTCAACGCCATTGCGCCGGGCCCCTTCCCGACGGAAGGTATGTCGAAGCGGCTGGCTCCGGATGCCGAAGGCGCCAAGCGCATGGATTCCGGCGCCGCCAATCCGATGGGCCGCGTTGGCGAGATGCATGAACTGGTGAACTTGGCCGTGTTCCTGATGGCGTCTGGCGCGGAATATGTGAATGGACAAACCATCGCGATCGACGGAGCGATGTACAATGCATCCGGTGGAAACTTCGCTCAACTGACGGCGTGGGGCGACGCCGAATGGCAAGCCGCCCGAGACGCGATTGAAGCCACCAATGCACAAGACAAGGCCAAGCGCACCGTTTGACGCCTTTCAGGCTGGACAGTCGCGCACGCAACACTAGGCTTCGGGCACGCAATCGCCGCCCGGAGCCTCACGCCTCATGACGACCCGATCTAAAGAACATGCCCTCGGCATTACCGCATTGGGGGAACGCCTGTCCGGAGTTTCGGGTCGCCATGAGGGCGTCGTCATTGGCCTGACTGGCTCGGTTGCCTCGGGCAAGACGACTCTGGCCAACCAGGTTGCTGCAGTCCTGGCCGAGGCACATGCGGTGGAAACCGTGTCGACGGACGGGTTTCTCTATCCGAACACAATCCTGGAAGAACGCGGCCTGACACTCCGCAAGGGCTTTCCAGAAACTTACAATGCCGAGGCATTGGGTGACGCAATCGCCGCCCTCTCAACCGGCACAGCCGACTTTCCCGGCTATAGCCATGTCACCTACGACGTCGACCCGGGCATGACGCGAACCATTGCACAGCCCGATATACTGATCCTCGAAGGCCTTGGCTTCCAGCCATTGTCGCCGCCTCCGCGTCCTGCGCGGGAGCCGGACTATCTTGTGTATCTCGATGCATCAGAAGACGACTTGCTGACTTGGTATACGGAACGCTTCCATCGCCTCTGGCGCGCGGCAGAGACTGACCCGAGTTCTTTTTATGCAAACTTTCTTCACATGACGGAACCTGAACTTCTCGAGTTTGCAAAATCCGTCTGGGACCGCATCAATCTGCCCAATTTGCGCGACCATATCGCGCCGCTGAAGCAAACAGCCGACATTGTCGTCCTGAAAGATTCCGATCATGCCATACGCATCACGCATGACAGGATCGGCTAGTCTGCCCTGACTATAATCTCCAGGAACTCCAAAGTTTCCGGTGCTGTCCAAGCTTCGGTTGCTTTCGTATCTCCGCCCTGAAACATGGCGTAGGGAATTCCGCCCGGCGCGAACACAATATTTGTAGGCAAACTAAGCTTCGATTTCGATTGGCCGCTCGCAGCCAGAAGTGACTCCAGACCCTCACCCTCTGCAATCAGCGGCTCAAGATGATCGACATTGCGGTCACTGAAGAGGGCGCGGATAGAGTCCCTTGAATCTGTCTGAGTCGGGTCAGTATTCACAGCAATCAGCGTGACGCCCCTCTTAGCATATAAAGGCGCTGCCTCTCCCATTTCCGGTAACTCATGTACACAGGGCGCGCACCAACTCGCCCAATAGTTCAGGATGACCCACCCATTTTTGGCAGCGTCCAGTGCTGCGCCCACGTCTCCGCTGACGTCTTCCGGCCAATGAACCTCGTCGTCGGGCAGGTAGAGCTGCCCAAGTGGAACCGATGTCATCCCTTCTGGTAGAACAAGACTTTCCTGGCTCGACTGCTCAGCCTCCAGACGAGCCAAAGCTTCCTTCATGAGCTCGTAATTCTTGATCTCGGATAGCAAATAGTCTGGATCGCGATGCTTCTGCCGGAGTTCGTCAGGCAAGGAGGACAGATCGAATGAATTGCCGTCAGTCTCAGATGACGAGACAAAGTATGGCCCGGCATATAAACCCGTTCCAAATCCTACTGTCAGTGCGAACGCAACAGTTACCCAGACTCTTTGACCCATGCGACCCCCTTTGGTAATACTATTACAAACTACCAAAAGGGGATGAGTCACACAACCATTGGGATATTATCAGTTCGGCGTGATCAGGTATTTCTCGCCAGTCGCCTTGGCGTCATAGGCTTTCAGCGTTTCAAGGTTAAGCGCCTCAGCGAGCGAGATGCGCTTGGTGTAATGGCTGGCGAACGTGGTCGTCAGCTCATCCATCACACGCTTGTACATGCGGGCGCGGACTTCCTTGCCGGCCTTCTGAAGGAAGGGCGTCAGCAGATATCCGCTAAGGTTCCACGCAAACCCCACGCCCGGAGGCACTTGGGTCGGTGACATGTCGAGCCGGCCATAGATAAAGACCTGCGTCTGCTGGCCGGAGCCATAACGCGAGTATTCCTTCATCTTGCGGCTGGCGGCCGCCTCCATTGCAATGAGCAATTGCCCGGCGAGTGGACCGCCGCCAATCGCATCAAAGCCGAGCGTCGCACCGGTTTCCATCAGCGCCGCGATCAAGTCTTCCATAAAGGTTGGCGACGTGGAATTGACGATATGTTTGGCGCCGATATCACGCAGGATTTCGGCCTGCTCTTCCTTGCGGACGATGTTCACCAGCGGCACGCCATCCTTGATACAGATCTTGTTCAGCATCTGGCCGAGATTGGATGCAGCGGCCGTATGCACGAGGGATTCATGACCCATTTCGCGCATGGTCTCGACGAAAGACAGTGCCGTAAGCGGATTCACATAGCAGGAGGCGCCCTGCTCTGCCGTAGCACCTTCCGGCAGCTCCATGACCTGGGCGGCATTCAGCATGCGGTATTCGGAGTAGAATTCACCACCAAGGCCCGTAACGCGCTTGCCGAGCAAGGCTTGCGCCGCTTCGGACTCGCCTGCGGCGACAACCGTACCGGCACCTTCATTTCCAACACCAAGTGACTGACCGATCCGGGCCTTCATCGCACGCAGACCAGCTTCGGGTACTTTTGCCGTGATGACTGGGCGATCCGCCGTGCCACTCTGTACCGCCGTGCGGATATCTCCTGCACCAATCAGCAGGCCGAGATCGGATGGATTGATCGGGGTCGCCTCGACCTTGATGATCACATCGCCGGGTCCGGGCGTTGGTAGGTCTACCTCAACCAGGGACAGTTCAAGTTCGCCTTCCGGCTTGATCAGCGAGCGTAGTTGCAGGCCTTTTTCAGGGAGTGTCGACATATCTTCGTTTCCTCTTTTATTTTCTATTCAGGGCTTGATGACCACTTTGCCCACAACCTCGCGATCAGTGAGCAAGCGGTAGGCTTCCCGCCAGTTTTCCAATGGAAGCTCGGCATGGATACGCGGCCGGGTCTTGCCCTCTGCTGCCCATTTCCAAATTGCTTCCATATTCTCCTTGCCGCGCTCCGGAAAGCGACGGCCATACTCCCCGGCCCGTACGCCGACCACGGAGAACCCCTTTATCAGGGGCATGTTCGCTTTGACTTCCGGGATGCGCCCGGACGTGAACCCGACCACGAGCAAACGTCCATCAAATGCGATACAGCGAACGCTCTCGTCAAACACATCGCCGCCAACCGGGTCGAAGATGACATCTGCTCCGCGTCCGCCTGTGAGCGTTTTCACCTTGTCGCGAAAGCCTTGCGCCACGTTGATGGCATAGTCTGCTCCATGCGCGATGACCTTGTCCAATTTGGCGTCTGATGCAGACGTCGCAATCACGGTTGCGCCGAGCAGCTTTCCGACATCGACGGCCGCCATACCCACGCCGCCGCTTGCGCCGTGCACGAGCAATGTCTCACCGGGCTGCAAATTGGCCCGCCGCACGAGCGCGACATAGGCGGTCAGATAGGCTGCAGGATAGGCTGCCGCCTCCGCAAATCCCATATTGTCCGGCACAAGAGACAGGCTGGAGGCGGGCAGCAACGCAAATTCTGCGAAGGCTCCAGTCTTGTTGCCGCCGACCACCCGGTCACCCGGTGAAAACGCGGAGACGCCCTCTCCAACGGCTTCGACGATTCCGGCGCATTCCATGCCCTGGGTGAAGGGCAACTCCGGTTTCATCTGGTACCGGCCCTGACTCATCAGCAGGTCTGGGAAGTTCACGCTGGCTGCCTTTACACGCACCAGCACTTCCCCTTTCCCGACCACGGGCACTGGAACATCCTGAACCGACAGTCCAGAAAAATCGTCCGTCACCGTATTACAGACGAGGGCCTTCATAATTTTGAGACGAGGTCTTTCACCATGTTGGCGATTTCCAGACATGCCTTGCGAGAGCCCGGCGAGAAACCGGAAAAGGCCGTGAAGGCATGAGGTAGCGTATCATAGCGCTTGTGAGTGACCTTCACGCCCGCACTTTTGAGGCGCTTGGCATAGTCATCGCCCTCATCGCACAATGGATCATGCCCCGCAGTAATGATGATCGCTGGGGGCAACCCTTCCAGCTCGGCGGTCTGCCCCGGCGACAGGAGCGGATCGGACATGTCGAAATCGTCCGGCAGGTATTGCTCCATGAACCAGTTCATCGTGTCTGTGCTGAGAGAGAAGGTTTCTCCGAACTCGGTGCGCGACGGGAATTCCTCGACCATGTCCACGGCCGGATAGATCAGCAATTGATAGACGGGCAGTGGCTTGTGTTCGCGTTGCATCTCCTGAGAGATGATGGCCGAGAAATTGCCACCCATACTGTCCCCGCCCACGGCCGCCATGCCTTCGGGCGCACCATACTTGCCAGCATTGCGCACGCCCCATTCGTACGCGGCGATACAGTCATCGATACCAGCCGGAAACTTGTGCTGTGGGGCCAACCGATAGTCGACCGACAGGACCGGGCCTTTGGTGACGGAAGCAAGGATCGAGCACCATGCATTGCAGGTTTCAAGGTCGCCAACCACGCCGCCGCCCATATGATAATAGACCAGCAATGGCACAGAGGAATCCTGGCCGGATGGCTTGTACAGGCGCACCGGAATTTCGTTACGGTCGGGCCCGGGAATGGTAAAATTCTCCGTCGTCACGCTAGGCTCCAGCGGAGCTTCCAACATGGCGAGCTGCTCTTTCACAGCCGCCTGCACGACTTCCGGTTCCAGGGTCGACATCGGCGGTGCGTTGCGGCCATTCCATGCAACCAGTTGCAATTGCGGCTCGAGGACGCGGCCCCGCACTTCGACCCGCTTGCCGCCGGCCATGCGCACCAGCAGGCCGTCCGGCAGTTTGAAGATGAATTTGGTGATTATCTGCTGCAGGCTCATGGTCGCCTCCCGTCCTGTCTTGTTGACAAGAAGTTTAGCCTTGCAAGCGCGTCCGCGCCAAGAGGCGTTTCTCCTTACTTCGCGGCAATCTCTCGCACGCCCGCCAGCAGCAAGGCCGTCGCGAATTCCGTCGCACCGTCAACATCTACCGGGCGGCGCAGCAACATGTGCTCACCCATTTCACGGGCAATTCCGATGGCCGCCGCCGTCAGATAGGCTGTGTCGATCTTGGGGCCGCCCTCGCCGGACAGGACATGTTCCAGATCGGCGCGGATTTCTTCTGCCACGGCCAGCATTTCGGGCGTATCGACCCGCACCCCGATCAGGGCCAGATGCGGCGCGCCATTGCGGATCGGTTCTTCATTCTCGGTCGCGATGAAACCGAAATAGGCCCGATAGGCATCATGGACATAGGTTTCAAAGTCCGTGGCATAGGCGCGAACATCCTGCAGGCGTGAACGGAAGCGATGCGTGGAATCTTCGGCAATCGCTTCGAACACCTCTTCTTTCGACTTGAAGTAGTTGTAGAAGGTGCCGGCGGCGAGTTCGGTTTCCCGGATAATGTCGCGTACCGTCGTGGCCTCGAAGCCGATCCGCGCAAACACGCGGCGCCCCGCCTGCAGGATGGCCCGTCGGTTGGCAGCCTTGGATCTGGCCCGCTTTCCGGTTGAACCGGCCAGTGTCTTTACGATGGAGCTCATACACGCCTTTCCTGAGGGAAGCCCCACATCATGACCAAGGCGTCATCACCCGTCAACTTTTTACGCTGTTGACGGGAATTCTTTCATAAGCGCATGGCTAGCCCTGTCCAGTTTGCGTTGGCGCATGGCCGACACGATCACGCCGAACACGACGCGCAGGAAGATCAAGAAGACGACCCCCAGAAGCGGCTCGTTCGTCGCAATCGCGAATACGGCCCCAAGGATGATGGCCACGTGCAGGGTCACAATCCGACCATAGGGTGCGAACATTTCAACAATCGGCTGGGTTTCCCGGAACTCGCCTTTCATAAGAAAGTCTGTGAAGTAGATCACCAGATTGATCGCAATGATCGCAGCAACAAACCAGACCATCCCCTGCCCCGAACTCAACGCCCAATAGACCAATCCCGGCATACCGGAGCCGCCAGTGGTAGATCCGCTCGTCGCGAGTGCCTGGATGAAAACGCCGTGACCAAAACAGAACATGCCATAATGGAGTGTAAAGAATGGCACGATGAAGAGCACGGTAAACAGGTTCACGATGTTCCCGGCGAGCGTTGCAACCATGCGCAATACGGTAAACATGCCAATGACAAGGTTTTCCAGCCAGTAGAGCGCCACAAGCGGCGTTGCGCCCCAGCCGAAAACGAGCACCGCAAGGATCGGCAACAAGTCCACCAAGAGAACAGCCACCGCGATCGGATCGCGATAGGTTCGCGCAATCAGGTCAGGATCAAGGAAAGACTTCACTCGATCTCCAGATTGGGCACCAAATTCGGCATGGGGTCACTGGTTGGCTCGTAGCGAAAGGTGTGACCGGGTACCCAGCCATCACGAGTCTCGAATTCTGATTCCGACACCAGTGCGCCGTCTTCAGTCATGCGACCGGTCGAGCGCACGCCAATAATATCGCTCAGGCCGGTCACCTCTTCATACGCGGTCCAGCTGTTATCTTCATTGAGCGTGAAGCTGCCCGATGTCCGGAAGCCGGCACTGGTAATGTAGACATAGTCGAGCTTCTCCGACTTCTGGTTCTGCTGGACGTAAGTCAAACCGCCATAAGAGCCATCCGCCAGCACGTGTCGATTGACCAGAACCGAACCGCCCAGATCCCAGTTCCATTCGGAATAATCAGCCGGCTGGCCGCGCTCTGCGTCTGCCTGACTTGGTTCGCCGTACCAGCGCGTGCCCACCAAATCTGCCAGCATACCGAAATCCGCCGCGAAAGCGCTTTCCTCACTGATAGGTACGCTGGTCGAAACCGACTCTCCGTCTGGCATGGGCCCTGTCGTACATGCCCCAAGCATGAACGTCGACACGATGCCCGCGATCCAAAACCCCCTCATATCGTCCTCCCAGTCCCTAATAGGCCTGAGCATACTCATAAGGTGGAAATGAAAAAGGGTCACGCGGCATGAGGCCTTTGGAACCGCGCGGGTTCCTGTAGTCGCCTGTCAGGATTTCGAAGTGGATATGAATGGCGGTCGCATTGCCGCTGGCCCCCATGAAGCCAACGGGCTGGCCGAAGCCAATTGTTGCGCCCTTGGTAACGCCCGGCTGGATATAGGCGAGGTGAGCGTAACGCGTGTAAACACCCTTGCCATGATCGATCAGCACCATGTTGCCATACCCTGTCGAGACACGGGACTCGATGATTTTGCCCGGTGCACTGGCGTAAATCGTCCCCGCCGGGCGAGACTGCAGGTCGATACCATCGTGTCGCCTGCCAAAGCGCTGGCCAAAGCCTGACGTGAGACAGACATCATTTGCCGGCGCGGCGGCAAGCGGTATGCCGTTCACCACCACGATCGGCTTGTAGTTCACGACCCAGCCATCCTTGTCCACGATCGGCGAATTGGAGACCCGGATCCCGTAACAAGCTCGCAAATAGGCGTTCGGAGCGAAGGGTCCCTGCTCTGCCACAGTGCCCACGGGCGCCGCACCGAGAGACGCGTCAGGGGTTTCTGCCGGCGGATAGTGTATCTTCACCGGCGCTGGCGACGCACAAGCAGCCAGCAATAAGGCGGCAGACAGGAAAGGCAATCGGGTCATGGGCCCTCTTTATACCCCCCGACCGGTTAACATCAGGCAACCACGCGCCCGCGCTTCGCCCCCTGTTCAATCTCTTTCTTCAGGTCTTTGCAATAAAGATTGAAATCGACCTGCATCCGATGACGCGGACTGTCATAGAAATGGCCAAGATGCTGCTGTTCATCTTCTTTTGTAATCCGCTCCATCTCCTGGATTGACGGAAACGCATATTCGCCGTTCAGCGCTGCGCCGACCAGTTTGGATTGTTGCTCGGCGAAGTTCACGAGCGTGGGCAATGGCTGCGCCAGGCCGAGGAAAAAGATGGTCTCACGTCCCGGTTTCACCATACGCTTGTAAAGCGGGAACACGTTTTCCTTTGGGGTCAGATCGTCCTGCTTCAGGAACGGGAACGTCACATTGTAGCCTGTCGCCCAGACAATCGCATCGATCTTCTCCCGTGTCCCATCTGTGAAGACCACACCGTCTCCATCAAGACGTTCGATACCCGGCTTGGGGCATATGTCCCCACATCCGACACGCGTCAGGAATTCACCGGATACGGAGGGATGCCCATCGAGCGGCTCATGGTCCGGCTTTGGCAGTCCATAATCCTCCATCATGCCGATAGTTTTCTTGATCTTCTTGCGCGCCAACGCACGCCCAATCCCCGATGGCAACCAGCCTGGCAACACGGCCTTGTCGGCCGGCTGTCCATCCATGTATTTCGGCAAGACCCAGACACCTCGACGCATGGATATAAACAGGCGCTCGGTCAGGGGACGCTGGGAAAGCTCCGACGAGATATCCATGGCCGAATTCCCGCCGCCAACAATCATGGCGCGCTTGCCCCGGAAGTCATATGGCTCGAACGGATCCGTATAATTGTGCGAATGTACCTGATAACCATCGAACGACCCCGGATATTCCGGCATGCGCGGATCCCAGTGATGTCCGTTCGCCACGATAACGGCGTCATATTCGCGGCTTTCACCGGTTGATAGCGTCACTTTCCATCGATTGCCGGGCAAGTCCGCGACATCGGTCACCGCCGTGTTGAACGTGATTGTTTCGCGCAACCCAAAATGATCGACATAGTCGTGGAAGTATTGAAGCAGTTGGGAATGGTGGGGGAAATCCGGCCAATCCTCAGGAACCGGATAATCCTCAAAGGCAAGGCGCCACTTCGACGTATCGATATGGAGAGACTGATAGCAAGACGAAGCGCCGTTCGGGTTTTTGTAATACCAATTGCCGCCGATATTGTCCGACATCTCGAAACAATCATACGGGATGTCATAATCCTTCAGACGCTTGGCCATCGTGAAGCCGGAGCACCCTGCCCCAATGATACAAACCTTGGGCTTCGTCACGCCATCAAATGCCATCTCATCTTCCTCCACATGAGCTCTTTGTTTTGCTCTATCGCCAATGATGTTATCCGGGCAGAACGACTCGTCAAACGAATGAGGACCATTATGAGCGATGACGCCGCGTCATCTCCCGCGCCTTGGGAGGTCATGAACGAAAACATAGACATGATCAGTGGCGGTATCCCGTGGGGACGCCGCATGGCGTTCCGGTTTACCCGTATTGAGAAAGGTCATGTCTGGGGCCTGCAGCCCTGGAAAGAACGCCTGGTGGGTGATCCGGACACCGGCGTGATTCATGGCGGCGTCCTGACCGCATTTCTTGACAATTTGTGCGGTACGGCCGCCAGCTCTGCCCTGCCCAAACCGCGTTTCGTGGCGACACTGGACTTGCGTCTCGACTATATGCGCCCGGCTGACAAGGGACGCGACATTATTGGCGAAGCCGAATGCTATCACGTGACACGAAACATCTGCTTCACCCGTGCTTGGGCCTATCATGAGAACCGCGACAAGGTGATTGCCACCGCCGCAGGTGCATTCGCCATCAACAAACCGCGCTCGGTTGACAGCATGAGGACGATGTAGTGGCGAATGACATGGATACGACTGAACAGACCCGCGCTGATGAAGTCCGCGCCTTCATTGCTCGCACCCCCCTCGCCCAGGAAATGGGCTTGAGATGCGAAGTCATGGGCGACGAAATGACCATGATCATGCCGTATCAGGAAAAGCTGATTGGCAATTTCATGATCAAGGCTATTCACGGCGGCGCCATCGCCGCCTTTCTGGAACTGACTTCCCAAGCGCAGGTCTTCCTTGTAACCGAGCATCTTGAGCGTCCGCCGCGGCCTATCAATCTGACGATCGACTATCTCCGCCAGGGTCACGCCAAAGACCTCTACGCCCGCGCAGAAATCACCAAGATGGGACGGCGCATGTGTTCGGTCCGCGCAGAGGCGTGGCAGGATGAACGCGCCAAGCCGGTTACGACTCTGATGGCGCATTTCATGGTATCAGGAGACTAGAGCCCCGGCTGAATGCAGGTGATCACATGAAACGAAGCTTGCTTGGACTTCTTGCGCTGGCTGGCTGCACATCAGCCGATCCAGTCGAACCAGGTCCGCCCGCGCACCCTTTAGCGTGGATTACAGGCTGTTGGATCAGCGAAAGCGGAACATCAAAGGAAGTCTGGTCAATGCCGGAAGCGGGCTACGTTTTCGGCTATGCGGTGACACTGGGTGATGGCAGCGTGAGCTTTTTTGAGCAGATGCGCATCAAACCCGGCCCGCTCTACGTGCTCAATGTCTATCCGGCGGGCGTTGGCCCGTCGAAATTCGTGGAAAGCCTGCAGGGGGACCAGTCGGTTACCTTCATCAACAGCGCACACGACTATCCGCAGCTAATTCACTACCAACGCGAGGGCGACACTCTGAAAGCGCATATTGCGCTGGAAGACGGGTCCAACCGGCGAGACTTTTCCTATCAGGCCTGCAGCGACTGACACCGGCCCTCAGCGCCTGTTTGGGCTTTTCTTCATGTTTTCAGCCTAGTGTGCACCCCTGGACGATGGGGAGTCAGCACGCGGTGCAACCTGAAAATACATCGCTACGCTCTCGGCTCTCGTCACTGCTGCCGATAGGGACTTTTCTGCTCATTGCCATAGGTCTGCTGGCTGGCGACGCCGTTAATGGCAGCACGGTTCAGGATATTGACGACATCGCCCGGCGGCTGCAAATCGCCGACCTGCTGCGCGATGGTGAGTGGCATGATTTGAAGTGGCCCTTTCTGGCCATGCCGGAGCCGTACGTCTCACCTTGGTCGCGTCTGGTTGATCTACCCTATGTGCTGGTCACTTGGCTATTCCAGCCCGCTCTTGGACAGGATGCGGCGTTCGAGATAGCTCGTTTTGTCGTTCCACTGCTCTGGCTCATCGCATATGCGTGGCTGGCCGTGCGGCTGATCCGGGAGATCCTTGGGGAGCAGCCAAGCCTGCCGCAGATTGGCGCTGCGGCGGTCGCCTCCCTGTTTGCCGTAATCGAGTTCATGCCAAACCGGGTCGACCATCACAATGTGCAGATCGTCCTGCTGCTTGCGCTCTGCCTCGGGATCGTGTCGAAACATCGGTTTGCAGGCATTCTCGTCGGCGTCGCAAGCGTCCTCTCCATCGCTGTCGGCCTCGAGTGCGCGCCCTACATTACGCTCGCCCTTGCAGGAGTAGCTATCCACGCGGCCCTCGCACCAAATTCAACCATGGTGGCGAGGTTGAGCCTCACTGGATGGTCATTGTTGGCATTCACCCTGCCCGCCGGGCTGCTCCTGACCGGCGGGGCAATTTTCCAGACGCAGTGCGATGCCCTGTCAGCCCCTTGGGCCAGCGCCTTGATAGCGGCTGGAGTCATAGCTGCGGGCGCGCCTATCATCTGGAAACGTCTTGGCCTGCACAGCCCGACCGCGCGACTAGGAGTGCTCGTGGCAGGTGCGCTTGTTGTTCTGGGCGTTCTGTGGACGGCGTTTCCCGAATGCCATGCAGGCCCCTACACCATGATCAATGAGACTGCCCATACTTACTGGATCTCGAATGTCATCCAGGAAAAGGGACCTGCAGGTGCCTTCGCACGTGGCGAGAACCTACTCGTGCTCATCTTCATGGTTCTACTGGCGCTCACACTCGGCGCATGGATGAACCCCAAGACTTACCGGTCTCCCGTTCTGATCCTACTGCTGATAGCTACGCTGGGCACACTGCTCACAGCCTGGCAAATGCGAAACTTCAAATTTCCCGCCGCGCTCCTGCCCCTCTTCCTCCCCCTGTTCATCGAGAGGGTAAGGGAGAATGGGGGCGCACGAAGAGCCATCGCGGTCTTGTTGCCGCCCGCGCTCTTGCTGGCCAGCTTCGCCCTGCTCATCAAACCAACAGGCCGGGCGCTCACCTTGATCGATTACATGGAGGGCGATGCATGCCGGGATGCCGATCTCTCCAGCCTGGAGACGTTACCGGCCTCTAGGATCATGGCACCGCTCGGCCTGTCTCTCACGCTGGCGGAATACATCTCCGACACAGGCTCCCCACACAAGATTGCCGCGATGCCGTTTCACAGAGCCTCCCCAGGCATCGAACGCGTCTTCCAGACCTTTGCGTTGACAAACCCGGAGCTGCGCAAGCAAGCGCTTGCACCTTATAGCTATGTAGCGATTTGCACCCTGCCTGAGACGAGCGCTGATCCGAGCGCGGCCCTTCTCTATGCGACCCTGAGTTCCAGCAAGGGCTGGCCGGGTCTTGTAGAAGTCTCACCAATAACCGGGTCACGTCTGAGACTTCTCGAGATTGATCACGATACGGTCGAATAATCTCGCGCTACTCGCCCAATCGTTCAACGGCGGCAGGTTCTCCATCGAACAAAGATACATATTGCTGCTTCACGGACTCACGGAACACGGATTGAGGAATTGTGACATGGTACGCGCCTTCGGCATATGAGCCAATGTCATAGGGGGCAAAGTGGACTGCATACCCGCCGAACCTGCCGGGCAGAGTCGATGGCACGAAGTTCACTTCCCCCGCGAGAACCATGTCAGCGCTAACCAGCTCCATCGCCTCGCTCCTGAAACGCTCAAGGTCTGATACATTTCCGCTCTTCTTGACTTTTTGCCGGGCTATTTCCGTCCATACTTCATTCATGTGCGTCTGAATGGCAGCCTGCGGTTCACGAAGAAAACTGCTGAGCCGCATCGGTTCGCCAGTCGCTCCGTTATAGAGCCGTCCAGCGGTGAAGTAATTTCCATGTGCGCCGCCAGTGAACGTATAATGGAAGCCTTCGAGGCTCACAACATTTCCACTCTCAGCTACGATATCCCAATTGATCCGTAGGCCATAGGCTCGGAAGTAATCCGGGTCTGCCGCTTTGTAGGCTTGGGCGTCTTCCGACATCGCCTCGATCCGGATTTGTGCATTCTCTACCAGATCCATGCCAATGGCTGGCGCCTTGGAGAATACGGCCTCATCAATTGTGACCTCAGCCTTGAGAAACTCATCATCGACGATGATCTCGCGGGGAAGTTCGTCTACCGAAGCAATGGTCGCAACATCAATCGCGGTGTCTTCTTCACCTGCCTCGTCAACCTCACCTGACGTTTCACTCACGTCCGACAAGTCCCGAACCTGTTTCTGACACCCAGCCGCCAGCAAAAGCGCCCCCGTCAACGCAATCAAGGCAAGTCTCTTCATGCAAAACTCCGTTATAGGCTGAGCAACTCAGCGTCCCCGCCCTGTGCCGTAATGTTCACCGTCAGGGTGCGCTCAGTTGCGAAACGATGCAAGTAGTGCGGGCCACCGGCCTTCGGGCCGGTGCCAGACAAGCCATCTCCCCCAAAGGGCTGTACACCCACAACAGCCCCCGTCATTGACCGGTTCACGTACGTATTGCCAACAGGATAGGCGTCGCGCACCTCCTGCTGAAAGCTTTCGAGCCGCGAATGAACGCCCAGTGTCAGTCCGTATCCCTTGCCTCTCATCATTGCGCCAACTTCAGCAATGTCATCCGGATCGTACCGCAGTACATGAAGGATCGGGCCGAACTTCTCCTCAGTTATCTGGTCGATGGAACTCAGCTCAATCAGCGCGGGACCAAACCCATAGCCCGTTTCGCCGATCCGGCCGGGCGACAATTGGTGCAACACCGTAGCCTCGTCCTTCATCATCTGGACATAGGCCTGAAGGGAAACGCGGGACTCTGCATCGATCACGGGACCCAAATCGGTGTTTGGCTGACCGGGGTCACCGATGTTGAGCTCGTCCATCGCACCGATCAAGCCTTCGATCAGATGGTCTGCAGTCTCGTTCGGCAGGAACACGATCCGAAGCGCGGAACAACGCTGGCCCGCTGACCCAAAGGCGGAGTCAATAACATCATCTATGACTTGCTCTCTCAGCGCCGTTGTATCGACGAACATGCTGTTCAAACCGCCTGTTTCGGCGATCAGCGGTGTAATCGGACCGTCGCGGTCCGCCAGTGTCTTGTTGATGATCCGGGCTGTCGTCGTCCCGCCGGTGAAGCATACGCCGGATACACGAAGGTCGCCGATCAGCTTGGCGCCAACCGATTCTCCCCCGCCCGGCAATAGATGCAAGGCGTCACCTGGCAACCCGACCTTCTGGAACAGTTTCACCGCCTCGAACGCAATCAGGGGCGTCTGTTCTGCCGGCTTTGCCACCACCGTGTTACCCGCAGCCAATGCCGCGGAAACTTGACCCGTGAAAATAGCCAGCGGGAAGTTCCATGGACTGATGCAACAAAATACACCGCGGCCGTGCAGGGAGATGTGATTGGTTTCGCCAGTCGGCCCGTGTAATTTCTGCAGTGTCGTGAATTCCGCTTCCGCCTGCATGGCGTAGTAGCGACAAAAATCGACTGCTTCCCGGACTTCCGCAATACCATCCGCCAACGTCTTGCCGGCTTCGCGAGCCATCAGCGCGATCAGCCGTTCGGCATTTTCCTCAAGCGCGTCGCCCATGGCACGCAGATGTTTCGCTCGCTCCGCGCCGCCGAGCTCATCCCAGCCGGGCTGAAACCGGGTCGCCGCCGTTAGTGCCCGGTCGATATCGTCATCCTGCGCTTCCCGGCAGCTGCCAAGAACGGTCTCGGTATCGAACGGCACGCGGATCATCTCTCCACCACCTGTGACCGCTTTGCCAGACACGATAGGTCCAGCCGCAATCGAAGGGCTGTCCCGGAAACTCTTGATCGCGGCGGCCATCTCATCGCGCACACTGCGCTGGCTGAGGTCGAGACCGGTGGAGTTGCGACGTTCAGCGCCATACAGCCGTGGCGGCGTCGGGATGCGCGGGTGACGTCGGGGACCGACCTCCACCTTGACGATGGGATCCGCCACAACCTGTTCAGGCGGCACGTCCGGATCAAGGAAGGAGTGTACAAAGCTTGTATTCGCGCCATTCTCCAGCAGGCGTCGCACCAGATATGGAAGCAAGTCTTTGTGCGCACCGACAGGTGCATAGACCCGTACGCGGCGGCCTAGACCGGCAGCCCCATAGAGCGCCTCTCCCATACCATGCAAGCGCTGGAACTCGAATGTCGAGTTCCCAATCTCATCGGCGAGCATCTCGATCGCGGCAACCGAGTGCGCATTGTGCGTGGCAAATTGCGGGTAGATGGCATCCTTGGCTTCCAGCATCTTGCGCGCGCAGGCCAGATAGTTGAAGTCGGTCCCGGCCTTTGTGGTGAAGACCGGGAAGTTCGGATAGCCCTCGACGTGGGCATGCTTGATTTCGCTGTCCCAGTATGCGCCCTTCACGAGCCGCACCATGAAACGATGGCCTGTCTGCTCGGCGAGGTCTTTCAGCCGGTCGATCACATCACCTGCGCGCTTCTGGTAAGCTTGAACAGCCAGCCCCAGCCCGTTCCAGTTCCTCAGCGAAGGTTCCCGCGCGAGCCGATCAAGAATCTGCAAGCTGAGCACCAGCCGGTCAGCTTCCTCCGCATCAAGACAGAGGTTGATATTGGCTTTCGCTGCGCGTTCACATAGCTCCAGCACGGACGGATACATTTCATCCATGATCCGCGCTCGGTTTACCGCTTCGTAGCGCGGGTGAAGCGCGGACATCTTCACCGACACGCCATTACCTTGTTCCGGCGCGGTGGATTTATCCTTTTCGGCGGCAACGCCATCAATCGCGTGCTGGTAAGCTTTCAGGTAACGCGCGGCATCTTCGGCGGTGCGGGCCCCTTCCCCGAGCATGTCGAAGCTGAAATGCGCTGCATCCCCTGCCTTGACCATTCTGCGTCCGCGCTTCTGGGCATCCTTCACGGTCCGTCCGAGAACAAACTGTTCACCCATGATGCGCATGGCCTGCATCATGGCAGCGCGGATGACCGGTTCACCGCTTTCGCGGATCAGGCCCTGAATAAACTTCGCGGGTCCTTTCTTCAGGCTTGCAGGCACACCAATCACTTGCCCGGTCAGCATCAACCCCCAGGTGGAGGCATTTACCAGCCAGGATTCGGACTGTCCTTGGTGCGCGCTCCAGTCGCCGGAGCGGATTTTCTCTGCAATCAACTCATCGCGCGTTTCGGCGTCGGGCACCCTCAGCAGCGCCTCGGCCAGACACATCAAGGCCAGACCTTCTGCATTCGACAGACCAAACTCCTCAAGGAAGCTTTCCATCATGCCCTTATCGCGGCCACGCGCACGGGCGGTCTCGACCAGTTCCAGCGCTCGACGCATGGTTGCCTGGCGCAAGTCATCGGATAGTGGTGTCTGTTTGAGCAGATCCTCCAGCAAGGCCTCCTCATCCGCAAACTTAATCTGGTCGAGTGCATGCCAGTCAATTTTTTCAAGCGCGAGCGTGTCAGCCATATGGGTACTGGTCCGGTAAGTGTGAGCCTGTAGGCGTAGGAGCAATTATCAGCCTGAATGTGGTGCAAACGGGTTAGTCCTGCCCCGATCTGCACCAATTCCGAATTATCTATATCTTTTCACATGACCCGATGCGAGAGAAGTTCAACGCATCCCGGCCTCTTTACGCAGTGCACCAACACGGCCACATTGGCGCGGGACTGGCTGAGGCTGTTGAAGGAGCGCTCATGCGCATCATGCTCGTTACGGACGCCTGGGATCCTCAGGTTAATGGCGTCGTGCGCACAATGAAGCGCGTGATCGAAGAAACCGAGGCTATGGGCCATGTCTGGGAGATTGTTCATCCCGGCCAGGGGTTTCGAACCATGCCGCTGCCGACCTATCCGGAAATCAAGCTGGCCCTGTTCGCCCGGCGCAGGATTGAAGATCGGTTCCACGAATTCGAGCCTGACGCTATCCATATCGCTACCGAAGGCACCCTCGGCATGGCCGGGCGCGCCATGTGCCTCATGGTGAAACACCCCTTTTCGACCGCCTATCATACACGATTTCCGGAATATGTTTCAGCGCGACTACCGGTCCCCACCCGGGCTGGATACTCCTTTGTGCGCTGGTTCCACAAATATTCCGGCAAGGTCATGGTACCGACCCCCTCCATGGTGAAGGAGCTGGAGGCTCAGCGCTTCATCAATCTCGTCGCCTGGAGCCGGGGTGTGGACACCAACATGTTCACCCCGGAGCGCCGCATCGAGGAAGGTCAGCCGGGCGACCCGTTTGCAGGCCTGCCACGCCCGATTTTCCTGAATGTCGGCCGCGTCGCCGTGGAAAAAAACATCGAAGCCTTTGCCGAACTGGACTTGCCGGGCACGAAAGTGATCATTGGCGATGGCCCGCAGCGCGAGGAATTGCAGAAGCGCTATAAAGACGTCGTCTTCCTGGGCGCAAAGTTCAATGAAGAACTCGCGACCTGCTATGCTGGCGCAGATGTCTTTGTCTTCCCGAGCATGACGGACACATTCGGACTTGTTGTTCTGGAAGCCATGGCGTCCGGCACACCGGTTGCGGCCTATGATGCGACCGGTCCGCGCGATGTTATCCCGGGCTCCGATGCGGGGACGATTACACCTGCTGGCGGCAATCTTGCCGAAGGCGCTGTCGCCTGTCTCTCGCTCAGCCGCGCCACGTGCCGCGCCTATGCTGAGACCTATAGCTGGCGCGCCTGCGCCGAAGCCTTCATCGAGAATTTGCAGCCGCTGCCAGCCCCCGCCCGCAAGCGGTTCTGGCAAAAGATCAGGCTGCGCCGCCGGAAGAAGCCAACCTTGCCCAGCCTATAGCTATTCGCGAGCAACCCTTGTCTCGAGCTGTCGGGCCACCTCCTGCTCGGCAATGCGTAATTCATCCGGTAACGGGATCAGGCCCTTTTCGAGCAGATAGCCATCCGGCCCCATGGCGCGGTCTGATACAAATTCCTGAACGAATTCGGTCAGGCCCGGTACGAGCGGGATATTCTGGTTCTTCACATAGATGTACATGCTGCGCGACAAGCCATACTCGCCTGACGCGATGGCCTCGAAGGTCACCGGTACGCCATCCAGATGCGCCGCCTTCACGCGATCTCCATTCTGCTCGAGAAAAGAATAGCCTAGCACGCCCACAGCCGTTGGTGTCTTGATCAGCGACTGGATGATCGCCGTATCATTTTCACCAAGGTCGATCCACGCACCATCGGTACGAATCGTATGCGTGCGCAGCCGGAAGGCTGCCGGGTCAGCCTGCTTCAACTCCACCAATTCCGGCAAGGCAAGCGCGCCTTGCTCCATGCCGAGCTCGGTGAAGGCATCCCGCGTGCCAGATGTAGGCGGCGGTCCAAGCACCATGATTGGCTCGTCAGGCAAGTCCGGACTGATCTCGGACCAGTTCTTGTAGGGATTGGGGCGGAAACCGCCCTGCCCATCTGGAATGTGAGCCGCAAGCGCGAGGAACACTTCCTCCTTCGTCAGGTCGAGAGTCGGAGCCTGGCGAGCATTGGCCAGCACAATCCCATCGAACCCGACCGACAAGGCCGTTATTTCGGTTATGCCATTTTCGGCGCACAGCGCCTGTTCGCTTTCAGTGATCATGCGTGAGGCGTCCGAGATCGACGGACGATCCGGTCCGATTTTCTGGCAGAATGTCTTGAACCCCCCGCCCGTCCCTGTGGTTTCCACTATGGGGGTCGGATAACGCGTGGTCGCCCCGAAACGCTCGGCAACGGTTGTTGCAAACGGCGCGACCGTGGAGGAACCGACTATGCGAATTTTGTGTGTGCCGTCTGCGCTGACAGGTGGCGGCGGGATGGTGTCCCCCGTGTCCAGATCAGACAGGTCAGTCCGGCCGCACGCAGCCGAGAACAAAAGAACGAGGGGGAAAAGAATACTGCCAATTCTGACTGTCATGCGATCATGGCTCCGGCGAACGACATCTGGCTGAGGGGCGTTGGCACCCGGCCTGATGCCCATAAAGCAAGGTCCCTACCCGTTCAATGTGATGTGTGGGTGACAAAAATATCAGGTTGCCCGAAATTTTTGCTTGCATGCCCGAAAAGAGTCCCCTACATCGCCCCTCGAAATCGATGTGGCGGACATCTGGGCCAACCCTTAAACTGGGGGCCCCCTGTACTAACGCCCAAAGCTGGTTAAAAGCCCTTTGGAGGTTAGGTGTCATGCACTCCTATGCTACCCCCTATAATATTGTTGCCGATGCGCAGCCTGATCTGCCGGTATGGTGTTTCCGCCCTGAGCGGGTCACTGCAGCCGCAAAATGGTTCAAGGAAAAGTTCCCTGGCGAGCCATTCTATGCCGTGAAGGCGAACCCGGGCGAGCATGTGCTCGAAGCCCTCTGGGAAGCTGGCGTACGCAGTTTCGATACGGCATCGCTGCCAGAGATCGAACTGATCCATCGCAAATTCCCGGGCGCCCGCATGGCCTTCCTGCACCCTGTGAAGAACCGCCGCGCCATCCAGCGCGCTTATCACGAGTTTGGTGTACGAATTTTTGTCACCGACACGATGCAGGAACTGCACAAGATCCTCGAGGAAACCGGCTACGCCAAGGACCTTACGATCATTGTACGGATCGCTGTATCCTGTGACGGTGCTGCTCTGCCGCTGGCAGGTAAATTCGGTGCCAGCGCAGAAGACGCGACCGAGATCCTGCGTGAAGCCCGCCATTATGCGGACGAACTGGGCGTATCCTTCCATGTCGGCAGCCAGGCGATGAAGCCTACCGCCTGGTGGACGGCTATGGCCGATGTGTCCCGCATCATCATCGCGGCTTCGGTCACGGTTGATATCGTGGATGTCGGCGGTGGCTTCCCTTCGATCTATGCGGACAATCCTCCGCCATCTCTGGAAGACTATGCGGCGATGGTTGAGCAGGCCTTCGAGAACATGTTCGTTCTTGAAAACGCCGAGTTGTGGTGTGAGCCCGGCCGCGCGCTGGTTGCCGAGTCGGAAAGCCTGCTTGCTCGTATTGAGTTGGTGAAGGATGACGCGATCTACATCAATGACGGTTCGTATGGCGCCCTCTATGATGCAGTTCACGAGCGCTGGTCGTTCCCGATGCGGGCCCTGCCAAGCAATGGACGCACGCTTGGCCGACTTGTTGAGTACACCGTGTACGGCCCGACTTGCGATTCTACCGACAAGTTCCCTGCCAAAGTTTGGCTGCCTGCCGGACTCGAAGAAGGTGACTATCTGGAATTCGGAAACCTGGGCGCCTACGGCCGGGCCATGTCCAGTCGCTTCAATGGCTTCGGGGAAACTCTGGTCGCCCGCGTTCACGATGCGCCTTGGCCGAGTCTCTACAATGCGGTCGGCGCAGAAGTGATCTCGATCGGCGCGTCCGGCACACGCTGAACGTTAGGAAACCCGTACCGCCTGAGGACAAGCGCCAGATCTGGCACGTCTTCAGGCAACGAGGTCAGCCACGCATGGCCCCCAATTCCCTGCGCTTCAGTCTCTGGCGGAAGCACACGGATGGTCTGGCGCGCAATCGCCGCTCCTGAGTCGATATAGCTGACAGTCCGCGGGGCACTGGCCACCAATTGCGCCCGCACGAGCGGGAAATGCGTGCACGCCAATACGACCGTATCGATCCGGTCCCCACCCGGAGCGTCGAACAGAGGCTTCTGGGCTGCCTCGAAGGCATTGATCGGCAGATCCTCGCCGCGCGCATGCGCCTCTGCGAGTTTCACCAGTTCGATACTGCCATGCATCACAACGTCCACATCTCGCGCAAAATTGGAAATGAGTTCAGCCGTATAGGCGCGCCGCACCGTTCCGGGGGTTGCCAGCAAACCGATAGTGCCGGTCTGGGTCAATTGAGCCGCTGGCTTGATAGCCGGTACTGTTCCAACAACCGGAATATCCAGAGCAGCCCGCACGTCCTGCAGAGCCAGAGTCGACGCTGTGTTGCAGGCAATCACAAAGACATCCGGCTTGACTTTATCGCACAGCGCCTTGGCAACGGCCGGCAAACGCGCCTGCAAGGCTTCATCGGACTTCTCACCATAGGGGAAAAAGGCAGAGTCAGCAGAGTAATGGATACCTAGCGCCGGTCCCAAGGCGCGTATTTCTTCCACAACGGTCAGACCGCCCATGCCGGAATCGAATACCAAAACCCTGCCCCGGGCGGGGGATGGCACGAAATTCGGCGGGAGCGTATCGGCAGGCATTGCAGGAATCCTAGTCGCATTCCGCTGTGGCGGAAACAGGGCATGAATTACGCAATGGCACGGGATTTGTTGTGCAGCGCAGCATTAAGCCCTATGTCTGTTGTAAGAATGTGAGGTAATGCAATGCTCGAACTCTGGCTAACTCCGTGGCGCGCGGGCCTGTCCATGACAGCTGCGACGCTCGAAACCCTGATTGCCACTCAGAAAAGCATGTCGGTCATGGCGCCCAAAGGCATGGCGACTCCGATGACCGAAGACAAATTGCGCGATGCGTTTCAGATTGCCGCTGACGTAAATTTGCGTCGCTGGGAAGACACTGCAGGTGCCCTGCAGAATCTGCCAAACTGGTTGCATGATCTGCACGCCTTGCCAGGCAATATGGTGACCGACTGGTTTGATGCAGCGCGCCGCGCACGCGACTAGTCGGACAAACCCTCCTCGCGGGCAGCAGGCAACCAGACTCCGAAAGCCGTCCCCTCGCCAATGCGCGTCTCTACCGAGAATCCGCCGCGATGATGGGCCATGATATGCTTCACAATGGCCAGGCCGAGCCCTGTGCCGGTGATCTTTCCCCCCCGGCTCTGATCGGCGCGGTAAAAGCGTTCGCCCAAACGCGGCAAGTGTTCACGCTCGATCCCCGGTCCCTGATCTTCTACGCGCATCCAGATGGCGCGCTCCTGCGTGCCTGGCCGGCTTGACGCGGGCAACAAGGTCATGCGCTCGCTGCTGGCCCAGGTCTGCCCCGCTTTCAAGCGTGCTTCGGCCATACCGGAGGCTATACCAAAGCTCAGGATTACCTGTCCGCCTTCCTTTGAATACTTCAGGGCGTTTGAAACGAGATTCTCCGCGACCTGAATCATCTCGTCGCGGTGGGCGATCACCGGCATGGGCCCATCATCCGACTGAACCACCAGCCGTACCCCCTTCTCCGCCGCGATGGCGCTGAAAGCATGTGTGGCATCGGAGACAATGTCCCGAAATTCCTCGCGTTCGCGCGGCGATACATGTTCAGAAGACTCGATCCGCGACAGGGACAGCAAATCCGCGATCAATCGCGACATGCGCTCGGTCTCACCGGCCATGATGGCCAGAAATCGGTCCCAGGAATCCTTGTCATCCTTGGCAGGGCCCCGCATCGTCTCGATAAAGCCCGACAGCGCAGTCAGCGGCGTGCGCAATTCATGGCTCGCATTAGCCAGAAAGTCTGATCGCGCCCGCGCGGCGCGGCGAACAGGGGTGAGGTCTTCCAGAACGACGAGCGTACGTCTTGCCCGGCCGGGTCGCGATACATGCGCCCGCCACGTCTCGTCCGGCCCGCTCTCGACCTCCACAGCCATCGGCTCGACCGTGCCAGTCTGGATCGCATTCTCGATTGCAGAAAGCAGCCCCGGCGACCGGATGACGGTACTGGCACGGGGGTTTACACGCCCATCAAGCCGCAGAATGAACTCCGCCTCTTCGTTCATTGTGACAATGCGTTGCTCGTCATCAATCTCGAAAGCCGGCAGCGGCAATGCATCCAAAAGAATGGCAGATTCCTGAATATTCGGCTGAACGAGCGCTGGCTCAACCGAGAGCCGTGGACTGATGGGAAGGATCGTCGCGGTTCCCACGAAGATGGCTGTCGCGACGGACATGGCCACCAACAGGGCAGCAATCGCCTCAATCAGGCCAATTGCACCTGTAATCCACATCAAAAGAAGGATAAAACCGAAGCAGCACACAAGCGTTATGAAGTCTCTCGCGCGCCGCGAGAGGGCGCTACGAGCGGACTGTTTTGCGTCGGCTGACATGCCTTCGCTCATTCATGCTCCTGTTAACTAACTACTCAAAGACTTCAGGTCTCGAAGCCGCTAATACGCAACCAGACATCTGCCAAGCCCTTCACGACGTATCACAACCACAAGCGGCATTTGTGCAACTAAATGTAATTATTGAAAAACGATAATTTATCATTGACAGTCGACTAGAGCGGGCGTATCCGACGTCTGGAAAAAGGAGCGTTGCCGACGGCATGACACGATCAATTCTACTACTAGCCCCGGCAATTCTTGCGGCCTGCGCAACATCACAGGCAAATTTGCCCGGCATTGATGGAAATCGCGAGGAGATTTTTGCCATCGCGCCTGACGCTCCAGTGGATTGGGCGGCATCAGGTGTTGCTGGTCAGGCGAATACCGGCGACTGGCTAAGCCAGTTCAGCGATCCGGTCATGGAAAGTCTGGTGCGCGAGGCTCTGGCCAATAGCCCTACGCTTGAATCACGCGCCGCACTTGTCCGGGCAGCTGCTGCGTCAATCCGCACGGCCCGTTCTCAGCGTTCCGTCAGTATTGACAGCTCCATCAGCGCTGGAGTCACATCCAATTCCTTTGAAGTTGGCGGTGATCTTGATCGAGCGACGGACGGAATTTACGGTCTGGGCCTTGATGCGAGTTGGGAAGCCGATCTTTGGAACCGGCTCGGACGTGGTATTGCCGCCGCAGAAGCAGACCTTGCCGCAACCGAAGCCGACTTTGCCGCCGCCGAGTTGTCTGTTGCCGCTCAAACTGCCATTGCCTGGATCAATCTGAACGCTGCACTGGCGCAGGAGCGCGTGGCAGTACTGACTTATGAAGCACGCGACCGGGTTCGCATTCTGACCGAACGCCGATTCCAGCGCGGAGTGGCCCAAGCATTGGATGTGCGCACCGCACGCAGCGCACTTGCTGGCGCAGAAGCCAGTATTGCTCAACGCCGTCAGCAATCAGGTGAGGCCGCACGTCGGCTGGAAATCCTGCTAGGCCGCTATCCGGCAACCGAAATCGAAGCCACGGCTGAATTGCCGGTGCTGGAAACGCTGGTCGTAGAAGGCAATCCAATGCTGTTGCTATCGCGTCGCCCGGATGTGGCGAGCGCCGAAGCGAGTATCATTGCTGCCGGCCTGCGCGCGGAACAAGCGCGCCTCGCCATGCTGCCCGCCCTGCGCTTGACCGGCTCTATTTCTACCAGCGAGTCCGAATTTGCAGACATGGTCGATCCAGAGCGGATTGCCGCCCGGCTCGTGGCAAGCCTGATCCAGCCACTGTTCACGGGCGGGCGCCTGGACGCCCAGCGTGATGCCGCTGTGGCGCAAGCAGAATCAGCGATTGCGAGCTATGCTGGCATTGCGCTGACGGCGTGGGGAGAAGTCGAGGACGCTATCGCAGCCGACACGTATCTCGCCCTGCAAGAGGATGCGCAATTGCGCGCCTTGGAAGAGGCTCGCCTTGCCGAAGAACTGGCCGAGCGCCAGTACACAAGTGGTACGATCACCGTGTTCAATCTGATCGATGCCCAGACCCGGCGTCTCACTTCTGAGAGCCAGTTGGTTTCCGCGCGCGCATCGCGTGCTTCGAACCGGATTTCCTACCATCTAGCCCTTGGGGGCGGCCTGCCCGTACAGACTGCCTCGACCACCGTTCAAGCCCCGCAAGAAAGCGCCGCAGAATAGCGGCAGGAGAATAAGTCATGGGACGCCTCATTTCAGTTTTGATTCCGATCGGGATCCTCGCCGTGGTTGGTATCGGCGGCGTGGCCGCTCTGTCAGCGATCAAACCCAAACCTGAAAAAGCCGAGGAAGCCCGCGCCGGCCTGAATGTATTTGCAGAGCCCGTTCGCCAGGGCGACCTGACGCTCGTCGTGGAGTCGCAAGGCGAGGTAAGACCGCGACGCGAGATCATCGTGGCCCCGCAAATTTCCGGCCGGATTTCCTACGTATCCCCTGACTTCATCGATGGCGGTTTCATCAACAAAGGTCAGCTGCTCGTCCGAGTTGAGGCGGCTGACTATGAACTGGCAGTTGTACGCGCCCAGTCTACCGTGGCCAGCGCCCAGCAGGCCCTTGCCCTCGAAGAGGCCGAAGCTGAACTGGCGCTACAGGACATTGAGGACCTCGGTATTTCCGACGCCTCTCCCCTCGCCCGCCGTGAACCTCAGCTGGCAGGCGCTCGCGCAGCGCTGGAATCTGCCAGAGCCCAATTGAAAGACGCCCAATTGGCGCTTGACCGAACGGCCGTCTACGCACCTTTTGCCGGCCGCGTGCGGGAACGCAATGTTGATATTGGTCAAGTCGTCTCTGTCGGCCAGTCACTTGGCCAGATCTTCGCCAATGATGTTGTTGAAGTCGCCCTGCCGCTCAAGGACGCCGAAATGGGGCGTCTGGGCCTGCCCCTTGCCTTCAGTTCCAGCAAGGCCCAGCCCGGTCCGGATGTGACCTTCCGCGCCACGGTTGGCGGCGTAGAGCGCGAGTGGCACGGACAGGTCGTCCGGACGGCAGCCGCTGTGAATTCGCAAACCCGCCAGATCAATGTCATAGCCGAACTTCAGGATCCGTATGGCGCTGGCGCCGATGGCGACGCACCCATGGCACCCGGCCTTTTCGTGACCGCCATCATTCAGGGGGAAACACTCGAAAACGTGCTGATTGCACCACGCGGCGCTCTACGCGGAGATGATCGCCTGTTTGTCGGCCTGCCAGACGAAGGCAAGCTGGCGATCCGCCAGGTGAAGCTGATCTACTCCGATCCTGATGGAGCCTATCTTGCGTCAGGTGTCGAGCCCGGTGAACTGGCCATCACCAGCCCGATCCAAGCCCCGTTCGAAGGTATGAGCATCACCGTCATGCAACGTATGGAAGATGGTACAATCACGATTTACGAGCCCGAGCGGACCGAGGAATCCTCCAGCTCCGGCGAGCCAGCAGCAATTGCGTCAACCACAGGTGAAGGAGCAGCCCAATGAGGGGGATTGTCGCCTGGTTCGCCCGTAACGCCGTCGCCGCAAACCTTCTGATGATCGTCGCCTTCACGGGCGGAGTTTTCGGCTACACCAAGATGGAACAGGAAATGTTCCCCGTGGTGAACATCACGGGTGCCTCGGTATCGGTTACCTGGAATGGCGCTTCGCCACAGGATGTCGAAGACCAGATCGTTACACGTATTGAAGAGGCTGTCGCGGACATTGACGGCCTCGACCGGATCACCTCGATCGCGAATGAAGGCTTCGGTGTCGTCAACATCAAGGGGCGCGACGATATCGACATGGACAAGTTTCTGGATGACGTGAAAATTCGCGTCGATCAGATCAACAATATGCCCCAAGCGGCGTTCCAGCCGCAGGTGACACGTTGGGAACAGCGCAACAACTATATTGGCCTGTCCGTCCACGGCAATGTGGACGCACGCACGCTGCGACGCGTCGGCGACCGGGTTCGTGATGACATTGCCAACATTAACGGGGGTGAGCTGGCGCAGCTGGGCGGCGTTATCGACGAACAAGTCAACATCGAAGTATCGGAAGAACAATTGCGCCGATACGGGCTGAGCTTCAGTGATGTGGCCAGTGCTATTCGTCAATCCTCGCTGAACTCGTCAGGCGGCCGAATTGAATCTTCAACCGGCGACGTTGCCATCACGGCCCGGCAATTGGCCGACACAGCGGATCAATTTGGTAACATCATCATCCGCCAATCGACCGAACAGGGCACTATCCGCGTGGCCGACGTCGCCACGATCGATGACGGCTTCGCAACAGACAAGTTCAAGGCCACATACAATAACGAGCCAACCGTCTTCGTGCAGGTTCCCCAGCCGAACACGATGCACATTGTCGAATATACTGACGACATCAAGGCATATGTGGACCGCGCCAATGACCCTTCCAACGGCATCCTCCCGGAAGCCGTGAAGATCGACATCCTGTTTGACGATTCCGTGGCTTTCAATGCCCGTATGGATTTGATCCAGCAATCTGCATTGACCGGGGCCGTTCTCGTCATGCTGGTCCTGCTGCTGTTCCTGCGTCCAACTGTGGCCCTATGGGTCACGATCGGAATCATCACCGCTTTTGCGGGCGGGATTTTGCTCCTCCCCTATTTCGGGGTTTCCTGGAACATCCTTTCCACATTCGCTGTCTTGCTGGTGATCGGGGTGATCGTGGATGACGCCATCATAGTCGGCGAGAATATTCACCGCGAGATCGAAAGCGGACGGCGCGAAGGCCTGGACGCTGCCATTGTCGGCACGCAACTCGTGCTCAAACCGGTCGTGTTCGGCGTTCTGACCACGATCATCGCCTTCCTGCCGTGGGCATTCATTAGCGGCCCGACCCGGATGTTTACCCAGCAAATCACATTCGTCGTGGTCGCGGCCCTGATCTTCTCGATCATCGAGTGCATGCTGATCCTGCCGAGCCATCTGTCACATATGAAGCGCCAGTCCTTCGACGGCCCGTCTGGCAAATTGCTGAAGCTGCAGCACTCGATTGCAGACAGCCTGCTCTGGTTTGCCAACAACCTCTACAAACCCTTCCTCGAACTGGCGATCCGCTACCGCTATGCAACCGTCATGTTCTTCTTCTGCCTGTTTTTCCTGGCGACACGGATCACAGGTATGGGCATCGTACCCTTCAAATTCATGCCGGAAATCGAAGCAGACCTTGTTCGGGTCGAAATCGATATGCCAGACGGTACGCCATACACCCGCCTCGAACAGATCCGCGACCAGCTGCAAGCCGGTATCGACGTTACGATGGCGGAATCGATCAAACAATATCCGAACATAGAGGGTGGCCTGATCAAGGATGCCGCTGTCGTTGCGTCCGGGACGCGCGTCAATGCCTGGATTGGGGTCTTGCCACCCGAAGACCGGCCTGTCGGATTGCGGTCCAAGGATATAGCCGAACAATTACGCCTGAATGTCGGTGATATTCAGGATGCTGAAGAAATCAATTTCGATTTTACCTTCAATGATGAACAGAGCGGCGTGCGCTTTGCCCTCAACCATCAAGACCTGGACCGTCTGCGTGAAGCGGCTGCCGCAGTTAAAGAGCACCTGGCAACTTATGCCAACGCCTACGATATTGGAGACAACCTCTCCTCAGCCGCTGAAGAGATTCGTATCTCGCTGAAACCGGGCGCGGAAACGCTCGGCATCACGCTGGCCAGCGTCACCGACCAGGTCCGGCAGGCATATTATGGCGAAGAAGCCCAACGCTTGCCGAGAGATGGCGAGGATGTCCGCGTCATGGTCCGCTTGCCGGAATCGGCCCGGGAAAATCTGGACAGCCTGAATTCTCTTCGTGTTCGCACTTCCGATGGTCGCGAAATTCCGGTTACCCAGGTCGCAAACTTCGATTACGCACCAGGGATCAACCGCATCGTTCGTCGCAATCGCACCCGGTCAGTCTCAGTGTATTCTGAAGTGCTGGGCGACGGCGGGCGAAACCAGATCATGGCCTCAATGGACGAAAATTTCTGGCCAGACTTCGAGAAGACCTTCCCGGATGTCGAGCGCGGCGTGGCGGGCGGCATCGAAGAAGAACAGAAGTTCATGGAAGAAGTTGGTCGATTGATCCTGATTGCCATCGGCGCGATGTACATCTTGTTGGCAGTGGCTTTCCGGTCCTACGCTCAGCCACTGCTGCTGATGATGGCCCTGCCCTTTGCTTATTGCGGAGCAGTCTTCGGGCTCTGGATATTTGATACACCGATGGCCATGTTCTCGTTCTTCGGCATTGCTGCAGCCGCAGGGGTCGTGATCAACGACAATCTCGTCCTGATCGATTATGTGAATCGACGGCGGGATGAAGGCGCAGGTGCCGTTCAGGCGCTGGTCGATGGGGGCGTATCCCGCTTCCGGCCCATCCTGTTGACTTCCGTCACCACCTTTGTCGGCATCCTGCCACTGATTGCAGAAAAATCCGTTCAGGCACAATTCCTCAAACCGATGGTTGTGTCATTGGGCGCAGCTGTTGCATTCGCGCTTTTTGTCTCATTGTTGATGGTCCCTGCCCTTTACGCAGTCGGTGTCGAGATTGGCCGGATCTTCCGCTGGACCTGGGGCGGCAAGCCTTTCCGCCAGATCGGTGAGACCTATAGCGGAGAAGTGACCATCGACGAGGATGAATTGATTGGCACGAGCAAAGATGGCGGACTTGGTCCAATGGCTCCCGCCGAATAAAATGTACGCAACACGGTAAAGGCCCGCCCGGATCAGGCGTCGGGCCTTTATCCATATTACTGGAGAGACCTTAAATGAAACACCTCATGCTCGGGGCAGCGACCATTGCCCTCCTCACCGCCTGTTCGCCGGCATCCACGGAAGACACTGGTCAGTCAGCAGAGGCTGCGGCAGTAACATCAACATCCTCGAACACGCCGAACGAAGCAGGCAAATATGTCACCGCAGAAGGCCTGGAGCTGTCTGCTGCTGACTATTGGGGGGACTGGGGTGTTGACCTCACATTGCGCGATGACTCCATCGCACCCGGCGACAACTTCTACGCCTATGCCAATGGCAAATGGCTCGACAGTTTCGTTATCCCGAGTGATCGCACACGCTATGGCGCCTTCACTCTGCTGGCTGAAAAGTCAGAGCAGCGCGTACTCAATATCATTCAGGAGCTTGCCGAAGCCGAACCTGATCCAGCCACACTCGAAGGCAAGGTCGCCTCTGTCTACAACGCCTATATGGACACGAGCGGTATCGAAACCGCTGGCCTCGCGCCTGTCACGCCCTATCTCAGCAAGATCAAGAATATCGATAGCCGGGAAGACCTCGCCAAGCTGTTTGCGGCAACGGGCTACGCCTCCCCTATCGCGGGCTGGGTCGATGTCGATTCCAAGCAGACCGACCAGTACATCTTCTATGTGACCCAAGCCGGGCTCGGCATTGGCGACCGTGACTATTATCTCGACGATACAGAGAAAAACCTTGAAATCCGCGCGGCCTACAAAGCCATGCTGACCAGCCTGCTGACAGAAGCAGGCTACGAGGAGGCTGAGGCGGCGGCAGACCGCGTGATCGCGCTCGAGACCCGTATTGCTCGCGCCCATTGGGACCGCGCAACAGGCCGGAATCGCAACCTCACCTACAACAAGATGAGCCGCGCAGAGTTGGAACAGCTCGCCGGAGACTTCCCGGTGGCGACGATGCTCATGGACCTTGGCCTGAACAGCGAAGAATCCTTTGTCGTGCGCCAGGTCACTCCGACAGCCGAAGAGATCGCAGAAAACGGGCTCACCGCGGAACAGATCGAAAAAGTCTCGGGCGGCGGCATAGGCGGCCTGTTCGAGATCATGCAAACCGCCTCACTTGAGGACTGGAAGGCTTATCTAGCGGCCCACTTCCTGATCGATCACGCCGATGTCCTGCCCCGCCGCCTGGATGAGGCGACCTTCGAATTTTATGGCAAGAAACTGGGCGGTGCCGAAGAACAGCGCGAGCGCTGGAAGCGTGCAGTCTCAACCGTCGAAGGCTCCGTCGGAGAAGGTGTCGGCAAAGTCTATGCCGAGCGCTTCTTCCCGAGCGAGAACAAGGCAGCCATGGACGATCTGGTAGAGAATTTGCGAGCGGCCATGGCCAGCAATCTCGATGAGATCGACTGGATGGGCGACGACACGAAGACAGAAGCACATGACAAGCTCGCCAAATTCACCCCAAAAATTGGATATCCGGAGAACTTCGAGACCTATGCGGACCTGAATGTGGGCCCGGACGCCTTCGCCAACTCCATGGCGGTGAATGACTGGGCCTGGAAGGACATGATCTCCCAGCTCGGCCAGCCGATCGACAAGACCGAATGGTTCATGTTGCCCCAGACGGTGAACGCCTATTATTCGCCCAACCGGAACGAAATCGTGTTTCCCGCTGCCATCCTTCAGCCGCCTTTCTTCAATCTGACTGCAGACCCCGCCGTCAATTATGGTGCGATCGGCGGCGTCATTGGTCACGAAATGGGCCACGGCTTCGATGATCAGGGCGCCAAATCCGACGGAAATGGCACGCTCCGCAATTGGTGGACCGCTGAAGACGAATCCAATTTCAAGGCCAAGACCGGCGCGCTGGTAGAGCAATATAATGCTTTCTGTCCCCTGGATGATGAGGAAACCTGTGTGAATGGCGCGCTGACACTCGGCGAGAATATCGGCGATCTCGGCGGTCTTTCGATGGCATACAAGGCCTACAAGCTCAGCCTCGACACAGATGGCAACGGCACGATCAGCCCGGATGAGGAAGCGCCTGTGCTGGACGGACTGAGCGGTGATCAGCGCTTCTTCCTGGCCTGGGCCCAGGTCTGGCGGTCCAAGTACCGCGAAGAGGCAACCCGTCGCCAGCTGCTGACAGACCCACATTCCCCACCCGTTTACCGGGTAAACGGCGTCGTTCAGAACATGGCAGAATGGTACGAAGCCTTTGACGTGACGGAAGATGACGAGATGTACCTACCGCCTGAGCAGCGCATCCGGATTTGGTAAACGGTTATAAACCGTAGCATACACTACAGAAGCAGCGCTTTAGAGTGCTGCTTCTTTACTTGTCTTGAAGAAGTTTGGGTATATTCTGACCGAGCAGCCTGATTTGGCATGGCGGTTGCAAGAAAATCTTCGGATAAGGATTCCGCCCAAAATGAAATTGCTAAACCGCCTGTTCAAGACATCAAGTTCCGATTCCGAGGCTCCCGCCTCTGCGCGCGTAGAACAGATGGTGACGCCCGTAAAAGAACGGCCACGTCCCGTCCGTGCATCGGTCTATCGGGAAGCAAATGTCGTTTACGAATCCGGCTACAAGCGTCGCGGTATCGTTCTGGACTATTCTGACACAGGCGTTCGCCTCCGGTTTCCGACCAATGAGGGCATGCCTGAATTCGTGACCCTTCATGCCAAGGGAGTGGGCCTGCAGGGCCCCGCACGCGTTGTCTGGCAAAAAGGTTCTGAAGCGGGTTTTCAACTCACGACCATCTAGGGTCGCACCCGTCCCTTCCCAATGTTCATTTGGCTTTTGGGCCTAAAAGGTCTTGAATGGCCCTTTCAACGCGAAAGGGACGCACCATGGCCATCATGAAATCAGAACAGATCATGTCGGAATCGACCAAATCCTTCGAGGATGCGATTCAGACAGCGGTCACACGCTTTGACGCCACCGTCAAAGGCCTCGCATCGGCTTACGTCAACGAAATGTACACCACAATCAAGAACGGCAAGATCGAAAAGTATCGCGTGAACCTCCAGATGACGTTCGAAGTAATGCCGCCCAAGGCCGACGACAAAGCCAAGCGCGCAAAGAAGAAGTAGGCCCCATTCGTGGCCAAGACGACGGAAACCTGGTTTTCGGAACTCGATCCGGCCCAATTCGAGATTGCGGAAAGCCTTCGAGCGAGCATCGAGCGGGCAGGCCCCGGCCTGACCTGCAAGCTCGCCTGGGGCTTTCCGTGTTGGAGTGGGACCGAGCGGATATTCTCGATTGCGGCATACAAGGACCGCTGCAATCTCCAGATCTTCTATGGTGCCGAGCTTGCGCCGTCCTTTCCAGATCGGATCGAAGGCACCGGCAAGGCTCTGCGCCATGTAAAAGTCCATTCGGTCGATCAGATCGACGCCCAACTGGATCAAATCATCGAGGCGGCAATCCGGCTGGATGCAACCGATCCACGGCCTGTTCGATAGGAAGACGTGACAGCTGCGTGGTTTGCCCTATCATCTGACGTCAGATGCACAGGAACCTGCCCCCATGCGCCAATTCCTTGTCCCAGCCCTCGCCGTCGTTTGCCTTGTCCTGGCAGTCCCGACAGGAAGCCAGGCACAATCCCCTAGCAATTCGGAAACCCCTTCCATGACGGCAACGCAATTTACGAGCATTGATGGAAAGCCAGTCGACCTTGAAGCACTTGATGCAAAGGCGATCCTCGTCGTGAATACAGCCTCCAAATGCGGCTACACCAAACAGTATGAGGGCCTTCAGGCACTGTATGAAGCGAAGCGAGCGGAAGGGCTCGTCATTCTCGGCATCCCTTCAAATGATTTCGGCGGGCAGGAACCCGGGACCGAGGAAGAGGTCCAGACGTTCTGCCAGCTGAATTTCGGCGTGACATTCCCGCTAACAAAGAAATACGCTGTGACGGGCGCTGATGAGCACCCATTCTATTTGAATGCCGTGGACATGCTTGGCGAGGCCGCGCAGCCGAAATGGAATTTCCATAAAATTCTCGTCGATGGCGACGGCACACCGCTCAAGGCCTACCCCTCTGCCACTACCCCATCGGATCCGGAACTCGTGGCAGATATCGAGGCGGCCCTCGGCGGATGACGCCTATCAGGCGCGCCACTTCACGACCGGAGTGATCCTGCCGGTACGGCAAGTTCGGGAATGGATCGCAGAAAGGCCCGCGCCTGCTCACCGGCTGCAGCACACGCTGTTTCAAGCTGCCCTCTATCCAGGCGCACTGCGCGAATACGTGCCCACGGGTGTCGTTGGAGATAGTAGTCGAGATTGTTCAAAAGCTCGAATTCAACTCGGTCTATCTGTTCGCTTTCGCTTGCTTCAAAGAAATACAATCGAGTTTGGGCCGCGCTCCAGCCCCGCTCGAAATGCGCGTGATAATGGCCCTCATCCTCGCCGAAACAATCGAAGCGGAGGACTTCGTCTTCGTGGATGAAAAGCGAAAACGCGGGCCCGCGCCCAATGGGCAGGACTTTCCAGAAGACGTGCAACTCTGCGTCTGGCGATATCGAGAATATTTTCAGATCGCGTCGGCTCGGAAATTTCGCGGTATAACGTTCGTGGAGACGGAACTTGCGGAGGCGCCGGGACAATTGCCGACCAGCATAGAACATCCGAGATGGAAGCATTCTGCGCGCCAAGGCATAAGTCGAACTTGCCATTTAAGGTACCCATCCCCAGCGACATTTTCACCAGATTGCTCTCGTGGCTTTCATTGAAGCCGAAAATGCACTGGCATTACAATAGAACGGCGACAACTTCTCGATTGCGCGCCCCGTTCGATGAAGAAATCGCCGCCAATCGCGTTTCGTGAACTCTTGACGAGTGAGGCCCGGACGCGCTTTGTGTTCGCACCTGCAAAAAAAATCCATAGCGGAAGGAAACTCCATGTCTGAACAAGATCCCGTCGTCATCGTCGGTATGGGCCGCACGCCCATGGGTGGCCTGCTCGGCGACCTTGCCAGCCTGACTGCCAGTGAGTTGGGCGCCATTGCCATCGAGAAAGCTGTCAGCGAAGCAAAGCTGGCCCCCGGCGAGGCGAATGAAATCATCATGGGCAACTGCCTTCCCGCTGGCCAGGGCCAAGCTCCTGCCCGTCAGGCAGGTTTCAAATCCGGTCAGGACAAGGGCCTTGAAGCCACAACGATCAACAAGATGTGCGGCTCCGGCATGCAAGCTGCCGTCATGGGCCGCAATGCCATTCTGGCGGGCGACGCAAACATCGTGATCGCTGGCGGCATGGAATCCATGACCAACGCACCGCACCTGCTGAACGTCCGCAAGGGCCATAAATACGGCACCATGAACGCTCAGGACCATATGGCGCTCGACGGCTTGTCCGACGCCTACAAGGGCGGCCCCATGGGCGAATTCGCCGACATGATCGCGGGTGAGTACCAGTTCACACGCGAGCAACAGGATGCCTACGCGCTGGAAACGCTGTCGCGCGCACAGAACGCAACGAAAGAAGGCAAGTTCAAGCGCGAGATTGCCCCGGTCACCATCAAGACCCGCAAGGGCGAAACGGTCGTCGACACTGATGAACTGCCTCGCACTGCGATGCCGGAAAAAATCCCGTCGCTGCGCCCGGCCTTCTCCAAGGACGGCACCGTTACCGCAGCCAATGCCTCAGCTATTTCAGATGGCGCAGCTGCGCTCGTCCTGATGCGCGAATCTGAAGCCAAGAAACGCGGTCTCAATCCGCTGGCCAAGATCGTGTCTTCGTCCAGCCACGCTCACGAGCCTGAATACTTCACGACCGCGCCAGTGCCTGCCATGAAGAAAGCCTTGGAAAAGGCTGGCTGGAGCGTCGACGATGTCGAGCTTTGGGAAGTCAACGAAGCCTTCGCGGTCGTTCCAATGATCGCCATGAAGGAAATGGGCATCTCGCACGACAAGCTGAACGTGAATGGCGGTGCCTGCGCCATGGGTCACCCGATCGGCGCTTCCGGCGCTCGTTTGATCGTCACACTGCTCGCGGCCATGGAAGATCGTGGCCTGAAAAAAGGCATGGCCAGTCTCTGTATTGGTGGCGGCGAAGGCATCGCGATGGCGCTCGAACGCTACTAGGGGTCCGGCATGCTGGATGAAACCCGGATCCTCGACCATTTCACCGAACAGGCGAGATGGTGCGAGGATCTGGGCTCTCCTTTCACTGCGGCCCTGCTCCGGAAATTTGCCGAAGATTTTGAGGCCAATGGCCCGGTCGCGGATATCTGCGCCGACTGGACCGGCAATCCCCGCAAGGATGCCCTTGGCCTCAGGCTCGCCGGTGCCCTTCACCATGCCGTGCTAACCAACGCAGCACCTGCTCTTGCCGCGACTTATCCCGGCCATCTGGCGGAGTGGAAGATGGAGGCTGTCTGGGCCGAGGCCCAGCCTTGGCTTGCGGCGCACATCCCCGACATCCGCACCTTCATCAACAGTCCCCCGCAGACCAATGAGACCCGCCGGTCGATAGCGCTCCTGCCCGGTTTTCTCGAACTTGCCGCAACCTACCGTATGCCCATGCACCTGCTTGAGCTCGGCGCGAGTGCGGGCCTCAACCAGAATTGGGATCGGTTCACCTATGATGGCGGAACCTGGCAACGACCGGGCGCGAGCGACGTCACGATATCCACGATCTGGAACGGACCCGAGCCCGCACATCTCGACGCCGCTCCAGTCATTGCTTCACGCGCCGCTTGCGACCTGAACCCGATTGACCTGACAAATGAGGCCGCCTTCCTGCGGCTCAAATCCTACACTTGGCCAGACCAGGCTGGACGACTGGCCCGTCTGGATGCAGCGGCAGAATTGGCCAGACATATGGGCGTTCGCGTGGAACAGGCGGATGCGGTTGACTGGCTCGCCCAGAAACTGACCAAACGCCCCTCAGAGGGCCTGACAGTCATTTATCACTCAGTCTTCCTTGTTTATCCGTCAAAAGAAGATGTTGCACGCATGAAGCGACTGATCGAAGAAGCGGGCGCAGCTGCCACCGAGACTGCCTCCCTCGCCTGGCTTTGCTTTGAACCGGAATCCCTGTTTGGAGGAGACCGCGCGTCTCCGCGCATGCAGACCCGACTGCAAGTCTGGCCGGGTGGCGAACCCCGCATACTGAATGAATCTGATGGACACGTCACATATGTGGACATGCCGTAAGACTATTCGGCAAATGCGTCTGCCAGTTCCCGAGCGAGCTTATTGACCGCCGCAACGCCCTCATCACTGAAACTGTTTGTATTCACAATTACGACGAGACCTGCATCTGGCAGCAGGTAAACCGACGACAACCACATCGTATTCGACCCGTTATGGGCGAAGAGACGTCCATGCTGCACCGGCGCTGAAACGCCCCATCCCAACGCATAGTCGGATCCCGCGGTTGGATATGGCGTAAGCAGTTTCCGCTCGGTCTCATCTGCTTCCAGAAAGCCGCTGACAAAGCGCGCATGCGCGGCCAATGGCACATGTAACGTGCCAGCGGGTGCCAGCGCGGCCGGGTTATCCGCTCCGCTGCCGGTGCCCTGGCCTTTCAAACCTCCGAACAGGCCTTTTGCGTGGCCTTCAATCCCCGTCGGCGGCGGTCCGAACCCCCAACCTTCATTCTGGAGTACAAGCGTGGACAGGAACAATGTCTCGTAATTCTCGTGCCCCAGCCGCAAGGCTATCCGGTCCAGTGCTGCCCCCGCAATCATGTAACCAAGATTGGAATAGGTAAATGTTCCCGTTTCGCCGGCAGGCGGCTTTGTCAAAAAACCTCGCGCCAAAGCAGTGCGCTGAGTTTCGACAGGATCGTTGGAGCCGCGACTGGTCAGGAACCACATTATACCGGGATTGGCGGCAAGTCCGCTCCGGTGAGAAAGCAGATGCTCAATCGTCACATCGCCCCAGGCCGGATCCATCTCGTCGGCAAGGTCTGGCAACAACTCTGGCAGGGTCGCACCCCAACTCGCTTCACCCTGCTCTACGAGCCGACCGTAAAGCAGCGCGGTCAGCATCTTCGTGTTGGAGCCGATATGCCAGGCGTCACCCTGCTGGACAGCCCCCCGCTTGCCCTGCACGCGGGCTCCATCAACCGCGAGACCAAGAATGTCCCCATCGGCGTTGGCTATGACAGCCCCAAGAGCCACCAGCCCGGCATCTTCCCGAACCGTTTCGACCTTCTGTTGTAACTCCTCTGGCGATAGCGGTGCGGCCGATGATGGCAGCACCAGTACGGCAAGAAGTGAGAGGGATATCGCGGCGCGGATCATGGCATCCATAGTCCAGGCGCTAGCGTCATCGGTCAAGCAGAGGCAGGCTTTTTGATATCTTCAACCAGATCAAGCGGCAGGGCAGTCGTACGCTTTGCGACCCGGATCACGATACGTGATTGCACATCCGACACGAGGGCTGAGCCTAGCAGATTGTCCCGCAGGAAATTGTCATAAGCGTGCATGTCGGTCGTGATGATGTGGATCATGTAGTCGACCGCACCTGTAACCGTCATGCATTCGATGACTTCCGGCCAAGCCTGAACCATCTGTTCGAAAGCATCGAGATTTTCCCGGCTCGGAAGCGCCAGTTTGACGCTCGCCATGACTTCGAAATTCAGCCCGAGTGAGTTATTGTCCAGCAGGGTCACCCGGCCTGTAATGAAGCCGGCCTCTTCCATGCGCTTGATACGCCGCCAACAAGGCGATGAGGACAAGCCGACCCGGTCGGCAATTTCGGCGACAGACAAGCCGGCATCATGCTGGATGATGTCCAGTATTCGCGCATCTACAGCATCTAATTCTTGGGCCAATTTTGCTCGCTCTCTTAGGTTATCCGGTAAATTTTACCCCGGAATAGCAAAATTTGCGCAAGATAGGCAAGCAATTTCACGCGGTTTGACCAATAATCTGCCTAAACCCATCAGATAGGCATGCTATGCAACACCGCGAAGTCACGCTGGACGACAAATACGAGCTTGTCGAGGGAAAAGCCTTCATGACAGGGATTCAGGCGCTTGTTCGCCTGCCACTTGATCGAAAACGCCTTGATCTGGGCATGGGCCTCAACACAGCCGGCTTCATCTCTGGATACCGCGGATCGCCGCTGGGCGGTTACGATCAACAGCTTCGCGCCGCTCAAAAATGGCTGGATTCCCATGACATCAAATTCTGGGAAGGTCTGAATGAAGACCTCGGTGCCACCGCTGTGTGGGGCAGCCAGCAGCTCGGCCTGTTCCCCGGCGCGAAGTATGATGGCCTTTTCGGCGTGTGGTACGGCAAGGCCCCTGGCGTAGACCGGACGGGCGATGTGTTCAAACACGCCAACGCCGCTGGCGCCTCCGACCATGGCGGCGTACTCGCCATCATCGGCGACGACCATAATTGCAAGTCCTCCACCCTGCCCTCGCAATCAGAGTTCGCGATGGCCGATGCGGAGATCCCGGTACTGAACCCCGCCTCCATCCAGGACGTGCTGGACTACGGCATCCATGGCTGGGCCATGAGCCGCTTCTCCGGAGCATGGGCCGGACTGGTCGCTCTCGCAGACACAATGGATTCCGGCGCTGTGGTAAGCGTCGATCTTGACCGGTTCAGTTTTGTCTCTCCTGATTTCCAGCTGCCTGAAGACGGCGTTCATCTGCGCCGTGGCGACAGCCCGCTCGATAAGGAGCGGCGCCTGCGTCAGGTGAAGCTGCCGGCTGCACAGGCCTATGTGCGCGCCAACAAGCTGGACAATGTCATCCTGCCTTCGCCGAAACCCCGTGTCGGTGTTGTCGTGACGGGCCAGGCTGCCCGCGACGTGTTCGAGGCGCTCGCGGCGCTCGGCCTGTCACCGCAGGATGCAGGACGCCTGGGTCTCTCCGTGTACAAAGTGGCCATGCCGTGGCCGCTTGAACCCGAAGGGATCCGGGCGTTCTGCAAAGGTCTGGAACGTGTGGTCGTGATCGAGCACAAACGCCCTCTGATCGAAGATCAGCTACGCTCGGTGCTCTACGATCTGCCGGATGGCCAACGTCCGACTGTAGAAGGCAAGCGCGATCGCGAGGGACGCCCCCTGCTCTCCGATATCGCCTCCATCTCCATCCCGGAAATGGCTGGCGCGCTGATGAAGATCCTTCCTGAAGGTTGGGATACCAGCCGCGCCAACGCCTATTTTGATCGGATTGGCCGGACTGGCGAAGCGGCGCGCATCAATGCCTCCGAAACCATTCGCACCCCGCATTATTGCTCCGGCTGCCCGCACAATTCCTCCACCGTTGTGCCGGAAGGCTCGCGCGCGCTGGCCGGGATCGGCTGTCACTATATGGCGAACTTCATGCCGGACCGCAAAACCGACATGACCAGCCAGATGGGCGGCGAAGGTATTGCCTGGGTTGGTCAGCACTGGGCGACTGAAGAAGGCCATGTCTTCGTCAATCTCGGCGACGGCACCTATTCCCATTCGGGCAGCCTCGCCATCCGCGCAGCGGTGACTTCCGACGCGAACATGACCTACAAGATTCTCTACAATGACGCTGTCGCCATGACCGGCGGCCAGACAGTCGAGTCTGGCCAGACCCCGGCCCAGATCGCGCAGCAGGTGGAAGCCGAAGGCGTGGAGACGATCGTGATCGTCACCGAAGACCCGACCCGCTATGCCAATGTGAAAGACCTGCCGCGCCGCGTGAAGATCTTTGATCGCGAAGAGCTGGACGAGGTTCAGGTGATGCTGCGCGCCACGCCGGGCGTCTCCGTCATGATCTACGATCAGATCTGCGCCACCGAAAAGCGCCGCCGGTCCAAGCGCGGCCTTCGTGCACCGGACCGTACGCGCGTCGTCATCAACACCGAAGTCTGCGAAGGCTGTGGCGACTGTTCGATCAAATCCAACTGCCTGTCAGTGGAGCCGGTCGAAACCGAACTCGGCCGCAAACGGCGCATCAACCAGTCGACCTGCAACACAGACCTCTCCTGTTTGCGCGGCTTCTGCCCGAGCTTTGTGACGATCCAGGATGGCGAACCTGCCTGGCAGGACCAGCCCCGTCCGGAATTTGACGATGCAGGCCTGCCAATGCCGGAAACCCCCAGCCTCTCTGAGCCGTGGAACGTGCTGTTCACCGGCGTCGGCGGCACAGGCGTCACCACGGTCGCCGCCGTACTGGCCATGGCCGCGCATGTGGACGGCCATGCGGCTTCCAGCCTCGACATGACCGGCCTTGCCCAGAAGGGTGGTCCGGTGCTTAGCCACATTCGCTTTGCGCGTGAGCCGGAGCTGATTTCGACCGGCAAGGTTCCGCCTGCCAGCGCCGACCTCATCATTGCTTGCGATCTCGTCGTGGCGGCGGGGGGCGACGCACTGAACCTGATGGATGTTGGCCGCACGGCGGCCTATGCAAACTCCGACGTAACGCCAACCAGTGAATTCATCCGGGACCGGTCAAAACGTTTTGAAAGCGATCTCCTCGCCGCGCGCGTGAAACGGCAGGCCCGCGACTTCGCTGCCTTCGATGCCGAGGCCCTTGCGGTCGGTTATCTGCATGATGCGATCTATACGAACATGATCATGGTCGGTTTTGCCTGGCAGAAGGGCCAGGTGCCAATAAGCCTGCGCGCGCTCTACCGCGCGATCCGCCTGAATGGCACCAAGGTGGAAGATAACATGTCCGCCTTCAATATTGGCCGGATCGCTGCGGCGAACCCGGAACGGCTCCTGCCCCAGCATGACCCACGCGGTCATATCGAAGAGAAGACGCTGGACGAGCTAATAGATGACCGGGCAGCGCGCCTCACCGCTTATCAGGATGCCACCTATGCGGAGACCTATCGCAACATCGTCGCTCAGGTGCGCGCCGCAGAACATGGCGCCGGCCTCGGCGAGAAGCTGACCCGCGCAGCCGCCACCTATGCCTACAAGGTCATGGCCTACAAGGACGAGTATGAAGTGGCCCGTCTCTACACGGATGGGAAATTCGCTGAATACATTGCCAGCCAGTTCAAGGGCGGCAAACTCCGCCTGATGCTGGCCCCGCCCATTCTGTCAAAGACCGATGCAAACGGGCACGCCAAGAAGAAGCATTTTGGCCCGTGGATGTTCCAGGTCTTCAAGCTGATGGCGAAGTTCAAGGGCCTGCGCGGCACGAAGTTTGACCTGTTCGGCTACACGGCCGAGCGCCGGATGGAACGCCAGCTGCGTGACGATTATCTCGCCGGCCTGTCCCGCATCGCGCAGGAACTGACCGCGAAGAATCATGAGCTCGCCGTGGCGCTCGCCGAAATCCCAGACGATATTCGCGGCTATGGCCATGTGAAGGAAGCTGCCGCCGAAGTCGCCAAGGCGAAAGAGGCAGAGCTCTGGGCTGGCTGGCCGGACGGCAAGCTGCCCAAGGCAAAGACCACGCTGATCGCGGCGGCGGAGTAGGCCCCTACTCTGCCGGCTCGACCTGCACGTCGATAATGGTGCCCTTCTTGCCGATTTTTTCGAGCGTCTTCTCGATATCGTCGGACTCGACGGTGCGCGTATAGGTCTTGGTGCCGCCGCCAAATTTCTTGACTTTCACCTTCAGTTTCACGTCCTCCTCTGGGCCGTCCAGCGCATCTCCGGTGACGTGCACGACCCCAGAGCCGACCGCATAGGCGCCCTTCGCGGTGCCCTCGACCACGTCGCCCGCCACGCTGACGGGCACGGTCACGATCTTGGTGGCAAGGCAGGCGGGCAGTGTGGCGAGCATGCCGGCGATCAGGACTAGGCGAATGGCAGGCATGGCAAAGGCTCCTCTGGCTCTGGCCAGACTAGAGCAGATGAATGTTTAAGCCATGTTACGAAACGTGCAGACTAGTCCCGCGCCAGCGCCTCATCCATCAGGCGGGCCGTATTGGCGACGCCGTATAGCGCCGCGAAGCTGCCGAAGCGCGGGCCCTGGCTCTGGCCGAGCAGGACTTCATACAGCGCCTGGAACCATTCGCGCAGATTCTCGAACTCATGCTCCTTGCCGACCGAGAAGGTCAGCGTCTGCAGGTTTTCCGAGGTCGGCTCCCCGTCAAACGCCTTGAGGCGCGCGGAGAGGTCTTCCATCGCCGCGCGTTCCTTGTCCGTCGGCGCACGATAGGTCTTCTGCGGCAGGACGAAGTCCTGATAATAGCTCATCGCATAGCCGGCGAGTTCATCGAGCAACAGGTTCTTCTCGGGTGAGGCGTCCGGCGCATATTGCGAGATGAAGCCCCAGAGCTGGCTCTTGTCTTCCGGGTTCGCCACCGCGACGAGGTTCAGCAGCAGCGCAAAGCTGACCGGCGTGGTCTCGGCGGGCGGGTTGCCGGAATGGATGTGCCAGACCGGATTTTCCAATTGGCGCGCAGGCTCCTCGCTTGGATACTTCTCAAGGAAGGTCAGGTATTCGTCCACGGCCTTCGGGATGACATCGAAGTAGAGCTTCTTCGCCACGCGCGGCTTCTGGAACTGGAACAGGCCGAGGCTCTCATCCGGCGCATATTTCAACCAGTCCTCGACCGAGATGCCATTGCCCTTGGTCTTGGAGATCTTCTCGCCTTTTTCGTCGAGGAACATCTCATAGACATATTGCTCCGGCGGCCGCACGCCCAGGATGCGGGTGATCTTGGAATAGATCGGCGCATTCGCCTGATGGTCCTTGCCGAACATTTCGAAGTCCACGCCGAGCGCGGCCCAGCGCATGCCGAAATCGGGCTTCCACTGCATCTTTACATGGCCGCCGGTCACCGGCAGCGTGAATTCCTTGCCGGACGCATCCTCGAACGTCACGGTCCCCTTCTCTCCGTCTACGGCCTTCATCGGCACATAGAGCACTTCGCCCGTGTCCGGATGGATTGGCAGGAACGGGCTGTAGGTCGCCTGACGCTCCTCGCCCAACGTGGGCAGCATCACATCCATGATGTCCTGATATTTCCGCGCGGCCTCCAGCAGCATGGCGTCGAACCGGCCGGATTTGTAACATTCCGTGGCCGACAGGAATTCATACTCGAATCCGAACTGGTCGAGGAAGGCACAGAGCCGCGCATTCATGTGCGCGCCATAGGAATCATGCGTGCCGAACGGGTCCGGCACAGCCGTCAGCGGCTGTTGCAGGTAAGGCTCCAGCTTTTCCGGGTTCGGCACGGTCGGCGGCACTTTGCGCATCCCGTCCATGTCATCCGACACACAGATCAGGCGCGTTGTGTATTTGCCGCCGGTCAGCACTTCAAAGGCGTGACGCACCATCGTCGTGCGCACGACTTCGCCAAACGTGCCGATATGCGGCAGGCCGGACGGGCCATAACCGGTCTCGAAGGTCACAGGGTCGCCAGCCTCACGCTGGCCGGCCTTGATCTGCTGCTCCACGCGCTGTTCCAGCTTGCGGGCAAGCTCGAACGGCCAGGCCTTAGCGGAATGGGCGAGCGTGGAGAGATCGGTCATCGGAAATGTCTGTCTTTACTGAGAAATGAAAGGTCCGCCGGACCTAGAGGCCGCAGGGGTTCCGGTCAAGCGGTGCGAACTTTCTTGTAAAGAATATTTGACATGTCAAAAATCTTTGACTATATGGGTCGTGTAAGAAATTTTTGACATGGAGACATCAAATGTCCTTTCACGAAAAATCGGCCTGGATCATGGGCCTGCTGCTCTCACTCACCGGATACTGGTACCTGTCCAGGGTCTGGGCCCTGTCGGATGCGCTGGGGGAAACCGCGCCGCCCGTCATGGGCCTGATCGCCGGGGCCACGATCATGCTGATCGTCGGGGCCGTGATCAGCCACATTATCATCGGCGTCATCAACCCGGACGAGGCCAGCGGCGATGAAGATGAGCGCGACAAGCAGGTGCTGCGCCGCGCGGGCAATATTGCCGGCTATGTGCTGGGCTTCGGCATCTTTGCTGGCCTGTGGAGCTATTACTTCCAGCGCGACGGCAATCTGTTGTTCCACATCGCGGTGGCCAGCCTGATCGCCTCGCAGGTGGCCGAATATGCCCTCACCATCCTGTTCTATCGCCGGGGCATGTAAGCATGGCCAAACGCCCCCCTATCCTGAACCGCGTGAAGGCATTGCGCGAGGCCCATGACGGGATGAGCCAGGCGGCCCTGGCCAAGGAGATCGGCGTGACGCGGCAAACCGTGATCGCCATCGAACAGGGCCGCTACTCCCCCTCCCTCGAAAGCGCCTTCCGCATCGCCCGGGTCTTCGGCGTCGGCCTCGATGACGTGTTCCAGTGGGATGAGACCGCCGAGGCATGACGCTCATATTCGAATGGCCCGGCGGCGCCCCCGTCCGGGCCATTCCGCATCTGCAACAAAGCGCAAAAACCGGATTGACAATCATTCGCATAGTCGTGCAAATGGTTCTCATGATCATCTGTGTCTGCAACCGTATCAACTGCAAGAGCGTCCGCACCGCCGTCGACGCCGGGGCGCGCAGCCCCAAGGCCGTGCAGGCGCATCATGGGTGCAAGTTCCAGTGCGGAAAATGCAGCTGCTCCATCGGCGAAATCATCTCCGAAGAGATGGACCAACGCCCGGCCGCGCCAGCGCTCGTCGCCGCCGAATAGGCACCTACTCCCTGAAATTGCAGGCCTTTGCGCGGTCACCCGCCATGCACGCCTGATTCAAACCGTTCTCGGGCGCCGCTGCAATTGTGTCGCACTTTCATATGCAATTGTTTTTATTGGATTTTTTGTTGATCCCATGACACAATCACCCTAGGTGCTGGCCCATACGAAATCCACAAAGCAGGAGCTCCCCATGAAAGGCGACCCGAAGGTCATCGAATTTCTGAACAAGTGTCTCAAGAACGAGCTGACGGCGATCAACCAGTATTTCCTGCATTCGCGCATGCTGCACGATTGGGGCGTCAGCAAGCTGGGCGATTATGAATACAAGGAATCTATCGAAGAGATGGAGCATGCCGATTGGCTGATCGAGCGCATCCTGTTCCTCGGCGGCCTGCCGAATCTCCAGGATCTCGGAAAGCTGCGTATCGGGGAATCAGTCTTCGAAATCCTCGAATGCGACCTGAAACTGGAAAACGACGCGATTCCGTTGCTCAAGGACGCGATGGAATATGCTGAGAGCGTCCGCGACTATGGCAGCCGCGACCTGTTCGGAAAGATCCTCAACAATGAGGAAGAGCATGTGGATTATCTTGAAACGCAGTTCGACCTGATCGAACGCATCGGAATCGAGCGGTATACAATGCTACAGTCCGAAGCGAACGGCTCAAAGGCTCAGGACTAAACGGCTCAGGCGCTGCTCTCTTCGGGGGCAGCGCCGGCTTGCGCGTCGGCCGCCTCGACGCGGTCCTGAAGCTTCTGCAACTGACGCTCGCGCAGCTCGTCCGAAAAGGCACTGGCGAACACGCCTGCCGGCAGTGCGACCACGCCGATCCCCGCAATAGCAATTACAGACGCCGCAATCCGCCCCAGCGTGGTGACCGGATAGATGTCGCCATAACCAACCGTGGTCAGCGTCGCGATGGACCACCAGATGGCGCGCGGGATGGAGCCAAACTCCTCACGCCCCTGCCCCACACCTTCGATGAAATAGAGCAGCACCGCCGCCACATAGACGAGCGCCAGCGCCATGGCGAGCGTGGTGAGAAGCTGCGTTCCCGCCCGCTTCATCGCTGCGCCCAGCACATCAAAAGCCGGTACGAAGCGCGCAATCTTGATCAGTCGGAACAGGCGGAAGACGCGCAGCGCGATCAGCGGAATGCCCCCGCCAACCACCATCACGATCAGTTCCGGCAGAAAGGCCAGCAGGTCTGCGATGGAATAGAAGCGCGTAATGTAGCGAAGACGACCAACAAAGCCCGCATATTCCGGCCTGAGACCCGCAATGGCGACGCGCAGGACATATTCGACGGCAAAGATGATGACGACCGCAACATTGAACCAGTCAAATACCATCTTCCATTCGGGAATGGCCAACAGGGTCGGCTCGGTCTCGAGCGCCAGGAACAGGAAACTCGCCAGAACGAGGCTGATAATGATCCAGTTGGTAACCGAGATACCGGACTTACGGGCTTCGGGCACCAGCTCATTATGCAACCAGCGATACAGCCCCATGCGAGTCCCCCTAAGAACGGTTCTTGTTGCCTAGCCTCTTAGCACGCCGCCCGTGCCCTTGGCGACAGAGGCTACCACCTTGTCCATCAGGGCCTGGATGTCTTCATCTTTCATCTTTTCCTGCGGCTGGACCGTCATTTCAAAGGCGACCGATTTCTGCCCTTCGGGCACGCCGGTGCCCTCATAAACATCGAACACGTCCACTTTCGAGATCAGCTTCTTGTCGGCGCCTTGGGCATGGCGCACCAGATCTGCAGACGGGACAGACTGATCCACCACAAAGGCGAGGTCACGGCGGATCGGCGTCAACTCGGCACGTTCGAAGACTGGCTTGGTCTTGGTGTTCTTTGCCTTCATCTGCGGCAGCGCATTGAGGTTCAGTTCGAAGCCAAACATCGGCCCATCGACACCCATCTGTTTCAGAACGCCCGGATGCAGCTGGCCGAAATGCGCCACCGTCACTTTCGGGCCGAGCTTCAGGCTGGCCGCCTGCCCCGGATGCCAGTGCGGTTGAGCGGGCGCGGCGACCTGAAAGCGCTCGCCCGGCTGGCCGAGCGCATCAAGCACAGCAAACAGGTCAGCTTTCGCGTCGAAGGAATCATATGGTTCAGGCGCGCCCTGCCAGTGCCGCTCATTGAACGGACGCACAAGCGCCGCCACGACGCTGCGCTGGTCTTTCGGGCCATCGCCCAGATAGATTGGCCCAGCCTCGAACAGGCGAACGCCGCGCTCGCCATGATTGGCGGCGCGCTGGGCGGCCTTGGCCAGATTTCCGAGCACGGATGGGCGCATATAGTCGAGTTCACTTGCCACCGGATTGGCAACCGTCAGCGCGTCATTGATCTTGCCGAACAGCGCCGCGTCAGCTTTCGCCATGAAGCTCCAGCTGACAGTTTCCAGGAAACCGCGTGACGCCATCACCCGGCGGGCCGCGCGCACGCGGGCCTGCATCGGGGTGGTAATCGCTTTCACGCCGCCCTGGGGCGCTGGCAGGGACGCGGTTGGGAGCTGGTCAAACCCAACCAGGCGCGCAACTTCTTCCACGATGTCGGCCGACTGTTCCATGTCAAAGCGGAAGGTCGGCGGGCGAAGATACCAGGCATCACCCGCATCCTCGATATTGAACTCAAGGTCTTTCAGCATGCGGCGCATGTCAGCGGGCTTGACGGTAAGCCCCGTCAGGCGTTCCACATCAGCCGGATAAAAGGTCACCTTGTTCGGATTGACCGGCGCTTCGCCCGCAACCTTCGGCTTGGAGACGACCCCGCCGCCATATTCCACGATCAAGGCGATGGCGAGGTTCAACCCGTCCAGGCAGCTGTGCGGATCGACACCGCGCTCGAAGCGATAGCGCGCATCGGAATGGATGCCGGTTGCGCGGCCTGTGCGGGCCGTGCGCAGCGGGTCGAACCAGGCGCTTTCAAGGAACACGTCCACGGTCTCGTCAGAGACTGCCGTGGATTGTCCGCCCATCACACCCCCCAGGCCGATGACGCCGCTGTCATCGGTGATGACGCACATCTCTTCGCCGACCTTGTAGGTCTTGCCGTCCAGCGCCTCCAGCACCTCGCCCTTGCGGCCAAGGCGGGCCACGACGGGCCCCGCCAGTTTGGCGGCATCGTAAGCATGCAACGGACGAGCCCGGTCAAGCGAGATGTAATTCGTCACATCCACCAGCAGGGATTTCGGCTGGATGCCGACGGCCTTCAGGCGCTGCTGCATCCACTCAGGCGACGGACCATTCGTCACGCCGACAATTACGGCTCCGGCGAACACCGGACAAGCCTCGGGCGCGTCCAGCCGGATCTCGACGGGGCATTCCTTGGTGCCAACGACCTTCTTGACGTCCGCGTGCAGGAAGCGCCCTGCCCCGGCCGCGGCCAGGTCACGGGCGATGCCCTGCACGCCCAGCCAGTCCGGCCGATTTGGCGTTACTTCGAAGTCGATCACAGGGTCATTCAGACCGAGCGCATCGGCAACTGGCGTCCCAAGCGGAATGGAATCATCCAGATCAGCGATGCCGTCATGGTCCTCACCCGCTTCAATCTCCTTGGTGGAGCACATCATGCCATGGCTCTCGATGCCGCGGATCTTGCGCGGTTTCTTGTCGAGCGCGAAGTTGAGCCCCGGAATGAACGTGCCGAGCGGCGCATAGATCGCGGTCATGCCAGCCCGCGCATTTGGCGCACCACAGACAATCTGCTTCTCGCCATCGACCGTATCGACCGTACAGACGCGCAGCTTGTCCGCATCCGAATGAGGCTCAGCCGCCTTGACCTTGCAGACCGTAAACGCCGCCAGCTTCTCGCGCGGGTCCACAACCTCCTCCACCTCGAGGCCAGCCTGCAGCATGAGGGCCAGAATATCGTCCAGCGTCGCCTTGGTGGCGAGGTGGTCGTTCAGCCAGGACAGGGTGAATTTCATTGTCTATTCCACTTCCGAAATCGTTTCGGTGCCTGAAGCGCGCGGCGCGTTTGCCACTGCTTCAAAAAGGTCTACCTCACTGCGTTCGCAGCGTTTAACGCGTTCCGCGCGGCCCATCGTGCGCCCCATACCCAGGCCCCGGGTTATCCAGCATCTATCGAAAACCGAGCAGTAGCAGATCTCGGCGTCCAGCTGGCTCCACTCTGCGGCAACGGCGTCAAGTTGATCGCCCGAAATATCGTCACGAGACCAGTCGACCCTGAGCGGCTCCACGTTGGAACCTGGTGCTATGGCCCGGCCGATGAGGCTCGTCCAGGAAAGGTCATAACCGGACGGGAAACGGTCAACATAAAGGTTGAGGCTCGCGACCGGCTCACCATTCCTGAGCATGCGGACCTGCTCGATCAGGGCTGGACCGACGCCGCTATTGGAAACACGAATACCCATAGAGGCTGTGTCGACACTCGTTGAAACAAACCCGTCGATCTGGATCACGGGATAGACAGCACCATGCTGCTGCGCGCGCATGACCCGGCCTTGGTCCCAGGCGATGAAGACGGCAATTGCACTGGTCAGCACCGCGCAGATCGCAATCAGCATTTCCACTTTATTGCCGGTACCCATGCCCCCTGCTCCCTAGCTCAAGCCGCCACTGACGGACGGTGTCGACCAGGGCGCGAAGCCGTAATGGCGAGTCCATTGCGGGTCGGCTTCGAAGTATGGGCGAAGGTCCGGCATGCCATATTTCAGCATGGCGAGGCGGTCGACGCCCATACCGAAGGCGAAGCCCTGATATTCGTTCGGATCAATCCCGCAATTGCGCAGCACATTCGGATGCACCATGCCACTGCCGAGAATCTCCATCCAGCTGTCGCCTGCGCCAATCTCGATCGTCTCGCCCTTGCGGGTATATTTGACGTCCATTTCTGCCGACGGCTCAGTGAACGGGAAGAAGTGCGGACGGAAACGCGCCTCGACATCATCCACTTCGAAGAACGCCTTCACGAAATCGATCAGGCAGCCTTTGAGGTGGCCCATATGAATGTTCTTCTCGATGACGAGGCCTTCGACCTGATGGAACATCGGCGTGTGCGTCGCGTCCCAATCATTCCGGTAGACCCGGCCCGGCACGAGAATGCGGATCGGTGGCTTCTGGCTCATCATGGTGCGGATTTGCACGGGAGATGTGTGCGTGCGCAGCACTTTCGGCGCATCGCCTTCCAGCGCATGCATGAAGAAGGTGTCGTGCGTCTCGCGCGCCGGATGGCCTTCGGGGAAGTTCAGCGCGGTGAAATTGTGCCAGTCGTCTTCAATGTCCGGGCCTTCGGCCACCGTGAAGCCCATGTCGCCGAAGACGGCGGCGACTTCTTCGAACACCTGCATGACCGGATGCAACGCGCCGGCCTTCGGGCCCGGCGCCGCTGGTAGGGACAGGTCAACCGTTTCGCTGGCCAACTGAGCCTCCAGCGCGGCCGCTTCCAGCGCCTCCTTGCGGGCGCGGACGGCGGCATCGACGCGATTCTTCAGCGCATTCAGCTTCGGGCCATTTTCCTTGCGCTCCTCCGGGCTCATTTTGCCCAGCGAACTCATCAGGCCGGACACCCTGCCCTTCTTGCCCAGTTCGGCCACGCGCACATCATCCAGCGTAGCCAGGTCGCCTGCCGCTTCAATCGCCGCAAGGGCCTCTTTTTCAATCGTATTGATATCGGACACGGGGGTCGCTTCCCTTTGCTGTTCCAGCGGGCTTTTTAGGCGCTTCGCGCCCGCATGCAAACGCCCTTAAAGAAAAAGCCCGGCTTTGAGGGCCGGGCTTTGTCACTTGTGCCTTGCGGGCAGGTTAAGCGAGGGCAGCCTTGGCCTGTTTGACCAAGGCGCCAAATGCTTCCGGCTCGCGGATGGCGATGTCGGACATGACCTTGCGGTCAACTTCGATACCGGCTTTGGTCAGGCCGTTGATGAACTGGGAATAGTTCATTTCGTCGTCGTGGATTCGCACAGCGGCATTAATGCGCTGGATCCAGAGCGAGCGGAACTTCCGCTTTTTGACCTTACGACCGACATAAGCGTACTGACCGGCTTCCCAGACGGACTGGTGCGCGATGCGGAACGTATTCTTGCGGCGGTTACGGAAACCCTTTGCCTGCTTCAGAATCTTCTTGTGGCGGGCGTGGGCGGGAACTTTGTTACGTGAACGGGGCATCTTAGGCCTCCTAAATCAAGATCTTGAAGGATACGGGCCTAGAGGCCGTAAGGCAGGAATTTCTTCACAACGCGAGCAACATCAGCGTGAGAAGCGACTTTCGTGCCGCGGTTCTGACGAATGTACTTCGAATTGTGGCTCATCAGGCGGTGACGCTTACCAGCGACGCCGTGCTTGAGCTTTCCGGTTGCCGTGATCTTGAACCGCTTTGCAGCGGCCTTTTTGGTCTTCATCTTCGGCATTTCATCTCTCCTGTCGTCGAGCTCACACCGTATAGGCGGCCCAGGGTTCATGAGCTGGAGGGCATGCCGTTCGCCCAAACCGCTCGGAAGAGGCGGCTTATGACGGATCAGGGGCAGAGAATCAAGAGGCCAATATGCTGTTACTGCAGGCGATTTCGCACCGCGCGGCGGCGTGCTTCGCGTTCGGCTCGCCGCTTTGGCATTTTGAGGCCTACCCAAGCCCGCCAGACAAGGAAAGGCAAAGCAAGCAGACCTAAAAGCAAGACGATATCCATAGGCTTTCCCCTGCCTGAAAGCGTAACTCCGAAATGCGGAAAACTCAAACGGGTCCAGGACCGTGCGGCTATTGCCCTTGCGCCCCCGCCTGAATAAAGTCGCAAATTGTTATAAAGTTTCAGGGGCTGCTTTCATGCGCACGCTACTTCTCGCCGCCTGCATGGCGATCTTTGTCATGCCAAGTATAGCTGAAGACGCCGGGAACGGGCCGAAAGACGCGCCTGAGGTGCCGGAGGCGCGGGTCTTCACCTCTGACCATTCGCTCCGGCTCGGCAGCAAGACGGTGAAGTACGAGACCGTCGCGAGCGAGACCTATCTGCGCGACGACAAGGACGAGCCAACCGCCTCAGTCTTCTCGGTCTCCTATATCGACACCAGCACGACCAGCGCCGCCCAGCGCCCGATCACTTTCGTCTTCAATGGCGGGCCCGGATCAGCTTCGCTCTGGCTACACATGGGCGCGTTCGGTCCGAAACAGGTGATTACCCCGTCCGATGCGTCCGATGTCGGTGCGCCGCCCTATACAATTCGCGACAACCAGAACTCCCTGCTTGATGTCACCGACCTCGTCTTCATTGATCCTGTCGGCACCGGCTATTCGCGCCCACTCGGCGAGACCGAGGGCAAGGAATTCTATGGCGTCAATGAAGACGCCGAGAGCATCGCCGAATTCATCCGCATCTGGCTGACCGAGAATGGCCGCTGGAACAGCCCGAAATACCTGGCTGGCGAAAGCTATGGCACGACGCGGGCCGCCGCACTGACCGAAAAGCTGCAAGGCGGCTGGAACGGCATCGGTCTCAATGGCGTGATCCTGATTTCGGCCATCCTGGATTTCCAGACTGCGCGCTTTGCGCCTGGCAATGACACGGCCCATCTCGCCTTCTTCCCGACCGAGGCCGCCACCGCCTGGCATCATGGCAAGGCCAACAAGGCAAAGTGGAACAATGATTTCGATGCCTTCATCGAAGACGCCCGCACCTATGCCACCGACACTCTGGCCCCTGCCCTGATCCGCGGCTCGACTCTCAGCGAAGCCGACGAGATTCGCATCGCGCAGGAAATGAGTGAGTTCATCGGCCTGTCGCCGGAATGGATCCGCCTTGCCAATCTCCGCGTCGATCCGGCTCGCTTCCGCAAGGAGCTGCTGCGCCGAGAAGGCTTCACGGTTGGCCGTTTTGATAGCCGGTACCGGGGCGTCGACAGTGAAGGTACGGCCGACACTCCCGAAAACGACCCGTCCGGCTATGGCATGGATGTCGCCTATGTCGCTGCGATCAATGACTATCTGACCCGCGAGCTGAATGTGGACTTCACCCGCCCGTACAAGGTGTTGACGGGAGAACCCGGCTCGCAGTGGAACTGGGATGTGAACCAGCGCGGCTGGCCATCCTATGTGAATGTCACGCCATGGCTCGGCAAAGGCATGCGCGAAAATCCTGATCTGCGCGTGCTGCTCGCCTCGGGATGGTACGATTTGGCAACGCCCTTCTTCGGCGCGGAAATGTCCCTGCACAAGAACGGTGTTGTGCTCGACCGGGTCCAGTTCGATTATTACGATTCCGGTCACATGATGTACCTGGCCGAAAGCGACGGAAAGAAACTCTCCGACGATGTACGCGCCTTCATCGAAGCGGGTCAGTAAATGCCTGGCGGCGGGGATGCTGACCAAGCTTTCCCCCGCCGTTTGACGGTTGCTGCTGCAGAAGTGGCGCCGTGAACTCGACAGGGACCCATAGGCAATAATCTGTGAAGGTCATCCCGGCGCGCAAATTCTCCGGGATGGGGACCTGACGAGTCCCGGCAGGCGGAAGAGACAGGGTCGCAACCTGCTCTGCTCCTGAATGCCCCTTCCCTGCGGCCTTGTCTCTCCGCACGCCACACACAAAAAAAACCGGAGGGCGCAGGGCCCGTCCGGCTTATTGTGCTGGAGTCAGCAGCGCTGGCTTTAGCGCGGTGCGAGCACCATGGTCATCTGACGGCCTTCGAGCTTCGGCTCGAGTTCAACCTTTGCCATTTCATCGAAATCGTCGCGGACGCGTTTCAGCAATTCCATGCCGAGATGCTGGTGGGCCATTTCGCGACCACGGAAGCGCAGGGTCACTTTCACCTTGTCGCCACCTTCGAAAAAACGCGTCATCGCTTTCGTCTTCACGCCATAATCATGGGTGTCGATATTCGGGCGCATCTTGATTTCTTTGAGTTCTGAAGACTTCTGCTTCTTCTTCGCAGCCGCCTTCTTCTTGCGTTCTTCGAAGCGGAGCTTGCCATAGTCTAGAATCTTGACGACGGGGACTTCCTGGTTCGGTGAAACCTCCACCAGGTCCATGCCTGCTTCGCGGGCCGCGTCCATGGCAGCCATAATGGGCATCACGCCCTGCTTTTCACCGTTCTCATCAATCAAGAGAACCTTGGCGGCGCGAATGTCGTCATTGATACGTGGGCCAGTGGATTTCTGTGGTCCACCGGTGTCTGGTCTGCGAGCTATGGCGAATCTCCTTTGTCGCTATTTCGGTAAGCTTCAATATGCCTGTAAATGCAGGCATCTTCAAGGCGGACGGGCATTCTATACTTCCGCGATCCCGTCAAGATGGCAGCACACCCAAAGCCCGAACCGATTGCCAGACATCGTCGACGCTCAACTCGGCCAGCGTGGGCGCTGAATTGATAATGATGGTCGTGTCGCCGCGCGGGGCCGCATGGTCAGGATTGCTCTCGGTCAGCGCGAACAGAGCAACGCCCGGCGCGCCGGCAATCGCCGCCATATGCATCGGGCCGGTATCATTCCCGACCACAAACAGCGCCTTTTCCGCCAGGGTCACGATCTGAAACAAATCGGTGCGCGTGGTCAGACTCTTTGTGCGCGGCTCCTTACGCACGATCTCATGCGCCAGGGGACCCTCATCCTTGCCGCCAATAATAACCGGCGTAATGCCTGCATCGGCCACCCGTTTTGCCAATTCCGCATAGTTTTCAACGGGCCACCGCTTGGCCTCCCGATGGGCCGAAGCGCCCGGGATCAACAACATGTAAGGCTCTTCAAGGCTGAAATAGGCTGGCTGCAACCGCGGTGCGTCGCGCAGTTTTGGCCGCACCCAGGAAAGATCTGGCTTTGGCGCGGAATTGCCCAGCCAGCGGCCGCCCGGTGCCACGCCAGCCACTTCGAGCTGTTCTGCCAGTCGGTCAATCGAATGCATGGTGGCGCGCTCGCCATTGTCGTGGAAAAACGCCGCCTTTTCATGATGGCCCGACCAGAGCGGCGCCTTGCCGGTCTTGCTCAACGCGGTGAAATAATTCTTCGTGCGTCCGCTGGTCTGGAAATCATAGATGATGTCGTACTTGGCTTTGCGGATACGGGTAATTAGCGCAGCAGTTGCCTTCATGCTATCCGGCCGCCCGTCGGTCTCCACCGCGTCCACATAAGGGCAAAGTTCGGCAAATTCCTTGAAGAACGGCGTGGTCAGCAGCGTGATACGCGCCTTCGGGTGCATCTCGCGCACCGCTTTCATCGCGCCCAATGCCAGCACAAAATCGCCCAGTGCGCTGAGTTTGATGACCAGCACATTGAGGGCTTTTGCGCCCGGATTGACGGGACTTGCCGGTTTGACCGGTTTTGCCATGCGAGCCTCGATTTCCCCTACTCCAGCAAGGTCTTATAGACTCCCAGTGTCGCCGCCTGAAGCCCCTGCTTTGAGAAATGCTGTCGAACATGTGCCTGTCCCGCCCGGCCCATGCCATCGCGCGCCAGTGGACCGACCGACAACAGGGCCCGAATAGCGCCTGCAAGCGCCTGCGCATTGCCCGGCTCCACCCGTGCGCCCGTCTCGCCTTCGATCACGGTTTCCCGCCCGCCGCCATGGTCAGCCACGATCACCGGACGCGCCATGGCCGAGGCTTCGGCGGCCACACGCCCGAACGCTTCGGGTCGCACCGATGGCGCCAGCACGATATCGCTTGCCAGATAGGCCGCGGGCATATCGGTAATGTGTTCAGACATGATGACACCCCGGTCGAGCCCGTGCGCCACCACAGCGTGCTCCAGCCGCGTAACATAAGTATTGCGCCCCTGCGCGTCGCCCGCCAGCACGAGCACCAGCTTGTCGCGCTCATCCGATGCCAGCATGGCCAGCGCCTCGATGGCAATGAGTTGCCCTTTCCATTCGGTCAAGCGTCCCGGCAATAGCAATATCTTCCGCGGATCATCCGCAAGTCCGAGCGCCTCGCGAATGGCTTTCACCCGCGCGACCGGCACATTGGTCGGATCAAACGCCTCCAGGTCGACACCCCGCGGAATGGTCACCACGCGTTCGAATGGCACACCATGCTCCGTTTTCACATGCTCGGCGATCCAGTTGGAGTTGGCGATCACGATGTCGCCCTGCGCCATGACCGAATTGTAGCGCTTTTTGAGTTTGGTCTTGCCCGAATAGGCCCCGTGATAGGTGGTCACAAACGGCACATCCATCGCTTTGGCGGCCCAATAGGCGCTCCAGGCAGGCGCGCGCGACCGGGCATGGACCAAGTCTACCCCTTCGCGCGCGATCAAGCGTTTCAGTTTGCCTTCATTCCGTTTCAGCGTGATCGGATTCTTGGATTTGGCGTCCATCCGGAACAACTCACCGCCCAGGGCTTCGAAGGCAGCTTCCTGGCGACCGCCCCTGCTGGCCAGCAGAGCCCTTCCGCCAGCCTGTATGATGGCTTCGGTGACTTCGAGCACGGTACGCTCCACCCCACCAGCCGACAATTCAGGGGCCACCTGGAGAATGGTCTTGCCAGTCAAATCCGGAAAATCGGGCAAGTCGTAATCCCTCCACTCGCTTGACAGGCGAGACAGATGACGGAACGGGAGAGGAATGACAACGACCTATTTCACCTCTCCCGAGGGTCGCCGCCTCGCATATCGCGCCTCGGCCCCGACCCATTCGCCTCTCACCTATGTCTGGCTGTCTGGGTTCAAATCCGACATGAGCGGCACCAAAGTGACTGAACTCGAAGCCTGGGCCACCGAGGCCGGGCATGGCTTTCTCGCCTTTGACTATTCCGGGCATGGCCTGTCCGATGGCGCCTTCGAGGACGGCACGATCTCGGCTTGGCGCGAGGATGCTCTTGCCGCCATCGACACACACAGCACCGGGCCAATCGTGCTGGTCGGGTCCAGCATGGGCGGCTGGATGGCTCTGCTCGCCGCCCTCGCCCGCCCGGACCGCGTGGCGGGTCTTGTCCTGATCGCTCCCGCACCGGACTTTACCGAAAAGCTGATGTGGCCGGAATTCTCCGCCGAAGCGCAGTCAGAGATCATGGAACAGGGCTTCACACAGCGGCCCTCGGACTATGATGAGCCCTACACCATCACCCGCGCCCTGATCGAGGATGGCCAAACTTGGCAGATCCTTGACGCGCCCATCGAGCTCGACATCCCCGTCCGCATCCTGCAGGGCATGCAGGACGCCGACGTGCCGTGGAAGCATGCGGAACGACTCGTCGACACGATCACGAGCGAGGATCTCGTCTTTACCCTGATCAAGGATGGCGATCATCGCCTGTCCCGCGAACAGGACATCGCGCGACTGAAGACGACCTGCGCCGAAATCGCCACTGCAACGCGTCCCTGACCTTTCCGCGAGTTAATCGGAACGATGGCCCCGGCCAGTCATTGATCTTGTGCAGGACGGGATGTTCCGTCCGCCCGCGCTCCCCCACCAAAGGTCGCAGCGCGGTGACCACACCAGATCAAGGAGACATGTTATATGTCAAATCAACGCGCCCAAGGTCGGAAAATGGCAATTCTCGCTGCAGATGGATTCGAGGAAATCGAACTCACCAGCCCGAAGGAAGCTATCGAGGCAGCTGGCGGCGAAACGATGATCGTTTCGACAGAGAAGGGTTTCATCCACGCCAATCAACACCGCGAACATGGCGACAAATACCAAGTCGACTTGTCCCTCGACGAGGCGAAGGCAGAGGATTTCGACGCGCTGCTCATTCCCGGCGGCCTGTTCAGCCCGGATGCGCTGCGCACCAATGACAAGGCGAAGTCTTTTGTGTCGGACTTCTTCGCCCAGAAGAAACCGGTCTTTTCAATCTGCCACGGCCCACAGGTTCTTATCTCGGCCAATCTCGTGAATGGCCGCGAAGTCACCGGCTTCCCGGCGATCCAGCAGGACCTGAAGAATGCCGGCGGCATTGTGAAGGACCAGTCCGTCGTCGTCGACGGCGGCCTCGTGACCTCCCGCTCCCCGGATGACCTTGGCGACTTCAACGCCAAGATCGTTGAGGAGATTTGCGAAGGCAAACACGAGCGCCAGCGCGATTCCGTGACGGCATAGTCAAGAGAAGAAAATATCCCCTGCAACTGCCCCCTCCTCACGGAGGGGGCTTTTTCGTGCGTGAGGCTAGAGCCGGGAGCCGTCCAGTTCGATATCGGAATGGCGCCAGACAATCGCGAATGTCTTCTCGACCTCTTCGGCTGCTTCGGTCTTGCCCTGGCTTTCCAACGCCTTGACGAGACCCGACATGGACCACCCATTTCTCGGATACTCTTCAAGGTCTTTGCGATACACGCTTTCGGCCTCGGCGAACTTGCCCGCGGCAACGTAAGCCTCTCCGAGCGACTGCCGGGTCGGATAATACCAGAAGGGCGGCTCCATATAGGGCAGCGAATCCTGCGCGGTGACGGCCGCCGCAAAATGCGGGATCGCCTGTTCAGGATTGCCCTCTGCCATGGCTATTTCCCCTTGCAGGAGCGCATCGGCAATGCCGAGCAACACGCTGGCCGGATAGTCCGCCGTATCGAGGAAGCTGATCTGGACACTGTCTTTCAGACCGGCCAGCACAGCCCGGTCACCTGAAGCGCTTGTCACGTCGCCCGAACGAGCCGCCGCTACGCCCCGGGCGTAACGCCAGATGGCATTTGAATAATCAAGCGACTCCGGCGGCGCATCGGACGCAAGAATGTCATCCCATTGGCCGAACTGGACCTGAGCCAGAATCGGAATGGTCTTGAAGAATTCCACGGTCGGGAATTGCTCGATCTGCTCCAGCCTCACATTGTCTGCAACCTTTTGCGCGGCGTCGATGGCCATATCGCGTTGACCTGACATGCTGGCCGCCGCCCACAGGAAGTGGATATTGTGGGGATAGTACATCGCCGGATAAAATCCCTGCGCGTTGCATTGGGCGATATAGGCTTCATCCACGGAGGCCGCCGTGATGTTCGCCTTCGCGGCATCATCATAACGCCCGACACGCCAGTAGATGTGCGCCGGCATATGTACGAGATGGCCAGACCCCGGCACCAGATCGGCGAGCTGGTCGGCCGCGTCCTCCGCACGGCCCGGATCCTGGGATGCCTCGACCGCATGAATATAGAGGTGCAACGCCAGCGGATGCTCCGGCGACCGCTCAATAATGCCTTCCAGAGATTCGATCACCTTCACCGTGTCCGGCTTCGGCGCGCCATCGGCCGACCAGTAATCCCACGGCATCGTGTTCATCCAGGCTTCGGCATACATTGCCGCGGCATCATCATCCGCCGGATTTGAGTCCACATAGTCGCCCATCGCTTGTGCATAGGCGACATCCAGCGGCTCACGCGACGTGGACGGATCACCATTGTAACGCGCAGCCATGGCAACGATCAGCGCCTTCTCCTGCTCCGTCGCACCACCTGACAATTCCTGAGCCCTGACAATTGCCGCGAAAGCCGACTGCCGGTCTGCGTCCGACATCACGGCCTTGCCCTTGCTGGTCACATTGATGTTGGGGCCGGTGGCCATCGCCTCGCCCCAGAAGCACATGGCGCAGGTCGGGTCGAGCGTCTGAGCCGCCCGGAAAGAGCGGATGCTTTCGGCATGGTTGAAGCCAAATGCCAGCACCATGCCCTGATCGAAATATTTCTGCGCATACGGATTCGACGTGGTGATGGGGCGATGAAATTCCCCCATGCCGTCGAACAATGGCGCGCCAGCTTTCTCTGCGATCTCGGCCAAGCTCATCTCGGCGTCAGCCGCAGATGCGGTTTCAGCCGCTACCGGCTCCTCCGCGCTTCCAAACTTGTCAGTATACGCGCAGCCTGATAACGCGATCAGGCTTGCCGCGAGCAGCAAATATCTTGAAGTCATTTTTTGTCCCTCATGTGGTCAGAAGCTGACGAACATTCGTCACGGCCACACCCTGAGCGGGAGCCTACCACAATCCCGCGAAAGTGGAGGAAAACATCAAAAAATTTTCAATCCGATCCGCATTCTGCAGTCAATACAGCAGATAACCCCTCTCGATAGGTCGGATATACCGGCCGCCAGCCGAGCGCCGCTTTCGCGCGCGCATTGGAGACCCGCTTGCATTCGGCATAGAAACTGCGCGCCATCGGGCTGAGGTCTGCCTCGTCGAACGGGACTTCCGGCGGCCGCGCAATGCCGAGGAGGGTCGCCGCAAACGCCGTCACATCCTGCGGTGGCGCGGGCTGATCATCACACAAATGGAAAATTCCATGCAGGTGCGGTCGCAGGACCAACGCCTCCAATCCGCTGGCAATGTCGTCTACATGCACACGGGAGAAGACCTGCCCCGGTTTGACCGCCCGATGTGCCCTCCCATCTCTGAGCTTCTGAAAGGGCGAGCGACCGGGCCCGTAAATGCCCGGCAGGCGCACAATCCGCGCCGCGCCATCGGTCGCGTCCATCCACTGCCGCTCTGCCAGCACACGCGCCTTGGCCCGGTCGGACCCCGGATTAACGGGGCTCCATTCCATCGCCCAACCACCGCCCAGATCACCATAGACCCCAGTAGTAGACAGATAGGTCATGCTCGCGGCGCCCGGTTCAGAATAGGTCGCGACACGCGCCGCCGGGCATCCGCCCTCATCCGGCGGCAAGGTCACCAGCCAATGGGCGCCGTCTGGAATATCCGGCAGCCCCTGCCCGGACCAGACCTGTGCGGCAATACCTTCGGCGCGCAGGGTCGCCGCCTTGTCCTCGCTTCGCACGGTGCCAGAGACCTGTATTCCCTTGGCTTTCAGGCGTCTGGCCAAGTGCAGGGCACTATAACCAAGCCCAAAAACAAAAAGCAGAGATGTCATATCTGTCATTTGCGCTGGTCGCTCCTGTCGGGTCTAAGACCCGTGTACAGTTTCCGGAGCGCTTGATCCATGTCCATCCTTGCCCTGGCCATCGCAACACTGGCGATGACGCAGTCCTCAAGCGCCACTATTGAGGCGCGCGAAGCCGACCGACTCGAAGCCTGCGTCGCCAAGATCGAAGTGGATGCCGAGGAAGCCTATGAGGATGGACTTGCCTGGATCTATCAGGGCAACCGGCCCGGCGCGCGCCAGTGTACGGCCATGGCGCTGATCGCGCTCGGCCGTCCGGATGAAGGTGCGGCGCGCTTGGAACAGCTCGCCAATTCGGTCGATGGCGGGTCGGTCGAGCAGCGCGCCGAATATCTCACCCAGTCCGGCAACGCCTGGCTTCAGGCTGGCGCGCCGGAGGCAGCCATCGTGACCTTCACCAATGCGCTGAAGCTGAAACCCGGCATCCCTGATCTGCTCGTGGATCGGGCAAGCGCCCATCTGATGCTGGAAGACTGGGCCGAAGCCAAGGAAGACCTTGACCGCGCCATCACGCTCGCGCCGAACATGAGCATCGCTCGCCAGCTGCGTGCCGAGGCCCACCTCAACCTCGACCAGTTGAATCTCGCCATGGCAGATATCGACGCCGCAATGGCTGCCGACCCGGAAAATATCGACACGCTCGTCCTGCGTGGCCGCGTCCGCGAAGCCATTCGCCTGTCGAAAGTACGCGTGCTGAGCCTTGAAATCATCGACTGACAAGAGCGCGAGCGTGCAGATTACTCCTCGACTGGAATGTCCAGCAGGCCCTGCGCTTTCATCCAGCTGATGAACTGATCAAACCAGCCATCGGCCGTCACACCGCGCTTGTACGATCCGAACCCATGCCCGCCGCTTGCATAATAGTGCAGCTCTACGGCTCCCCCACCATCTTTCCAGGATTCAACAAGACCAAAACCCTGATCTCCAAACAGGGAATCATCGGCCGCCAACGCCGCGAACATGGGCGGGACTTCGCCTGAAATATCGACCGGCGTCATGGGCCCATAAATATAGCCGATAAAATCCGGACGCGGCGCGTCGCCGTCTTTCAACGTGATACCGAGTGTTGTCATGGCCCCGGCTGAAAAGCCGAGCATACCGATCCGCGACGGGTCGATCCCCCACACCTCGCTGCGGGCTTCGACAAGTTCCAACGCGGCCTGTGCATCGACGACCGCCACGGATAGTCCTTCGCGAATGTCGATTGGCACCGTCTCAGGGGTTGGGGCGAACATGCGATCCATGTGTACGGAGAATTCGTCTTCCGGCACCGGCGTTTCCATCACTCGATACTTCAGCACAAACGCCGCAATACCCCGGTCCGCCAACCATTGCGCGATCGGATAGCCTTCATTGTCGATGGACACGAACTGAAACCCGCCGCCCGGCACCACGATGACTGCCGCACCGGTCGCGACTTCTTCATCTGGCAGGACCGGCAGGAGTGTCGGCTGAGTGACATTCCGCACCCATCTTTCGGTCCCGACATCTGTCCAGATTTCCCCGCCATCCGCGCCGGGTACATATGCGCCATGAAGCGGAATAGCACCCTCATCAATTTGCGCAGGCACACGGACCATGTCCGAACTCTGAGCAAGGGCACTTACCGGCAGCAGGAAAGCCGTCAGGGCCAACCAATATGTTCGCAACATGATTTCGTCCCTCGAAAATACGAAGCCTAACTGTACCGCGTCTGGAGCATCTGCCAAACCGCCCGCAGGCCGCAAGGCGCGCCCCCTTCCGGACGACCATATTTGCCGAGCCGCCAGGCCCAGACATCAAAGTGCATCCAGCTCTTGGCGTCGACAAACTCCTTCAGGAACAGGCCCGCCGTAATGGACCCGGCAAATCGCCCGCCCGAATTGACGAGGTCGGCAATCGGGCTCTTCAGATCCGCGAGGTAAGGGTCCCAGAGCGGCATGCGCCAGACCGGATCGCCGGATGCCTTGGCACCCGCTTCCATTGCGTCCGCCATGTCCTCGTCATCGGTGTAGAAAGGTGCAAGATCCGGCCCCAGCGCCACGCGCGCGGCGCCCGTCAATGTAGCGAAATCGATCAGCAGGTCCGGCTCTTCCTCACAGGCCCGCGCAAGTGCGTCCGCAAGAATCAGACGTCCCTCGGCATCTGTATTGTCGATCTCGACCGTCAGGCCCTTGCGACTGGACAGCACATCGCCCGGTCGGAAAGAGTTGCCGGCCACGGCATTTTCGACCGATGGCACGTAGAGCTTCAAATGAACCGGCAAATTCGCGCTCATGATCAGTTGCGACAGCGCAATCACATGCGCCGAACCACCCATATCCTTCTTCATGATCCGCATACCCGAACCCGGCTTGAGATCCAGCCCGCCGGAATCGAATGTCACCCCCTTCCCCACAAGGGCAAGGCTTGGATGGGACGGGTCGCCCCATTCCAGCTCCATGAAGCGTGGCTCGAACGTCGCGGCCCGGCCAACCGCATGCACCATTGGATAGTTCGCCTCCAGAAGTGCATCCCCGATGATTGTGGTGAGTTTCGCGCCGAAACGTTCTGCAAGGTTTGAAATCGTGGCCTGAATGTCCTGCGGGCCCATATCGGCGGCAGGCGTGTTGACCAGATCGCGCAGGAGCGCGCAGGCATCCGCCTCGCGGCTCAGCGCGTCGGCATCTTCGTCTGCCGGAATCACCAGCTGAGGCGGCGTCGCCTTGTCTTTGAGATATCGGTCGAACCGGTACGCACCGTCTGCCCAACCGGCCGCAACCGAGCTGAACGCCGTGCCACCTGCCTCGACTATGCGATACGATCCTTTTGGCAGTTTCGCCGACAGGCCAGCCACAGCCAGCGCATCCTGGCCCTTGCCCAGTCCATACAGCACCCGGGCAAGACCGCCTGCCTCCCCCGGCACCAGCACGATCTGTCCTGTCGCGCCTGTAAAAGCCTGCCCTTCAGCAATGGCACGCGCGGAGGGGAACGGATCGCTCTCCAGTGATTTGAAGGCTTTGGAAGTGTAGAGGAAGACGTCAACGGCGCCCTTCGGGTCGGCGGTGAAGCTCTTGTGCATGGAATTCAGCCCTTTCAGGGGGAAGAGTTAATGGAATCTGCTGAGGCGTTAACTGATCCTTGACGCCATTCAGTCCAGACTCGCTGGCAGTGTCTCAGATACAAACCCGGAGCCTGCTCATGTCCAGAGCCAAAACGTCACTGACTGCGCTGATCCTCGCGCTGGGCGCCTGCGCATCTGCCCCAGACCCTGAAGCAGAGGCCCAGGCAGAGATGGCCCGCGCAATTGAAGATGCGATGAAACCCGCCACCCCGGAAGAGATTGAAGCGGCAAACAATTCAGATCCGCTGACCAAGGCCAATTTCTGGGCCAATGAGCACACCAAGGATCCCAAGAATCTGGACGTGGCGATGACGTTCGTCTCTGCGCTACGCGGCATCGGCTCGAATGAGCGCGCGATCGAAGTCCTTTCTCAGACCCTGGTCATGCATCCGGAAAATCCGGATCTGCTGATGGCACTCGGCAAGGTATTTTCCGCCGAGGGCAACCTGAACGGCGCCGCGCGTGCCTTTGAAAAAGCCGCCATTGTAGCACCTCAACGCCCCGACACATGGTCAGCCTTCGGCATCACGCTGGACAAGATGGAACGCCACGGCATGGCGCAGGCCGCCTATGACAAGGCGCTGGCGTTGGAACCGACTCGCACTGTGACACTCGCGAACTACGGCCTGTCTCTGGCACTCGCCGGAGACTTGCCGGGCGCCGAGGCGAAACTGAGACTGGCCGCCGACCAGCCCGATGCTGATTTGCGCGTGACCGAAAACCTCGCCCTGGTACTGGGACTGCAAGGCCGGTACGAGGAAATGGCTGAGGTCAGCAGCCGCTATGCGCCCGAGAGCATCGTAAAGAAGAATACCGCCCTGCTACAGGAAATGGTCCAACCAGTCCGGTCGTGGGATGCGCTGCAAGAGGCGCCCGAGGCCGTGGAGCCCCCTGCTCCTGCAAAGACGACCCAACCAAAAGCCAGTGTCACCAAACCCGTCAAATCAGAGACTCTCGCCTTGGCAGGCCCATCGTCTGAAGCGGAGAGCGACGATAGTGCCCCTGCGCCGGCTGCAACCGGCCTGCGGTTGCGCAGAACGCCTGGCTGACGAAACCATCCCTCCAGAAACGAAACGCGCCCGCCGGACCAGCCAGCGAGCGCGCTTCACTGAAGTCACCCGGACCTCAGCCCCAGTTCGTATCCGACTGCTCGATCGATGGCACTGACGCCTCGTCGCTGGCTTGCGAAGCCTTGAACCCGATATAGGCCGGGCCAAGCACTACGAGGAAAAGCACGGGCAGGAAGAACAGGATCATTGGCACGGTCAGCTGAGCTGGAAGGGCTGCTGCCTTCTTCTCCGCCTGCGCCATGCGCATGTCCCGGTTTTCCTTCGCCATCACACGGAGCGCATCGCCCAGCGGTGTACCGTAGCGTTCGGCCTGGCCCAACGCCATACAGACTGCCTTGATACCTTCATTGCCGGTTCGCTTTGCGAGATTTTCATAGGCTTGGCGACGTTCGGGCAAATAGGATAGCTCTGCAACCGTCAGGCCAAACTCCTCAGCAAGTTCGGAAGATGCCGAGCCGACTTCCTGACTGACCTTGGAAAAGCCGAGTTCGATGGACATGCCCGCTTCCACGCAGATCAACAGCATGTCGAGCGCATCCGGAAATGCCCGCATGATGGATTGCTGACGCTTCTGGGCCACATTGGAAATATAGATATTGGGCGCGTAGAAACCGGCCGCCGCGCCAAACAGCAATGAGCCATATTTCAAGACTGGTGCAAAGCCATGATCGTTCACGAAAAAGATGTAGAAGAACATCAGCAACGCGCCGACAAACGGCATGGTCATCCGTGCAAAGTAGAATGCCGACAATGGCCCAGGGCCGCGAAGGCCCGCCTTGGCAAGATTGTTGACGATGTTGGGATCTTCCAGCGCCTTCGCTAGGTTCAGTTTCGACGAAATGTTTCCGACAACAGAATCGTCCTTTCGACGAAGACCTTTGGGATTGTCCAGAGCTGCGCGGCTCTGCTTACGCAGCTTTTCCCGCTGATCGGTAACCGCCTTCAGGCGCGTCTCAAGCTTGTCGGTCTGCAAGTAGGGAAGCAACACGGATATGACCGTACCAAAGACAGCGAGCGCGATCAGCAGGGCTGCGATCGCGTCAGGCTTGGCCAGTGATGCAAGAATGTCCGTCATCTCTGTCCCTTACAAATCGAAATTGATCATCTTGCGCATGACCAGGATGCCCATGGACATCATCACCACACCGATGGTTAGAAACAGATGGCCCGTATCCGTCGTGAACAATTGCATGATGTAGGCGGGTGTCGTCATGTAGACGAGAGAGCCCACGACAAAGGGCAACGCCCCAATGATCATCGCCGACGCCTTGGCTTCAGACGACATGGCCTTGACCTTCTCGCGCATCATCTTGCGAGCACGAATGACGCTCGACAGGTTGCCCAAGGCCTCAGACAGGTTGCCCCCGGCCTTTGATTGGATCATCAGGACGATCATGAAAAAGTTCACTTCCTGAAGCGGCACGCGCTTGTAGAAAGTGTTCAGCGACCGCTCCAGCCCTGCCCCCATGGACAGGTTGTCGGTCAACATGGCGAATTCCGAGCGCAGGGGTTCAGGTGATTCCTTGGAAATGATTCGAACGCACTCGTTCAGCGGCAGACCGGATTTCACACCCCGCACAATGATGTCCAGCGCGTCCGCAAACTGGTTGATCATCTTCTTGTTGCGCCCATTGGTGGCCATGCCGAGCAAAATCCGCGGCAAGCCGACGGCGCCGAAGAAGAAGGCACCTCCGACCAGCGCTGGCCGGCTCTTGAACGAAATGCCGCTGATCACGAGCCCGTCGAAGCCGAGAATATAGACTGTGCCGCCGAGCGCCATGCCGAGCACAAGTGAGAAAATCCAGAAGGCGGAGACAGGCACATCCAGCCCTGCCTGCGTCAGGCGAGAGCTGAGATTCTGTGGACGAATGGACTTGCGACGCTCCTTGTCCTGCTTGCGCATCGTATCCAGCATTTCCTGGGTTTTCTGACGACGCTTCGCATTTTCGTCCATTGCCTTGTCGCGCTTGCTCGCGCCGGACCCACCCGTGCCAATCGCCTTGGCCCGCTTGCGCGCGGCGTCGGATTTGTCACCGGTCAAGGCGATGCCAAGACCAGCAATTGTCAGAAAAGCGAGCCCGCCGATGACGTAGATCAACATGTTTGCGTCCATGCGTCAGGACCCCAATGCATCGAGCGCTGTGGCGAGGTCACGCTCCATATTGTAATAGGACGCACGCTCCCAGAAGCGCGGGCGGCCAACGCCTGTGCCTCTATGCGTGCCGAGCACCTTACCGTCTGCGTCTTCGCCATCGATCTCGTATTTCAGGACATCCTGAAGTACGATCGTCTCACCTTCCAGACCCATGACTTCGGTAATGTTCATGATACGACGTGAGCCGTCCCGCAGGCGAGATGCCTGAACGACCACGTCGATTGAGCCGACGATCATTTCCCGGATGGTTTTGGCTGGCAGCGAAAAACCACCCATCGTAATCATGGATTCGACACGGCTGAGAGCTTCGCGCGGGCTGTTGGCGTGCAGCGTACCCATCGAGCCGTCATGGCCGGTGTTCATGGCCTGCAGCAGATCGAACGCTTCGGGTCCACGCACCTCGCCCACAATGATCCGCTCAGGACGCATACGCAGACAGTTCTTGACCAGTTCGCGCATCGTGATCTCGCCGGAGCCTTCGATATTGGGCGGGCGGGTTTCCAGGCGCACCACATGTGGCTGCTGCAACTGAAGCTCCGCCGAGTCTTCGCATGTAATTACGCGCTCGGTCGGATCGATAAAGCCGGTCAGACAGTTCAACAGCGTGGTCTTCCCGGAACCGGTACCGCCCGAGATCAGGATGTTACAGCGCGAATGTCCGATGATACGCAGAAGTTCTGCGCCTGGCTCTGAAATGGACCCGAAGTTCACAAGATCCTGCAGACGCAACTTGTCCTTTTTGAACTTACGAATTGTGAGCGTTGGCCCATCAATCGCCAGCGGCGGGGCAATCACGTTCACACGTGAGCCGTCAAGAAGGCGGGCGTCACAGATCGGGGAAGAGTCATCTACGCGGCGGCCGACCTGGCTCACAATGCGCTGACAAATATTCATCAGCTGGGCATTGTCACGAAACCGGATATTGGTGCGTTCAATCTTTCCGTTGACCTCGATATAGGTCGTATCGGCACCGTTCACCATGATATCGGCGATATCATCGCGCGCCAGCAATGGCTCCAGCGGGCCGTACCCCAGAACGTCGTTACAAATGTCGTCGAGCAGTTGTTCCTGCTCGGAAATCGACATTACAACATTCTTGATACTGATAATCTCGACGACGATGTCGCGGATCTCTTCACGCGCGCTTTCGGCGTCCAGCTGAGCGAGTTGCGACAAGTCGATCGTGTCGATCAGCGCATTGAAGATGGTCATCTTCGTCGCATAATACTGGTCTGACTGCTGGTTCACCTTGCGAACCGGTTCCGGCTTGGCTTCCGGCGCCTGCACGCGCACGGGTTTGGAACCACCCGCCGACGGAGGTTTCGGCGCGCCCTTCACCGGCACCGGGTCGGGCACAGGTGGCTTTTTGGGCGTCGGCTTCGGCTTCACCTCAGCCGCCGGGGCCGGCTTTGGAGCTGGCGCTGGTGCTGTTAGTTGCGCGCTTGAGGCAGGTCGTTTTCCAAAGGCCATATGAAATTCCCCCTAGGGGTCACTTTCCCAGCAATTTCTTAAGGAACGACTTCTCCTGAGGCTCCACAGCCCGGCCTGTCAGCGTGGATGCCAGATGGTCGATGGCCTGCGCCGACTTGGACGCCGGATCCGTTTCAGAGATCATCTGGCCGTTATTCGCGGCCGTACCGAACAGCTCAGGATCGAAAGGCAGAATGACATCCGGCTCTACACCGATGGCAGCCGCGAAATCCTTCACCGGAATTTCCGGACGTTTTGGCACTCCGCTCATATTCAGCACGAGACGCGGTGGATGGTCGTTCGGCCGCTTTGCCTTGAGCTGGTCAATCATGTTCTTGCCGTTCCGAAGCGATGCGAGATCTGGCTGGCAAACCACAATCACTTCATCGGAGGCAATCAATGTGCTGAGCATCCAGCTTGACCAGATATGCGGCAAGTCAAGCACCAGGTACGGCACATTACGCCGTACGCCCTCAATCACGGTGGTGTAGGCTTCGTCCGGAATATCCATGATCTGATTGATCGTGGCGGGCGCTGTAAACAAGGACAGTCGGTCTGTCGGCTTGGCCAGCAAACGTTCAATAACGGATTCGTCGGCGCGCTCCGGTGCGAGCAGCGCATCAGCCACTGTCTGAGGCGTCTCCTGATTGAAGTCCAGAGCCGTCGTTCCGAAGGAAAGGTCCAGGTCCACAAGCGTGGTATTGACCTTGACGTTCTCAGCAAGCGCCCAAGACAAATTGTGCGCGATTGTCGAGGCCCCTACTCCGCCCTTTGCGCCCACAACAGAGATCTGCTTTCCGACAAATGGCGAGTCCGGGTTGACGAACAACTCACCGATTGAACGGATGATTTGCAAGGGCTGGAACGGCGGCACCAGATATTCACTCACGCCGCGCGCAATGAGCTGTCGATACAGCATGATATCGTTGACGGCACCGATCACCATGACTTTGACAGTCTCGTCGCAATGCTCAGCAAGCGCATCGATTTCACGAACAACCTGCCCAGCCGATTCCGACGATTCAATCATCAGCAGATTGGGAGTCGGATTCTCGCTCATATACGCAATGGCCGCGGGAATGCCGCCGGGGATGCATTCGACCGTAGCCCGGCCCATACGTCGGTCTTGCGCGCTGACTTCCAGCAGGCCGCGTGTTTCCTCGCGCTCATAGAACAGCTTGATGGATATGGCGGGCAACATGACGTCGCCACCGCTCGGCTCTGAATGTCCGAGGCCATGCGTATCATTGTCTGCAGTCAGGCCCATGGGTGCGCCTTCGGCAACAGCCTGGTCCACGCTGTCGTCAACCTCATTGAGGTCGATATCAGACGGTGTGTGGTCGGACATCGAATCTTCGGAAAAGACGTCCTCGAAATCGTCGTCGAACAATGCGTTTTCGTTTGACATTATCTACTAAGTCCTTCTCGTCCCCACTAGTTGCCGACCGCAGTCGACACAGAACCTGACTCGGCATCGCTCCGCTCGGCGCCGGTTGACTCGCCCTCGCGGAACTTTCCAAGGATTGTGCTTCGGCGTACGGGATCGCCCTCATCCAAAGCGCGCTGGCCCAGCAAGTCGCCGGGATCCGATATCATTGCCGCAAGATTAGTCCGGATTGAGCAGCCAAGAGTAGGCAACTCATTGTTGGATGAAATGTCTGCCATGTTCAGGGAGGCGAGCGACGGGCAATCCGGCGCAATCGCATCATAGGCCTGATAAGCAAGGATCATCGGTTCCGACACAGTCGATTCTGCACCATGGCTGCTGCCCGAGATCTCTTCGTACTCCACGCCATTTTCCCACGCGATTTCGCGGGCTTCAGCAACGGCGGATACCGCGAGCTGGGGATTGGATGACGATTCCGGCAGCGACATGATCAGCGGGCCGTGGCCAACCGATCGGTAGCTGGCCACAAAGTTCTGGATGCGAGCCTTGTCACTCAGGCTCAACTGGCTAGCTTCGGGATGAATGTCGATCTCAAGAAATTCCGTGCGCTTTGCAACAGTAATGGGATTTCGATCAAGCGGCGTACCCTGAAGATATGATGCCGGCACGGCAGTCGGTGCCGCGCTGGAACAGCCCGTCACGGTCAGGGCGCCGAGCGCCGCGGCCAGAGCAAGAGGTGAAGTCAATAGCCTGGTCATCCTGGGTCCCCTACTCCTCAATAAATCCAACGGGTGCACGATAGTCGGAAGCGTCTACCTTTGCGCCGTTCTTGCCATATTGCTCATTGATCTTTCCGAAGAAGATGGTCTTGGCGTCCGACGCATTTGCGAAGCCATCTGCCGGTGTCCGCAACTGATCCTTGGACGTTGGATCCACCAGATACGGAGTGACGATCACGACCAGTTCGGTCTCTTCCTGAATGAAGTCACGTGATTGGAACAAAGCCCCAAGGATCGGCAACTTCTTCAGGCCTGGAACTTGGTCAAGGCTCTGACGTGACCGTGTCTGGATGAGACCTGCCATCATCATGGAGCCGCCGGACGGAAGTTCAATCGTCGATTCAGCGCGCCGCACTGACAAGGCTGGTAGTGTCACGCCCTCCACTGTCACAACATTGCCGGAATCATCAATCGTCGTTGTGCTGGTTCCCTGAAAGGCACCTTCTGACGAGAGCTCTGATACTTCAGTCGACACTTTCAGCGAAATGCGCCCTTCTGACAGCACGACCGGCGTGAAGCCAAGGCCAACACCATAGGGTTTGAACTCGACGGTAATGCGTCCGTTATTGTCCTGGCCGACAGGAACCGGGAATTCACCCCCGGCAAGGAATTTCGCAGCTTCGCCAGACATGGCGACAATATTCGGTTCGGCCAGCGTGCGCACGACGCCAATCCGCTCCAATGCATTGATTTCGGCCCCGATACTGGATTGCAAATCCGTACCGACATAGTTTTGGTAACCAATTGTGCCACCGAAGCCGCCAAGGCTCTGTCCCTGAACCGGATAGCTCAGTGAGCTGCCGATATCGCCATTGAAAGAATATGGCAGGCCCGGCGCAAGCGCGGTGGTCCCGGAATCCACCGGCACACCGCTTCCATTATCCACAAACAGCTGCCGCTCCACCAATGCAGCCAGATCTCCGAAACCCGGCGATCCGGTCAAATTGATGCCCAACTGCTTGACGGCATTGCGCTGCATCTCGACGATGCGCACTTCCAGAAGCACCTGGTCTTTCGCAGCGATGCTGATCATGTTGATGACCTGCGTGTTTTCACCAGCCTGCACATAGGCTGAGACGAGACGCTCAACGGCATTGGATGCGCTCAAACTGTCTGCCGAACCAGTCAGAACAACGCTACCATTCATGCCCTCAATGCGCACACGGGCGCCGGGCACATGGCGTGCCACGAGCTGCTCCAGCGATGCCATGTCCATCTCGACCCCGATTTCGAGATTGAGGATCTGATTGCCGGCATTGTCGAATACGAACGCATTGGTCTGTCCAAAGCTCACGCCCCGGAAGATGATACGTTTCGCTGTCTGCACGACCGCGTCGGCAATGTCCGGATTGGTGATGACGACATCGGCGGCCGGAGTGTCGAGTTCGACAATCATCGACTTGTTCAGGCCGAGTGTGACCTGTTGGCTGTATTCCGATTGACCCGGATGCGTGATCCGTGTCCCCAAACTATCTGATTGGGCTTGTGCCACCGGAACGAGCGCAATGGCTGATGCCAATGCTGCAAGACCCGGTAAAATCCTGGACAATTTCATTTTCAGCTTCCCCCCGGCCCGGCATTTGATGCTTTGCCGTTCCGATAAATCAGAATGCCACCATTGCTGTTGCCGCCATTCTCAAGCATGTCGATCCGTGCTGCCCGGTCATAGCTATCCCCAACATCCGACCAGGGACGCAGCGATAGCGAAAGCGCGCCTTTGCGCTGCGAAAGCGCAATCAGTTCGGCTTCCTTGCTATCCACTTCCAACGTGGCCGTATTGCCCACTTGAGAGGCGCCGCCTTCATCATATGTCAGGTAGACCTGATCGATCGCCAGTACACGCACGTTCTGAATAATGGTTTCGGTGGCAGTTTGCGGCACCATTTCGCCATTCATCTGCATCGTGGCTTGATATGTCAGGATCACATCCACCCGATCATTCGGCAAAATAAAGCCGCCGGATGCCGATTCTGTAGATATTTCGACGGACATGGCCCGCATGCCGGGTTCAATCAACGCCGCCATCGTGCCCGTATCACCCTTCTTCACCAGCTTGCGAGGCAGGATCGGCTCATTCTCGAAGATAGGCACCCGCACGACACTGCCGGCCAGCTCCTCTATCGCCTCCGGTGAATCGGTCTCCGTGCGATAGCCAGCAACAATACTCTTTTCCGGCCAGTCCGCCCATTCCAGATCATCCACGGTCACGAGGTCACCGATGTCCAGGTCACGGCGTGCAACAAGCACTTTCGTCTCGGACACTTCGCGCGTTTCGACCACGGTCTGCTGCTCAGTCTGGATCGTCGGCGCAGGTGCCTGCGCGAGATTGCGGACAAGGAAAGCCGCCGCAATTGCGGCAACCGCAGCGCCGATCAGGATGATTAGACGAATTGGCGACATGAGGCCCCACTCCTCTGGAAACAAGACTCCGCGGACGGCCCTGAACGATTCAGAGTGGTCCGGTCAAAGGCGACCTTTTCACAAGGCCACTAAAGCATCGTTAACTGAAAAGACTGATCCGGCTTAATACATCGGTAAGAAATGGCGACTGGGGACCGGCGGCAAAAACACCCGCAGCAATCGCGACTCCGTAGGGAACGCCCGCCTTTTCCTCGAAAGGGGCGCGGACAGCTCCCGGAACCACTTCAACCGGCATGGTCTTGCGAACCAGAATGATGAGGATGGCGCATGCGCCACCCGCTACAGCCATCACGAACAGGAATGTGATGCTGGCACTCGGCCCGACCCAAAGCATCACGGCAGGGATCATCTTGGCGTCCCCTCCCCCAACGATATTGAACGCGAACAAGCCGAACGCGATCAGGAAGGCACACAAGGCAGTAATAAGGTGTCCCCCGATGATTTCCATCGGAACGCCTGAAACGAACGCTGCCGGCACGAACAACACTGCGAGCGTCACGTTCAACCAGTTCGGAATCGTCAGGCGATTCACATCATGAAGCGCTGCAAAAACGCACAAGGCCAGGAACAGGCCGGCAATCATGGCCAGGATCATTGAGGGCTTCCTTCAAGTCTGTTGCGAAGCATGCTGACCCAAAAGATTGAAGGAAGTTTTTAAGCTCCGCCGTATGAGCATAAAAAAGAAGCCGCCAGGTTTTCCCCGGCGGCTCCATTTGTATGGCAAGACTAAATAAGTCTTGGTCTTAGGCTGCGTTCATGTCGTCGGCAACGCCCTGGAACTTTTCGTTCACAGAATTACCGAGGGCGGTAGCACCGCCGATGATAGCAACAGCGATAAGCGCAGCGATCAGACCGTATTCAATAGCCGTAGCGCCGGACTCGTCTTTCAGAAAACGTGCAAACATTGGAAACTCCCATCATGCAATTGTTATTGCCCCGGCAATAATCCTCTACCCGGAACATGACTGACACTACCGGTTCATTCTCAATATCGCGTGAAAGAAAACAGAAAATCCGTGAAGGCAAAACAGGGTTTCGTTTACCTTCTTAGTGCCCGCAAATATTGGGCTTTTGGTGATTCGGAAATTGCCGGTCCAGTCCCATATAATGACTAGAACAGCGAAATCTGGTCGTCGTGGGTACGCTATTAGGAAACGTGCAACCTTATTGGAAGAATGTGCGCGGGCTGAATTAAGTCTGGAGACAGCAAGATGAATCTGTTCGCGAAAATCTGCACACTGCCGGTTGCCGCTGCGCTTGTATCCCAAATCGCAGTCGCGGGCCCTCTGTCGGTAGAGGTGAACAAAACCATACCGGTTCACTTGCGCAGTGCAGCTGCCAGCGTCGTCCTGGGCAATCAGACAATCGCAGACGTTGCGGTCCATGATGAGAAGCTCATCTTCATTACAGGCAAGACGTTTGGCACCACCAATTTGCTGATTTTCGACAAATCTGGCCGCCAGATCTATTCCACAGACATCCTTGTTGTCGCGAATGAAGCGAATGTGGTGACGATCAACCGGTCAGGATCCAACTATACATATGACTGTGCACCTACCTGCCGCTCAACCCTCAGCGTTGGCGATGCTCCGGAGCACTTCGAACAGTATATCGATCAGCAAACGGGCGTGAAGGCACTGTCCGACAGCAATTGATTGACGGTTCGTACCGTTTCTCTGACCCGAATACATAAAATTCGACAGATTCGCGAAACTGGCTGATCACCCACATCTGATAGACACCTCACCTGATCAAATGGGTCTGTGTGGGTGACGACAATGACATTACAACTTGGCATTCTTGCGCCACGACTGCGCAGCAAGTTCAAGGCATGGTGTGAAAACCGGCGCGGTGCGACCGCCGTCGAGTTTGCGCTCGTATCCGTCCCGTTCTTCTTCCTGATCTTCGGCCTGCTGGAAATCTGCCTGATATTCATCATGTCCACAGTACTCGAACATGCGTTGGCGGAAGCCTCCAGAAAGATCCGTACCGGACAGGCCCAGGACAACAGCTTCACAAAAGTCGAGTTCCGGAACGAAGTCTGCTCAAAGTTCTACAATCTGCTCAATTGCGATGATCGCCTCTATATTGACGTGCGCTCGCTCGACAAGTTCAGCCTCGCCGACCTGACCACGCCGTTGGCCGGTGACGGTGAAATTGATGATACCGACTTCAAATATGATCCCGGCTCGGCCAATGATATTGTGGCTGTGCGTGTCTATTATGAGTGGTCCCTCATGACCCCGTGGGTATCGACACCTTTGTCCAACCTTCCAAACAATCGCCACCTGCTTCAGGCCAATGCGGTGTTCCGCAACGAGCCTTTCGGAGATTGATGACCATGACCAAGAAATCCCTGCTCTCTCGACTCAATCCCCGTCTCAAATGGCGCGGTGTGCGCGGCATTCGCTATAATGAGGAAGGCGTCTCTGCGGTCGAATTTGCGTTGATCGCACCAATCCTGATTTTCATCTATCTGGGCGCGGTCGAGCTGAGCCTGCTGATGCGGGTGGATCGCCGCGTCACATCAACCACGGCGAGCCTTGGCGACCTGACCGCACGTCTCGCAACGGTGACCGACGAAGACATGGAAGAAATGTTTGCCGCCGCAGAAGTCATGATGCAGCCATATGAGGCACAGAGCGCCACCATGCGGATCACCAGCATCGTCGACAGTGGAGACGGCAAGGCCGTTGTCGCATGGTCAGACGCCTACAAGATGACCGCCTATTCCAAAGGCGCGACGGTCACGGTCCCAAGCGGGATCATCTCGTCGCCAGGATCGATCATCTTGTCCGAAGTCGTCTATGAGTATGACAGCAAGATTGGTGGCTTCCTCAACACAACGATGACGATCGACGATGAATTCTATCTCCGTCCTCGCCGTGTCGACGCAATTGCCCGCGTGACCCTCGGAACTGGCGATTCTTTCGGCCCGACCAGCTAGGGTCCCCTGCCCTCTATTCAGCAGGCGTCTTGGACACTTTCACGGTTGTCAGTACCGCAAAGCCGCAAAAGAACAGAAGCGCGATGGCAGACATGCCGACTCGCTGGCTGTTCGACCATGTCGTGAACAATTCGATCAGCAAGGGCCCGATCCAGACCGTGACGGTGCCCGCAATCGCATAAAGCCCGAAGAACTCCCCCCGCATATGCGTTGGTGCAATGTGGACCAGCATTGACCGGCTCGACGAAATGTTCGCCGTGGCGAACACGCCGATCAGCGCCCCGTTCAGCAGGTAGGTGACGTCAGACAGGCTGGAGAAAACGGGTGCCTGCCACAGATCGCGGTTCTCGATCAGGCCGAACAGGATGGAATCCCGCGTCACGGACAAGCCAAAGAACAAGATGATGACGATTGCCATCAGCTCCATCAGGAGCGCATTCTTCGGGCCGAGCTTTGAATCGAACCAGCCGCCCGCCACACCGCCAATCGCCGCCCAGATCGAGGCCCAGATTGCGTAGACGGTCAGCTCGACAATGCCCCAGCCGAGGAACAGGCTGACATAGACGGCCGCCAGCGCCAGCAGGGCGAACATGCCATCGGCATAAATGGTACGCGCAATCAGGAATTTGAACGCTTCCCGATATTCAGCTGCCTTGCGCACTGTGCGGACAACCCCCGCAGCCCCTTCTTTGACCGATGGGAAAAACGGGGTCCCCTTCACACCCGTATCTTTGGCGTAAAGGAAAAACGGAACGATCATCACGGCCAGCCATACCGCGCAGATCGGTCCCGCAATGCGGAAATGCTGGTACCGTGCGGTATCAATACCGAACAGGGGCTCCGCGAATGGCCAGTTCAGCATATCCGGCAGGGCAAACATGAAGACGATTGCAACGAACAACAGCGTCGCCGCCGCATTGCCGAGTGCCAAACCAAAGCCCGACACGGCCGGGAGGGCGCTTGGCCGGGCGGCGTCGGGAAGCATGGAGTTATGCGTCACCTCACTGAATGTGTAGGTGACATAGGCTGCGATGAGGATGGCGATGATTGTGCCGGTGGAAAATCCGGATTCGCCAGGCACGGCCCACCAGAGCAGGAAGCTGAGCACAGACAGGACACCGAGGAACAGGATCAGGAGCGGCTTGCGCCTCAGGCCCCGGTCGAATGCCGCTCCGAGGAAGGGCGCCGTCAGCGCCGCAATCGCGCCCGCCCATTTTGACAGGGACGCCACCACGGCCTGTCCTTTTGCGCCAGCAACCTGGCGCGCGGTTTCCGGGTCCATCCCTTCCAGCTCTCCGCTGGCCATTATGTCCGCGCCAATGATGTCGCGGGCGAAATAGGGCGCGAACACATAGATGATGATGAGGATATAATAGGGATTGCGCGCCCATTCGAACCAGGCCCACGCAAAGCCCGTCTTGCCGAGCGCTCCGCCCTCCCCGGCCGTGTGCGCGCCTTGCGCAGCTACAATTGCAGCTTCTTCGTCCTGGCCGGGCGAAATGGATGTCTCGGTCATGCGGTATCCTCCCAAGTGCCGCTTGCCGGCATCTGTCGACTAGCGTGCACATTCGGAAAGAAAGTGAAAGCGGTTTTGCCGCTGTCGCAACGTCAGGCCGACAGCTTTTCCGCCAATTCGGCCGCGTACTTGGTGATGTCCCCCGCGCCGAGACAAACCACCATCGCGCCGGGCTCAGCCAGGGCTTTCAATGTCTCTGGCAATGCCTCCATGGACGGGATCGTTGCAGCACCGCGATGGCCATTGCGGACTATGCTGGCGACGAGGGTCTCATGGTTGAACCCGTCAATCGAGCTCTCGCCCGCTTCATAGACCGGCGCGACCAACACATGGTCAGCCTGGTCGAAACAGCGGGAGAAATCCTCGAACAGGTCGCGCAGACGTGTATAGCGATGCGGTTGGCAAACCGCGATCAGCTGGCCTTGCCCCTGCATGGCCCGTGCAGCCTTCAATACGGCCGAAATCTCTACCGGGTGATGACCATAATCATCAATAATGCGGACGGGCGGCTTGCCTTCGACCGGCACCCATTCCCCGACCTGTGTGAAGCGGCGCTTCACCCCGCCAAATTGCCCCATCGAGGTCCGGATCTGATCGTCTGTGGCGCCTAGCTCCAGCGCGACGGCGACGGCGGCCAGCGCATTCTGGACATTGTGCTCGCCCGCCATCGGCAGAGTCAGCCCTTCGATCATCCGCGGCTGGGCAGAGCCGGGACGGCGCAGCGCGACATCGAAATGCGCGCCCGACAGATCGGTTTTCAGATTGATGGCGCGGACATCGGCCTGGCGGTTGAAGCCATAGGTGATGCGGCGCCGGTCCGTAACGCGCGCAGCCAATCCCTGCACTTCAGGATGGTCCGTGCACAGGACGGCAAAGCCATAGAAAGGCAAATTCTCGACAAAGGTATCAAACGCCTCGCGGAGTTTCTCCATGGAGCCGTAATGGTCCATGTGTTCGGCGTCGATATTGGTGACCACGGCGCATGTCGGGTGGAGCTTGGCAAAAGTGCCGTCGCTTTCGTCACTCTCGACCACCATCCAGTCGCTCTCGCCTGCCTTGTAGTTCGACCCATAGGCATGGATGATCCCGCCATTGATGACGGTCGGGTCGATATTTGCGCCATCCAGCAGCGCCGCGACCATTGAGGTCGTCGTCGTCTTGCCATGTGTGCCCGCAATGCAGACCGTGTATTTCAGCCGCGTGATCTCGGCCAGCATGTTAGCCCGGCGCACGACCGGAATACCTGTGGCGCGCGCCGCATCGACCTCTGGATTGCCAGACTTGATCGCGGTGGAGATGATGACCGTGCCGGCCCCCTCCACATTCTCGGCGGCGTGCCCGATGAAGATCTTCGCGCCCCGCTCGCGCAGGCGCTGGATATTGTCGGACTCGCGTATGTCAGAGCCCTGCACCTGATAGCCCATCGTGATCATGACATCGGCGATGCCAGACATGCCGATGCCGCCAATGCCGACAATATGCGCGGGACCAAGATCAAACGGAGTGGGAGAAGTCATGCAGGATCGTCCAAATGAGGAAACGGGAACGCCTAGCGATACCGTGACGCGGGAGCGCGAAGCAAGGACTGCTTGCGCATGACGCATTCATGAAATCCGAGGCGTTTTTCTTGAATGGGCATCGTGCGATCCCAAAATGACTGTAATGAGGCACAATTCGGGTGCTTCGTTGCGAGGGGAACCGCACTCATGAAAATGCATCTGGCCCAGCTCAATGTCGGCCATCTCGTCGCGCCGACGGATGATCCGCGCGTGAAAGATTTCATGGACAATCTCGATTTCATCAACGGGATCGGCAAATCCATGCCCGGTTTCGTCTGGATGATGGAAGGATCGGGTGAGCCCGGCCAGGGCAATACGGAAGCCAAGATCGATAGCGATCCGCAATTCGTTGCCAATCTGACCGTCTGGGAAGACGTACAAAGCCTCGAAACCTTTGTCTGGGGCACGATCCACCGGAAATTCTACGAACGCCGCGCTGAATGGTTCGAGATGATGCGCGAGATGCATTTCGTCATGTGGTGGGTGCCAGAGGGTCACGAGCCGACACTGGACGAAGCACTGGAACGACTGGCCCGCCGCCAGCAAGATGGCGACACGGATGAAGCCTTCGGATGGGAATGGTTGCGTGAAGCCGAATTGCACAAGACGCACGCTTGCGCGCCCCGTGTTGCCTAAAGCTCCGCCACCCGCTCGGCCATGTCTGCCAGCTCTTTGGCGGCGTTGACCTTGGCAGACGCCTTGGCTGCGGCTGCCCGTGCGCGCAGATCGTCGGCATCCTGCAGACGGGCCGTTATCAGCGCGCCCAGCAATTGCGGATAGAGATTGCTCTCCAGCACCATGTCGGCGGCGCCAATCTCCGTCAGGGCCTCGGCATTGGCGGCCTGATGATCATCCATGGCAATCGCCAGCGGAATCAGGATGGACGGCCGACCGACCGCGGCAATCTCCGATACTGTGCCGGCGCCAGACCGTGCGATGACGAGATGCGCCTGTGACAGCTTCTGCGGCATGTCCGAGAAGAACGGCGACAACTCGGCTTCAATCTTCACACGCCGATACATGTTATCGACAAAGGCATATTGTTCCTGACGCACCTGCTGGATGATGCGAAGCCGCGCCTGCAGCGGGGGCGGCACGAAATCAACAATCGCCGTCGGGATCGTTTCACCGATGATCTTGGACCCCTGACTTCCGCCCGTAATCAGGATAGTCAGCATATCGTCCGTGGAGGGATAGGGATCCTCCCGCCGCGCCAGTATGGCCTCACGCACCGGATTGCCCACGGCCAGATGCGCGCTCCAGGAGGGTAGCCTGTCGAGCCGCTCGAACCCGCTGGCGACCAGTTTGGCCTGCCGGGCAAAACGGCGGTTCACCCGCCCGAGAACAGCGTTCTGCTCATGGATGATGATCGGCACCTTCATGCGGCGCGCCGCAGCCAGTGCCGGGAAGGCCGGATAGCCACCAAAGCCTGCGATCAGGCTGGGCCGGGTTTCACGGATCAGGGTTTTCGCACGGGATATGCCCGCATTGATCTTCATGGCCGTCGCCGGCAGGGTCCATGGCTTGCGGAGATTGGGGGAAGAGGCCTGAATCTGTTCCAGCCAGTCGGCTGGAAAGTCCTTGGCATATTTTGCGCCGCGCTTGTCAGAGATCAGGCCAACCTTCCAGCCTCTTGCAATCATCTCGTCTGCAAAGGCTCTGGCGGGGAACATGTGCCCCCCTGTGCCACCTGCTGCGATGACGACAAGCTTGTCTCTGTCTTCAGCCATACCGGCCCCTTGTGCGCGTACCTTGTCCGCGCACAAGTGCCAGCGCAAGGCCCAGTGTCAATCCCGTCCCGATCATGGACGAGCCACCATAGGACACAAATGGCAGTGTCATGCCCTTTGGCGGGATAAGGGCCAGATTTACGGCAATGTTTATGGCAGCCTGAAGGCCGAATAGCGTGAAGAGTCCGGCAGCCGCAGCGCGCGCATAGCCATCTTCCACACGTGAACTGGCACGGAAGCCCCGCAGGATCAGCAATACGAAAACCGCCATCAGCATCAGCGCCGCGATCAGGCCAAACTCCTCGACCATGACCGCATAGATGAAATCAGTGTGCGCGTCCGGCAGATGGATCTTAACTTGCCCCTCCCCCGGTCCAACACCAAACAATCCCCCCCGGCCGATGGCTTCGGCGGCGCGGTCAATCTGGTACGTATCGGCAGAGTCTGGATTGATGAAGCTGTTCACCCGGTAGCGAACATGCGGCAGCAAGGCATAAAGCGACGCCGACAAGCTGACCCCGCCAACCGCGAACCCTGCCGCCCATCTCCACGGCAGGCCACTGACATAGAACGTCACGACGAAGGCCGCACTCAGCAACACCGACTGTCCGACATCCGGTTGCAACAATAACAGGCCGAGCGTGACCGCATAGAACAGGAAGGCAATGATCGCCCAAGGCCCGGTTGGATACAGCTCTCGCTGCGCCAGCAACCAACCGCTCAGGACAATCAAGGCAGGCTTTACCATCTCGCTCGGCTGCAGGGAAAACCCGGCAAACCGCAACCAGCGCTGCGCGCCCTTGGCCTCGTGTCCCCAAACGAGAATGAAGAACATCAGGGCAAGGCTGACAATAAAGACCAGCGTTGCAAACCGCCGCGCCCAGGTTCGGTCCAGCATGCTGACCACCACCATGATGGTCGCGCCCAAACCGGCAAAGCAGACCTGACGGAACACAAAGAAGTATTCATCCGAATAGCCAATCCGCGCCGCCGCAGTCGGCCCCGCCGCAAGCGACATGAGCAGGCCAATGGCAATCAGGAAAAACGCACCGCCGAAGAGCCCCCAATCGAGCGTCCGCCGCCACTCGGTCAGCCAGGACATGTCCGAGCGTGCGAGCAATGGGGCGGATGCTACGTAGGTCAAGCCAACTCCTTCAACTCCTGCGGCATCATTGACTGGACGATGCTCCGGAACACATCTCCGCGATGTTCAAAGTCGCGGAACTGGTCGAAACTTGCACAGGCAGGTGAAAGAAGAATGACCGGATTTTCGTCTCCGACCACTTTTGCATCACGAAATGCAGCCTGAACTGCATTTTCGAGCGTGCCGCATGTTTGCAGGGCCACCTTGCCCTTCAGCGTTGCGGCGAAGGTTTCTTCGGAGTCCCCGATCAGATAGGCCTTCGTGATGTTCGGGAACAGCGGCGCCAATGGCTGGATGCCCTCAGCCTTCGAAACACCGCCTGCAATCCAGTATGCTTTCTTGTAGGCTTTCAACGCCTGTTCGGCGGCTTCGGCATTGGTCGCCTTGGAGTCATTGACGAATTTCACGCCATCAATCTCGCCAACCATTTCGAGTCGGTGGGCAAGACCCGGGAAGGTGCGAATACCATCCATGATGGTCTGTGGGTCGAGGCCCAGCGCCCGGCAGGCGGCATAGGCTGCCGCGGCATTCTGGTGGTTGTGACGGCCCGGCAGCGCCATGCAGTCGGAGAGGTTACCGACGAACTGCGCCTGACCGCTATTGCTGTCATAGAGTCGTCCGTCCACGGCGCTGACGCCCCGGCCGAGCGCATAGGTGGATGAAGCCTGGACAACACGCGCTGGTCCATTTGCCGACAGGCCGATGGCGATGGACTGGGTGATCACATCGTCAAAGCCAATGATCGCAACATCTTTCTCGGTCTGGTTCTGGAAGATGCGCATTTTCGCAGCCTGGTACCCGTCCATGCCGCCATGGCGATCCAGATGATCCGGCGTGATGTTGAGCAGCACGGCGACATCGCAATGCAGGCTCTTCACCAGGTCCAGCTGGTAGGAAGAGAGCTCCAGAACATAGGTTGCGTTGGCGTGCAGTGGGGCAAGGTCCAGCACGCCTGTGCCGATATTGCCCCCGATGCGCGCATCACGGCCCGCATGTTTCAGGATATGCCCGATCAGCGCGGTTGTGGTCGACTTCCCGTTCGTGCCGGTGATGGCCACGATCTTCGGACGGCCACGCTCTGGCAGGGCCTGCACAGCGCGGGCGAACAATTCCATGTCGCCGACGACCGGCACATTGGTCATTTCCGCCATCCGCACAATCCGATGCGGCTGCGGGAATTTGTATGGCACGCCGGGGGAAAGGACGAGCGCGGCAAAGGTCTGCCAGTCGCGTTTGTTGATGTCTGACAGGGTCAGGCCAGCGGCCTCCGCCTTTGCGCGAGTCTCTTCATTGTCATCCCACGCATGAACACGCGCGCCCCCGGCCTTGAGGGCCTTGGCAGCCGAGAGGCCTGTCCGGCCAAGGCCGAACACTGCAACATCTCTTCCAGCATATTCAGTAATCGGAATCATGAGTCTCGGCTTACCTCAGCTTCAGCGTTGCGAGGCCCGCGAGGGCGAACAGGACGGACAGGATCCAGAAGCGCGCCACAACGCGCGTTTCTGGCCAGTTTTTCTTCTGGAAGTGGTGGTGCAGCGGCGCCATGAGGAAGATGCGCTTGCCTTCCCCCGTCAGCTTGCGGGTGACCTTGAACCAGCCGACCTGTATCATCACAGACACCGCTTCCATCACGAACAGACCGCCAATGATCACCAGCGCAAATTCGTGCTTGGCCGCCACCGCAACGACACCCAGCATTCCTCCAAGCCCGAGCGATCCGGTGTCACCCATGAAGACCTTGGCCGGATAGGCATTGTACCAGAGGAAGCCCATGCCCGCGCCGATCATGGAGGCGAGCAACACGGTCAGCTCGCCGGTGCCCGGCGTGAACTGGATGCCGAGATAATCGGCAAAGACGAAGTTACCTGTCAGGTAAGCAATCAGGGCATAGGAGGCAGCCGCGAAACTCATCGGCACAATGGCGAGGCCATCCAGACCGTCGGTGAAGTTCACCGCATTCGCGCTGCCGACGACAACGATCATGCCAAACAGGATGAAGAAGCCGCCAAGCGGGAAGAAATAGTCATTTACGAAGGGCACAGCCACACCGCCGGAAAAAGCCGGGTCGGCAGGCTCGACGCTTGTTTCGGGTGCCAGGCTGGCAATGGTCTCAGCCAATCCGTTCAGCGGGCCCCATTCGGCATGACCCGCTGGCGTGTGCGCGCCGTGCAGGCCCATGATGAACGCACAGGCAATTGCCGCTATGCCAAAGCCCGCGAGCAGGCGCACGCTCGCCGGAACGCCATCCGCGCTCTGCTTGGAAACCTTGGCAAGATCATCCAGGAAGCCAAGAACAGCGTAAGACAGTGTCACGAACAGTGTGACCCAGATGTATGGGTTCGTCAGGTTGCCCCAGAGCAAGACGCCGACCACCAGGCCCAGCCAGATCAGGAAACCGCCCATTGTCGGCGTGCCCTGCTTCGACAGCTGCGCTTCCAGCGACAAGTCGCGGATCGGCTGGCCCTTACCCTGCCGGGCACGGAGGAAGTTGATGATTGCGTCTCCGAACAGGACGGTCACAAGGAACGCCGTCACCACGGCCGCGCCGGACCGGAATGTGATATAGTTCAGAACGTTAAATATACCGCTGTCTGCGGCCAGCCATTCGTATAGCATCACCCAACCTCTGCGGCGCCTTCTGCCCCGCGTTCCATCTTACCCATTGCCGAGTCGCTCCATTGGCGAATTCGGTCAGCTAGTTTCGCCATCCCGGACGCATTCGACCCCTTGATCAAGAGCACATCTCCATCTCGGAGCGCATTTTGCAGAGGATTCCACAGCTCTTCCCAATTGCGAGTCCAGGTCTGCTCCAACTGAGGCGGAAGTGCGTCCGAAAGATGAGTCATTTTGTCGCCTGCCAGGAAAATGGCAGCTGGTCCAGTATCCGCCACCGGATCCGCAAGCGCGGCATGTTCAGCATCCGACGTTTCGCCAATTTCGAGCATTTCGCCGAGCACAATCAGCCGACGTCCACTGCCCCGACGGGACAGCGCAGCCAATGAGGCCTTCATGCTCGCCGGGTTTGCATTGTAGGCATCATCGATCAGCGTAATGTGTCCACCCTGTGGCAGGGTGAGCTGTTCGGCTGTCCCCCGACCGGGAGGTGGCGTGTAACCGGAAAGTGCCTCGGCGCAGTCCTCGACCGACAGACCGGACTGGCTGGCGGCCAGAACCGCCGCTGCCGCATTCATGGCCCAATGCTCACCAACCGCATTGATCGTGACAAGCACCGGCTTGCCGACAATATCGAGCTGGATCCGGCTTTTATTGCCGTCTGTCTCATATCCGACAATACGCGCCGTCGCATTGGCGCTCCGGCCAAAACTCTCGAGATTTCCGGTCGGGCAGAAGCGCCGCGCGCGTCCGGCAAGATAGTCAAAGAATTCGTCATCGGCAGGCAGGATAAATGTCCCCCCGGCCTCCATGCCGGTAAAGATATCTGCCTTCTCATGCGCAACTGCGCTGAGAGAGCCGAGCCCTTCAAGATGCGCCCCCGCAATACAGGTCACGATGCCGGTATGCGGACGAACCATCTGGCTGCGCGGCGCGATCTCGCCAGGAGTCGACATGCCAATCTCGAAAACGGCGCGCGTGGTGTCTTCCGGCATGCGCGCCAGAGTCAGCGGCACACCCCAATGATTGTTGAAACTCTTCACATTCCAGTGCGCCGGGCCGAAGGCGCGATAGATCTGTGCCAGCATTTCCTTGACGCTGGTCTTGCCGGCTGAACCGGTCACGGCCGTGCGATGCGCGCCACAGCGGACCCGCGCGGCCACACCCATCTGCTCCAGCGCTTCCTGCACATCATCCACAATGAGCTGAGGCCCCTGCCCGACCTGACGCGACACGAGTGCGCCCGCCGCGCCCGCAGCAAAGGCCGCCTCGACGAAATCATGCCCATCGCGCTGGTCCGTCAGCGCCACGAACAGGTCGCCCGGCTTCAGGCTGCGTGTGTCGATCGACACTGAACCCGTCACAGAGAACGGATCCGTCGCCCTGCCACCCGTAATGAGCGCGATATCGGAAGAGATCCAGAGCGGCGCGTTCATCCGGCGCCGCCTTTCAGCGCATCCAGCGCCGTGTCCTGATCTGAGAACGGGATGATATCCGCGCCAATGATCTGGCCGGTCTCGTGGCCCTTGCCAGCGATCACCAGCGTGTCGCCTTTTTTCAGTTCGGCGATAATCGTCCGGATGGCCTCTCCGCGGTCGCCAATCTCGCGCGCGTTCGGCGCGGTTTCGAGAATGGCATGCCGGATCATGTCCGGGTCTTCAGAGCGCGGGTTGTCGTCGGTGACGATCACATCGTCGGCCTGACGCGTTGCGATCTCACCCATCAGCGGGCGCTTCTTGGCATCGCGGTCACCGCCGCACCCAAAGATGACTTTCAGTCGGCCAGCTGTATGCGGACGAACGGCGCGCAGCAACACGTCGAGCCCGTCCGGCGTGTGGGCATAATCGACAAACACGCCCGCGCCTGCCTCGGTCTTGCCGACCAGTTCGAGTCGCCCCTTAACGGGCTTCAGCTTGGACAGGCCGTCCATCACCGCGTCGACGTCCATGCCCAGCGACAAGCAGATCGCCGCCGCCGCCAGCGCATTCAACGCTTGGAACTCGCCGATCAGCGGCAGTTCGAAAGGCTTCAATTCGACATCGCGCCAGAACAGGTTGAGCACCTGCCCGGTCGCGCGCGGCATGATTTCGTCGATCCAGAGATCCTCGCCGCGCCAGCCGAAGGACACGACCTGCAGGCCATGATCGGTTGCGGCCTTCTCGAAGACCTCGCGATGGTCGCTGTCGGCGTTCACGATGGCTGGCATGCCCTGTCCGCCAAAGTCGCGGAACAGGCGCAGTTTGGCGTCGAGGTATTCTTCCATCGTGGCGTGATAGTCGAGATGGTCCTGGGTAAAGTTCAGGAAAGCAACAGCCGACAAGTCCACACCATCAAGGCGATGTTGCTCCAGGCCGTGGCTGGACGCCTCCATCGCACAATGGGTGACCCCTTGCCCGGCCAGTTCGTGGAGGGTCTCGTGAATGGTAACCGGATCAGGTGTCGTATGGCCGACATCAATATTGCCCTTCGGGCCAATGGCACCAAGAGTGCCCATCGAGGCAGCCGACAGGTTTGCATTCGCCCAGATCTGGCGACAGAAATCCACCGTCGAGGATTTGCCATTCGTACCTGTCACGGCAGCGATCGTTTTCGGCTGCGCGACATGGAAGCGCTTCGCGGCAAGGGCCAGCGCGCGGCGCGGCTCATCCGCGATCACATGCGTAGCACCATCTACCGCAACGCCGCCTTCGGACAGGATCGCCGCAGCGCCTTTTTCGATTGCCTGCGGAATATAGTCCCGACCATCCGATACGGTGCCTTTCAGCGCCGCGAACAGATAGCCCGGCGCTACCCGACGGCTGTCAGCCGTCATGCCTTTGATTTCGATGTCTCCCTGCTCGACGAGCGGGAACAGGTCTTTCAGTTTGGTCACAAGGAACTCCTCTTCTCCCGGCCGGAGCGGAGGGCTGCGCCCGCCGGGCGAATATCCTCGAACCGTGGCGCAAGACCCAGAAGCGGCGCGACACGTTCTATCATTCGTCCCGCCGCCGGAGCCGCATTGTAGGCCGCCGTGGCGCCGGCCCCTGATCCGGCCTTCGGATCATCGAGGGTCACGATCAGGGCATATTGGGGGCGATCATAGGGAAAGACAGCCGCAAAGCTCGTGACATTGTGGTCATCATCATACCCGCCAAGGATCGGCTTCTCCGCCGTGCCGGTTTTTCCCGCAACGCGATACCCGGCAACTTCGGCATTCTTGCCGGTGCCGGTGACGACCGCTTCGCGCATCATCACGTTCACCATTTCAGCCGTCAGAGCAGACATCACTCTTACAGGCGCAGGGCGATCCCGATTGTTCATGATCAGGGTCGGCTGAACCCGCTCACCCCCATTCGCAAAGGTCGAAAAGGCAGCCAGGAAAGACATGGGCGATACAGCAATGCCATGCCCATAGGACACGGTAGCAGAATAGAGATCGTCAAACCGCTCGGGCAGGATTGGCGCTGAACTGCCCGCCAGTTCGATCTTCACCCGCTCCATCAGACCGGCGCGGGTCAGGAAATCCTGCTGGCGCCGCGGCCCCAGCTTCTCGTTGATCCGGACCGTGCCGATATTGGAGCTCTGGGAAATGATGTGCGTGATGTCGGCATCGCCATGGAATGGGTGATCATCCTCAATCCGGAAACCGCGAATTTCCAGCGGGCGGCGCACATCGAACAATTCGGTCGGGTGCACCACGCCGGCTTCGAGCGCAGCGGCGACCGTGAAAGGCTTGAAGATGGATCCGAGTTCGTAGACCGCCCCGGTCGCACGATTGAGACGTGACGGATCCGACATCGGAATATCAACTGACCGGTTCGGGTCAAATGGTGGCCAGCTGGCCATGGCGCGCACTTCGCCGGTTTGCGCATCCAGCAGGATCGCGGCGCCACCTTCAGCTTCATGCTCGGCAGCGGCGATTGACAGCTCAGCCTCGACCGCTGCCTGCACGCCATTATCGATGGTCAGGCGGACCGGCTCTCCACCGGCGGCCAGACGTTCATTCTGGCTATACTCAATGCCGCCTGCGCCGAGGCCGTCCACATTCGTGTAGCCCAGCAAATGCCCTGCCAAGGTACCGCGTGGATAGGCGCGGCGGCTCTCTTCCTCGAAACGCAGCCCTTCAAGGCCCAGGTCAAACACGGCCTTGCGCTGGCGTGGGGTCAGGCCGCGCTCTACCCAGACAAACTCACGGGTCTGATCTGACAGGCGCCGGGTCATCTCCGCCACGTCGATATCCGGCAGGACCGTCGCGAGCGCTTCGGACACTTCGCCGCCATCCCAGATCAGTTTCGGATTGGCGACAAGCGAGTAGGCGGAGACGGATGTGGCGAGCAGTTCGCCATTGCGATCAACAATATCGGCCCGCACGATACGCTCGGCCTTCTGACCTGCCGCATGCGCAGGTGCCGCCCCGCCCGCAAGGGACAGGTAGCCGGCCTTGCCAGCCAGAACGACAAACAGCGCACTGACCGCGAGGCCAGCGAGCCGTGTCCGGTTCCGGGAGGCTTCGCTCACTCGGGCACCTCCCCGTTCTCGGTGGATGCAGGCGCCGGGACGCTCAGGCTGTTGGGCTTGCCAACCAGTGCATCCAGATCCCCCTCGGAAGCCATCTGCTCCGGCTTGGGCGGTGCCATACCCAGTTCGGTGCGGGCATATTCCTCAATCCATTCGCGGCGGCTCATGTGCGACAGCTCGGTTTCCAGCAGCGCCTTTTCCTGGCGCGCCTCCTCGATCTGCGCCTCAACCGCCATCAGCTCAGCCGCGGTGTCCTTGGCGCCATATTTGGCACGATAGAGGCTGACAATCAGCAGGCCGACAACGACCAATCCAAACAGAAATGCGCGGCGGCTCATAGGGCATCCTCCAGGTCTGACAGGGGCGGCAGATTCATGCCGTCGCTGGCCTCTTCTTCGATGGCGGGTGCGCTGGTACGGATTGCGGCCCGCAACTTGGCGGAGCGTGCGCGCGGATTGCCTTCAACTTCGTTATCAGACGGCAGAACCGCCTTGGAAACAGCCAGCTCGAACGTGGAGTCGGGGCCTTTCTGCGCAACCGGCAAATGACGCGATCCGCCGCCCATCTTGCCGGCACGGTTCTTCAACCACTGTTTCACCATACGGTCTTCCAGCGAGTGGAAGGCCACGATCACGAGACGGCCGCCCGGACGCAGCAGGCGTTCGGCAGCGTGCAGCGCACGGGCCAACTCTCCCAGCTCATCATTCACATACATGCGGATGGCCTGAAACGTCAGCGTCGCCGGGTGAATACGCGCGCCCTTGCGCCCGCCCACGGCCTTTTCAACCGCATCGGCCAGTTCGGTGGTTGTCTCGAACGGCGTGTCATCACGGTGCAGCACAATCGCCCGGGCAATCCGGCGTGCCTGGCGCTCTTCGCCAAGACGGAAGATGATGTTCGCGAGGTCGCGCTCACTCATCATATTGACCACATCCGCCGCCGTTGGGCCTGTATCGCCCATGCGCATGTCCAGTGGACCATGCTTCATGAAGGAAAAACCGCGCGCAGCCTGGTCAATCTGGAAACTGGAAACACCGATGTCGAGCACAACGCCGTCAACATGTTCATATCCCGCCGCGCGGACGATGTCGTCCATTTCGCCGAAGCGACCGAGCAAGGGTACGAGGCGTTCCGTCTTTTCCGCCATCTTCCGGGCGCGCTCAATGGCATCCACATCGCGATCAATGCCAATCAGGGTGCATTTGGAAGACCCAAGAATGGCGCGGCTATAACCGCCGCCGCCAAACGTGCCGTCAACAATAATCTCCCCATCCCTGGGGGCGAGCCATTCCAGCACTTCATCCAGCATGACCGGTTTGTGGCCAGGGTCGGGAGCGAGGGGCACGTCCTGTGTCATCAGCTGTCGCCCCCATCCACGAGCTTCAGGGCGGCATTCCCCGAGGCCTGCTGGTGCAGCACTTCGGAATAGGCATGCCCGAGCGCTTCCAGTGTGTCTTCTTTCGCAGCCTCGGCGGCCATGGCGTCGAAATGTTCAGCATGGCGATCCGGGTTCCATATCTGGAAACTGTCCATATTGCCCGCGAATTTGACGCGATCGGTCAGGTTTGCCGCCTTCATCAACTCGTCAGACAGTTTGATGCGGCCGGTATCGTCCATCTTCAGGTCGGCAGAGCCTGCGATGATGCGTGTGACCAGGGCCTTGCGGGCGGGGGAGTGCGGGGCGAGCCGGGTCAGCGTCGCCCGATACATTGCCATCAGGGCCTCACCGCCGCCTTCCAGACAACCGGATCCGTCGAGCGCCGACCAGAGGAAAATCCGGTTTCCACCGCCCAGCGCAGCGCGAAAGGAAGCGGGTATGGAAACCCGACCCTTTGCATCAATAGCGCTTTCATAGGTGGAAACGAACACCCGCCAACCCTGACTTTGTCTGCCTAAACCCCGCATGGGTAAACCATGTCTTAACGTGGAGTATCATGGGACAGTATGGGTCTCAATGGGCACTGTGGATGAATCGAAATATCCACATCCGTAAATCACTGGAACAAAGATGAAATATTACGGCAACATACCGGAACGGCCGAATGGGCCGAAATGGGCGGCCGGTAATTTTCCTTTCTGAATCAGGCCGCTGCCCTCCCCTGCTGTGACGTGAAAGGCACGGGGGACGGAACATGTCTTTTTCTGCTGATTTCCACAGCTCGTTTCGGCAGTGCCCAGTATCTGTTCGTTTCGGCCCCGTATCACTTCGCGAATGCTTCGAATCGCAAAAAAAGCCCCGAAGCAATGCTTCGGGGCTTTTCCATGGGTCTTGGAACATTCGCCGCGCAACTAGCCGGCCGTGACCGCCTCAGCAGCCAGCACGCGGGCGACAGCATTGACCACAGCGCCGATGCGGATGCCCGCCTGGATCTGCTCGGTCGACAAGCCGTGCTTGCGCAATTCGGCTTCATGCGCATCGAGACACATGCCGCAACCATTCACGGCGGACACACCAAGGGAATAAAGCTCGAAGTCCGCTTTCTCGATTCCCGGCGCACCGATCACGTTCATGCGCAGCTTGGCTGGCAAGGTCTGGTACGTCGAATTGCTGATCAGGTGGATCGACCGGTAATAGACATTGTTCATGCCCATGATCGCGCTGGCAGCTTTCGCAGCCTTGATCGCTTCGGGGCTCAGCTTTCCGTCCGCTTCCGCTTCCAGCGCCGTCAGCGTCTGGGGTTCACCCACAGCATGGGCACAGGCGAGGAAACAGCCATATTTCTGTTGGTCGCTCAACAGGGTCTCGTTCATCAGCGAGCCGAGATTGAGCTTCAGATCCTTCGCATAGTCAGGCAGCGAAGATTTCAGGGACTCGATAGACATGAATCCTCATCCTTCCGGAATTCGTTGTTTTGATGGGGTGGGGAGCGAATGGGTCCGACAAGCCTTGCAGGCTAGAGGGGTGGGAGTGCCAACGTCCGGAACTGGGTGGACGGAAGGCCTGCCGGACCTTTCGCGACGCTGATGGGAAGATGCCTCATGGGTGGGGGAGGGAGTGAGACATCTTCCCGGAAGTTTCAGCGTTGCGTTCTATCTATGCGCAACCTAGGCAGCTGGTTCCAAAATATCTCCGCCAACCGGACGATTACATGGGCACAGCTCATCGGTCTGCAGGGCATCCAGCACGCGGAGCGTGTCTGCAGGGCTGCGGCCGACGTTCAGATTGGTCACATAAACGTGCTGAATCACGTTGTGCGGGTCGACAACATATGTCGCGCGATAGGCAACGCCTTCAGACGGCTCACGCACGCCAAGACCATCAACCAGCTCACCGCGGGTGTCCGCAAACTGCCAGATCGGCAGCTCTGCGAGGTCTGCGTGGTCGCGGCGCCATGCCAGCTTCACGAACTCGTTGTCGGTGGACCCGCCGAGCACAACCGCGTCGCGATCTTCGAAGTCGCCGGACAGGCGGGCGAATTCAGCGATTTCAGTTGGGCAAACGAAGGTGAAGTCTTTCGGGTAGAAGAAGATGACTTTCCATTTACCCTCGAAGGAATCCTGCGTGATGGGCTCGAATGCGCTTTCGCCATTCTGCTCATGCTGCATGAATTTCGGCTTTACGCCCGTGACTGTGAACTCGGGAAGCTTTTCGCCAATGCCAAGCATAGTGGATCTCCTGGGATAAGATGTTGAGGCTGCCGGAACGGTGGGCCCGGTGGCCGTGCTTTCTCGCAGTTGCGGCAAAAAGGAAAATTGATAATTCCCATTGCCGGTATAGATTGTCTCTATGATTATACCGACCCTTCGCCAACTGCAGTATCTAGTGGCTCTTGGAGAGACCGGCTCGTTCTCTCGGGCCGCCGAGGCGTGCTATGTGACGCAGCCCACCTTGTCAGCCGGGATCAAGGAATTGGAGGATTTGCTGGGCGTCAAACTGGCCGAACGCGAACCGCGCGGCGCCAAGCTGACTCATGCCGGAGAGCTGGCGGTGTCGCGCGCCAATGCGCTGATCAATGATGCCCATTCCCTGGTCCAGTCGGTTCAGAGCGCCGGCGCTCTGCTCACGGGCCCCTTTCATCTCGGCGCGATCCCGACCATCGCGCCCTTCGTCCTGCCAGCGGCAGTCCGCGCCCTCAGCGAGCAATATCCCCAGCTCAAACTCTACCTGCACGAAGAGAAGACACCGCGCCTGATCGACCAGTTGCGCACGCGCACTCTGGACGCCGCCCTGATTGCCCTGCCCTGGGACGTTCCGGGCATCGAGATGCTGCCGCTATTCGATGATGAATTCCTGTTTGCCGCGCCCGCTTCACACCCGCTGGCCAAGAAGAACGGCCTCTCGCCAGAAGACCTGGCGGGCGAGAACCTCCTCCTGCTCGAAGACGGGCACTGCTTGCGCGATCATGCACTCTCCATCTGTCGCATGAAGACCGGCAACGGCACTGATCAGGTGGCCGCTACTTCACTCGGAACATTGGTCAACATGATTGCCGGGGGCCTTGGCGTCTCGCTCCTGCCCAAACTCGCCACAGATAACGGCCTGAACATCGGACCGGACGTCGCCGTACGCGAATTCGTCAGTCCCGTGGTCGGCCGCCAGATCGGTATCGCCTGGCGCACCGGCAGCCCACGCGAGGCCGATGCCCGCAAGATCGGTGAAATCGTCAAGGCCGCCACCCGGCACTAGACCCGTTCCCCTCTGATAATCGGGATTTCATCTTGACGGTTCCCGTGGCCAAGCCTAATCATATAACGCGTTATATAACTGATTATGGAATCCCGTGATGAGCCAGGATATTCTCGCACAAGTTGGCTATCTGGGCCTGGCCAGTCGGCTGAAGCGTCTTGCCGACCGGCTGCAGGCAGAAGCTGTGAGCGTGTTCGACAATCGCGCCTATCCGATCCAGACGACGCACTTTCCCTTGATCGCCGCGCTTGAGGCCAACGGCCCGCTCAGTGTGAGCGCGGCCGTCGAGGCCACCGGCGTTAGCCAGCCCGCCATCACGCGCATCCACAATGCGCTCCAGAAGATGGGCCTGACCGACACGCGCCCGATTGAGGGCGACAATCGCCAGAAGGAAATCTTCCTCACGCCAGCCGGGGAAGCGCTGGTGTCCGAAATGCGCGCCAGCTTCTGGCCCGCCGTTCAGGAGGCCGCCGAGCAACTCTGTCTCTACCCAGACCATGACTTGCTGGCGGAAATCTGCCTCGTGGAATCGCGTCTCGCCGAGCAGCCCCTGTCGGTGCGGATCGAGACCCTGGCCAATCCTGCGGGCCTGAAGATCGTGGAATTCTCGGACGAACTCGCCCCGCATTTCGACCACATCTCCCGCGAATGGGTCGAGGAGATGTTCCGGCTGGAAGCGGAAGACATCGCCATGATCGAAAACCCACGAGCCAAAGTGATCGACAAGGGCGGCACCATCCTGTTCGTCGAGGATCCGGAACTCGGCATCATTGGCACCTGCGCGCTGATGCCGATGGCGGATGGCGGCGTGGAACTGACCAAGATGGGCGTTCTGGCCTCCGCGCGCGGTCGCCGGGCGGGAGATTTCCTGATGCGGCAGATCCTGAAGCGCGCCCGCCAGATGGAAATCCAGGACCTCTTCCTGCTGACCAATTCGAAATGCGCGTCGGCCATCCGGCTCTATGAGAAATACGGCTTCCGGCATGATGACGACATCATGCGCCGCTATGGCCACCGCTATGAGCGGTGTAACGTCACCATGTCCTACGCGATGCCTGCCCGCTCATAAAAAAGCCCCGCCGGTGGGGCGGGGCTTTGTCGCCGATCTGTGCCGGCATCTCCCTTTGGCCTTGGCCTAGCTCGCTTCGCGCTCCTGGCGCACATCGAGATCATATTCGCGGACCTTGCGATAGAGCGTCGAGCGGCCAATGCCGAGACGACGCGACACTTCACTCATATGGCCTTCATAGAAGTCGATGGCATACTGAAGGATATCGCGCTCGATATCGCTCAGCGTGCGCAGCTCGCCCGCCTCGTCCTGAATGGCTACCGGGCCGTTCTCGCCGGACTGAACGGGCTCAGCGATATCGGGGGCCTTGTTGAAGGGCGATGAAGGCAGGTTGCTCACATCCGGCATCTGTCCGGAAATCTGAGGGAAATCCTGCGGGCGCAACTGGTCGCCATCGCACAGAACCACAGCGCGGAAGACAGCATTCTCCAGCTGGCGGACATTGCCCGGCCAGTCAAAGGCGTACAGCATCTTCATCGTCTCGTCGGCCACACCGGTCACTTTCGCGCCTTCGCTTGCATTGAAGCGATTCACGAAATGGTCGACCAGCGCCGGAATGTCATCACGGCGTTCGCGCAGCGACGGCATGTCAACCGGATAAACATTGAGGCGATAGAACAGGTCTTCGCGGAATGTGCCTTCGGCAACCTGTTGCGACAGATCGCGGTTGGTTGCGGAAATGATCCGCACATCCACCTTGGTCGGGCGGCGCGAGCCAACGGCATCCACCTCCCCTTCCTGCAGGGCACGGAGCAGCTTCACCTGCGCATCCAGCGGCAACTCACCCACCTCATCGAGGAAAAGCGTGCCGCCATCGGCCTCGACAAACTTGCCGAGCGCTTTTGAGACGGCACCGGTAAAGGCGCCTTTCTCATGACCGAACAGGATCGACTCGACCAGGTTTTCCGGGATCGCACCACAGTTCACGGTGACGAATGGTTTCCCGGCACGGTCAGATGCGCCCTGAATGCAGCGGGCAACAACTTCCTTACCCACACCACTTTCGCCCAGGATCAGGACGGGAATATCAGAACTCGCGGCGCGTTCGGCCAGACGCACGACCTGGCGCATCGGCGGCGCGGTCGCGATCATGTCGTCAAAGCTCATGCCGCCTTCGGATTTGCGCGAGAGGCGCTTCACTTCCCCTGACAGGGATTGCAATTTCAGGGCGTTGCGGATCGAAACGACGACGCGCTCCGGATTGGCGGGCTTCACGATGAAGTCCACCGCGCCGCGGCGCATGGCCTGAACGATCGTGTCAATGCCGCTGGTCGCCGTCAGCATGATGACCGGCAGGTCAGCGCGCTTGGCCGACAGGCGTTCCAGCGTGTCCATGCCCGACAGGCCCGGCATGGTCAGGTCCAGCAGGACCACGTCGATGCCATCCTTCGGGTCAGAGGCAAGCGCAAGTCCCGCCTCGCCATCCGGCGCCGTGCGACAGGCAAATCCAGCCTTCTCGACCGCAGCCTGAAGCAGGCGGCGCTGGGTCGGATCGTCATCAATTACAAGCACCGTCTTGGCCATTGCGATTACTACCTTCTCTACAAGGAACCGACGGATCGCCCGTTCCCGAAACCAGATGTTTGATACAAAGCGGAACACATCCGTCCCGTATCGTTACGCCCCGTTCTGACACAGCGAGGTGGAAGTCTGGTTGAATCGAAAGGTGAAATTTGACGCAAATCTGAAGTGTGCGTCGCGAGCGCAGGCTCTCGCGGGTGCGGTGTCACCTTCAAGCTGGCCGCCATGCCCATGCGGCACGGACACATTCGCGAAAATCGTGGCGCTCATCCACACGGTTTATTTCAGATTGTTACAAAGTGAAAAACCTGAAAGTTTCTCTCAGACCCGGTGGTTTTCTCGTGCCGATTGTATCCCCCGCCCCACTTCACATCCATGCCCCTGTAGCGCGCACAACACGATGCGGAAGGCGCGCCAGCCCCGATCGGATACGTCCTGCGCCGATTGGCCCCCAGTCGTGAGCGACAATATCCGCAAGCGTGACGGATCAACGAATCATAAAATCGAAGCCCGCTCGGACATGAGCGATTCCGGTCTCGATCCGGCCATCGACAAGGGGGGGAAAACTTCCTAGAGACCGTCCCTTGTTCGGGCCCACAAGCTCGAACCGGATTATAGTAGCTGCGCGGGTTTGGGGACGCAGATATGCAGGAAAAGAGACAGTCTATTTCTAGCGCACAAGACACGGAAGAGGACACAAGCGCAGATCCATTGCGCGACGCACTCAGGAAATCCTTTGAGGAGAGTCTGAAAGCGCCACCCTCTGCGAGACTTGAAGAGCTGATGGCACAGCTGCGCTCAAAGGAGCGCAGCCAGGATTCGGACACCAAAGATTAGGCGCGGACGCCGCGTTCAGTGACGGAACGCAGGCTGGCGGATCAGTTCGGCCAGAATATAACCGGCCATCGCGCGATCAAACTCGACCCCGACCGCCGGGCCAACGCGCCAGCGCACCGTACAATCGACCTGGAAATGCGGCTCGGACGGGGTCCGGCGCAGCAGCAAGTGGAAACGGTTTGGCAGATCGGCCCAATCGCCGACTTTCAGACAGGCCCCGTGGACCGATAAATCCTGCACGAGAATGCTGCGCGCCTCGCTATAATCCATCAGGACAACTCGCCCGGACGTTTGCAGGCGAACGCGCGTGCTGCGCCGCAATTCGGCGGGGGCGGAATCGGCCTGGGTCGGAACGGAAACGAGTTGGGTCATGCCCCTACTATGCCCCAGCCCCCATTTGGTTCATTTTTTCCTACCCTGACGAGAGTCCGGGCAATCTGGGCGCCTCGGCCGACGCGCCGCCGCGATCAGACAAGGTCCAGCGCGCGCAGCACGGCGCCCTGATCATAATAGGGGCGTTCGCAGATAATCCGGTCACTGCCCGGCGCGAATTCAAACGTTGCCGCCATGCGCACCTTGAAACGGCGCCCGGTGGGCTCAATCATGGTCTTGCCGACCTGTAGCGGGCCGGTATGCGTGCCCGTCAGCCAGAACTCGACCAGAAGTCTGTCCGTTGCCTCATCAACGGCAATCGAGATGATTTCATTGTCCTGATCCGGAAAGGGCGTGCGCGACAGTTCGAAATAGCGCCGCACCGCGGCCTCCCCGTCGAACACCTGCCCGCCGCCATGCATCTCATACCGGGGATGCGCGAACGTCGCCATCACCGCATCCCAATCATGCGTCACCTCCAACGCCATATGGTTACGGACATTCGCGATACGGGCTTCGGTCAGATTGGTCATTGTCTTCCCCATTCATTTTCTTTGACCTTCACCCTCGATCCAAGGTTGCGCAAGCATTAACGAAAGGTAAAGTTCAACTTGGGTGAGGAGGACGGTGTACATATGTCTCTCGGAGTTGAATTTGGGTTTCGGCGCCCGCAATGGATGGGATTTAAGTCCCTGGACGCGTCGGATGGCATCCGAACAGGGGCCGTGGTCTCGATGACGGCGATATGCCTGCTTCTTTGGCCGCTATCAGACGCCGACCGACAACAAACACCGAATTATGCCCTGCTGGCCGCCCTATGGGTGGGAGCTGTGGCGGCGGGACTTTTCCGGAGTCACCAGATATGGGCCCGTCTACATTCCGCGCTCGCCGTGAACCCCTCAAGGCGTACGCGCAGTGATGAAAAAATCATCGCCCAAGGCTTGAAAGAGCTGTTCGTCTATCTGCTGCTCTCACTTTTGGCCCTGTCCGTGCTGGCCTTCGTATCTGGCAGCCCCCTGATTTCGGAACTTGAGCATATACGATTGCGAGGCTCGGACGCGGAACGCAGTCTTCTACATATCGCAATTTATTGCGCCTTTTTCGCGGGGGCTTTCCTTCCAATTTTGACAGCCATCGCACGCATGGCTGCAGCAGAAGCCAAGCAAAGCAAATCGCCTTTGTTCAGGACAGATGTCGTGTCTCGCAACTCGTTGATCACGAGCTTCATAGCCATTGGCGGCATTCTCCTTTTGGCGTGGGCCGCTGGCGCCGGGTTCTTCTCGATTGATCAGGATCTGGGTGTCATCATCTACCTTGTAGTCATCATCGCATTCCTGGTTTTCATAATCGCGCCACATCTCACGCGTCATCTGAATCAAAACGAAGAAAATCACACAGCACGGGCGAGCACCGCAGCGGGCGGCATCGCCAGTTTTGCTCCGGAAGTATGGGTCAGCCGACTGGATTCGATCCTTGTCCGGCTTGTAGCCCCCTTGTCCGGCGCAACCCAGCATGGAGCACCCGTGCCTCACCTATTGGTAGTCGGTCTGATTCTTCCACTATCCGCCATCGGCTTCGTTTTGAGCAGCCCCTTTGGTCTCATCCCCATATTCGTTGCAATGTTGATCGTTATAGCGCTCGGCAGGAGATGGGCATGGGTGGAAGCAGACAGGGAAACAGCTTCACGCCTTCAATCGACAGACTTCCGAAAATCGCAGGATATTCATATTGGCTTTGACAACGACCTCAAGGATGAAGCCCTATTGGGCTATGTTTCCTTCTTTGTTTTGGTCCCCTTGGCGCTGTTCCAGATAGAACAGTTCAGCTTTGCTTTCGATACGGAGCAATCTCTTGCAAGCATGCCCCCCACACAGCAATTCTACGCGTGGATCAGCTTCTTTGGCGCAGAACTGGCGAAGGCCGTACCTTTTGTCGATTGGTGGGAAATTTATCAGGTCGAAGTAAACACCCCCATTTCAGTATCCGACAATGTCGGCAACCCCACACTCGCCAAGCACCTGACCTTCGCCGCACGCGCTCTGGTCGACCTCGTGATCATGGCGGCTCTATTTCAGGCATTTGGCATATGGCAACGCAGCCGCGCCCAACAGCGCCTGTACGATGCGGGCCACATCAACGCTTTTGATCCCTTCACGGAACAGGAATTCTTTGAACGTGGCATACGATACGACCACAACGAAAAGAAATACATTCCCAAGCCCAGCTTCAGAAAGCGCGTTGAGAAGCATCGAGAAGCCAGAGAAGAGCTGAAGCTTCCCGCATTTCCTTACAGTCCACGCCGACTTAGCGAGCTGCTGAACTCTCCAGACCCTGATCTGAAGGCAGGTGCCGAATGGATGGTAAGTGAGTATCGGGTACTTGCCGGGCCACCTGCCGAACAACTTTCACAGCTGGAAGAACAATGGCGGCAGCCTTGCGACTTCCGAGAGCTGTACACTCAATATCGGGCAACCAGCCACCCGCAAAGGAGGGCTGCTGCCAAAAACACGATAAGAAACGAAAAACTGAAATTCGAGCGACTGTTAGACGACCTGATTGAGGCCGGAGCGAACAATAACAAATGGTTCGCTCTGAACCAAGCAAACACCCTACTGAAGCTTCTTGAGCATATCAGCAACTTGCCTGAATTCGTCTACGCGCACTCCCTGGCGATCGACTATCTCAGCGAACGGCGCGGTCAATTCATTCTGCTTGCTCTTGCCTCCCACACACTCACTGACACTGCCGACTCCGTAGCGCCTGCTTGGCGCCGTCAGATCGAGGGAAAATTCAATCGCGTTCCGAACGTCGTTCTAGGCCGCAGTGAGATGCGTCAGATTGTTTATGACGCGATGGAGCGGTACGCAGACCTCTGTTTCGCGTGGCGGGAAATTTCGAGAATCGAAGAAACCATGAGCTTTTTAGAACTTATGGCCCAGACAGATGCCGCCGCCCCCGCGCGCTTGAAGGCCGGAACTATCGCCAACCAGTTGCGCAACCGGCTTACAGACCTTCTATCCACCACCACACCGAACACAACAAGAACACCCTAGACACCTCCCTGCCCGCGCCCCATATCGGGGGTATGGCTCCTCCTCCTCCTTCCAAGGGCGTTTCCGAAGCGCCCAGCGTGTTCTCGCTTGATGGCTTCGCGCGCGATGCCGCCGGCGCCCTTCCGTCCGACAACTGGACGCCCCACCGGCCTGACCGCGACTGGGTCAAGCTGGAGGGCGGCAAGCGGTTCAAGGTGCATTCCGAATATGAGCCTGCGGGCGACCAGCGCACCGCGATCCCCGAACTCGTCGAGGGCATCGGCGCGGGCGAGCGCGACCAGGTCCTGCTCGGCGCGACCGGCACCGGCAAGACCTTCACCATGGCCAAGATCATCGAGGCGACCCAGCGCCCGGCCCTGATCCTCGCCCCCAACAAGACGCTCGCCGCACAACTCTATGGCGAGTTCAAATCCTTCTTCCCCGAGAACTCGGTGGAGTATTTCGTGTCCTATTACGATTATTACCAGCCCGAGGCCTATGTGCCGCGCGCCGATCTCTATATCGAGAAGGAATCCTCCATCAACGAGGCCATTGACCGGATGCGCCACTCGGCCACCCGTGCCATCCTCGAGCGCGACGACGTGATCATCGTCGCCTCCGTCTCGTGCATCTACGGCATCGGCTCGGTCGAGACCTACACATCGATGACGTTCAAGCTCGAAGAGGGCCAGCGCATCGACCCGCGCCGCGTCGCCGAACAGCTCGTCGCCAATCAGTATACCCGCAATGACATGGCCTTCACCCGCGGCACGTTCCGCGTGAAGGGCGACGTGGTCGACATCTTCCCGGCCCACTTCGAAGACCGCGCCTGGAAGCTCTCCTTCTTCGGCGACGAGTTGGAGAGCATCACCGAATTCGACCCGCTCACCGGCCGCACCATGCAGAAGCTGCCCGCCATCAAGATCTATGCGAACAGCCACTATGTGACGCCCCGCCCGACGCTCAACCAGGCCATCGACAAGATCAAGGCGGAGCTGAAGACCACGATTGCCCATTTCGAGGCCAATGGAAAACTGCTCGAGGCCCAGCGCATCCAGCAGCGCACCCAGTACGATCTCGAAATGCTCGCCGCCACCGGCTCCTGCAACGGCATCGAGAACTATTCCCGCTACCTCACCGGCCGCAAGCCCGGCGACCCGCCGCCGACCATGTTCGAATACCTGCCCGACAATGCCCTCGTCTTCACCGATGAGAGCCACCAGACCGTGCCCCAGATCGGCGCCATGTACAAAGGCGACTTCAGCCGCAAGACCACGCTGGCCGAATACGGCTTCCGCCTCCCCTCCTGCATGGACAACCGCCCCCTCAAATTCGAGGAATGGGACGCCATGCGCCCCCAGACCGTCCACGTCTCGGCCACGCCCGGCAAGTGGGAACTGGACCGCACCGGCGGTGTGTTCACAGAGCAAGTCATCCGCCCCACCGGCCTGATCGATCCGCCGGTCGAGGTCCGCCCCGTCTCCAGGGATGGCGCCAACCAGGTCGATGATGTCATGGCCGAGGTCAAGGACGTCGCCGCCAAGGGCTATCGCAGCCTGATCACGACGCTGACCAAGAAGATGGCGGAAGACCTGACCGACTTCCTCAACGAGAATGGCGTGCGCGTGCGCTACATGCATTCCGACATCGACACGATCGAGCGGATCGAGATCATCCGTGACCTGCGCCTCGGCGTGTTCGACGTGCTGGTCGGCATCAACCTTCTGCGCGAGGGGCTCGACATTCCCGAATGCGGCTTTGTCGGCATTCTCGATGCGGACAAGGAGGGCTTCCTCCGTTCAGAGACGAGTCTGGTCCAGACCATCGGCCGCGCCGCGCGGAATGCCGACGCCCGCGTCGTGCTCTATGCCGACCGGATCACCGGCTCGATGGAGCGCGCCATGGAAGAGACCAGCCGCCGACGCGAGAAACAGGTCGCCTATAATACCGAACACGGCATCACGCCGACCACGATCAAGCGCGCCGTGGCCGATATTCTCGGCGAACTCGGCGAAAAGCCCGGCAGCGCCCCGAAAGCCCGCGGCCGCGGCAAGGACAAGACCAAGGTGCGCGGCGTCACCGAAACAAAAGCCTTGCCACTTGCCGGAGAAACAGGCCACAACCTCAAAGCCGCCATTGCGGACCTGGAAAAACAAATGCGCGAAGCCGCCGCGAACCTCGAGTTCGAAGAAGCTGCGCGCCTCCGGGACGAGGTGAAGCGGTTAAGGGAAGAAGAGTTGGGGCTTTGAATGCACAAAACCGTAGAATTGGACATTGATGATCTCAAACTGGATCCGATCAATCCCAGAATTGAAGAGCAGGACTCCCAGCTAGAAACTCTGCAATCTGTGATCGATGACCAAGGGTCAAAACTTGGGGAACTTACGGAAGATATTGCCCTCCACGGCTTAAGCCCTATGGATCGCTTTCTGGTAATAAAAGACAAAGACGGGAAGTATATCGCACTCGAAGGAAATAGGCGCACAGCGGCGCTGAAGATTCTTCAAAATCCCGAAATACTCAAAGATCTGGAAATTCCGGATGCCCTGCGAGGCAAGCTCGTCAAGGCAGCGTCAAAAGCAGATGCTTCAAAATTGGAGCCGATTGACAGCGCTGAAGTAAAATCCCGCACCGAAGCTCATCGCTGGATAAAACTGCGGCATACTGGTGAGAATAGTGGTCGCGGAATTGTGAATTGGAACGCCGTACAATCGGCTCGCTTTTCTGATTCGAAGATGAAGCCAGTTATCGATTTCATCAACATGGCTGGAGGTGATCAACCAATCGTTGGTCCCAAGTTTCCGATCACTTCATTAGAGCGCTTGCTCGAGAACCCCGATGTTCGCAAAACACTGGGGATTGAAATCAGCGATGGAAGATTTCAGAGCAAGGTCCCTGCAGCGGAGATTGCAAAGCCATTACTTAAGATGGCCAAGGACCTCGCGGATAAGACCATCAAAGTAGACGATATTAAAACGAAGGCACAACAAAAAAATTATATTGAAGGCTTCGCCAAAAATGAACTCCCCAAAACCGGAACTACTAGCAAGCCGACAAAATTCTCAGAGCTCACAAAAAAGCTACCCGCAAAAGCAAAGTCTTCTAGCACAACGAAAAGCCCAACCCTAAAGAAGAAGAGATCAAAATTGATCCCTTCGACATTCAAAGCTCCCATCTCCCACCCCAAGTTGAGCAGCCTAGCATCCGATTTGACCAAGCTCAGCGTACAATCCTACCCAATCCCTGTAGCTGTCTGCCTTCGCGTGTTTGTGGAGGGGACAATCGACGTTTACATGGATACGTTCAATCTGCTGCAACACAATGCTGGCGGCAAAGGACCAACCCTGAGCCAAAAAATTGAAATCGTGAACACCGACTTCAAAACTCGCTACCCCGCACAAAAAAAACTGGCTAATGCTGCCAAAGCGAAACTTTGCCTTCCCGATAGCGTCATTTCCACTACCCGCCTTCACGAGTTTGTGCATAACACGGAGTTTTTTCCTTCGGTAAACGATCTGTTAACCGCTTGGGATTCAATAGAAAAATGGATGGCTCAACTCTGGCACGCAATTGAGGATTCCAAGTGAAGTTCTATTCCCCCTTGCGCTACCCCGGTGGGAAAAGCCAGCTTGCCGATCCAATCAAAGAGTTGATCATTCACAATCGACTTCAAGATTGCACCTACGCTGAGCCGTACGCTGGGGGATGTGGAATTGGCCTGCATCTGCTTCTTCGAGGGTACATATCGAACCTTTTGATAAACGACATCGATCCTAGCGTCTTTGCATTTTGGAATTTCCTAATTCGTCGTCCGGAAAAATTCATTGCACGAATAAAAGAAGTTCCACTCACAGTAGAAGAGTGGTTGGCGCAACGAGAAACAATGCGATCTAGCAAAATCATGGATGATGTTGGATTTGCATTCTTTTACTTGAATAGAACAAATCGATCCGGCGTTCTCAACGCTGGCGTAATAGGTGGATTGGATCAGTCCGGAAATTACAAAATTGACGCTCGCTTCAATAGGAGCACGCTGATTGAACGTGTAGAGCGAATCAAGAATGTCCGATCCAAGATTAAAGTTTCAAAGCTGGACGGAATCAGCTTTCTATCCAAGCATAAAGAAGAAAACGTTTTCTTCTTTATTGACCCCCCGTACGTAGAAAAGGGCGGCAGACTGTATCTAAACTCGTATCACAAACAAGATCATCAAGCGCTTTCTGAATTCATTCTTACCGAGTACAGAGATCGAGATTGGGTCATGACCTATGACAACCATCCAATGATTTATTCTCTATACAAGCATTTTAGCCCAAAAAAGTACACGCTACAGCACTCTGTGAAGAATTCCGGATATGGTGTAGAATTGATATTTACTAGTAAGACCGTAAGGCAACCTCAAGACTGGGGTCTCACATTGGCAGAATAGCGCGCATCGGTGGAGCAATGTATTTGCCCAACTCTTGCGATTAGCAATGCGCCGCTCCGCGATGCTGTAGGGCGGGTTAGCGAAGCGTAACCCGCCATTCCGCACTTGCTGCTTGGCGGGTCATGACCCGCCCTACACCTCCCCATGATACCCATACCCGTTCGCATGGCACCATTGGATGAGGGTCGGGAGGGCCGCTTCTTCTGCCTTGATAAATCCGCCGACCTTTTCGGCGAGGGCGTGATGGCCCTGCAGGGTCAGCGTGGTGATTGCCTGGCGCAGCAGCGGGTGGAAATTGCGGAACCAGCCCATCGCCGCGAGCTGGAGGAGGAGTTCCGTCAGCTCCTGATCACTGCCCTCATCGTCCGGATCCACCGCCAGGACCACTTCGCGCGTAATGGCCAGCCGTTTCTGGAACGTGGCCGAGACCACCCAGGGCAGATGGTCTGGCGGCGTGTCCCCCTCCTCCCAACAGGCGCAGACCTGTAGCGCCGCGCGGTAGAGCGCGGCATTCATCTGCGCCTGTCGCATCTGCTGGGTCGCGGCCTCGGTCGCGGCGCGCACCGGGGCGGCAAAGCTCTGCAAACTGGTCAGGCGGCGGGCCGCGCGCATGTCCTGCTCCGCCTCCGGAATATATCCCGCCTCCAGCAATGCGCCGACCCGGGCGCGGGCCAGCGTGATTTCCTCATCGGTCTGGCTGCGCGGCATGAAGGGCTCATCGCTCTCTTCCTCGTCTTCCTCGTCACGCAAGAGGGTGCGCCGCGCAGCCAGTTCCGCCTGCTGGCGAATATGGTCGGCCTCGTCCTGCGCCTTGGCGGCGGCGGCCTGACGGGCGGCAATGTCCTTGTGGCGAAAGCCATCTTCGCGCGCCCATTTGGTCAGCGTTGACCAGGGCAGGTCCAGCCGCCGGGCAATTTCCCGCATCGGCTCGCCCGCCTCTGCGGCCTCGCGGGCCAGATGGCGCAGGGCGGTCAGGCTCGCTGTCGTGCGGCGTTGGCGTTTGGCGGGGCGGGGCGCATCACTCATGCCGGGCAGACTGCCACGGGCGCACCCCCATCGGATTGCGCCGGGGGCAAGGCCCGGCGCGGCGGGCGATCCCGCCCCCAGAGGCAGGGGATAGCGGTGCGCCCCTCCCCCATTGCCCGGACATGGCCCAGAGTTCTGGACCGGTTCTGGGCCAGTTCGGTACCATTTACGGACAGTTTATGGGCTCTTTATGGGCCAGATTCGGGGCCCGAACGGCGCGCCTTATCCCCCGGTCACCGCGCCCGCTATCAGATACAGGATCACCGCAATTCCGCCCGTCACCAGCGCATAGGGCATCTGGGTACGGACATGGTCAATATGATCACAGCCCGCCGCCAGAGAGGCGATGATCGTCGTGTCGGAAATCGGCGAGCAATGGTCGCCAAACACGCCGCCACCCAGCACCGCCGCCAGCACCAGCGAAGGCGGCAGGCCCAGCGCGGCCGCCAGCGGCATGGCGATGGGGATCATGATGCCATACGTGCCCCAGCTCGTGCCGGTCATGAAAGCGGTGACGCCCGCCACGACGAACAGCACCGCTGGCACGATGATGGGCGAGACAAATTGCGCCGCGACGCCTGACAGGAACGCGCCCGTGCCGAGCACGCGCAGGCTGTCGCCCAGCGCAATCGACAGGAACAGGATCGTCACCACGGGCAGCATTTCGGCGATGCCGGCAAAGCCCCGTTCCTGCAGTCCACCCTTGGGAAACGCCTTGCCCAGCGCCAGCAGCACGGCCGCGACCAGCATGGCCAGGCAGATCGCCCACAGGATCGACTGGCTGCCGCTGCCGGCCAGTATGTTGCCGCCGCCCGTCCAGGCCATGAAACCCAGCGCGCCGAGGATCATCACGGCCAGCGGCAGCCACATGTAGATCGCGCGGGTCGGGGCGATGGGTTCCTCGTCTTCGGCCAGCACGCCGCGGCCCTGCCCGGCGGTCTTCATCGGGCCGAAGACGCGGCCTGTGAACACGGTGAAATAGACGCCGACCAGTGTCAGCAGGGCATAGAAATTCCACGGGATCGTGCCGGCCACGACGCCGATCGGGCTCTCGAAGCCGAACGGCTCGACCAGGCCCAGCGCATAGGCGCCCCAGCCATTCAGCAGGATCAGTGTGCTCACCGGCGCCGACGTGGAGTCGATGATATAGGCCAGCCGCTCCCGGCTCAGCCCATGCGCGTCGAACAGGCGCTGGCCCAATACCCCACTGCTGAGCAAGCTGACATTGGTCTCCACAAAAATAACCGTCCCCGCAACCGCCGGCGCGAGGGCCGCGCGGCGCGGGGTCGAGGCGAGGCCGCGCTTCATCAGGCCACTGACCAGCGCCTCGACGCCGCCGGAATCGCGCATCCATGCGATCAGCGCGCCGATCAGCAGGCAAAACAGCAGGACGCGCGTATTGCCCGTGCTCTCGAACACACCGACCGCACGGTCGATCGCGCCCAGTGCGCCCATGCCGGGATGGAAGCTGGCGATCAGCGTCTCCGAAGCCAGCAAGGCGAGCCCCAGCGCAGCATAGACATTGCGCGTCACCAGCGCGACGAGGATCGCCAATACCGGCGGCAATACAGTCAGGATTTCCAGGGCCCAGCCTCCTTGTGTGCAAGCCCCTCACCTAAGCGCATTCGCCGCCCGATGCCCAGCGCCCTGCGTGCATCGAGAGGTGCAAGCCGGGATGTGACGCAGAAATGCGCGGATTCAGGCCGCCATCACAAAACTGTGAAATTCTCCTCAGAAGGGACTCGACTCATGCCCGTTTTTGGGGAATCATTTCGGTAAGCCAACGACATCCAGGCGGGAGCAGACCCGCTTCAGGAACGGTGGCAAGTACGTCGCCCTCGCAGGAAGGGCCAGGCCAGAAGCAAGGTTGTGAGAGCAGCGGCGCAAAGGGTTTGGAAGGACCGCGAGACAAAGCAGGCGATGTCTTCGATCAGGGGAGCTAGACCCCGGAGCGAAGGGCTGTGAGGCGTGACCGGAGCGCGATCCGAAACACGTGACCAAAGGAAAATCCCTTGGGATTACCGGCGGTTAGGTCAGAACAGCACGTAATTCGCCCGTGCGATTACATGTCTGAAACTGATCCGGGAGACGGCCTTGGGCGCATGCCCGCTCGCAAGAATGTGGCGGCGACCAGACCGGATCCTGACAAAGGGCAAAAGAAAAGGCCCGCTTCCGCGAGCCTGATCTGGAACCCGGTGTCCATCGAGGACCGACAACGAGTGCATGCACAGTGTCTCGGTAGTCTGATTCGAAACACCAGAGAAGGTGTGATCGTCCGCGATCACACCTTTTTTGCGCCCGGTGAAATTCAATTTTCGCGCCTCAGGCGAACTCGCGCACAGTCATGCCCGCAACCTCCCCTGCCCTTCACGCGTAACTTCAGCGAACCCACCCAGAAACCCCGCTATACCCGAAAGGCCCCTTCACCATGCTCGCCCTGATCGAACCCGTCTTCGGCCTGATCGGCGCATGGGGTCTGTTCGCCGCCATCGCGCCGAAGTTGCGCACGGAAATCTGGTGGATGCGTGTCTGGGTCTATGGTCGTCTTCAAACCTGCCTTGTTCTCCTCGCTGCAGCTGCCCTCTACATCTCACTCTACCCTGCCGCCGAACTCGGCAATGCCAGCCTGCTGATGGCCTATGCCGTCGCCTTCCTCATCTGCGCCGCAGACATTCAGCCTTACCTACCGGGCCGCAAACGCGAACTGCGCCGCACGAAAGCAGGTGCCAACGGTACGCCGCTCTCAATTCTGCTGATAAATGTGCTGCAGGAGAATGAGGACCACACCGCCGTCATTTCCCGCATTCGCGACAGCCATGCCGATGTTCTCTTCCTGTCAGAAACCAATGCGCGCTGGCGCGATGCATTGTCCGACCTCGAAAAGGACTATCCCCACACCTACCTTTTGGACAAGGAAGACCATAACGGCCTTCTGTTCTATTCACGCTACCCGATCAATCAGGCCCAGGAACGCTATTTCTGTCAGGATCACGTGCCGTCACTCACGATGGACATCGACATGGCTGGTAGTGAGGTGCGTCTTTATTGCATCCACCCACGCCCGCCACGCCCCCGCGACGACACACAGCATCTTGATGACGAGTTGATGATCGTCGCCGATGAATTGCGCGAGCAGGAGCGACCTGCTCTGGTGATCGGCGATTTCAACGAAGTCGGCTGGTCCTGGATGGTGCGGGAGTTCAAGCAACATGCCGGCCTTTGCGATCCCAAGCGTGGACGTGGTCTCTACAATTCCTATGGCGCGAAAAACCCTTTCCTGGCTTGGCCGCTGGACCACGCCTTTGTGACACGGGACTTCGACCTCGTGACCATCCGGCGCCTTCGCCCATGCGGATCAGATCACTATCCAATGCTTTATGGTTTTCAACTGCGGTCGGTTTGATTGGCATCCCTCTGATTACTGTGTAGGTTCTGCTTAACCATAAACAGGGGGATGGTGATGCGGCCAGTTACACTCACTATCAGCTTGATGGTCTTGGCGACCATCCTCGTCGGGTGCGAGACCTCGGAGACCGCTCAACGCGCGCCCGCCTCAGTTGAAGTCGTCACGCCCGACCCCGGTCCATCAGAGCGGCAGGAGATGCCCACAGCGGCCCCTTACCGTCCGGAGCAAAAACCTCCTCGCCCCACCGCACCGCCACCTCCGCCACCTCCGCCACCTCCGCCACCTCCGCCACCTCCGCCACCTCCGCCACCTCCGCCACCGGCGATGGTCGAAGACGAGCCCGACTGGTCAACAGGATATGGCGAATATGGAGATGCCGGATCCGAGTGGGGCTATTCCGACGAAGAAGACGCCTACGAAAATGAAGCCTCGGCACCGGCTGATGAAATCGACGATATTCGTGAGCTGTACGCAGATGATCCCGCCATGCTTGAGTTGCTCGCAGCCCTTGAGGAAGGAGATTTCTCGGATCTTGAAGCCACCGCGGCGGGTCCGGGCTATTCCGAAACCTGCCAAGCGGAGATTTCCGCACCCCGGACCTTGCTCGTTACCTGTACGGATATGAATGCCGAGACGTTTACGCAGGCCACCCATCGCATCGATGGCGACCTCATTACCACGCTGGATGCGCTCGCCATTGATCTTGCAGGAGACGGTTATGAAGTCGGCATCGTCGAAAAGCCGCTTTGTTTCTGGAGCGAGACCGTGACGCTGGACGACGCCCAACTCATACGGCCGTGCCCAGAATGGGACTATCGATATTCAGAACTCGCAGCCGAAGCGGCGAACGATTTCGACAGTGGCCGCATCGCCCACCATGCGCCGGAACAGATGGTGCTCGGCCAGCCCTATTTCCTCGAAGTTGCCATCCAGCCTCTTCAGCGCAACACGAGTGAAGCCGAAGTGGATGAATCGCTACGTGGCATTATGGGCACGGGCCTTGCGCCAGGCAGCTCAGAAAGTGCCATGTCGCACCGCTTTGACACCGTCCGCGCAAGCCAGGTGATGACGGCCTCGGCTTCCGGCGAGGGTTACGACTTCGTCGCCACCACACCTTCTGAGCAGCCTGTCTTGCCTGGGTCGCCAACGCTCTGGCAGTGGCAGGTCACGCCACGGCAGGCTGGAACGCCCAACCTGACCTTCACCGTATCGGAAACTGTCGACGTGAATGGCGAACGGTTTGCCCGCGCCGTGAAAACCATACCACTCTCAATCAAGGTCACATCGATTGAAGAATTGCTGGTCGATCCGGGGCCGGTTGCTGAAGCAACCTCAGTCGCAAGTCGCTCCCCTGCGCCTGAAGCTGACATGGCCTCCACCCTCAGCGGCGCAAATACACTGTTGGCGCCCACCAACGCATCAAACCCGTCAACGCTTTCCAGCCCCGCCGATATTGCCAACGCGGCGACCGGCCTGTTGCCCGACACCGAGATCGCAGGCTGCACATGGGTCGCCGGCCCGAATGCGGACCGTCAGGCAATGGTGCTCAGCAATCTGGCCTATACGCCCCCTGTCAGTCGCCTGACTGTGACCCATGACGATGGCGACCGGATCACCGCGGCACTGACTGGCGTCGGCTTCTCGGTCCTGCAATGCGAAGATCTCGGCCAACGCCAGACGGTTCGCGCGTTGAGTCTGCTCGGCCGCATGGCCAAGGCACGCAAGGATGCAGGAGCCTATCCGGTCACCTTCTTCTATTATTCGGGTCATGGCGTGAACGTCGACGGTACGAACTTCATCTTGCCGACCGATATTCCCGGCGCGTCACCGGACGACATTCGCGACTTTGGCGTCAGTTTTGAACAGATCTTCAACCGTGTCTCGACCACAGTCGCACCGACTTCGTTCATCGTCTTTGACGCCTGCCGAACGGTAATGGATGATCAGAGCCGTGGCCTCATGCGAGCCTACAGCCCGGTCGGCTGGGCGTCCGGCGTGTTCCAGGCCTTTGCAACGGAACCCGGCAAGACAGCCGCTGATGACGGAGTCTATTCAGAAGAACTCTCCGCCCTCATCAGCACCCTCGATGATCCGGCCAATGTCGTGTTCAAGCGTGTCCAGGATGCCGTCGCTGCTCGCACTGGACAGAAACAGCGCCCCATCTACACCGATGGTACAACGGGTGGCGACTTTTACTTCGTTCAGGACAGCAACTGAGCAATGGAGCGCAAGAAAGAAGCCGCCGGAACACGGTTCCGGCGGCTCTGAAGTTCAATCTGACAGTCTGCGTTACGGGCTGACCGGCACCGGCTCTTTCGGAGCTTCCGGCTGAGGCGGCTGCGGTGGGACCTCATTCTCGATCAGCGTGTCTTCCGGCTGCGGCGCCGACCCGGACACCGCACAGCAGCGAACCTGCATTTCCAGCACGCGGCTGTTGAAGCGGCACTGCTCGTCATTGATCTCTCGCAGGATAGACATGCCCCCTGCCCGATAGGTGTAGCGGGTTTGCGTGCAGCTGGTCAGCGCATAGCCGGGCCGGCAGGAACCCGTGTCGGAATTCTGTATGGTGCGGGTTTCGCACTGGACTTCCTTGCCATTAGCCTCTTCGGCCAGCGCCATCGCCGCGTCCGCGCGCGCTCTCGCCGCATCTGCGCTTGCCTGGGCTCGCGCAGCCGCCTCCGTGGCGCTATCCGCCATGTTCCGAGCCTGTGACAGACGCATATCAGTATCGGCCAGCGCGGTGCTGTTGCCGTCGATTTCCATTTTCAGTTTGCAAACAGCCTCGTCGACCTTGTCCGGATTGGCGCAATATTCGCCGACTGTCTGTTCAGCCGGCATCATCTGGCACCCCGCCAGAAGTGCCGTTGCAGCAATCGCAACTGCGAGGAATTTCCCACTACCCATGATTTTCTCCAATTCTTTCCCCTGCCGGGATTTCCGGCATTCAAGGGGGACGGAACTGGAGCGTCAATGCTGCTCCCGCCTGAGGGGAGTCTTAGGCTTTCAGCTTGTAGCCCGACCGAAACATGAGCCAGACAGCGAATATGCCTGCAACAGACAGCAATCCCGTTACCCAGACCCCAACAATCACGGAGCTGTTAGCAACGCCCAGGAAACCATACCGAAACCCGTCAATCATGTAGAAGAAAGGGTCCAGCAGAGCCATTGTGTAGAAGGGTTCCGACATGACCTTGATGTCGTAAAACGTGCCCGACAGGAATGTGAGCGGTACGATCACGAAATTGGTCACGGCAGACAAGTGGTCGAATTTGTCGGCCCAGATCCCACCGATGGCACCTAGTGCGCCAAGCGCGATCGCAGATGTGATGCTGAACCACAGGATTGGCCAGACATGCGCCACGCTAAGATCAGCAAGGCCGCTGAGTTGGATGCCGATGGCGGAAATAAAGGCGACGAGCAGGCCGCGCACAACCGATCCGCCGATAAAGCCGATGGTCAGCTCCATGGGGGAAAGCGGCGGCATCAGGAAGTCGACATAGGTGGAATTGAACTTCGCCTGCACGAGGCTGGAACTTGTGTTCTGAAACGCATTCTGCAGGATCGCCATGACAATCAGGCCAGGTGCGAGAAACTCGATATAACTCAGCCCCTCGAAATCACCCGTCAGCCGACCGCGCTCGCCGAAGGCCAGCTTGAAAACCGTCATGAAAAGAAGTGTCGTAACGACCGGCGCAAACACGGTTTGCATCCACACTTTCAGGAAGCGGCCGATCTCGCGCTTGAACAGGGTCCAGAGTCCCAACCCGTTCATTTTGCCATACTGGCGGACAAGGCGATGGGCGGAGGTCTGGTCAGCAGCTGTATCGGTCATGCGCAGTATCTAGGCGTCTTTGCTTGAGTCTGCGAGGGGCAAGACGCGGAAAAACTTCGGAAATTTGGCTGCCTCGCTTTTGTCCACAGGCTGATGCAGTTAACCACAATATGTAGAAAGCCTGTGGAAAGCCTGCGCTGCATGTTGTGTTTCGTTTCGCTGCTGATACGATATCTAGGTGCTGAGCGGATGACGTGTATCAAGTCATCTCAATATATAGGGGCTGATAGATCGTAAGTGTTAACGATCTTGAACCGAGCTGGGAGACATCAACCATGTCCTGGACCGAAGAACGGGTAAGCGTGCTGAAGAAACTCTGGGCGGAAGGCCATTCGGCTTCCCAGATTGCCAAACAGCTGGGCGGGGTCACTCGCAATGCTGTTATCGGCAAAGTCCATCGCCTGGGCCTGTCGGGTCGCGCGACACCATCCCGCCCGGTAAAGCGCCCCCCACGGCTGGCCCGTCCGAAGCCGCGCGTGTTGCCTGATGGCAGCGTCAAGGTGGCAACCCCGGCAACTCCGGAGACCGCGGCTCCGCGCCCGGTAGAGCGCACAGAAGTGATGGCGCCGCTGCCGCCGCTGCAACAGGCTGACGGGGAACCCGCATCGATCCTCACGCTGCGCGACTCCATGTGCAAATGGCCGATTGGGGATCCAGCCGATCCGAAATTCGCTTTCTGCGGACGCAAATCTGATTGCGGTCCATACTGTTCCGAACATGCGAAAGTGGCGTTCCAGCCCGCACGCAAACGGGACAGCCGCAAAGGCGCCTATGATTATGTCCGCCGTATTGCCGGCTAAACCCGGCACGCATTCTTATGGCTGACTGGAAGCCCCCGAAGTGTTTCTTCGGGGGCTTTTCCACTCCCGGCAGGGCCACCCTCGCCTTCCGCGCAAAACGCCGTTAAGCCAGACACGTGACCACCGAAACCACCCCCGACACCATCTATGCCACGCCCGCAAACTGGGTCGCCACCGGCACCGGCGCACAGGGCAATCTGTTCCTCACTGGCCGCGCAGGTACTGGCAAGACCACGATGTTGCGCAAGTTCCTGGCAGGCGCGGGCGAGAAGGCCATCGTGCTGGCTCCCACGGGTGTGGCGGCCATGAATGCCGGCGGGCAGACGATCCATTCCTTCTTCAAATTCCCACCACGCCTGATCGAGCCCACGGACATCAAGCGGCTGCGCTCGACACGGCTGGTCAAGGCCATCGACACGATGATCATAGACGAGATCTCGATGGTCCGGTCTGACATGCTGGATGCCATCGACAAAAGCCTGAAGCTAAACCGCGCCTCCAAACGGCCCTTTGGCGGCGTGCGCATGATCCTGTCGGGCGACCTGCACCAGCTGCCTCCGGTTGTCTCGGGCCAGGAAGCGCCGATCCTGCGTGAGCGCTATGGCGGAAGCTATTTCTTCAACGCACCTGCCTTCAAAGATGCCGAATTCTCCCTGCTGGCCCTCAAACATGTGTTTCGGCAGGCCGAACCTCGCTTCCTCGCCTTGTTGGGCGCGCTGCGCACCGGACGGGTCACGCCAAATGACGAGGCCGTGTTGCGCGGACTGGTCAGCACGAGATCTGCTGTCGAAGCCTCTGAAACCCATGTTGTCCTGACGCCCAACAATGCCAATGCCTACCGTATCAACCAGGCCCGGCTCGAAGGCTTGAATACACGATCGCAAACATTTGAGGCTGACGTGCAGGGCCAGTTCGATGAGAAGGCCTATCCGACCGAAGCCGACCTCGAACTGAAGGAAGGCGCGCGGGTGATGCTGATCAAGAATGATCCCGAAGGGCGCTGGGTGAATGGGACTCTGGCCACAGTCGCCGGGTTTTCCGGAACCCGCGTAATTGTCGAGATCGACGATCATGTCTACGAAATCGAACCGACGGCCTGGGAAAAATACCGCTACGAATTGGACCCCGAAACCAAAACAGTGAAGCGCGAAGTGGTCGGCACATTCAAACAGATGCCGCTGCGCCTTGCCTATGCCGTGACCATCCACAAGGCACAGGGCCTGACGCTCGACAAGGTCTTCATCGATTTCGATTCAGGTATGTTCGCCCACGGACAAGCCTATGTCGCCTTTTCGCGTGCACGATCTCTAGATGGCTTGTCGATCAGTCGCGAGCTGCGTCCGCGAGACCTCGTGCTGGACCGGGAGGCTTTCGCTTTCGGCAAGCTCGACACGATCGAAGATACCGATGCCTATCTGCTCGCACGCTTCGCTAAGGCCGATGGCGCCCTGATTTAGGCCATTCCGAGGCATTAACCTTTCACACACAATGACGCCGCATTCTGATCATCTCTTATACTCCGCAACAAGAGAAAGACACGTCATGAATGCCATCATTGAACGCCGTCAGCGTCGCTGCCTGCTCAGGCGCGACATGGGCGCAGCAAGCGAACGCAAGACGCTGTCACAGGTGGCTGCACAAAGACGGCGTATGCGCATCCCCGGCGGCGGCGGCAACTAGGCCAGCTTGCGAATTTCGTCGGACAGCTGACGCTCCTGATCGGTTACGATCTTTTCCAGAACCCGAACACGTTCCTTCAACCGGTCGACCTCACCGAGGACGCGCCGGATGTCTTCGTCCGCGCCCTTGTCGGATTTGGCGTTGGCTTTCAGTTTCAGATAGTTGTTCACCACACCTGCGCCGACTGAAATCAGCACAATGAGGACGACCATGACAATCGGGTCCATTCGGTAACTCCCCTTTGTATCGTTTTTCGATATATACAATTCAGGCAAATCTTACAAGAAAATTTGCCACCTGTCGCGGACTGGAACTTGGCCAGGTCTTAGCGGAGGCCATCGATCTCGCGACGCAAACGACGATCCCGGTCGAGAATGATGGCTTCCAGCGTGCGCACACGCTCGGCCAGATTCGCGATCTGATCGGCATCTGGTGACGCTTCAGGCGGGCGGGACTTCCCGGACCGCGCGAGTGAGACGATCACCAGAACAAAGACAAGAAAGACTAGGAAAGACAATGAGAGGCTCCTTTTCTGACAAGACGTTGGTACGAAAGTCAGTCGTTTGGAGCTCCCCGTCTGTTAGATGGATCCGCAATTCGGCGAATGCACCGCTCTCCTGAACTTATCGATATTCAATATGTAAGGAGGGGTGAACACATGTTCAAGAAGAAACCCGGATTATCTTCCGGTTGAGCCAAATCCGCCGGCGCCGCGGTCCGTCTCGTCCAGCGCGCCCACTTCTATCCATGCCAGTTGCGTGACCGGCGCAAGAACCAGTTGGGCAATGCGTTCGCCGCGCTGGATGGTAAAGGCATCCTGTCCGAGATTGATCAGGATCACCTTGATCTCACCGCGATAATCGCTGTCGATCGTGCCGGGCGTGTTTAAACAGGTCAGGCCATGCTTGGCTGCGAGGCCGGAGCGCGGGCGCACCTGAATTTCATAGCCTTGCGGAATGGCCACTGACAGGCCGGTCGGGATCATCGCCCGCTCACCCGCCTGCAGCAGGATTGGTTCTTCCTGCGAAACAGCCGCGCGGACATCCATGCCGGCTGAGCCGATGGTTTCATAGGCTGGCAGGTCGAGCCCCTCAAAATGGGGCAGCGGGCAGACGGAGACAGTAACCTTGTTCATACCCTGAGCCGTTGGCGGAGTCGCATATTCGAGTCAAGCAGATAGGGCTGCGGGCGCTAGTCTTCGTCCTGATGCGCCTCAAAGACCTCGTCTTCCCACTCCGTCGTGTCGCCGCGCATCAGCTGATCGTGCTGGCGCTCGGACTCCGGCTTGCGGTCCATGAAGATCGTGTTGTCGATCCCGTCCAATGTGGTTTTCGGAATGCCGTCATTGCGTTTCAGGAAGCTCTCAAACGCGGAATCATCCGGCAGGGTTGAGCGCAGCTGGCCGTCATAGGTGCCGTCGAGCCGGTTCTGCTCGTCCCGGTCGAGGCCGGCATTGGCGGCGTCCTTATAGGCTTGTTTGGTGGCATCGAGATCGCAATTGGCCTTGAGTCGCTGTTCTTCGGTGAGCTTGTGGCAGAGTAGCGCGCCAAGCGCGCCGCCCCCTCCCCCGGCCGTAGCTGGCGGCAGGGAAAACTCGATGCCCGGCACGCGCACGGGGGGCGGGCGTCCAAAAGGTTGGGGCCTGGCAAAAGGCTGCGCCGTGGTGGCAGGCTGTTGCACGGGTGTCGCAAGGGTCTGCAGCGGCGCATCAGATGGTTCCGGCAGGATCATCGCTTCGTCCGGGTCAGGTTCCAGCTCCGCGACATCGGGCAGGTCTACCTCGGGCACCGGTTCAGGCTGAGGCTCCAGTTCGAGCGGCGCTTCCGCAACAGGCTCCATTTCGGGGTCAGGCTCAACCACCGGGTCAGGCACAGGTGGTAGCGTTTCCTCAACGGGTTCTATTTCAGGCTCAATCTCCTCGACGAGGTCTTCCGGAATCTCTTCAGGCTGTTCGTCGGGAATACTTTCAGGCAGATCCTCAACCGATTCATCGGGAGTCGTTTCGAGCAATTCCTCAGGCAAGACTTCGGCCTCAAGGTCCGGCTCGGCGTCTTCAAAGGGAGCTTCCAGCGTGTCCGGAAGCTCGTCTGGCAGCTCCTCCGGGTCTTCCATGGCCGGTTCTTCGGGGATGTCTTCGACCGGCAGGCCTGGCTGAGGATCCGGCAGCACCTCCTCCTCTACGGCAAGCGGCAAGGGCTCCGGCTCAGGGATCGGATCGTCGATGACGAGGTCCACCGGCGCTTCGGGCGGCGGCAGAGCCTCTTCCATGACCAATGCCGATTCCGGGATCGGCTCAGGATCCGGCTGGGGCAACGGTTCCGGGTACGGTTCGGGGAGAGGTTCGGGCTCGATGTCCGGCAGCGGCTCCGGCGGCAATTCCGCAACGGGCTCTGGCTCTGGCTCTGGC
>NZ_DGMZ01000012.1:1179644-1417940 GCF_002388685.1 Hyphomonas sp. UBA4505 | reverse complement strand
TGGCTCTGGCTCTGGCTCTGGCGGGAGTGTCGGTGGAAGCTCGACGATGTCCACCTCCAAAACCACGGGCTCAGGAGGGGGCGGCAATTTATGTCCGAAGGCAATCGCAAAAAGGAACAGGATCAGGCCGTTGAGGCCCAATGATCCCGCCACAAAGGGAAGGCGCTCGCGCGCGAACTCTTTCCAGGCTCCACCCATGGGCCAAAGCCCTAGCAGCCAGCCTGAGACGGCCTCAGTGACTTTTCGTACAGCTTGCGCCGTGCCGCCTATAGCGCCAACTCCAACTGGCCGTTGACCAATGCGGTATAGTCATTGACCAGCGTTTCGGAGATCTGGCCCGGCTTGTAGACATGCTCGCCAATCTCGGCGACAGGCGTGATTTCAGCTGCGCTGCCTGTGATGAAGCATTCCGAGAAGGTCGACAGCTCATCCGGGAAGATCGCCCGTTCGATCACTTCGATGCCGCGCTCCCTGGCCAGCTTGATCGCCGTCTGGCGGGTCAGGCCATTGAGGAAGCAATCCGGGGTCGGCGTATGTAGGGCACCATCGCGCACGAAGAAGATGTTGGCTCCGGTCGCCTCAGCCACCTGACCGCGATAATCGAGCATCAGGGCGTCGGCATAGCCATCGCGCTCGGCAGCATGCTTGGACAGGGTGCAGATCATGTAGAGACCCGCTGCCTTGGCATGGCAGGGCGCGGTGTCCGGGGCCGGACGGCGCCACTTGGCATGTGTCAGGCGGATGCCCTTCATCTTGTCGGCAAAATAGTCGCCCCAATGCCAGACCGCGACCGCGAGATGGATCGTGTTGTTCTGGGCTGACACGCCCATCATCTCAGACCCGCGCCAGGCCAGTGCGCGCACATAGGCGCTCTCGAGACCCGATTTCGCCAGCGCCTCGGTCTTGGCCTGTTCGACCTGATCAACAGAAAATGGGATTTTGAACCCCATGATCTCCGCTGAATTGTGCAGGCGCTTGGAATGGTCCAGCGAACGGAAGATCTTGCCGCTATATGCCCGCTCACCTTCAAAGACGGAGGACGCATAGTGAAGCGCATGCGTCAGGACGTGGACTTTGCTGTCCCGCCACGGCACGAATTCCCCATCCATCCAGATATAACCGTCACGGTCGTCATAAGCAGACATAATAGTTCAGCGCTCCTCGCTTGCACTTATAGCATTTTCGCGTTCATTTCAGAACATGGCCCCTGACGTCAACCTGAATAGACCTTTCGATCCGCGCCTTTTCCTTATGGATCAGGAGCTTGATAGAGGTGTCGGACTCCTGCTGGCAGGAAGCGCCGAACTGATGAGAGCCGCAGAAGAGGCGCGGCACAAGGCGGGGCTGAGCAAGCCAGAACTGCAAATACTCATGGCTGTCCGCTACTCACCCGGCCAAACAGTGGGCGAGCTGCGCGATGCGTTGAGCATGACAGTACCAACTTTCGCCCGCATCATCGGCGAACTGGACAAGCGCGGCCTGATCGAGCGCGAGCGTGAACAGGCAAGTGACAAGCGTCGGCGCACGCTGAACCTGTCGGATGCGGGCACCACGCTGACCACCCAGATCACGATCGTATTGCGCGAGCGGCTGCGCCTGGCCTATCGCGCCGCTGGCCCGGATGCGGTTGAAGGGGCGCGCAAAGTGATGGATGCGCTCGTCAAATGAACCAGGACACCGCTCATATTCTCGTCGTCGATGACGATGACCGCATTCGCGACCTGCTGAAGCGATATCTCACCCGTGAAGGATATCGCGTGACCTCGGCGTCCGGAGCGGACGGGGCGCGCAAGATGATGTCATCAATGGAGTTTGATCTCGCCATTCTGGACATAATGATGCCGGGCGAAGATGGCCTGTCCCTGCTGAAATCCATGCGGGAGGGGCGCAATCGGGAAACGCCCGTCATGCTGCTGACCGCCAAAGGTGAAGCGTCCAACCGGATTGAAGGGCTGAAGCATGGCGCAGATGACTATCTCGCCAAGCCTTTCGAGCCAGAGGAGCTGTCCTTGCGCTGCGCCGCCATCCTGCGCCGGTCGCACAAGGCCGAGCCGCCCGAAGAAGTCGAAATGTCCGGTTTGGTGTTCAATGCAGAACGCGGGGAGCTGAAGGAGGGCGACACGCGCATTCGTCTGACCGAAGCCGAATTGCAATTGCTGACGGTATTGGCCTCAAATCCGGGCGAACCGGTGAGCCGTGAGGAGCTGGCCTCCCTGACTTCAGCCGGGATGGAGCGCTCTGTCGATGTGCAGGTGACGCGCCTGCGCCGCAAGATCGAACCCAATCCGAAAGAGCCGATCCATATCCAGACCGTGCGAGGCGTCGGATATCGCCTCATGCCGGACTGAGCCGATGCTGCGCCTGAGAGATATCACACCGCGCGGGCTGTATGCCCGCAGCATGTTGATGGTAATCGCGCCGGTCGTTCTGATCCTGTCGCTCATGTCGTGGTATTATTACGACAGCCATATTGCGGAGGTGAACCGCAAGCTCGCCCAATCCATCGCGCGCGATGCGAGCCTCGTCCAGGCATATTGCGACCGCCGCGAGGAGTCCGTGCTGGACCGCAAGACCATAGATGAGCGCCTGGACCTGACCTTCACTTGCGACAGCGATTCCGCCAGCCTCGATCGCCGAAGCTATGCTGAAGTCTTCTCCTATAGCGGCACGCTGGACAAGGAGTTGGAGACCCGGCTTGGCGTACCGGTGGAGACGGCGTTGAACCCCCAGGACTCAATGCTGCATCTCCGCTTCGCGTCGGGGCCCCGCACAGTTGAAATCATTGTCGAGCGCAAACGTGTGCTCGCCGCCAATACCCACATCTTTATTGTCTGGGTGATCCTGTTCTCCCTGTTCATGGTTGCGCTGGCCATCGGCTTCCTGAACCAGCAGGTGCGCTCGATCCTGAGCTTATCAAAGGCCGCGCGAGCGTTCGGCCGTGGCCGGGATGTGCCGGACTTCCGCCCGTCTGGCGCCAACGAAGTGCGCGAGGCGGCCCGGGCGGTAATCGACATGAAGAACCGGCTGACCGCCTTTGCGGAACAGCGCACCGCCATGCTAGCCGCGGTCAGCCATGATCTGCGCACGCCCCTCACCCGACTAAAGCTGGCGCTGGCCATGATGGACGAGACCGATGACATCAAAGCCGCGCGGGCCGATCTTGATGACATGTCCATGATGCTGGACGAATATCTCACCTTTGCGCGCGGCGAAGAAGGCGATGAGCCGGGCGATTTTGACCTTGCCGAACTCTTGCGCGACGCCGCCGCGGGCTTTGGCCCGCACATTACCGTAACCGGACCCGATCATGTTCAGGTCAATGGCCGTCGCTTGGCACTCAAGCGCGCTGTGACAAATTTGATCTCCAATGCGACAAAATTCGCGACCGACACACAAATCACTCTTGTGAACGGTCCGCATGCGGCCGATATACACGTCGATGACAATGGACCGGGCATTATCCCGGAGCTGCGCGAGGATGCTTTCCGCCCTTTCATGCGGCTGGATGAGGCCCGCACCCAGAATACACCGGGCACAGGGCTCGGATTGACCCTCGCCCGAGATACGGCGCGCGCGCATGGCGGAGATCTTCGCCTCAGCGACAGCCCTCTCGGTGGCCTGCGGGCCAGCCTGCGCCTGCCCCATTGAACCTTATCCCTCCAGAGACATTCCTTCGCCATGAGCAATAGCAAAGCAAAACTGATCATCCGCAATGCAACGCCGGATGATATCCCCGGCCTTCAGGGCCTCTCGGCGCGCGTTTATGGCGAGGGCGAAGAGTATTCCCGCGACCACCTCATGGCGCAGATCAACCGGTTTCCGGATGGGCAGTTCATCGCTGAATACGAAGGCCAGATTGTTGGCCATTGCGCCACCTTCATGATCGCGTCCGAACATGCCTTTGGTCCGCACACATGGATGCAGATTACCGGCGGCGGATATGCCGCCCGTCACGACCCCGAAGGGGACGTGCTCTACGGCATGGATGTCGCGGTCGACCCGGCGTTCCGTCGCTTGCGCATTGGCCAGCGTTTCTACAAGGCACGGCGCGAACTGTGCCAGTGGCTGGAGCTGAAAGGTATCGTATTTGCCGGTCGGATGCCTGGCTATGCTCGCCGCGCCAAACAATATCCCAACCCGGACGACTATGTGAAGGCGGTCCGCGAATCCAAGCTCCGCGACCCGGTTATCACGTTCCAACTGAATCAGGGGTATGAGCCGCTCGGCGTACTGCGCCATTACCTGCCGGAAGATATCGACTCCATGGGACATGCCACGCACATGTTCTGGGAGAACCCACTGGCGCAGGAGAAGATCCAGACCAATACGAGCTTTGGCGACACGTCCCTGCCCGAACGGGTGCGGATCGCCACGGTCCAGTTCCAGATGCGCCGGATCACTTCCATCGACGAGTTTGAAGGACAGGTCGAATACTGGGTCGATATCGCGTCAGACTACCAGTCAGACTTCGTGGTCTTCCCGGAAATGCTGACACTGCAATTGCTGTCGCTGTCTGAACGCCCGCTCGGCCCTGTCGATGCGATCTCTCAGATATCTGACTATACGCCGCGTTTTGTGGAGTTCATGGAGAAGCTGGCAGTTTCCTACAACATCAACATCATTGGCGGAACTCATCCGAGCCAGATGGCGAATGGCGAAATTCTCAATGTCTGCCACGTCTTCCTGCGCGACGGCTCGGTCCATACCCAGCAGAAGCTGCATCCGACCCCGTCCGAGCGCCATTGGTGGAACATTCAGGGCGGTCGTGGAAACTCTGTGATCCAGACCGACTGTGGCCCGATAGGCGTGATGATCTGTTATGACAGTGAGTTCCCCGAAATTGCGCGCCACCTTGTCGACCAGGGCGCGCTGATGCTGTTCGTGCCCTTCTGTACCGACGAACGGCGCGGCTATTTGCGGGTGCGGTATTGCTGTCAGGCTCGTGCGGTCGAGAACCAGTGCTATGTCACCATGTCCGGGGTTGTGGGCAACCTCCCGAATGTAGAGAACATGGACATTCACTATGCGGAGAGCTGTATCTTGACCCCGTCCGATTTCCCCTTCTCACGCGATGGCGTAGCAGCGGATACAGCCCCGAACACGGAAACGATTGCGCTGGCTGACCTGTCCATTTCAGACCTGCTCACAGCTCGTCAATCCGGCGCGGTACAGAACCTCAAGGATCGTCGACTGGACCTCTATCAGGTGGCCTGGAAGAAGAACTAGGTTTCCTCTATCAACTGGACGCCCTGATTACGGACATTTCCCACGGCAGGATTTACAGGCCATGCGTGCATGTCCTCGGTTGGGAATGGTTCGTAGAGGTGTTCCACCTTGCGATTGTCAGCATCCAGCCATGTCCGATAGTCCGACGGATGAAGGATGACCGGCATGCGTGTGTGCAGCCCCGCCATCAGGTCGTTGGGCTTGGTGGTCAGGATGGTGAATGTGTCGATCTCGGACCCGTCGATCATGGCGCGGTCCCATAACCCTGCAAAGCAAAACCATCGCCGGTTTCGCAGGCCGATAGCAAAGGGTTGCTTCTTGCCCTTCGGGCCTGTCCATTCATAGAAGCCGCTGGCCGGAACCAGACAGCGATGATGCCGGAAAGGCCCGCGAAACGTGTTGGACGCTTCAAGACCTTCGCTGCGCGCATTGAACGTCGAGAATTTCTTCTCGCTCAACGGCTTTTTCCACCAGCTGGGAACCAGTCCCCACATGGCCGGAGCCATCTGGATGGCGTGACGCGGCACATCCTCGCCTTCCGGCGCCATGCGGATGATGGGCACATACTGGGTGGGCGCAATATTGTACGCAGGCTCCGGCGGCTGGATGCCGTTCGGGTGAATCAGATTCAGCGCATTGTGGTATTCCTCCCACGTTACGCCATGCCGGAAGAATCGTCCGCACATACGCTAAGGCTCGAAGACTGCGAAACGGTCACGGCCCAGATCATAAGCGACGTGGTGCTTCAGTTTTTCTGTGAGCTCGATGGCGTCGCCTGCCAGTTGGTCTGGATGAATCATCTGGCCGAACGTCATACGCACTTGCGCGCCGCGCTTGTTCAGCAGCTCGTGAAACAGGGTGATGTCACGCAATTCCGGGTTCAGCTCGCTGAGAAAGTAAAAGAGCCTCGAATTCCACGCATCGAGATTGAGCGGCAGGACGGGTGTCTTCTGTTTCCGCGCGAGGCCGACCACGGTAGAGAACCAGTCCTTCTCGACCAGCCGCCCGTCTTCCTTCTTTGCAAGCCGCCCCGAGGGGAAGATGACAACGCATTTTTCCTCGGCAAAGGCCTGCCCTGCCCGCTTCAGGGTTTCGCGCGTCTTGGCCGGGGTGCGCTTCTCGGCCACCCATTCGACCGGGATGATGACATCCTGAAAGTTCGGATTGACGCGAATGGCATCGGCATTGGCAAAGAATACGATATCCTGCCGAACCTGCTTGAGCAGATCCCAGACCGCCACACCATCTGCCAAACCGGTTGGATGGTTGGCCGCAATGATAACCCGGCCAGCACTTGGCAGTCTCTCGAGACCGTCGACCTCAAGAGAGAAGTTCAATTGGCGTGAAAGATGATCGAACGAGTCCCGCCCATTCAGCTGCATGATCGTGTCGGCCATTTCCCGCGCCCGGCGATAGCCGAGCGTCTTGTAGAGAACCGGACGGACAAGCGGCCACGACCAGCTGCCGCGCAGTTTCGGGCAGCGTTCCTCAATCAGCGTATCGACGATATGCTGGTCATTATTTTTTTCTGCATCAAGAAATGCCGATCCTCCCAAAGTAGAGGATTTTGCGATCAGGCTCTCGTCGCTCATGGTGCGTGGGCCACTCCGTTCTCCCTTTATATACATAGGGGTTGGGGCGAATCCCTCAAAGCGGGAACTACAGGGGAATGGCCGTTCGCGCAGGCCACCGGAACGCTGCATTGTGTTGAAATATAAACACTTCGGAAAGTTTCGCTTTACCAAGACGTAAGAGCCACGTGCCATTGTGAACGCCACAGGGGGGTTGGCTTAAGGCTTTCCTTCGCGGGCAAACAAATCGGGAATAGTGTAGATGAAAGTTCTTTGGGTTGAAGATCACGAGCCAGTCAGAGACATGCTGGCGATTGCCGCGGACAAGGCTGCGCGCTCCCGCGTGCAGGTTGATCTGGTCATGGCGCCGACCCTGATGATGGCGGAAGCCCGGTTGCGCCTCGAAAGATTCGATCTCGTCGTGCTCGACCTCGGCCTGCCAGACTCCTTTGACCCGGACATGACCATCGCGCGGGTTGCCAATATGGGCAAATACCGGATTGCGGTCGTCTCTTCCATGGATGTGCGCGACCAGGCTGTTGAGTCTGCCCTGCGCTGTGGCGCGAACATTCATCCGCAAGCCATTTTCAAGGCCACTCTGCCATTCAATCGCTTCATCCAGCGCCCCGATGCGTTTGAAGACTTCCTGATGGACCTGATGCCAGCCGCTGAAACCACGGCCGTCCGCGCGGCCTAATCCATGCGGGTGCTTGCGAAGCGCCCCTTCCCCTTGCTAAGCCGCCTAGGATACGTCCGGGCGGCTTTTTGCTGGGCGACACAGGAAAAAGGCGGCACCCCCGATGATGGAATATCCCGTGACGATCAGCCTGATCGCGGCCAATGTCCTCGTCAGTCTGATTGGCCTGTCAAACCGCGCTTTCTTCGAGGACAACAATTTCTGGATCGCGCCGATCCGAGAGGGCCGCCAATGGTGGCGCTTCGTGACTTCAGCCTTCCTGCATGTGAACAGCACACATTTGCTCATCAACATGTTCGTCCTGTGGCAGTTTGGCGGAGTGCTGGAACGCGAACTTGGCGCAACAACATTCCTGATCATCTATTTCGGATCGCTGTTTGCCGGAAACGCATGGGAATACATCGACAAACGCGACCAGCCCGACTACCGCGCCGTGGGCGCGTCGGGCGCGACGTCCGGTATCGTGCTCGCGTTCAGTGTGCTGGCGCCGTTTGCGGTGTTGTACCTGCTTTTCATCTTGCCGATGTGGGCGATTGTTGCGGCAGTTCTGTTTATCTCGGTCAGCTTCTTCCTGTCGCAACGCCCTAATACGATGATCGCACATGGCGCGCATTTGGGCGGCGCCTTGGCCGGTGCGGCGTTGACCTTCCTGCTGGTGCCCGGAGCCTGGAGCGCACTGCTGGCCCAGATCGCCGAGCGGCTGGGTTGACCCGAATGACCACCGTCCTTGAGAAATACGAAGCCCGCATCGAGAGCGGCCAGCTGACGCCGGACCCGGTTCAGGCAACCGCCGCTGCGGCGCTGAACGATCTGGAACACAGACTGGCCAACCGCAAGACCGGCGGCTGGTTCTCGAAAACCGAAGCCGTCACGGGTCTCTATATGTGGGGCGGCGTTGGTCGGGGCAAATCCATGCTGATGGATCTATTCTTCGAGAGTGCACCGGTTGAAGCCCGCCGGCGGGTCCATTTCCATGAATTCATGGCCGAAGTGCATGACCGGCTGGATGCCTGGCGCAAGCTCTCGCAAGACAACCGCAAGCGGTCCGAATGGCGCGTGAAGGGAGCGGGCGATGATCCAATCGCGCCAGTGGCGAAACAGATCGCCTCCGAGGCGAGCCTGCTCTGCTTCGATGAGTTCCAGGTCACCCAGATTGCTGATGCCATGGTTCTGGCCCGCCTGTTCGAGGCACTGTTCGACATGGCAGTCACGGTGGTGGCGACCTCGAACCGCCACCCCAATGATCTCTACAAGGATGGGATCAATCGCCCCCTCTTCCTACCCTTCATCGAGCATCTGAAGGCGCATTGCGAAATTCTGGAACTCGCCTCGGAGCGGGATTACCGCCTTGACCGCCTGATCGAAGCGCCGGTCTGGTATTCGCCATTGGGCCCGGAATCCGAGGCCGCGCTGGACCGGGCCTGGGACCGGCTGACCCTTGGGGCAGAACCACAGCATTGCGTGCTGACGGTGAAAGGCCGCAAACTGGAAGTCCAACGCGAAGCGGCGGGTGTGGCGCGCTTCACCTTCGAGGAATTGTGCGCCCGGCCGCTCGGGTCGCGGGACTATCTGGCCATCGCCGCAAATTTCAACACGGTGATCCTGTCAGGCATTCCCACGCTCGGCCCGGAAAACCGCAACGAGGCGGCGCGCTTCGTGGCACTGATCGACGCGCTCTATGAAGCGAAGATCAAGCTGGTGGCAAGCGCAGCCGCCGAACCGGAGAGCCTTTATCCCGAAGGCGATGGCAGTTTCGAGTTTGAACGCACGGCCAGCCGCCTGCATGAAATGCGGTCTACGGATTATTTGTCCGAGGCCCGTGTTGAACTGGAAGCCGACTAGACGCCGCCTGACGCAAGGCGTCTGCAAGACTCAATTGGCCAGACAGGTTTTTCGGCGCGCCGAACTTACGCGAGATGTAGCGAACCAGAGGGCGTTCCAGGTATAGGTGCGCGACAACGGACGCGATTGTGCACCCGATCACGAACAGCAGCGCCATGATCCAAGGCGGCAGGAATTCCGGTAGGTGCAGGAATTTCGCAACCGGCACACCGGCGGTCATCATTGGCATGTGCACAAGATAGAGCATGTAGGACGCGTCGCCGACCAAACGAAGGCTGCGCGGAATGCTCAGGCGGCCAGCGGTTTCCATTGCGGCGAGCGCGGCAATGATCGCGCTGGCAGAGGCACCGAACAGGACCGTGCGCACACCAAACCCGATCTCGACGGGGCGATAGATATCGTTGAGCCCCGTCATCAGGAAGACCAGCAGACCGCCGACCAACAGGCCGCGCGCTGCATTCCGTCCCAGATGCTGGAAGGACACCGCCGCCAGACCGCCGAACAGGAAGATCAGATTGTAAGGCGAGAACAGGAAGTCCGCCGGGAACAGTACGTCCTGGCTAAATACGGTGAGCGCGCAGGCGGTAAACCACATGCTGAGGATGCCGAGACCGATCCAGCGATGCAGGATAGCGAGGCCGAATATGGCGTAGAACAGCATTTCATGTTGCAGGGTCCATGAAACCTGAAGAATCGGAGTGTCTTCCATTGGCACAAGGAAGAGGTTCGGCAGCAATTGCCCAAGACCCGGCATATAGCCAAGTCCGACGGCCGGGATCAGGGCACCGGCCAGGACCATCGGGATGAGAACCAGCCAATAGGCCGGATAGATGCGCGAGACCCGTTTGATCGCGTAGCTATAGGCCTTTTGAGGGGCACCAAAATCCCGACGATGGATATAGAGCATCAGGAATCCAGACAGGGCGAAGAAGAACTCAACACCCGAATAGCCCATATTCGCTACAGGATGCAGCGCTTCGCCCGTTTCCGCATAAAGCCGCTTTGGCAAGATGAAGATATTAAGGTGATAGAAGACGACCATGAGCGCAGCGATGGCGCGCCCGCCCTGGAGTGATGTCAGATGAGGAAGACGCATGCGCGTGTCCTTTTCGGTATGGCACCCGGGATTTCGGAGCCGCCAGACCAGATTCAGGACCAGCCGCGACAATGCCGTTCGTCCTGTGACAGGCAAATCGTGTACCAGCCCGCCGGAGCGACCTGCGCCTGCAACGCCCGTGAAGGCGCTCGGTGGACAAGATCAGGAATTTGCAAGCGCCCGGGTCAGGTATCGGGCGGAGGCAGGCGCAACTCGGCATCATGCGGGCGAGTCATCGGAAATAGCGTTGTTCCGACGCGATGGTCGCCCGCATCATGCGCAGGCGCGGGTTCGGATGCGCTGCCCATCGCGACCTGACAGGCCTTTGAGAGGGTGAACGCCAAAGGGTCAGGCCGCGCGACTGTTGGCATATCCCCGATTGCCGCGATCCAGACATTCCCTCGCGCATCGCACATGGTGAGGAACGGCGTGCCGCGACCTCTCGTTCGGCGCACATACAGGCGCAGAAGGATGAGCTGCAGCCATATCCAGAAACGGAATGGCTGAAGATGCGGCTTCAATACCGGTGGGGGCGCAAACAGGCTGTCCATCCGCGCAAGTATATGTCCGGCGCGTAGAGGCGGCGGATACGTTCTCGCGGGCACCCCTACTGGCAACAGGCGCAACGGATTCCTTGCGGGACAAGGACGCGATTATGCCCTGAAGAAGGCTGCTTCAGCCCGCCCGCACATTGATATCGGGCGCGGTCATCTCCTGGCAAAGCACGGCCCGACCAATGAGGTAGCCCTGTATGAGATCACAATTGCGCGCGGCGAGCTGTTCGAGTTGCCAGCTGGTTTCCACGCCTTCGGCGCAGCTGATCAGATTCATCTCGCGGCACATCTTCAGACTGCCAGTCAGCACTTTGGGCAGGACACCGGAATCGCTCTTCTTGCCGAGCAGGCTCTTGTCGAGCTTGACCTTCTTGAAGGGCAATTCCTCCAACAGGGAGAGCGAGGAATAGCCGGTGCCAAAGTCATCCAGAGCCAGAGAGACCCCTGCCCCGACAATCTTGCCAAGCACGTGTTTGCTCGTATCGATGTTCCTGAAAAGGACGTTTTCTGTGATTTCGAGTTCGATCCGTTCAGGCGCTATGCCATGGCGACGGAGCGCGTTCAGGAAATGGTCAGCAAATTCCAGAGACGTCAATTGAGAGGGAGAGACGTTGAATGACAGGAAGCTGGTACCCCCGGGCAACCAGCGCAAAGCCTGATTCAGCATGGACCAGAAGAAACTGTCGATCAGGCCAAGGCGCTCCACTGCCGGCATGAATTGCTTGGGCGAGGGCTGCCGGCTGAGGCCGCTATGCGGCCAGCGCGCAAGCACTTCATAACCGGCAATTGAGTGACTGCGCAAATCCAGAATCGGCTGAACTGCGGGCTGGAAGCAATTGTCCTTGACCGCCCCGATAATGGTCTTGTCGAACTCTTCGGCGTCCATGTCCGCCATGTCTTCACGGCGATCGAATACCGCAATCCCTCCGCCCTCCGACTTTATCCGGATCATGGCCTTGTCGGCCGCATACATCAGATTGGCCTTGTCAGCCGCGTCATCCGGAAACGCAGCGACCCCGATGGAGGCGCCGACCGTGACGAGCCCTAGATCGGTTTCTATCGGAGAAACCAGAGCACTTTGGACAAGCGCAGCCAATGCCAGTGCGTTATCGCCAACTGATGGAATGATAAACGCAAACTCATCTCCGCCAAGGCGACAAGCATGCTGACAGCCCTCCATCTCCGACAGGCGCGTGGCGAGAACCTTCAGGACATGGTCCCCTATCGCATGCCCATAGCGATCATTCAGGGGCTTGAACCTGTCCAGGTCGATCAAGGCGCACATGAAGGGCTGGCCCTGTGCCACCAGAGTCTCCATTTCCCGCACAAAGGCGCGGCGATTCAGGATTCGGGTCAATGGGTCTGTGTCGGCAAGCTGGCGGATCTTGCGCTCGGCGCGCTCACGCTCCTCGATCTCGGCCTTGAGTTCAGTCAGCATACTGGCATGAATTTCGGTAAGGGCATGGAACACACCAAGCGCGTTGAGACATCCGGCATAGATGCCGTCTTCATGCGCAAGGATCAGACCGTTGGTTAGGAGGTCTGATTTGTCCCGGATACTGCCGAATACGGTCGCGGCATCCTCCGATAGCTCCATCACCAGCACGTTTCGATCCATTATGCCGGACACACCCTTTTTCTGATTTAGGGCATAGCCGAAAGGATTTGAGATCAGGCGCTGGAAAGCCTGAAGGGACACAAACCCTGTCGGCTTGCCGTTAAAATCGACAACCGGGCACAGTGTCGCTTCAGGGTTCTTGACGAAAAACGCGGATACCGCATCAAAGCTGTCTCCGAGAGAGAGCGGCTCAAAATGCATCCATGACGTGGAGCGAAATCTCATAATAAACCCATCTGCCCCACCCAAAAGGCCTTATGGGTTCTCGCTATCATCACAGTCTGAAAACTTTGTAACCAGTAATAGCCACAACAGCGTACAAGACTTTGACTTTCATGAATTTATTGTGACGCACACTTCAGGAGTGGCCTGGAACTCCGACGACAGATTGGGCAAGATGTTCGGGCGATACATCCGCATTCTTGCGCGCGACCACGCTGAATGACGCATCCGTTTCGAGCACGACCAACTCAGCTTCGGCAACGCGTGTCAGGCCATTTTCCCGCAACGCGGCGAGCACTTCGGACTTGGTCAGACGCTCATCGCGAATATTCTGCATAAGGTACTGACCCCGATATACCAGAAGTCGTGGACTGGATTTCACAAGCCATTCCACAGAGTCGCTGCGCGCCAGAACGAATGTCAGCCCCCATTGAATAAACAGGAGGACTGCAATGGCGAACAAGGCTTCGACGGCCGTGACGGAATTCGAGGTAATACCCGCTCCAGCGATTGAGCCCAGCGCCACGGTCACTACCCAGTCAAAATTGTTCATCTGAGACGTAGATCGCTTTCCAGCGAGCCGGATGAAAGCGATGATGGTGAAATATATGACTGGGGCGGCAAGCGCGATACGGACAAGATCTTTCCATCCGTCGTAATAGATTGCTGAAATATCCATCAGTCGACTGCCTGCACGATCTCATAATCTATCGGCTTGTAGCGAAAATTATTGGACTCTCCTGCGGAGCAGCTGGTCATGCCGATCAGAAGGTCCATGCAGGCTTCGAACATAATCGACTGCCCCGCTTTGCTCAGAGGTGGCAAAACCTTGATCTCGCCCGTCTGAGGATCTGTCGCGACATGCATGAAGATGTTGAACGCGATCGGAATATCATCGGGGCCTATGCCGTATTCGGCCAGGGCTGCTTCGAGGTTTTCCTGACAACCACCTTGGGGATCAGCCTCATTGTACAGCTTGCGGAACGTATCCTTCGAGCAGGGCGTCAGCGTGAAATCATGACGGCCGACCTCATCCTCGACAATTTTCAACATGTCACGGCTGCGATTGGAGTAGAGCATGTCTCCCTTGGTCAGGAACATGCGCCCGGCATAATCGAGGGAACGCCCGGATGAAATCATTTCCTTCCGGTCGTCCAGATTGTAGGCGACCATGTCGCTGACTTGTTCGCCTTCGGGATCTGTCACAGTCAGGCGTTCGCCCTTGCGCAGGATGAAGGCCGTGCCGGATTTCGGGGGGATACGGTGACTCATTTCGCAGGCTCCTGCGGGGTGAACGGACATTTCCACTCAGGACCGACTTCGCGGCCTGAATATTGCGCGGCTTCAGACCCCCGGCCGAAATCTGCCAGCATCGGATTAACCGAACCGGCAAGCGCCTTGTCGCGCTCTCGAATGATCTGCTTCATTTTCTCGAACCGGCCATCCTGGCGCAGGCGTTCGAATTGCTCATGCGAATTGAAGACGAGCGCAGGAAACTCGAAACGACGGGCTGGTCGGGATGCGTTCGGGTGCAGGCCGATGACGAAGAAGGCCTCGCCCAGCAAGCCCATCGAGAAATGTGCCGATTCCGGATCACGCTCCGCGCTCTCGGCCCACCCCCTGCCCTCGACCACATCGAGATTGTGCAAGGATTGAAGCCGGTTCCAGAGCGCACGCTCGAATTCAGTCTCTGACAGCTCGGTCGGCCCCGTGAAGATGGCGACGAAGGACTGAACCACAGGGGAGCTGAAATCGAGCTCCTCGATAAACTCTTCCAGTGCGCACCTGAGATTGATGTCACCTGCAGCGGAATCGATGTCGCCGAATTCCGCAATGACCAGCTGATCGCGAACCATTGCCGATTTTGCCCCAATACAGGGAAAGGAATCTGATTGCACGAATTGCCGGAAGGCGTCCGTGCGGGTGAGAGTGGTGCTGCCCATTTGGTTGTGTCCTGTCATATCTGGGCAATCAACCCCGCAACCTTCAAACCGGTTCCGCAACTTCTGACAGCAAGGTGTGGCGGCCTTCTGGATCACTTTGCCGCCACAAGATATACTTTCTCGTGAGCGTGAAATCAGACGCTTGAACCCCCTTCAAAAGCAGGGGCCGAATGCTTATTTATGTTAAACCGCGATGACATTCATGCGGTTTATACGGGGCGACGCCGCCGCCATGCGGGGCTAAACGTCAGGAAGAAGATCTGATTGCCGGAACGATCGCCGCAATGCGGGGTTGGTCTGCAAAGGAGGAGATTAGATATGGCGAACAAAACCGCCAGTGCGAGTGTGGCACTCAGCCCGGAGCAGGGCCTGAGCCGTTATCTCACCGAAATTCGTAAGTTCCCCATGCTCGAGAAGAATGAGGAATTCATGCTCGCGCGGAAATGGCGCGAACAGGAAGATACCCAGTCTGCCGAGAAGATGGTGACATCCCACCTGCGTCTCGTTGCGAAGATCGCAATGGGCTATCGTGGCTATGGCCTGCCGATGGCCGAAGTGATCTCCGAGGGCAATGTCGGTCTTATGCAGGCCGTGAAGAAATTCGACCCGGACAAGGGTTTCCGACTGGCAACCTATGCCATGTGGTGGATTCGTGCCGCCATTCAGGAATACATCCTGCGCAGCTGGAGCCTCGTGAAACTCGGCACCACGGCCGCGCAGAAGAAGCTGTTCTTCAACCTTCGCCGCCTGAAAGGCGAAATGAAGGCTCTGGACGAAGGTGACCTTCGTCCTGAACAGGCCCAGTTGATCGCCGAAAAGCTGAATGTGACAGAAGCTGAAGTGTATTCGATGAACGGACGTATGTCCGGCTCGGATGCTTCGCTGAACGTGCCCATGGGCACCGATGGCGACATGGAGTGGCAGGACTGGCTGGCCGACGATGATCAGGGCCAGGCCGAAGAGTTTGCTGACAAGCAGGAATTCAATGCGCGGATGGAATTGCTGACCGCTGCCATGGAAGACCTGAACGAGCGCGAACGCCACATCCTGACCGAGCGCCGCCTGTCGGAAGAGCCGAAAACACTGGAAGAACTGTCCGAGGTTTACAGTGTTTCGCGTGAGCGTATTCGCCAGATCGAAGTGCGCGCGTTCGAAAAGCTCCAGAAAGCCATGAAACGTATGGCCAAGGATCAGGGCCTGCCGAACATGGCCCCCAACCCGGCTTAGTGACCGGTCAGGTTCGAATACGCATCTTCATCCAGCTCAGACGGCCCGCTTAACAGTGGGCCGTTTTTCATTGGACCCACCGCGGCAGAATTCAGCGACCATTCTCCCTGTTCTCTTGACCAAAGTGTCATCAGACATGCCGAATAGGCTCCGCGGATGAACCTGCCCGCAGCCACATAGGGATGCGAACCGATTTCAGACTCGCAAATTATGTCTGACGGCTTTCTTGGAGGAATCTGGACTTCACAGATCAAGGGATCAGGCTGAGGGCCAACAATTGATCTGGCTGGAGCGCGGCGACACTCGGGAAACCCCACATGTACCCGCTCGTGCGATTCCCGCAGTCTATGGACAAGTCCTATATCATCTTCGCTCAGCGAGCTGAGGAGAATTGGTGGAGCCTCTGCCCCGCTATAGCGGGTCATTTCCAAATTTAACTGAAACTGTTTGTCCGTAACGTGTTCCAACATCGCCTTGCGGTGCATGCGGTTTCCTGCAGAGATCGCGACCACGCAAAACGCGACCAGCAACAATACAAGGATGAGCCTATGGTGCCAAAGCACCACAATGGTTTTCATCATGATATTCATGCGTCCCCCCGGCCCGCCTGCAAATCCTTCGCAATCTCCCTCTATCTATTTATGATTGCGATAACAATACCAAACAGTAGAATTTTTCTCCTATTGGGAGAATTATTTGAGCTGAAGTGCGGGGGGATCCCCTGCAGGAGAATGTTCAGCCTGGATCGTCTGTGCCGGACGTCGATTTGTCCGTATGGGTGAAGTATGCTCGTAGTCGGCCGAGCCGGATTCGTTCCACGTCATGGACGCCCCGCCAGTTGGACGACGTCTTGCGCCTCAGCATAGAGAAATTGAGATGGGTTTTGCGATAGAAGTTGATAGCGCGACAGATGCGAGGCTGGAGGCTTACACATCCATTCGCGAGAAGGACCTGACTTCAGGTCATGGCGCGCGCTTCATCGTCGAGGGCAAAGTAGCGCTGGAGACAGCGCTGCGTCGGGGACGTTTTGCGCTGGAAAGTGTGTTCCTTGCAGAGAACCGGGTCGCAACGCTGGCCGAATTGATGGCCCTCGTGCCGGAGAACGTGCCGGTCTATGTCGCGCCCCAGTCGGTGATGGATGCGGTCGCAGGGTTTCCGATGCATCGCGGCGTGCTTGCCTGTGGGCTGAAAGGCGACATCGCCGTACCGGCCGCGTTTCTCGCCGCCATAGAGGCCGGTCCCTCTACCCTGCTCCTGATGTCAGACCTGTCCAATCACGACAATGTCGGCGCGTGCTTTCGCAATGCCGCTGCCTTTGGCGCAGATGCGGTGCTGATGGATGGTCAATGCTGTGACCCGCTCTATCGCAAGGCCATCCGCGTCTCCTCCGGCAGCAGCCTATGGCTGCCCTATGCCCATGGCGGGACGGGCCTGGACATGGTGAACGCGGCCAAGGCGGCGGACTATGAGGTCTGGGCGATGACGCCGCGTGCAGAAGCCCCGCCGATCACCGAAATGGTTGTGCCGGACCGACTCGCCATCCTGCTCGGTGCCGAAGGACCGGGGCTGCCGGACGAGTTGATCGCGGCTTGTACGCCCGTGCGCATCCCAATGACGGAAGGCTTTGACAGCGTGAACGTGGCGACCGCCGGAGCGATCGCCATGGCTCACATATTCGGGGCGAAGGCCTAGAAGACGCGCGGGCGTTCCGTCTTGTCGATGTGGAGGCCGCATTCGGACTTCTCCTGTCCGGCCCAGCGACCCGCGCGGGGATCGTCCGGATTGTCGGACGGCTTCGTGCACGGCCAGCAGCCGATGGACGGATAGCCCTGAGCAACCAGCGGATGGCGCGGCAGATTGCGCTGCTTGATCAACAGTTCCACATCGTCCGGAGTCCAGTTGGCCAGCGGGTTCACCTTGTAGCGTCCGTTCGCAAACTCGAAGACCGGCAGGCTCATCCGGGCCCCACCATGAAAGCGTTTGCGACCGGTGATCCAGGCATCAAAGCCCTCCAGAGCCGGCTCCAGCGGGCGCACCTTGCGCAGTGCGCAACAGGCGTCCGGATCGGTTTTCCAGAGATTGTTCTTCGGATCGAGCACCTTGCGCTCGGTCTCACTCGGCGGAATTTCGCGCACACCGGTCAGGCCGAGCTTTTCGATCAGCTCGTCCTTGTAGTCCAGCGTCTGCGGGAAATGCATACCGGTCTCGAGAAACACGATGGGCAGGTCAGGCTTCACGTCCGCGATCAGGGCCAGCATAGCGACACTCTCGGCGCCGAAACTGGATACGTAGGTCAGGCTGTTGGCCCATTCGCGAACCATGGCGACGCGCAGCACCGTCTGAGCGGAGGCGTCGCGCAACTCACCATTCAGGCGAGCGAGGCGGACATCCGCAGCTTCGGACTTGCGGGCAAGACTGTCGCCATAAGGCATAAGGATCAGCTTTCGTGTCTCTTGCGGTACACCGGCGTTCGATCACCCGCTGCGGGCTGGTAGACGTCGGAATACTCTTCCAGTGCGTTCACCACTTCATGTAGGTCAGCACGGGCGGTCTCGTAAGCGTCAAAGCCTGAACGGTTCATATAGAATATCTGATCCCGCAGGACGTGACCCACAGCGCGCAGCTCTCCGGCATAGCCGAAGCGACGGCGCAAAAGCTGGGCCTGGGAGTATCCACGACCGTCAGTATATTTAGGGAAACTGATCTCGATCAGTTGCAACCGGTCGAGATATTCCTCCAGTTCGTGCGGGTCGTCGCCCGGTTCCAGCCGCACACCAATATCGGTGTTACGGGCCAGAAGAATGTCTCGCTCGCTGCGAAATCGTCCGAGCGAAACTGTAATACATCCACCAGGAGACAGCTCACCTTCATCCGGGACATAAGCCCAGATATTGTCGATCTCTGTGCCGTTCTTAACCAGCGGCATAAAGCGCCTCCTTGAAGGGGTCATGGCCGAGGCGGGCCAGCGTCTCGATGAACAACTCGCCCTTGTCGGCGCGCAGCTCGCGATAGGTGTCGACGACGCGTTTGAGGGCGCTGGGCACGTCATCAGCCTTCAGGCCGGGGCCGGCAATATCACCGATCGCGGCCTTCTCATCAGCGCGGCCACCGAAGGTGATCTGATAGAATTCCTCACCCTTCTTGTCGACGCCGAGAATACCGATATGGCCGACATGGTGGTGGCCACAGGCATTGATACAGCCGGAAATATTGATGTGCAGGCGGCCGATATCTTCCTGATAGTCTGGATCGGCGAACACTTCCTGAACCGCCTGCCCGACTGGAATGGAACGGGCATTGGCAAGGTTGCAGTAATCGAGACCTGGGCACACGATCATGTCGGTGATCAGGCTTTCGTTGGCGGTATGCAGCCCGGCGGCTTTCAACTCGCGATACACATCCGGCAGGTCATCCAGCGCAACATGTGGCAGGACGAGATTCTGGGCGTGGCTGACGCGGATATCGTCATAGGCATACGTCTCGGCCAGATGCGCTACGGTCATCATCTGAGCGTCGGTGGCGTCTCCGGCGAGACCGCCAATCGGCTTCAGGCTGACCGTGACGGACGTGTAGCCAGGGGACTTGTGCGGATGGAGGTTGATTCGCGCCCAGCGCGCAAACTCTGCATCATCGGCCTTCAGGGCCTCGAATGCCGAAGACGTGTCTGGCTTCGCGGCCAGTTCCGGCGGCGCAAAATAGGCATGGATACGGTCGATCTCGGCCTGTGGCAGGTCGATTTTCTCATTGTCGCGTTGGGCGGCATATTCCTCTTCCACGAGGCGGCGGAACTCGGCTTCGCCCAGTTCGCTGACAAGGATCTTGATGCGGGCTTTGTATTTGTTGTCCCGGCGGCCGAAGCGGTTGTAGACGCGCATGATGGCTTCGAGATAGTCGAGCAATTCGGCTTCCGGCACGAACTCGTTGACCAGGGTCGCGAGGTGCGGCGTGCGCCCCTGCCCGCCGCCGACATGGACTTCAAACCCGACCACGTCGCCGCGCTTGCGGATATGCAGGCCGATATCGTGCACGCGGATTGCAGCGCGATCATGCTCGGCCGCCGTGACGGCAATCTTGAACTTGCGCGGCAGGAAGGCGAACTCCGGATGGAACGTGCTCCACTGGCGGATGATCTCGCACCAGGGGCGCGGATCCATCAATTCGTCTTTCGTCGCACCGGCATAATGATCGGATGTCACGTTGCGGATACAGTTACCGGAGGTCTGGATGGCATGCATCTCGACCTCGGCCAGCTTGGCCAGCACGTCCGGGATGTCTTTTAACGCGACCCAGTTGAACTGTATGTTCTGGCGCGTGGTGAAATGGCCGTAATTCCGGTCATAGTCGCGCGCGACGATGGCCAGTTGGCGCAGCTGACGGCCATTCAGCTGACCATATGGAATAGCCACGCGCAGCATGTAGGCATGCAGCTGCAGGTAGACTCCATTCTGCAGGCGGAGCGGCTTGAACTCGTCTTCCAGCAATTCGCCCGATAGGCGGCGGTCCACCTGTCCACGGAATTGCGCGACCCGCTCGGAGACGATCCGGGCGTCAAACTCATCATATCTGTACATTACGCAGCCTCTTTTGCGTGCGGTAGATTCAGGGCCACTTCGGTGCGGCTGACCCATCTTTCCACGGAAGGAAAATCAGACAGGTCAAAGCCACCCTCATGGGCGACCCGTGTGTAGGCGACCAACGCAATATCGGCGAGCGTCATCGCATCGCCAACCAGCCAGTCGGTATAGGTCAATTGCAGCTCCATCACACCGAGCGCGCGGCGCCCCTTGGCCATCAGCTGCGGATCGATCTGGTCATCCGGCGTATTGAGATAATGTTTCTGGAAGCGCCTCACAGCAATGGCGGTCTCGTGAGAGTATTGTTCCCAGAACAGCCAGCTCATCATCTGGGCCCGGCGGAACATGTCAGAAGGGACCAGGTCACTGCCTGCCTCTTCGGCGAGATACAACATGATGGCGTTGGACTGTGGCAACGCACGGCCATCCGGCCAGCGCGCCAGCGGCACCTGACCCGCCGGGTTCAGCGACAGGAAGTCTTCGGTCTGGGTGCCGCCCTGAAGGATATCGACCTCTACCCAATCATATGGGATGCCAAGCAAGTCAGCGGTCCATTTCGGTTTCATGCAATTGCCGGAAATGGAATCGCCGTAAAGTGTGAGTCGCTGAATCTCGCGATGGGGCATTATGCGCCCTCTCCATAGGAAACGGTCGGCCCTTTTGCGCGGATGGTTTCGCGCAGGGTCTCGCGGCCCGTGATTTCGCCGGTCTCGGTGACTTCCATGAAGTAGGGATCGGTAACGATCCCCTCCTGCGTCTGAGCATCTGCAAGGCGCGCTTCGGCCTCATCGCCTGTAAAGGCGGCAACTTTTGAAACGTCCTGGGTCCAGCTGCCGTCGGCGGCCATCCAGACATTCTGGCCGGTCGCGGTCTCCCATGCGGTGACGGCCTTTGGCGTATCCGGCTTAAGTTTCGGGCGAACGGATGTCATACGAAAGTCTCCTGGCTGACGCAGCCTGAAAGGCCGATTGCGCCACTCGCGAAAGGCAGGCCCGCCACTTTGCCGATGATGAGCAATGCTGGACCCTCGATACCATTGTCTGTGATCAGGTCAGGCAGTTCAGCAAGAATACCGAAAACCTGAATTTCGTTCGGCCGCGTGCCGTTCTCGATCACTGCGACCGGCGTGTCTGGCGCGCGCCCGGCTTCGATCAACTTGTCAGTAATGGCGGCCGCTGTGCCGACGCCCATGAAGACGGTGACGGTCTGGTTCGGCTTGGCGAGCGAGTCCCAATCGAGATCGGGCACGCCGCCCGCCTTGGCATGGCCGGTGACGAAGGTCAGGCTCTGGGCATGATCGCGATGGGTCAGCGGTACACCTGCCTGCGCCGCGCATCCCAGCGCCGACGTAATACCCGGCACCACGAAGGCTTCGACGCCTGCGGCCAGCACCGCTTCCATCTCTTCACCGCCACGCCCGAAGATAAACGGGTCGCCGCCCTTCAGGCGTACAACGCGCTTGCCATCGCGGGCCGAGCGGATCAGCATTTCGTGAATTTCATCCTGCGGGACGGAATGGTCGCCCTTGCTCTTGCCGACAGACACGCGGTCGGCATCCCGGCGAATGAGCGTCAGGATATCGTCGCTGACCAGACGGTCATAATAGACAATGTCGGCTTCCTGCAGCAGGCGCAGCGCCTTCAGGGTCAGCAGCTCCGGATCACCCGGACCCGCGCCAACCAGATGGACCACGCCTTGCGTCCGGCCGCCGGACAGTGCGTCGCGCATCGCCTGTTCAGCAGCTTCCAACTCGCCCGCATAGGCAAGTTCGGCAGCCTTGCCATTGAGCACGCTCTCCCAGAACTTCCGACGCGCGCCAGCATCCGGCAATTTGGACTTCACCTCTTCTCGCATGCGTCCTGCCAGTTCCGCCAGATCGCCGATGCGTGCGGGTGTAAGCGCTTCAAGTTTGGCTCGCACCGATTTGGCAAGTACAGGCGCAGAGCCGCCCGAGGCCACGGCAGCAACAATCTCGCCGCGGTCCATGATGGATGGAACCGTAAAATCGCAGAGATCTGGCCGATCGACGACATTCAAAGGCACGCCATATTGGCGCGCCCAAGTGATCGCGCGATCTGTGTTTTCATCAATTCGGCAGGCCACAATTGCGAAACGGGCAACATCGAGCGCGGCGCCAGCTTGGTCCTGCGGCGCAATCGTTATGCGCCCGGCAAACTCCTGAGCGAAGCCGGAATCGATGTCTTTTCCAATAATCACAGTGATATGCGCCGGTGTTTTGGCGAGCAGTCGCACCTTGCGGCGCGCTTCCTCACCACCGCCGAACACGACGACGCGCGCGTCATCCATGTTGAAGAAAGCCGGAAATTGGCGCATGCGGGCGGACCTCTTTTTAGGCAAGCTGATCAGTCAGGTGTCAAAATGGCTCTTGACGCGGCGGACGCAAGCATGAACCCCTACAGCGATCCTTTAGAGAAACTATCCATGTCAGACCCATCCGACCGACTTCCCCCATTGAACGCGCTGAGAGCCTTTGAGGCCGCCGCGCGGCGCCTGTCTTTTACACAGGCTGCCGAAGAGCTGAATGTCACGCCCGGCGCGATTTCACAACAGATAAGGCAGCTGGAAGAATATGCCGGCACGCCCCTGTTCAAGCGAACGGGCCGTTCAGTTTTGCTGACAGATGCCGCCCAGGCCAGCCTGCCGCTGGTGCGCGATGCATTCGAGAGAATTTCTGAAGCCGGGCGGATCATGCAGGCTCCAGCGCGCAAAGGCCGGGTCATGGTGTCATCTGCGCCGTCCTTCGCCGCGAAATGGCTGGCGCCCCGCCTTGATGGCTTCCACCGGGAACATGAGGAGACCGAGGCCTGGATCTCGGCCGATATGGGCCTGACCGATTTCACCACGGCCGATGCCGATTTCGCAATCCGCTATGGCCGGGGCAATTATGACGGCCTGAAATCTGAAAAGCTGATGGACGAGACTGTCTTGCCGGTCTGTTCCCCTGCCCTGCTGGAAGGAACCGACGCGATCCGCAAGCCCTCGGATTTGCGGCATCACACACTGATCCATGATGAGAGCAACGAGAATGACCCGTCCTGCCCCGACTGGGCCAGCTGGCTGCGTGCGCGGAATGTGAAAGATGTTGATGGCTCACGCGGCCCACGTTTCAACCAGGCGATCCTCGTGATCGAGGCGGCTGCCGCCGGACGCGGCGTGGCGCTTGCCAAACGCGCGATTGCAGCAGCGGATCTCGCCTCTGGTCGGCTGGTCGCACCCTTCGCGGATGGCTCCCACCTGATCGATTTCGGGTACTGGATCGTCTATCCGAAAGGCCGTCACCTGACGCCAGATGTACGCAACTTCATCAAATGGCTGAAGACCGAGGCGACCAATAGTGAAGTGGTCGGCGTCTAGGGCTCATTGCCTTCCCAGTCGACAATCCAGTCTTCTGTGTCCTCATCGAAGACCGTGTCCTCGGATACGGTGCGTCCCCGGATCGAATGCCCCTCTTCGTGGATGCGGTTGCGGTCACCACACACGAGATAGTGCCAGTCCGGCAGCTCCTTGCCCTCATGGATCAGGCGATAGGCGCAGGTCTTTGGCATCCAGCGGATTTCCTCGACCTTCTTCGGAGTAAGAATCACGCAGTCTTCGACGATCTTCTTGCGATTTTTGTAGTCGGCACACTGACAGTTATCCCCGTCAAACAGGCGGCAATGGAGTCGCGTGTAAGCGATCTCACCGGTATCTTCATCTTCCAGTTTGAGCAGGCAGCATTTGCCACAGCCGTCGCAGAGGGATTCCCATTCCTGCGATGACATCTGAGCCAGTGGTGTGGTTTTCCAGAAAGACTTGGTCATCCCCTCAGGGCAGCCCATTCCGGCGTCTTTTCGATCAGTGCCGTTGCAAACCAGCAAGACGAAGAAACCGTCTCACCCGCAGCAATGATGTCATTCATCACACGCGTCACCAGATTTTTGCCAAGGCCGCGTCCACCCAGTTCTCCCGGCACGATCGTGTGCGTGATATGGCGCAGCCCGGTCCGCGGACGCTCATAGGTCAGATATGCTTCCAGCCCGTTCTCGAAATAGCTGTAGCGCATATGATTTTCATCATGGGTGATGGGTATCGTGGTCATGCCAGTACATCCTGCCATTCTGCATGTTTTTGAATTTGCGCCTTCGCGAAAGGGCACAGCGGAATGATCTTGATTCCGTCCCGGCGCGCATCCTCAACCGCGCGTTTGACCAGGGCTACGCCGACACCCATGCCGCCGAGCGCTTTCGGAACGCCGGTATGGTCGATGATGATCCGCTCCATACCCGCCTTCGAATAGGTCATCTCGGCCTCGTGGCCGTTGACCAGGGTGACGTAGCGCCCGCCGGTCTCTCCGTCTTCGCGCTTGATCTCAAACTCGCTCATGAGTGTATGCCTTCTGCTGAGAGCTCCTATGTGGCGCGCCATCCGGCAGCACGCAAGGAAAAGCCGCCCCCGGAGGAGCGGCTTTCACAGTGGTTCAGGGGGTCGCCTATTTGTTGACGGCGTCCTTTACGTCACCCGCTGTCTTGCGAGCTTCGCCTTCGGCCTTGTCCATCTTGCCTTCGGCTTGCATCTTCTTGTTGTCTGTCATTTCACCGACAGTTTCCTTGACTTCGCCTTCAGCTTCCTTGGCACCGCCCTTGAGATGTTCCTTGTCCATTTGGGTCTCCTTCAGTTTGTTTGTGTCGGCCGCATGATCGCGGTCAGTCAATCAACGCGCGACGGACAAGAGCGATCCGATTAATTCGGTGTCAGAAAGCATGCAGCCGCGGAGGACTGTTCAAAACGGTATGGCCCGGCTAACCCGTCTCGCATGGCCCGCTTGCTCACGCATCCCATGATTGACTGGAAGGACGACGGCACGCCCGTCGCTCGCGAGGCGGGGGACGTGTACTTCACGGCGGGGGATGGACTGGCTGAAACCCGCGCGGTTTTCCTGCAGGGCTGCGGCCTTCCAGAAGCCTGGGCAGGCAAGACCGAGTTCACGGTAGCGGAAACCGGGTTTGGCACAGGATTGAACTTCCTCGCCTTGTGCGAACTGTGGCAAGCGCACCGACCAACCCCGAATGCATGGCTCCACTTTGTCAGCTTCGAAGGCTTTCCCCTGACTGAGGCCGATGCGGCGCGCGCGTTGGGCGCGTGGCCCGAACTGGCATGCTTGGCAGCGCGACTGCTCGCCGATTGGCCTGGGCCTGTGCGCTGTGTACACCACCTCGTCTGGCCTGATATCGGCGTCACTCTCACGCTTCATCTCGGCGATATTCACGACACGCTGCCCCAGAGCCAGTTCATGGCCGATGCCTGGTTTCTCGACGGATTCAGCCCGGCAAAGAATGAAGCCATGTGGTCAGCTGATCTTTACGGACTGATTGCAGAGCGCTCCAAGCCCGGCGCAAGCATCGGCACGTTCACCGTGGCAGGCGCAGTTCGGCGCGGACTGACAGAGGTCGGCTTCGATGTCGTCAAAGCACCGGGACACGGCCGCAAGCGGCAGCGACTGGAAGCAAGGTTGGCACTTGCCTCTCCCGCCAAGCCGGACATTTACGGCCTGCGCGCGCATAATGGCCCTCGCCAAAAGATCGCCATTCTGGGCGCAGGAATTGCCGGGGCGAGCGCGGCTTACGCCCTGACAGAGCGCGGCGCAGATGTGACTGTGTTTGATCCAGTTGGCCCCGCAAGCGGCGCAAGTGGCAATCCGCTGGCCCTTATGATGCCTCGGCTCGATGCGGGCGACACGGCGCAAGCCCGCTTGCTGATCGACGCTTATCTTGCCGCCCGCCGCGCCTATTCAGGCATGGAAGGCGCACACGAAACCACAGTACGCCAAATGCCAAAGGACAAGGCCGAGCAGACCCGGTTCGCGAAATTGCTTGCGGACCCGCCTCTGCCGTTGGAAGACCTTGAAGCCATTTCCGGCGGCGGCCTGCTCCACAAGCGCGCACTGGTCCTTGAGCCTGCGCGGATCATTTCCGGATTGCTCGACAATGTTCGGGTCCGGACCGGGACGGTCGAGATTTCGCTACAGGATCGCTTGGTGAATGCCGAGGTGTTCGACATCATTGTCCTCGCCACCGCCATGGAGACGAACCGGCAACTTGGCTGGGTCGGGCTGGAAGGCCGATTGGGTCAGGTCGAGAGCGTCGCGGACGCCAGACCCGTTCAAGCAGAGGCAATGGCGAGCGGGCACTACGCACTGGCATTGGAAGATCAGAGGCTCTGGGGCGCTACCTTTGAAAAAATCGAAGATGGTGTACCGGCTGCAACGTCCGCCGCTGCCCGCGCCACCAATGCCGACGCATTGCGACAATTGTCTCCATGGTGGCAACGAAGCGCAACGTCGCTGCCCGTTCAGTCTCGTGCTGCCATTCGTGCGACCACCGCTGATCGATTACCCCTGGTCGGCGCCGTGCCCGATTACTCTGCAGCGCTGGAGACATTTTCCGGCATGCGAAAAGGGCGCCCTGTCGATGCGGACGCCCCCGTGTTGCCGGGCATATTCATGGTGAACGGTTTTGGCGCGCGCGGCTTTACCTGGGGCCCCTGGGCCGGCCGGGTGCTGGCGGCCATGTGCCTTGGCGGGCCCTCCCCCGCCGAAGTGGCGGCGCTCGAGGCGGTCAGCCCCGTGCGCCTGATTGTTCGCGCCTTAAAGCGCGGTGAAGTCTGACTCACCAAAAGAGCGGGCGATGCTGAGGCGAACGCCCCCCTCTTCGTGCGGCGCAAACGTCATCTGAAGCCCGCCGAACTCCAGTGCTGTCTGTCCCTGGAGGCTGGAGAGAAAGAGTACCATCATCAGGATGAGGATGGAGATCCCTCCGAGCAGCCAGTTATTCGTCAGTAGCGTCCCCTTACGCATTTTTCCGGTCCTTCTTGTCGGATGGTTAGGGTGAATGGGCGCGGTCTAGTTGCCACGCTCCAGGTCGCGGAATTCCTTGCGCAGTCGCCACTCGTCAGATGTGACCTTGCGTTCGATATCCCTGAGGCGTTCATCGAGATCCATGAAAGTGTATTTCAGGTTCCCGAAAGTGGCTCTGGGGCGGTCGTTCACGTTGCGCCAGAAAACATCTTCTTCCGGTGATATGGTACGACCGCCCAAAGGTGTCCGCGGCGTGATCATCCAGACGACGATATAGGCAATCAGGGCGATCGGTCCGGCGACAAAGAAAAAGGCGAGCACGGCCAGCAGGCGCACCAGGATGGGTTCCCAACCAAAGCGTTCGGCAAGGCCGCCACAGACGCCGGCAATGACCTTGTCATGACGCGAGCGGTAATAGCGCTTTGGATTCGGGGAGCCGTACTGGTCGCCTTCTGGGGCTGTATCACGGTAGGCACGGGATTGGCGGGACATATGTCTGGGTCCTTAGTCGTCAAAAGTGGGGCGGGAAGAACGAGGCGGCCTGCGGGGGCTGTCCGCTTCGCTCTGCTCAAGGAGAGATTCGAGCGTCTCGATCCGGCGTTCCATCGCCTTGGCCGAGCGCCAGAGATCCTCCATCATGCGCTCATCGTCGGGCATCAGGGTTTTCTGCTTCCGCCACAGGGTAATGTAGTGGAAGATCATGCCCGGGAGGACGATGAACAGCGAGACGATCGCTATGATTGGAATAAACTCATCCATCAGGCGGCCTCGTCAGCAGATGGCTGCCGGTTGGCGCGCGCCTGGGCGATGAGGCCCGGAGCGCAGACCAACGTCATGAAGCCGGTGAGGCAAGCGAGTGAAAACAACATCGATTAGTCCTCCGATTTCTTGCTGGAAGACTTCGCCGATGACTTGGCGCGCTTCGCTTTCAGGGCTTCGAGTTCCTTCTCGACGCTCTCGTCACGCTCCAGCGCGGCGAATTCGGCTTCGAGGGTCGGTTCACGGCCCTTGATCGTGTCAGCATAGGCTTCCATTTCGTCGACCTTGCGCTCGATATTGCCGTAGCGCGCCAGCGCATCATCCACTTTGCCGTCATAGACCTGGCTGCGAATGCGAATGCGCTGCTCGGCCGCTTCGCGGCGCATCATCAGTGCCCGATGCTTTGCCTTCGCCTCGTCGAGTTTGGCTTGAAGCTTGGCCAGATCGTCCTGGCGCTTCTCGAAGGCTTCTTCTGCCGCGTCCATTGCCAGCTTGCGGCGTTCGATTTCGCCATCAGCTTTCTGCTTGGCGGTCAGAGCGCCACGGGCCAGGTCTTCACGACCCTTGTCGATGGCCAGTTCAGCCTTTGCAGCCCATTCGTCGCGGGTCTGCGTGAAATGGACGATTTCGCGTTCCATTTCCTTTTTGTCTGCCATGGCGCGGGCCGCGGCGGTGCGAACCTCAACCAGCGTATCTTCCATTTCCTGGATGATGAGCCGGGCAATCTTTTCAGGATTTTCGGCGCTGTCGAGCATCGCGTTGATGTTGGAATTGATGATGTCACCGAGTCGGGAGAACAAGCCCATTTTGGTGTCCTTTCGTGAGTGGGGGGAGGATTAGAAGAACAAACCGCCGAAGAAGATGCCGACGACGAAGAACATCCAGCTTTCCGCCGGGCGCGTCGCGAGCCACCGACCGAAACGGCCAGCATCCGAGCGGGCTTCCGAAGTGTTGTAGCGATCTTCCATTTTCAGTTTGTCCTTCTTGTGTTTGTGAGCAACGCCCTGTCGCTCCGAGCCCTTCTGTCATTTCAAGGACCGTGCCAGTTCAAAATTAATTTTATAGTACGTTGTTTTATATCGATATTTTATCATTTTGACTGGATGCCGTTTTTAATTTTTAGTATTTCTCGCCAAATGCATTGTAGATTTAATCGCCACTTTTGGTTATTTTGACTAAATGGTTGATCAGAATACACAATTGCTGGGCCAAGCCCCTGCATGGCTCAGCGCGCAGGAGCATGTCTCCCGCGTCGCCCCGCTGGATCGCCCCATCCTTGTCATCGGGGAGCGGGGAACCGGCAAGGAGTTGATCGGAGAACGCCTTCACTTCCTGTCCAAGCGCTGGGACGGACCGTTCGTGAAGGTCAATTGCGCCGCACTGTCGGAGACCCTGCTGGATTCTGAACTGTTCGGGCATGAGCGCGGGGCCTTTACCGGCGCGACCGAAATGCGGCGAGGCCGGTTTGAACTGGCCGATGGCGGTACGATCTTCCTCGACGAAATAGCCACCGCCAGCGCGCAGGTTCAGGAAAAATTGCTGCGTGTTGTCGAGTATGGCGAATTCCAGCGGGTGGGCGGTTCAAAAGTACTCTCAACGGATGTTCGCATAGTGGCCGCCACAAACGCCGACCTGCCGGGCATGGTGGAGGCAGGCGAATTCCGCGCCGATCTTCTGGACCGACTTGCTTTTGACGTCATTACCCTGCCGCCGCTGAGGGCCCGGCCCGGTGATGCCAGCCTGCTGGCCGACCATTTCGCTCGGCGTATGGCAATTGAAATGGCGCAGGATTTCCCCGGTTTTGCCCCCTCGACCATTGCCGCTATCGAAGCTCATGACTGGCCCGGCAATGTACGTGAACTGCGCAATTTCGCACAAAGGCTCGCACATCGCGCCATGCTGATGGCACCGGACGAACCGGTCTTGTTCGATCCGGCCGTACTCGACCCATTCGATTCTCCCTGGCGCCCGACTGGCTCCGGCAAGACAGGTCACTCCGAGACGCTTCAGGCCGACCCGGTACGCATTCGCGACAATCCAGAGATCGCCGCGGATTTCAGCGCGCAGGTCGCCGCTTTCGAGATGCAGTTGATTGACGAAGCCCTCAGCCTGTCACAAGGCCATCAGGGCCGCGCCGCAGATTTGCTGGGACTCTCCTATCATCAATTCCGGGGTCTTCTGAAAAAGCATGACTATGGGCGCAATGCCGGTAAGCCGGCCGATCCTGAGGCTGGCACCCCCATCAAAGGACCTGTGAGGGCCATGTAGGCCTCGCTTCAGTCTAAACTTGCGAAACCCTTCAACTGTTCGATCAGCCGCGGGTAATGCACAGGCTTTGTATGGATCGGACTGTCGGCAAGCCCGTCCTGCAAGTCGGCTTCGTTGTTGCCGGTGACAAACACGAACGGAATTCCGAATTCCTTCAGGCGATGCGCCGTAGGAAACGAGGCAACCCCTCCGAGATCCATATCGAGCACAGCCGCATGGATTGACCCCGGCTCGATGAGCGCTTTGGCGTCCTCATTGCTCGCAACAGGCCCCACCACTTCCATGCCTGCATCTTCCAGTTGCGTCTTCATATCAAATGCGATCAGGAAGTCGTCTTCCAACAGTAATATCTTCGGCATAGTCCCCCTACCTTCTAGCTGGAAAGCGAAATTGAGCTTTTAATCCTTTCGGGTCAAAGGTTAAGTTCGATTTCCCACCAAGAGCGTGTGACAGACTCTGTTCGATAAGCACACTGCCAAAGCCTTTTCGGCTGGGAGGCACCACCGGCGGACCGTCTGTTTCGACCCAGTCGATGATCACGTCAGGGTCATCATCCGTCTCTTCTATGAACCAGCTGATGCTGAGCCGTCCGCTATCGTTCGAAAACGCACCATACTTGGACGCGTTCGTGGCCAGTTCGTGCAGGATCAATCCGAAAGCGTGTGACCCTTGCGGCCCTAAGACAAGCGGCGGCCCCGTCATTTCCAGCCGCGTGCCATCAGCGGGCGCATAGCCAAGAACCTGATCCCGGATGAGACGAGAAATATCCGATGAGTCCTGCGTCGTGGATACAAGCAGGTCATGGCTGGCCGCGATGGCGCGCAGGCGCCCGGTGAATGATTGGCGAAAGCCTTCAAAGTCTGTCGCCTCCCGCAGCGTGTGGGCGGCGATGGCCTGAATGGTCGCCAGCGAATTCTTGACCCGGTGATTCAGTTCACTGAGCAACATTTCGCGGTGTGCTTCGGCCCGCTTGCGTTCCGAGATATCCACTGCGGACATGACAATATCTGTCACCTGGCCGGATTCGTCGAAAATGGGCGCCAATTGCACGTCTACCGGTATCAGCAAGCCTCGAGAATCCCGGATTTCAGCATCGAACCGCATGCGGCGTCCCGCTTCTGCCTTGGCAAAGGCCGAGATCAGGCGATCCTGCATCGCGCGCGTGTGAGACCATGCCGGATGCTGCCAGATCGGCTTCCCGACAAGGTCCTGGCTCGCCGCCCCGGTTAGTCGAAGGGAGGCTTCGTTGATTTCCAGCAGGATTCCACTGGGTGTGGTAAGTCCGATCATCGAAACAATGCCATCGAGAATGGTGCGCTGGCGTTGCTGGCTTGCATGCAACTGGAGTTCGGCCTGCTTGCGCGCGGTGACATCCTGAAATGACACAGCGAAGCCGTCCCCGACCCGAGCGACCGTGAAGCGGAACCAGCGCGGAACGCCATTGTCTGGATAGTAGAGCTCTCGCCTCCAAGGCGTTCCGGTCTCTACCGTGTTGCAAAAGACGTTGAACAGACCTCTTGCAAAGGCCTCGGGCATGACTTTCGATAGCCGCTTGCCGATCAGGACATTCGCCGAGCGCGCCGTCAGCTGTTCTGCTGCGGGATTGACGAACTCCCAGACGAAATCCTCGATCTCACCGGAAACGCCGCGCTGACTTCGCAGGATCATGAATCCGTCCGGGTTGGTCTCCTGCACGATGCGGAACCGGGTTTCGCTGTCTGTTAGCGCCCGGCTGATGCGCTTCTTTTCCGTTATGTCCTGAAGGATCGAAATGAAATAGGCGACCGTGCCATCCGGATTGCGAATGCAACTGACCGAAAGCAGGACCCAGACAATCCGGCCGGACTTGTGGTAATAACGTTTTTCGATCCGATAGGTCTCGCGCCTGCCCTCAAGCACCTCGTTGAGGAGCCCGACATCCAGGTTCAGATCATCCGGGTGAGTGATGTCCTGAAACGTAATCTTGAGCAATTCGTCGCGCGGATAGCCCACAATTTCGGAGACGCGCCGATTGACGTTCAGCCATTGTCCCTGAGGGCCCACATGCGCGATCCCCACGCTGGCATGCTCGAACGTGGCCCGGAACATGGCATCACTTTCAACCAGCATGACTGCCGGTTTATTCGGTTCCTCGGGCTCACCGGTCGACATGCCTTGAGTTCATCCTTGATGGAGAGTTATTAATTCAGGTAACTACGCGAAGATGTAAATCAGGTTACCCTGACTGTACTCATCATAGGTCATTGTAACCATGTAATTTTTGACGCCAGACTGCACACAGGGCGTTGCAGACGCATCCTAGTGTGGCGACGCCAGAATACATATTTCACACGCAATGTATCGCTCGGCTCTTGAGGCCGGTTCTTCCCCTTCCCAAGTCAGGAAAATGAGGAATTCGATTCGCCTCATCGGCAATTCTGCGCCATACTTGAATCCTGAAAAAACAAAGGAGACCGCCCGTGCAGATACAGATTACTGGCAAGCATATGGATCTCGGAGAGGCTCTGCGGAGCCGCATCGAAGACGGACTGGAGGCGGCAGTCAGTAAGTATTTCAACCGAACCGGCGACGCTCGCGTTTTCGTGTCCCAACAGGGCCCCTTCGTCGAAGTTGACTGCAATGTGCACCTGCCCTCTGGCATTATCCTCCAATCGACCGGCAAGGCGGAAGACCCTTATGCGGCGCTGGAAAACAGCCTCGACAAGATGGAAAAGCGGGTGCGTCGCTACAAGCGCCGACTGAAGGACCATCATGCCGGTACATCGGCTCCAATGCCGAACGAACTGGCTCCGGAAGCCGTGTTCCAGGTGAATGGTCACGATGCCGCCGAGGAAGAGCATTACGAAGAGCCGGATGACACACCGCTGACTGTCGCGGAAACATCGCACTCAATTCGGACAATGAGTGTCTCAGAAGCTGTTATGCAGCTCGAACTGCAGGAAGTGCCTGCCCTAATGTTCAGAAATGCTGGCCATGACGGGCTTAATATGGTCTACCGCCGACCAGACGGTCATATTGGATGGGTGGATCCAGCGAACGTCCCGAGGAACTAGTCCGGAACACGGAAAGTAACTTCATGGCGACTGATTTGACATCCCTGCTCACGGGCGGGGTAATCATACCATCTTTGGAAGCGAAAAGCCGCAAACAGGCAATTCACGCGCTCGCAGAGGCTCTTGCCGAAGCGACAGGCATTGGCCTGCGTGAGATTGAGGATGCCGTAATGGAGCGCGAACGCCTCGGATCGACCGGTGTCGGCGAAGGCGTTGCCATCCCGCACGCCCGTCTTGAGGGCGTCGACGCACCTGTCGGAGGCTATCTGAGACTGGTCCACGGCGTCGATTTCGAAGCGATTGATGATCGCCCTTGCGACCTGATTTTCATGCTGCTGGCTCCGAAATCTTCGGGCGCTGACCATTTGCGGGCCTTGGCCCAGGTAAGCCGCACATTCCGCCAGAGCGCCGTACGTGACGCCTTGCGCGAAGCGAATACGGAAGAAGAAGTCAAAGCGATTGTCTGCCGCGAAGCTGTCGAACAATCTGCCTGAGACACGTCTCACTCCACTGACATGAAAAAGCCCGCCGAATATTTCCGGCGGGCTTTTCGTTTGGATGTCGACCGAGCGCCGATCAGCCTTCGCTTGGCTGCTGCTCAGAGAAACCGCGCAGCTTCAACAGCGGCTCAATGGTTGGGTCGGAGCCACGGAAATTCCGGTACAGCTCGTCTGCTTCGCGCAGACCGCCAGATTCATAGACCCATTTCTTCAGCCGCGCCGACAGTTCGGGATCATAGATGTCGCCCGTATCGCGGAACGCGGTGAAGCCATCGGCATCCAGAATCTCGGACCAGAGATAGGCGTAATAGCCTGCCGAATACCCACCCGCGAAGATGTGGCTGAAATACTGGCTGCGATAGCGCGGTTCGATCTCCGGGATCAGGCCGTATTCCTCCAGCACTTGTTGCTCAAATGCCCGGGCATCGGTGATTTCGGCGGCTTCCTCCGAAGTCAGCATGTGCCAACGCAAGTCCAGCAGCGACGCAGCGATGAACTCAGTCGTCTTGAACCCCTGATTGAAGGTCGCAGCAGCGTTCATCTTGTCGATCAGTTCGAGCGGAATTGGCTCGCCGGTTTCGTAGTGATTTGCATAGGTTGAAAGCACTTCGGGGGCGCCAGCCCAATGTTCGAGGATCTGGGCGGGGAATTCAGTATAGTCACGAGGACCATCAACACCGGAGAATGTGGAATAACGGATCTGCGTCAGCAAGCCATGCAGACCGTGGCCGAATTCGTGGAACAGCGTCTCAACTTCGTCAAACCGCATGAGGGTCGGCTCACCCTCGGCCGGAGTGATCAGATTGAGATTGTTGGTGATGATCGGGCGAATATTGTTGCCATTGACGTTGGACGTGTCGCGGAACGAGCTCATCCACGCTCCACCACGCTTGGAATCGCGGGCATACATATCGACCATGAACAGGCCGAGATGGTCACCGGTTTCCGCATCCTTGACGTCATACGCGGTCACAACCGGATTCCAGCCGTCAACCTCGACCGGCTCGATCGTGATGCCGAGCAATTTGGAGGCAACATCGAACGCCCCGTCCCGCACAGCACCAAGTTCGAAATATGGTTTCAACGCATTGTCATCGAAGGCGTAGAGATCCTGGCGGACCTTTTCGGAATAGTGCCACCAATCATGTCCGGCAATCTGGAATTCGTCGCCAACCATGTCTTGCATGGCCGCGCGTTCTTCCTTGGCACGCTCGAGGCCCGGTTCCCAGACGCGGAGCAGGAACTCTTCGGCGCCTTGCGGCGTCTTGGCCATGCGTGTTTCCAACTGGTAGTGTGCGTGGGACTTGTATCCCATCAATTCGGCACGCTTGGCACGCAGCTGGGCAATCTTGATCGCGAGCGGGCCATTATCGAACTCGCCCTCGGACGCACGCAGGCGATAGCCATCGAACATCTTCGCGCGCAGATCGCGGTTCTCGCTCTGCGTCATGAAGGTCTCGTAGACAGAGCGATCAACGGTCAGGACCCACTTGTCTTCGCCGTCGACTTTCAGGGCGCTTTTGAAATCGTCTGAAAGGCCGACAAGCTCTGCCTCGTCAGTGACCTCGATCTTGAAAGCCTTGGTCGACAGGAGCAAATTGCGACCGAACTTGGTGGTCAGGCCCGACAATTCCTCATTGATCGCGGCGACCTTGGTTTTGACTTCCGGGGAAAGGTCCGCGCCATTGCGGACGAATTCGCGATGGACAAGCTCCAGCAGCCGCGCATCCTGCTCGTCCAGCCCCAGCCGATCACGCTGGCTGTAGACGGTCTTAACGCGCTCGAAGAGATCCTGATTGAAATTGATCGCGTTCATCTCGCGAGTCAGCATGGGCCAAATTTCAGCCTCCAACTCGCTCAGCGTGTCATTGGTATCTGTATTTGTGATGTTGCCAAAAACATTCAAAACCTTGTTCAGCGACCCACCGGCGACATCAATCGCGACGATTGTGTTCTCGAATGTCGGCGCGTCCGGATTGTCGACAATGGCATCAATGTCCGCACGCAACTCCAGAATCGCCTTCTTCGTTGCCGGCATGTAATGCCCATCATCGATTTCGGCGAAGGGTGGTACGCCATAGTCGGCCGTCCACTCCTGACGGAATGGATTACCTGCGAGTTCCTCATCACTGACGACAATCTCCGGCAGCCCGGTCTCGCTGGCGGTCGCCTCGGTTGCAGCGGGCGTTTCCGGGGTTTCCGCTTTCTCGCCACAGGCGGACACGGCAAGGGCGAGCGCAGCAACGCTGCCCGCGAGCAATGATTTTCTGGTCATGGGATCCTCTCAGGTCAGTTAATGCCGTTTAGCGATAAATCACGGCAAAAACCAGACCCGTCGCGGCCTATTTCGGCAGGCGGGCTACGACTTCATGATACTCGGCCAGGGTTTCTTCGAGGATTTGAGCGACGGGCTTGACCGCGTGAATCCGCCCTGCGACCTGCCCCGTAAGGGCAATGCCAGCTTCGAGGTCTCCGTCGAAATAGACTTTCTGCGTCCCGGCAAATTCTCCGAAAATATTCTCCACGCCCTCCTTCAGGAGGCGCTCTGTACGCTCCGTACTCAAGGCGCGCAGTGCCGGCCCCGGACCTGATCGGTTCAGGAACACGGTGTCGGTCGCATCCGCAGCAAAGATCGCGTCCTTCCAGTTCTGGTGCACCGGGCTCTCTTCCGAGGACAGGATACGCGTACCCATCAGAACACCTTCCGCGCCAAGCGCAAAGGCAGCGGCCATGCTGCGCCCATCGGTTATGCCCCCTGCTGCAACCACGGGAACATTCACATGTTCGCAAACCAGCGGGATGAGAACCATCGATGCAACATCTTTCGGGTTCTTGAAGCCGCCCCCTTCCCCGCCTTCGACAATCAGGCCATCCACGCCAGCTTCAATCGCCCTTAGCGCGCCCTGAAGCGATGGGACGACATGGAACACGGTGAGGCCTGCCTCCTTCAGCATCGACGTATACTTCATCGGATCGCCCGCAGATGTTGTGACGAACTTGATGCCCTGATCGATGATGAAGTCGACAATGTTCGGGTCACGCACGAAGGCCTGGGCAACATTCACACCGAACGGTTTGTCCGTCAGGTCGTGCATCTTGAGGATTTCCTCGCGGATCACATCCAACTCGCCAGAAGACGTCTCGATGATGCCCATGCCACCAGCATTCGAGAAGGCCGAGGAGAGTGGCGCGCGAGCGATCCAGCCCATCGCGGCCTGAATGACGGGCTTCTCGATTCCTAGCATTTCGGTGATGCGGGTTTGGACGGGTGCTGTTGCCATGTGACTTCCTCCATTTTGCCGATAAAAGAAGGGGGAATGGCGAGGCCTGCAAGCCCTTGCCTTGCGTCAGTGCCTGCGGGCGGGAAGACTTGCCAATGATCTTGAGACCGCCACGCCTGGACGAATTGCCATACTTGTCGGACCTGTGCCTGCGATCAAAGGCGGTGTGGGACTATGACGAAGCCATGCTGGACGCATTCAAAGACGAACTCACGCTGACCGAGGACGACTTGGAATCGGACGTCATCATTGTGGCGGAGGATTTGCGCGGTGTGGCAGGGGTAGCTCAACTATCTTTTGATGAAACCGGATCGAGCTATCTGGACAAACTGTTTGTCGAGCCGGTCCGGCTCGGCGAAGGCACCGGAAAGATGCTGTATGTCTGGGCGTGCCGGTATGCACAGGGCTCCGGAGCAAAGGAGATGGTCATCGAGGCCGATCCGGATGCGGCGCCCTTCTATGTCCATATGGGAGCAGAGCCGGCCGGAGAAGCCGAGTCTGGCTCTATTCCAGGACGTTTGCTGCCCCGACTGGTGCACAAGCTGTAGTCTCGCATGTCTGACACCCAGCCGCCCCCGCCACAAATTCTCGTCGATGCAGATGCGTGCCCCGTCAAGGACGAGATATACAAGGTTGCACTACGCCATGACACGCCTGTGGTGATCGTTGCCAATTCCTATATCCGCATTCCCGAGCACAGATTGGTCAGCCGCAAAATCGTGTCAGATGGCTTCGATGCGGCCGATGACTGGATTGCGGAAGCTTCCACACCAGAGTCGGTCGTCATCACAGCGGACATCCTGCTGGCCGACCGCGCCCTGAAGGCGGGCGCAGCCGTCATTTCCCCGAATGGAAAGCCCTTCACGGATGCCTCAATTGGCAATGCCGTGGCCGTGCGCGCAATTCATTCCGATCTTCGTGCAGGCCTCGGCGACGGCATCGCCCGCGGACCAGCCCCCTTCTCCAAGTCGGATAGGTCGCGCTTTCTCTCAGCTCTGGACGCAGCCCTCGTCGCGCTGAAGAAAACCCGCAGCTAAGTGTGAGCCGATTGTTTCCGGAGCGCGGAGATACTTGCCCTTAACGCCTGAAGTGCTAGAGCCTCGGCATGAACGGCATTACTCTTCACAAGGGCGACCTGCCCGCTGGTATCGACTTTGGCCCTGTTGTGGCGGTGGATACCGAGGCAATGGGCCTGAACCTGTTGCGCGACAATCTCACGCTCGTCCAACTTTCGTCCGGGGATGGCACGGCCCACCTGGTACAGCTGGACCGGGACTATAACTGCCCGAACCTCAAAAAAGTCCTGACCGACCCGAAAGTGCTCAAACTGTTCCATTTCGCGCGGTTTGACGTATCGATGATGAAACGCTGGATGGGCATCGATTGCGCGCCGATCTGGTGCACCAAGATCGCCTCGAAGCTGGCGCGTACCTATACGGATCGCCATGGCCTGAAGGACGTCGCACGCGAAATCGCAGGCGCTGACATGTCCAAGGCCCAGCAAAGCTCAGACTGGGGCTCAGCCGAACTGACCGACGCGCAACTCCAGTATGCCGCCTCTGACGTGCTTTACCTGCACAAGATCAAGGACGGGCTGGAAGCCATGCTGAAGCGCGAAGGCCGGCTGGAACTGGCCGAGGCCTGTTTTGCATTCCTGCCAATTCGCGCGACGCTCGACTTGTCCGGGTGGGCAGAAACCGACATTTTTGCGCATAGCTGACATAGTCGTCATGCCTTCGCCGCTTTTGTTTCGGAGCATGGGCCGCTAAACGATTACTGTAGTTAAGAAAACAGGCAACCGCGTATCCATGGACGCCGTCAAGCATCACGATCCGGCATCATTATGGGCTCCGCGGCGCCAATTGACGCTGGACCAGGCCCGCAAGCGGTCTCAAGGCGTGCGCCTGTTACGCCTCGCCTTTTCGGCTTGCGCGGCCATCTCGATTGGCTTGTTTCTTGGATATATTGTGCGCAGCGCTATCGCGAAGGATGCGACACCTGTCCAGGTGGCGCAGGGTGAAACCGTCACCATGCTCAATCCGCGTTTTTCAGGCCGGGATTCGGTCGGGCAGAGCTTCAACATCACGGCAGATGCGGCGCGACGGCGCCAAACCACCGGTACACTGGTCGATCTCGTCAATCCTGTTCTGTTGGACCAGACTGGAAGCGAAATCCGCGCACCATCGGGGATGTATGACCGTGATGCCGGAATTCTGGAACTGTATGAGGATGTCCGCATCGCGGATGCCAATGGATTCACCTTCATGACATCTGGCGCGCGCGTGTTCGTCGATGAGGGGCGCGTCGAAGGTCTTTCGCCATTACAAGGCAGAGGGCCTCTTGGCGATATCAGCTGTGACTCGTATGAAGTTCTGGAAGATGGCAACCGCGTCATCTGCAAAGGCAATGTCAAAACGGTGCTCTACCCTGCCCCGGAAGACACAAATGAAACGATTGAAGGTGAGACAGATGGCTCTCAATAGAATTCTTGTTTCGCTGACCGCTCTGGCAGCCTTCGCAATGCCGGCCGCCGCGCAGATCTCTTCTGAAGGCGGCCCGATCTACATCAATTCGGAACGTACCGAGAGTCTGGAGCGCGAGCGCAAGGTGCTGCTGATCGGCAATGTCGATATCCAGCAGGGCGATGCCCGCTTGCGCGCGGATACGGTGACCATGATCTTTGCGGAAAAGCCGGCTGGTACGACGCAATCCACCAGCGTCGGCGGCGGTTTCGGCCAGGTCAAGACAATGATCGCCGAGGGCAATGTCTTCTACATCACGGCAGATATGAAGGCCAAGGGCGATCGCGGCGTATATGATGCGGCCAGCGATATCATTACCATGACCGGGAATGTGGCCCTGTTGCGCGAGCGCGACGTGGCCGAAGGCGCCGTACTACGGGTCGAGATCGGCAATCGCCGGACAACGCTGGACGGGGGTGACGGACGCACCCGAATGGTGATTGATCCGGACAATCAGTCAGGAAACTGAAAAAATTTTGGCGCGCACGTGAAGCCGATCTTAAGTATGTAAGGTTAAGCCTGTTTCCGGGTGGCAATATCCCAGTAGATTGAGGGAATTCAGAAAAGATGACGGATTCGGCCGAAGGCCTTGTCGTAAACAGCATTGCCAAGTCTTTTGGCAAGCGACAGGTCGTGCGGGATGTGTCTCTGAGCCTTCAACGTGGGGAAATTGTCGGCCTGCTTGGACCCAATGGGGCCGGCAAGACGACCTGCTTTTACATGATCATGGGCCTGATCGGCGCGGATTCCGGATCGATTTCCATCGATGGCGAAGACGTGACCCGTTTACCCATGTACCAGCGCGCGCGCCTTGGCGTGGGCTATCTTCCACAGGAAGCCTCGATCTTTCGGGGCATGACGGTGGAAGAAAATGTGATGGCCGTCGCGGAACTGGTCGAAAAAGACCGGGCAAAGCGTATGGCACAGGTCGATAGCCTGCTCAGCGAATTGCATGTGGAACATCTTCGTGGCCAGGCAGCCACGTCGCTATCCGGGGGCGAACGCCGCCGGGTGGAAATTGCCCGTGCGCTCGCATCGCGTCCAAGCTTCATGCTACTGGATGAACCGTTCACCGGTATCGACCCGCTCGCCATTTCCGACATTTCCGATCTTGTCCGCTATCTCAAGCAGCGCGGCCTGGGTGTTCTGATCACGGACCACCAAGTGCGCGAAACCTTGCAGATCGTCGACAAGGCCTATGTAATGTATGAAGGTGAAGTCCTGTTTGATGGGACGCCGCAAGACGTGCTCACCAACGAGGATGTACGCAGGGTCTATCTGGGTGAGCAGTTCGCCGCTTAGGAAAAAGGCGCGGGCTTGGGAATGAAACAGTCACTCGACATGCGCCAGGGTCAATCCCTGATAATGACGCCACAGCTTCAGCAGGCGATCAAGCTGTTGCAACTGTCAAACCACGAACTGTCGGAATTCGTCGAAGCGGAGATTGAACGCAATCCCCTGCTCAACAAGGCCGAAGAAGAGGGTGCCGCGGAAAGCGACGCCCCGAGAACGGAAAATCGCGAACAACTTTCGCTGGATGACACATCTGGCCTCGGCGCGGCCCGCGAGCAACTCGATGCACCGGGTGAAGACGTCTATGAACCGGGCACAGGTTCAGATGCGGCGATGCCAGCCGGAAATTCCGGACCATCGGCAACGACGGACTGGTCCACCGCCAGCAGCGGCGGCGGATCCGGGGAGGACTTCGATTATACCGCAAATATAAGCTCCGAAATATCCCTTCACGAACATTTGCACACACAGCTGAACCTGGCTGGCCTTTCAGCGGCCGACCGACTGATCGCGGCCCGCCTGATCGACGAAACCGACGATACGGGATATCTGCGCGCCGATCTGGAGGAAGTCGCCACGGCGCTCGGCGCTGACATCGCGAATGTCGAGGCCGTATTGGGTGTATGCCAGGGCTTTGATCCGACGGGCGTCATGGCGCGCTCGATACCGGAATGCCTGGGCCTGCAACTGAAGGAGCGGGGTCGATATGATCCGGCCATGGAAGCTATGGTCAAGAATCTCCAACTCGTTGCCAAGCATGACCTGAAAGGCCTTGCGGATATCTGCGGTGTCGACAAGGAAGATCTGCTCGACATGATGACGGAGCTGCGCCAGCTGTCACCGAAGCCGGGTTCCAGCTTTGCCGGCGATGCATCGGTCGCGGTGACACCAGACGTTTATGTGCGCGAAATGCCCAACGGCATGTTTGCCGTTGAGCTGAATTCGGAAAACCTTCCGCGTGTCCTGATGGACAAGGCCTATTATGCCGAAGTGACGGCCTTGCCGATGCGCGACAAGGAAAAGGAATTCATCTCCGAATGCGCCGCATCGGCCACATGGCTGATCAAGTCGCTAGACCAGCGCGCCCGCACCATCCTGAAAGTCGCCAGTGAAATCGTCCGCCAGCAGGACGCCTTCTTCGCGCATGGCGTCGCACATTTGCGACCGTTGAATCTGAAGCAGGTCGCAGACGCGATCGAGATGCATGAATCCACGGTCAGTCGCGTGACGACGAACAAGTACATGTCGACCCCACGCGGCCTGTTTGAACTGAAATACTTCTTCTCCGCCTCAATCCCTGCAACAGGTGGCGGCGAAGCACATTCAGCCGAGGCAGTCCGCCATCGGATCAAGAATCTCATTGAGAACGAGAAGCCTGATGATGTGCTGTCGGACGACCAGATCGTCGAAATCCTGACAGGCTATGGCGTGGATATCGCCCGCCGCACCGTCGCGAAGTATCGCGAAAGCCTCAACATCCCGTCCAGTGTCCAGCGCCGCCGCATCAATCGCGCGAGCGCCTGACCCCTATTCAGTCTCCGGGACCGGCTCGAACATCGCGTTCAGATAGGCCGCAAGGCGCACACCGCCCTTGCTCATCTGCTGGTTCAGGATTGGCCGCGCCATATAGGCGTAGTCGTAGGACAGGATTTCCGATTCCGGATAGATCGTGTCGCGAATGGCGGCGCTCTCATCGGCCCATTGTCCGGGCGTGGCCGCGCCCCACTCGCCCAGGTCAGCCGGCGTGATCTTCTGAACCAGCCAATTGGCCCATTCGGTGTAGGAGAGCTCTTCATACTGAATGAGCTTCTCGTCCCAGACCTCGTGCAAATTCGACATTTCCTCGAAGAAGACGACATCGACCCAGTTCCCGCCCCGATCGGTGCCGTTGCCGGCATGGAGCGGCTGCTGGAGGTCCCCGACAAGGTGCACAATGAACCGAAGTGCCAGTTGGCGCTCCTCAAGGGACGCGGCAGGATCGAGCACGGTGGCCCGAAAATTTGCAAGCGCCGTGATGGCGTCTCCGTTCGCGGGCGGTGTCACATCCGCATAGGTCTGCCCTTCAGGGATCGTGACATAATGCCAGGGATTGGCTTCCGAGCGCCAGAAGGAGTCTGGATTGGAACGCATATAGTCTGGCCAGTCGGACGCTTCGGCAAGACCTTCGGGTCCGAGAACGTCTTCGATAGCTGTTGCAGCGGGTTCGCTAAGATAGGTCGTCGCGACCTCCCCCACGATGCGGTGGCCGGTCTTGCCCCAGGCTGAGGCCGGAAGGGCGAGCGCCGTCACCGCGAGCGCGCTGGCAATCAATCGAAACATGGGGAAACCTCCAACCATCAAAACCTAATTCCAGAAAGCCCTAGCGCGACCATGCGTCAATTGCATGAAGACGCCTGCGCCCGCCAATCAGAGATATGGATCGAGATCGACACGCTTCGGCAAACTCGGCTGCGCGCCGGGCTTCGTACATGCAACAGCGCCCGCAGCCACCGCGAACTCCAGCGCCTTCTGAAGAGACTGGCCCTCGATCAGGGCCACGGTCAGCGCCGCGGTGAACGTGTCCCCGGCTCCGACCGTGTCGACCACGTTCACTTTCGGGGGTAACGCCTGAGCGATCTGCTTGCCATCTTTCCAGAGCGTTGCCCCGTCACCGCCAAGCGAGATCGCAACATACGCATCCAACTGGTGTAACGCCCCGCCATAAAAGGCCGCTTCGGTCTCGTTCACGCTGATCAGGTCCGCTTCAGCTAGCAATGCGTCGGGCACGACCATGGCCGGAGCAAGGTTCAGGCTTACGAATCCGGTGGCCTTGCGCGCTGCTGCAAGCAACGTGTCTGCGCTGACTTCCAGAACCCCCATCATGTGTTCAATCTCGACGAATTCGACATCAGCAGGGCGCAACACGGCATTCGCGCCGGGGCAGACCACTATCTGGTTCTCGCCATCGGCAGACACCGCGATCAGCGCGACGCCCGTTGTTTCCCCATTCACGTGTTGGACTCCAGACAGGTCCACGCTGCCGGCCTGCAACAGCTTCAAAGCTTCCTCTGCCATATCGTCCGCGCCGACAGCCCCCACCAGAAGGACATCCGCGCCCAGACGGCGCGCCGCCAAAGCCTGGTTCGCGCCTTTGCCGCCGGGATGGCGGGCAAGCGTGGCACCCGTCACCGTTTCCCCCGGCCGAGGCAAACTCGCACCCGTCGCGACGATATCGAGATTGATAGATCCAACAATCGTGATCATGATGTCTCCAGCAAATCCTTCACCAACAAAAAGAAGCCCGCGGCATCCGCCTTGGTGATCCAGGTATGGCGACCCGTTTCCAGTTTGGATGGCCGGGTCTGTCCGAAACGCGCGCCCGATTCTGTTTCAACCGTCACGTCAGCCCTTCGGCCCTCGAACAGGTGCGGCGCAAGCAGGAATGCGATTGTGGAGGGATCATGCATCGGCGTGCGCTTGCCCTTCCATTTCTGTTCCAGGGCATTCGCCGCTTCCAGCAGCTGGACCATGATGCGCGGCCGGTCGCCCTCCAGTGTGCGGAAGGGAGCCAGATGGGAGTCGAGCGCCCGGACCTGATGTGTCACATCCAGAGAGAGTATTGTGGCTGACGTCTCGCTCCCCAGCACAACAGCCGCCGCATGGGGGTCTGCAAAGACATTGAACTCGGCAAAGGGCGTGATATTGCCGCCCTCGCTGTCAGCGCCGCCCATAAGGACCAGTTGGTCAATACTCTCCGCAATATCCGGCGCCATGATCAGCGCTGTCGCGAGATTGGTCATCGGCCCTGTCATCACGATCGACAGGCCCTTCGGCCCGGCGGCGCGAAGCATGTCGATCAGCGCGTTGACGGCATGCGCTTCGGCCAGCGGCGTTTCCGGCGCAAACGGTTCAAGCCCGGCAATCCCGCTCTCGCCGTGGAAATCCTCCGCAGTGACCGGCGTGCGCACCATTGGACGCGGGCACCCGGCATATACGGGGACCTCCCTGCGGTCCATCAAGTCGCACATCATGCGCGCATTCCGGCTGGTCAGATGAAGCGGCACGTTGCCGGCAACGGTCGTGATGGCACGTATGTCCAGATCTGAACTGGCCAGCGCCATCATCAACATGACGGCGTCATCCACACCGGGATCACAATCAATTATCAGGGGAATACGGGACATGGCGCTTCGCAGGATTCGGCAATCAAGTGACAAGACAGGCGACAATGCCTAAGCAGGAAGCCCGCACTTGGCCAGAGGATACCTGCGTGACCGACCCGTCCCCTTCCCTGATTGACCGACTTCAAACTGCCGCGAGCGCCGCGCGTGAACAGGCCCACGCCCCCTATTCCAAATTCAAGGTTGGCGCCGCCGTCTTGGATGAACAGGGCAGGATTTTCGCGGGCTGCAATGTCGAGAATGCGGCCTATCCATTAGGAACGTGCGCTGAAGCGGTCGCCCTGGGTGCCATGGTGGTTTCGGGCGGAAAGACTTGCTCGCACGTGCTGGTAATAGGCGGGGACGGAGACCTTTCGCCATGCGGTGGCTGCCGCCAGCGTATTGCCGAATTGTGTGGTCCGGACTGCATCGTCTACGCGGTAGCAGCGGACGGGACCGCCCTGAAAGAGTGGAAGATGGCAGATCTGCTCCCAAACGCCTTTTCGTTTGATCGCTAGGTGCTTCTTTCCGCGTTCCGCGCAGCGTCTTTCGCCTGCAAGTCTGCGATCGCGTCAAGATAGCGCTGGCTCAGCTGCGGGCTTTCGAGGTTGAGCCCCATTGCTTCGAGCGCCATTTGCGTGTCCACCTTTTTCCGACCTCGCCCCACCAGCCGCGCCACCATGCGGCTCTCCGCAATCAGCTTGCCCTTGCTGTGAAACTGATGACGGAAACAAATATAGCAGTCAGCCCACCCAACCAGTTGCGTCGTCAGTTCGAATTTCTGAGGGAATTTCATCATCCGATAGAAGGTGATGGACTCGTGCTGGATGATCGGACTCCAGCCGCGCTTGCGATACGTCATCAGCGCACCGGTACGGCCCATATAGTTCATCGTGCCGAGATCGGTGAACGAGGAATAGCGCGAATTGGTCATGTGACCCAACGGGTCCTGGTCACCTATCCAGACGGAGGAGCGGACTGTGTGAACATCCATCAGTCCGCTCCGCTTTTTCGTGAAGAAAGCCGGAAGGAAAATACGAAGAAACCTGAAGAACAGATTCATGGACTTACTCTAACCCGTGGACGCGTATCATGGTAAACAGAGATTTCGCTCTCAAGCACCAGATCACGCTGCGTAACAACTGCACCTTTGCTCTGAACGTCATGCAATAGAATGAAGAGCGCCGGTACGACCAGCTTTCGCAAGTCGCAGGCCAGAAACGTAGTAAATGCTCCGCAAGACAGAAAAAAACCGGCACATTCTGTGCCGGTTTAGTTCAGATGGAGAAGCACCATGTCGTTGCTTCAATAGTTCTATGCGTGACACGCAGAAGAGTTCATTTTTCAGGAAATGTCTTGGTTAACGCTTTCAGGTTCGGCGTTTACTTGCGACCTGCCATACAGGATCAGAAGCGCGACCAGACCAATCGACGTGCCTTGACTGGAAAAAAGTTCAAGCATGAGCGCGAAAAACCAGCCGGGAATCGATGTACGGGTCTGCGCTTCAACGAGAATGTCTCCCGAGCCCGTGCCCAGCAGTTCCGCATTTGCGGTCTCAATTCGCGCCAGCAGGTCGTCACGGCGGCGCGCCAGTCCGAGTTCATTCTGTGCGTCTCGGTAGGGCTTCTGGTGCGTTCGTCCGACCCGCTCGACCTCTTCTATATAGGCCTCCAATCCATCGACTGATCGGGTTTCTGGAGGGATGCCTTCCAACTGGCGCCGCCAGTCAGCGATCTGTGTGGCGAGCACGTCCCGGTTTGAACCAGCCCGGACAAGCTCTGCCTCGGCGGCCTGATTGTTGGCGGCGATGTACATTTGCGTGCCGACGATAGAAGTGCCCCCTCCAGCAAGGGCGAACAGCAAGGCACGAACCCCCTCTTTCATTCGGTGGTTGGCCGAATGCCAATAGAAGAAAGTGAAGCCACCGAATGAAATGATCGCCGCGATCACGCCGGTCCATCCCCAGACGCCCGACTGAAGCGGGTCGGCCACGGATTTGGAAAAGGCTTGATAGTTTGCAAAACCGGAGAGGCCCGCTGCCGCGAGGCCTGCCCCGAGGAAGACGAGGGCCAGCAATGTGATGATGATCTTCTCGCCTGTGTGACGACCCTGACGCGCCGCCTTGCGGGCTTGTTTGCGCTCCAGTCGTATTTCGGCGTCGGACCGGACCCGCTGCCCCTCCCCCAATTGCATCACTCTCGGCTCGGCGCGAACGACCGCGTGGGTTGCCCGGATCGGCGCTTCTGAGAATTCAGCATCCAGGATGGCGGGCGCCCGGGCTTCCTGGGCCAGCTCGCCGCTTTCAAGCGCGCGAACAAGCTCCCGGAAAGAGCCCGATTGACCACAATTGGCGCAATGGAACTTTTCGGTCAGCTGGTTCAGCGTCAGACTATTATCGCCGGCCTCGATACAGTCCGGGGTCAGGGGGCATGTACTTTTGAGTTCAGCTTCATCCTGACTGGAATCCAGATCCAGTCCCAGGTCCCGAAGGCGTTGCAGATCAAATTGGCGACGATCGTCTGCCATGCAGCGCCTCCCATACCAGCCCGGCACATGTTCCTGACGTGTTCTAGCGGGTTAGGAGCCAGTTCGTCACCCCTGCACCGCACGTTTCGGTCACAAGCCCGTCAACAATGCGGTTCCATCTTTACGACAACAGCTTTGAGGCCTTAAGTCTGTATTAATTCAGTCCGCTGGACACTCAGGAAAATCAAGGCCCACAGGATGTGAGGCTCTCAGGAGGACACTCAATGACGCTGCCGCGTTCGCTCGCCATTCCCAAGACGTGGAAGAATTTCAATTATGCGAGCTTCTTTTCAGCCTTCGGCTATCCGGCACTCGGCCTGGCGCTGTTCATCACCATGATCGTGCTTGGCGTTGCCCTGAGCCAACTGACCTTCCATTGGTGGTACGTTCCGCTGGCCATCGCCGTGATCGGCGCATCGATCTTCGTTTGCAATGCCGGCATTGGGCCGCTTCACCGCATCCTTCAGCATCGCGCAGGCGAACTGGCAATGCCCGGCCAAATCGTGACCATGATCAATCTCGTGATTGCCATGCAGGGCAATGTGAAGGACTGGGTGAACTATCACTCCCAGCACCATCGCTTTTCAGACAAGCCCGGTGATCCCCACAACCCATTCGAGTCCAAACGCTGGGCCTGGGTCGGCTGGATCCTTTGGCGTGACCACCGCGACACTCAGCGCCCTCTGGCAATGTGGTTGAAGAACCAGCCAGCTGTAGTGTGGATGGACCGTTTCTATAATGAGATCAGCCTCGTCGTTCATCTCGTGATCCCGGCGGCGATCTATCTGATCGTCTGGGCCGCTGGTGGCTCATTGCTGCTAACTGCGCTGATCCATGCGTCGGTTGTGATTGGCCGCGCCATTCAGTTCCACGCCACGGTCTATGGCATCAACGTGCTGGGCCATCTGAAAACCCCAATCTGGGCTGACCATATGATGGCGCTGTTGACTGGCGGCGAAGCCTTCCATGACCATCACCATGATGAACCAATCAGCGCGCTGCACCGTCCGCGTCGCGGCGTCTGGAACCGGATTGTCGACTATAATGGCACGATCCTTCTGGTCATGGAAAAGATCGGGTGGGTGCGGAATCTGAAAATCGCGCCCCAGTTCGCCTAAACTTCCAGCTCGGAATTCCTACGCCTATAGCAGCCAATATGAACAGCTGCTCATATTCACCGGGTGCGGACAGTCGTTCGCACCCGATTTCCTTTCTAACAACGCGTTAATGCCACATGTGTGCCCGATTTCGCCCGGAGATTAACATGCATCAGGCCGGGTGGCCCGATGTAGATTTCTGGACAGGGACGCACGCATGAAAAAGCTCATTACAACACTCGCCGCCGGCGCAGCCGCCATCGCCCTGATGGGGCCAGCCTCCGCCAAGATACCCGCACCGGAGCCGGACGATGATCCGGGGGCGGTGCATTCCTATATCCTGCTCGACCGAACAGGCTCAATGAGCAGCATCTGGGATGAAGCCCTCACATCCGTGAATGCGTATGCTGCGAGCGTTGGCGAGGCCGATGAAGGGGAAATCGAAGGTAGCGACATCAAAACCGATGTGACGCTGGCCATCTTCGATTTTCAGGAGAGCATGCAGTTTGATGTCTTGCGCGAGAAAGTTGGCGCCGAAGACTGGACGGATGTTACCAATGAGGAAGCCAATCCGCGGGGGATGACGCCCCTGTTCGACGCAATTGGCCGGATGGTATCGCTGGCCGAGGCTGACGACCCGGAAAAGGCTGTGATCGTGATCATGACGGACGGCCTGGAGAACTCATCTCGTGAGCTTACCCGCGATGGTGCCAAAGCTGCGCTCGACAGGGCCGAGGCAAAAGGCTGGGAAGTTGTCTTCCTCGGCGCAGAATTTGCCCGCTTTGACGATGCCGAAGCCGTCGGTGTTTCCGCCTCGAAAACAATGGCGGTGGGCCAGGGCTCAATGCGAGACTCCATGTCGGCGCTGGCCAAGAAATCCCGCGCCTATGGCAAGGGCGAGGAAGCAGAAATCATCTTCAATGACGAAGATCGCGCAATTGCTGACGAGGAAGGCGTTAAACAACGCAAGGGACAGTAAAGGGGACGACCGGGAGCCGGGCTCCCTTTCCGTCCTCGTAGCCCGCTTCCATTAAAGAGGCCCGCCCCCGAGAACCGGGAGCGGGCCTTTGAAGCGTTACTGAGACGGCGTGAGCCGATCAGCGCGGAGCCATGCGAATGGCACCGTCGAGGCGAACGTCTTCGCCATTGAAGTAGCCATTGCTGAGCATCTCACATGCGAGTGACGCATATTCGTCCGGGTTACCGAGACGAGCAGGGTTTGGCACCGAAGCGGCAAGCGCCTGTTTCACATTGTCAGGTGCGCCCTGCATCAGCGGGGTGTTGAAGATACCCGGCAGGATCGTGTTGACGCGGATCAGTTCGCGAGCAAGGTCGCGCGCGATTGGCAGGGTCATGCCGACAACACCGCCCTTGGAGGCGGAGTAGGATGCCTGACCCATCTGGCCGTCTTCAGCAGCAACAGACGCCGTGTTCACAATTGCGCCGCGCTCACCGTCGATCGGATCCAACGTCATCATGCCAGCCGCAGACTTCGCGATGCAGCGGAAGGTGCCGACAAGGTTGATCTGGATAATCATGTTGAACTTGTCGAGCGGGAAATGGGTGATCTCACCTGTTTCCCGATTACGGCTGGCCGTCTTGATGGCATTGCCCGTACCGGCGCAATTGACGAGGATGCGTTCCTGGCCAATGGCAGCGCGGGATTTTGCAAAGCCAGCGTCCACAGATTCTTCGTCAGTCACGTTCACCTTGCAGAAAACGCCGCCGAGTTCCTTGGCGAGAGCTTCGCCCTTCTCCTCATTGAGATCAAAAAGGGCGACTTTGACGCCCTGCGATGCCAGCTTACGGGCGGTTGCAGCACCAAGGCCAGACGCGCCACCTGTAATAACGGCAGAGATATTCGAGTTCAGTTCCATGGGCTGCTGCCCTCCCTTGTTTTTGTTGATACACTGTTGGTCTATAGTGCTGACAGGAGTTCGCAATGTCTGACGCAGCGGAAATTATCAACATGGTCAAGGACGCCGAGGGACGGTTCACACCGCAATCGGTCGAGCGCCTTGAACGCAATACGAGAGGGCTCGTGCCCAAGCTGCTGCGCGTTGCCGGAAAGATACCGTTCGCGGATGACCTTGCGGCAGCTTATTTCGCCGCGCGCGATCCTGACACGCCACTCAAGGCAAAAGGCGTTCTGTTTGCCGCCGGCGCCTATTTCGTAATGCCAATTGACTTGCTGCCGGATTTCCTGGCCGGGCTCGGTTTTACAGATGACGCAACCGTGCTGGCCACGGCACTGGGCATTGTCGGCATGCATGTGAAAGACGTGCATCGCGGAATGGCACGACGCCTGCTCCGCCTGCCGGAACCAGTCAAGCGCGCAGACTGATCCGGTGACACTTCCAACTGGCGTCCTGCTCGCATCGATGGTCCTCGGCGTCCTGTACGGCACGGCCTTCTGCTGGCGACCGCACAGCCTGCTCAAGCTGATCGTGAAAACCGGCTCCACCGCCCTGCTGGCGCTGTGGGCATATTTGCTGGGCGGCCCAGTCCTGCTGGTGGCCGGGCTGGCCCTCAGTTCTCTTGGTGATTTCTTCCTTGAGGCAGACGAAAATGACAAATTCCTTCTGCCTGGCATGGGCGCGTTCTTTGCCGCGCATGTCACCTATATCGCCCTGTTCTGGGCGCTGCCCCAGGCCGACCGGACCCTGTTGATCCTCGCAGCACAGATTGGCTTGATCGCCTGCGGGGTCGTTTTCATTCGCTGGCTGGCGCCGTGGGTCACAAAGGGCATGCGCCTGCCGGTGATCGGATATGGCGGCATCATCCTGATGATGGGCGCTGCCGCCCTCAGGCTCGAGCCCGCTTATCTTCTTGTCCTGCTGGGCGCGCTCATGTTCATCGCGTCAGATGTGATCCTGTCATTTCAATTATTTGTCAGGCCAGCGGACGCGCCGAAGCCCGCCCTGCCCTCTATCGCGCTCTGGTTTCTCTATTATGGCGGTCAGGCCCTGATCGCCTGGGGCGTGCTCAGCAACCTCGCCTAGCGCGGCTTGTCACCATTGATCGTCGCCCGGCGCATGTGGCGGCGATGGCCGTGATAATCATTCAGCGCATAATGCCAGACACAGCGATTGTCCCACATGGTGACGTCGCCCTCCTGCCAGCGCACGCGGCACGTATTGCGCTCTTCCCGTGACAGGTCGAACAAATAGTTGAGCAGCGGTCGGCTTTCCTTCCGGCTCCAGCCCGCAAAGCGCAGCGTGAAAGCGGGGTTGATGAACAGACCCTTGCGGCCCGTCTCGGGATGCGTGCGGATGACGGGGTGTTCGTATTCCGGCGCATCGGGCGCGGCTTTGGCGTCCATCGACTGGCGCACGGCAGCGGAATAGCCATCCGCGCCGTATTCCTTGCTGGCCGTATGGATGGCGGTCATGCCTTGCAGCGTGGCCTTCAGCCCATCGGACAGCCGATCATAGGCGGCCTGCTGGTCTGCGAATAACGTGTCCCCACCATAGGGCGGCACGTCGATGGCGTGCAGGACCGAGCCGAGTGCTGGCTCCTCAAGGAAGCTCATGTCGGAATGCCAGCCGCCACCGAAATTGGTTTTCTCGTCCGGCTCCTTGATGATCTCCATCAGTTCCGGATGGTCATCCATGCCCTTCACGTAAGGGTGAATGTTCAGCGTGCCGAAGCGGCGGGCAAAATCCTTCTGCTGGTCCGGCGACAGGCCATGCTGGCCGCGCAGAACAATCACCTTGTGATCCAGGAAAGCCTGATGGATCTCATTGAAATCGGCATTGGACAGCCCAGCGAGCAGGTTTGCTCCATGGATTTCGGCACCCAGAGTGCCCGACAGGCGGTGAATGGTGAGGGTCATGAGCCGAAGTGAAGCACCCCGCTACACCAGACGCAATAATGTCATTTGCGCGTCCCTTGGAAATGTGAGACAGACGCGGCGGGCCAGGCGCCCCCAACGGTGCCCAGCCTATCTGTGAGGATAGGAGTAAAAACAGATGACGAATGTCGCCAAACCCGGCGTGCTGCCAGCATGCCCGCACTTTTCTTCCGGTCCGACTGCAAAGCGTCCCGGATTTTCCCTCGAAAAACTTGAAACCGCCGCTCTTGGCCGCTCTCACCGTTCCGGTGATGCGAAGAAGAAGCTGAAAGCCGCGATTGACCGGTCGAAAGCCATTCTCGGTATTCCGGACGATTATCGCGTGGCGATCGTGCCCGCGTCTGATACCGGTGCCGTCGAGATGTGCATGTGGTCCATGCTGGGCGCAAAGCCCGTGGACGTGTTCGCCTGGGAAAGCTTCGGCCAGGACTGGGTCACCGATGCCACCAAGCAATTGAAGCTGCCTGAGTGTGAGACATACGGCGCCGACTATGGCCAGCTGCCGGATTTCTCCAAGGCGCGCGATGATGCGGACATCATCTTCACTTGGAACGGCACGACCTCTGGTGTGCGCGTGCCGAATGCAGACTGGATCAAGCCGAACCCGGACCGTGTCGTTATCTGCGATGCGACCTCTGCTGCCTTCGCGCAGGACATTGAATGGGCCAAGCTCGATGTCGTGACCTATTCCTGGCAGAAATGCCTTGGCGGCGAAGCGGCCCACGGCATGCTGATCCTGTCGCCGAACGCCGTCCGCCGTCTCGAAACCTATACGCCGGATCGCGCCCTGCCGAAGCTGTTCCGCATGACCAAGGGCGGCAAGCTGAACGAGGACCTCTTCGCAGGCGCCACGATCAACACGCCAAGCATGCTGTGCGTGGAAGACTATCTTCAGGCGCTCGACTGGTGCGAAAGCCTCGGCGGCTGGACCGGCATGAAGGCCCGCTCCGATGAGAGCCTTGCGCATCTCACGGACTGGGTCGCCAAGACCGACTGGGTCGATTTCCTCTGTCCGGATGCGGATGTCCGCTCCAATACGGGCGTGACCTTCAAGATCGTTGATCCCCGCGTGGCCGGTCTCGACGAGGACGCCCAGCGCGCTTTCGTGAAGGCCATGATGAAGCGGCTCGAAGCCGAGAATGCCTGCTTTGATGCGGCCGGATACGCCAAGGCCCCTCCGGGACTGCGCATCTGGTGTGGCGGCTCTGTTGAGCCATCCGATGTCGCCAAGCTGACGCCATGGCTCGACTGGGCCTTCGCCGAACAGGCCGCAACGCTCTAGCCCGCGCTACTTTTCAAAAGAGATACTGAAATGACCAAAGTTCTGATTGCTGACAAACTCAGCCCCGCCGCCGTGGACATCTTCAAGGCCCGCGGCATTGAAACCGATATCAAGGTCGGCTTGTCGAAAGACGAGCTGATCGAGATCATTCCGCAGTATGACGGCCTCGCCGTCCGGTCCGCCTGCAAGCCGAATGCGGACGTCATCGCCGCCGCCAAGAACCTGAAAGTCATTGGCCGCGCCGGTATTGGCGTTGACAATATCGACATCAAGGCCGCCACCGCCAAGGGCGTGGTCGTCATGAACACGCCCTTCGGCAACGCCATCACGACGGCCGAGCATGCCATCGCAATGATGTTCGCCGCCGCCCGCCAGATCCCTGCGGCGAATGCCGAGACGCAAGAGGGCAAATGGCCGAAGTCTGGCTATATGGGCACGGAAGTTTCCTACAAGACGCTCGGCCTGATCGGCTGTGGTAATATCGGCAGCCGTGTTGCCGAGCGCGCCATCGGCCTGAAGATGAAGGTCGCTGCCTATGATCCGTTCCTGACGGACGAACGCGCCGTGGAACTGGGGGTCGAAAAGGTTGAACTCGAAGACCTGCTCACCCGCGCAGACGTCATCACGCTACACGTTCCGCTGACGGAGCAGACCAGGAATGTCCTCTCCCGCGAAGCATTGGAGAAGACAAAGAAAGGCCTGATCCTGGTCAACTGTGCCCGCGGCGGCCTTGTCGACGAGGAAGCCGTGAAAGACCTGCTCGAAAGCGGGCATATCCAGGCCGCTGCCTTTGACGTGTTTGCGGTGGAGCCCGCCAAGGACAATTTGCTGTTCGGCACAAAGAACTTCATCGCCACGCCGCACCTTGGCGCGGCAACGGCCGAGGCACAGGAAAATGTCGCCCTGCAGGTTGCCGAACAGATGTCGGACTATCTGCTCTCCGGCGCCGTGACCAACGCACTCAACATGCCGTCGATCACGGCCGAGGAAGCCCCCCGCATCAAGCCATTTGCGGCGCTTGCCGAAAAGCTCGGCAGTTTTGCAGGCCAGATTTCGGATTTCGGCTATGATGAAGTCGTCATCGAATATGAAGGCGAAGTCGCTGACCTGAACCGCAAGCCGCTCACCGCCGCCCTGCTGGCTGGCCTGCTGCGTGCCTCGCGCGGTGATGTGAACATGGTGTCCGCCCCGGCAATCCTTGCCGACAGCGGCGTCAAGCTGACCGAGACCAAGACCGAGGACAGCCCGGTCTATGACAGCCTGATCCGCGTCAAGGTGAAGACCAAGGCAACGAAGAACGCCCCCGAGGGCGGCTGGCGCACGCTGGCCGGCACGATCATCGCCGGTCAGCCCCGCATTGTCGAAGTGAAGGGCATGGCGCTGGAAGGCGATTTCTCGCCGGTCACACTCTACGTCAACAATCTCGACAAGCCGGGCTTCATCGGCGCGCTCGGCCAGTTGCTGGGCGAATCCGGCATCAACATCGCCACCTTCCATCTCGGCCGCACAGCGGCTGGCGAGGAGGCGATTGCGCTGATTGGCATTGATGCGGTGCCACCCGCAGACATGATGGAGACGCTCGAGGCCTTGCCTCAGGTACGCTATGCGAAAGTGCTGACCTTCTAGTAATTCAGGCCGGCTTTCATACCGGACTTGCATAAATCCTATTCGAATGGGGCGGGCTGATCCGGGGGATCGCCCGCCCTATTTGCTCCTTTCACCACGAAAGGACATCCTCATGACCAAGATCGCTATCGTATATCACTCCGGCTATGGCCACACGGCCAAGGTTGCCGAACATGTGCGCAAGGGCGCCACAACCACCGGCACCGAGGTCACGCTCTACAAGGCCGAAGATCTCGCCTCCCCCGACACCGGCCCTTGGGACGAGCTGGCTGCGGCCGACGCCATCATCTTTGGCGCGCCGACTTATATGGGCTCCGCCTCGGCACCAATGAAACAGTTCATGGATGCCTCGTCCAAGGCCTGGTTCACCGATGCCTGGAAAGACAAGATCGCCGCAGGCTTCACCAATTCCGGCTCTCTGGCCGGCGACAAGTCCGGCACGCTCGCCCAGTTCGCCACGCTCGCCGCGCAGCAAGGCATGATCTGGGTGAATTTCGGCATGAAGTCCGGGTTCAATGCTTCGGGCCACGATTTCTCGGAAGCGCTCAACCGCGCTGGGCATTCCAATGGACTCGCCACACAGGCCCTCACCGATCTATCCGCCGAAGATGGGCCCGACGCGGCTGATCTGAAGACGGCGGAATTGTTCGGTGAACGTGTCGCAAATGCCACCCAACGCTGGGCGCGAGGAAAAAGCTGACGGAACGCGCTTGACGGTGCCGCATTGACTTCCATCTTTGTGTATTAACGTTAATTCGGGGTAATGTATGAACCGCGCCGCCATTTTGCTGTTTTCCGCCACAACCGTCTTCGCCGGATCCGCGCAGGCCGATATTCTGAGCGAAGCCCGGCTGGGCGTGATGCAGGAAAATATCTGCGTCACCGACTGCAACAATGCCAATAAGGAGCCCGGCCAGAACATCAGCGCCGAGCTCCTTTTTAAATCCCCGGAGTTTCTGGACCTGATCTGGAGTCCCAAGCCCTATGTGATGGGCAGCCTGAGCACCAACAGCAATACAAGCTTTGGCGGCGTCGGATTGCATTGGTCCTTCCCTTTCTCGGACAAATGGTCCTTTGAACCGAGCGTGGGCTATGTGCTGCATGATGGCGAACTGAACAGCCCCTTCCCGCAGGGCAGCCCGGAAGGTGATGCGTTCACCGAAGACCATGTCCTGCTCGGGTCACGCGACCTGTTCCGCACCACGTTTGGTCTGCACTATGACATCAACGAGGCCTGGGGCGCAGAGCTGCTCTATGAACATCTCAGTCACGGCCAGATTCTCGGCAATGGCCGCAATCAGGGCCTGGACAATATCGGCGTGCGCATATCCTACAAATTCGACGGGTAAGGCTCGCGCGGCGGAACCCCTTGTGAAACGCAGGTATCGTGACACTCTTCTCCCATAAAAATAATGGGAGGATACACGCATGCCGGACAAGCATATCGTCATCATCGGCGCTGGCCTGGGCGGACTGACCGCCGCCATCAAGCTGCAGGAAGCCGGCTACGATTTCACGATTCTGGAACAGGCAGACCGGGTCGGCGGCACCTGGGCGCAAAACACCTATCCGGGATGTGCTTGTGACGTTCCCGTCGCCGCCTACCAGCTCTCCTTTGCGCAGTCGATGAACTGGACGCGCGTCTATCCGCAGCAGCCCGAAATTCAGGCCTATGCCGAGGAGATCACAGATCGTTTCCAGTTGCGCCCGAACCTCCGCCTGAACGAGGCTGCGGAAAAAGCCGTCTGGGACGAAGGCACAAAGAAATGGACCGTCACCACAGCGAAGGGCGACACGCTAGAGGCGGATGCTGTGATCGGCGCGCTGGGGCAGCTGAACCGCCCCTTCTGGCCGGACATTCCCGGCAAGGACAGCTTCAACGGACCGGTGATGCATTCTGCCGAATGGGACCATTCGGTTGAACTGGAAGGCAAGCGGATCGGCATTGTGGGCTCTGCCGCCAGCGCGGTGCAGATCATTCCCGAAGTCGCCAAGACCTGCGCCAAGGTCGGCGTGTTCCAGCGCTCGCCCAATTGGGTCATCCCCCGCAATGACCGCTTCATTGCGCCAGAGGAAATGGCGCTGATGTTCACCATCCCGGAAAAGGCGATGGAATTCGCGGAAATGAACCGCAAGCTGATCTATGAGAATGCCGACTATTTCTTCTGGCAGGCTTTCGAATGGACACCTGAAGGCCGGGCCCATTTCACGCGGCTGGCCACTGATCACCTTCAGGAACAGGTCCCTGATGAAGAGATGCGCAAGAAGCTGACGCCGGACTATCCGGTCGGCTGCCGCCGTATTCTGATTTCAGACGACTATCTCACCACGCTGATGGAACCGAATGTCGACCTTGTCACCGAGCACATCGCGGAGATCGTGCCGGAGGGCATCAAAACGGTAGACGGCCAGGTGCATGAATACGACGTGATCGCCTTTGCCACAGGGTTCGAAACGACGGGCTGGCGCTGGTCTGTCGACGTGGTCGGCCGCAATGGCGTGACGATCGCAGATCAGTGGAACGACGGCCCGGAAGCCTATCTCGGCATCACCGTGAACGGGTTCCCGAACCTCTTTGTCCTCTACGGCCCGAACACCAATCTCGGCCACAACTCCATCACCTTCATGCTGGAGCGTCAGGTCGAATACACGATTAAGGCCCTGCAAGCGCTGGACGAGAAAGGCGCCGCCGCCCTCGTTCCGACCGAAGCGGCCCAGGAGGCCTTCAACAAGGATCTGCAGGAAAAGCTCTCGAAAACGGTCTGGGCCGATCCGGCCTGCAACAGCTGGTACAAGACCGGCTCCGGCAAGATCACCCAGAACTGGTCCGGCCACACCCGCGCCTATGCCGACGCCGTCGCCGAGGTGAAGCTGGAGGATTATGAGCTGGTGTGAGGGGCTTGAGGGTGACTTGGAACCTCAGGCGAACCAATGCTCGGGAGACCGGTTCATCCCGAAAGCAGCCGAAACGGCTAAACGAAATTGAATGTCAGAAAATCGCCAAGAGTGGTCATCGCGTAAGAATCGCTGAGTGGCCGACTTGGGGCGAGTTTAAGCCGCTCAGCTCAGGTCTATTCTCGGCGTCGGCGCAGCGGTCTATTTTAGCGTTTGAAAATCCATCTACACAGTTTGTTTCAGCATTGCATGCAAAGCACACTTGTCATTTCAGTTTGGGCATGCCAAGTAAGCTTTGCATATCTCAGTCGCTTCAGAGCCTCTGCAGGCGACGCAATAAAGGAACGCACAATGTCTTGGCTCAATAAACCCTATTCAATGCTCGCGCTCACCACGATCATGATCGGTCTACCGGTCATGTTCATTGCCGCAATTCCCTGGCTGAAACAGCAACCCGAATCCGTCGTCTACTTGTGCGCAGGCATTGCCGCGACGGGGACCGTGGTTGCGAGCTTCGTGCTTGCGATCCAGAAGCATCAGAAATTCGACGAGTGGCACCGCAGCGCCGCCCGTTTCTCGAGCCAATGGGGCTGGCTCGCGGGCGCTGGGACCATCGCAATTTTGCTCTCTTTTCCTGCCTTGCAGAATGCGATTGTTGCTGTTTCTGGAAGTCTCGGGGACGTAGCCGCCCCGGATAGAAAACTCGTCTTGATGGCCTTCACTGGCGGCTTCATGAGCGTGGTGCTTGCGCAAATGGTCTGCACGCTCTTGCTCAGTGCAGGATGGCGATACTGGATGTCGCGATCTGAGTAACAGCCAATGAAGAACCGAATGAAATCGCTGCGCCGCGAACGGGGTTGGAGCCAATCAGAGCTCGCAGCGAGGGTTGGCGTGTCTCGCAATTCGATCATATCGATCGAGAACGGTCGTTTTGATCCTTCTTTGCCGCTCGCCTTCGAGCTGGCCGCTGCCTTCGAAATGAGGATAGAAGACGTATTTCAACCTGCATCGAAAACGGATTGAGCAACACGGCCTTGGTCCGCTCCTCCGCCAGAAAAGACATCGCCAGCGTCCTTCTTGGGGCGACTTAAGCCACTCACGTCGACCCTCGCCGATGTCCAAAAAGGGCCAAAAGCTGCCCTCGATCCCGGCTAAGACCGACTAACGCGCGATCAGCTATCTAGAATTTCCCCTGAATTTTTTTCTAATCCCGCCAGATTTCTGAGGGGCAAGAAATCGCCAGAAGCGGTCAGAAATTCTCGATACTCGAATGGCAAAATAACTCAAAACCAGCCATTTAGACAGCTTTGGGGCAGGAAGGGACGTTAGAGATTTTCCCGTCTATTGGTGTTTTCGTAATTCCAACACAGGTAAACTTATGAGCGACCAGGATTTTGCGAGTTACTGGAAGGTTGATGGTGGTATCAAAGGACAAAATGGTCCCTTGATTGAACTACGTTATGATAGAGGTGACGACCACGCACGCGCGAACCTCCAACAACTGGAAATTCTGATCGAAGAACTCAAAGAGCTGGAGATTGATGAAGTTTTGTCATCACCAGAGCTCATCTCTCAGATATGGCAGATGCCGAGATGGATTATGGGTCATCAGTTTAGGTGGGAAAAAAGAGGCTACAGCGACGAGCTGTTGAACCGTCTGACAAGAATCCGCCAGGGCATCGATGCAGAACTTTTTCGGATTTTCAATAGTCGGTTTCGTCCGGTTTGGCCGACAATGGACTAAAGCAGGATTGATCCCTTCGACGCCGGGAGCTGCCCTACCGCTTGCGGGCTTCAGACAAGATAATTTCTTTAAGGTGGCTCATCGGTATCAATCGCTCGCGATCAGATGAATCTACATTTACACGCAACTCAACGGCGTTGATTTTCTCGATCATGCCGGCCTCTCCCAACTCATTGTCTAGCGCTGTGATTAGAGCGTCTCTCTTCTCCGCGGCGTTCGAAATCTCGTGAATGTCGGAATGCAGAATTAGGTCGAACATGCCATCATCAAATTTATGGACCTCGAATAGCCAACCATTCGCATTGATGCTCACCCTATCAGGTCCCCATTGAAACTGACGGCTCCATCGTTTCGGTGGTCGAAAAGGCAAAATCATCCAAGTCGATGGAGCGTCCATCTCGAGAAGTTGTTCGCGATTTCTCTTACCGGTCTCAGTAACCTTGGACCCTGACAGCGCCAGAAAGTGCTTGGAACCATTCGTATCAAACGGTCCAATTTCCCATTTGGGAATGTCCAAAATCAGCAAATGCTCTCCCAGTAGCTGAAACAGCCTGCGGTCTCGCCTAATGCTGCGAAGTTCTTCTTCGTGCTGCAGGAACCAATCCCAAAAGTGTTCGGCTGTCGGCATTCGCACTGCTCGTTGTTCTAAGTGGTAATCAAGTAGCGACATTTTTCTATAAATGCCAACGTCCGTTCTGACGCCAAGAGCAGTCATCGGTTTTTGATCGCCGAAAGGCGGGTTAGGGCCAAAAGCCGCCGGATGGTGCTGAGATTCTAATGTCTGGCTTTGCGCCCTTTTCGGAATCTGCGAGCGGCCGTTGTGGGGCGAGAATAGGACTCTCTCCGATGATCGCCTGTGAGCTCTCAAAGTGCTTTCGGGCGCTTTAGAGAAGGCCACCTTCTGGCCAATTACGCCAATTTGTATTTCCGGCTTCGCCGATTGAAAACTTGTTGGGGTCTCCAGTTTGAACGACATTGGCGAGTTTACTGAACGTGGCAACCTCACTTGGTTTTTGCCCGTTGGCTAAATCTGGGTGCTGCCAATCATCGAGAGTAATCAAATGCGGCAGTGAATTAGGGAGATTTGTTTTCCGCTCCGTTTGCGAGGCAAGTAACAGCTCTCGGTGTTGTTCGGCGAGCAGTCTGCATAGTTCGTGAACAGCTGGCCGATCAAACTCCAAGCGGATGCCGGCCGCCTCATACTCTGGGTTTGACGGAAGCGGAATAGATTTGCCTCGAATTATAACCTCACCCGATAACGCGACTAGCTCTGGATTTTCTTCGTCGATCCAGTCGTCGTTCTCTATGGGAAAGAAACTTCTGAATTCGTAATTTTGATTGTGTTTAAGGTAGTTGTTGTAAGCCTCATCGCTAGCATAGTTGGATCGAGGGTTTCTGTTCTCAACTGACGAGGCAATTGTCTGCACACTCAGGTCAGGTTGACCAGCTCTGGGTGAAAACCCAAAGATCTCGAAAACGAATGCCCAGTCTCGATCGTTGCAAAAAACCGATAAGCGCGATGCGGCCAGATATAAGTTTCCATTGTCGAGCATTGGGAACTGAAAGTTGTCCGCCGCGTCATCGAGCAGTCTCAGAACTTTTCGTTTCTTCTTTTTGTTCCCGAACATGCGATCTCCGCTTCGATCCGAACGCAGAATAGATCCATCATCACAAAAAGCAAAATGCTTACATGTGCTTCAATGAAGATTGCGAGCGGCCATTTTAGGGCGACTTAAGTCATTGGTTTCTGTAGCGCGATCGATGACGAAGGGTCAAAATTGATCTGATCAAGCGCGAATCCTTACGTCTGGAAATGCGCCCAAAGCAGAAGATACGAACAAAGCCTCCACCTCATGAAATTAGCGAGGATTTGTCCTCTCCTATCGCCCCCGCTCACGAGGATAAGCGTCCCCCAGTTCGTCTGACGCACATCGCCCTCACACTTGGGCCCATGAGTGTTGACCGGTCTTTCCTCAGCATGGGGCTGGAAGTTGCCGAGCGCGCGCTGACCGATCTGGTCGCGCGCGACAATCTGCATTTGCGGCCCGAAAAGATGCCGCGCACGCGCCGTGCCAAGGCGAATGGCCGGTTGAAACAAATTGAACAGATCGTCCGGCGGCTGCTCACCCTCATGGCGCTCAGCCTGCACATCGTGTTCGCGCCGCCGCGCAAGCGCGCGCCAGCCCCCGGCCTGCCGGAGGGCGTCGAGCTGGTCACCTTCCCCGGCGCGGCAGACCCCTGTTTCGCGCTGCCGCCCCGTGCGGGCGGTCCATTTCCGTCTGGACCGGTTATGGACACTTTCGGGACCACTTATGGACCACAAGGACCGGTCCCGACCGCGAGACTGCTCGCGCGCATCCGGGCGATCCGCCGCGTCCTGAAATCCCCGGACAGCGCCGCCAAGCGCCTTGCCCGCTCCCTCCAGCGCCTCAAGGCCAGCGGCGAACCAAGGCCCATGACGGGACATGCACACAGCGCGTTCCGGCTGTCCCCGGAACTCGGGGCGCTGTCCACGGCCCTGCCGGGGCTCCTCAATGCCTCGCTTGAGGCGACATGGGAGGAGTCCGGCTGAGGCCCCTCCACATGCAGATGGATTGCCGGAGCGCAGGCCGCGTGTCCGGATAGGGGCGCATCCGCGCCCGCCTGCGACAAAGGGATTTCATTCCCCCCTCTTGCAATTGGTGGCCAAATCCTGCCCATGTCGCCGCGGACTTTGCAGGAGCAGGAATCATGACCGGAGTAGTGGTTGTCGGGGCCCAATGGGGCGACGAAGGCAAGGGCAAGATCGTCGACTGGCTGTCCAGCCGCGCCGATGTGGTCGTCCGCTTTCAGGGCGGGCACAATGCTGGCCACACGCTGGTCATTGACGGCAAGGTGTTCAAGCTGGCCCTGCTGCCCTCCGGCCTCGTGCGCGGCGGCAAGCTCTCGGTGATCGGCAATGGCGTCGTGGTCGATCCATGGCACATGCTGGAAGAAATAAAGGGCATTCAGGCCCAGGGCGTCGAAGTCACGCCTGAGACGCTCGTGCTCGCTGACAATGCCTCGCTCATTCTCCCGTGGCACAAGGACATCGACGCCGCCCGCGAAGGCGCGCTCGGCGCTGGCCAGATCGGCACCACGAAGCGCGGCATCGGCCCGGCCTATGAAGACCGCGTCGGCCGCCGCGCCATCCGCGTCGCAGACCTTGCAGACCCCGCCGCCCTCGACATGAAGATCGAGCGCCTTCTGGCCCACCACAAGCCGCTGCGCATCGGTGTCGGCTTGCCAGAACCAGACGGCGCCGAGCTGAAAGCAGAACTGCTCAAGATCGCTGACCAGATCCTGGCCTATGCCAAGCCGGTCTGGAAACTGCTCGACGAACAGGTCCGCGCAGGCAGTCGCATTCTGTTCGAAGGCGCTCAAGGCGTGATGCTGGATGTTGACCACGGCACGTATCCCTTCGTCACATCGTCCAATGTGGTGGCAGGAAATGCCTCTGCCGGCTCAGGCGTTGGCCCCGGCGCAATCTCCTATGTGTTGGGCCTCGCCAAAGCGTACACGACGCGCGTCGGTTCCGGCCCCTTCCCCACCGAACAGGACAATGAGATCGGCGAACGCCTCGGCACGGTCGGCCGCGAAGTCGGCGTGAACACAGGCCGCGCCCGCCGCTGCGGCTGGTTCGACAGCGTCATGGTACGTCAGGCCTGCGCGACCTCCGGCGTCACCGGCCTCGCCCTGACCAAGCTCGACGTGCTGGACGGCTTTGACGAGATCAAGGTCTGCGTCGCCTACAGGCTGAATGGCGAGACGATTGACCACTACCCTGCCGGCCTGACCGATCAGGCCGCCGTAGAGCCCGTCTATGAGACGCTTCAGGGCTGGAAAGGCTCAACCGCCGGTGCGCGATCCTGGGCGGACCTTCCGGCAGAAGCGGTCAAATATGTGCGCCGCCTCGAAGAACTGGTCGGCAAACCGTGCGCGCTGGTCTCCACGTCGCCGGAGCGCGAAGACGTAATCCTGATGAAAGACCCGTTCGAGGGCTAAGCGCCTTTGATCATGTCCGTCATTTAAGGTTTTCTGTCTGGAACTCATGCCTTGTCTCCCTGTTGGTCAGGACAGACAACGAGGAGTTTCCAAATGACCGACACAATCAACAAAACCGAAATTGACGCCCTCAATGACGTCACCAAGGTACTGATCGACAGCCGCAAAGGCTATGAGAAATGCGCTGAACTCTCAGATGAGAGTTTTGCGTTTCGCACCCAGTTCCAGAAGCGCGCCAGTGATCGCGCAGCACTGATCAGCCGCTTCCAGCAGCAGGTCCGTACTCTCGGCGGCGAACCCCAAACTGAGGGTGGTACGCTTGGGTCGCTTCATCGCGCCTTGACCGAGTTCTCGTCCATGTTTCAGGACGACAGAAAAGCTGCCCTTGAGGCGATTGATGACGGCGAAGAACACCTGGCCGACTCGATCAAGGATCGCCTTGAAAAGTCCGAAGTCCAGGGCCAGTCCCGCGCCCTTCTGGAAGAAGCCTATTCGAGCGCCCGCTCTGGCGAAGCCTTTGCGGACAGCTTGGGCTGAATACAGGCATAGCAGAAATTTTGAGGGGCGGTTCTGTTTTCTGGAGCCGCCCCCTTTCATTGGATTCCCTCGAAGGGGGATGAAAGCCGCATATGCGAGGAACCAATGAGCCCGTCGCGCAGTTGATTAGAACACCCTCCAACCAGCAGATGGATTTCTCTCATGTCCGACAAACCAGATCTTTCCCTCGACGAGGGCGGCGCACCTCATCAGTCAACTGAGGATGGCTACGAGACCATGACCACCCAGCAAGGCGTGCCCATTGCCGACGACCAGAACCATCTGAAAGCGGGCGCGCGCGGACCGATGCTGACCGAAGACTTCATCTTCCGTGAAAAGATTTTCCACTTCGACCATGAGCGCATTCCTGAGCGCGTCGTGCATGCCCGCGGCTACGGTGCGCATGGCTATTTCGAGACACTGGATACGCTTGAGGACGTCACCACGGCAGACATTTTCCAGAGAAAAGGTGAGAAGACCAATGTCTTCGCCCGCTTCTCTACTGTGGCTGGCAATAAGGGCTCGCCCGATCTTGCGCGCGATGTGCGGGGTTTCGCCGTGAAGTTCTACACGAAAGAAGGCAACTGGGATATTGTGGGCAACAACATTCCTGTCTTCTTCATTCAGGACGCCATCAAGTTTCCAGACCTGATTCATGCGGCCAAGCCGGCACCGGACCGGGGCTTCCCGCAGGCCCAGACAGCACATGACAACTTCTGGGATTTCATCTCCCTGTCTCCGGAATCCATGAACATGGTCATGTGGATCATGTCCGACCGGACCATTCCCCGTTCCCTGCGGTTCATGGAAGGCTTCGGCGTCCACACATTCCGGTTTGTGAATGCCGAAGGCAAAGCAACCTTTGTGAAGTTCCACTGGAAACCAAAGCAGGGCCTGCAATCGGTAGCTTGGAACGAAGCCCTGAAGATCAATGGCGCCGACCCGGACTTCCACCGCCGCGACATGTGGGATGCCATCCAGATGGGCGACTATCCGGAATGGGAACTCGGTGTGCAATTGTTCGACGAGGAATTTGCCGAGAATGTTGAGTTCGACGTACTGGATGCGACCAAGATCATTCCGGAAGAACAAGTGCCCGTCCGCATTGTCGGACGCATGGTCCTGAACCGCGTCGTCGACAATTTCTTCGCTGAGACTGAACAGGTCGCCTTCTGCACACAGAATATCGTGCCCGGCGTCGACTTCACGGCCGACCCGCTGCTGCAGGGCCGTAACTTCTCCTATCTCGACACCCAGTTGAAGCGCCTTGGTGGCCCGAACTTTACACATATCCCGATCAACCGTCCGCAATGCCCGATGCGCCATTTCCAGCAGGATGGCCATATGGCGATGGAGAATCCCAAAGGCCGCGCCAATTACGAACCGAACAGCTGGGGACCGGAAGAAGGCGGACCGCGCGAAGATCCCGCCAAGGGGTATCGATCCTATGCCGAGCCGGTTGGCGGAGAAAAGACGCGCCTGCGCCCGGAATCCTTCGCCGATCATTACAGCCAGGCCCGCCAATTCTATGTGAGCCAGACCAAGGTCGAGCAAAAACACATGGCAGACGCCCTGACCTTCGAGCTCAGCAAGGTTCAGAAGATGGAAATCCGTCTTCGCATGCTGTCTCACCTGCTGAACATCGATGAAGACTTGGCGAAAAAAGTGGCGGATGGCCTCGGCGTAACCGACATGCCGCCAGCGGCTGATCCGGCCAGCCCTCCCATCACGGACTTGCCTGCTTCCGATCCCCTGAGCATCCTGAAGAACGCTCCAGACAGTTTCGCAGGCCGAAAACTGGGTATCTTTGCTACGGACGGCGCGGATGCAGACCTCCTGAACGCGCTGAAGAAGGAAGTGACCTCCGCTGGCGGCATGACGATGCTAATCAGCCCGAAAGTGGGCGGCATCACACTCAGTGACGGGTCGCACATGGAGGCCGACGAGAAAATCGATGGCGGTCCATCGGTCCTCTTCGATGCCGTCGCCCTGCTGATCTCCGAAGAGGGGGCAGACATGGTCAAGAACGACGCCCCTAGCCGGGATTTCGTGGCCGACGCGTTCGCGCATTGCAAATTCATCGGCTATGTCGAAACGGCCCAACCTCTCATGGAGAAGGCCAGCGTCTGGGATGCGAAGGATGAGGGCTGCGTCGCGCTCAGCAAGACCGGAGATGTGCCCGGTTTCGTGAAGACACTCGGCAAGCTCCGCCATTGGGATCGCGAACCGATGGTTGACCTTGACGGCTAGGACAAGGCCCCTGCCCCGGAATTGAAACGAACATGAAGGAAGGCGGCCAGTTCGCCTTCCTTTTTTATACGTCCATCATACGGCGGACCCATTTCGTGGTGCCTTCTTCCATCCCTTTGAATTTGGGCAGGGAGTCCAAGCGACCGACGAACAGGGCGTCCGGCTGGGCCAGGCGTTTGACGTGGTGGTAGAGTCTGGACTGCGTCTCCGGCGTCGAAACAAGAAACAGACGTTCATCCAGCTTCCTGGTCATCAGCGAGATATTGGAGGCCTGCAGCATTTTCCCGCCGGTATAATAGACGACAAACATATTGGCGTCCGGCAAATCTGGATCAATCATGGAAACATCCCGTCATTTTTTAAAACAACGCGGCAGGTTTCAGGAGGTTTCGGAAGACTTCGGAATGGTGGGCGGTACAAGGTTCGAACTTGTGACCCCTACGATGTCAACGTAGTGCTCTACCACTGAGCTAACCGCCCGATCCATTCGGAAGCAGGGGTAATGGATAATTCAGCGCGCGCCGTCAAGCCGGGTTTGGCGGTGTAACGACGCAGAGCGCAATTTTCTGCAGTATTGGCTCCGGTGTCGCAGGATCTTCGGCAAAAAACCAGACTTCGCCAAACGGATCATTTGCGGAAAAGGCATGTCCCTCAAACTCGAAAGACAACCAATGTCCAAGCTCCGAGGGCGTAAGAGACACTATGTTCGCGCCATCCAGAAAATTCAGGCGCAGCATGCATTCATCCATACTCATCGCAGCCGGCGCATCAAAGAAGTGCCGGCCAGCGTCATGGGATAGGGATTTCAGCAGCTTGGGAGGCTCAATGTCGGAGCCCCGCCCCATCAGGCCGCCATCACCTTGTCGACCTCATCCACGATTTCGCGGAGATGGAAGGGTTTGGACAGCACTTTCGCGCCTGCAGGTGTCGGAGCCCCGGAGGAGAGCGCCACGGCGGCGAACCCCGTAATGAAGACGATTTTCATGGCCGGGTCGAGTTCGGCGCCCCGGCGTGCCAGTTCGATTCCATCAAGGCCGGGCATGACAATATCGGTCAGCAGCAGATCGAACACTTCGCGCTCCAACGCGGACAACGCGCTTTCGCCGTCAGCGTAATCCTGGATCTCGTGTCCGGCGCGACGCAGAGCGGCGGCCAGGAACAAGCGCATGGAATCGTCATCTTCGGCCAGCAAAATCTTGGTCACGCGGAATACCCTCTTCTCGGTAGAACCCTAAGCATAAAGACGCAGTTCGGTAAATCAGGCGTGAATATCTGCGGACTTAAAGTCGGAAATTACTGCGGGCACCGGCTGGATTCTCGTGAAAAGGCTTGACCTTCAGGCAAACAAAGAAACGATGTGCTGAATGACAGACGCCCCCCAATTTCTTGACAGACCTGAGCATTTTCAGCGAACGGCCGGTTCGCAGGACAGCCCTGCGGCCACGCCTCGTTATGAAACGCCGTACCGGCTGGTAACCCCGGAAAAAATGTTGGCGCCAGTCATTTTTGCCTCGCCACATTCGGGCAGTCTCTATCCACATGAGATGCGCGAGGCACTCTGCGTACCGGTGGACACCGTACGCCGGACGGAAGATGCGTTCGTGGACGAGTTGTTCAGCGCCGTTCCTGAGCAGGGCGGCATACTCATGGCGGCGAAATATGCTCGCACAGTCGCTGATCTCAATCGCGACCCACGGGAACTCGACCCGAACATGTTCAGTGATGGAGTCCCTCGCCCCTGCGGCATGCCGACAGCGCGTGTGGAAGCCGGGCTCGGCTGCTTGCCGCGTGTCGCAGCCAGGGGAGAGGCGATTTATGCGCGCCGCCTTACCCGATCAGAAGGAGAAGCGCGCCTGTCTGGCATTCACGACATCTATCACCAGTGCCTGGCGACTGAGCTGGGCAGTCTGAAGGAGCGGCACGGCCGGGCCTTCCTTATTGACTGCCACTCAATGCCCAGCGTCCAGCCTGGGCGTCGCAATCTGGCAGATATTGTGTTGGGGGACCGGTTCGGCTCCAGCTGTGACCCACGTCTGACGGGGCGAATTGAGCGCGCATTCCGAGCGAACGGGTTCAGCGTTGCGCGGAATGCGCCCTATGCAGGAGGGTATACGACACGTCGTTATGGCCGCCCCAAGCGAGACTTCCATGCGGTACAGATCGAGATTAATCGCGGACTGTACATGGATGAACAAGCGGTCGAGACCAGTGCCGGCTTTGCGCAAATGCAGCAAGTCTTGTCCGCTATTGTCGTCGAAATCCTCGACGTCGCGACCCAGATCGGTCGGCGCTGATCGTCGGAATACCCTGCAATTGCAACAGATCCGCGTTACTTCCAAAAAAAAGGCCGCGCTACGAGAGCGCGGCCAAGGTCAAAGGGAGGAAACGCCAGAGGCGTCTGCACCGGAGTGCAAGACCAGATTTATGTTGCGGCGCACAAAACGCAACCGATGATTTGGCAAATTCCTGCAATTTGGAAATGCAGCCCAAATTTTAGGCAAATGTGACCACCGGCACGCCATTTGCGAGAGACCAGCCCGAACATCCCGTTTTGGGACTGAGAGCGGTCCCATCCGCAAGGAGCTGAACATGGCTGATGAAACCGACCTGCACGTAGGCAAACGCCTTCGCCGCCGCCGCCGCCTGCTGGGCATGACCCAACAGGACCTTGCGAGTCAGGTAGGCGTGCGTTTCCAGCAGATCCAGAAGTATGAATGCGGTGCCAACCGCATCACGGCATCTCGACTCTATGAACTGGCGAAAGCCATGAACGTCTCAGTGCAATACTTCTTCGACGGCATTCCCGCAGCAGACGCACCGGATGCCGCGAATGACGCCGAACGCATGGAAGGTGATATTCTTTCGCAAAAAGAGACGTTGGAACTGGTTCGCGCCTACTATCGCCTCGGCGAGCGCCCCCGCAAACGCCTCCTGGAACTGGCCAAGGCGCTGGAAGGCGACACCAGCAGCACGGGCGTCGCTTGACGCCCAGCCCGGGGCGGGGCAATCCCATGCCCGCATGACAAATTCCTACTCCCTCGAAGATGAGCTGACCTTTGCAGGTCGTCTCGCAGATGCGGCCTGGTCAGCGATCCGGCCGCATTTTCGTGCACTGGATGCCGTCGACAACAAGATCACAATACCCCACGCCGAATTTGACCCCGTGACGGCCGCCGACACGGGCGCCGAAGCGGCGATGCGCGCCCTGATCGAAGCGGAACGGCCCGATCACGGCGTCACTGGCGAGGAATTCCCCGCTAAACCTTCGAAGAACGGGTTCACTTGGTTACTGGATCCGATAGATGGCACGCGCGCTTTCGTAGCCGGCCTACCGAGTTGGACCACATTGATTGCCTTGTGCGATGAAACGGGCACGCCCGTCATCGGCATCATTGACCAGCCCGTTCTGGACGAGCGTTATCTCGGCTGGCCGGGGGGTGCAGCGGTTCAGCGCGCGGGGACACAAACACCGATCCAGGTCTCCGACTGCCGAGACCTCCGCGAAGCAGTCATCTCCACGACAGATCCCTTTATCCTGAACCCCGCCGAACAGGGCGCATGGACCCATCTGAGAGCTACAGCTCGGATCAGCCGCTATGGGCTGGACGCCTACGCTTATGCCCGGCTAGCCGCCGGCACGATCGACCTTGTGGCGGAAAGCGGTCTGAAAGCATGGGATGTGGCCGCGCTGATCCCGGTTGTGCGGGGCGCAGGTGGCCTCGCGACGGACTGGCGTGGCAACGAACCAAAGCTCGGCGGTCAGATCGTCTGCTGTGCCAGCGCAGAAATCCTCGAGCAAGCGCTGTTGGCGCTCCGCCGGTCTGCCGATACATGAGCGCCTACGGGCCCTCGACCTCGTAGCCTTTGGCTTCCAACATTTCGATAACGCTGTCTTCGCCCGCCAGATGACCGGCTCCGACAGCGATCAAGCGCGTGCCGGGCTCTTCCAGCATGGCTTCGATCTTGCCAACCCAGATCTCGTTACGAGACTTCAACAGTGCATCATAGACATCGTCTGACCCCATCATGTCCGGATTGGACATGAGCAGGCCAATCCCGTGCACATCGCCATCAACCCACTCGGACACCAGCGTATCGAGCACATCTCCCCCCTCCTCGATGGACTCGGCAGAGCTCACAAGGAAATCGACCTGCACATCTGTGGGCATATTGGCGAGACGGCCCAACTGCTCGTCTATTGTCTCCAGATAGGCGAATGACTTGCCTGCCGCGCGAGCTTCTGCGCCCAGAACGGTTTCTACGCCGGCATTCGGGTCGAAGCCTTCCTTCTTGATCTGCAGAACAGAGAGATTCACCGCCGCCCACCACGGCCGCATCGGCTCAATCGCGCCGAGTGGCAGTCCGACATGGTCAAGCGCCTTTTGAAGCTCTGCGCGCTCCAGTTCGCTGAGCAAACTCGACAATTGCTGACCGTTTTGCAGCATGCCTTGTGTGGAGATGAACTTCATCATTTCGGACGCCGCAGCCTGGCTTGTGACATCTGCCTCAAAGACGACCGTATCAGCCTCCGCGAGGGCGGCATCCATCTCATCGCTGCGCCATTCCAACTCCGGGCGGAGCAAGTGCACCGTACCAAATATGTAAAGCGTCGTGTCTTCGTCCTGCAGCGTCCACAAGGCTGGCTCCCCTGCCCCTCGGGAAGCTTCCGCTTCGCTCAACGCGGCCTCATAAGCAGCCTTCTGCGCTTCCAGTTGCGCCGCTCGGTCTGCGGGCTCTTCCTGAGGCACTGCCGGGCTGGGCTCTTCCCGTGCCCCGCAGGCCGGAAGGCCCAGCAACAGCGCCATGGCTGTGACGGTCATCGCAATGGTGAAAGTCCGCATGTCTGGCTCCTGAATCTGTGTCTGTTCCAGACCTAGCCCAAAGTGATCAAGGCGCAAGCACCCAGCGCTGCGCAAACCGCACTCCGGCGTTGCACTCACTCGCCGGTTGCCGTATTCACCTGCTTCGGTTTGCACCCATAGCTCAGCTGGATAGAGCGCTGCCCTCCGAAGGCAGAGGTCAGAGGTTCGAATCCTCTTGGGTGCGCCATATTTTTCAATGACTTAGGCCATCCGCCAGCATGGGCTCACGCCAAAAAGTAATCACATAGTAAGCACGACTGGTATTGTCACCTCGCCTCTACTGGAAGCTTTCCGGTTAGCAGCTGCGCGCGCCGAAGCGCCAGCAAGGCCGTGTCGTGCTCTACCTGCATCTGCTCGGCTGCAAAAACACCCAGCGCGCTGGATAACGCATCAACCGCTTCAGAACCGCCCGAACGATTCCCGCGTTCCTCGAAAGCCAAGATGGCAACGCCAAGGTTGTATTGAGTAAATGCCCATTTCACTGGATCACGCTCGCGGGTCCGTTCGGACAATGCGAGACGAAAGGCTACAATAGCTTCCTCAAGCGTCTCACCCCCATTCTCTTCATCCATAGCAGCTAGAGCCAAGCCCAAATTATACTGGGTCATTGCCCAATCGGACGGACTTCGATCGCGCGTGAGTTCCTTCAACGCCTCACGATAGGCGACAACCGCTTGCGCTAAGGCCAAATCATCACCTTGCTCACCAATAGCGAACAATATCGCACCGAGATTGTTTTGGACCATTGCCCAATCCAATGGAGTTTTTTCTCTAGTGTACTCATTCAAAGCATATCTAAAGGAAACGACTGCTTCGTCCAGCGCACGATCGTCACCATTTTCCCCCAATGCAGAAAGCGCATAACCCAGATTATTTTGCGTCATAGCCCAATCGAACGGTTGTCGCTCTCGCCTGTATTCTCGCAGCGCCTCACGAAAGCACAAAACTGCCTCTTTCAGAGCTGCCTCATCTCCTCGCTCGCCGCGAGCCACCAGAGCAATTCCTAGATTGTTTTGTGTGGAGGCCCAGGCAAGCGGCTCGTGTTTTTGGCGCTGCACAGAGAGAGCTTTACGATATGCCCCTATCGACGGCTCAAGTGCTTCGTCCTTCCCGCGCTCATACAGAGCCAGAAGGACATTTCCAATATTTACCTGCGTTTCAGCCCAATCGGACAGACGACTTCTATTGTAGACCTTCAGTGCCTCTCGAAATGCATCGAGCGCCTCAATAAGTGCTGGCTGATCACCACGCTCTCCCAGTTCTGCTAACGTGATTCCCAGATTGTTCTGGGCCATCGCCCAATCGAGTGGTGTGTGCTCATAGCTGTATACTCTTAGCACTTCGCGAAATGTCGAGACTGCCTGTATAAGCAAAGCGCGTTCGGCGCTATACTTCCCTGCCTCGTAGAGAAACGTACCCTGATTGTATTTCAATCTCGCCCATTCAGCTTGATCAACCGCGAGCATCAAATTGGCCGCTTCCGAATAGAGGTTGGCGGCATCTACAAAGCGACTTTCGATTTCTGCCAATTCCGCGCGTTGTTCGATCGCTTCTGCAGCACTTTGCAAGCGGCTATAGCCTGCTGCTAGATCTCGCTTCGCTGCCTCCGCAAGAAGTTCATCCGCACGAGCAAAATCTGCAATGCTCAAAGCCGTTCGGGCCTCAGTCAGTAGTGCACCAGTCTGATCTTCGTTATCCCCCTCGCTCAACATTGCCTCAAGGCTCTTGAGCCGTTCTGCACTTTCTAAAAGCTTTTCCGGCCAGTCCTCGAACGGTATGTTCGTAAAGCCAAATGACGCCAAAATGTGTTTAGCTTGATCCGCGCTGATGCCTGCTTGCTCCCCCGCTGACACAAGGTAGGCAGGCGCACAGGAGATCAAACACAGCTCTTCTCCGTAAAGCAAATTGTTGGTCCAAGGCTTTTGTCCTCCAAAAGTGCGCTGAGCCACCCGGCGCTGAGTCCAGGCAAATGCTGTTTCGATGCTTTGGTAAGGACGCACCAACGCCTCAGCGAGCTCGGGAGCGAAATTTCCCTCGATGGCGGTAGCGCCTACACCCGTTGAATAGGCGATAAGCATGTCATTCTGCGCTTCAACAATTTCGAGTCCTCGCGCATCGACGCCTTGCGCACCAGGATCCAGCCGCTTCATTCCTTTTGGTCCCGAAGCGACGGAAGCAAGAGCCCCCTCATCTCGACAAGCATCAAAGACCAGAACAACAGCCTTCGCTCCAAGTAAGTCAAAAGCATCGCGTATAGAAGAAATGCTCAGGCCTGCACGATCCAGATCATCGATCGTATGGATTTCGGCATCGGTACCAAGCAAATAGCTTTCATGCTGAGCTGGGTCATTCGCTCCGTGACCCGTATAGTAGAGAAAAGCAATTGTTTGTTTAGTCGTTGACGATTTCACCAACCTACGAAAATCGCTCACCGCATCCTGCAACCCCTGACTAGTCAAATTGCGAACACGTCCAACTTCAAAACCCGATTGCTCAAGTGCTGTAGCGACCAATTCGGCCTCCTCGGAAGCCAATTCTATGTCACTCAAATTGCCGCTGTAGATTTTCTGTTCCACAACCAGCGCGACGCGCCTCTCTGCCTGGGCAGGAATCGAACAATAAGACCAAATGAATACGAGTAGGATCACACGAGAGCAAAGCACTGCCACTCTTTCCAACGGATTGGTGCTTTGTTCTATTTTCGCAGCGGCCACCTACTTGGACACTCCAGCTGGAACTCCCCGAGACCGAGCAGATTTTCCATCTGTCCAGCGAATCTCCACGCTATTCGGTGTTGACCGAACTGTGACGTCTAAGTTTTCACCACCGACATCTTTCCAGGCTTTGGCGCACCAATCCACCATGGCGCTGAAGTCGCGTGCATTAACAGACATCTCTCGCGACCACTTTCCTTTGACTATAGGCAAGCTCGTTTTCACAAAGGGGGTGTCAACGATCAGGTCATCGCCTTCAACCCGCAACAATGTGCTTCGAACGACTTTCCCTTTTGCACCAGCGGGAGCGCGCAGCATGTTACCGTATCTCGCTGCCGCGTCTTTCAAGGCGCCCAGATTTACGACGACACCACTCATTCGGCACCTCCTGAAGCATCGGCCAGATTAACCGGTTATATTTAAGAGTCGATTATCAAGACCGCATAATCTAAAATTTCGCGTCGAAACGCCGAAAAATTGAAAGTGCGACCATGAATCTGTTCACGCCGAAAACGATCAACAAGAGAATTAAAGGCGACGCTCAGATCCCACCCGGACACTTGAAGATTCTGACCGAATGGTCGGACGACATAAAATCCGGAAGGATATACGCCTTCAAGGAAACCGCCCTTCACGGCGAGTTCACGTCCAAAATCGTTCAGGGCGTCCTTGGCTATCAAGGCCCGTCCGGCAATGAGACCTATACTGTCTCGACCGAAGAGGCGATTCTGCAAGGATCAGTGGACCTGGCCCTTGGCCAGTTTACCGCCACGACCTCTGACATCATCGCCCCGTTTGAACTCAAAGGCGCAAAAACAAAAGACCTCGATGCGATCATGCCGGGGCGCAACAAGACGCCGGTTCAACAAGCATGGGAATACGCGACCAATCAGGCAGGCGTGAAATGGGTTCTGGTCTCGAACTATGTCGAAATCCGCCTCTATGGCTTTGGCGAGGGCACATCAGCCTACGAAGTCTTCAACCTCGCCGACCTGACCAATCCTCAGGAATACACGCGCCTCATGCTATTGCTGGCGGCGGACAATCTCTTGACCGGCAAGACGCAAGCCTTGCTCGAAGAGTGCCGGAGGGAAGACAAGGATATTACGGACGCGCTGTACCGCGACTATAAGCAGCTCCGCTCCAACCTGATCAATACGATCCGCGAAACTGCGACCACCATACCGCCGCTCGAAGCCATCGCCGCTGCACAGAAAATCCTCGACCGTATCCTGTTTATCGCCTTCGCAGAGGATACAGGCCTTCTTCCTTCGCACATCCTCGAAAAGGCATTCGTGCACTCTGACCCATTCAATCCAAAGCCGATATGGGAAAACTTCAAAGGCCTGTTCGCCGCCATCGACAAAGGCAATCACGCGCTCGACGTGCCACCCTACAACGGTGGCCTCTTCGCACCTGACAAAATCGCGGACTATCTCACCCTTCCGGACGACGTTTGTGAGGGATTCAAAAAAATCGGCGACTACGACTTCGCATCTGAGGTGTCTGTCACCGTGCTTGGACATATATTCGAGCAGTCCATCGCAGACGTCGAACGCCTCCAGGCAGAGGCGCGCGGCGAAACCGTCGAAGAAGAGAAGAAGACCGGCACAAGCGGGCGGCGCAAGCGTGACGGCGTCGTCTACACTCCGGACTATATCGCTCGTTTCATCGTCGAGCAGACTATCGGCAAGCATCTAGAAGACCTGTTCGCCGAGAGCCTTGCCCCCTTCATGACCAAAGGGTCAGACGCCAATGACTACGAAGCCATCCAGTGGCGCAAGAAATCCGGCGAACTGGAAGCATGGGAAACCTATCGCGACCGGGTCAAGACATTGCGCATTGTGGATCCGGCTTGCGGATCAGGGGTCTTTCTCGTCATGGCATTCGACTATCTCAAAGCCGAATTGCATCGCGTGAACCGCAAGATCGTCGAACTGCGACCGAAAGCTGCCTATGATAGCGGCCTATTCGACTACATGCCGGATTCCGAAATCCTGACGAACAATCTGTTCGGCGTGGATGTTAACTCTGAAAGCGTCGAAATCGCCAAGCTATCACTTTGGGTCAAGACCGCTCAAAAAGGCAAGGCCCTCGATAGTCTCGACAAGAATATTCTCGTCGGTGATAGCCTGATCGAGGATTCCAGCTTTGCCTATCTCGAACATGGGTTTTCATGGAGAAAGGCCTTTCCCGATGTGTTCACGGACGGTGGCTTCGATATCGTGCTTGGCAATCCACCATATGTGCGCATGGAACTGATCAAGCAAATGAAGCCCTATCTGGAAACGCGCTATGAGGTGGTTTCGGACCGTGCGGACCTCTATTGTTATTTCTATGAGCGCGGTCTGCGACTGCTCAAACCGGGTGGGCGGCTAGGCTACATTTCCTCGAACACGTTTTTTAAAACCGGTTCAGGTCAGAATCTACGCGAATATCTGCTACGCGAGGCGAATATCGAAAGCGTCGTGGATTTTGGTGACCTGCAAATCTTCGAGGGCGTGACCACCTATCTGGCCATCCTCATTTTGCGGCGCGGCAAGGCGGAGGCCGGTCATGCCTTGAACTTCTGGAAGCTCAACGACCTTCCCGATAGTAACTTCCTTGCCGCATGGGATAAGGCGGCGGCTCCCTATCTACAAAAGGCTTTAGGCAGCGGATCATGGGAACTGGAAAGCGACGACTTACGCACCCTACGCGGCAAGATCAGGACCGGCAGGAAGACCCTGAAAGAGGTTTATGGTTCACCGATGTATGGCATCAAGACCGGCCTCAATGAAGCCTTCGTCATCGATACCCCGACCAAGGAAAGACTTTGTGCCCAGGACCCACAATCGGCGGACGTTCTTAAGCCCTTTTTGGAGGGAAAGGACCTGAAGCGCTGGCGCGCCGAACCGCGTGGTCTTTGGCTGATTTACATTCCTAAGAACAGGATCAGGATCGAAGACTATCCCGCCATACGCGATTGGCTTTTACCCTTCAAGGACCGGCTGGAAAACCGCGCAACAAAACAAGAGTGGTTCGAATTGCAACAAGCGCAAGAAGCCTATGCGCCGTATTTTCAAGCACCAAAAATTAGTTATCCGCACTTCAACGCCGAGCGAAACTTTTCGATCGAACCGTTTGGCGCGTTTTCGAACGATAAGTCCTATTTTGTTCCGAGCGACTCAATGGCTCTGCTCGCATTTCTCAATAGTAACATTTCTTGGTTCATGGTTTCGTCAATGAGTCCGCCCGTGCGAGGCGGTTACCATGAATTGCGAGTGCAATACGTTGAAACCATTCCGATTCCCGACTGGAACGGTAAAGAACAGGAGGTAGTCGGCAATTTTGCAACGCAGGCCTCATCGGCGGCTAGGTCTCGCCTCGAACTCCAAACAGCACTCATCCGCCGTATTCCCGACCTGTGCCCACCCGATCGCGACCCGAAACTGACAAACCGCCTGAAGGAATGGTGGACCCTGCCGGATTTTGCCGCATTCCGCGCAGAGGTGAAGAAGGTATTCAAGGTCGATATTCCGCTGGCAGAGCGCTCCGCATGGCAAGACTGGATCACCCGCGACAAGGCAGAAATCGCCCGCCTGACTGCAAAGATTGAACATGCCGAAGCCGAAATCGACGCCATCGTCTATGACCTCTTCGACCTGGCGCCCGAAGAAATCGAAGTCTTGGAAGCGAACATATGACCCGCACATTCGTCATCGAACCTAAGAAGTTTCCAGAGCTTCCCAAGCTGATGCTGGCAACACTGAACGCGCTGCGCGACCTCGGTGGTTCTGCCAGCCTTCATGAGTTGGACGAGCGCATCATCGAGTTGGAAGGCGTCAGCGAGGAAGAACAAGCCTATACAATGCCAGACGGCGAAACGCTGAAACTCAAATACTATCTGTCGTGGGCGCGCACCTACCTCAAGCGCGGCGGCGCGCTGGAAAACTCGGCGCGAGGTGTTTGGGGACTGACTGACCTGGGTGAAACGATCCACTCCGTAGTGGCTACCGAAGCCATCTACCGCCAAGTCAACGAAGAGGAAAAGCAGCGCGCCAAGGAAAAACGCGCCGCCAAGAAGCAAGAGGCGGAAGCCAAGGCGGAACGCAAACTCCTGCGCGAATCCAGCGTGATCCTGCCTGAAACCATTAGCCCGGAAATCAATGCCGACGAAGACGACACGATTTCCGATGATTGGAAGGACGACTTGCTGGCCATACTGAAAGCAATGGACCCCGCCGCCTTCGAACGCCTATCGCAGCGCCTATTGCGAGAAGCCGGTTTCACCAAGGTCGAGGTGCGGGGCAAGACGGGCGACGGCGGGATTGACGGCGTCGGAGTTTTACGGGTGAACCTGGTTTCGTTTCAGGTCTATTTTCAGTGCAAGCGCTACAAAGGAAGCGTCGGATCGAAGGAAATTCGTGATTTCCGCGGAGCGCTTATGGGTCGGGCAGACAAGGGCCTATTTATAACCACCGGCACATTCACAAGCCAAGCCTCGGACGAAGCAACCCGCGACGGTGCCACAGCTATTGACCTTATCGACGGGGACCGCCTGTGTGACCTTCTCAAACAGTATGATCTCGGCGTCAGCACACAAATGGTCGAGCACGTTACCATCAATGGTAAGTGGTTTGACGGGCTTTAACCCTTAAGTGATCCCCTTAGCCTTAAACAGCGCCTCTAAATCGGCCATCGTCACCGGCACATTCTCGCCCCGATCCGTCACCGGCCCTGCAAAAGCCTCACGGACTAACCGCCCCTGTTCTTCAAGTGATATCTGCCCGTATGAGGTCAGCGTCGTCAGTAGAGATTCATGTCCAAGGTTCTGACTGCCTGCTTTGAGTACGGCTACCGACACACCGCGCCGGTACATTTCCGAAACCAGCATATTGCGGAAGCTGTGTGGCCCAAAAGGCGGCAAGCCCGCCGCTTCGAACGCGCCCTTGATAATGCGCCGTGCACTAGCCGATTGCTTCCAGTGCGCGCGCTTCAGACCGACCGTCTTGAATTGGCGGCGTTCATCCTGGCCCATCAGGTTTTGCGGAAAGATCGGGTCGCCTGGGCCGAAAAGCTCGACTGTTTCCAGATATGTGATCCAGTCGAGAAACACGCTCTCTATCCGGTCACTGACCGGCATCAAGAAAGTGTCGATCCGTTTGGAAAACTTTGTCTCAACCTCGTCTGGCATCTGGATAATCAGGCAGCGTCGGGGATCAAAATGCTTCAGCTTCAGCGTCGTCATCGCAGTCACGCGAATCGCAGTCAGGGCTGACAGGGCCACCAAGGCGCGATCACGCTTCTCTACGGCAGTTGCGACCGGCATCAGGTCAATCGCCCCCTCAATCATAGCCAATGTCGGAAAATCCCGGTCCCGCGGCGCACTCGCCGACCGGATCGCCTTCTCTGACAGGTTCATGAAGTCTATAGCCTCGCTCTTAACCTTCGACTTGTAACCCGGCTGCATAGATAGCCAGCGAAGAAACCGCATGACCTGCTTGACCGTCGAGAGAATTGTCGCAGGCGCAAGATCGCGATGCCCCATATATGCCTTGAAGCCGACCGCCTGCTTTTGATTGAACGTTCTGAAATCGGCGTGACAAGTAAAGTCTTCGAATCGGCTCAATGCCATGACGGTCTGCTTGATCGTCGCTTCCGCCTTCCCGTCAGCGTGTTCGAGATAGTAGAGATAAATGCGTTTCACCTGCTCATTCGCGGGGCATTTAATGGACACTCCCAGAGCCTCCTTCATACTGCTCAAAATCAAACGCGCCCTGCCCCGACCATAAGGGCGGATTAGCGCGGGGGTCGCAGTAGCCTGTTAGGTTCGAATCCGCTTTCGCTTTCCCCATCATCTCGCGAAGTATTTCGGGCAAGTCTGCGGTCTTTCTGGCTTGGTGCATTGATGTCCCGCACACTTGACATTTGCCTTTGATCAGCGTCGTCGCCACCATGGCTGTGGGTTCTGTTTTAACGGTGGCAGGATCTGGCGAACGTGGTTCGCAGCACTTGCAGCAGTACAGCTTATCCGTTCCGCAGGGCTTCTTGCGCTTAGCCTGCCGTGCCTTCAGCCATTCCTTCAACTCCGCGCCGTCGATCAGGCGGGGGGTGGTACCCGGAAGGACTGGAAGCCCCTCTTGAACCCAAGTCCTTACCGTCTCGACCTGACGATCAAGGCGCTCCGCAACTTCTCGGATGGTATAGGATCGCGATGTCTGGATCAGGCTCACATTCGGCTTTCGCTTGTTGCCCATACTCAAGACGCCTCGCCTTCTTTGGCTGCGCCATATTCAGAGGTCGAACGAAAGCGGTTGGTTAGAACCCAGGATTCGAGGTCTTCGATCCGATAGGCGATCCGTCGCCCGAGTTTTACATAAACAGGCCCTGTCCCCGTCAGCCTCATCTTTGCCAACGTACTGACAGAAGGCCCGTATTGCTCCTCGACCTGTCTAGGCGACAGGAGCGTCGTCTGAACCGTCTTCACAAGCGTCATAGGTCAATCCCCATCGTTGTACCGGAACCGCCCGGTTGGATGAAGAATGCCTATCAATCGAAAAGGGTGTTGCGCACGTACTTGTGTACGCAACAGGTCAATTCGGCTCGCGCTGATCCCTTTCTCTTTTGAATCGGCCCATGGCGAATGCGTCAGTGATCGCATGCCAGTCCTCGACTTCCTTCACGAAGTCGCCGTCTTTGAACCAACGCATAACCGTAGAGCGCTCTACATTCATCATCTTGGCCACGATGCCCAACGAAACGGGTGTCCCCTGCTTCATGAGTTGAGCGCCCAAGGAAACGGCGGTGTGCCGATTGTGCCTCACTTGCATGTCCCGCGCTTCAACTGACACCTCAGCACGCAGTTGGTGCTTGATTAGTACGATCAAATCCCTGGGAATGATCATCTGATCGTTCCAGTCTAAAGCGTCCAGCATCATGGCAATCAGATAGTTTAGGAAACTATCGCTGACAGCTTCACCCCGCCCAACAAGATGAGTTTCACCCAACGCCTCCCGCGCGCGCCGCTCAACCAGTAGCTCGATTAGTCGCAGGCTCACCCGACTTGCTGAAGCTTCATCAGCATCCAGGGAACCCACGACATCTTCAGGTTCGATGTCCAAATCTCTGAGACGTTCTTCGTTCGCAAAAACCCATTCCAGAGACCAATTGGTCGCGACCTCGATCAGCTTGCCCGGGTTCTGCCGCCTTAGTTCGAGGTAGTGTTCAAGCGTTGGGTTGTCTTTGAACGCTTTGGATAATTCGCTGAAACCACCGGCTTCGCTATTATGCTGTGCAGATAGCGAAAACGAGGTGTAGTCCTCATCATATTCTTCATTATCGTCCATCCTCAGGAACTGGATGGATTCGTCATCTTAGTCTTGGATCAATCCCGCCAGACGCTGGCCGACAGTTTCAGCAGCGCCACGCACCGGATCATCATGCAAGTGTGCGTATTGCGCTGTGGTGGCCGTATCCTTATGGCCAAGAAGTGCACCGATTACTGGAAGGCTGGATCCCGACGAAACAGCCATGCTCGCAAAACTATGGCGAAGGTCGTGCAGGCGAACTTCTCCCAGGTCAGCCGCGGCGCGCAGGCCAAGCCATACCTTCGGGGTGCCTACGTAGGGACGTTCTAAATCGCTTCCCGGGAACACTAAATCGGTTCCCTCAAACTTAGGTAAGCTTTTAAGGATCGCCTGCGCCGCGCTGCTCAAGGGCCGGATCGCCTGCCCTGTCTTTGAATCCGGTAAGCGCAAAAATCCGAGGTCAAAATCGACATCTTGCCACCGAAGTTGTTCGATCTCGCCTTTCCGGCAGCCAGTGAGGATCAGTAGTCGAATGATGGCGATTCCCGATGGATTGACGCCTGTCGCTTCTGCCTGGCGTAAAGAACTGCCAAGTCGCTGCAATTCTTCCAGGCTGAGGAAGCGCTGGTTTTGTCTATCCTTGAATCGCTTGACGCCTCTGACGGGATTATCCGCCATAAGCCCCACATCAACGGCAAATGAAAAGATTCCTCCCAACAGTCCCACGGTTCGCGAAGCGGTCCCCTTCCCACCTGTCACAATGGCTCGTCCCCTTTTTCGGGTTTTCACGTCAACCGCCGTTTTGCCCGCCGCGACATCCTGCATGAATCGGGTGACGGTCCCTTTCGACACATCAGTCAGGCGCAGGCGACCAATTAGCGGCTTGATATGCCTCTCGATCCGCCCGCGATCAGTTGCCAGAGTTGATGCTTTCTTCGTGGCAGTGCCGCTGGCCTGATACTCGTCGCAAAGTTCTGCAACCGTCAAAACCGACTTGGCTTCCTGCTTCATTTTCGCCGGGTCTTGCCCCTGCACCGCAGCCCCAAGCAAACGTCGTGCCTCATTGCGTGCGCTTTCGACGGTCCAAGGCGAGCCATGAGCACCGATCGTCATGCGCCGTGTTGGAGCCCTCCGACCGCTACCATGGCGATACTGGCAAACGTAAACCTTTCGACCACTCGGACAGACCTTGAGACCGAACCCTTTGAGATCCTTGTCCCAAAGGAAGAAGTCGCGATCAGAAGGCTCGGCTTTGTCGATGACGGTTTTAGTCAGTTTGCGGGTCAACAGTGCATGCTCCATGGCTCCCAGTAAGCACACAGTAAGCACCAAAGAGAAAAGCACAAGGAACCGACTGGAAACCAAATCTCACAAACGCATATTTTTCAGTGATTTATAGACTGTGTAGGAACACCAAGGATCGAAGCAGAATGCATTTCCCCTGCCCTCCGAAGGCAGAGGTCAGAGGTTCGAATCCTCTTGGGTGCGCCATTCCTCATCTTTAGTCGCAGAAAAGGCGCGGCCTCGGAGCAGTCTTTGACGTGAACTCCCTGCAGGCATGCGCTCCAAGAAATACCAGAACGATATTCGATGAATTATTGAATAATAATGTATGCGGCACTAACTAGCCCGGATCGGAACGCCGACAGAGTAAGATGCGGGGCATACTCATGGGACTATTCGAAAGATACCTCTCTATCTGGGTATCACTCGCCATTGCGATTGGGATTGGCCTGGGGCAGATCGTGCCTGGCGCGTTCGAAGCACTTGCCCGTTTCGGATATGCAAATGTGAATTTCGCTGTCGCCCTGCTCATCTGGGCCATGGTCTGGCCCATGATGATCGGCGTGGATTTTTCTGCCATGCGCCGCGTCGGTGAGAAACCGAAGGGGCTGATCATCACACTGGTTGTGAACTGGCTTATCAAGCCCTTCACTATGGCGGCCCTCGGCGTTCTTTTTTTCCGCCATGTCTTCGCGCCGTTCATCCCCCCCGGAGACGCGGAAGGCTATATTGCCGGCCTCATCCTTTTGGGCGCTGCCCCCTGCACGGCGATGGTATTTGTCTGGTCACATCTGACACGTGGCGACCCGAATTACACACTGGTTCAGGTCAGTGTGAATGATGCGGTCATGGTGTTTGCCTTCGCACCGATTGTCGCTTTCTTGCTGGGAGTCACGGATATCGCCGTGCCGTGGGAGACGCTGCTCCTGTCGGTTGCGCTCTATGTGGTCGTTCCCCTGATGGCGGGCATTCTGGCTCGTAATGCCCTTAAGAAGCGCGGGGGTGAGGAATCGGTGACCGCCTTCACGCGCCGTATCAAACCCCTGTCGGTGATCGGCCTTCTGGCTACCGTTACACTCCTGTTCGGATTCCAGAGCGAAACGATCCTGGCGAAGCCGATCATCATTGCGCTCATTGCCGTACCAATTCTCATTCAGTCGTATGGTATCTTTGCACTCGCCTACGCGGCCGCCTGGGCATGGAAAGTGCCACACAAGGTCGCCGCGCCCTGCGCCATGATCGGCACGTCCAACTTCTTCGAACTGGCCGTCGCGGTGGCGATCAGCCTGTTCGGGCTGAATTCCGGAGCGGCGCTCGCCACAGTTGTCGGCGTGCTGGTCGAGGTGCCGGTCATGCTGTCGCTGGTAGCCTTCGCCAATCGCACCCGCAATGCGTTCCCGGAAACTTGAGAGAGCTCTCACGCAAAGCCTCACTTCTGAACGCGAACAGGTTTGCATGAGTGGAGCAATCAACTGATCTGCCCGAGAAAGACCAACACACAGATGACCTCCACGAATGACCTTCCTGCCCTTCACGAAGACAGTTTTCGCGAGACCGACCCAGACGCCCTCCTGACTCCTGCGCTCAGCACACACAAGCCACGTATCCTGCTTCTGCATGGTTCTTTACGGGAGCGGAGCTATTCCCGCCTGGCAAATGAGGAAGCCGCTCGCATTCTGGAAAAGCTCGGCTGCGAGACTCGCATGTTCGATCCCGATGGTCTCCCGCTCGCCGATGGGGCGGAGGACTCCCACCCAAAAGTACAGGAATTGCGAGACCTCGTCGTATGGTCGGAAGGAATGGTCTGGTGTTCACCGGAGCGGCACGGTGCAATGTCGGGAGTCATGAAAACCCAGATCGACTGGATTCCCCTCTCTCTCGGCGGTGTCCGTCCTACCCAGGGAAAGACACTGGCCGTCATGCAGGTCTGTGGCGGGTCGCAGAGTTTCAACGCCGTCAATCAGCTACGCATTCTGGGACGCTGGATGCGGCTCATCACCATTCCAAACCAATCGTCTGTCGCCAAAGCATTCCTGGAATTCGACGAACGCGGCCGCATGACCCCCTCGCCATATTACGACCGAATTGTCGATGTGATGGAAGAACTCGTGAAGTTCACGCTCCTGACCCGGGACCGTGCAGACCATCTTGTTGACCGCTATTCAGAACGCAAGGAAAGCCCCGCCAAACTGTCCGAACGAGTCAATCAGAAGAAAATCTGATAGGGGCATTCCAACCATAGCCGAGCTCAGTCTGTTTCGGCTATATCCATGTCAGTGGGACGCAATCGGTCAGCCAATGCGCCAATGTCGCTGGTCGTGAAATTTTCGATCAACTGTCTGGCCTCCAGCACCGCCTCTTCGTTTCCCTTGCTGCCGTCTGCCACTTCACCGGCGAGGGTCAGCAGAGGCATGTAGAGCGCTTCGGTCTCGCCCTTGATCGTGACGGCAAATGCTTCGTTCTGACTGGCAATCCTGTCCCATTCGCCGCGAACGCCAGCCCAGAAGCCTGCGGTACCGCTCCAGTAATCTGTTGCAATCTCGGTCTCGAAATCGCTGTCTCGGCGATATGTGTTCAGGCCAGTCTCACGCGCCAGCATGTGTGGCTGACTACCGCTCAGGACGAGCTTTCCATTGTCCTGCTCATGCACCCAGCCCCAAGACGTAACGACGTGCCGGTTCATCGCATGGATGGCGTGGTAATCATCGCGCGTGGTCATGTCGCGCCGCGGTAGCGGGCGCCATTCATGTGGCGGCTGCCATGTGGCAATCCCATTCTCGTGCGACCATGTCGCAACAGCCCCGTATCGCGGCGCATCATCGACCTGGTAGACCGTCTGAGACCAAGTACCGGCTCGCTCGGATGCTGGCACGTCACGCCACACCCAGGCATTTCCGCCAATGAATATCAGCACACGCTCAGGCTCATACTGCCAGTCCTGACGCCAGTGCTTGATCGCCATCTTGTGCTCGCCGCCTACGACCAGAATATGCTGTAGGCTGATGAAGTTTCCGCGATCCTCGACAACGAGGACCACCTCATCCCCACCAGACACTTTGCGAGGCTTCAGAAAATAGTCATCGTCGAAGGCGACGGTTTCGTTGAAGTCGAACTTCACCTTGTAGTTTCCCGCCGTCGCCAGGATAGCTTCACGATCTGCCTGGAACTGAGGATCCCTCAAATCGGTCGCCGCAGGATGCGATATCACATTGGAAATATCAGACCGCGCCGGCAGCGTCGTACACGCAGCAAGCAATACGCCTGCCAGTACGGAAATGGAAAGTACGATCCGATTCGTCGCAATCATAGGGTGCCCTCATTCACGTCATCTGTCCGACACGGGTAAGAGCGCGACCTAGCATTGGTGAAAATGATTGGCAATCGCAAACTTGCGTGCGACGCTATCCCAGTTCTCCAACGTCCAAAAAGGGCGCAGCGTCGAGCTCTTCGGCATCAAGCAGGCCAGCCGCGCGCTCAAGAGCCGCTACCAGCATGGATTGTTGCCAGTCAGGGAGTTTGTCGAATCCGGCAGCGAATGTTTCGTGCAGGGGGTCGGGCGCAACCGACAGAGCCTCTTTACCCGCAGGCAGCAGGTTCAGCCAAACGCGCCGACGGTCGGTGTCACACCGGCGCCGCGCGATCAAGCCGCGTGCCTCCAGTTTATCGACGAGGCTGGTGATGGTGGCATGTTTCAGCTGAGTGGCCTCTGCCACCCGGCCTGCGGAGATCTCGCCCTGCTCATCGAGCATGCGCAAGACCGTCATTTGCGACGGAGTAATGCCCGCCGTCTGAGCCAGCCGCTTGGACGCCAGTTCTGTCATGCGCTGTATTTTACGCAGCGCGATCAAGGCATCATCGGACCGTGTGCTCACCTGACGACTCCTATTGGGGCGCGAGGTCGGGTCCCAGCGCGGCTTTCAGTGGATCAAGGTGTGCCTCATAAGGGCGCCACTGCTCAACCCCGCTTTTGTTGATCGGACGACGAACCTGCTCGGAGCTGGCCGTGCGCACGGCCCGGTCAGTCTTGTGAAAATTCACACAGGCCTGATCAAACGGCAAACCACAATAATCGAGAATCCGCCGAACCTGGCCTTCCAGGTCTTCCAGGACATCCTCGTGCTGAACGCGCAGGACTCGCCCTTCCGGGAGAACACTGTCCCAATGCGCCATCAGATCGACATAGCCGCGATAGTAGTTTCCAATATCATCGAGGCTGTAGGTGAACTCCTGACCTTCCGCGAAGAGTTGCTTGAAGCCCGACCAACAACAATCCATCGGGTCGCGCCGCGCATCGATGATCTTGGCATTGGGCAGGATCAGATGCATCAGGCCGATATGCCGGAAATTGTTCGGCATCTTGTCAGTGAAGAAAGCCGCTCCCTGACGATGGATGCCTGTCGTCTCAATATATTCCTCACCGAGCGCAGACAGCTCATCGGCGGAAAGTTCATGCAGGATACGCGGGTAGCGCTCCCGGTCTGTCAGTTGCTTGCGCCCCCGCAGGCGATGAGCAAGTGACAGGATATTGGGAAGCTCAAGCGTTCCGTCCACGTCTGGGTGCGACGCGAGAATCTGTTCGATCAAGGTCGAGCCCGCCCGCGGAAGGCCAAGAATGAAGATCGGGTCTGGCGCGGGGCAGCCCTTACCGGCCTGAGCTTCAAACAGGTCAGCCGTACAGATTGCTTTTTGCGCGTCGAATTCCGCATGCATCTGGTCGGTCGTATAGCGAACCGTCTGGTGCTTCAGCGCGTTGCCTTGCGCGTAGGCCAGGAATGCGGCGTCATGATCGCCGCGATCCTCATGGGCCTTGCCAAGCGCAAACGCGATGTGGACGCGGGACATATGGTCAATATCGAGTGCAGCAAACTGGGCTTGCATACGGGCGAGTTCATCATCGCCGAATGTGTAGGTCTTGAGATTTGCGAGACCGTACCAGGCATCCCCCTGCCCCGGCGCAACATCTGTTGCCGCCTTGTATGAACTGATTGCCTCTTCGGTTCGACCATAGGTTTTGAGCGCATGTCCCCGCGAGACCAGCGTAGCAGGATCACCGGGGATTTTCTGTAGCACCCGTTCAAAATGGTCCAGCGCGGTTTCATAATCACCCGCCTGCATACTCTCGATGGCGAAATGCGACTGGAATAGCGGATTGTCCGGATCACGCGCCATCAGAACTCCAGCCTGCTCCAGCGCTGCTGCAAATTTTTGCCGCTTGCGCAACACCTGAATATAGTCGAGCCGCAACTGCACATTGTCCGGATCAAGATCGACCGCGCTTTCAAGCAGGAATTCTGCATCCTCCTGAACACCGAGGCGGGACCCGATATCCGCCAGCAGGCGCATGCCTTCGACATGGGTCGGGTGCTTCTGGAGAAACGCTCTGGCGATTTCCTCCGCCCGGAAGACGCGGCCCTCATGAATATGATTTGTCACCGCTTGCAGCTCACGCGGAAGCGCGCGTACACGGTCTGCCTGCGCGCGGGCGTTGGTCGCCGCGTCCGTATTGCCCGCCTGATGGTACAGGTCTGCTAGCGCAGACCAGCTTGCCATCAAGGCAGGATTGTAGCGGGTCGCGCGCTCAAAAGCGCCGACGGCTCCGGACAGATCTCCGAGCTTGCGCTTGAGATGCCCCTCTTCCTGATAAGCGCGGCCGAAATCCGGTGAGAGCGACTTCAACGCGTCCAGATGCGCGAGCGCGTCCGCGCTGCGACCTTCATAGCGCGCGCAAACTGCCGCCATGTAGAGCGCTTCCTTATGAGTCGGCTCGCCAGCAAGAAGCGCATCGGTGATTTGTCGGGCGGTTGCAAAATCGCCAGACTGTATGGCTTTCTGCGCGTCCCGCAGGGCGAGGTCCGGATCAGAGATTGCGGTCATCGTGGTGCCTGAAGTTCCCGTCAAATAAAAGCAGCGCCCTGAACCTGTCAGGGCGCTGCTTCAGTATCAAGTAGGCGTATGTCCTAGTAGTCGTAGGAAACGCGAATACCGATTGTGCGCGGGCGCATTGGCGTGATGCGTTCGCGGTCATAAACGAAGCTGCCACTAAGCTCGGCATATTCGTTGGTCAGGTTCGAGGCGAAGATCTCCGCGCCCCAATTGTCGCCCGTGACGCCCATCGAGCCGCCCAGGGTGACATAGCCATCAAGGTCCATCTTGTTGATTTCGATGACATCACTGACGGAGTCGTCGGAGAACACGATCTGCGGCATGACATGCGCGGTGAGGCGCTGGCCAGCCACTTCCTGCTCGAGATCCCACTCATACCGAACACGCAGATTGCCCTGGTAGGCTGGCGCGAAGGCAAGGTCGGAACCTTCTACAACGTCATCTGTCGGCACGAGCACTTCGGTGATCTCGGTGTCGAGCAGCGAGAACGCACCTGCAATGGTCAGGCCGTCAACCGAGGCCGGCGCCCAGGTGAAGTCGCCTTCAAGGCCCTGGATCTCGGCATTGGCTGCGTTGTCAGAGAAGAACAGGTTCACGATCGAAGGATCGAAGATTGTGGTCTGCAGACCTTCAATGTCGACGAAGAAGGCTGACCCGTTGAAACGCAGCGAATTGTCGAACAGTTCGGTTTTCCAGCCGAGCTCGTAATTCTTCACTTCGTCCGTATCGACAGCATATGGCACGGTGTAGCCGCCTGGGCCGGAAGCACCGCCCGGACGGTTCAACAAGCCGGCGCGGAAGCCTTCCGAGTATGTAGCGTAGAACATCACGTCGTCCGACGGCGTCCACTCGCCCGTCAGCTTGTAGATCATACCGTCGGTTGACGCCTTGTCCGGCGTCCCTGCCGGGCCGTTCGGGCCATACAGGAACGAAATGTTCGTACCGAACACTTGCTGGTCGGTATCTGCGAACAGGTTGAAGAAGGACGAGTTGGCACTTCCTTCAAGGTCGACTTCGACGTCATAGTATCGTGCGCCAGCCGTGATGGCGAACTGGTCAGAGATGTCGAAGGTGGTCTCGCCGAAGAGGCCCATCTGCTGATCGGTGCGCAGAATATCGTTTCGGAAGATAACGCCTTCCGGGAACGGACCGGCAACGCTGTAGTAACCGGGGGACGCACTGCCGATTTCGCCTGTTACGTCCGTTTGCGTCAGCGGATAGTTCGGGGCAAAGCCGATCGATCCGTCTGTATAGGCCACCTGCGTTGAGCCCGGATAGACGAAGTCATTACGCTCAGCCAGCTCCAGGTCGCTGTAGAAGGCGCCGAAGGTGGCGCGCCAGCGATTCTCGCTCGGCGTATTGAAGCGCAACTCATGCGTCTGCACTTTCGTCTCACTGTGTGAGTTCACGAACAGGTTCGGCGCGTAGCAGTTGCCCGTCGGCGCACCCGCTGGATAGGTGACCGAGTAGTCACAGATATAGTAAGGCAGGTACTGGCCGACGAAGAGATAGTCGGAATAATCGACCGTCTGGTCTGTCGTGCGGTCCGTATACGCACCGGTATAGAGCGCCTCAAGCGCGCCGATGCGGCCTTCCAGCGTCCATGAAGTGTTGTGGAACTTGTCTTCGATATTCTCCGGTGTGAAACGGACAATATCATAGTCATCCAGTTCGGGATCTGCGGCAAACACACCGTCGGACTCGATCTGCTGCTGAGCATGCGTGATCAGCAGGTCCCAATCTTCATTGATCTGGTACATGCCGCTCAGGCGAAAGCCCTGATAGGTGACATCATTGATGTCATTCTCGACAATGTTGCTGTTGTTTGCGTCAACGAAATTGACACCAGACAGATCAGCGCCTGCCTGGAAGCCCTCGCGCTGGGCACTCACGGGCACGCCATTGCCACGCACAGTGCCTTCGGTACGGAACCGGGCGGAGTCGCGTACAGACAATGTGCCGCCGACATTGTCGATATAGCCACCTTGAGTATCACTATAGACGACCCCACGCAGCGCCAACTTGTCATTGACGGGCACATTGATCATGGCCTCGACACTGTTGCTCATCTCACCGCCATCGGTGAACGAGGTGGACGCATTGAACCCGGCATCAAAGCCACTGAAGGACGGCTTGTTGGTAATCATGCGGACCGTACCGGCCTGCGAGCTTGAGCCGAACAGTGTGCCCTGAGGTCCGGACAAGACCTCTACGCGCTCGATATCGGCTGCATAGACGTCCAAATTCCGGCCCGGCTGGGCCAGCGGCTGCTCGTCGAGATAAAAGCTGACATTGGGGGCGAGACCGGCGACGCCTGCAACCGTCAGGTTTGGCGTGGTGGATGCGAGACCACGAATATAGATTGTATTCTGACCGGGGCCGGAACCACCTGCCGTGACGCCAGGCAGTTGGACAAGATAGTCCGAGAAATTCTTGACGCCGAGCTCTCTGAGCTGCTGCTCGCCGAGCGCCGTAACTGCGACGGGCACGTCCTGTGCGCTTTCCGAACGCTTGGTCGCCGTGATGGTCACTGTTTGAAGCCGTTTCGCGCTCGCTGGTTCCGCTGGAGCGTCCTGCGCCAATGCAACCGGCGCGACCAGTCCAGCCATCGCAATCAGCGAGGCCCCGTACTTGAGTCTATTCATGTGTGTTCCCTTTGGGTCGTCTCCAGCCATGGCGCGCCAGAATAAGCGGCGCGGCTCGGTACACATGGCTGCTCGATGGTTCCGAAGTACATTTTTATTTCGATGATAGAAAGGTTTCGCCCAGCTATTCGTCGGGTAACTACGGGAATCTTATGCAAACTGTTGCATCAAACCCTCACTCTTCACGATAGCGCGGACAGTTTCCTCAGAACAATGCTTTGATAATCGACGTACTTGCGGCACAAGCCCGGCATGGACACACAAGCCCCCGACACGCCGTCAGACCTGATTCCCGAGGACGAAGAAGCCCTTTTTGTCTACGAAACCGATTACGAGATCGGGCAGGACAATATCGAGGTCGCCGGGCTGAATATTCACAATCCTGTTTTCTTCCTGAGCGCCGGACTGATCATCGTCTTCTCCGGCCTCACGCTGCTCTTTCCGACAGTTTCGGCGGAGTATTTGACAGCGGCCCGAACCTGGACGCTGCAAAGCGCTGACTGGCTCTTCGCACTCACCGCCGTGCTCGTATTCGGCTTCTGCATCGCGCTGACCATCAGTCCACTAGGAAAAATCCGGTTGGGCGGACCGACCGCGACGCCGGACTTCAGTATCATGTCCTGGGTGGCGATGCTGTTCGCGGCCGGCGTGGGTGTCGGATTCATGTTCTACGGCGCAGCCGAACCGCTTGCTTATTATACTGACTGGTATGGCATGCCGCTGAATGCCGAACCGCTTTCAGCCGAAGCGGAACGGCTCGCGTATAGCGCCACGATCTTCCATTGGGGGCTCGCGCCCTGGGCGATCTATGCGATTGTCGGGCTCGCACTCGGATTCTTTGCGCACAATAAGGGCCTGCCTCTCAGCATCCGTTCGGCTTTCTATCCTTTGCTCGGTGAGCGGGTCTGGGGCTGGCCGGGGCATATCATCGACCTGTTTGCGGTTGTCTCGACTGTGTTCGGCCTCGCAACGACCATCGGCATCGGCGCAACGCAGGCGACCAGTGGGCTAGCTTACTTGCTCGGCTTTGAGCCCAATGTCGGCATCCAGATCCTGCTTATTGTCGTGATGACAGGGCTTGCAGTCCTGTCCGTTCTTCGCGGTCTTGATGGCGGCGTCAAACTGCTCAGCAATATCAATATGGGCATCGCCTTTGCCCTGCTCGTCTTCGTGATCATTGCCGGACCAACCATCCTGATCTTTACCGGTATGGGCCAGAATTTGCTCGCCTATATGACCGACACGCCCGCCCTCACCAACTGGATACGGCGGCCGGACATCGCCTGGTTTCATGACTGGACCATATTCTATTGGGCCTGGTGGATTTCCTGGTCGCCCTTTGTCGGCATGTTCATCGCCCGCATTTCGAAGGGGCGGACAGTGCGCGAATATTTTGCGGTCGTTCTGTTTGCACCCGTCACAATTGGCATCATCTGGTTTACCGCGTTCGGCAAAACTGCGATCGCCCAATTCAAGACCGGCGAAGGCGAACTCGGCGAGGGCATGGGCAGCGCGTCTCTCGTCCTGTTCCAGATGCTGGCAGACCTGCCCTTCTCGGCCATCACGTCAGCCGCAGCCATCCTGCTGCTGGTCGTCTTCATCGTGACCTCGGCAGACTCCGGCGCACTGGTCGTCGACACGATTACCAGCGGCGGCAAGACAGATTCTCCCCGGCGCCAACGCGTATTCTGGGCCTGCTTGATCGGCCTGACAGCATCGGCCCTGCTCTATGGCGGCGGCACGGATGCGCTGCAGTCACTGCAGGCGGGCACGATCACGGCGGCCCTGCCCTTTACGCTGATCCTGCTGACCTGTTGTCTCAGTCTCTATATTGGTATGCGGGACGAATATCGCAGCATGAACCAGAGCGACGCGGCGGGGTTCTAACAGCCCGCCCTGCACTCAACAGTTCTTCCAGATGTCTCGGCAATAACTTGTATACACCCAGCCATTGATATTCACGACGGCCCTGTGGTCCTGCCCCGTTGCCCCTTCACCCGGAAACCAGCCAGCATGGCCGTAAACCACCTCGCCTGTGTCCAGCAGCAGAGTCACTACATGGCCATCGAAATAGTATTGCCCCGCAACGGGCCCTTCTGTGCCGCCACCGGGAAGAGATGACGCGCGCACATGCCCGGCCATGAACCGTCCATCCGGCAGGAAAAGGATGTCCCGCGGCTGAAGCTCGGACAGGGGAAGGTTCCCGGTTAAAACCTCATCGAAGCGCGCCCGGCCAATACCGATCCGCAGGTCCAACAACTCCCCTTTTGCAAACTTCCGATAGGTTTCGGCCTTTCGGTAAGTGAAACGCCCACGCTCGAAGGAAGCGCCCGTCCAGTCCGAGCTTCTTGAAAGACTCTTCATGTCCAAATCATCCGCAGAACCGCGCCAGAAGTACCGCTCGCATCCGAGCATGACCTTCCACGGTGACTCGACCTCATAAGGATCAAATAGCGCCGCATCCCAGTTCATGCAGGTGATCGCGCTTGCAGCAAAATCCCGCGATCGCTTCGGGAAGAGCACCAAAGTCTGGGTTTCGTCCTTGCCCGCAAAGCTGACCGCGTCGAAGCCGCCGCTGTCGATCATGCGCACCATGCCAACCGGCTTGCGATCCGGCGATACACGCTTTCCCAGCCCCTGAGCGCTCATGGCGGCCCGCACCTGGTCGCCCGTCATGCCGGCTTCGGAAACCTGAGCGCGGCCCATCAGGTACTCTATGACCTCCTGCATGATTTTATTGGACAGCACGGAAATACTCATCGCCGATGGCCCGGACGGCACGCCACCCAGTATCTTGTCCTCCTTGACGGCCTCATCAAGAATCAGCGCGCTTTGCAATCCCCCCGCTTCCCAGTGCCCCATCGAGAGAAGGGTGCATCTGGCGACCGGTCCCCCGCTGCGCGCGGAGAAACCTGCGAACGAGGTTTTTGTCTCGGCATTCGCCAAGGATGGGCAATCGGCCCGCCCGGCGAAAAAGCCCTTCACATACTCAAACTTTTCCTCATGCGTCAGGTTTGGCCGCACATCGCTGACGATGCCAACATTGATTCCCGGCAGGTCCGGTCGTGTCAGATAGATACTGTTGGGGGAAACCTCGACCGTCCATCCGGCCATTGGAATGTCCTGCGCACTCGCCGTCGGCAAGGCAGTGGCGAGCACGGTCATTCCAGCCGCGACACAAAACGAACGCATAAGAGTCCCCACACTTAGTTGCTTGTCGCAACAGTGTTCAACACGCGCGCGAACAGGGTCAACCCAATCCCCCGGAAAAACCGAAAGGGGCTCGTTTCAAATGTTTAAGGAAGGAAAATGGCACACCCGGAGCGATTCGAACGCCCGACCCCCAGATTCGTAGTCTGGTGCTCTATCCAGCTGAGCTACGGGTGCCTGCCGTTTGGAAGGCGGACACATACAGTGAGGAATCGGGGGATGCAAGCCTGTTTGCCACGCAACTGTCATTCCTCTGCAGTGGCGGCATCACCGGCAGGTGCAATCCCCGTTACAGCGCTGATCCAACCCGAATATGCGCTGACCCGCATATAGATTCCCGGACTGTCCGGCCGGGCACATCCCAGTCCCCAGCTCACCACGCCTATCTGGACCGGGCCATGCTCATAACTGCGCAGCATGAGTGGTCCGCCGCTATCGCCCTGACACGAATCCACGCCTCCTGCGCCCGCGCAGATCTGCGTCTGCGGATCTACCGCCACACCAGTCAGCTCGTCCTGCAACCCATACTCAGAAATGCGTGCGGCGGTTTGCTTCTGGCATGTCTGCGCATCGACCAAGGGCACATAGCCCTCCTGCAAAATCAGGCTCGGCGCGGTGACATGGCGACCCGTCCGACTGGTTCCAGCTTCGCTGCGAGCGGTTTCGCCAACCTTGCCATATCCTGCCACGAGCGTGTCGGCATAGGACCCCGTCATATCAATGGCTGTCGCCGTCAATCCATCAAGCGACGCTACTTCACCTTCCCAGCGGCCTTCGATACGCAACAAGGCCAGATCATGTCCGCGCTCGGGATTGCCGGAATCATAGTCCGGATGAACAACGATCCTGGAGACCGGAAACAGTGCGCTCGATGGCACATCCATCAACGAGCCGCGACCTATCGCCAGCCCGACTGGCCCAAACCGCTCCATCGTGCGACCGGTTGCATCCGGAAAATACTGGACTGCACGTCCGTTGCTCTCAACGCGAATTCCTTCAACGCAATGTCCCGCCGTTATCGCCCATTCCGGAGAGATCATGGTTGCGCCGCATTCGTGGAACACGGACCGTCCTTGCAAGGCCTGCAGCGACGCCATGCCGGGCCAATCCGCAGGATCTGCTTCCTGACCACCCACAACACAGGCCGTGGCCAGCGCCAGCAATCCTGCTCCAATTCCGATCTTCCACCCGCGCTGCATACGCCTGTCCCTCATCAGCGATTGGCTTCATGCACCCCCCGTGCAATGGCCCGGGCGAGTGTGGAGGCGGCCAATTCTCCGATCCTCGCAATGAGTATGGCACGCTTCTCCTGCGAGGCAATCTGGCCTGACGACATTACGAACAAGGCATCTCCATCAAACGGCGCAAAGACCGGCCGGATGGCACGAGAGAAGCCGGACAGCGCCATCTGCGCCACCCGCTTCGCTTCACTCGCTGTCAGAATTACATCCGTGGCGATGCAGGCGATGGTGGTGTTCTGGCCGAGCGCCGGGTTGGACTTCGCAGCGCCCCAATCCTCTGCATCGGCGACATAATCTCCGGGTGGACGCTGGCCCCCGAATTCCCCATCAATCTCGAATGGCCACGACCAGAACGCTTCTGTGCCGGGCATGAAGACTGATCCGAAACAGTTTACCCCGGCCAGCGCGCCGACGGTAATACCGTCATGCGTCACGATACTGGCAGAACCGGTCCCGCCCGCAAACGCCCCCGCCCGCGCACCATAGGCCGCCCCGGCCTGACCAAGCGCCAGCTCTGTGCCACGCGAACGATACGCCGCCAGGCCGAGGGCCGCATAAGGAGAAACTTCGCCCCAGTCCTTGTCGCCACCATTGGAAAGATCATAGAGGATCGCCGCTGGCACAATCGGCGTTCGCGGCACGCTCGTTAACGGCACGAGCGCGAAACCGCGCCCCTCCTGCTTCAGTCCTGACGCCACGCCGTCTGCCGCTGCGAGACCGAATGCGCTGCCGCCGGAGAGACAGACCGCGTCGATGCCATCGACCAGCATGCCCGCCGATAGAAGGTCGGTTTCGCGCGTACCGGGGCCTCCGCCGGACACTGCCACCGCCGCGATCGCAGGTGCATCCGGCACGATCACGCTGACACCTGAACGGACACTGGCATCCTCAGCCTGCCCAACCTTTATGCCCGGCACGTCCGTAATGGTATTTCTTGCGCCTGGTTTTGCCATAAGCTGCGGCCCTGTCTTTCCCTTGTGAGGCATGTTTCATAAGGTCTGCTGCAACACACGCCAAGCTGAAGGGGCACTTTATGAGCCGTTTGCCGATTCTCCTCGCCTGTATTGGACTCTCCGCCTGTGCGCCGGGCGACGATAGACCGTTCAACGCGACCGAAGAAGCGAGCCGCGCTGCTGAGGCTGCCGCCCAGTCCGTAGAAGAAGGTGTCACAGCGGCTGAAGCCCCAGCCACGAATGCCTGGACGAAAGGCGCCATGGTCGCCGCAGCGGACCCTCGCGCGGTCGAAGCGGGTCTCGAAATGTTGCGTCAGGGCGGATCGGCGATTGATGCGGCCATCGCCGTGCACTCAGTGCTTGGATTGGTCGAACCTCAAAGCTCCGGCATCGGCGGTGGTGCCTTCATGGTTTACTATGATCGTGCCAAGGACGAGATCACCGTTTTTGATGGACGTGAAGTTGCCCCCGCATCCACGACGCCGGACCATTTCATGAAGGATGGCAAGCCGCTTGGGTTCCTTGAAGCCTGGCAGTCCGGCAAGGCCGTTGGCGTGCCCGGCCAGATTGCGCTCTACAAGACTTCTCACGAAGCGGCTGGCAAACTCGAATGGGACGCCTTGTTCCAACCAGCCATCAAACTGGCTGAAGATGGGTTCGAAGTCTCACCACGCCTTGCCGGCCTGCTGGCCAATCCGCGCCTGCGCGGTGCAGTACGGCTCGACGATCTGCCTGCCTCATCCGAGTACTTCTATCCGGGTGGAGAGCCGCTGCCCATCGGATTCATCCGTACCAATCCGGACTATGCCGCGACATTGTCTGCCATCGCGGATTCCGGACCAGCCGCTTTCTACGAAGGCGACATTGCACAAGCCATCGTGGACGCGGTCAACGGGGATGCTGTTCCGGGCGATATGAGTCTCGAAGATCTTTCGACCTATTCCGTCAAAGTCAGGCCAGCCCTTTGCGGTGATCGGACAGATCACTATCGCATCTGCTCGGCACCACCCCCTTCTTCCGGCGGCGTGACGCAGAACATGATCATGGGACTCTATGATTTGCTGGAGCCAACCGACGAGACGAGCATGACCGAAGAAGGCTATCTCAAAGCCTTTGTCGACGCCCAACGCCTCGCCTATGCGGACCGCGATCATTATCTGGCCGATGCTGATTTCGTCCCGGTACCCTCAAAAGACCTGATCAATCCGGCCTATCTGCGCGTCCGCGCCAAAGAAGCCTTCGCACCGGATGCGGCCTCCTTCCCGGGTGATCCCGGCGTTGCGCTTGGACGAGACCCAATCCGCCCGCTCTGGGGAGAAGACGCCACCGAGCACGCGCCCGGCACCACGCACATCTCCATTGTGGATGCAGATGGCAACGCCGTCTCCATGACCGCCACCGTAGAAGCGGCTTTCGGCTCGTCCCTCATGGTTCACGGCTTCATGCTAAACAATGAGCTGACAGATTTCTCCCGCGAGCCGACAAAGGGCACCAAGCCCGTCGCGAACGCACCCGGCCCATTGAAACGGCCTCGCAGTTCGATGTCTCCAACAATCGTCTTCGATCCCGATGGTGACCTGTTCATGGTCACCGGATCACCGGGCGGCAATTCCATCGTGGCCTATGTCTCGAAAACGCTTGTTGGGGTTCTTGAGTGGGGCAAGACAGCTCAGGAAGCCATCGAACTGCCGAACATTATCGCGCGCGGTGATACTGTTGGCGTGGAAATCGATGTTCCAGGTGGCATGGAAGCCGCCGAAGCCTTGCGTGAAATGGGATATGATGTGGAAGAACGTGAAGGCGAAAATTCCGGCCTTCATGTCATCATTGTGAGGGAGGATGGCCTCGAAGGCGGCGCCGATCCGCGCCGGGAAGGCGTTGCGAAGCATCTGGATTAGGCTTCATGGCCAAGCTCTATTTCTCCTATGCCGCAATGAATGCCGGCAAGTCGACGATCCTGTTGCAGGCGGCCTACAACTACCGCGAACGCGGTATGGAGGTTCTTCTCCTCACATCCGCGCTCTACAAGGATGATGAGGAAGGGCACATTTCATCCCGGATCGGCATCGGCGCCGACGCGGTTCTCTATACGGCGGACACGGATTTGTATGCGCTTATCGGCGATGCGATGGCCGGTCACAAGATGAGCGCGATATTCGTCGATGAGGCGCAATTCCTGACCAAGACGCAAGCTTGGCAGCTCGCGCGTGTCGCGGACCATCTGAATGTACCTGTGCTGGCCTATGGCCTGCGAACAGATTTCCAGGGAGAACTGTTCGAAGGTTCAGCCGCGCTGCTGGCGATTGCCGACTCGCTGCGGGAGATCCGCACGATCTGCGAGTGCGGCCGGAAGGCCACGATGGTTGTGCGGCTTGGTCCGGATGGAAAAGCCCTTACCGAAGGCGAACAGGTCAGTATCGCCAAGGCGACGTACCTCTCACTTTGCCGCCGCCATTGGGAGCAACGCATGGGACGCTTCCCACCTGCACCTTGATCAGGGAGACAGTTCAGCAGTCAGGGCATCTGCGAGAAGCCGTCCGCGCGCGGTAAGGGCGAGCCTTGGTCCGTCTTGCACCATCCAGCCTTCTTCGACGAACACATCGATCTTGGCCTGCGAGAGTGTCCGGCCTGAAATGCTTTCGATCCTTGTCCGGTCGATCCCGGATGATGGTCGCAATCCCATGGCCAGCAACTCTCTTGCATTGTCTAGCGGGTACAGCTTGGACGCCTCAGACCATCCCGACGCAAGAGCTTGCACGTTTGCGATATAGGCCGCCGGCTGACGCTCAGCCTCTGAGGCATAACGGTTTCCACCTACGCTGAGCCGACCATGCGCACCAGGACCCACACCGATCCAGTCACCGCCATTCCAGTAGATGTTGTTGTGACGAGACTGGTATTTTTCCGACATGGCATGATTGGAGATCTCGTAAGCAGGCAAGCCGGCTGCAGAAAGCACATCTTGCGTCAGCTCGTACAAATCGGCCTGGTCATCATCGTCCATCGGAGTGATCTGGCCGCGAGCCGCCGCCTTGCCGAAGGCCGTACGCTCCTCGATCGTCAGTTCGTACAGGGATATATGGGGCGCACCATACTCCAGAACATCTGCAAGCTCCGCCTGCCACTCATCCTCTGACTGGCCGGGTCGGGCATAGATCAGGTCGATTGAGACATTCGGGAATATCTTCATGGCCCGCCTCAAGGCTGCGCGCGCGACGTCGCTATCATGATCACGGCCCAAAAAAGCCAATGCATGATCCCGAAGAGATTGTATGCCGATGGAAAGCCGGTTGATACCTGCCGCCTTCAGCCCCTCAAGGTCCATGCGCATGATGTCATTCGGATTGGCTTCAATTGTAATTTCAGCATCGTGTTTCAGGCCGAAACTGTCACCGGCAGCAGTGACCAGCCCGGCAATGGCGTCGGGGGCCAGCAAGGACGGCGTCCCTCCCCCAAGATAAAGACTGTCCGCCGCCCCATGCTCTGGCATGCGCGGACGATGGATCGCAATATCTTTCCGGATTGCCTTCAACAAGGGTTCCGGGTCGCGGTCCTTGGCTGCGTACACATTGAAGTCGCAGTATGGGCAGATCTTCGCACAGTACGGCCAGTGGATGTAGACTCCAAATCCATATTGTGGACCGAACTGAGCGGATTCCATCGTCACGATAGCAGCGCCGCTTTGAGCTTCTCAACCGCCCGTGCGCGGTGACTCATCGCGTGTTTCAAAGCGGGCTCCATTTCGCCAAACGTGATCGATTCCCCATCTGCGACAAAAACAGGATCGTATCCGAAGCCCTTGTCCCCACGTGGCGGCCAGGTCAGCTCCCCATGGACTTCGCCCTCAAACACCTCCGCATGACCGTCTGGCCAGACAATGGCCAGCGCGCAGACAAATTTCGCCGAACGGTCGGTGGCGCCAATATCATCGAGTTCGCGCTGAACTTTCTCCATCGCCTTGCCAAAGTCGCGCGGTTCGCCCGCCCATCGGGCTGAGTAAATGCCCGGCGCGCCGCCCAAAGCTGTAACAGACAGGCCAGAATCGTCGGACAGCGCCGGAGCACCCGTAGCCTCAGCCGCCGCCCGCGCCTTGAGGATTGCATTGCCGGCAAACGTCGCTTCGGTTTCTTCCGGTTCGGGCAAGTCGAGTTCAATCGCCGAGACGACCTCAAAGCCCAGAGGCGCGAACAGATCCGTCAGCTCGGATACTTTGCCCTTATTATGGGTCGCCGCGACCAGCCGTCCGGGCGAGAGCCTTCGAATCATGCTAATTTCACCCATTCTGTATTGGCCCTATTCTTGCTTTTGTCATTAAAGTATATATCGTTATTCGGTAAGCCTTGCGTCTTTAGCGATAAAGTCGAGCGGCTCCATGTCAACAACGCCGGAAGGTGAAAAGATACGCATGAGTACAAACGCGGGAAACTCCATGGCCGCCATCATGACCGTGCTGGTGACGATTGTCATGTGGATGACTGCCCTCATCGGCGCAATCGTTATCCTCGCAGCCGGGATAGAATTGATCTCCATGTTGTCAGGCAATCCAATCAATATTGGCGGCATCAAGATCGACGACCATGATATCAGCGTGCACGAACTCAGCGCAGGCCTGCTCGGCGCTGTTGTGGTGGTCGCTGCTGTCGTCTTTGTCTGTCTTGAATTGCGCAAGATCCTCGCAACCCTGTCTGCAGGTGACCCGTTCGTACCGGATAATGCTGGTCGGCTCACGCGAATCGCCATCGCCATCGCGGTGACACAACTGATGCGGTACGCGATCGCATTGGTGATCGGACTGACAGCCGAAGGGGCAAAAATACAATTGTCTTTCGACCTTATCGCATGGGCATCGGTTGCGGCGCTCTTCATCCTGTCCCAAGTCTTCCGTGAGGGCACTCGCCTTCGCGACGAAGAAAAAATGACGATTTAGGAGCACAGGATATGTCCATACGCGTAACCCTCGACCGAGTGCTTCTAGATCGCCGCATGTCTCTGACGGAGCTATCAGAACGCGTTGGCGTAACGCTGGCCAATCTTTCGATCCTGAAAACCGGCAAGGCCAAAGCAGTGCGGTTCTCCACACTTGAAGCCTTGTGCCGGGAACTGGATTGCCAGCCAGGTGATTTGCTTGTCTTCGACGACGAGGATTCGGCGGACCATGAACAAGTCGCGGCCGAATAGGTGACGCGTCTCCGCCTCCTGCCGTTCGAACCAGGCGATGTCGTTTCGGTCCGGTTTGGAGTGGTCCTGTCGCATTATGGCGTAGTGACCTCCCGCGGGACAATCATCAGCAATTCCCGCCTGCATGATGGTGTCGTCGAACAAAGCCCCGATCAGTTTTCGACCGGTCGTGAGATTCGCCTGCATCGCCGCTACAGCTCGCTGGATGGCCACCTCGTGGAAAGCCGCGCCCGTCGCCAGCTTGGCCGTGACTATGATCTGTTCGGCTCCAATTGCGGCCATCTTGTCCGCCATGCGCACCGCCGCAAGCCAACGCCGATGCAGATTGGGGCAGCGACTGTCCGCGCATTGGGCGACATGCTATCCAGCAAGCGAAATCCTTACTGACTCAGACAAGGAACGTCGAAGGCCTTTCGGCGTAGCTACAGCATGACCCACAAGATTGCCTGCGCGATGCTCGCCCTGATCCTGCCCCTTGCTGCGTGTGGCGGTGACAAGGAAGTTGGCGAATTCAAGAATGACTGGCTCGGCAACGAGATCAAGATCAAGCAGTTACAGGATCCCGATATTCAGGGTATCGTCTGCCATCTCTCTTATTTTGATCGTGGCGTCTGGGACAGGCTTGGCAAGGGCAACTGGTTTGAAAACCCGTCCAATTCCTCGATATCATGCCTTCAGTCGGGCCCGATCCGCATCGGTCGGATTGATCTGGACAAGTCCGGCGAGGAAGTGTTCGACCAGAACCAGAGCCTGGTCTTCAAACAACTTGCCGTCCGCCGGATTTACGATGCCGATTCCGACAGCCTGATGTACGTCTCCTACAGCCGCAAGATCGTCGACGGCTCTGCCAAGATGAGCCTGTCGACCGTGCCGCTGTTTGGGCGTGATGTGACCTGGCAAAATGGGAAGCCGGCTTCCGGCAATTAGTCCACCGACACATGTTTTCGGCAATTACGTATGGACGCCGGACAGTTCGGCGCCCATGTGCGGCTGCATGACAATGAGAGTCCGATCTGCTGATGATCGTCGCCGCGAGATTCAGGAAAACGCCACGCGCCTCGGCATCGACGAGGCGTTCATTTCCGATCTTGTCGAGCGGTTCTATGCCCGCGTCCGCGCCCACCCCCTTCTGGGCCCGGTTTTCGAGCAAGAGATCAGAGACCAGTGGCCATCCCACCTCGCCAAGTTGAAGGATTTCTGGTCGTCGGTGTCCATGAACACGGGTCGCTATTCCGGCAAGCCTTTCCCGGCCCATATGAAATTGACGGGCATCACGCCCGCCCATTTCAATATCTGGCTCGCCCTGTTCAGATTGACGCTGGAAGACCTGTCGGACAATCCGGAAACGGTGGACTACTTCATGGAACGCGCCAATCGCATAGCCCGCAGCTTCCAGCTCGGCATGTTCGAACTGGGCAACGGCCCCGGCATTTAGCCCAGCGCGGCCTTCTGCGCGTCGAACAGTTCCATACAGCCTTTTTCCGCGAGTCTCAGCATTTCATCGAGCTCAGGACGGGTCATTGGGCGCTCTTCGCCGGTGCCTTGCACCTCGATAAAACCACCATCGGAACTCATCACGACATTCATGTCGGCTTCACCGCGTGAATCTTCCGGATAGTCGACATCCAGAACCGGGTGGTCCTGGTAGATGCCCACAGAAATGGCGGCCGCCTGCTTTGTGATTGGATCCGCAGAAATCACGCCTTCGGCACGCAGGTAACGACAGGCCATGGCCAAGGCAACAAATCCGCCGGTGATCGAAGCCGTGCGCGTGCCGCCATCGGCCTGCAACACGTCACAATCTATGGTGATCTGGTTCTCGCCCAGCGCCTTCAAGTCACACACTGAACGCAGGGAGCGACCAATCAGGCGCTGAATTTCCTGCGTGCGACCGGACTGTTTGCCGGAGGCTGCTTCCCGCCGACCGCGTGTATGTGTTGCGCGCGGCAACATGCCATACTCAGCGGTGACCCAGCCCTTGCCCTGCCCTTTCATCCAAGGCGGGACGTTCTTTTCCCAACTGGCGGTGCACAGGACATGCGTGTTGCCGAACTTGGCGAGGCATGAGCCTTCAGCATAGCGCGTGACATTGGTCTCCAGCGTCACGTCGCGAAGCTGGTCAAAAGCGCGTCCGGATGGACGAATAAGCGTGCTCATTTTGAATTCCTCATTGCTGCCCTGCCTGATTGCGGGTTTTGACGCGCCTGTCTACACCGGGAGAGAGGTTCATAACCGCCGGGGGAATCATGCCGACAGATATCGAGATCGCCAGAAGCGCCAAGAAGCGCCCTATTCACGAATTGGCCGAAGCGCTCGAGATCGATCCAGAAAACATTATACCCTATGGCCATGACAAGGCGAAGATCGCAACCGGTCACCTGACGGCTATAAAATCAAAGCCCAATGGCAAGCTGATCCTGGTCACCGCGATCAACCCGACACCTGCTGGCGAAGGCAAGACCACAACCAGTGTCGGACTGACAGACGCAATGAACCGGATCGGCGAGCGCACCTTGCTCTGCCTCCGTGAACCTTCGCTCGGCCCCTGTTTCGGGATGAAGGGCGGAGCCACAGGCGGCGGCCAGGCGCAAGTGGTGCCGATGGAGGACATCAACCTCCACTTCACGGGTGACTTCCACGCGATCACCTCCGCCCACAATTTGCTGGCGGCCATGATCGACAATCACGTCCATTGGGGCGGGGACAGCGGCATCGATCCCACACGGATCACATGGCGCCGCGTCATGGACATGAATGACCGCAATCTGCGCAGTGTCGTAACGGGCCTCGGCGGCAGCCCGAATGGCACACCGATGGAAACCGGCTTCGACATCACTGTCGCATCCGAAATCATGGCAATCCTCTGCCTGGCAAAGGATGCCCACGACTTGCAAGCCCGGCTGGAGCGCATGGTGATCGGCTATCGCCGGGGGCGCGTGCCTGTCACGGCGAAAGACATGAATGCGGTCGGTGCCATGATGGTCCTTCTGAAGGACGCCATGCTGCCCAATCTGGTCCAGACCCTGGAGGGCAACCCAGCACTCATTCATGGCGGCCCGTTTGCCAATATTGCGCATGGCTGCAGCTCTGTGATCGCCACGCAAGCCGCACTCAAGATGGCAGATTTCGTCGTAACGGAAGCTGGCTTCGGAGCAGATCTCGGCGCGGAGAAGTTCTTCAATATCAAATGCCGCCAGGCTGGCCTCGCGCCCAGCGCTGCGGTGCTCGTCGCGACCGTTCGCGCGCTGAAGATGCATGGCGGCATCGCCAAGGAAGACGCCGGCACCGTCAGTTACGACTCGCTCGAAAAGGGCCTTGCCAATCTTGGCCGCCATATCGAGAACATGAAACAGTTCAACGTCCCGGTCGTCGTGGCAATCAACCGGTTTACCTCGGACACATCCGGTGAAATCGCCGCAATTGAAGCCTACTGTGCCCAACAGGACGTACCCGTCTCCGTCTGCACGCACTGGGCTGAAGGGGGGCATGGCGCCGAACATCTTGCGCACACAGTTGCCAATCTTGCGCGAAACGCACCGGCAGATTTCGAACCGCTCTATCCGGCGGAAATGCCTCTCTTTGACAAGATCGAAACCGTGGCCCGGCGCATCTATCGTGCCAGCCATGTCGAGACGACCCCTTCGGTACGCAACCAGCTGGAACGTTGGGAAAAGGCAGGCTTCGGCCATTTCCCTGTCTGTATGGCAAAGACGCCCTACAGTTTTTCAAGCGATGCCAAACTGATTGGCGCGCCCGAAGACCATGTTCTCAAGCTTCGTGACGTGCGCCTGTCTGCGGGTGCGGGGTTCGTCGTGGGAATCTGTGGTGACATTGTCACCATGCCGGGTCTTCCCCGCCAGCCTGCTGCGGAAAACATGCACCTCAACACCCTGGGTCAAATCGAAGGCCTTTCCTGATTGGTGCTCAGCAGGCGGGATGAAACCTGTTGAACGCAGCGCGGCACACGCCTAATCAATAAGGGATGATCCAGCCACTCGACACGCAATCCCTGTTGCAGCGCCTTGACCAGCGTTCACGCGACATTTTCCGTGAGATTGTCGAAGGCTATCTGACCACAGGCGAGCCTGTCGGCTCCCGCACCTTGTCGAAAAGCGGGATAGCCCTCTCTCCTGCCTCCATCCGCAATGTGATGGCGGATCTGACTGAACTCGGCCTGCTGGAATCGCCCCACATCTCTGCCGGACGCGCGCCGACCCATACCGGCCTGCGCCTGTTCGTCGACGGCTTTCTCGAAATCGGAGAGCCCAGCCGCGCCGACCGTATGGAGATTGATGACCGCCTCAAGTCGGCGGGCACCAATATCGAAGCGGTCATGGGCGAAGCCTCGAATATCCTGTCCGGCCTGACCGGCGGTGCAGGCCTGGTCACGTCCCCAACCCGCGACGCCGTGGTCAGGCATGCCGAATTCGTACCGCTCGGCGGACGCGAAGCGCTCTGCGTCATCGTCACAGAGGATGGCGATGTCGAGAACCGTATCGTTGAAGTACCCGAAGGGCTGCCGGCAACGACGCTGATCGAGGCGGGTAATTATCTCTCAACGCGCGTGCGCGGTCGCACCCTGACGGAAGTCGCCAGCGATATCCGTCAGGAATTGCGCTCGCATCGCGCCGCGCTGGATCAGGCCGCATCCTCGCTGGTGGAACAGGGACTGGCGCAATGGAGCGGTGATGCACCCGGACGGGGACGCTCCCTGATCGTGAGGGGCCGCGCCAATTTGCTCGAAGACGCACAGGCCGCAGAAGATCTCGACCGGGTACGCCAGCTGTTCAACGAGCTTGAACGCCAGCAAAGCTTGCTCGATATCCTCGACACAACCCGAGAAGCGGACGGTGTGCGGCTGTTCATTGGTGCGGAGAACCAGCTTTTCCCGCTATCGGGTTCAAGTGTGATTGTGGCTCCCTATATGGGAGGCGGAAAACAGGTTATTGGCGCACTGGGCGTGATCGGCCCCACCCGGCTGAACTATGCCCGCGTCATACCTATGGTCGATTATACGGCGAAAGTGGTCGGGGAACTCCTCTCCACACGCCGCAAAAAGGATACGCAAGGATGAGCGACGAAACCAAACCCGGCGAAACCGCTGAAATTGATTCCAATACTTCCAAGGCTGACCTCAAAGCGGCTGCGGACGATATCCTGAAGTCTGCGCCCAAGCAGGAAGACGCACCCGAAGCGCAAGCGGACGTGGATCCTGTGCAGCAACTTGAGATCGAGAAAGAAGAGCTGCGCGAGCAATTGCTGCGAACGCTGGCCGACCTCGACAATACGCGCAAGCGCGCCGAGCGTCAGGTGTCCGACGCGCGCGTCTACGCCATCGAGAAATTTGCCGGCGACCTGCTCAGCGTTTCGGATAACCTCTCCCGCGCCCTCGCCGCCCTGACCGATGAAGATCGCGCTGCCCTGTCAGAAGCTGGCCGGAACCTGTTCGAAGGCATCGAGATGACGGAGAAGGAGCTGCACACAGCCCTCGCCCGTCATGGCGTTACGGTGATTGCCGCCCTGCCCGGCGACACATTCGATCCGAACCTGCATCAGGCCGTCGCCAACATCCCGTCCGACCAGCCAAACGGCACCATCGCCTCCTGCTTCCAGCCCGGCTGGAAGATCGGCGAGCGCACCTTGCGCGCCGCCATGGTCGCCGTCAGCGCAGGCGCGGCGAACTGATCAACGCCCCACCTTCCACGTCGTAACGGTGTTCTGCCGCCAGTTCGGCACGATGACCGTATCGCCGATCACCGTCAGGTCATTCTGAGAGACCGGTTCATCAAACAGGGTGGCGACCGCGCCATCTTCGCCGACATAGTGGATCTGGCCGGGCCAGGACGAGACGAGATAGCCGCCGCCCGGCACGAGCCCGATCCCGTCGGCATTTTCCATGCCGGCGGCAATCTCGGTCAATTCGCCCTCTGCGGTCACGCTGAACAAGCTGCCGGTTGTCATGGTAGAGACCAGCATCCGGTCGCCATCGCCCAACAGGCCATTCACGCCCACCAGCCGCTCATCCTGCAGCCAAAGCTCAGCCGTACCGTCTGATATCCGGTAGATCGCCGCATCACCGGAATCCGACACATAGATCGCGCCGTTCCAGTCGGTCGCATCATTGAGAAATTTGGCGCCCTCAATGCGGACTGAGTCCAGTCGCTCGCCGTCTTCGACGTTGAACATCACCACGCTATCAATGTCGGCGGCATACAGAGTCCCGTCCAGCACGGCCATGCCCTTGGGCGCGTCCAGTTTCGCTGTCCAGTAACGCGTCGTGATACTGCCGTCGGATGCAAGATGAGAAATGTAGCCATTCCCATCTTTGTCAGTCCCCTCTCCGACCACGTTCGAAATGAAGTATCCGCCATCCGGCGCAGCAGCGACACCTTCTGGACTTTCAAAGCCTTCCGCAATCCAGGCCTGCTCAATGCTCGCGACAGAGAGCGCCTTGTTGACGGGCTCTGACGTGCAGGCCGCCAATAGACAGATGGAAAAGATTGGAACGAAGGTGCGGATCATCTGGAGCCTCCCCGGCTTCTGCTTTTTTGGCACTATGCCCAGCAGGATACCTAAACGTCCAGAAGTTCCGGGATAATTCAGCCCAGCGGCTCGGGCGCGGTGCGCCCACGGCCGGGCAGGCGCTCCCACAGGCGCTCATGAAACGTGTAGGCGAGGGTCTGCACGGCCGGTTCAATCATTCCGATGGCCAGCGCCGCATGCCAGTTACGCGTCAGGGCAAACGCCACGGCAATAGCGACCGTAAAGTGCATCAGGCTGTATGTGAGTGTCTTGATGAGTTGGCGCGGCATGATATTTCCTTTCACACCAACTGACATAGTGAGACTGAGAACCATTATCAAATAAATTGCTGTTGGGGTTGCTATAGGGCCGACCTATAGCAGCAATGCACCAAAATCCTGTACAGCTACGTATTGTTCCCCCCTTGAGACGCGCTAAACCCTTCCCATATCGCAAGACGAACCGGCGCACGGATCAAAACCGTTTCCGCCGCCTCATTTGAACCCTTGGAAAGAGCCACTGGCTGTCCGGGGCTGCTGAGCAGACCGCAACAGAACACGGCCCGTGGCGGCTTGATAAAAAGAGAGATGCAACATGAGCAAAATCATTGGTATTGACCTTGGAACCACCAACTCCTGCGTCGCCGTCATGGAAGGCGGACAGGCAAAGGTCATTGAAAACGCAGAAGGCCAGCGCACAACCCCGTCCGTTGTGGCCTTCACTGAAGGCGGCGAACGCCTGATCGGCATGCCGGCCCGGCGCCAGGCTGTCACCAACCCGGATTTCACCTTCTACGCCATCAAGCGTCTGATCGGTCGCCAGTTCGACGACCCGACCGCGCAGAAGGACAAGGAAATTTCCCCGTTCGAAATCGTCAAAGGCCCGGCAGGCGACGCCTGGGTCAAAGGTCGCGACAAGGATTACGCACCACAGGAAGTGTCTGCTTTCATCCTGACCAAGATGAAGGAAACGGCTGAAGCCTATCTCGGCAGCGAAGTGACCCAGGCGGTCATCACCGTGCCTGCCTACTTCAATGATGCGCAACGCCAGGCAACCAAAGACGCCGGCAAGATCGCGGGTCTTGAAGTCCTGCGGATCATCAACGAGCCAACCGCTGCGGCCCTCGCCTACGGCCTCGACAAGGACGAACAGTCCAAGACGATCGCAGTCTACGACCTTGGCGGTGGTACGTTCGACGTCTCCCTGCTCGAAATCGGCGACGGTGTGTTCGAAGTGCTGTCCACCAATGGTGACACGTTCCTCGGCGGTGAAGACTTCGACCTCCGGATCGTCGACTTCCTTGCAGAAGAGTTCAAGAAGGATCAGGGCATTGACCTGAAAGCCGACAAGCTTGCCCTTCAGCGACTCAAGGAAGAAGCCGAGAAAGCCAAGAAAGAGCTTTCCTCTGCCAGCCAGTATGAAGTGAACCTTCCCTTCATCACGGCAGATGCGACCGGCCCCAAGCACCTCAATATCAAGCTGACGCGCGCCAAGTTCGAAAGCCTTGTCGAAGACCTCGTCAAGCGCACCATCGAACCGTGCAAGAAAGCGCTCGCAGATGCTGGCAAGTCTCCTTCCGACATCGACGAAGTCGTTCTCGTGGGCGGCATGACCCGCATGCCGGCGGTTCAGGAAGCCGTGAAGAAATTCTTCGGCCGCGAGCCGCACAAGGGCGTGAACCCGGATGAAGTTGTTGCCATCGGTGCAGCGATCCAGGGCGGCGTGCTGCAAGGCGACGTGAAAGACGTGGTCCTGCTTGACGTGACCCCGCTCTCGCTCGGTATTGAAACACTGGGCGGCGTGTTCACACGCCTGATCGACCGCAACACGACGATCCCGACCAAGAAGTCCCAGGTGTTCTCGACGGCTGACGACAATCAGCCTGCCGTGACGATCAAGGTCTTCCAGGGCGAGCGCGAAATGGCCGTCGACAACAAGATGCTCGGCCAGTTCAATCTCGAAGGCATCCCGCCAGCACCGCGCGGCTTGCCTCAGATTGAAGTGACCTTTGACATCGACGCCAACGGCATCGTGTCCGTGTCCGCCAAGGACAAGGCCACGGGTAAAGAGCAGCAGATCACCATCCAGGCGGACGGTGGCCTGACGGACGAGGACATCAAGAACATGATGGCCGACGCCGAAGCCAATGCGGGCGAGGACAAGGCACGCCGCGAACTCGTCGAAGCCAAGAACCAGGCCGAAGCGCTGGTGCACCAGACCGAAAAGCAGGTCGAGGAGCATGGCGACAAGGTGTCTGACGAGGTGAAAGCCGAGATCAAGACGGCGTCCGACGAGCTGAAAGAGGCCCGTGAGGGCGACAACATCGCTGACATCCAGGCCAAGCATCAGGCCCTGATGACGGCCGCCATGAAGCTCGGCGAGGCAATCTATGCCAGCCAGCAGGATGAGGCGGCCACTGCGGACGCAGCCGCCGATGCGGCAGCCGACGGCGATGATGTGGTCGATGCCGACTTCGAGGAAGTCGATGGCGACCAGAAGTCTGCCTAAGGCGGCTGACTACACCTAAAAGAAAAACCCGCCGGATCGCTACGGCGGGTTTTTTCGTCCCGGTTCCCAAAAGGCTAAGGGCGTGGCGGGCGCACGAACTTTGCTCCGACCAGAATACCGCTCTGCCAACGCTTCTCGCATGGCACAACCAGCTCCATTGAGCCGTCAGGCTTCAGTATCTGAAGTTCAAACGTCTCCGGCACCGCCCAGATTTCGGTCAATTTGAGTTTGGCTCCTGTCGATGACAGGTCTCGGATCCCCACATCGAACGAACTGTGGCGGTGGTTTACGACAATTCTCCCACGCCGCAACATCCGCATGCGCGGATCGTCACGTCCATTCGCAGGAGGTGCGTTTGCCTGTGTTTGGCTTTTATCTGACATGACAGAACTATGCGCGACACAGGCTTTGGTTCAGGCGTTAACTGTCATTCGCACGGCGAATGACAGTTGGAATCAGATCACGACCACCACCTTGCCCTGCGCTTTCCGGTCCATCAGCTCCTGAATGGCATCGGCTGACTTTTCCAGCGGATATGTATTCGAGATGTGCGGACGGATCTTACCTTCACCATACAGCTTGAACAGTTCAGCAACATTCTGCTGGTGAGCCTTCGGGTCACGCGCCACCGCTGCGCCCCAGAACACGCCGCGAATGTCGCAACTTTTCAGCAGGGTCAGGTTGAGCGGCAGCTTTGGGATACCGGCAGGAAAGCCGATCACGAGAAAACGCCCTTCCCAGTTCATGGCCCGCACCGAGGGCTCGGCATAATTGCCACCGACACCGTCATAAATAATGTCCACGCCGCCGCCGGACACTTCCTTGATGTCGTTGGAGAACGCTTTCTGACCGTCCCGATCAAGCTCACGCGCATAGACGAGGCCTTTGTCGGCGCCTTTTGAGAGGCAAAAATCCACCTTTTCCTGTGTCGAGCAGGCCGCGATCACTTCAAGGCCCATCGCCTTGCCAAGCTCAACGGCTGCAATGCCAACGCCGCCAGCCGCACCCAGAACGAGCAGTTTCTCACCCGGCTTCGGGTCAGCGCGGTCCTTGAGAGCATAATAGCTGGTGCCATACGTCATCAGGAACGCGGCCGCTTCTTCAAACGGCATGCCTTCCGGGATTGGCATTACGGCATGCTGGGCCGCGACGGCATATTCCGCCATACCGCCATTCCCGATCGAGGCCAGAACGCGGTCACCCACTTTCACATGGGAAACGCCTTCGCCCACTTCCTTGACGAACCCGGCGATCTCGCCACCCGGCGAGAACGGGCGCGGTGGCTTGAACTGGTACATGTCCTGAATGATCAGCGAATCCGGGAAATTCACCCCGCACGCCTTTACTTCTATCAGCACCTGACCTTTGCCGCATTCCGGCATCGGGGCATCTTCAATGACCAGACTGTCCGGTCCGCCTACTTCTTTGGAGAGCACTGCTTTCATGGCTGCGACTTCCTTCCCATCTTGTTGTTTCTGCTGTCAGACGGTAGCGGTGTGCCCGATAAAAGTCCAAGCCTGACGTAGCGGAGAGGTAGCAGTCAAATGGCAAAGAAATGGGCCCTGGCCCTGCATGGTGGCGCCGGGCCGATCCCGGGGAATGACTATTCCCTGCAGGAAGCCCATTTGGCGACCCTGCTGAAGAATGGTGCCGAACGCTTGCGGGACGGCGAAGCCGCTCTGGATGTGGTCGAAGTGATGGTTCAGGGGCTTGAAGAGTCCGGCCTGTATCTTGCCGGAAAGGGCGCTGCACCAAACCTCGACGGCGCGTATGAGCTGGACGCCGCCATTATGGACGGTCGCAACCGCACAGCCGGAGCGGTCGGCGCTCTGCAGGGATACCGCAATCCGGTCTCCTGCGCGCGCGCGGTCATGGAACAGACCCCCAATGTTTTGCTGATTGCAGACGGCGCCCGAAAACTGCTGGCCAAATCGGGCCTGGTCATGATCGACGATCCGGACGCTTACTATGACCCCGTCGATGAACTGACGACACAGGACATGATCAACTCGACCGGAACCGTGGGGGCAGTTGCGCTCGACATTTATGGTGACCTGTCAGCTGCAACCTCTACGGCCGGCATTCGCGGCAAAACGCCCGGCCGGCTGGGCGATACTCCCCTGCCCGGCGCGGGCACATGGGCAGATGAACGTTGCGCCGTGTCGTGCACCGGACTGGGTGAATATTTCATTCGCGCAGCTGCAGCCGCAGACGTCTCGGCGCGCATCCGCTATGCCGGAGCCGAACTGGAAGCCGCCGTCCAAGGCGCATTGGATGATGTGCGCATGCTGGGAGGACAAGGCGGCATGATCGCCGTATCCGCCGAAGGAGACATATCCGCGCTCTGGAATTCGTCTGGCCTGAAACGCGCCATGGCGGATTCAAATGGACGATTTGAAGTGGGCACGTTCGGCTGATGAATATTCTTCTTTTCATAGTGTTGGGTTTGGCCGTGTTCGCCCTGATGCTCGCCCTGCAGATGCGCTGGATGATTTCGGTAGCGTTGCGCCGTGCTCTGACGGAAAAATTTGGCGGACTCCCCTCAGACATTGAGTACCGCGAAGGCGTCGCTGATGCCGGACGGCGTGTCTCGCATACGGATATCGCAACTCATCTCAACCAAACCTATCCGAACCAGCTCGGACACCTGCGCCTTGCGCGGCGCGTTTCGGTTTACACACTGCCTGTGATTATCGGCCTGCTCGTGATCCTCAGATTTGGACTGGAGGCTTTCTGATATGCGCGGCTATTTTGCGATCGGCTCTGAACGTATCTCGAAACCCATGAATCTTGGCGCGCTGATGCGTACAGCGAATGCCTTCGGGGCAAGCTTTGTGTTTTCCATCAATGCCGAGCATCGCCTGCGGGCAGCCTACCAGGCCGACACGTCAAAAACAGCCGGACAAGTGCCTTACTATCAGTGGGACAATGTTGACGAAATGCAGTTGCCCCGCGGGTGTCAGATGGTCGGCATCGAGCTGACGGATGATGCTGTAATGCTGCCCACCTTCCGGCATCCTCCGCAGGCGGCCTATATGCTGGGCCCTGAAAAAGGGGACTTGTCACCCGACATCCTCGCGCGCTGTGATCATGTCGTGAAAATTCCGACCAAGTTCTGTATCAATGTCAGCCTTGCCGGCGCGCTCGTCATGTATGATCGCCATCTATCAATGGGCGGCTATGCTCCGCGCCCGATCATGCCTGGCGGCACTGGCGGAGATGGCCTCAGCGGAACATATGTTCCCGGTCGCGACCGCAAATAGTCAGCGCCCCAGCACACGCTGGATCACACCCATGATCCCCGTGAACTGTAGTCCCGCATCCCGCACTGCAAGGGCGAAACAAACTTCGCCCGGATCACCGACGGGCTGGTGCGTGTCGTCCGGCCCCTTGACCGCCAGGTCGCCGGGACCGTAACTACCGGTCTCATCCGAAAATCCGCCTGCCACCACGAGCGTGAACTCCGTACCGCCGTGTGAATGCCGGGGCACTTTGGCATTGGGCTGTATACGGTAAAGCTCGATCTCGAGGTCGCTTCCAACATCGAGTTTCATGCGTCGGATGCCCGGCGCGTTCGCCTGCCATCCGGCAGCATCAAATGCCTCCAACGCCTTGTCGCGCAAGGGCATGGGCAGACACGCCAATTCGGCGTCTCCAGTGAAATCCGTAGCGGTCACGCTATCTCCGCTTTCGAGCGCATCAATCAGCTCAAGTGCGCGAGCCCCTGCTCCGGCTGACATCTGAACGGGCTCTGTTGTTTCCAGCATGAAACCGGACACCGCTTCACTTGCGGCAAGCGCGCCACGCACATCACGCCGTAACATGCTCTGGGTCTCGAGTAGCAACGCAAATGCCGGATCAAGCTGACCCGCCGCATAGGCCGAATAGAGCTCGCTGTAGGATGAAGTAGCTGGCTGCTGCATCATGTCATGTTCCATTCACTACGTGTCGGCATCTCCGCCCTCCGGTTCCAATTGGCCACGCAGGCGGCCGAAAGCCAGCCGGATTCGTGACTTCACCGTTCCCAGGGGCAGGTTGAATTTTGTGGCGATTTCGGAATGCGACAAGCCCTCATAGAAGGCGGCCTGCAGCAATTCGAGCTGTTCGGGGGGCAGCTTCACCAACTCGGCCCGAACCGTCTCCTCGATCTGAACCCGATCCAGCGCCGCATCCGGCTGCTCTATATCCGGTGGCCGAAGCATGGGTTCATCCGCATCGAGGTCGGGCCGACTGGCCCGGCGGAATTTGTCGATGCGCCGATTGCGTGCGACGCGGAAAATCCAGGTCGAGACCGACGCCTGCTTGCGGTCGTACATGCCCGCCTTGCGCCAGACCGTCACCATGACGTCTTGCGCCAGATCCTCGGCCTCCAGCGCGCTTGCGCCCAACCGCAACATGTAACTCTTCACCCGCGGGGCGTAGAAGTCGAACAATTCCGAAAAAGAGGCCCGACACTTATCGGAGGCAATCAGGGCCATGCAGTCTGCATGACGCTGTCGCACATCCGGGGAAATCGTCGTTGTTACAGTGTCGTTCACACAAGAACTCTCAGTTTACATGTTCCAGACACTATCGTGGCGGCTCACATGGAACGCAACCGCCTGAACCAACAAGCTGGCGTGATCTGCAGAGGCAGCTGACATGCCGTAGTTTAGCCTTAACCCTGTTGTCTTTATGATGCTGGGAATGCTCCGCGCAAATGGGAATGTATAGAATATGCAAACACTGAGATTGAGCCGGAAAACTCTGACCGTGCTGACCCTTGTGGCTGCGCTTGCCGTGCCCATGGCCTCTGCCAGCCCTTCGGCGATCGGTCGATACAAGGATTGGTCGGTCTTTACCGACACCGCGAATGGAGAAACCATCTGCTACGCGGCCACACAGGCCACCGACAAGGCCCCCCGCGCGGCCGATCATGGCGATGTGTGGTTCTATGTCACCAATTGGAAATCCGGCCGCGCGCGCAACCAACCGAGCTTGAAAGTCGGCTTTGACTTGCGGGAAGACCTGGCGCCGAAGGCCAGCGTAGGACGGTCGTCCTGGGCCATGTTTGGCGTCGGGCGTGAAGCGTTCGCAGATGATTCCGACGATTCCCGGATTGTTTCGGCCCTTCGCAAGGGATCAGAACTCCGGATTGAAGCCGTTTCCCAGCGCAACACGCAAGTGGCCTATCATTTCTCGCTGAGCGGCTCGGCAGCGGCCATCGACAAGGCCTCCGCAATCTGCCGCTAAGACACCTGACCCGGTAGACAGAAGCGCTCAGGATGGCGGCCTTTCGCATCGCGATAGTGCGAAATGATCACGTCCATATCGGTCTCGAAATCCCCGCCAGGCATGATCGGTCCCTCCAGCCGCATTTCCCTGGTTCCAAAATCAAGCACGGCGCTGAACAAGGGCACATTGGCGGATTGGGCGATATGCCAGAACCCAGTTTTCCAGACCGGATTGGCATTGCGTGTCCCTTCAGGCGCGATCGCGAGGTGGAGCGTGTCCGCCGCGTCGAACGCCTCCTTCATCAGCGACACGACATCCTTCGATTTTGACCGCTCAACCGGCACGCAGCCTGCTCGCCGGAGCAAGCCGCCAAACGGCCCTTGCACGAGGGAAGTCTTGCCCATCCAACTGAGCTTTTGTCGGTACCAGCCCGCAATGGCGAGCATGACCAGCCCGTCATAATTGGAGGTGTGAGGCGCGGCTATGATCACGGATTTGGAGACGTCCGGCCAGTCTGTGGCGACATGCCAGCCCGTCGCTTTCAGAAACATCCAGGAGAGCCCGCGAATGCCTTCGGAGAAGAGGCCCCGATAAGGCGCTGACTGACCGAAACGGCCTCGCGGATTATGGGTCGGAACGGAGTCCTGCATGTTCCGATCCTCTTCGCGTTCGGTGTTGAACGCTTGTATAGGTGCTGCGATCAGGAAAGTCGTGCAAATATCGACCGGCATCATGCCGCCGGACTCGCTACGACGTGTGGCGACTGCTATCAATACCGCACCGGCAATCTGGGGCTGGAATCGGAGTGCATCATGAATATCGGCTTTGTCCTTTTCCCGAATGTGACTCAACTCGATTTCACCGGCCCTCTCCAGATACTCCACCGTATGCCCGGCGCGGAAACCCATATTCTCGCAAAATCCCTTGATCCTGTGCCGAGCGATTGCGGCCTAGGCCTCGTGCCGACCGGCACATTCGCAGATGCGCCCGATCTCGACATGATCCTCGTGCCGGGCGGGTTTGGTGTGGTCGATGCGCTCGCTGACGGGGAAACGATGGATTTCGTTCGCAAGGCCGGCGCGGCAGCAACCTATGTGACGTCCGTCTGCACGGGCGCTTTCATACTCGGTGCAGCAGGCCTGCTAAACGGCAAAAAGGCGACCACCCATTGGGCCTATCACCATCTGCTGCCGCTGGTCGGCGCTGTGCCCACCGAAGCGCGCTGCGTTCGGGACGGCACCACCTATACCGGTGGGGGCGTTACCGCCGGCATCGATTTCGCGCTTCAGATTGTCATGGAAATTTCGGGCCAGAACGTGGCCGAAGGAATTCAGCTGGCAGTGGAATATGATCCTGCACCGCCCGCCAATTCGGGCCATCCTTCCACGGCAAACGCGCAATTGCTCGCCGCCATGGAAAAACGGTATGCAGACCCCATCGAGGCGATGAGGTCTGCAATTTCAGCTTAGTAGCTTTCCTGCGTGATCGGCGTCAGGATGATTTCCACGCGGCGGTTGGCGGCGCGGCCCTCAGCAGTCGCATTGTCCGCGATTGGCTGGGTCTCACCCATACCAACAGCCGCAAGGCGAACTGGCGTGACACCCTGGTTCACGAGATAGGAACGGACCGATTCTGCACGGCGACGGGACAGGTCCATATTGTAGTCGTCCGGGCCGTCAGAGCTGGCATGACCAATGATATCCACGGCGGTCGATGGATAGTCGACCAGCGTCAGGCTGACATCGTTCAGCGCGCTATAGAAGTTCGGCTGGATCGTGGCACTGTTCACGGAGAAAGTGATGTTGGACGGCATGGTCAACGCGATCTGATCGCCCTGGCGCTCAACACCAATGCCCGTGCCAGCGGTTTGCTCGCGCAGGCGGCGCTCCTGTTTGTCCATATAGTCACCGGCTGCGGCGCCAGCAATTGCACCCACGGCTGCGCCAATTGCAGCGTTGCGGCCATCGTCGCCACCTGCAAGCGTACCTGCACCAGCGCCAAGAATGGCCCCGACGCCAGCGCCGGTCAGAACCCGTTGGCTCGGCCCGGTTTCACAGGCTGGAAGGGCAATCAGGGGAAGCGCAAGCAGCGCATAGGAAAGGCGTTTCATGTCATCAGCTCCTTTGGAAAGGACAGCCCGGAATTGGGCACGCTTATTAACGCGTGGGTCACTCTTTCCGTTCCATCGATGACAAAACAATGGCGATCCTCATTAACTCCCCGTAATGTGAGGCCTGCAGCCAGCAATTCCTTCAACCGCTTCAGCGTGTTATAGGCGCCGCATCATGAAAATCGAACTTGACCTCACCCGGCGCGGCGACGCTGCATCCCCTGCCCCCCGCTCATTGGCGGGCCTGTCCCTTCCTGCTCTGAAAGCAGAGATGGAAGCGCTTGGTCTGGAGCCGAAGAAAGCTGGCATGCGCGCAAAACAGTTGCGCCGCTGGATGCACCATTTCGGTGTTCAGGAATTTGACGGCATGACCGATGTCGCCAAGGACCTGCGCGCGGAGCTGGGCGAGAAATTCATCCTCACCCGGCCCGAGATTGCAGATCACCAGGTCTCTCGTGATGGCACGCAGAAATGGCTGGCCCGCTTCGGCCCCGGCATCGAAGGCGAGAGCGTCTATATTCCCGATGTCGGCAAGGCAGGTGCTCTCTGCGTGTCCAGCCAGGTCGGCTGCACTCTGAACTGCACCTTCTGCCATACCGGCACACAAAAGCTCGTTCGCAATCTGACCGCACAGGAAATCGTCTCACAGGTATTGATCGCGCGGGACGCGCTGGATGGCTGGCCGAGTGATGAAGAAGACCGACGCCTGACGAATATTGTTTTCATGGGCATGGGCGAACCACTCTACAATCTGGACAATGTCGCCGAAGCGATCGACACGATCAGTGACGGCGATGGCATAGCAATTGGCCGGCGCCGCATCACCGTATCCACGGCGGGTGTCGCGCCGAAGATCGTAGAGCTCGGCGAACGCACAAATGCCATGCTCGCCATCTCGCTGCACGCGACGAATGATGATCTGCGCAATGAGATTGTTCCGATTAATCGCAAGTACAATCTGAAGGAACTGTTCGAGGCGATCCGCGCCTATCCCGGCCTGGGCAATTCCCGCCGGGTGACGTTTGAATATGTCATGCTGAAGGGCGTCAATGACAGCCTTGCTGAAGCGCGCGACCTCGTCCGCCTTCTGAGAGGCGTGCCGGCAAAGATCAACCTCATACCGTTCAACCCCTGGCCGGGCAGCCCTTATGAATGCTCCGACTGGGACACAATCGAGGAATTCGCCGAAGTGCTGAATCAGGCGGGCTATGCGTCCCCGATCCGCACACCGCGCGGACGCGACATTCTCGCCGCCTGCGGACAATTGCGCTCCGAGAGCGTCAAGAAGTCCGCCGCTGAAAAGCGCCGCGAAGCGCTGGAAGCCGCTGCCGAATAGAAAAGGAGAGGCATCGCCTCCCCTTCTCCGCTGTGAATCCGGTCAAACCGGCTAGGCGCCTTTCAGCGCGGCGATCCGCTCTTGGGCATCCGTCAGGATATCCGCGATCGCCTTGCGCGTCTCGCCATCATTCGACGCCGACCGGGCCGCATCTCGCACGGCGTGGCGTAGTCGATGCATGGCCCCGCGCACATCCTGCGGATCTTCAGGTCGATCGCTCTCCTGAAGGTCGGCGAGACGGGCCTCGATCGCCTCGATTGTCGCGGCTGAATCTTCGTGCTCTTTGCTGCCGTCTTTCGTCAGGCGAAACGTCCGGCGCTGACCATCCATTTCCGCCTCGACCAGGCCGAGGTCCAGGAGGGCCTCCAGCGCAGGATAGATCACGCCGGGACTGGGGACATATGCCCCGCCCGTCCGGCTCTCGATCTCACGGATCAAGTCATAGCCGTGGCGGGCTTCCTCCGAGACAAGCTCCAGGATCAACAGGCGCAGATCGCCATGATTCAGGGGCCGACGGCGTCCGCCGCGATGACCATCCGCTCTACCATGTCTCATACCGCGTCGACCTCCATGCACGGGTCCATTTTCTCGTGTGCCGCAACCTGCGCCACGACGATGTTTCATGTTTCTATTTCGATACGTCATTTGAAGTCCTTTCGATATATCTAAACCTCAGATAATTTCGATATATCTAAATTTCAAGGTTCGATGTATCGAAAATATACCGATCCCCAGTCTCGTGGAATTTGTGCATGGCGCTTGATCCAGCCAGCCGCTAATTTGTCGGCATGCGTCTCTGGTTTGCCATTCTCGTCTGCACGGTTCTGATGCAAGCTTGCGCTCAGGCGGAAACCCCGTCGCCATGTGCCCCGGTAAAGCATCTCGGCCAACCTTATACGGTGTGCTCCTTTGAGGCGCCCACATCGGTAAACCTCTGGCTCACTCACCCCGATGGCGCGCCCTTTGGTCAGTTCGACCGGCTGGCCGCCCATCTCGCCGATCACGGCCAGACGCTTGAGTTTGCCATGAACGCCGGCATGTATCATCAGGACCGCCGCCCGGTCGGGCTTTATGTCGAGCAGGGCGAAAAAGTCGCCTCGCTCGTGACGCGTGAAGGGCCGGGCAATTTCGGCCTGCTTCCCAACGGGGTATTCTGGGTGGATCAAGACGGCACCCCCCATGTCACAGAAAGTCTCGCCTTTGAGGCCGAGGCACCGGACGCGCGCTTTGCGACACAGTCCGGCCCCATGCTGGTGATCGACGGTGCATTGCATCCGAGATTCAACGCGGACGGCCCCAGCCGGAAACGTCGCAATGGCGTGGGCGTCACCGCTGATGGCGCAACGCTCTATTTCGCCATCAGTGATGTGCCCGTGAACTTCCACAGTTTTGCCAGCCTGTTTCGCGACAAGCTGAACACGCCCAACGCCCTCTTTCTGGATGGATATGTCTCAAAGCTCTACGCGCCGGAGATCGGTCGCAACGAGACCGGTCTCGATATGGGCCCGATTGTCGGCGTGGTCCGCCCCTCCGATACGGACTGACCAACCCCGCCCGGCATGATATGCTGATCAGCGTATCCAGAGGAGCCCGTCATGCTCGCCCATACAATCCTGCTCGTCTTCGGCCTCTACTTCATGGCGTGTGGAGCCGGCCTGTTGGCCAACCCTGACCGCATGGCCCGCCTGATCGACGAATTGGAAGACAGCCCGGCGATCGGCTTTTTGTGCGGCGCGGTCATGATCTTTGCGGCGGGGGGAACCTTGTCAGTCCAGAACAGTTTCTCCACCGCAACCGATGGCATCGCAACCCTGATCATCGCAGGGGCGCTCGTCGAAGGTCTCCTCCTGGTGGCATGGCCCAAACCACTCTGGGCATTGGCACACTGGATGATGCCGGATGATGATCATTTGCGCGGATTTGGCATTGTTGCGCTCGCGCTTGGCCTGGTTGTGTTTGCCATCGGTGCGTTCTAGCCCTTTGAGGCACCACACTTAGAGGAGACCCCCATGTCGGCTGGCCCGGTTACGCTGTACGGATTGAAGAATTGCGATTCCTGCAAGAAAGCCCTGAAAGAACTTGATGCCTCGGACCGGGAGACCGCTTTTGTCGACATTCGCGAAGACGCCGACCTTGACCGGCTCTTGCCAGCCTGGCTGAAGGCCGTCGGCGCGGAAAGACTCGTCAATCGCCGTTCGACCACATGGCGCACCTTGTCAGAGGCTGAGAAGTCAGGCGCGCTGGGCGAAGGCGCCGCGGGCCTGCTGAAGGCGAATCCCACGCTGATCAAACGTCCGGTCATCGATACCGGTGCGGAAATCCTTGTGGGCTGGGACAGCGGCACGCAGCAGGCGCTCGCGCGGTGACACTGGAAGATTACAATTCCTATTGCGCAGGCCTCGGCCAGACAACGCATGTGGTCCAATGGGGTGGCTCCCATGTCTGGAAGATTGGCGGCAAGGTCTTCGCCATGGGCACACCGGACGGCGACCAGCTTGCCACCTGTACGTTCAAGGTCCGCCCGATCAGCTTTCATATCCTGAAAGACCAGCCCGGCTGCCAGGGCGCGCCTTACCTTGCTTCACGTGGCATGAAATGGATCCAGCGTTTCTCGGACGAAACCCTGTCGGATGACGACCTCAAGGACTATGTCGCAGAATCCTTTCGCCTGATCGCCACTGCCCTCAGCAAGAAAAAGCAACGCGAACTCGGCCTGCTCGACTAGCGCGCATCCTGCCTGCATGTCGCATTGACCTCACTCGCCGCTATCGGCATGCGCGCAGGACAGGAGTTGCCCATGTCCACACCGCTCACCATCCTCGTGCCCGCCATGTTCAACGGTCCCCCCGACTCAGCCAATGGAGGCATCTCGGCAGGTCTCGCCGCAAGCCATATTGATGGTCCGGCAGAAGTTTCCCTGCGCGCGCCACCGCCGCTCGACATGGCGATGGAGGTCGTCCCAACAGGTGACGGATACGAAGTCCGGCATGGGGACCAGTTGGTTATGACCGCGCAACCTGCCGCACCGCTTGCCCCTCCCCCCGCTGCGCCAAGCTTCGAGACAGCACAGACAGGCCCGGACAGTTTCCCCCCTGTCGAGACCCACGCGTTTCCCCGCTGCTATGTCTGTGGACCAGAGCGCACCGACGATGGCCTCTGCCTCTTCACCGGCAAGCCGAATGGCTATGACGGGGTGACAGATGTCTGGACACCGGATGAAAGCCTTGCAGGCGAAGACGGCCTGGTGCGCCCGGAAATACTATGGGCCGCGCTCGACTGTCCGGGCGCCTTTGCGATTGGCTTTCAGGACAATCCGATGGTGCTGGCCCGCATCACCGCGCAGGTGCATGCACGCCCCGCCCCAGGCGACGATCTCATTGTGGCTGGCTGGTCTCTCTATGATGACGGTCGCAAGCATGGCGCTGCCACCGCACTGTTCACGCGCGACGGCCAGCTGCTGGCTCAGTCGGAGCAATTGTGGATCGAACTGAAGCGGCCTGCAGCCTGACCAATCAGCGCCGACGGCGCGGGTTCAGGTAGAGATTGCGCTCCTGCGTGTCGAGTTGGCGCACGGCCCGCCCAAGATGCAGCTGTTCGACTTCTTTCGCCACATGCCGACGCGCGGCCCCGTTGAATTTCAGCAGGGCACAGAACATCTGCAACACGGCCTCCAGCTTGGCATAGCTTTCCGCCGCATCCACTTTAACGATCCATGATCCGCCCAGATTGATGATCCGATGATCCAGCTTGCCGATCTTGCGACCCCGATCATCATACAGACTATAGTCTGCACCGATGCCTATGACGTTGCGGCGCAGGCGATAGAAGCGCGGGCCTTTCGTCGTGTCGATAAAAAAGGAAAATTTCTCCGGGAAAAGCGGCCACTTCTGCGCCGACCGTTCCAACTGGATAATCTGGTCATGACGGCTGATATTGACTGAATAGGACGGCACCGGTGTGCCCTTCGCCCCAATGCTCAGTTGCAATGACCGGCCCATCAACAATTCTGCCGTCCCGCGCCAGTGCATGCCTTCGGAAAACAATTTCAGCACCAGCCGGCGCTTCATGCCTTCCCCGGTTTTCCACATTTCCTTGCGATAGGCGAGAATGCCCGTCCGCTCGCGACCATCCTTGATCTGGCCAAAGATCTCCATGTCCTTGGTGAACTGGTCAGACGCGGCCTCATGCTGGGTCTGTTTCATGATCCCGATTTCGGTCGGGTTCAGATCGGTCGCCCAGAGGTCCACCTTGAAGGTCTTGTATTTCGGTTTTGCCTTGGTCTCTTCGGCGCCGCCGAATGTTGCAGTAAAGGCCATGAAGCACATCTCCGGGGTCGGGGTTTGCGCCCATCATCGCGATTCGGAGTCGCCATAAGGTTAACAAAATGCCGTCTGGGATTAATCAGCTGCTATTTCTGCAACTGAGTACAGCCCCAACCCGGATCAGCCTGCCTGCAACAATTCCTCCAGCCGGATCAGCGCGCTGCCCCAGCCCGCCTGCGCCTCCTCCAGCAGGGCCGATCCGTCCAGTGCCACGGTCTGCAGCGTGATGACCAGGCGCGTCCCTTCCCCGTCCGGCAGGAACTCCACCGAGACAAGACAGGCCCCTTCGGTTGCCTCCATGGAGGCGATGATCTCGGTATAGACGATGCGCTTGTCCGGCACGATGTCATGATAGCGCCCGCGTACCACGGCCACGGCCTCGCCGCCCGCCAGACAGGTCGTGACATCTTCTCCACCCACGGAAAAGTCGGCCGCATCGATGCGCATATCGATCTCGTCAGAGGGCGAGCCCCAGACCTTGCGCTGCTCCGGATCGGCCCAGGCCGCAAAGACGCGGGCCGGCGAGGCCGAAAGCCCCTTCTCCATTGTGGCGGTGCCATGCTGTACGGTATGATGAGTCATGTCAGGTGTCCTTTTCGGGGTCGTCTGCGTTCAGGAAAGCATCCAGCCGGTCGAGGCGCGCCGCCCAGGCCTGCTGATATTGCGTGATCCAGGATTTCAACTCTGCCAGCCGCGCCGCTTCCAGTCGGCAGTGCCGGACCCGGCCTTCCTTGCGGCTGGATACGAGCCCGGCTTTTTCCAGCACGCGGACATGCTGCAGGAAGCTCGGCAGCGCCATGTCATAGGGCTCCGCCAGCTCGGCAATGCTCGCCTCGCCGAGGCTCAGCTGCGCGATCACGCCGCGCCGGGTCGCATCGCCGAGGGCGTGGAAGGCCCGGTCGAGAGCGGCTGGATCGGAAGAAGAATAGTTAGGCATCCACCTATCTATTGCGATGGACTGACGCCTGTCAAGACACTTAGGTAATCACCTATCTTTTCTCGCCAGCTGCCCCCTTTCCTTCCTCCCACAACGCGCCTATTCTCCCGGCCATCCGAGGGGCGCGTCTGGTAAGCGCTGAGATGGAGCCGACACCGCTCCAGCACCCTTTGAACCTGATCCGGCTAATACCGGCGCAAGGGACGGGAGTGAGCGCGTGGAATATATACGACTTCAGTATCAGGACTCCGCCTCCGCAATGCCGGAAGAGCGGTGGTTCGAGCTGAATCAAAACGCTGCAGTGAAACGCACGATCCACATTTGCGATACACGCGCCGTCAACAACAGTATTGCCATCCAGTCCCATCGTCAGGCAGCTTTCGCCGATTGGGCTTATACCTCCGACGATCCTTGCCTGTTCGCCAACGCCTATGCGACTCCTGCGGATCTTGTGCAGGAGTGGACCCGGAAAGGCTTCATCCAGCTGCCCGCCACAGCCGCCGACTTCAACAAGACATTCATGTCCGCCACACCGGCCATCTAAGGAATAGCCCCATGAACAAGCCCACAGACCAAAGCCAGTTCGAGACCCCCAAAGTCACCACCGGCGCCCTGCCCGCCAGCCGCAAGGTCTATTCTCATCCCGCTGACGCGCCGGACATCGCTGTGCCGCATCGCGAGATCGACCTTCACCCCAGCGCCAATGAGCCTGCCGTGCCGGTCTATGACACGTCCGGCCCCTATACCGATCCGTCGGTCACCATCGACGTGGAAAAGGGCCTCGCCCGCGACCGGCGCGCCTGGGTGCTGGAGCGTGGCGGCGTCGAGGAATATGACGGGCGCCATGTGAAGCCCGAAGACAATGGCGGCGCACAAGGCAAATACCTTGCCCGCGAATTCCCGGTCACGCACAAGCCCCTGCGCGGCCTGCCGGGCCACAAGGTCACGCAATACGAATTCGCCAAGGCCGGCATCATCACGAAAGAGATGATCTATGTCGCCACCCGCGAAAACATTGGCCGCGCCAAGGCCGTCGACGGCGCTGCGGAACAGATCGCACAGGGCGAGAGCTTCGGTGCGCACATCCCGGAATTCATCACGCCGGAATTCGTCCGCCAGGAAATTGCCGCCGGCCGCGCCATCATCCCGTCCAACATCAATCATGCCGAGCTGGAGCCGCAGATCATCGGCCGCAACTTCCTTGTGAAGATCAATGCCAATATCGGCAATTCAGCGGTCACGTCTTCCGTGGAAGAAGAAGTCGACAAGATGGTCTGGGCGATCCGCTGGGGCGCCGACAATGTCATGGACCTGTCCACCGGCCGCAACATCCACAACACGCGCGAATGGATCATCCGCAACAGCCCCGTCCCCATCGGCACCGTGCCGATCTACCAGGCGCTGGAAAAGGTCGACGGCGTCGCCGAAGACCTGACCTGGGAAGTCTATCGCGACACGCTGATCGAACAGTGCGAACAGGGCGTCGACTATTTCACCATCCATGCTGGCGTCCGCCTCGCCTATATTCACCTCACCGCCGACCGCGTCACCGGCATCGTTTCGCGCGGGGGCTCGATCATGGCGAAATGGATGCTCGCCCACCATACCGAGAGCTTCCTCTACACGCACTTTGAAGAAATCTGCGACATCATGCGCGCCTATGATGTCAGCTTCTCATTGGGCGATGGCCTGCGCCCCGGCGCGATTGCCGACGCCAATGATGCGGCCCAGTTCGCTGAACTCGAAACGCTCGGGGAACTGACGAAGATCGCCTGGGACAAGGGCTGTCAGGTCATGATCGAAGGGCCGGGCCATGTGCCCATGCACAAGATCAAGGTGAACATGGAGAAACAGCTGCGCGAATGCGGCGAGGCCCCCTTCTATACGTTGGGGCCGCTCACCACCGACATCGCGCCCGGCTATGACCACATCACCTCCGGCATCGGCGCGGCGATGATCGGCTGGTATGGCACGGCCATGCTCTGCTATGTGACGCCCAAGGAGCATCTCGGCCTGCCGGACCGCGACGATGTGAAAGTCGGCGTCGTCACCTACAAGCTCGCCGCCCATGCCGCCGACCTCGCCAAGGGCCACCCCGCCGCGCAATACCGCGACGACGCCCTCTCCCGCGCGCGCTTCGAATTCCGCTGGGAAGACCAGTTCAATCTCTCGCTGGACCCGGAAACCGCCCGCGACTTCCACGACCAGACCCTGCCCAAGGACGCCCACAAGGTCGCCCACTTCTGCTCCATGTGCGGCCCCAAATTCTGCTCCATGAAGATCACCGCCGAAGTCCGGGAATATGCGGCGGGCATGAGCGAGAATGAACGGACCGATCTGGAAAAGCAGGCCGCCGAAGCGCGCAAGGGGATGGAGGAGAAGAGCGCCGAGTATGAGGCAATGGGCCGAAAGCTCTATGTCGAAACGGACTAGGGCCCTTCTGCTTGTTTTCATCGGCACGCTGGTCGTTCTGACCGGCGTGCGGATGGCCCTTGAGGCCGTGCATGACCCAATCGACTCCTGCCTCGATGCCGGAGGCAGCTGGCATTACGATGTAGACGAGCGCTCCTTCACGGAGAATTATCGCGGGCCGCGATAGAGACCTGTCCTGAAAAACCCGTTGCCATGCAGAAGATGGCGACAGATTCTGGCGCTGCCCAACGGCACCAATACGAGCGCGCACTTTCGCAACATGTGCTGCCTGAAATTGTGGAACGTGAAGATCACGGCAGAGGTTCGGGAGTATGCAGCGGGCATGAGCGAGAACGAACGGACCGATCTGGAGAAGCAGGCGGCAGTAATGCGATGCTCCGCATCGCTGTAGGGCGGGTTAGCGTCAGCGTAACCCGCCATTTCACGCGCAGAGTTAGCGGGTCATGACCCGCCCTACGATTCCCCCCATTGCCTCGCCCCGCCCCTGCCGCTAATCCCTCCCGCCATGACAGACACATCCCGCCTCGACGAGCTTGAAATGCGTGTGGTCCATCAGGACCAGACGATTGAGGATTTGAACGCGGCCATCACCGCGCAATGGAAGCTGATCGAGCGGCTGGAGCGACAGGTCGCGCGCCTCGCCGAGCGCGTCGCCGACAGCGAGCGGTCACCCGGCGACGCGGCCCCCGTGGACCGGCCGCCCCCTCATTATTAGCGTCGCCCCGGATGGCGGGTTAGCGAAGCGTAACCCGCCATCCGCTCTTGCCGTCCGGCGGGTCATGACCCGCGCGCTTCACGCCCGGGAAAATTCCGCCTAAGCTGCCTTCTGGCCCATAGCGCGACGGGGGACGCGGCATGACGAATTACGAACTCACCTATCTCTTCTACGAGGCCATCCAGGTCGGCAATGGCACGATGGCGAATTACATGACGCTGGTCTTCGGCATGCTGGTGACCAGCTATCTCGCCGCCCACCGGCTGGACCGGGTGATGATGTGGATCGCGCTGGTCATCTATTCCATGTTCGCGCTCGGCTTCTGCAACGAGATCTTCCAGTCCTATAGCGACTTTGCCCGCCTCGGCCTGTTGCTGGCCGAGCGCGGCCAGCTGCCAGACAGCGACCTTGGCTGGTTCGGCGCGGTCGCCGTGGGCGAACAGCCTTTCCATGTGATCCCGAAACTCGTCGCCCTCATGACGCTGGCCGCTTATGCCGGCTCCATTGCCTTCTTCTTCCGCGCCCGGAAGGCCAATCTGTCAAAGGGTATTGGTCCCGTGGAGCCGGGGGATGCGGACAACGACGCCTGACCTCTGCTCCACCGCCCCGCGATCCTTCTTCTTGCCACGCCCGCACAGCGTCATAGAGTGAACCCACCATATTGGGAGGACACGGAATGATTCGGAAATTTGCGATGGCGGCAGCACTGACTGGCGCGCTCATGGTGGGGGCTGCGCCTGCCGCCGATGCGGGGATGGATGACTATCTCGGCGAGATCGTCACGGTGGGCTTCAATTTCTGTCCGCGCGGTATGATGGAGGCCGATGGCCGCCTGCTGCCGATTGCCGAAAATACCGCCCTCTTCTCCCTGCTCGGAACACTCTATGGCGGCGACGGGCGCACGACGTTCGCCCTGCCGGATCTGCGCGGGCGCGTTATGGTGGGCGCAGGCCAGGGCCCCGGCCTGACCGACCGCCGACAGGGCGAGCGCGGCGGCGTTGAGATTGACGTGAGTCTCCCGGCCCAGGAACATTCGGGCACAGCCGACACGCAGGTCAACTCCACCACTGGCAACAATATGCCACCCTGGCTCGCGCTGAAGCAGTGTATCGTGACGCAAGGCATTTATCCGTCGCGAAGCTAGGCGGGCCAGCGCGGCGATTGCGACCCTGCTGGATACATCCCGCGCTCTCCTCATGCGTCACCCCCCGGCCGCGATAGCAGTCTGGGGGTCCAATACTGAACGTCTCGGCGGGCGCGACCTGTGCCGTCAGGCGCGCAGGCGGTGCACAAAGCGCCGCGCGCTGCGGTGGCAAATTCAGGAGATGGGCCCCCGGTGACTTCGCCATCGGGGAGGACGACGCAGGCAAGATATCCGACAGGCTGCCCCACCATGCCACACTTCCCCACATGGACCCGGCCTATCGCCCCTTCTTTGCCCATGTCTGGGCCTTCTGCTGGCCGTGGCTGTGGTGGAACCTTGTACGGTTGACGGCCTGGCGCAAACGCACCGGGCGGCGCGTCTTCGTCACGGTCGACAAATACGGCAATGTGGTCATCCGCTATATCGGCGATGCGCCGACGCCGGACAATGCATACACCTATACGCCGCCGCGTGTGCCGCGCTGGCAGAGCCCAGCTCTGGCAAGCGACCTGCCCTGCGGCCTCGATGTCCCGTCCGCTTTTGTCTGGACCAGTCTGTACATCTTATGGACACTTTATGGACCAGTTCGGGACCAGTTCGGCCATGCGCCGATCGGCCAGGTCAGCCCGGTCCGCGCCCCGCCCTGAGCCGGCTTTTTCCGTAATTCAGCCCAGACACCCGGACGGCCCCGCCGCTCCGGACGCCCTTGCTGGAACGAGTGCTGGCCGGAACCATTCGATTACAGCCCCGTTATGTTCGCAAGCGCGCTGAACTGCGCAACAAAGCACAAGAAGGAAGACCCAGAACATGAGTACAGGAAAAGTCATTGGAATCGCCGTCGCCATTGTCGCCCTCGTCGGGGCCGTCTGGCTCGGCTCTACGCTGATCGATGTGGACCAGACAGAGCCCGGCAAGCTGCCGGATGTGGATGTCGCCATTGACGCCGAAGCTGGCAAGATCCCCGAATATGATGTCGATACGGGCGAAGTGAATGTCGGCACAGAAACCGAAACGGTGCTCGTGCCTGAAGTTGTGATGGTCGAAGAAGAAGTCGAAGTTCCAACCGTGGACGTTGAAGAACCGGAAGAAACTCCGGAACAATAATCGCCTCCGCGCGAATGCACTCCCCGCCCGGTAGTCCGGGCATCCAGACCCAATCCGATGGCAGGCCGCAGACGCGGTCTGCCATTTTTCGAATCTTCTGTCGGCGTCTGTCACGCCAACTCTTCCCCGCAATGCTTGTCCCATCGCCGGATTGGGATTATCTGCCTAGGTCTCAGGGCAATGCAAAAAGCGCCCGAGACCGGGGAGGTCCGACCGAATGACAGATTTCAGCTCGCTGCGCGATCCAGCCAGGCCGGCAAGCCCAGATGCGCCCGCCGCCCTGAACGGCCGCGAACTGGCAGAATTGTTAAGCCCGGTATCATGCGAAGACTTTGTGGATCGCTATTTCGCGCGTCAGTCCCTGCATGTGAAAGGACATGCCGGGAAGTTTGACCATATTTTCAGCATGGAAAGACTGAGGCTGGCTCTCGCACGAGGGCAGCATATCGAAGATCCCCGCTTCAACCTGACCGCCTCATTCGCGGGCGGAGAAAAAGCTGGCAGCCGCAAGCCCATGTTTTCAGCGCAACTGGGCGAGGCCAGCGATCTGCTGAAATCAGGCGCCACGATCTGCATCACCAATATTCACATGGCCGATCCCTTCCTGGCCCGCTGGGCCCAGGCGATCCGCGCGCGACTCAGCTTTACCGGCACAGTTGGGGTCAATTGTTATGCCTCCCCAGACGGCGCCGGATTGCCCATGCATTATGATCGGCGCGTCGCCACGACGCTTCAGATCGCGGGAAAGAAACGCTGGATATATTCCACCGAGGCCGCCAAACGCTGGCCCGACAATAATGCGACCTATTTCGAAGGTCGCGCTGAGCCCGCCGACATTGATGTCGGGACCCTGCCGGACGATATGGCGTTTCAGGAAGTCGAGCTGAACCCCGGCGACCTTCTGTGCCTTCCAGCCGGCGCGTGGCACGCCGCCCGCGGCGTCGGGTATTCGCTCGCGCTGAACCTCTATTTTGCCCCCCGAAACCTGTTCGACCAATTGGCCCCCCTGCTCCAGGAGTTCGCGGCGTCTCACGACAGCTGGCGCGGAGGACCTCCCGTCACATTGGATGACGCGCACGGGAACCTTCCTGACACGGTGTCAGACTATATGCGCGACCGCCTTGCCGAATTTCAAACCCTGGTGAGTGAAACGCTGGCTGGGCCGGAAGCGATGAGCAGCCCCTGGCTGACTTCACTGACGCAAGGACCCTATACCGGATGGCAACCCGATCCGGTATTGCCCCTGCCAGCCGCGTCGGCGACGGACAGGTTTCTTGTGGTGATGCCGCCGCTGCGCTTCATCGCATCCGGCGGTCGGGTGAGCCTGCCGTGCGACAATGGTCTGCTGGACTTCCCCGCGAACTTCGCGCCCATCCTTCGTCGCCTATCCTCTGAACCGGCGGGGTTTTCGATCCCTGACATCATCGCTGGAACGCAAAGCGCCGATGCCCCTCCGCAAGCGGAGGTCATCGCCCACTTGCAGACATTGTTTCGAAACGGAATAATTGCAAAAAGCGATGCACCACACATGGCACAGCAGACGTGAATTTGTTTTTGCAGCAGATACGCGCGCAACCTTCTCAAATTTCCGGCGTTCTACCGGCTCTCTCCCACAGAAAGCCACAGGACATGTTCACCCAGCTCAATCCACCTATCCCGCTGACCGTCACGGACCGGGGCGACGGCTTCGCCATTGGCGTTATCGACTACGGCCAGGAGCACAACCTCATATGGGTCACGGTAATCACCGCGACCGGCGAAATCTGGTGCGCGCCGAACCCCTCCGTACGCGGCGTCGTGAATTGGACAATGGGTCGCCCTCGTCCCGCCACAGATAGCGCCCATTGAGAGATAAATTTTGCTCGGTGCCGCTGAACCAAACCCGAAGGCACGCGTTACCTGATCATTGCCTGCCGGAGGAAAGGATCCCCGCTCATGAAACGCCACTTACTCATTCCCGTTGCGTCCGCACTATTCCTGGCTGCCTGTTCCGGCGAGTCTTCAGACACGCGCACACTACCGCAAGACCCTGTCCAGCCCTATGCGGATGATGTCGACATTACCCCTTCCCCGGATGCGGGCGAAGAGGAAATCTATGCCGACACAATGGATCGCGACCAGATGGTCACCTCCGGCCCGAACGTGTTGGACACGATCGCCGCTGATCCGCGCCTGTCGACACTCTATGGTGCCATTGAAGCCGCAAGTCTTGACGAAACCCTCGCCACCGGCGGCCCATACACCATCTTCGCGCCGACCAATGAGGCATTCGATGCCCTGCCCACTGGCCAGCTGGAAGACTATCTGAAGCCAGACAATGCCGACAAGCTCGTCCGCGTGCTAGAATACCATATCGTCGAAGGATCCGTGCGCGCCTCCAATGTACCCCCCGCAGATGAAGGCGTACCAACAGCCAGTCTGAACGGCCTCGACCTTTCGGTCCGCGACATGGGCGGCGGCAAACTGATGATCAATCAGGCCAGCATTCTCGAAACTGATGTCGAGGGCGGCAATGGGGTCGTACACATCATCGACTCGGTACTGGTGCCACGGGAAACCGAATAGGGTCCCGCTGCAGTCGATGTGAACAAATAGAGAAAATGCAAGGTGTCATTAACCCATCCCGCTGATAGGATGGGTTAATGACAGCCACGATTCGCATTCTCGGCATCGACCCCGGCCTCCGCCATACTGGCTGGGGTGTCATCGAGCAGACCGGCGCCCGGCTGGCTCATATTGCGCATGGCGTGATCTCGGTAGACACCAGTCTCGCCATGTCGGAACGGCTCGGCGGCATCTTCGAGGCGGTCGGAGAACTGGCCCGGCATTACGGACCACATGCCTCAGGCGTTGAAGAAACGCTGGTCAATGCCAATCCCCGCTCGGCGCTGAAACTCGGCCAAGCGCGCGGCGCGGCCATGGCGGCGCTCTCCATGGCGGGTGTGCCCGTCGCCGAATTTGCCCCGCGCAAGATCAAGCTGGCCATTGTCGGCACCGGCACAGCGGACAAGGACCAGGTGGCCTTCATGGTCAAACGCCTCCTGCCCCGCGCCGGAGAGATGAAATCGGACTCGGCCGATGCGCTCGCCTGCGCAATCTGTACCGCCCACCATCTGCCGCTGGAATTGAAACGAGGCGCTGCATGATCATTGGCCGACTGACGGGAACCGTCGCCGCCCTCGGCACGGACAACATCCTGATTGACGTCAATGGCGTCGGCTATGTCTGCATGGCCGGCACGCGGCTCTTGTCCAGGGTGCATGTCGGCGAGACCAGTGTCCTGCATGTCGAGACCAAGGTCAGCGAAGCGGCGATCACACTCTACGCCTTCGGCTCTGACGAGGAACGCGCCTGGTTCGTTCGTCTTCAGGATGTGCATGGTGTGGCCGGCAAGGCCGCAATGGCCATCCTTGACGCAATCACACCGGCAGAATTGATGGACGCGATCGCCCTCGGCGATGCGTCCGTGTTGACACGCGCAAAAGGCGTTGGCAAGAAACTGGCCGAGCGGATCACCGGCGAACTGGCTGGCAAGCCACCGCCGATGGGCCGGTTTGGCAAGTTCGAAACCGCCCAGGTCGCAGGCCTTGCCAGTGCGCCCGTCGCCGCCACGACAAGCGTGCGGAGCGAGGCGATCTCGGCGCTTGCAAACCTCGGCTATGCCCAATCAGATGCCGCCCGCGCTGTGGCCAGCGCTGCGAAAGATGCCGGCGATAGCGATGTCAGTAATTTGATCAAGGCGGCGCTGAAGGAACTGGCGCGATGAGCCGCGAGGGCGAACTCTCAGACCCCAATGCCCAAGGCGGCGATGCGCTGGACCGCGCGCTGCGGCCGCAGGCGTTTGAGGATTATGTCGGCCAGCGCAAGGCAAAATCGAACCTCAAAGTCTATGTCGATGCGGCCCGCAAGCGCAAAGAGGCGCTGGACCATGTCCTGCTGTTCGGCCCGCCGGGGCTTGGCAAGACGACGCTGGCGCAAATTCTCGCCCGCGAAATGGGCGTCGGCTTCCGCGCGACCTCCGGCCCAGTCATTGCCAAGGCCGGTGACCTCGCGGCGATCCTGACCAATCTCGAACCCAATGACGTCCTCTTCATTGACGAAATCCACCGCCTGCCTCCGGTCGTGGAGGAAATCCTCTATCCGGCGATGGAGGATTACGCCCTCGATATCGTTATTGGCGAAGGCCCGTCGGCGCGGTCTGTGCGGCTGGATCTTTCCCCCTTTACCCTGGTCGGCGCCACCACACGGGCCGGCCTGCTCGCCACGCCGCTGCGCGACCGGTTCGGCATACCGCTGCGCCTTGAATTCTATGAGCCGGAAGAGCTGGCCCGGATCGTCATGGCGGCGGCCCGCAAGCTGACTGCGCCGATCACGGAAGATGGCGCCATCGAGATCGCCAGTCGCGCGCGCGGTACGCCGCGCATCGCGCTGCGCCTGTTGCGCCGCGTGCGCGACTTTGCCGAGGCAGATGGCGGCACGATCACTCAGGATTCCGCCAGAAGCGCGCTGAAACGACTGGAAATCGATTCAGACGGCCTTGATGCGCTGGACCGGCGCTACCTCCATGCGCTGGTGAAAACCTATGCCGGGGGGCCGGTCGGCGTGGAGACGCTGGCGGCGGCCCTGTCGGAAGCGCGGGACGCGGTGGAGGACGTGATCGAGCCTTACCTGATGCAGAAGGGCTATGTCGCGCGCACGCCGCGCGGCCGGGTCGCAGCGCCGCTGGCCTATGAACGCCTCGGCCTGCCGAATCCGGGCGGTCAGCAATCCGGCCTGTTCGGCGAGAAATAGCCCCCTGACCACAAGGATACGTAGTTTCCCCGATTCCGCGTGGCCGCGCCCCATGACCTGATAGTGCCAGACACATCTTATCAGGGAGCGACCCAATATGTCCCACACACCGCACGAACTCGCCGAGGAATTCCCGGACGCGACAGACCGCATTCATGCACTGAAGGAAACGGACGGTCATTTCGCCCGGCTGGCCGACGAATATCACGCAGTGAACCGCCAGATTCACCGTATCGAGACAAATGTCGAGCCCGCCAGCGATGTCTTCCAGACGCAGCTGCGCAAGCACCGCATGGCCCTGAAAGACGAGATCAGCGCCATCCTGAACGCCCCGGCCTGAAAAGCCGTCAGGAGGACCGGGCATGGGTAATCTGAGTGTTGACGCATTGGCGATTGCCGCCCTGGTCGGGTTTGCCAGCCTGTTGCTGATCGGCGCGGGCCTGACAGCCTGGTTGTGGAAGCAATCGGGCAAGTCCGAAGGCGATTTGTAGGGCGCGCAGAGCGCCCTGCACAAATATCTGAAATAAGGGAAGACATTTCAACCCAGAGATGCTATACAAAAATGCAATCGTTTGGATTTTGGGCATAACTGGGGGACACTCACATGGCTCATTCCTTTGCAGGCCTGGCGGGCGAATTCCCGACCGCCGTGCCGGAAATCTTCGAACTGGCATCCATTGATCCGGTTTTCGCGCATCTGGCAGAAGCGTTCGAGGAGATCACGCAGGTGTTGGCCGAGGCCGAGACCAGCATTGAGGATGTGACCCCGCAGGATCGCCGCGCGCTGGAGGCCCGGCGGGCCGAGCTGCGCGCGCAATTATACACCGCGCTTTGTAACGTCACCGGCGATGATCGCTGGTGTGACGAGGCCGCCGCTGGCACGGAAGGGCCCTCCCCCCCGCCCCTTCCGCGCCGGTCGGCGGCCTGATACGTCCAGCCCGGCGGCAGGCATATGCTGACAGGCAGCACTCCAAGCCGGACTGGCGCGCGCCATCCGGGTATCTCGTGTCCAAATCATCTGGCGAAGCCGTCGGCGCAGCGGGCGCCGTGGCGCTCCGCCTGATGATTTGGAATGGCTATGGAATGGAGCGTTACCGCCCGCCGCGCCGGACAGGAGTTTCGGCGAGCACCCTCATGGGGGCCCATGGTCCCGGGTCTTCGTTACCGGCTGCGGAGGAAAAGCAATCGCACTGCGATTGCCCGAAGCAGGCCCAAGCGCAAGCGCAGGGCTCCGGACGAGGCCTGTCTCGGGAAATCGTGCCACTGGCACGATTTCTGTTCCTCGACAGCCCAACTTGCCTTCGCAAGCTCACCCTGGCCTGACCTGCCTAGGGCCGTGCGAGACCGTATGTCTCCCGCCCAGCCCATCCTGTCCCTGCAACCCACAACCAGAACGGTACCTGATCCGGCTCCTGTGAGAGCAGATGCTTAGTATGGGGCAGGGAGTTCTCAGACGGATTGGAGACCAAACCCTCACCCCGAAGATACCTGCGCAGGCAGGTATCCATCTCCTGAAGCTGCCTCATGTGCATGGGTAGAAGTCCCGAGATGGACCCCTGCCTGCGCAGGGGTCATCGGAGGAGAATGATCTCTATCCCATAAACCGTATCCTCGGCGCATGCCGGCGTCTCCTGCCGAAGCCAGACGGAGCCAGCCGGACGAGACTCCGGCATGCGCCGGAGAGGCGGGGGCGGAAAGGCCCTACCCCGTAATCTCGAACCACAAATCCTTCCAATGGGGATTGCGCTCCGTGATCAGATTTATCTTGTTCTTCCGGCGATAGGATTTGAGGGATTTCTCACGCGCAATCGCTGTGCTGATCTCGTCATGCAGCTCATAACAGACGAGCGTCTTGCAGCCATGTTTCTGCGTGAATCCTCCGAAAATGCCTTCACGGTGTTGCCAGACGCGCTGGACAAGGTGGGACGTGACCCCGGCATAGAGCGCGCCCTGCTTGCGATTGGCCATCATATAGACGGCAATTATGCGGTCCTCATTGGCCATGCTCAGCACTCCTTCCCCAACCTTCCTACACAAGAACAAAAATTGCGTCATTCCCGATGGCCGCAGGCCATCTGGGAACCCATCTCTGTACGATGCCACAAAGAACGTCATGTGTTGTGCAGAGAAACCCGCACGCCCCCGCACCGGACGCACCCGGTTGCCCCGTTCAGCGATGGGCCCCCAGACGCTGCGCGTCGGGGGTGACGCCAGGAGGAGGGAAACAGCGTAGGGCGGGTCATGACCCGCCATGCTGCGAGATCGGACGGCGGGTTACGCTTAGCCAGCCCGACCTACAGTTTCGTCAGCTATTCATTGTTATTCGCAGGTACACCCATCATCCCTTTGACTCTTACGCCAATCCCACGGTGTTTGATGCTTTGTAGCGAAAATCCCTTTGCCTTCGCGTCTGGCAGTTTGTTCAGCCTCGACAAAAAGCTTGCCATGATATCGGTCCGCATATGCCCAACCATTCCGCACTATCTGCATATTTACATCCATGTCACCGACATAGCAGGAAGCAACATATCGTCCGTATCGGACCCAAGGCTTGTTCTCCCCATCTCGAACATAGATCTCACATCTGAAATCTTTGTTCTCCGTGAACGTCCGGAGAAATTCTGAAGCACCAGATGCGCAATACGTTCGAGATTCGCCAGTTATCTCACAGCCTTGTTTCGATTCGAGAGCATCGATTCCATACAATCGGATCTGATGAATTCCGATCCATAAGGTGTCTCCATCCACCACTTCGATTTTTTCATCAACTGGGGAGGGAACCAATAACCGATCGTTGCTTATTCGTTCAAACTGAACGGATTGGGCAGTCGCTGACAGCGCGATACCCACCAACGTAGCAGAAACACAGCCTATCTTCCCAATCATCACACTACCCCCTAACTCATCCACCTCAACACGCGCGCCTCAATCGGGTTCGCAAACTCGCGTCCCTCGGTCCGGCATTCCGTCCACTCACGTTTTAGCCGCTGGTACCATTTGGCCTGGATGTCTATGTCGTCGATCCACATCATGGCTTTCTGGTGGGCCATGCCCTGGTTTTGCAAATCCACCATGTCGCCATCCTGGCGGAGGAATTTGCGGGCCATCGGCTTGGCGATGGGCACGGCGAGGTGGAGGAGCGGCGCGCCGGTCCACCAGGTGAATTGCGTGATCCGTGTACGTTTCGGGGCTTCCGGCGTCAGGCAGGTGAGCGTCAGCAGGCGGGCTTTGTCGTTCGAGATGATTTCCCAGCGATAGCCGGGCAGCTGGAACCGGATCTCGGTTTCCACATCATCCCCGAACACCCAGCGATAGAGTTTCGAGTTCGAGCTGGGCGGATGGCGGTCAATCGCCCAGCCGCGCTCCGTCGGGATGAAGGGCTTTTCCTTCAGCTTCAGGCCCACCGAGGGCGGACGCCACCACCATTGATTGTGCACGAAGGGCACATGGGCCGGGTCCATCAGGCCGACCACGGCATCATCCATATGCGCGTTGAACACGTCATGGATGACAAAGCCGGGCTTGTCCGGCAGCGGGCCGAATTCCGGCGGCGGCACGGCAGGGGGCGCAAGCTCACGGGGATTGTGGGCGACATAGAGATAGACCGCGCCATTGGCCTCATGCACCGGATAGCGGCGCACTTTCACCTTGGACGGGTCATAAGGGCTGTCGTCGGTGAGGGATGGCATCAGCTTGCAGCCGCCATCGGTGCCGAAGCGCCAGCCATGATAGGGGCATTGCAGTGTCCACTCGCCATCGGTTTCCAGCTGTTGGCCCGCAGACAGCGGCACGAGGCGGTGGGGACAGATGTCGCGCAGGGCGAAGGGTTCGCCCTTGGGCGTGCGGCCGACGACGACGGGTTCGCCCAGCACCATGATGCGGTGCTGCTTGCCGGCGACGAGGTCGGTGGACGGCGCGGCCAGATACCAGCTGTCGGTGAGGTAGCCCTCGTCGGTAATGCCCTGTTTGGGCGCGGCGTGTTGTGTATCGGGCATGGGCGGGACCGGTCTTGTAACGATGGCCCCTGATTAGCGCATTTGGCGGGGGGTCACCAGTGCGCGGGCTGCGGCGGATATGGGGCGGAATATTGCCAGCGCGGCAATTGGCAATAAGGTGTCCCGCTTGATCTGGTTTTGACAGGGGAAATGGGCATGGCCGAGGCAGCGACCAATAAGGGATTCCTGGGATGGGTGGAGAAGACGGGCAACCGCCTGCCCGATCCGGTCTTCCTGTTCTTCTATCTGATCATCGCCCTGATGGCGATTTCACAGATTGCGGCCTGGACCAGTTTCAGCGCGCCGCACCCGACGCAGGTGACAGACGGCGGCACGCCGCTGGTCATTGAGTCGGCGAGCCTGTTCTCGGCCGAGAACATACAGCGCCTCTGGGTGGATATGCCGAAGACGTTCACGCACTTCCATCCGCTCGGCTATGTGCTGGTCGTGATGCTGGGCGCGGGCGTGGCAGAGCGCTCAGGGCTGTTTTCGAGCGCGATCCGGGCGGCGGTGCGCAATGCGCCGAAATTCCTGCTGACGCCGCTGGTCGCGCTGGTGGCGATGCTGTCGAACCATGCCGCCGATGCGGGCTATGTCGTAATGATCCCGCTGGCGGGCATATTGTTTGCCTCGGCCGGGCGCCACCCGCTGGCCGGGATTGCCGCGGCCTTTGCGGGCGTGTCGGGCGGGTTTTCCGCCAATATCTCGCCGGGCCAGCTGGACGCGCTGCTGTTCGGCATCACCGAGGCCGCCTATGGCGCGAGCAATATCGATGCGGGCTGGACGATGAACATTGCCGGCAATGCGTATTTCATCGCGGCGTTGCTGTTCATCTACCTGCCCGTGATCTGGTTCGTGACCGACAAGATCATCGAGCCGCGCCTCGGCAAATGGGTTCCCAGCCCGGAATCAGCCGTACAGGCTGGCGATGAAGACAAGCCCCTGACCGCCGAGCAGCAGAAGGGCCTGCGCATGGCGGGGCTCGCCCTGCTGGGCGTGTGCGCCTTGTGGGCGTTCATGACGTTCGGACCAGGCACGCCCCTACTGGCCGATGGGCCGGGCACAGAAGGCAATCCGTGGTACCAGAAGGCCGGGCCGTTCTTCCGCTCGCTGGTGGCGGGCTTCCTGGTTCTGTTCCTTGCTGCGGGCTGGGCCTATGGCGCAGCCGCCAACACGATCAACAATCACCGCGACCTGGTAAACATGATGGCCGAGGCGATGAAGGACATGGGCTATTATCTGGTGCTGGCCTTTGCGGCGGCCCATTTCGTGGCGATGTTCGGCTGGTCCAATCTCGGACTGATCTCGGCGGTGCATGGCGCGGACGCAATCCAGAATAGCGGATTGCCGCTGCCGATCGTGCTGGGCCTGATTGTCTTGTTCTCGGCGCTGCTGAATCTTTTCGTCGGCTCGGCCAGCGCAAAATGGGCATTGCTGGCGCCGGTGCTTGTGCCGATGCTGATGCTATTGGGGATCAGCCCGGAAGGCGCGACCGCCGCCTATCGCGTGGGCGATGGCGCGACGAACATCATCACGCCGCTGATGGTGTACTTCCCGCTGATCCTGGTCTTCGCGCGTCGCTGGCAAAGTGATTTCGGGCTTGGCAGCCTGACGGCGATGATGATCCCGTATTCGGTCTGGATGCTGATCACGGGCGTCGCGCTGATGATGGGCTGGATCTTCCTGGGGCTCGATTTCGGCTTTGGCGCCCCGGCGCACATCACCGTACCCGGCGCGGGGGGATAGTGCGCACGGCAAACCCGGCCTGGCAGTGCCAGACCGGGCTCCCACCCCGTGGAGGCCAGCCGGAGTTACAGTTCAGCCAGCCCGCCTTGGGGGGGTGGAATCAGGCCGCTTCGCGGTTCACTTCGCCTTCAGCCAGCTGCGACATCTCGCGGTCACCGGAATAGGTGTTGTCGAGACAGGTCTGGAGCTGTTCGGCGTCGTCCTTGAAGCCAAGGCGACGGGCAAAGGCCAAGACGGTGCCATAGCCAGCAAGGGCGTAATGGGTCATGCGCTGATATTGCGAAATGATAGAGGCATCGCGGACATCCTCGTCCTCGATCTCGGCGTCGATGGCGTGGGCTTTCGCTTCTTTGACGAGGCCTTCCATGCCCTGACAGAATTCGCCGCGCGGGTCGGCCTTGTGCTTGCGGATCAGGCCTTCGACGGCGTTGATCCCGTCCTCGATGCCGCTGACGCCGCGTTTCAGCGCGTCCTGCAGCTTCGGATTATGGGCCTTTCCAGCGAGCTTCTCAGTCACCTTGAGGGATTGGCGATTGGCGCTGTAGAGGTCTTGCAGCTGGTCAATATAGAGGTCTTCGAGCGTCTGGATGCTCATGGGAAAATCCTTCCTGAGTGCGTGTTTGTGTGACGCAGAATCAATGGAAGGCACGTCGACTTGTTCCGGAGTTTCCTGATTTTAATGGAAATCCGCGACATTCTGCACCTCAGGACGCCAGAACCGGCCCCCGCCTGAACGAGAACGCTTCCCGCGAGGCCAAAGCGCGGTTATATCCCGGCCATGATCTCACGTGACAAAATCCGCAATTTTTCCATCATCGCCCATATCGACCACGGCAAGTCGACGCTGGCGGATCGCCTGATCCAGCATTGCGGCGGCCTGACCGAACGCGAAATGAAGGAGCAGGTGCTCGACTCGATGGATATCGAGAAAGAGCGCGGCATCACCATCAAGGCCCAGACCGTACGCCTGACCTATGAGGCACAGGATGGCGAGACCTATGTCCTGAACCTGATGGACACGCCGGGCCATGTCGACTTTGCCTATGAAGTCAGCCGCTGCCTCGCCGCCTGTGAAGGCTCGCTACTGGTCGTGGACGCCTCCCAAGGCGTCGAGGCGCAGACGCTGGCAAACGTCTATCAGGCCATCGACCAGAACCATGAGATCGTGCCGGTTCTGAACAAGGTCGATCTGCCAGCTGCTGACGTCGAGCGCGTGAAAGCCCAGATCGAGGACGTGATCGGACTTGATGCCTCTGACGCCATCGAGACGTCGGCCAAGACCGGTCTCGGCATTTCTGAAACGCTGGAAGCCATTGTCCAGCGCCTGCCTGCGCCAAAGACCGGCGAAGTCGACGCGCCGCTGAAGGCTGCCCTGGTGGACGCCTATTACGACCCCTATCTCGGCGTGGTCGTCATCGTGCGCATTCATGATGGCGTGCTGAAGAAGAAGCAGAAGATCAAGATGATGCGCACCGGCGGCGTCTATGAAATTGACAAGGTCGGCACGTTCAATCCGAAACTCACCGACGTTGAGGCGCTTGGGCCGGGCGAAGTCGGCTACTTCGTGGCTTCGATCAAGGAAGTCGGCGAAACGGCCGTGGGTGATACGATCACGGAAGACAAGCGACCCTGTGACAAGGCCCTGCCCGGCTATAAGGAAGTTCAGCCGGTCGTCTTCTGCGGCCTGTTTCCGATGGATGCGGGCGACTTTGACGATTTGCGCGCGGCGATGGGCAAGCTGCGCCTGAATGATGCAAGCTTTACATGGGAGATGGAAACCTCTGCCGCGCTCGGCATGGGCTTCCGCTGCGGCTTTCTCGGCCTGCTGCATCTCGAAATCATCCAGGAACGCCTCAGCCGCGAGTTCGACCTCGACCTGATCGCAACCGCGCCGAGCGTTGTCTATGAAATGACGATGACGGACGGATCGGAAATCGAACTCCACAATCCGGCAGACATGCCCGATGTCGTGCGCGTTGCCGAAATCCGCGAGCCGTGGATCAATGCGACGATCTATACGCCGGACGAATATCTTGGCGGCATCCTGAAGCTCTGCCAGGATCGGCGCGGCATCCAGACCGAACTGTCATACGTCGGCGGACGGGCGATGGTGAAGTACGAACTGCCGCTCAACGAGGTCGTGTTCGATTTCTATGACCGCCTGAAATCGATCAGCCGCGGCTATGCGAGCTTTGACTATGAGATTGTCGGCCACCGCGCCGAGAATCTCGTCAAACTGCAGATCCTGGTCAATGACGAGCCGGTCGATGCGCTCGCCATGCTGGTGCACCGCGACCGAGCCGAAAGCCGGGGTCGCCAGATGTGCGAGCGCCTGAAAGACCTTATCCCTCGCCAGATGTTCAAGATTCCGATCCAGGCAGCCATTGGCGGCAAGGTGATCGCGCGCGAAACCCTCAGTGCCATGAGGAAAGACGTCACAGCGAAATGCTATGGCGGCGATGCCAGCCGGAAACGCAAACTGCTCGACAAGCAGGCCGCCGGCAAGAAGCGCATGCGCCAGTTCGGCAAGGTGGAGATTCCTCAGGAAGCGTTTGTGGCCGCGTTGCGGATGGATGGGGATTAGCCCTTTCGGTTTGCCAGCCCAACCGGATTGCCCTTCGCTGAGATTCTCCCCGTCATGGCGGCGCGGAGGATGCGGCGAAAGCTGGGGCATTCCATATGGTTCGGCGCGCGGCAATTTGCGGCGTGGCGCAAGCCATCGCGCATGATCGTCATCTGACGGATCTTCTCGTCCAGTTCGTCCGCCTTTGACATGAGCGCTGCACGCTCGATGCGGGGCCCCTCTTCCGACATCATGGCGGCGATCTCGTCCAGCGTGAAACCTGCGGCGCGGCCGAGCGAGATCAGGCCCAGCCGTTCCAGAACGTCTTCATCAAACAGGCGCCGGAGGCCGCGTCGCCCCGTCGAACGGATCAGGCCGCGTTCTTCATAATAGCGTAGAGTGGAGGCCGGGATCCCGGATTGTTTGGCAACGTCGGAAATTTCCATGATAGGCTCTTGACCTCAAGTCGACTTGAGGTGGCAGGATGCCTCCACAAGATCGCAATGACAAGGAGCGCGGTACGATGAGCATGGCAAACAAGGATCAGGAAGAGATGTGGAATGGCGCGGGCGGAAAGGCCTGGGTGCGCGCGCAGACGCTGCTGGATACGGCCTTCCAACCCTTCGCGGACATCCTCGTCGAGACGGTGACGACGGCCAACGCACAATCTGTCCTGGATATCGGCTGCGGCACCGGTGCGACAACGCTCGCCATGGCGGAGGCGCTGGAGCCGGACGCGGACTGTCTTGGCCTCGACATTTCCGAGACCATGATTGCCCATGCTCGCAAGCGCGCCGCCGAGTCCGGATCACACGCGGAGTTCCTGGTCGCCGATGCGCAGACGCACGATTTCCCGTCGAGCACATTCGACATGATCACGTCCCGGTTCGGGGTGATGTTCTTCGAGGATCCGGTTGCCGCCTTCCGCAATCTGAACCGCGCCGCGCAGCCGGGCACACAGCTGCTCATGTTCAGCTGGCGTGACCCGGCGGAGAACCCGTTCATGACGGCGGCTGAGGCTGGCGCCCGCCCCCTGCTGCCCGGTCTGCCCGAGCGGGAGCCGAATGCCCGTGGCCAGTTTGGCTTCGCAGATGCCGCGCGCGTGGAGCATATCCTGTCCGAGTCCGGATGGCAGGACGTGGTGAGTGAGAAACTGGACGTGGAATGCCGCTTTCCCCTCTCGGCCATGGACCTTTATGTCTCGCTGATGGGCCCCGTCGGCTATGCCATCGCCCAAGGCGTGGATGAGGCGACCCGGGAGAGAGTCATCGACGTGGTGCGCGCCGCCTTCATGGAGTTTGCTGATGGCGACGAAATTGTCTTCACGGCAGCCTGCTGGAAAACTGCCGCGAGGGCAGCCTAGGCCGACCTGCCCCTCCACGCTACGCTCGCCTCAAAACAAGAGGGAGACACGCCATGCCGGACACAGAAACCAAGACTGCCGAAATTCTCTATGAGGTCGCAGACCATGTCGCGACCATCACCCTGAACGCGCCGGAGCGGTTGAACACGATTTCCGGCCCGATGCTGGATGAGTTGTGCAAGGCCTTGCTGAAGGCAGATGCCGATACGGATGTGCGTTGCGTCATCCTGACCGGGGCGGGCCGGGCCTTCTGCGCGGGTTTGAACCTGGAAAGTGCCACCAAGGGCGAAGGCATCGGATCCGGCGCTGTGGCCAGCGCCACGCTGGATCTGCGCAACACGCCGCCGACCGTATTGTTCAATATGGACACGCCAACCATCTGCGCCATCAATGGCGGCGCGGCAGGCTATGGCATGGACACGGCGCTCGGCTGTGACATCCGCATCATGTCGGACAAGGCCAAGATGGCGGCAGCCTTCACCAAGCGCGGCATCCTGCCGGAATCCGGCGGCACCTGGTTCCTGCCGCGCATGCTTGGCTGGGAGAAGGCCTGCGAACTGATCTTCACCGGCCGCACCCTGACCGCCGAAGAATGCCTGGCCGAGCAATTGTGCGCAAAAGTGGTGCCGCATGATACGCTGATGGACGAAGCACGCGCCTTGGCCGCCGAGATCGCCGCGAACGCGCCACTGGCCGTACAGGCCTCAAAACGCCTGATGCGGATGGGCCTGTCGGAGCCTTTCACCGAACATGTCCATCACGTCTTCCTGCAATTGCTGCCGCTGCTGAAAACGGAAGACGCGCGTGAAGGCATGATGGCGTTTCTTGAGAAGCGCCCGGCGGAATTCAAGGGGCGTTAGCCCCGGCCAGTGTCAGGCTGGCGTGAACCCCATTCGCGCAATGTCGGCCAGCATCTCTGCCCATGCGGTTTCCATGGCGGGCGTCCACTCCCCTGTCAGCGCTTCCCGGCAAGTGTCGCGGATGGCTGTGAACATGTCATCCAGTTGGGATTCCGGCACGCCATACCCCTGGTGCGACAGGCGGGCAGACTGAAGTTCAAAGCGCGGCAATCGACTGCCCTCGGTAAGACCGATGATGCAGTCGAAGCAGGTTGTCAGCATGGAACCGCGCACGCCACCATCCGTGTCCATCGCGAACAGGTCTTCAAATTCGGGATGCTGCGCGAAGAGGCGCCGATAGATCAATGGCGCGGGATCAGCGCAAATCTCTCCGAAGCGTTCAAGCGAAAGCATGATGGGTTCAGATACAGCCATTCCATATCCTACTGTCGGCTCAGCCCCCGCGCAATCGCAGGACGAGGCGACGCGTGGCGCGCTGGCTCATCTTGCGGTGCCGGGCAATCCGCTTTGCAAGATTCTGGCGTTCCTCGCGGGTGCGACCAAGATCATAGAGCTGCGCCGCAAAGCCCAGCGCAGCCTGCTGGTCGCTGTTCGGTCGGCGGGCGGCGCCCTCCTCCTCCGCCCAGCGGCCCGGATGAAAGCTGGCGGTCACTTTGGGCTGATCATTGCCGAGATAATGGAGGAAGGCTGCAGGCGCGGAAACATTTCGAATGATCGCATCCGGAATGAAATGCAGCCAGTCCTGATGCTGTTGCCAGCGCCAGGTGTTGGGGGAATTCTTTGTGCGCACGCGCAGCCCGATGATGCGTAGGCGGCGCTGAACGGCGGTCCAGTCTTGTCCTTCCCGCTCGGCTTGCAGTTTCATGAGGCGGATCAGGCCCTCCATCGTTCGGCCGGAGGCAACAAAGTCGACCAGGGCAATGGGGCGCGAACCGGTGGCGATCGCCTTGGGGCCGAGACCTTCGGCGGTGAGATACTCGAACAGACCCTGCAATGCCGGTTCCGGCAATTGATCGACCGCGCTTGCATTGCGCAGAGAGTACTGGATGAGGTGAAGCCGCGGCGTGTCGCGCAGCCCTTCGAAACAGCCAGACAGATAATCATACAGGTTTTCGGGCGTCCTCCCGATAAAGGCGAGGTCCGACCGGTTCGCATGTGCCAGAATGCGGGCAGCCGTGGATCGCAGGGATTCAAGGAACATGTCGTTCAATGAGCGCGTCTCGGTCGCGCCTGTAATCAGGCCGCCCAATTGCTCGCGCTGTGCGATGTTCCATCGAAACGGTTTCGCCAAACTTCTGCCTCCCGGTCTTTTCCTTCGACTATAGGGCCTGCGGGGGGCGCTTTCCAAATCCGTTCTGGGGTCCTACATGCAGCGGATGAGCAAGACGCTGACAGTTCTGGGCATCGAGACAAGCTGTGACGAGACGGCCGCGGCTGTGCTGCGCCTGACCGATGGCCGGGCAGAGCTGGTCTCGGACGTGATCCGCACGCAACTGGAAGAACACGCGCCCTATCTGGGTGTGGTACCGGAAATCGCTGCGCGCGCACACGCCGAACTGGCTGATTTGACCGTGAAAGCCGCGATGCATGAAGCAGGCATTTCCTATTCAGCGCTAGACGGGATCGCCGCCACGTCCGGTCCCGGCCTGATCGGCGGCGTGCTGGTGGGCATGATGACCGGAAAGGCCATCGCGCAGGCAGCCGGAAAGCCCTTCATCGCGGTCAACCATCTGGAAGGGCACGCGCTCAGCCCTCGGCTCGGCAATGATTGCCCGTTCCCCTATTTGCTGCTGCTTGTTTCGGGCGGACATTGCCAGTTCCTGGAAGTGCGCGACCTCGGAAATTATCGCCGACTCGGCTCGACGATTGATGATGCGGTGGGCGAAGCCTTCGACAAGACAGCCAAGACGCTGGGGCTCGGATTTCCCGGCGGGCCTGCGGTCGAGCGCCTCGCAGAGGGGGGCAATCCAGAGGCTTTTGCCCTGCCCCGCCCGCTGCTGAACAGGCCGGATCTCGATATGAGCTTTGCAGGGCTGAAGACGGCTGTTGCGCGCGCCGCGGCCGAAGACGAGATGAATGAGGATCGGATGATGGATCTCTGCGCGAGTTTCCAGACGGCGGTGACCGACATTCTCGCCACAAAAGCCGCGCTGGCGCTTGAGGCGTTTGATCCGGGTGAGGATGGCACGAAGCGGTTCGTCGTGGCGGGCGGCGTCGCGGCCAACAAGGCCATCCGTGCCGCACTGGACGACGTGGCCAAAGGCGCAGGTGCGCGCCTGATTGCGCCGCCCCTGAGACATTGTACGGATAATGCCGCCATGATCGCTCTGGCCGGAGCGGAAAGACTGGCGGCGGGCCTCGTCAAAGGCGAGGCCGGGGACCTTGGCACCGGGGCGAGACCCCGCTGGCCGCTCGATGAAGCGGCGGCGCAATCAGCGCCCGTCTATGGCACGGGCCGCCGGGGCGCCAAGGCCTGATCAGGCCGCATTCTAAACCGCGAATTCAGCAAGCGAATAGGTCGCCGCAAGGATGGCGATGGCCATAGGAAGCGCCGCAAGCAAGGCGGCCAGGGACTGGCGAGCTTCGGTCTTGGACAATGTCATTGATTTGGTCTTTCAGCATTTACCGACAGCGACCATCGCTGCCGTTGACTACCATATAGCAATCATCTGAATATTTATCAATGAACAAAAACGAAATTATTCAGAATTTATCTATCTGACGCTCCGGAACGACCGCGCCAGCTGACAATCCAGCCAGAACCAGGTCCATCACACCCGCCAGTTCACGCTTCAATTTCGGCAATGTCAGGTGCGAGAACATCTGGGGAAAGCGAAACTTCATCATCGATGCCTGAATCATTTCCGCCGTCTCTTCCTTTCGGTCGAGCGGACGAAACTCACCGGCCTCAATGCCGTTCTCGAGAATCTGAACCAGATAGACCCGCTCCTGGGCCAGCTGTTCATTCATGAACAGAGGCCGCTCATCTGCCAGCGTCTCGGCAAGCTCGACCAGCTTGTCCTTTTCTTCCAGTGCCTCATAGGTACGCACCATGCTGAACTCAAAAAACTGGCGCAGACGATCTGCCGCCGTGATTGGCTTCCGACAGATGCTGGCATAAGTCTGGTAGAGTTCTGAATTGAACTTGCGACCGATGGCTTCGGCAATATCGAGTTTGGACGCGAAGAAGCGGTAGATATTGCCCGCGGACATGTTGCAGTCCTTGGCAATCTCCGACATCGTCGTCTTGGAATAACCGTAGTGAACGATGCGTTCCATCGCGGCTTCCAAGATCTGTTGGCGGGTGTCTGTTGTATCGTTCATGGCGCCACCATACTCCCTGTTACTGAAGGATCAATGATTCATTCAGCCCATTTGTTCCACTATTGCGGACTCTGGGCAGGTTGCAGGCATTGTGCAATACGAACAGGAAATCTTGCCTTCATTCGGAGTCGTTCGTCATGCGCCTTTTCTGTTTTCACAATCTGGACAATGAAACCAATGGTGCCGAGTTGCGCGCCGCGACCCGGCCGGCCCATCTGGAATGGGCTGCAGGATTGGGGGACCGGCTACGCATGGCCGGGCCGCTGCTGTCCGAGGATGGCGCGATGATCGGGTCTGTCTTCCTGGTCGAGGCCGATGACCTGGCCTCGGCCAAGGCATTGGCCGAGCAGGACCCGTATAACAAGGCAGGAGTGTTCGACCGCGTGGACGTGCGCGAAACGAAATGGCTGATCGGGCAAGGAAAGCGCGCATGAGACAGCTCGTCCTTGGAAATCTGAACTATTCCAGCTGGTCGATCAGGCCATTGCTTGCCGCGCGGCGCGTGGGCCTGCCGGTGGAAGAAGTGATCGTACCGCTCGATTTTCCCGACACATCGGCAAAACTGAAAGAGATCAGCCCGACAGCAAAAGTGCCACTGTTGATCTGGGATGATGTCACGGTCTGGGAAAGCCTTGCGATCACGGAATGGATCGCCGATTGGGCGCCGACTGGAGAGGTCTGGCCAGAAGATGCCGCCAAGCGGGCGATTGCCCGCGCGGTGACTTCCGAAATGCATGCGGGTTTCCCCGCCCTGCGCAAGGCTTGTCCGATGGATATTCGCGGCCGGGAAGCCACGCCGGAAATGACCGAAGGTCTTGAGGCTGACATTGCCCGCATCCAGACCATGTGGGACCAGATGCGCACTGAACATGGCGATGGCGGCCCATACCTGTTCGGCAAATGGAGCGCTGCGGATGCGTTCTACACGCCGGTTGTGACGCGGTTCCGCACCTATGGCCTGCCCCTGACAGGGGCCGCGGCCGAATATTCGACGGCCATCCTTGAAGACCCGGTCTTCCTTGAACTGGAGAAACAGGCAGAAGCCGAACCGTGGTGGATCAAATACACCGCCGACGGACGCTCAAGCGGCTATCTCAAGCCGGAAGGCTGAACAGGTCATAATCCAAATCATGCCGGAACAGCGTCCGGATATGATCTGTGTAGATATCCAGTGCTTCGCCTGTGAAGAGTTCCGTAAGCGGTGTCTTGCGGTTCTGCAGCACATTAGGCTCCGCATCCGGATCGATCTTCTGCGCCATGGCGTCCTTCGTGCCTGCCGCGAGCGCTACATTGATGGCATCGGCACTGAGCCCGAGAGACCAATGCTTCGAGACCGCTTCCAACGCAGCGCGGGGGTCTTTCTGGGTCCGCTCATACTGGATCAGCTGGATCGAGTCGCCATGACGCGCACGAATATCACCCCAACGGTTCCAGAAGCGCGCGAGCCAGTAGAGATCGCAGCGATATTTCGATCCGCCCGGATCGCCCTTCAGATAGGTCAACCAGTCAACCTTGATGTCGTACTCCCATTTGGCGTGGTGACTGGCCAGGATCGCCATCGGGTGTCGTACAGCCAGCACATATGGCGGCAGGCTGGCGAGGCTGCGGGCCCAGCCCCATTCGGCCAGATGGTGGGGGATCGTGTGACTGAACGCCAGGCGCGGCAGTTCCGGAAAGGTCTCATCGTCCTTCGGCCAACCGATATAGGGGCGCACCGCATTCTCCGAAAAGTATTGCGGGTGAGGAATGCCATGGGTTTCCGCCAGCGCCACTGCCAGCATGTATTTCAGCCAGTGCGTACCGGAATTCTTGGAGGTAACGAGCAGGCCATCAAACCGGCCATGACGCAGGACGGAAAAATTCGTCCAGGACTCATTGAGAACCTTGGCGCGGTATTCGCTGGGAAGTGACTTTGACATGGCCAAATTCCCTATTGTGCCAGGGCGAAAGGCGCAACCGTTCTTGAGCGGTTGGAAGACTCAGGTCTTGAGGCCTGCCTTGTCCCGGAATACTTGCAGGAGAGCCAGTTGTTCGCGCGTCGGCACGCCTTCCGCCTCGGACACCGCCACCAGCATCGCGTCGAGATCGACAATTTCCTTCGGACCAAGCTGCGGGGAACTGACGATCAATTCGCTCAGCTTGTGCATGGCGCGCTGGGGATCCGGCGCGGAATTGGTGACCCAAGCCGCATGGGCGGACAATTCATCAGCCTCAGCCTGGGTGAAGCTGAAATTCTGCATCATCTCATCATCTATGATGCGCGCCTGTCGTTCGGTCAGAGGCTCTTCCCGGCCACGGGCAACTTCCATCATCATGACGGCGGCGGCTTCGCGCGGGTCTTCGATCAGGCTGATGCCATTGCGGCCTGCCTTGTATTTGAAGGCAAAGCGGCGAGGCGCATTCGTAAGCGTGCGCGCCGCATCCATCGCCACTTTCGCGCCGCGGCGGGCCATCTGGATACGCCACGACCAGATGCCGATCGTTGTCAGGATACCCAGAATGAGGATGACTATATGCATTCGGCGTATGTAGCGCGGCCCGGCAGGCCGCGCTACTCACAATTCGATCATTCGCCCCCGGAGCCAGCCGGGACAGCGGCATGGGCCTGCGCCAGCACATAGGCGCGGATCGATTCCACCTGATCCGGCGTCAGATGATCTGCGAACGAGACCATGCCATTGGCGGCGAGGTTTCCGTCGATCACCACACCTTTCCACGCCATTTCGTTGCCACTGATCGCCGACCAGCGCAGGTCCGGCAGAACGCCCGAGCTGACCGCCAGCGGACCGTGGCAGACGGTACAGTTACGGGCATAGTGAACCGATCCCTCGGCGATCATGGTCTCGTCCCCGAACGAGTCGGCTTTCGGGGTCTTGTCGATCATCGGGAAATCCGGGTCGGCGATTTCGCCCGTGCCGCCCAGCTTGAAGGTGACGACCTTGCCGACTGTAGAGGGCACGGTCTCATCATAGGCGAAGCCTGCAGAGAGACCGAAGGCACTGCCCCAACCAGTCGTAATCGTGACGTATTGCTCACCATCGATCATGTAGGTGCCGGGGCCGGACGCGCCGCCGGATTTGAGTTCATGATTCCAGAGCTTGTCGCCCGTTTCGGCATCATAGGCGACAAAGTCGCCATTCAGCTTGCCCTGGAAAACCAGACCGCCTGCCGTGGACAGCACGCCGCCATTCCAGGCATTGCCATGTTCCACCGACCAGCGCGCTTCGCGGGCAATCGGATCCCATGCGATCAAGCGTCCCTTGAGGGTTGAGCGCAGGAATTTGGCGACTTCCGGCGGCGCGATCGGCGGGACGCCAGCAGAGAAGTCTGCGCCCGTATTCCAGCCGACAGGCTGGGTCTCGAAGCGCGGATCGCGAGCATAGGCCTGAGGAATTTCCTGCGCTGGAATATAGGCGAGGTTCAAATCCGGATTGAAGGCCATCGGATGCCAGTTGTGTGCACCGAGGGGGCCTGGCAGCTGCTCGTAAGGGACGGCGCCATACCGTGCATCGGCGATTTCAATCGGACGACCGTTTTCGTCGAGGCCCTCTGCCCAGTTCATCGGCACGAACGCATCGCCGGAGATGAACTCGCCGGATTCCGCGTCCAGTACGTAGAAGAAGCCATTCTTCGGAGCCTGCATCGCGACACGGCGCGCTTCACCATCTTCACCAACAGGCAAGTCTGCCAGAATGATGGTCTGCGTGGCTGTATAGTCCCAATTGTCGCCGGGTGTGGTCTGGAAATGCCACTTGTACGCACCGGTTTCGGCATCCACCGCAACGATGGAGGACAGGAAGAGATTGTCGCCACCAGACGGATCGCGGAATTCCCGGTTCCACGGCGAACCATTGCCGACCCCGAAGATGATCTGGTCGTTGACCTCATCATAGACGATGGAGTCCCAGACAGTTCCGCCGCCACCATCGGTGACCCAAGCGCCTTCGTCACCCCAGGTGACATTGCCGATGTCTTCAAAGGCTGCGTCCGAGATCTCGCCGTCTGGCTGTTTCTCCGGGTTCGGAACAGTGTAGAACCGCCAGACCTTGTCTCCGGTATTGGCATCATAAGCCGAAAGATAACCGCGCACGCCGAGCTCGGCGCCGCCATTGCCAATCAACACTTTGCCATTCACCACACGCGGCGCACCGGTGATCGTATAGGGCTTGGACTGATCAACGGTGACCTTGCTCCAGACAACTTCGCCCGTTTCGGCATCAAGCGCTTCGAGCCGCCCATCAATCACGCCCACGAAGACCTTGCCGTCATAAACAGCCACGCCACGGTTTACGACATCGCAGCAGGCTTTCACGCCGACGGCGCGGTCCACATCCGGATCGTAAACCCACAATTCCTCACCCGTCTTGGCATCAAGCGCATAGACCAGCGACCAGGCAGAGGTGACGTACATCACGCCGTCCACGACAATCGGCGTCGATTCCACGCCGCGATTGGTGGCAAGGTCATAAGTCCACGCGACGCCCAGGTCTGCGACGGTTTCCTTGTTCACATCTATCAGGCTCGAATGGCGCTGCTCGTCATAAGTCCCACCATATGTCAGCCATTCGTCAGCTGCGCTCGCGGTACTTATCCGGTTCGTGTCGACCGCCGCAAAGGCTTCCGGTTCCGAAGGTGTCTCAGTGTCTGCTGTTTTTGCCTGCCCGCAGGCGGCAAGGATTGCGAAGGATGCTCCCGCAATCAAGGTGGACTGCCAGTTCGCCATGGCCGTTTCACTCCCCTGTCTGTTTCCTCAAAACGGTCTTACGCCGCGCTCACAGGAAAGAGTAGATGAGGCAGGCCGATTGTCGAGGCCTGTCTTAAGGTCAGCCCGACGCTACAGGCACGCGTCCGGCATGTATGGAGAGATCAGTCTGAGCAGCTTCAATGGCGGCCACAATGAGCGCGTGCCAGTCGGCTTGGCTTTCTACGGTGTCTGATCCGGCCGGGAATGTGACGGAGCGCGATGCATTCACGACGCCGCCTTCGAGGCGATTTGAAACCGCCTTGAATCCCGCAAGCGCATCTTCGGCCCCGCCGCCCTGCGCGCCATAGCCCGGCACCAGAAACAGCGCGTCCGGCGCGAGCTGTCGCAATTGGCGGGCCTCACCCGGGCCCGTCGCGCCCGCCACCAGCATCAGGCTGGACCATTCGCCCGCCCCCTTCAGGCGCTGGATCGCCGGGGCGAGCGCCTCAACGACGCGTGCATAGAGTGGGGCGCCCTCAAGGTCTCTCGCCTGAAAATCGGCTGAGCCGGGATTGGACGTGCGCGCGAGCACGACGACCCCCTTGCCGTTTGCCTCGGCCTCTTCGAGGAAGGGCTCCAACGTATCGAGGCCCATATAAGGGTTTACCGTCACGGCATCGGAGGGGAACGGCGCCGCTTCTGACAAGTATGCGGCTGCATAGCCTCTGGCTGTTGTCCCGATGTCGCCGCGCTTGGCATCCGCGAGAACAAGAAGGCCCGCCTCTCTTGAAGCTTCGCAGACGCGTTGCAATGCGCGCATTCCGTCAGGCCCGTGCCGCTCAAACAGGCCGACTTGCGGCTTGACCACGCAGGCGCGTCCGGCCGCCGCCGCCACGACTGCTTCGCCCCAAGCGGCCACCCCTTCGGGCGTGTCCCCGCCGAACAGGTCCGGGATACGGCCAGGATGCGGGTCGATACCCACGCAGAGTGGGCCCAACTGGCGCGCGCCAGCGATGAGGCGAGAGGCAAAGCTGGTCATGGGGTGACCCGGCAGGCCACTTTCACGACCTGAAGACGGCGGCGGGCATTGTCTGACATCGGGCCGTAAGTCTCCTCGGCAAAAATCTCGGTCGGGCCATCCTCGCGTTCCACGCTCAGGCTGGTCAGGAAGGCATCTATAGATGTCGGCGCAGCCGTATAGATACGCCCGCGCCGCGGGCTCTCGGCCACGATCACGCCGCGCACAGTTCCCCCCGCATCAAAGACCGGTCCGCCAGAAATTCCCCCCAACGAACCGTTCAAGCCACGCGTCCGGCCAATCTCGGCCCAGGCAAGAATAGGTTCAGCGCCTTCCCGGCGCCCGCGCGTGATGAGTTTCGAGCGGGACATGAGTTTCGTAGCCACTTCTCCCGGTCGTCCCTGGGGGTAGCCAACATGATAACCATGCGTGCCGATGCGAAGCGGAGATACGAGATCAAGTTTTACCGAGTTGGGGCTGCGACCTGTTGAAAGAAGGGCAAGGTCATGATCTGGATCAACGACGATGCTGTCGACCGGCACATATTGCCCGGGCGCCACCAGCAGGCCGACAGAGTTGCAACCGTCCACGACATGCCGGGCCGTGATCCACTGACCATTCTTGTTCACGGCGAAAGCAGTGCCGATCCCGTCCTTGGGCTCGCTGACCTGGACAAGCACCTGTTCGTCCAATGGCGACGGCGGCGGCAGGGTCGGACCTTCGGATTCCAGGACGGTTGGCGGCGGCTCAGGTGCGTCAGCTTTTGGATCCTGCGAAAACATGGTCCAGACGACGACGCCCAGAACCAATGCATAGATCACCCAGTCAAACGAACGCATCACTGCCTGAGTACCTCCGTTAGAACCTCTGCAGGACCGGGTCCCAGAGACCCGCTGCAATGATCAGGGCTGATGCCAGCTTTGCCGCAACAAGGACGACGGCTGCGCCAGCCTCCTCCTTTTCGATCCGTTTGGGAATATCGGTGAGCAAGACATCGACGAGACGGTAGACGAGGAGCTGGATCAGGAGTGAGACGACCCCCCAGATGGCCAAGTCTATCAGGGTGACACTGGAGGCCAGACAGGAGGCAATGGGGATCGCAAGACCAACAATGGCCCCGGCCAATGCAAATCCTGCGGCCGAATTGCCTTCCTTTACGAGCGCCAGCTCCTTCCACGGGGTCAGCAGCACGTATATGGTGCTGGCGATGGCAAGCATCGCGCCAGCCGCTGCTGTCCATAACAGAAAGCGTGGGAATGCCTCGACAAAGGCAAGAGTTTCACCGCCCATAAACGCTCACTATTTCCTCTAATATCAATCGGCTCTATCAGAGCCAGACCTATTCCTACCCATAGCACGCCACAGCCTCAAGGAGACATATTCATGATCAAGGGGAAAACCGCCCTCGTTACCGGCTCCACCAGCGGGATCGGGAAGGCTATTGCAGACCGTCTTGCGCAGGAAGGCTGCAATGTCGTGCTGAACGGATTTGGCGACGCCGATGAGATCAAGGCCCTGCAGGCTGAAATGGGAAAGGAACACGGCGTACAGATCGGCTATTCAGGCGCTGACCTGACCAATCCGGACGCGATTGAAGAGATGATGGCCTATGTGACAGCCGATTTTGGCGGTACCGATATTCTGGTCAACAATGCCGGCACGCAATTTGTGTCACCCCTCGAAGAATTCCCAGTGGCCAAATGGGATCTGATCATGGCGCTGAACTTGTCAGCTGCCTTTCACACGACCCGGATGGCGATTGGACCCATGAAAGAAAAAGGCTGGGGCCGCATCATCAATACCGGCAGCGCCCACGCCAAGGTCGCTTCCCCGTTCAAGTCAGCCTATGTCGCGGCCAAGCATGGGCTTTCCGGCCTGACCAAGGTGACGGCTCTGGAGGGTGCGGAACACGGCGTACGGTGCAATCTGGTCTGTCCCGGCTATGTCCACACGCCGCTGGTCGATGGCCAGATCGACGATACGGCAAAGGCGCGCGGCATGACGCGTGATGAAGTTGTGAAAAACGTGCTGCTCGCCGCCCAGCCAACCAAGGAATTCGTGACTGCCGAGCAGATTGGCGGCTTCGTTGCCTTCCTCTGCTCGCCGGATGCTGACCAGATCAATGGGGCCGACCTCTCCATGGACGGCGGCTGGGTGGCACAATAGCTCACTGAAAGGTCATTTGACGGCGCAGCTATCGTGCGAGATAGAAAACGACGATGTTCCAAAGGATCGCCCTTCTTTGCCTCAGCCTGTTGCTGATCGCATCCGGTACGGCAAGCGCCGCGCAGGACAGCTGTCCTGCATCGGATGCGGGCCAGATGACGCATGTGATGCCTGCAATGAATGGGGATTGCGACATGGGGATGGGGTCCATGGACCACTCCCAGCCAAAAGATCAGGACGGGCCATCGCACGATACGGCTTGTTGCTGTCCGGCGATCGTCGCCGCCCTGCCGATAGCGGCAGCACCTGAAGGCCATAGCGACCTTTACCCGCCCCTGTTCAATATTCCTCTGGATGCGACGCCAATCTCGGTCGCATCCGTTCCGGAGCCGCCTCCTCCCCGGGCCTGATGATCCTCTCATAATCTCAGGATCAACCCGGAACAAAGGAGAAGGCCTTGTCCTTCCTTTCCCGCGCCGCGCCTTTCGCGGCCTGTCTAACATGGGCGGCGCTCGCTCCCATGGCAGAGGCCCGTCCCGTCTCCTACCCAGGCGGCTGGACGGTCATGCAGATGAACAATGGAGATTCCTCCTCGCTGCATGCACACTATTCACCCACCGCATCGGACTCGATCGGGTTCTATGCAGAGCGTAACTGGGCCGAAGACGTCCAGTTCACCGGCCTGCAATACAACCGGCTGCTGAAACGCTGGAACGGCCCTTCAAGCCAGGCGAACACCTATTTCAAATTGGGTGTGGGTCAGGCCGATCCGTTCGGGAGTGAGTCTCCTGAACTGTCCGGCTTTGCCGCTTTCGCCGCGGACTGGGAGACCCGCCGCTGGTTCACCTCCTATGAGGCAAAAGCCACCGACTATGCCGGCAACAAGAGCGTGCGCCATAGCGGCCGCGTCGGCGTTGCCCCGTATATCGGCGACTATGGCGACCTTCACACATGGTTGATGCTGCAGGTGGACAACCACCCCGAAAGCAATGAGCCCGTTACCACAACCCCCCTCGTCCGGTTCTTCAAGGGCGTCCAGATGGTCGAGCTCGGCTACACGCTGGAAACCGAAGAGCTGCTCGCGAACTGGATCGTCCGGTTCTGACTTTCAAAGGATACTACTCATGAAACTGATTAAACCCGCTTTCGCGTCCCTCGCTTTTTGCCTGCTCGCCGCTCCGGCACTGGCTGATGAAACGATGGATCATTCCAAGATGGACCATTCCAAGATGGATCATTCGGCGCATGCCGACATGGTCGCTGAACCCAATACCGATGCCGACCCGGCCGCTTCAGCCCAGACCGTCACCGCCAAGGTGAACGGCCTCGTCTGCGATTTTTGCGCACAGGCCGTCCGCAAGGTGTTCAAGAAGCAGGACGCCGTCGAAAGCGTCAATGTCGACCTGGACAATGGCGAAATCGTCCTTGGCCTGAAGGCTGGCGCGACGATGGATGATCAAACGATCGAAAAGCTGATCCGCAAGTCCGGTTATTCGCTCGTCAGCATCGACCGTGGTGGCGACGCATGAGCGAAGACGTAAAATCTCCCAGCACCCTGCCTGCCTTCCTGTCGCTGTTCACTTCAACCGGAACACTGATCTGCTGCGCCCTACCGGCCCTGCTGGTCAGCATCGGCGCCGGCGCGGTGATGGCAGGCCTGATCGAGGCCGTGCCGCAGATCACCTGGCTCGGCAAGAACAAGGGTCTCGTGTTCGGCGTCGCAGCGTTGATGATCGCGTTGGCTGGGGCCTGGCAATGGCATGCAAGGTCGCTGCCCTGTCCAATTGACCCGGTGAAGGCACGGGCGTGTACGCGCGCGCGCCAGCTCAGTTGGGTCGTCTGGTGGGTCAGCGTTGTCGCATTTCTGGTTGGCGGGTTCTTCGCCTTCTTCGCGGCAAGCCTGTTCATCTAAGATGTTCAGGGCCCGGCTGGAAAAGTCGGGCCCTTCATCCTAATCCTGCAGGATCTCTCCGAGACAGGCCGAGATGGTTTCAGCCGTGTCTTCATGCGTGAAGAAGGTCTTCAACTGCCAGTTCTCATCCATCAGATAGAGCAGCGACGTATGGTCCATTGTGTATTCGGACTGGCTTTCAGATTGCTCTACGCGAGAAAAGTCCGACAGGAACTCATCCGCGGCCGCGCGAATTTCCTCTGGCGTGCCCGTCAGGCCGACGAGGTTTTTCGGAAAGCGCGGCGCCTTCACATAGCTGGCCAGAACTTCGGGCGTGTCCCGTTCCGGATCCACCGAAATGAGCAATGTCTGCGGCGGCTCAACACTTTCGGGCAGCTGCTCATAGGCGCGCTCCACATTGACGAGCGTCATCGGGCAGACGTCCGGGCAATAGGTGAACCCGAAATAGATCAGCGTCGGACGACCTTTGAAATCGGCTTCCGTCACGCGCGCCCCGGAATCGGAGACGAGTGAGATCGGCCCGCCAATCTCCGGATAGGCACGGCTGAGGCAACTGGCCTGCGCACCTCCGGACTTTACCGCTCCGGCGGAGTCTTTCTCCGGCGCGCTGGCGGGAGAGCAGGCGGCCAATACGGCGGTGGCGAGCAGGGCGGATGACGTTGCAATCGATCTGAGCATCATAGGGGGGATATGCGCCGCAAGCGGCGCTTGGCGCAAGCGTCACGCTGCCGCATAAGGCGCTAATGGATGATTTGGCCCGCGACGGACACATAGATCTCGACGATGCGATCTTCACCCTTCCCCCAGAAGGGTTGGGCTCGGCGCAATCCGCCCTCGGGCGCACGCGCTTGCGCACTTTCATCACGCTGCGCTGGCTGGCCGTGGCCGGGCAAACGGCAGCGGTATTGTTCGTGTCGTTCGGACTTGGCTTCGAAATGCCGCTTGCGCTCTGCCTGTCGATCATTGCGGCGTCGGCCTGGTTGAACGTGTTCCTGTCTTTTGCCTTCCAGAGCCAGCGCCTGACGCGCGGGTGGGAGGCGACCCTGCAATTGGCATTCGATACGGTACAATTGGCTGCGCTGATCGCCGCGACGGGTGGACTGTCAAACCCGTTCCTGTTGCTTCTGGTTGCCCCCGTGACTGTTGCTGCGCTCAGTCTCAGCTCGTTCAGGGCCTCCCTTATCGCTTTGCTTGCCTTGGTATTGGCGGCCCTGATGCCGCTTATTCACATGCCCCTGCCCTGGGGTGTGGCGAACTCTTCGATTGCGCTGCCGCCTCTGTTCCAGCTTGGCCAGTTCGCAGCCCTTGCTGTCGGTGTGGTCTTCTTTGCCTTGTCAGCGGCGCGGGTCAGTCAGGATGAGGCCCGGCTCGTGCGCGCGCTCGATGCAGCGGGGGTCGTCATGGCGCGCGAGCAACGCCTGTCCGCGCTCGGTGCAATGTCTGCAATGACCACACATGAGTTGGGAACCCCGCTTGCCACGATCCATCTCGTCGCGAAGGAATTGCAGGCGGATCTCGACCCCGAGGATCCGCGCGCCGAGGACATTATCCTGATTGCCGAACAGGCCGACCGGTGCCGCGCGATCCTCGCCACGATCCGTGAAGCGCGCGAAGCAACCGACATCGTGCATGCGCGAATCCCGCTGGATGCGCTGGTGGCCGAGGCCGCTGCGCCATTCAAGGGGTTGGGCGTGGATCTGACCGTCCGGGCGGAACCTGCTGAAGATGGCACACCACGTGCGCCGACCCTGAAACGCAGTCCGGAAGTTTTGCACGCGCTGGGTGCCTTCATCGAAAATGCGGTGAGTTTCGCCGATACGCGCGTGAACGTCGTGGCGACTTGGACTGCAGACCAGATCATGGTCACAATCAGCGATGACGGCCCCGGCTTTGCCGCCGAAGTGCTGCCGAAACTGGGCGAGCCCTATGTCTCTCAACGCGGCGAGGCGCATCTGGGCGGGGGTGACATGGGGCTTGGATTCTTCATCGCCAAGACGCTGATTGAGCGCACAGGTGGCCGCATTGCGACGCGAAACCGGACGCCGCCGAAACGCGGCGCTGTGGTCCAGACCCTATGGCCACTGACTCTTTTGCAGGCGCCTGACTTGGATTAAGTGACGGTTCAGACCTATATGGCCAATATTACACCAAGGATAAGATCATGGATCGGCCAGTTAACGTAAATCTGCACGAGAGCCTCAAGGATGTTGAGGACCGCTCCTGTCTCGTCATGGATGATGATGGCCCCTTTGTGCAGCGTATGGCCCGTGCCCTGGCTCAACGCGGTTTCGTGGTCTCTGCAGTATCTTCGGTCTCTGAAGGCAAGGATATTGCCCGTCTTAACCCGCCCGCTTTCGCGGTTCTGGATCTGCGCCTGGAAGATGGCAGCGGTCTTGATGTGGTGGAAGTCCTGCAAAAGCACCGTCCTGACGCGCGCGCAGTGATCCTCACCGGATATGGCGCAATTGCGACAGCAGTCGCCGCTGTGAAGGCCGGAGCCGTCGATTATCTGTCGAAACCAGCGGATGTTGACGATATCATCCGTGCGCTCACGGCTTCGCCAGACGAAAAACCGGCTCCGCCGGAAAATCCGATGTCTGCAGACCGTGTCCGTTGGGAGCATATTCAGCGCGTGTACGAATTGTGTAATCACAATGTTTCGGAAACCGCGCGCCGCCTGAACATGCACCGACGGACGCTGCAACGCATCCTTGCAAAACGCGCCCCGCGCTAAACCTGTATCCTGTAATAGTGTTGCCAGAATACGTCGCTTTGGCTGACGCAGCCTCGGCATCAGCTAAATGCAGTTGCGTCGCATTCTGAACGGCTGGTAATCGCCGCTCATGAAAAAATTTCAGTGCTCAGTCGCCCCGCTCGCCCTCCTCGCTTTTGCCCTCCCAGCCACGGCCCAGTCCGATGACCCGGTGAACCGGCTGGACACGATCGTCACCACCGCCACCCCGAGCGCCACGCCTCTGACAGACATTCCGATGTCCGTCAGCGTGATTGATACCAGGGATCTGTCGCTGGCGGATGCTTATGTCAGTGCCGAGGACATGACTGACCTGCTGACCGGGGTTGAGGCCGCTGTCGCAAACGGTACGCAGGTCGCCTTCCAGATTCGCGGCATCGGCGCGGTTGACCATCAGGCCCTGACGCCCACCGCCGCTGCGGTCTATTCCGATGGCGTCTATCTGGCGACCAACGTCCAGACGGGCCTGATGCTGTATGATCTTGCCCGTGTGGAAGTTCTGAAAGGCCCGCAAGGCACGCTGTATGGCCGCAACGCGTCCGGGGGCGCGATTAATTTCATCTCCGCGAAACCAGGCGAGGACCAGCGCCGGTATGTTTGGGCGGGCTATGGCAACCTGAATCGCGCTGACCTGGATGGCGCCTATGGGGAGCACTACGATAATGGCTTCAGCTATCGCCTCGCCGGGCGGTACCTGTCGCGCGACGCCGCACTCGACAATATTGCCGGCCCGGAAGATGCGGGCGGTGTGCGGGACGAATTCGGTTTGCGCCTCGGCCTCAATTGGGACAAGGCGCTTGGTGGGTCCCTGCTCGTGCGCACGCACTATGAGGAAGACAATGGCGTCAATGCCGCGCCGCGCAATGATACACTTGACCTTAACGACCATGAGATCGCGGTGGGCCGTGACGGCGTTCAGGATACCGATAATGAATTCTATGGTGTCTCGGCAGAATATGAGCGCGCTGTCGGGCGGTGGACGCTGACATCTCTCACGGCCTTCGAAGGGTACAATCAGGATTACGGGTTTGACTTTGACGGGGCCGTCGCCCTGTTCGACAATCCGAACTTCAACGCCAACCTCGCCTATATCCGCGACTTCCGGCAGTACTCGCAGGAATTCCGCCTGCAGACAGACTGGGACGGCGCCAGCACCATGATCGGTGTTTCGGGATCGCTGGAAGATTTCAGCCAGACCTATACGATCTGGTGCGGCGACCTGGATGCCGACACGCTGCTCGGCACCTGTCCTTATGTCGGCGCCGCCAGCCGGGCAGGGCCAACCCCGACCTCAGATGCACGGGCGATGACTCTGATCACAGATATCAGGCAGGACCGTTCGGCTCTGGCCGCCTTCACCTATAATGAATTCGACCTCTCTGATCGGTTGACCGCTACACTCGGCGCGCGGGTAACGCATGAGCGGATTGAGGGTCAGGGAAGCGGCCGTCACATCTTTGAGGATGGCACGATTGGCTTCAACAATGTCGGGGGTCTCGGCCTGGCGGCAGGCGCGAACGAGATCGAAGAGACGCGGCTTTCGGGCAACGCGGCCCTCGCCTACGAACTCGGCCAAGGCAACGCTTATGTCTCGGTTTCCAACAGCTACAAATCGGGCGGCTTCAATGGCGAAGTCCAGAATAACGCCACTCATTTCGCTGATGCGGGCTTGTTCGACGCAGAGACCGTCACAGCCTATGAGGTCGGCTACAAGAGCCGACCAGACGATACGTTCACTTACAGCATCGCTGCATTTCTTCAGGATTATCAAGACCCGCAGGCGCGCATCTTCGTGAACTTCGCCTTGCCCGACGGTTCGAGCATTACGTCCAACTCGCTGTCCAATCTTGATGAAGCGACATCCTACGGGGTGGAAGTCGATTTGGCATGGCAGGCTACGGAACAACTTTCGCTGGATGGTGGCTTGACGCTTCTGGAAACCGAGATTGATCAGTCGTCCGACATTGGCGGAAATGCCGACACATTTGACGGCAACCCCCTCCCCTTCGCACCAGATGTCTCCGCCACCCTCGGCGGACGCTACGAGTTCGCGGTTACGGAAACGATCGAGGCCAGCCTCGCCGCACACGCCAAGTATCGCGGTGATTACTATCTCGACCCAGAGGGCCTGGACAGCCGCATGCAGGACGGCTTCACGACCCTGCAGGCAGAGGCGAACTTCGTGTTTACGGATACCGGTTTCAGCTTGACCGTATGGGGACGGAACTTGACCGATGAAGACTATGCCGTCTCAGGCTATGGCTTTATCGGGTATGACACATTCCGTTCCGACCCGCGCACCTATGGCGTGCGGATCGGCTACGAGTTCTAGAAATCAACCTGGGCAGTCGCCATAATCGAAGCGGAGGGCCCGGAAATTGACCGGGTCCCCGTTCGAATAATTCAACGCATAGTAAGGCTCGGTCTCGGTGACACAGAGGCGCATCTGGTCGGCCTGAGCGCGCAAATGGCGGATCTCGTCTTCGATCGGCGGCTCGGCCTTGCGATCCTCGAAATTGACGAGATAGACGACCGGATAAGCGGACGGGTCTTGAGGCAGGTCGAACGGGGTTTCCGGCGGGTGGAGATTCTGCGTGCCGAGAGTCAGCACATAGGAGGGCTCGGCATAGCCAAGCGCCAGGATGCGTTCCGGCGGCTGCCAGTCACACGCCTCGCCCGGCACACCGCAGACATCCTCCAGCGCCAGACGCGCCGTTTCGGTCGGCTGCACCCAGACCTGGCTCGGCAGCATGAAGATGCGGATATGCCAGCCGATTGCGACGGCTGCATAGATGGCGAACATGGCAGCATTGCACTCATGGCGCCGACTGAACTCGATGATGGCAACTCCACAAAGGCCAAAGCCGATCCACCAGAACCAAAGTGGGAACGCCCGATAATCCGCCCATGATGCGAGCACGTCTTCGGGAAAGGCTGTCGAGAAATCGCCCGCCGTTTCCGCCATGAAATAGGTTGTCACACCGGGGAATGACGCGGCAAGTAAGAGGATCGCCCCCAACGCGAACAGGATCAGGGACGCCCATCGCGTGACGGGCCACAATTCCCCTTCCATCATTTTAGCCGCTGCATAGCCTGCGAGCAGTGCGAAGGCAGGATAGGCCGGAAGGATGTAGTGACTGAGCAGGGTCGGCATCAGTTCGAAGAAGGCATAGGTCAGGACCGCCCAGGCCACGAGCATGCGGACCGCGCGTGTCTCGTCAGGTATGATCGCTTCTCCGACCGGATGCTTCGCCATCCATGTGTCGCGCCCCGACACCCACCAGAAATAGGCGAGCAAGACTGCTGGCCATGCTGGCAGCGGCTTGAGGGTGGCAATTGTGTTCAGCGCTTGTGCTGCCAGTCCCGTTCCTGCCGGGCGCGGCAGGAAGGGCAGCAGATAACTCAAGATCAACAAGACCGCGAACAATGCCGCGCCCACCAACAAAACGTGCTTCAGCCATGCCGCGCCTTGCGGCTTGATGGGCTTCAACGTCTTCCACGCCGCCACAAAGCCGGGAATGATGAACAGGGTCGCCGGGAAGAACCAGGCCGGAACATGGGTAAGATGGTAGAATGACCAGCCACCATGCCCCTCAGAGGCGCCGGTGAACTTGTCTTTCAGATCCTTGCCGACCGCGCCCTTGATGTATTGCCCATCAGTCGCAGCCTGAATCCAGAGAAACCAGGGCAGCACCATTGCCACGAAAATCGCTGGCCCCGGCCACCAGAGCAAAACGCGCCACCAGTCGCCTCCTTTTCCGTCAGTCGCCTTGGCCCAAACCCATGCCCCGATCCCGGCATAGGCGGCCACCATCGGCGTCACTGGCCCCTTGATCAGGAAGCTGGTGCCCATGCAAAACCAGAAGAGCAGCGCCATCTTTTTCGACTGGTCACGGCGCATATAAAGGCGCGCAAGCGCACCTATGCTGAGCGTTGTCAGGAAAACGAGCATTCCGTCTGTTTTGGAGATGTGCGCTTCCGATGTCAGAAGGAGCGTCGCGCCGAACAGGGCTGAGCCGACAAAGCTGGCCCTTCGCCCAACCAGGACCAGTCCGGCCCAGAAACAGGCAAGCGTTCCGAAGGCGGCCCCCAACCAGCTCGGCACGCGATAGGTCCAGATCTGCTTTGCCTCGGGCCCCGTAAACACTGCCGTCGAGGCGGCCTGCAGCCAGTGAATGCCTGCCGGCTTCTTGTTGCGCAGCTCATCCTGATACTGGATGCGGATATAATCCTGCTCCTCCAGCATTTCCTTCGAGGCCTGCGCAAACCGGCTCTCATCCCTGTCGAGGGCAGGCAAATTGAACACGCCGGGCGCGGCAGCGCCGAATGTAAGGATGAACAGGACGAACCAGGGTTTCCAGCCGGTGGAAAGTCGATCAAGCAAAGTCATGATTGCCATTTACCTTGTTCATGTCCGCGCGTCTTCAGGGTTTTGCGCTGAGATTCCTAGCGTGACAAATGCGCCGCAGGGCTCGCCTTGCGTCAAATCGCTTTGTATGAGCGTGCGAAACCTGCCTCGCGCGCTCGCGAGCCCCTGCCTGAAAGGTGCCAGCCGTGGCCCAGTCGCTTGAATTCTCCATCGTTGTTCCGGTTCACAATGAATCCGGCAATGTCGAATCCCTGATCACCGAGATTCACCGCGCGCTCGATGGGCGCGCATTCGAAATGGTGTTCGTCGATGATGCGTCGACCGATGACACGCGGGCGCGCCTGATCGAACTGAAGGAGCGCTTTCCGATGTTGCGCGTGATCGGGCACCGCAACAATGCCGGGCAGAGCCGGGCCATCCGTTCCGGAATAATGGCGGCGCGCGCGCCGGTGATTGGCACGCTGGATGGCGATGGACAGAACGATCCAGCCGATCTGCCAGACCTGTACCGCCAGCTGACGCGGGCAGATGCGCCGGAATCGCTGAAAATGGTTATGGGCCGCCGCACCAAGCGTAAAGACACTGCCTGGAAGCGGTTTGGCAGCAGTTTTGCCAACAAGATCCGCAAACGCCTGCTGCGGGATGATTGCGACGATGCTGGCTGTGGCGTGAAGGCGATCTATCGGGAAGCCTTCCTGAGGTTGCCCTATTTCGATCATATCCATCGCTACGTCCCTGCCCTGATGCAGGCCGAAGGCTTCGATGTGGAATATCGCGACGTGAATCATCGCGAGCGTCGTAGCGGAACATCGAACTATACGAATTTTGGCCGATTGGCCGATGCCCTGTCCGATTTGCGGGGCGTTATGTGGTTGGTCCGCCGTCGGCGCAATCCGGGCGGCATGGACGAGCTTTAGCCGTAGGTCGCGACAGCGATACAGATCTCGCCATCCTCATCGAAAATAAAAGTTTCAGCCGCGTTCTGGCCGCGATGGTTGGTGTAAAGCAACGTGATCGCGTCTGATCCGGTCAACACGTCTTCCAGTTCAAAATACAGATCACTCGCGCTGGCCATTGCGGCCTGCCAGTATTTGCGCAGCCCCGCTTTTCCAGTCAGGAAATCCTCATCCGTCCCCATCACCAGCGCAATGCGCGGCGAATGGAACACGACCCCGTCGGCATAGTGCGACAGCACAGCGTCGAGGTCGTGATCATTCCAGGCTGCTACCCATTCACGGGCAAACGAATCAGCGTCCGGTCTGGCCATACGGCCTGTTACTAGGCTTGGCCGTTTACCGCCAGAACATCTTCAACCGTTCGGAGACCCGGCTTTGGTGAGGTCACCAGAACAGCCATGTTTCCAGGCAGATGCTTGTTGTCCAGCATCTTGTCGTGCGCGGCCGGAATGTCTTCCCATGGGAAGACTTCGGACATGCCCGGATCAATGCGCCGGTTGATCACCAATTGGTTCGCGGCGCTTGCCTGTTTCAGGTTTGCGAAATGGCTGCCCTGTACCCGCTTCTGCCGCATCCAGAGGAAGCGCGCATCCATGGTCAGGTTGAAGCCGGTCGTACCGGCGCAGATGACGACCATGCCGCCACGCTTCACAACGAACACAGACACAGGGAAAGTCGACTCACCCGGATGTTCGAAGACGATGTCGACATCCTTCTTGTCAGTGAGTTCCCAGATCGCCTTGCCGAACTTTCGGCTCTCTTTCATATAGTCATTGAATTCCGGGCCGTTCACGGTCGGCAGCTGCCCCCAGCAATTGAAGTCCTTGCGGTTGAGCACGCCCTTGGCGCCAAGACTGAGCACATGCTCTTTCTTGTCATCGCTTCCGACGACCCCAATCGCGTTCGCCCCCGTGACAGCACAAAGCTGGACACCGAAGCTGCCAAGGCCGCCCGAGGCGCCCCAGACAAGGACATTGTCTGCCGGCTTCACGATGTGCGGGCGGTGGCCGAACAGCATGCGGTAGGCTGTGGCAAGCGTCAGTGTGTAGCAGGCGCTCTCTTCCCAGGTCAGATGCTTGGGGCGCGGCATGCATTGGCGCGCCTGTACGCGGCAGAATTGGGCGAAGGAGCCGTCTGGAGTTTCGTAGCCCCAGATACGCTGACTGGGCGAGAACATCGGGTCGCCGCCATTACATTCCTCGTCGTCGCCATCATCCTGGTTGCAGTGGATGACCACTTCGTCACCCGGCTTCACGCGTGTCACTTTGCGACCGACAGCCCATACGATCCCGGACGCGTCGGACCCTGCAACATGGAAATCCTGCTTGTGAACGTCGAACACGGACATCGGCTCGCCAAGTGCGGCCCAGATGCCATTATAGTTCACGCCAGCTGCCATCACGAGGACCAGCACTTCGTCGGAATCGATTTCCGGAACCGGAACCTGTTCCAGCTGCATCGCCGTTGACGGACGCCCGTGACGGTCGCGGCGGATCGCCCAGGCGTGCATCATCTTCGGAACGTGGAACTCCGGCGGGATCTCGCCGAGCTCGTAAATATCTTTGGTTTCCCTTGCCATGGCAGGGGGGCCCTCCTCCTTGATTACATTTCCGGGATGGTCTGGCGCACAATTATTCGTGGCTTCACAAACCACCCGGTTCCCGCCACCTTGGCCGCTGAACGAAGAGCTTGCAAGAATTTTGTTGCGCTGCACAAATTTCGAAAAAGGGGCGTTGCAATCATGTCTATCGGCGACACGGTTTATCTGAACGGAGTCTTCACCCAGCGGAAAGACGCCCTGATCTCCCCACTGGACCGGGGATTCCTGTTTTCTCACGCAGCCTATGAAGTGACCGCTGTTTACGGCGGAAAACTGATCGATTTCGAAGGTCATGTGTCGCGCCTCGGCAACACGCTGGAAGCAATTTCGATCCCTAACCCACATGACGCGGCCGCGTGGGAGGACATTCACAGCCAGTTGATCGCCCGCAACGGCCTTTCAGAGGGACTGATCTATCTCGAAGTTACAGCAGGCGCCTACGACTCCCGGGATTTTGCTGGCCCGGAGACCTTCACACCCACAATTTTCCTGTATGCGGATCATCGCCCCCTGATCAGTGATAAAGCCGAGCAGGGCATTCGCGCCATCTTCCTGAACGACATTCGCTGGCGTCGGCGCGATATCAAGACAACTCAACTCCTGTCGCAGGCCCTCGCCTACCGCGCTGCGCGCGAAGCCGGCGCCGAAACCGCGTTCATGGTCGAGGATGGCCACGTCACCGAAGCGGCCTCAGCCAATACATGGATCGTGACCGAGGAGGGCCGGATCATCACGCGCAATCTGTCCAGCGACATACTGCCCGGAATTACGCGCGCCCATGTCATTGCCCGGCTTCGCAATCAGGGACTGGATATCGAGGAGCGCGCCTTCACACCGGATGAGGCATACGCTGCCAAGGAGATCTTCACGACCTCAGCGGGGGCTATGATTGCTCCTGTCATACAGCTGGAGGATCGACCGGTCGGCACCGGCAAGCCGGGCCCTGTTACGCGGCAAGTACAGCGCCTCTATTATGAGGCGATTGGCGCTGATGTGGAAAAGGTCGCGGCTTGGGCTTTGGCCTGAAGCGAGTGACGCACTTTGAGGGCCAGGATCATACTGGCCAACAGCAGCGTGACGCTATTGGCCACGATCATGGGGAGCGATCCCAGCAGAATGCCATAGACCAGCCAACCTGCGACGCCGGTAGTGAACATCGCATACATGATCAGCGAAATCCCATCAGTCCTTCCGGTGCGAATGACCATCAGGGCCTGAGGCAGGAAAGACAGGGTCGTCAGAGCTGCGGCCATCAGGCCAATCATGTCAGACATTGAGGGGAAATTCCTTTAGAGCCCGCGCCGTATAGCCGATTTGCAGCCCTCACGAAACCGCCTGGAATCGCATGGTGCTCATGAATGTTTGCGGTAACGAGACCATACCCGTTTCAGTCGCGGTCGATCACTTCGCCTTCGATGATTTCACCCGGCCCTACGCCAGCCTGAGACGCCCCGCCCGGCGGCGTGATATTGGCGTTCATCTGGGCCATGACACTCGACACTTCCCGGGTCGCCATGCGCGCGCTGATGGCATTGGCCAGCAGAGCAACGCCAGCCACGGCAGAAAAAAGACCAAGATCAGTCAGACCGAGCCCCCGCGCCAGAATGGTCTCACGAAACAGAGCGAGCACGCCAAGGCTGACAATGAACAGGCCAGCCAGAAAGCCTGCTCGCACAGCAAAGCCGGGCAATAATCCCGTGATGGCGGGGTACCCCTCATTCCCGGACAAACGGTGCAGTCGAAACCGCTCGACCCAGCTGACCGCCAACATGCCCGCTGCGAGCAAGGCGACCATGAGCACACTACGCTCCATCAGCGCTGCAATCACCACACCGACCGGAAAGGCCAGGATAGCGACAATCCGCAAAAGCAGGGCAGTCTGGATCACATTGGTCGGTGGGTTCACGGCAATCTCCTCTCGCCTACATCTGGTTGTTCAGACATCCTGACGCAAGCAGCAGCGCTTGCCTTGTGACGTTGCACGCGGCATGCTGCGCCGCAACATAACAAGGGGAGAATTCCGTGGCAGACATGGATAAAGCATACCAGCACGCACCGGACCGCCCGTGGATTTTCCGGACCTATGCCGGACATTCAACGGCAACAAAATCCAACGAACTGTATCGCGGCAACCTCGCCAAGGGTCAGACAGGCTTGTCGATTGCCTTCGACCTGCCCACCCAGACCGCGTATGACGCAGACCACATCCTCTCCAAGGGCGAAGTTGGCAAAGTGGGTGTGCCGGTCAAGCATCTCGGCGACATGCGCCTCCTGTTCGACCAGCTGCCGCTGGAAGAGATGAACACATCAATGACGATCAATGCGCCAGCCGCCTGGATGCTGGCGCTGTATGTGGCACTGGCGGATGAGCGCGGAGATGATCGCAAGAAACTGCGCGGCACCACTCAGAATGACATTGTGAAGGAATACCTTTCGCGCGGCACCTATGTATTCCCGCCGGAACCGAGCCTGCGTCTGATCTCGGATATGGTCAGCTGGTGCTACACCGAGGTCCCGAAATGGAATCCGATGAATGTCTGCTCTTACCATTTGCAGGAAGCGGGCGCGACGCCGGAACAGGAACTCGCCTATGCTTTGGCCACGGCAATCTCGGTGCTGGATACCGTAAAAGCCGGAGGGCAGGTTCCGGAATCAGACTTTGAAACGGTCTTCGGTCGAATTTCCTTCTTCGTGAACGCCGGAGTTCGTTTCGTTACGGAACTTTGTAAGATGCGTGCCTTTGTGGAACTCTGGGAAGAGATTGGCCGCGAACGCTATGGCGTGACCAGTCCGAAGGCGCTGCTATTCCGCTATGGCGTGCAGGTGAACTCGCTTGGCCTGACCGAGCCGCAGCCTGAAAACAATGTCTATCGCATCCTGATCGAGGCAATGGCCGTCACCCTGTCGAAGAAGGCTCGCTGCCGGGCCCTGCAGCTGCCGGCCTGGAATGAGGCGCTGGGCCTGCCACGCCCGTGGGACCAGCAATGGTCGCTGCGTCTGCAGCAGATCCTCGCCTATGAAACAGACCTCCTGGAATACGAAGACATCTTCGACGGCAGCCATGTCATCGAATCCAAAACAGAAGAGCTGAAGGCGCTGGCGCGGGATACGCTGGCTGACCTCGATGCGCGGGGCGGCGCAATCCAGTCGATCGACCATATGAAGGAGAGCCTCGTCGGCGCACATATTGATCGCATCAAGGCGATTGAGAGCGGTGATCTGACCGTGGTTGGCGTCAACCGCTATGTCGAGACGGCGGAGAGCCCACTCGCAGGCGGCGACGGATCGATCCAGACGGTCGACCCGGCAGAGGAATCCGCTCAGGTTCGCGACCTGAAAGAATGGCGCAGCAAACGCGATGCAAGCGCCGTTGAAAATGCGCTCGCAGCGCTGAAGCAAGCCGCACAGGACGGGACCAATATCATGGAGCCCTCGATTGCCTGCGCGAAGGCCGGCGTCACGACAGGTGAATGGGGCACGGCAATGCGGGACGTGTTTGGCGAATTCCGAGCACCCACGGGCGTCGCCATGGTTATCAAGACCGATGGCGAGGAAGATGCGGCCGCTGTCCGCAAGGACGTCGAGCGTGTTTCCGAAGCGCTCGGGCGCCAGCTGACCTATGTGCTCGGCAAGCCGGGCCTCGACGGCCATTCCAACGGCGCCGAACAGATCGCGGCACGGGGCCGGGAAGTCGGCATGAATGTCGTCTATGAGGGCATTCGGTTCACGCCGTCGGAGATTGCTGCGCAGGCCAAAGAAGCGAATGCACATGTCGTTGGGCTGTCCATTCTCTCTGGCAGCCACCTTGATCTGGTACGCGAAACAATTGCCGAGCTGCGCGCGGTCGGCCTCGGAGACGTGCCGGTCGTCATCGGCGGCATCATTCCGCCGGAAGATGCCCGCGCCCTGCGCCAGATGGGCATTGCCCGTGTCTACACGCCCAAGGATTTCAAGATCACCGAAATCATGGGCGACGTGGTCGGAATCGTCGAGAAAGCCTGGCTGGTCGAAGGCTGATCCGCTGCGTTCTGCGGATAAGAGATTGAATACCTGCCGGTTCACCTTTATCGGGCGCGAACTGGCAGGAAGGCTTTCATAATGTCGCAATCAGACCCGTTCCAACTCGGCTGGGAAGAGTGGCTGACTCTGCCCGACCTCGGCTTGCCCGCGATCAAGGCGAAGGTGGATACCGGCGCGCGCACGTCTGCACTGCACGCCAGCGTCATTGAGCCATTCGGGCCTGCCGATGCACCACAGGTGCGCTTCCTGATCCAACCGGACCCGAGTGATCCGGGCTTGGAAATCACATGTTCCGCGCCGGTTGTAGACCGCCGCGACGTGACCAGCTCCAATGGGGACACCGAGCTGCGTTATGTGATCCAGACCGATGTCGAGATGGGCGGACGCCGCTGGCCGATCCAGCTGACGCTGACCAATCGCGAGAGCATGACCTACCGCATGCTGTTCGGCCGCGGCGCGATCCAGCCGGACATGATCGTCAACGCAAACGCGTCTTTCCTTCAGCCGAAACTCGACTTTGCAGCCTATGCGGGCCTGCCAAAAAAGAAGCCCGTCAAACGTCCATTGCGCATTGCGTTGCTCACGCGCGAGCCGCGGAATTATTCAAGTCTGCGCCTCATCGAAGCGGCACAGGAGCGAGGCCACGTGATCGAGGCCATCGATACCGCACGCTGTTACATGCAGATTGGCACGACACATCCGCAAGTCCACTATGATGGCAAGGCACTGCCCCGCTATGACGCGGTGATTCCGCGCATCGGGGCAGGGATTACAGATTACGGCTTGGCCGTGCTGCGACAGTTCACCAATACCGGCGCATTCTGCTTGAACAGTGCCAGTGCGATCGGCCATTCGCGCGACAAGCTGATGGCGCACCAACTGCTTGCCCGCGCCAAGATCGACATGCCGGTCACGGCCTTTGCGCACAGTCCGAAAGACACCAAGGATCTGATCTCGCTGGCGGGAGGCGCGCCTGTGGTGGTGAAATTGCTCTCATCCACGCAAGGCAAGGGCGTCGTGCTCGCCGAGACCCGCAAGGCTGCGGAAAGCCTGATTGATGCCTTCCGGGGTCTGGAAGCAAACTTTCTGGTACAGGAATTCGTCGAAGAAGCTGCAGGCACCGATGTTCGGGCGTTCGTCGTCGGCAACAAAGTGGTCGGCGCAATGAAGCGCCAGGCCCAGAAGGGCGAGTTCCGCTCAAACCTCCATCGCGGCGGAACGGCCTCTACCATCAGGCTGTCCCGCACCGAACGCGACACGGCCCGGGAGGCCGCCAAAGTACTGGGCTTGCGCGTCGCAGGTGTCGACCTGCTGCAAACCGAGAAAGGCCCCAAAGTGCTGGAGGTAAACTCTTCGCCGGGTCTCGAAGGCATCGAATCGGCCAGCGGCAAAGACATTGCCGGCCTGATCATCGAGCATCTGGAAAGCCAGGTTCGGCCCTTGTCTCGCATTCGCGAACCGGCCGCCCGAAAGCGCCGGCAAGCCAAGCTCAGCGAGAGCTGAACAATTTGCCCTTCTCGGTGATCAATACGATCACGAGCGAGCCCACCCCAAGACACGCAAACCCGAGAACGAGCGGCACCGTCGTGCCATTGTAGTAGCTTCCGATCAGAATTCCGAGAATGCTTGAAACTGTCGTCGTGGCGAAGCCGTAAGCTGCGGAAGCCGTGCCTGCAATCTTGCCCAACGGCTCCATGGCGAGTGCCGAGAAGTTTGCACCCATCAGGCCAAAACAGGCAAATGTCATCGCGAACATCGGGAAAAACCATAACAGGCTCTCGCCGAAGAAATGCGTCACCAGCGCCAGCGACGTCGACATGATGATGAAGAACACCATTGCGGCATGACTGATGCGGCGCATGCCAATTCTCTCAACCACGCGGGAGTTGAACAGATTTGCGCATGCGAGCGCACCTGCCACACCAGCAAACCAGAACGCGAATGTTTCTTCCTGGCCGAAGACATCCCGAAAGATCTGCTCTGAAGATCCGATAAATGAGAACAATGCGCCGAATATGACACCGGAAGCGCACATGTAACCGAACGTGATGCGACTACGTATGACTGCCATATAGCTGCTGGCGGCAGACGAAACATTCAGAGGATTGCGCGCCTCGGGCGCCAGGGTTTCTGGCAAGCGCAACCATGTCCATGCAAGCAAAAGCCCGCCGAACAAGGCAAGGACGCCGAATATCCATTGCCAGGGGGCGACGAACAGGATCAGCTGACCCATGGCAGGCGCGATCATGGGCACAACCATGAAAATGGTCATGACCAATGACATGAAACCCGCCATACGCCGGCCTGCATAAAGATCACGGACGACCGAAACAGCCACAAGCCGGGCGCCTGAAGCAAAAACGCCCTGCAGGAAACGCGCAGCAAGCAGCGCATGAAAATCCTTTAGCGCGATACAGAGTAGCGCAGTCAGCGAGTAACCAACCAATCCGACGAACAAGGGGACGCGCCGTCCGAAGCGGTCGGAAATCGGCCCCCAAACGAGTTGAGGCGCGCCGAAGCCCAATACATAGGAAAACACAATCATCTGCTGACGATTGGCATCCTCCGGGGAAGCACCTGTCAGACCGATCGAATCCGCGATCTCACCCAGTGCAGGCAGCATGATGTCAATGGCGAGCGCGTTAAGCGCCATCAGCGCCGCAACCATGACGACCATCTCCGTGCGCCCCGGCACAGGTCGACCATGGGCACCTTGCAAGGTGCGCGGCTCAGGAACGGGCATTTCGGAGTCCGGCATGGGTTCGACAGGCTTTCTTGAGATTCTCAAGGGCCCTATCTGGGCCTCCTGCAAAGGAATGGCCAGTGTCCAGACCAGAAAAAAGCCCCGCCAAATGGCGGGGCTGCAATGCGAATTCGCGGGTCGAGGACTATTTCAGCTCCGGTCTCATGATGTTTGGGCTGAGATTGAAGACAACTTGCTCTGCATCAAAATAGGCGGCATCGGCGGGCTTTTCGCCCTTACCCATCAGGATTTCTGCAGACGCGACATAGCTCGTCCGCTCACGGTATTCCCGTGGGCCGCCCCAATAAGCGTCATAAGGTCCAAACGCAGAATAGCGTGACCGACGGAATGGGTCATGATAGTAGGCCGCATAAGGGCCGAAGTATCTGTAATTCAGGTGGAAATGGTCGTAATAGGGCGAGCCTCCGCCAACCGGCACAAGGCGGCTTTCAGAATCTGTGTCGCGGCGTACGACCCGGAAGTGGTCATACCCGTTCAGTCGGGTCAGCTCCGCAGCCCGGTAGAGCAAATAGGTCTCTACGGTCTTTCGATCTGTCAGGGAGTTTCCGGAAAACTCGACCTGGAACCGATTGTCCTCGATCTTCATTTCCGAATAACCGCGATCGCCATCCAGAGCGGCCTGATATGGCGTTGCGGTCGCGCAGGCGCCGAGCACGGCCAAGGCAGCGATTGCACCTGTAAGCTTGAATTTGGGCATGGAATATCACCCTCCAAAGCGATGTTTCCTGTAATGTATGGGGGAAGTTAGCTGAACACTAGTTGAATTGGCTTCACAATTCAGAGAGCCGCCTGATCGATGTCAATCAGGCAAACAAAAAGGGCGACCCGAAGGCCGCCCCATAATATTTTCAGCCGTGAAACAGACTAGGCGGCCTTGTAGCCCATGACTGCCTTGACTTCGAGAAACTCCTCAAAGCCATGCTCGCCCCATTCCCGGCCGTTGCCGGATTGGCCGTAGCCACCGAATGGTGCTGTGAAGTCTGGCCGCGCACCATTGACCTGAATCTGACCGGCACGAATGCGGTTGGCCACTTTGCGGGCTTCATCTTCAGCGCCCTGCACATAGCCTGCCAGGCCATAGACTGTGTCATTGGCCATTTCGACAGCATCATCCACATCCTCATATGGGATCATGACGAGCACTGGCCCGAAGATTTCCTCACGCGCAATGGTCATGTCATTGGTGACATTCGCAAACACGGTTGGACGCGCGAAATAGCCCTTGTTGAAGCCTTCCGGACGGCCTGGTCCACCGGCGACCAGCGTCGCGCCTTCCTTGATGCCGGTCTCGATCAGATCCTGAACCTTCTGGTACTGGTTGCCGTTCGAAATCGGACCGATAGCGCCCGGTGAGGCTTCACCTGGCATCATCACTTTCACCGATTCAGCCGCTGCCTTTGCGATCGCAATCGCCTGGTCCTGCTGGTCCTTCTGGACGAACATGCGCGATGGCGCGTTACAGGACTGACCCGTATTCGTCATCATCTGCATAACGCCTCCACCGACAGCCTTCTCGAGGTCTGCGGATGGCAGGATAATATTCGGGCTCTTGCCGCCGAGTTCCTGTGCGACGCGCTTTACGGTCGGCGCAGCCGCCTGAGCCACAAGCACACCTGCGCGTGTGGAACCGGTGAAGCTCATCATGTCGACGTCAGGGTGTGAGGACAGCGCCGAACCGACACCCGGACCATCTCCGTTGACGAGGTTGAATACGCCCTTCGGCACACCGGCCTCGTGCATGATTTCCGTCAGGATCATCGCGTCGAGCGGCGCGATTTCGGACGGCTTGAGCACCATGGTGCACCCTGCAGCAATTGCCGGAGCAACCTTGCAGGCGATCTGGTTCAGCGGCCAGTTCCAAGGCGTGATGAATCCGCAAACGCCGATTGGCTCCTTGCGAAGCAGCGTCGTACCCTTCAGCTCCTCGAACTGATAATCACGCAGAATGGCTGCAGTGGTCGCAAAATGCCCCATACCGGCAGGCACTTGCGCCGCATTGGCAAGCCACATCGGCGCGCCCATCTCGTTCGAGATCGCTTCTGCCATTTCCGGCATTCGCGCCTGAATGCCTGCAGCGATCTTTTCGAGCAGCTCGGCGCGGTATTCCACGCTGGTCTGCGAAAATGCCGGGAAAGCCTTCCGAGCTGCGGCAACGGCCTTATCGACATCGGCCTTGGAACCAATCGAAATGACCGCGAAGTTTTCTTCAGTGGCCGGGTTCTCGATTTCCAACGTGCGCGGCTCAACGGGATCAACCCATGCACCATCGATATAGAACTGCTTGTATTCCTTCATGCCGTTCGGGCCTCCCTGTGGTCCATATGCTTGATATGACTATAGGTGAGCCACTCGCCGCCTGCGAGTCCTGACGCTGGGGAATTTCGTGACGATGACGTTAGCCGCCGTGCACGTGATCCACATCAAAGGCCGCAATCGTTGCGAGGTTCACAATGTCACCGACCGTTGCGCCGAGCGATGCAATCTGTACCGGCTTCTCTAGACCCAGCAGCATTGGCCCAATCACCGTCGCGCGGCTCATCGATTCCAGAAGCTTGGTCGAGATAGATGCGGCGTGAATGGCTGGCATGACCAACACATTTGCCGGACCAGTCAGGCGCGAGAATGGGTAGAGCAGCTTGTGGCTGGTGTTCAACGCAACATCCGCGCTCATGTCACCTTCATATTCGAAGTCGATATCCTTCATGCCATCCAGGATGGCAACGGCATCGCGCACCTTTTCGCCGCGCTCGCCCATCGGGTTGCCGAAGGTCGAATAGGACAGGAATGCCACGCGCGGCGAGAAGCCAAGTGAGCGGACGCCTCGGGCGGCCTCTATGGCGATATTGGCAAGGTCTTCGCCCTGCGGCAGCTCGGTGACGCTAGTGTCTGCGATGAAGACCGTCCGCCCCCGGTTAATCACCATCGACATGCCAATTATGGCCTGTCCCGGTATCGGATCGAGCACCAGCAGCGAGTCGTTCAAGGCGACGTCATAGTTACGGGTCACACCCGTGACCATGCCATCAGCGTCGCCATTCTTCAGCATGCAACAGCCGAAGACATTGCGGTCCTGGTTCACGAGACGCTGGGCATCCCGCTTCAAATAGCCGTCGCGCTGGAGGCGAGCATACAGCATGTCCGTGTAGACCGGATTGTTGTCAGACAGGCGCGCATTTAGAATCTCAAGTGTACCGGGCTGGATACCCATCTGCTCCATGGCGCGCTCGACCTGAGCCTCGCGACCAATCAGGATCGGATGACCAAGCCCCTGGTTCTTGAAGCTGAACGCGGCGCGAACGACGGCGGGCTCTTCACCCTCAGCAAACACGATGCGGCGCTGCAGCTCCTTACAGCGAGCCTGAACCCCCTGAATGAAGGAAGCGGACGGATCCGCTCGGCGGGCCAGCGAATGCCGGTAGGCTTCCATGTCATCAATCGGTTTGCGAGCCACGCCGGTATCCATGGCGGCCTGCGCCACGAAAGGCGGAATGAAGCTGATCAGGCGCGGATCAAACGGGGTTGGGATAATGTATTCACGCCCGAAGCTTGGGCGCGCGCCATGGTATGCAGCCGCCACTTCATCCGGCACGTCTTCGCGCGCCAGCTCAGCGATTGCCCGTGCAGCTGCAACTTTCATCTCTTCATTGATGCCACGCGCACGCACGTCCAGCGCGCCGCGGAAGATGTACGGGAAACCCAGAACATTGTTGACCTGATTGGGATAATCCGACCGGCCGGTGGCAATGATTGCATCATCACGAACCGACTTGATATCTTCCGGCGTGATTTCAGGATCAGGATTGGCCATGGCGAAGATGATCGGGTCCTTGGCCATCGACTTGACCATCTCTTTCGAAACAGCGCCCTTCGCGGACAGGCCCAACAACACGTCAGCGCCTTCGATTGCTTCTGCGAGCGTTCGCTTTGTGGTTTTGACGGCAAAGGCGGACTTGAACTGGTCCATCTTCTCGGTGCGTCCCTCATAGACAACGCCGCTGGAGTCACACATCAGGATATTCTCAGGCTTCACGCCGAGATGGCGAATCAGTCCTGCACAGGAAAGACCGGCGGCCCCTGCCCCCGAGACGGCGACTTTCAGATCTTTCAGTTCCCGACCCGTAATGTGGCAGGCATTGATAAGGCCGGCCGCGGCAATAATCGCCGTGCCGTGCTGGTCATCATGAAACACCGGAATGTCGAGGTCTTCGCGCAGACGGCTCTCGATGATGAAACAGTCCGGAGACGAGATATCTTCCAGGTTGATGCCGCCCCACGTGGAACCGATGTTCCGGACCGTCATGATGAATTCTTCGACGTCTGTCGTGCTGACCTCGACGTCGAAACTGTCGATATCGGCAAACCGTTTGAACAGGACAGACTTGCCTTCCATCACCGGTTTGGACGCCATCGGCCCAAGATTGCCGAGGCCGAGGATGGCAGTACCGTTGGAAATGACCGCGACCAGATTGCCCTTGGCGGTATAATCGTAGGCCCGGTCTTCGTCTTCCGCGATGGCAAGCACGGGCACCGCAACGCCGGGACTATAGGCCAAAGACAGGTCACGCTGCGTACCCATAGGCTTGGTCGGCGCCATGGAGATCTTGCCGGCGTGTGGCTGCGAGTGAAAATCGAGGGCTTCCTGGTCTGTGAAGCTCGGCCGTTTAGTGGTCATCGCGCGGCAAATCCGTTTTTGCAAAAAGTTTCAATTGAGGCGGCAAACTAGGCCGGTGCGAAAGCCATGCCAACCGCAAAACGGGCCATTCGGTGCGATATGATCACTTTGTCGCGCGCAAGCTGGTGCGAGGCTTTGCGAATCTCCGGCACTGACGATAGCGTCCCGGCCCATGGCCGACACTTCTGCTCCCTCGAAACCCACTCCTGCGCCAAGCCCGTTCATGGCGCAATACCTGTCGATCAAGGCGCGGCATGAAGATGCCATGCTCTTCTTCCGGATGGGCGACTTTTACGAACTGTTCTTCGACGACGCGGTTCAGGCCTCGAAAGTGCTCGGCATAACGCTGACGTCACGAGGCGAGTACGAAGGCAAACCCATCCCCATGGCAGGCGTGCCCTATCATGCCGCCGAGGGTTATCTGGCACGCCTGATCAAGGCCGGATGCCGGGTTGCCGTTTGCGAGCAGACAGAGAGCCCCGCAGAGGCCAAGAAGCGCGGATCAAAATCCATCGTAAACCGGGACATCGTCCGCATTGTTACGCCCGGAACGCTGACCGAAGACGCCCTACTGCCCGCTAATCAGGATCAGGCGCTGGCCGCGATTGCCATAGGAGGCGGCGGAGCCGAAGCGGCCATCGCCGTCTGCGATGTCTCCACCGGACGATTTGATGTCTCCGCGCTCGCAGCGAACACGCTTGCTGACAGCCTGATGGCTTATCCATTGTCTGAACTGTTGGTGTCCGAGGGCGATATCGACAAACCTGCCATCGCAAATGCGACTGCGCTCTCCACCGCACCAGTGACCTTCCGGCCCGCCCGCAGCGCGACGTACAAAACAGGCGAAGCCCTTCTCAAAGAAACATTCGGAATCGCTGCGCTGGAAGCGCTCGGCGACTTCGGCCGCGCAGAACTCGCAGCAATCGGCCTATTGCTGGATTACGTGAAGCTCACCCAAGCAGGCAGCGACATCCGATTGGACCCACCCATTCGAGCACGCGCAGAGGGCTATCTAGCGATTGATCCAGCAACCCGCACGAGCCTGGAGATCGACCGATCCATGCGCGGCGACCGCGACGGATCCCTGCTGGGCACAATCGACCGGACCGTCACCGCACCGGGCGCGCGGCTTCTGGCCTCGCGTCTTTCGCGTCCCTGTGTCGACCGGGTGGAGATTGATGCGCGGTATGACGCTGTGGCTTGGTTTGCGGATGATCGCGACGCAGTGGCGTCTGTCCGTGCCAGCTTGAAGGCTGCGCCGGATCTGGAACGTGCGCGGACACGGTTGCGCCTCGGTCGGGGTGGGCCGCGCGACCTCGCCGCGATCGGGCTCGCACTGACTGCCGCACATGAAGCGGCAAGCCAACTGACAGCCAGCTCTGCGGGCCTGCCGCACAAAATCGATGAGGCTGTTGCCGCACTCGACCTGGGCAAGGACAAAGACCTCGCCACACTCGCGCGGGATTTGGAGACAGCACTTTCGGAAAATCCACCCACACTCGCCCGCGATGGCGGGTTCGTTGCACCCGGCTGGGACGAGGCGCTCGATGAAGCCCGTGGCCTGCGCGATGACAGCCGCCAGATCATCGCTGCGCTACAGGCTCGCTACGCTGACGAAACCGGCATCACTGCGTTGAAGATCAAGTTCAACAATGTGCTTGGCTATTTCGTCGATGTCCCGGCCCGCTATGGCGACCCGTTGATGAAGCCGCCTCTGTCCGAAACCTTCATCCATCGTCAGACCCTGGCCAGCAATGTGCGCTTCTCTACGCAGGAACTTTCTGAACTCGCGGGCAGGATTTCCCGCGCAGAAGACGAAGCAAAAGCGCGTGAAATGTCCGTCTTCGAAGGGTTTTGTGAGCGAATCGATGCACTAAACTCGCCTCTATCCCGCACTGCAGGCGCCATTGCGGACCTCGATGTCGCGGCAGCCTCAGCAGAATGGGCGTTTGAGGTCGACGCGATCAGACCCGTACTGACAGAAGACACCACATTTTACGCCACGGGGCTGCGCCACCCGGTGGTCGAAGCTGCGCTCAAGAAAGATGGCAAGGGATTTACCGCCAACGACCTGGGACTAAGTGCCGAGGGCGATTTCGGAACGCGCCTCCTGCTCGTGACTGGTCCGAACATGGCCGGTAAGTCCACCTATCTAAGACAAGCCGCGCTGGCCGTTATCTTGGCGCAAGCAGGGCTCTTCGTGCCTGCGCGATCCCTGACATTGGGCTTGGTCGATCGGATCTTTTCGCGCGTCGGCGCGTCCGACGATCTGGCACGCGGGCGATCCACCTTCATGGTGGAAATGGTTGAGACCGCCGCCATTCTTAATCAGGCTACGGAGCGCAGTTTCGTCATCATGGACGAGGTCGGCCGGGGCACATCAACCTGGGACGGTCTCGCCATCGCCTGGGCGGCAGTCGAGCACCTTCATTCGGTCAACAAGGCCCGGGCCCTGTTTGCCACTCACTATCATGAGCTGACCAAACTGGTTGAGGACTTGCCCGGTGCGGCCAATGCTTCGCTCCGCGCCAAGGAATGGAAAGATGACCTTGTCTTCCTGCATGAAGTTCAGGCCGGGCCGGCGGACAAGTCTTACGGCGTACAAGTGGCCAAGCTTGCAGGCCTTCCAAAGAAGGCCGTCAAACGGGCGGCGCAAATCCTGAAGCAGCTTGAGGCTGAACCTGACGCGCCCGAAAACCTGCCCCTCTTTGCTGCCGCATCTCTTGCGCCGATCACGGACGAGGAGAATGCAGATCAGATAATTGGGCCATCAGAATCCGACCTGTTGCTGCAACAGATTGACCCGGATTCCCTGACACCGCGTGAAGCGCTTGACTTGCTGTACCGCCTCAAATCACTCGGCAGTGAATGATACATCGCCAGCCTTGAGCCCAAGCCTGTTGAGCGGCCTGCCCATTCCGCCCGACACCATGGCGGCGAGCACTTTCGGTGCGGGCGGTATCTTGCTGATCGGGGCCGCCAGCCAATCGCGTAACCATGCAAGTATCGTGGAATCGGACTGGTAGACCGGCGTGAAAAGCCAGCTCATAGTCTGGAACATTCTGACGTGCCCTGAACGCATTGAAGTGTAGTGGCGCAATTGTCTGTCCAGATCGTCGCGGACGCACAATGCCCGCGACAGCGCATAAGCATCAAGCAAGGCCATGTTGGCCCCCTGGCCCAGTTGCGGGCTGGCCGCATGCCAGCTGTCGCCGATGTGCACCAGCCGCTGGTTTACGGCAGGGGCGTGTGTGCGATGGTCATATTCTGCATAGGTTAGCTGAGCGTGGCTCTTCAACTGGTCCAGGAAGACAGCCGTTTCCGGCCAGAGCGCGACCGCCTCTGCTTTCCAAGCTGACAAGGGAGCCTGCTTCCATGCCTGATACTGATCCGTTCGAATGGACCAGAAATAGGTGAGCGTGTCCACGCCCTCTTCTTCTGAGCGGCCTGATGGCATAACCCCCGCCATCTGACGGGCCTGCCGGTAGCGTTGTGCCAAGGCGTTCCGCTCAAACCCATGTCCCTCCTGCCACGGAAGGGTTGCCCAGAGCGCGCCATATGCGAGCTGGCTGCGCGGACGAGATGAGAGCGGGGAGCGCACACCGAGTGCATCAACCACAAGATCAAACGGCCCCAACGTCTTTCCGTCCCCTGTGGTCAGGTAACCTCCCACGGCCTGAGCCGCGATGATCCGTGTGGACGGGACAATATTCGCGCCTGCCTCTCTGGCTGCTTGATACACCAGGTCAAACAGGACGGGACGCTGGATGGATATGCCCCGAAGGCTGGGCCGGATGGCATCATATCGGACATCCAACACGGTGCGCCCGGAATTGACCGCCTGGCCATGCAGGCGCCGAATAGGCGCGCCCAGCGTTTCGGCTCGCTCACGCAAGCCGAGCTCGCCCAATATCGTCAACCCCGTTTCTTGCAGGATCAGGCCAGACCCGACAGGTCCTGGCGCATCGAACTGGTCATAGACGGTGACGTCATGGCCGGCTTGGGCAAGCAGGGCTGCCGCGGCCAGTCCCCCAATGCCGGCACCGGCAATGGCTATCTTTCGCAATGAAGTCATGTCAGCCGGCAACCTTCACCGGATTTCGCTCACGCACCAGTTGCTTGACGAACTCGACATGACTGCGAAGCCGGTAAAGATCGTCCGTATAGGAAAGCGGCACTTCAACGGCACCGATTTCTGCCTGCAGGGTTTCGAGTTCCTCCTGCACCTTGTCACGTTCCGCCTTGTTGTCGGTCGAACGTCCACGCTCTTCGAGCGCACGCAAGTCTTCATACCAGACATAGATTTTCCGGCGCACACGCCAGCGATAGATGGGAGGTGCGACCCGGACCAACGGGAAGAGCAAGGTCAGCAACGGGATTGCAAGCACCCAGGCCCTGTCCAGAAAATTCGCGACGTCGAACGAAAAGTAACGGCGCAGGAATGACGGGCCGTCCTTGTAGTATCGACGTGCTTGTTCGCTGATGGGCAGATCGATCAGGTCCGGATCAGGATACTCCCCCGCCGGGGCCAGCAGCGTACCTTGGGAATGAATCGCCGTTGCAGCATCTATGAGAAGCGCTTCGATGGCCGGGTGCAAGTCCTTGCGGACGACGAGTTGAGCGACAGGTGCGACCAGGGGGATGTCTGTTGCTGGCAGATTCTTGCCGATATCCACAACGCCTCTCAGAAGGACAATATCTGACAGCGCCTCGTGTCGGCGCGCCAGGGCCGGAGCGCGGTCAAACGGAAGCAGGCGGACAACATCCGGACTGTTCAGCAATCGGTCCACATAAGATGCCTCCACCGAGGCAGAGAAAGCAGCAGCGTCCAGACTCCCGGACAGCAGGGCGTCCGCCGCCGCATTGCCCGAAAGCGGCAGCCGAGACGTTTCATCCCATTCGCCCCCATAATCGGCCTCTAGCTCCAGGGCGAGCATGCGCGTGCCCGACCCGGTGCCGCCAACTGCCATTCGAGCATCGTGAAGATCGCCCAACGTGTCAACGGGAACATCATTCCGGACAAACACCCAGAAAGGCTCCGGAAACAGTCCTCCAATTGAGCGCAACTCTTCCTCATCGGACACAGTTGAGAGTCCGCCCTGCACAAGGCCGACATCAACCTCGGAATCATCCAGCAGGCGCAGATTGTCGATTGAGCCCTGCGTCTCCACCAGCACAACCTCCACCCCCTCTTCCGCGAGAAGACGCTGATAGCGTTCTGCAAAGGCATGATAGGCACCGCCCGGGCTGCCAGCGGCGAACCGGATCGTTTTCGGTGGCGCAGGGTCCATCAGCACCAGAGCCAGGAGCACGCCCGCAAAGGCAACGACGACCAGAGGCCAATAGACTTTCAGGAAGTCCCTCAATCCCGACATGGTAACCGCCTCCCACCGCGCTAGTTCGGTCGACTACTGCTCTAGGCCGGGAAATTGCAAGGATCAACAAAGTGTAAGGCTCTGCCCTGAAATCGCCTCATGCGTGCCGCGCATGGAACCTATTCCGTTACAAGAGTGTTCATCAATGTATCGAGGCACCATCTGGAGCCCAAGCGACCAGAAAGGACGATCCCGTGAGCCATCCCATATCCATCACACGACTATTGTCTGTTGCCGTTTTAGGGGTAATCGCGGCCGTAACATTTGCCATGGTCCTGATGCCACAGCCTTCACTCTACGCAGGTTGAGCCTTAATCCTTGTGATAGGGCGTCCCGGCGAGGATCGATACAGCGCGGTAAACCTGCTCTGTCACCATCACCCTGACAAAACGATGTGGCCAGGTCTGGGGTCCAAAAGCCAGAGTATCCGGAACGGCTGACTTCACCGCGTCGCCATAGCCCTCGGCTCCCCCAATCAGGAAAACGAGGTCAGGCACGCCCTGATCGCGCCATTTGGCGAGATTTTCAGAAAATTCGCGAGATCTTTGTGCCCGTCCGAACTCGTCCAGTCGGATACATTTGGCACCTGACGGTAGTTTGGCGAGAATCCGGTCCGCTTCAGCGTCCAGTCCGCCGCCACTGGGCACTTCGATCTCTTCAATGCCGCGAAAGCCGAGGGATCGTGCGATCGGCCCTGCACGCTTGATGTATTCATCGACAAGTTCGCGTTCCGGCCCGGCCTTTAGCCGCCCGACGACCAGAAAGATGATCCGCATGGTCGCCCGCTAATTGGCTGGCGCACGATGGGCATTGTCAGATGCCCAGATCTTTTCGAGATTATAGAGTTCCCGGACTTCCGGGCGGAACAGGTGGACGATGACATCCCCGGTATCGATCAGCACCCAATCTGCATTCGGCATACCTTCGACACTGGCCGGGCGACCGGTCAGTTTCTTTACGTCTTGTGCAAGATGGTCTGCGAGAGCCGCAACATGCCGGCCGGAACGACCGGATGCGATGATCATGAAATCTGCGAGCGAAGATCTTCCATCAAGGTCAATGAAGAGAATGTCTTCAGCCTTGTCATCCTCAAGGGCCTTGGCGAGGGCTTCGGCCACATTACGGATTTCTTCGAGCGTGGCCTGCTGGGCGGGCTGGAGCCGCGGGGCGCTGGGGGTCAGGGGTCCGGTTCCTTCTTGTTACGTCCTCTTCAGATAATAGCATCTACGGGGCCGAACAACCAGCCATTAAAGGTCTGTCGCCGTCATATCGAGTCTCAATTCGCACCAAATTGCACCTTATGCGCAGTTTGCCAGATTTTCGCCGCATGTTCAGGGCATATTCCGACGTCATTCTTGTTGCTGATGGAGTAGAGTTTCATGCGCATGCAATTTGCTGCTGCCGCCGTTTTGTTTGCTTTGCCGCTCGGGGGTTGCGCCGTTGCAGCGCTTGGCACCGCCGGGGCCGTTGGCGTTGCCGCCGCCCAGGAGAAATCGCTCGGTGAAGCTGTGGACGATGCCACCGCGTCGAATGAGATCAAGAGTAAGCTCCTGTCTGAAAGCGCAAACAAGTTTGGAGAGGTCGATGTGGAGGTCACCGGGGGACTCGTCCTGCTCTCCGGCCGCGTAAACACTCCGGAAGAGCGTGTGAAAGCCGAAGGTATCGCCTGGACCTCTCACCTCACGCGCGATGTCGCCAATGAAATTCGTATCCAGCCTCCGGGCGGTTTCCTCGCAAATGTCTCCGATGAAGTCATCACGGGTCGGGTCCGCGCACGCCTGGTTGGGTCCAGCACGGTCAAAAGCCTCAACTTCAACATCGAAACCTATAATGGCGTTGTCTACCTTATGGGCATCGCGCGGTCGGCCGAGGAGTTGAAGCGCGCAGCCGAGGAGGCCAGTGTGGTGGGCGGCGTGAAACAGGTGGTTTCCTATGTCCGCATTCGTGACAATACCCGCACCCAACAAGCCGCGCCGACGACGCAGGGCACGCCCCCTTATCAAACAGCACCCGATGCCTCATATGACTATCAGGCCGACGGGGAACTGATCGGCGCCAATTACTAGCCGGGTCAGGTCGCGCGGGCGGCGGCCCATGAAGGGAGCCGCCTCATGAGCCTTCGCGTTGCGATCCAGATGGATCCGCTCGAATCCGTCAATATCGACGGAGACACCACTTTTGCCCTGGCCGAAGTCGCACAAGCGCGCGGCATGGAGCTTTTCGTCTACGGTCCCGATGACATGAGCATCGAGCAAGGCCGCGTAACGGCCTTGGTTCGACCCGCGCGCGTTCAACGTGTGAAGGACGCACCCGGCCTGTTTGATGCGCCCGTTCGGCTGGATCTTGCAAAAGACGTTGCCGTCATCTTGATGCGTCAGGACCCACCCTTTGACATGAGCTATATCACGGCCTGCCATCTGCTTGAGGAAATCGCAGATGAAACCCTCGTCGTGAACGACCCGGCTGGCGTCCGATCCAGTCCAGAAAAGATTTTCCCGCTAATGTATCCAGACCTGATGCCGCCAACCCTTGTGTCGCGCGACTTGTCTGTCATCGAAGCCTTCCGCGCAGAGCACAAGGACATCATCATCAAGCCGCTCTATGGGCATGGCGGCGCAGGCGTGTTTCGCCTGAAGCAGGACGATTCCAATTTCGACTCGTTGACTGAGCTCTTCTTCAGTCGCTCGCGTGAACCGGTCATGGTTCAGGCATTTCTGCCGGCCGTCAGTGAGGGCGACAAGCGCATCATCTTGATCGATGGCAAAGCCGCCGGCGCGCTCAACCGGCGCCCCAAGGAAGGTCAGGTCCGATCGAACCTCGTTGTCGGCGGTACGGCCGAGGAGACAGATATGAGCGACGCGGATATGCGGATTTGCGAAGCCATCGGGCCGGAATTGAAACGTCGCGGACTCGTCCTGACGGGCATCGACGTGATTGGCGGGCGTCTTACCGAGGTGAATGTCACCTCCCCCACCGGTGTTCAGGCCATCAAGAAACTCAGCGGCATTGATATCGCTGCCGATTTCTGGAACGTTGTGCAAGACAAGCTTGCGAGCCGCTGAAGCTCCCGGCAAGAATGGGGACATGATCATGAAACTGACAACGTCTATCGCCATCGTGTCTTTCTGTCTGGCAGGGACGGCCTGTTCTGAAAATTCCAGCAGTGAAGACGCAGCTGTCGTCGCTACCGAGACCGCCCAGGTCGAGGACGAATATACGGGCTCCCTCAATCTGAACCTGCCAAGTTCATCGGCGGCTCAGGACACTGGCAGCGGTACGCTGAATTTGCGAATTGGGCAGTCGGACGAAGATGATGGTCTGCTGATCGGGTCCGGCGGTTTTGGCGGAGGCCAGTTCGAGGATGCTCCGTCGCTTGGCCTGTCCCTTCCTGACGATACTGCAGAGCCGGCATCGTCAGAAGACGACGTCATTCGGCTTGATCCGAAATAGTCGTCGGCCCAATTGATCATCCTGCATGAGGATGTTGGCTCTGGCCGCCTCGAAAGATAAAGCAAAACTCGACACACAATCGCAAGTTGCGTGCGGGCATTCTTTGGGCTTGAAAACCACTCAGGATTGAATATTGTCAGCTCCTGATTTCAATGGGTGCGCGGCGCATTGCGTCAGACACCCGGCCTCAGGGACCCAGGATGCCGCATGCCCCATCTCCCCAGGACGTAAGAAAACCCACAGATGCAGACCGCTTTATCGGTCGGCAAGTCCGACAAGCGCGTCGTGAAGTGGGGATGACGCAAGAGGCGTTGTCCGAAAAGCTGGGCCTTACTTTTCAGCAGGTTCAGAAGTATGAGGCCGGCCGCAGTCGTTTGTCAGCTGGCAGGTTGAGGGACGTGGCCATCGCCCTCGGTAAGCCGATCAACTATTTCTACGAGCCATTTCCTGCGGCACCCGAGGTCCGCGACCTTGAGCATGCAAAGATAGGTTTGCTGAAGCGGGAGGCGAAAAAACTCGTCGACTCCCTTGTACGGGCAGATGATCTGGAAACAGCCATTCAGATTCTGGCCGCGCTGGGGCCATCTCGTCCCTAGCGTTGGCAGGCACTACAGAAGAAACTCGACCTACCTGATTGGACGATGCGTTGGATCGGCTTGGTGCAGTTGCGGCAAGAGTCCCCTTCCCGGTCATAGACGGCGAAAGTGTGCTGGAAATAGCCAAGCTCCCCACTCGCGCTGGCGAAATCTGAGATGGATGAGCCGCCTGCCGCTATAGCTTCGGCTATAACGTCATTGATCGCTGGCACGAGGCGTGCGGCGCGCTGGCCCGGCACGGTCGCTGCACTCCGGCGCGGGGATACACCCGCACGCCACAACGCTTCGCACACATAGATATTACCGAGCCCGGCAATCACCGACTGGTCGAGCAGCGCCGATTTGATCGGCGTCTTGCGCCCCCGCAGAACTGTATTCAGATACGCCTCGGAAAACCCATTGGAAAGTGGCTCCGGCCCCATCGCCATTAACCTTGGATACGCCTGAAACTGCTGCGCGGGCCAGAGTTCCATGAAACCAAATCGACGCGGATCATTATAGGTTACGCGCGCGCCGCTTTCGAGCTGGAAGACAACATGGTCATGGCGTGGGTCTGTGCCGGTCTCGTGATGGAACGCACCGAGTTTGTCGTCCGCCACCGTGAACCGTCCAGTCATGCCGAGATGCATGACGAGGACCTCATCCGTCGACAGGGCAAGCGTCAGGAACTTCGCCTTGCGGCCCAGATGGGTGATACGCGCACCGCTGAGGCGTTCGGCGAACCGGTCGGGGAAGGGAAACCGTAGATCAGCCCGGTTGTGGACAAGACGCTCAATACGCTGGCCCTCCATGACTGGCGCAAGTCCGCGGCGAACTGTCTCGACTTCGGGTAATTCAGGCATGGCTATGGCATATAGCCTAGGGTGATCGAGGCAACTATGGTGGCGCGCATGTCTGCAGATAGAGATACGGAACGCAAGGTGTCGTTCGGCTTCGAAGAGGTCACCGAGACGGAGAAGGTCGCCCGCGTGAAAGGCGTCTTCCGCTCTGTCGCGTCCCGCTACGACCTGATGAACGATCTCATGTCCGCAGGCGTCCACCGCCTCTGGAAGCATGATGCGATGAATCAGGTGAACCCACAGCCCGGCGAGCGCCATCTGGATGTTGCTGGCGGCACCGGCGAATTGGCACGCGCCTTCCTCACCTTGGCTGACAAGGCGGGCAAGCGCAGGAGCATCGACACGCCCGCCACCGCAATCGTGTCCGACATCAATGATGCCATGCTGGACGCAGGCAAAGCCCGTGCGGACAATGCTAAATGGGAAGGTCGGCTAGACTGGATTTGCGCCGACGGCCAGAATTTGCCCTATCCCGACCGAGTATTCGATGCCGTCACCGTGTCGTTCGGAATTCGCAATTTTGCGGATCGTCTGGAAGGATTACGGGAGTTCCGCCGCGTGTTGAAACCGGGCGGCAGATTGGCCGTTCTGGAGTTCAGTCATATGACGGTCCCTGCCCTGCAGGCCGCATACGACACATACAGTTTCAATGTGATCCCGCGCCTCGGCAGCCTGATTGCGGGAGATGCCGATAGTTATCAGTATCTTGTTGAATCAATACGGAAATTTCCCACACAGGACGCCTTCCGCAAAGAAATCGAAGATTCAGGCTTTTCTCGTGTGAGTGTCACGAATTATTCGGGAGGCATCGCCGCCCTGCACTTCGGCTGGGCGGTCTGATGCGGGTCAGCTTGGGCTCGAATCCGGCGTCAGACTGGAGCGCTGTGCAGGGTCCAGCAACAGCTGGTCTGGGGCTTGGCTCGGCTCGGCATAATAGATCGCCGCAGCAATCATTGCAGCCACAAGCAGTCCACTCGTCACAAAGTATAGAGTTCCTTTGTTTTTTGGTGCTTTTTTAGTGGCCATGACAGCCTCCTCTGTAAACATATCTTCCCTCATCAAACGCCGTCCGGGCCTGCCGGTTCCCGTTGGCGCGCGGAGCATGGCATGGGACTGATTGGAGATTATCGCCGCCTGATGCGCGCTGGCATAGCACTCGCGCGACACGATGTGATCCTGCCGGGCGCTTACCAGACCCGCCTGCCTCTGCCTGCCCGCATCGCCGGGCGGGTGCTACGTGTCTTTGGTGGCGGCGCGCGGGGACGCCCCGGCGAGCGCCTCGCCCGCGCGTTGGAAAAGCTGGGACCGGCCTATATCAAGCTTGGGCAGTTTCTGGCCACGCGCCCGGATGTGTTCGGCGCTGAAGTCACCCAGGATCTGGGCCGTCTGAAGGACAAGCTGCCGCCCTTTTCGATGAAAGCGGCGCGCGCCGCCCTTGCGGAAGAGTTTGGTGAGGCTGACGCCGCGCGCCTGTTTGCCGAATTGTCAGACCCGGTTGCGGCCGCGTCCATCGCGCAGGTCCACAAGATGTCCCTGCCGGAAGGCGAACGCGCCGTGAAAATCCTGCGGCCGGGAATTGAGCACAAATTGATGGTGGAGCTTTCTGCCATGAAACGCGCTGCGCGCACCATCGAAGGCATCTCAGCCGAGAGCCAGCGTCTGAAACCTGTGGCTTTCACTGAAACCATTGCGAATGCCATGATGCGCGAAACCGACCTGCGCCTCGAAGCAGGCGGCGCAGACGAAATGCACGAAATCAGCCAGAAATCCGGCCATTTCGTCATTCCCTCCGTCGATTGGGACCGCACCGGTCGCCGGGTTCTTACCATCGACTGGATCGACGGAGTTTCTCTCACCGATCCAAAAGCGCTGGACCGTCCCGGCATCGACCGCAAGAAATTGGCGAACGACATCACGCAGGGCTTCCTGACCCATGCGATCGAATACGGCGTGTTCCATGCGGACATGCATGAAGGCAATCTCATCATCACGCCGGAAGGCAAGGTGGCCCTGGTGGATTTCGGAATCATTGGCCGGATCGGCCTGGTCGAGCGCCGCTTCCTCGCCGAAATCCTTTGGGGCTTCCTGAAGCGCGATTACCGCCGTGTTGCCGAAGTCCATTTCGAGGCCGGTTATGTACCGGCCAACCAGTCCATCGGGGAGTTCGCACAAGCTCTCCGTTCCATCGGCGAACCCGTACATGGCAAACCGGCCGAAGAAGTCTCGATGGGTCGCGTCCTGCTTCAATTGTTCGACTATACGCACACATTCGGAATGTCCCTGCGTCCGGAACTTGTCCTGCTCCAGAAGACCATGGTCCAAGTGGAAGGCGTCGCCCGCGCGATCGACCCGTCGCACAATATATGGTTTGCGTCCGAACCCGTGGTCGGCACGTGGATCCGGCGCAGCTTTGGTCCAGAGGGCGCCGCAAAACTTGTCGCAGGCAATGTGAAAGAGATCACCAACCGGTTGAAGCGTCTGCCAGAAGTCATGGACAGATTTGAGGCCTCACTACTCGAACCGGTTTCGCCCCCGCCGCTTCCACGCCGGTTTGCGCCTTGGTGGGGCTGGTTTGGCTTCATCGCGGTCTTGGTTGCGCTGGGCATCTGGGCAGCGAAATAGCGAGTTTCGGGCATTTCCCTGCTGAAACCCGCGAAAACCTTAACCGAGCCGCCAAGTTCACAGGGATTTCATGGGGTAACGGCAAGAAATTTGCGATAAGACACGCGTAACAAACAGAGCCCGGCCCATGACGCAAAAACGCATCCTTTTGATCATTTCCGGCGGTATTGCCGCCTATAAGAGCCTGGAACTGATCCGGGAGTTGCGCCGGCGCGACATTGCCTGTCGGTGCATCGTGACGAAGGGCGGCCAGGAATTCGTCACCCCTCTCTCGGTCTCCGCCCTGTCCGGCGACAAGGTCTATACCGAGCTGTTCAACCTCAGTGACGAAGCGGAAATGGGCCATATTGAGCTTTCCCGCTCGGCCGATCTCGTCGTTGTCTGCCCGGCTACCGCAGACCTGATGGCCAAGGCCGCAGGTGGCCTCGCCAATGATCTTGCCTCCACCACACTTCTGGCGACTGACAAACCTGTCCTGGTCGTGCCCGCCATGAATGTGCGCATGTGGCAGCACCCAGCCACGGTGCGGAATGTCGAAACGCTCCGCGCGGATGGCGTGACGGTGATGGAGCCGGACGAAGGCGCGATGGCCTGCGGTGAATTCGGTCCTGGCCGCCTTCCGGAACTTCCGGTCATCGCCGAAGAAATCGAACGCATGCTGGCAGGAGACGCCACCGGCGCACTGGCGGGAACCCACGCGCTTGTCACAGCAGGCCCGACACGCGAACCGCTGGATCCTGTTCGGTTCTTGTCCAACCATTCTTCCGGCAAGCAAGGCTATGCGATTGCCGAAGCGCTCGCGCGTCTGGGTGCGCAGGTCACTTTGGTCTCCGGTCCGGTCGCCCTGCCCGCACCACGGGGAGTGAATTTCGTACCGGTCGAGACTGCCCGCCAGATGTTGAAGGCCTGCGAGGACGCTCTGCCTGCTGATGTATTCGTTTCTGTGGCCGCGGTTGCTGACTGGCGCCCGGCACGGGCCGCAACCAAGAAGCTGAAGATCAAGGGCGCAGGCAGCGAACATCCGTCCATGGAACTGACCGAAAACCCGGATATCCTCAAGACGCTGGCCAACAAACGCAAGAACCGACCCGCCCTGGTGATCGGCTTCGCCGCAGAGACGCATGATGTCGAGGAACACGCTGAAGCGAAGCTCGCCCGCAAGAATTGTGACTGGATCGTCGCCAATGATGTCTCCGGGGATGTGATGGGCGGCTCGGAAAACGAGATTGCCCTGATCACCCGGAACGGATCCGAACGCTGGCCCCGCATGGGCAAGACCGAAGTGGCGCGCCGACTGGCGCACAAGGTCGCTGAAACGCTGAATGATGAAGGCGACGGGCTGAAACTCGCCGCAGAATAGGGATTAGGCGGGCGGCTCACCATTCTGCGCGAGCACCTCCCCTGCCAGATACAGAGATCCGCAAATCAGGATCCGGTCGACGCCGGTTGTCGCCGCAGCCTTGAGCGCCGCTTCGAGACTGTCGTACGCGGCAGCTTTCAGCCCCGCATTGGTGGCCGCTTCCGCCAAGGCCTGAGGCTCGGCGCCCTGATGACCCGGCGCATTCGGCAAGGTGAAGACCTCAGGTCGCACCTGCCGGAACGGCATGAAATAACCGGTCGCATCCTTGGAGGCGAGCATGGCTGCGACCAGTGCGGTACGCCCGGGCATATTGTTCAGCTGTCTCGCAATGGCGCGGGCCGCATGCGGATTGTGCCCGCCATCCAGCCAGATTTCCTGATTGGGGGCGAGCGCCGTAAGCGGCCCGTCTTTCAGGCGCTGCATACGCGCAGGCCACACCACGTTGCGGGCGCCCTCGAAGATCGCATTCTGGTCGATGATTGTGGAATTTCCGAACAGCTGCACGGCCATGGCGGCCAGAGCCGCATTGGCCCGCTGGTGCTCGCCCAACAGGCCAAGGTCTTCCGGCATTGCATCAATGAAGTGCGCTTTCAGCCGATAGAGCGGCGCGCCGACATCTTCGGCCCGTTTTGCGATGACATCGTCACAGATCTTGCGCTGGATCGCGGTCAGCGCCGGGCGGCCGGACTTGATGATCCCCGCCTTCTCACCCGCAATCTTGCGAATATCCGAGCCGAGAAAGGCCTTGTGGTCGAAGTCGATTGGCGTGATCACGCTGAGCGCGGGCTGGTCGATCACATTGGTCGCGTCATAACTGCCGCCGAGGCCGACTTCGAGAATCAGTACATCGGCGGGCACTTCCGAGAAGGCGAGCAGGGCCGTGGCCGTGGTCGCCTCGAATTGTGTGATCTCCTGCCCCTTGATCGCGTCATGGGTTCGCTCCAGCCAGTCGATCAGGCGCGCATCATCCACGATCTCACCGGCGAGCCGGATACGCTCGTTGAAACGCACGAGGTGCGGACTGGTAAAGACATGAACGCTAAGGCCCGCTGCTTCCATCATGGCCCGCATGAAGGCGCAGGTGGACCCTTTGCCGTTGGTTCCGGCCACATGTATCACGGGCGGCAGCCTGTCTTGCGGCCGCCCAAGCAACTCAAGCGCATTCAAGACGCGCCCGAGCGATAGTTCAATCGTGTCTGGATATAGCCCTTCGAACCGCCCCAGCGCCTCGGCCAGGGCCGAACTGTCACCGATCAAGCAGAGCTGCCCTTACTCTTGTTTGGGGTCTTGGCGGCATGCGTTTTGGGTGGCGTCAGAGAAACCGGCAGGCGATCTTCAGCGCGCCGCACATTTGGCATCAGCATCGACAGGACATTTGAGATCGTGTCCTTCAGTTTGCGCCGGTCGCAGACAATGTCCACCTGGCCCTTTTCGCGCAGGAATTCGGATCGCTGGAACCCTTTCGGCAGGCTTTCGCGAATGGTTTGTTCAATCACACGCGGGCCGGAAAAGGCGATCATTGCGCCAGGTTCGGCAATATGGATATCGCCAAGCATCGCATAAGATGCCGACACGCCGCCCGACGTCGGATCAGTCAGCAGCACAATATAAGGTAGTTTGGCTTCGGCCAGTTCATTGATCGCGAGCGTCGTGCGCGGCATCTGCATCAGGCTCAGCGTGCCCTCCTGCATGCGAGCGCCACCGGACGCCGTGCACACAACAAAGCCCGCCTTGCGGGCCAACGCCATCTGCGCAGCCGCTACAAAGCCTTCCCCTGCCGCCATGCCCAAGGATCCGCCCATAAAGGCAAAATCCTGAACCAATACGACCGTGGGCACGCCGCCGATCTTTCCATAGGCCGCCACCATACAGTCTTCCTGGATGATCGGTGCGCCACCATTTTCGGACTCTTTCTTGTCCCGGGCCGCAATCTTGGCCTTCGCAGCCTTCAGGCGCGACGGATAAGGCTTGTCATCCTTGAATTTCAGGGGGTCATGCGGAACCGATGGCAGGGCCAAAGGCTCCCAGCGCTCATCATCGAACAGGAGGCGCAGGCGGGTGCGCGGGCTGATCCGCAGATGCGCGCCAGCAGGTGTGACATGCCAGTTTTCTTCCAGATCGGTCTTGTAGACCAGTTCGCCGGACAGAGGACATTTCACCCACAAATCGTCGGGCGTGTCCTTCTTCGCGAGCATGGTCTTCAGGCCCGGCGGGGTGACCTTGGTAATCCAGTTCATGCCAGAACCTCCTCGGCGGCAATCAACACTTAAGGCTTGGTGATCGTTCTGATCGCCGAGCTCAACTCCTTCGCCAACGCGCCCATTCCCCGCGGTGCACTGGCAAAATCCCCCGATTCGTGGGCCTTTTCTGCATGCTCCACGAAAGCGGAGCCTACGACAACCCCATCGGCAATTTTAGCCATTTCTGCAGCTTGAGCGCCAGTTTTGACGCCAAAACCCACACAGACCGGCAATCCTGAAACACGTTTGGCCATTTCAATGTTCCCGGCAATCGCCTGCGGATCCGCGCTGCCAGCGCCTGTAACGCCTGTCACAGCGACGAAATAGAGGAATCCGCTGGCGCCTTCGGCAACTTTTTTCATGCGGTTTTCATGGGTGGTGGGTGTCGCAAGCCGAATCACGGATAGATCGTATTGCGCATAGGCCTCGCGCAGTTCGCCATCTTCTTCCGGCGGCAAATCTACCAGGATCGTTCCGTCGACACCGGCCGCATGAGCCGCCTTGGCAAACTCAACATATCCCATACGGAACACAGGATTGGCATATCCCATGATAATGACAGGCGTTGTCTGGTCCTCGGCGCGAAACCGGGCCGCCAGCGCCAGCGTGTCAGCGAGCTTTGTTTTATTGGCGAGCGCGCGCAAGCCCGCCTTCTGAATGGATGCCCCATCGGCCATCGGGTCGGTAAAGGGCGCGCCAAGCTCAATGATATCGGCGCCGTTGTCGCGCAGCGCGCACATGGCAGCATAGCTCGTCTCAAGGTCAGGGTCGCCGGCCATAAGGTAGGAAACCAGAACGGCGCGGGATTCGCCGCTTGCGCGCGCGAAGGTGTCTGTAATGCGGGAAGTTGGCATCAGGTGTCCGTATTCTCGTGAACCCATGCCTCATAAGGCGCATTCGCCTGAATGCAAGGCAATGCGACCATAGCGGGTACTTCATAGGGATGGTGCGTCAGGACGAGGGCTTCGATCCGATCCCAATTCGCTTTCGGCGCTTTCAGCCACAACACGAATTCGAAGGCCTGCTCCACCACACTCTTCCAGCGATAGGTGGACGAGACCGGCCCTTCGAGATTGGCGCAGGCAGCGAGACGGTGCTCGATGGCCGCGTCGCCAATTTCCTCGGCCACACGGCGCGACGGACAGGTAATGCGAATGAGAAGGAGATCAGTCAATTTACTCTCTCGACAAAAGATAAAGTGAAGGCGCAGGGGAACATTTTCTAACCGCCTCGTCCATCGGGATCGTGGTAAACGATGCAAATCTTGTTTCCATCGAGATCTCGGAAATATGCCCCGTAATAGTTCGCGTGATATTGCGGGCGCAGGCACGGGGTACCCTCATCCTGAGCGCCGCGAGAGATGGCAATTGCGTGCGCCTCATCTACGCTGGGCCGGTCGGGTGCGAGCAGGGCGAGCATCTGGCCATTGCCCGGCTCGTGTCGCTGGTCATTGAACGGCCGCACCAAAGCGACCAGCGGGCGGTCATCGCCCGGACGCCGCCACATGATAAACGGATCAGACCGCTCGAATGGTACACGCGGATTCCCAAGCGCCTGCATGATCGGCTCGTAAAAGGCAGCTGCATTTTCCAGATCATTCGTGCCCAAGGTCACATGCGAGATCATCGGCCTCTTCCCTACATATCGACGCCGAGGGCCTTGGCGACCGAGAAAACGTCCTTGTCGCCGCGACCACACATGTTCAGGATCATCAGCCCATCCTTGCCGAGTGCCTGAGCGACCTCACCTACGCGCGCGATGGCGTGTGAGGGCTCGAGCGCCGGAATAATTCCCTCAAGCCGCGTGCACAGCTGGAAAGCTGCAAGCGCCTCCTTATCCGTGCACGACAAGTATTCAGCGCGACCGGAATCTCTCAGGAAAGCGTGTTCTGGCCCGATGCCCGGATAGTCCAGTCCCGCCGAGATCGAATGCGCATCGATGATCTGGCCGTCATCGGTTTGAAGGAGGTAGGTCTTGTTCCCATGCAGGATGCCCGGCTTGCCGCCATTCAGCGCGGCAGCATGCTCTCCTGTCTCAATTCCGTGGCCAGCGGCCTCGACGCCGATCAGGCGAACGCCCTCATCTTCAAGGAAAGGGTGAAACAGGCCAATCGCGTTCGAACCACCGCCGATACAGGCCATGACCGCGTCGGGCAGGCGCCCTTCCCGCTCAAGCATCTGGGCGCGAGCCTCCTTGCCGATAATGCTCTGGAAGTCGCGGACAAGCTCCGGATACGGATGGGGCCCCGCAGCCGTGCCAATGCAGTAGAAGGTGTCTTCGACATTGGTGACCCAGTCACGCAGTGCTTCATTCATTGCGTCTTTCAGGGTGCCTGTGCCGGAAGAGACCGGGACGATCTCTGCGCCGAGCAGTTTCATGCGGAAAACGTTCGGCTTCTGGCGCTCGACATCCGTCTCGCCCATGAAGACAACGCAATCCAGTCCGAAGCGCGCGCAGATTGTCGCCGTGGCAACACCATGCTGACCGGCGCCCGTTTCGGCGATGATGCGGGTCTTGCCCATACGCCTGGCGAGCAGGACCTGGCCGAGGCAATTATTGATCTTGTGCGCGCCCGTATGGTTCAGCTCATCGCGCTTGAAATAGATTTTCGCGCCATCGAAATGCTCGGTCAGCCGCTCCGCAAAATATAGAGGCGATGGACGCCCGACATAATGGGCCCACAAATCGTCCATTTCCGCCTTGAAAGCTGGATCTTCCTTGGCCTTGCGGTATTCGGCCTCAAGTTCGAGGATCAATGGCATCAATGTCTCGGCGACATAGCGCCCACCAAAGTCTCCAAAGCGGCCATTCGCATCTGGCCATTGATCCCATGTGTTCCGCAAATCCATCGTCCTGCTTTCCTTGCACTACCGGCCCGTATCTAGACCGAAGGACGTGCCAAGGAAAGCGCGACGATGCGCCCGGCCCCGTGACGCGTCAGCCCATGGGGGAATAGAAAAATTCCTCTCGAACGATCTTCCCGTCCTTGACCGTATACACGCCAACCTCCTTGGCTTGCATCCGCTCGCCGGACTCCTTGTTGGTGACATCCATGTCGAAGACGAGAGAAAATTGGTCATCCCCAAACAGGAACGGCCCCTCGGCGCTGACCTGGTGCACATCGTGCGCACCATACCACCAGTCGTGCTTGCCCTTGATGGCGTCGAGCCCCTGAGCTTCGCGGCCCGCATCGCCCATTGCAAGCGCTTCGACCGACACACAATCTTGTGCGTAAAGTGTCTCCAGCGCTTCGGCCTCGCGGCCAGAATTGCAGCATTCCGCCAACTTGCCAGCGACACTCGTCAGTTCTTCTGGAAACATGACACGTCCTCCCATTGCCAATAGGAGCCATATTAGCACAGAACAAAAACGGAACAATCGGTTTGTTATGAATTTTTTGAGGCGTCGATGAATGTCTTTACCAGTACCCGGTCCTTCAGGCCGCGAACACGCTCTACGCCTGAAGAGACATCCACTGCTGGCGCACCGGTCAGACGCACGGCATCGGAGACATTGTCCGGTGTCAGCCCCCCAGCAAGAATCCAGGGTGCCGGTCTCTGCCAGCCTTTCAGCAAATTCCAGTCAAATGACAATCCGTGCCCGCCTGTCCGATCAGCGCCCTTAGGCGGTTTCGCGTCCACCAGAAGCCGATCGGCTGCCGTGTAGGCCTCAGCCCGCTTCAGATCGTCTGAATCGTCAATTCCCACGGCTTTCCAGATCTCCAGACGCGTCCGCGCCTTGACTTCGGCGACGCGCTCAGGGGATTCCGAACCGTGCAATTGCAATATCGGAAACCCCAGCGCCACGATCCGGTCGATCTGCGCGTCGTCCGGGTCAACCAGCAAGGCCACCGGCGTGGCGGACCCTACCTGCATCAAAAGGTTGGCCGCCGCTGCTTCCGTTACGTGCCGCGGGCTGGCCTCGGCAAACACGAACCCAATCCAGTCTGCCCCGGCTTGCGCGGTATAGCGCACGAGGTCGGGATCGGTCAGGCCGCAGATTTTTACGAGTGTCATGCCGCAGGCGTTACGCTAACGGCCTTGCGTCCGTCAATTCAGGGGCTGACGGGACGCGTATTTTCCTTGAGGACCGCCGCAAAGAAAATCTTGCCTGAATCTTTCGGACCAATCTCACGATTGAAGGTCCAGCGCATATGCGTGATCTCTTCCGGCATGGACACGCTCACCGGCTGGATCTCATCGAGACCGGATTCCGCGATCAGTTTTTCACGCGGCACGTATGTCGCCCCACCGTCCATGGAGAAATCAACAGAGGCCTGATCATATTCGGCCATGGCAGAATCTTCGAGCAGGCTCACATCTGCCGGCACTGGCAAGGTCAGAACAGCGTCCCTTGCCGGGGTTTCGCCCGGGTTTGAATATGTCACGGAATAAAACAACTGCTCACCCGGCTTCACTTCCTCAGCAGGCAGCAGCTCCATTTCCAATCCGCCCTCTTCGTCTTCGATGACGATCACACGTTCAACCTGTTGCTCGACGATGAGTTCCTGGGCGAACGCCGGAAGTCCGATGAGGAGAGTTCCGGCAAGAGTGGCAGCTGCGCGTATCAGCATGGCGTTAATCCTTGGCAGGGACGGTTAAAGGTTCAGCGTCAAGAATTGCGACAATTAGTTAACATTCGCTCAAAATCCATAAAGCATTTGCAGAGTTTCCAGTCTGACATTGCCAGATCCTCAACACGCGCCTTAGTGTCGCCACAGAGGCGCCAATCCGGGGACACCGATGTTGCACACCGACACCATTTCCCGGGGAGCTGACAAACCCTCGGCATAGGGATCGCCTAATCATGGTGAACCACGCATTCTCAGGATCAGGACTCATCCCATGCTGAATAAAAAGTTGAAAACCCTCCTCGCTATCGGCCTCGTATCCAGCGCAGCCGCATTCGGGCCCATCGCCTCTGCCCAGGCCCCGCGCGAAAACCCGCAAAGCGCCGCCAGCCATCATGGCATCCGCTATGTGAAAGCGGAAGCTGTAAACGTGCGCGGCGGCCCTGGAGTCAGTAACCCTATCATCACTGTACTGAACCTTGGTGCGGAAGTGTCCATGTATGTCACCAAAGGTGACTGGGCGCGGATCTCTGGGCCGGGTCAGCCGGAGAAATGGATTTACGCGCCACTTCTGCAGGACAACAAACCCCAACCGGTGAAGGCGGCAAAAAAGCAAACAGCGGACCGGCCAACGCAGAAAGCATCCGCCAAACCTGACAGTCACCAGACGCACGAGCCTGAAGCGTCCCCTTCAAAGAAGGTAGAACATCCGACGGCTCAAAAGGAAAAGCAGGACGCACGGCCTGCACGGTAGACTGCCGCAACTTCACCTCGGCGACGCGCGGGAACGACAGTTGGTGGATTCAGGGCCTTAAGGGAACATCTTGTTGATGAAACCTATAACCAATTCGACGGCTTGCAGTTCAGAGACTCCGAATAAGCTCGAATGGAATTCACTTTCCGATCCCTTGATTGAAAATTCACATTCCCACGCCGCCTTCTCTTCCGAAAAGGTAGGCGACCGTATGATAACGTTGGCACCGGCAGCAACCCCGATGTTCAGGTAATCTTTCCCGGCTGGCTCCAAGCTTAATTCTAACAATGTTGATGTCTCCTGAAAGCAACCGGATATGAAGACAATTCAAAAGGGATTACAATCTACTTATTGGATTCTTGTGCGCTCAGCATATCGCCGACGACAGTAGAGTCCTGAACGCCCTCAGCCTTGACGAACGCATCGTTTGGACCTGGGAAATGCTGGCGGTGAGACAGGGATTCGAACCCTGGAGACTATTGCTAGCCTACACACTTTCCAGGCGTGCGCCTTCGACCACTCGGCCACCTCACCGTACTCAGCAGAGGGGAGCCAATAACCGAAGGCCTGCAAGATCGCAAGACTGTGATTGCCGTTCCCGGCAGACAAACCCATATGAGACACAGAAAGGGAGACCCCTCATGTTGTTCTCGAAGAAAAAACTGACCATCCCGGATGCCGAGAGCGCCCTGCCCGGCCGCCCCGATCCGATCCCGACCGCCACCACGCATTATGTATTCGACCGTGACCTGCAGGGCCCCGTTCCGGCGGGATACGAAACGGCCGTATTCGCCCTCGGCTGCTTCTGGGGCGCTGAGCGTGTATTCTGGCAGCAGGATGGCGTTTGGCTGACCCGGGTAGGTTATGCTGGCGGATCGACCCCGAACCCGACCTATGAAGAAGTCTGCTCAGGCGGGACCGGGCACACGGAAATCGTTGAAGTGGTTTTCAACCCTGCCGAAGTGACCTTCGCCGCACTCGTGAAACTGTTCCTCGAAAGCCATGACCCAACCCAGGGAATGCGTCAGGGAAATGACATCGGCACGCAATACCGCTCGGCAATATACACGACATCCGAGGCACAAGCCGAAACTGCGCGTGAGATGATCGCAGTATATGAGAAGTCGCTTGCCCAGAGCGGTCATGCCAGCCAGATCACAACGGAGCTTGCGCCGCTGGACAAGGTTTATCTCGCCGAGGAATACCATCAGCAATACCTTGCAAAAAACCCGAACGGGTATTGCGGGATTGGAGGCACGGGCGTGTCCTGCCCAATCGGCCTGGGTGTGTCGACCTGATCGCGAAAGCTGGCGCTAGCCGCCGAAATTCACGGCAAACCTTTTGCGTGTCTCAAGCAGGTTCTGCGCCTTGTACATGGCGTCAGAAGCGGCTTGGGCGCGCTTTATGGTCGGGTCTGCCTGCAAGGCCTCAATCACTTTGGTGAGGTGACTGATCGCCTCCTCGACGGTCTTGCGATCGAACTGGTTTGTCGCGCGCGCCAGCAGGGCCCGGCCGAGATCCATGTGCGCCTGAACGGCCCGCGATGTGTCGCCATCACTCTTGATATCCTGGAGATGGATTCTCCGAAGCGTGATCACGTGGTCGAGCGCATCCATATCTCCAGACTGTTCGGCAACGTGCACCAGAGACGCGCAAAAATCGGCTTCGATACGGCTGCGCAGAGCGACCGGAAGCGTAGGCGAGTCCTCAAGGATTTCAGCCAGCGCATTAGACAGGATCTTTATCTTTTCGGGCCGGAAGGATTGCGGATTGGCCAGCGCAGGCTGCAATTCCCGCGCAAGGAAGTAAGCGGCCACGCGTGGCATCTGCCCCTCAAGGTCGATCATCTTTCCGGGCATTGGCAGCGTGAACAGCTTCGCTTCCGTGGCTGTCAGGCCACCACCGCGGCTTAGGCCGTGAATGACAAAGCCATCTTCGCGCCGACCGGTCCTGTCTGCCCAGACCAGCATGTCCGCATCTGCCACTTCCAGTCGCCGACGGGCACGCTGGACCGCGCGCGTTTCGATGCCGCCGCGAATAGTGCCCGTGCGGAACACTTTCAGGGGTGCACCGAAATTGAATTCGGAGAGGTGGGAATTGAGCGCCGAGAGCAGCCATTTCCATGCGCGACCCGCGCCTTTGCCAGCCGGGCGGGCGACAAGCACGCGGTATCCGGGCGACTTGTCATTGCGCGCAGCCCGGGCCCCGGACGCATTGCGCAAAGTCTTCAACAGCGAACCCAGCAGGCTGAACATCAGGACGACCAGTGCAACGAGCAGGACACACAGCATCACGAATCCAAACGTGGCGAGCTCTGTCGCATCCACCACATTCGTTTCGAACCAGCGCTCGGCTGTTGTGAACCAAGTATCCACAGGCATTCGAGATGACCTCCTGTATGTCTGTGCGATACGGTTCCTGCCCTGTGCTTGCAACAGCTAAACGCTGTTCAGCCTGTGCGGGGGATGGTTAGATTGCCTGAGAGACAAGCTGATTCAGGGGGTCGCATGGGTGCCGGGGAATTTGTCACGCGGTTCGCACCGTCCCCCACCGGGCATTTGCATCTCGGTCACGCGCTCTCGGCTTTCCATGTCTGGGACACTGCCCGCGCCCATGATGGAAAGGTGCTGTTGCGGATTGAAGACATTGACCAGACCCGATGCCGTCCGGAGTACGAAACCTCCATTCTCGCCGATCTTGAATGGCTCGGACTGGACTGGGATGGCCCCGTGCGACGCCAGTCGGACCACTTCGCTGAATATGAGTCCGCGCTCAACTCCCTGAAGGCGCGCGGGCTGGTTTATCGGTGCTTCAAGACCCGTCGGGAAATTGCCGCCGCGCTGCCTGCCGGGGCCAGTCCCGATACGGCAGGCTTCACTGGCAAGTCGCTCCCTGCGGACAAGGAGCGGGAACTGCTGGACCGGGGACACGCCTATGCGTGGCGGCTATCCCTCTCGGCTGCCCGCGCCCAACTCGGCCCTGTATATGATGCGTTGAGCTATACAGTCTTCTCAAAGTGCGGCCAGCACAGGGTGAAAGCTGACCCCGCACCCTTTGGCGACGTGGTGCTGGCGCGCAAGGATACGCCAACAAGCTATCATCTCGCCTGCTGCCACGACGATGCCTTGCAGGGGATCACGCATGTCATACGCGGCGAAGACATCCGGGAGATGACATCGGTACATGTCCTGCTGCAGGCGCTGATGGACTGGCCACAGCCTCTTTATACGTTTCATCCGCTCGTTTTGGGGGCAGATGGCAAGAAATTGTCCAAGCGCGCCGGGGACCGGGGATTGCGCGCATGGCGTGAAGACGGCAAGACGCCTGAAGACATTCGCGCCATGACGGGCCTCTTTTAATGACATCAACAGAAATGACAGCGCCGGCACGCCGGGAATGGCTCGGCGTGCTTATGCTGGTTGGCGGCGCGGTTGCCATCGGATTTGCGCCGATTGGCTTGCGCTTGGGTCTCGACGACCTCGGCCCGCAGGCCATTGCCTTCTGGCGCTACACATTTGCCCTGCCCGTGCTGACTGCGCTCGTCTTGCTGGTCGAGCGGCGCGCTCCGCGCAAACCGAACATATATGTCATCCTGGCCGGGATCTGTTTCGCTGTGGACATTGGCTTCTGGCACTGGTCCCTCACCCTGACCAGCGTGTCCAATGCCACCTTCATCGTGAATCTCGGAAACGTCTGCGTCGGCTTCCTCGCATGGCTGTTCCTGAAGGAGCGCCCTGCGCCGATGTGGTTCTTCGCCGTAATCCTGGCGATTGGCGGCGCATCTGCCCTGTCACTCGGCGGTACCGCCGAAGGGGGAGCCAGTTTTGTCGGGGATCGGATTGCGATCATCGCGGCGATCAGCGTATCGGGCTATTTCCTCTGCTCGAAGCTCGCCCGGCGAACACTGAACGGTCTGGAGACTTTGTTCTGGCTGACACTTGTGGAAGTGATTGTCGGAGCCATCATGGTCATGGCTTTCGGTGAAAACTTCCTGCCGGAGAAATTGTCGGGTTTCGCCGTGCCCCTGTTCCTTGGGATCGTGATCCACGTCGTCGGTCAGGGTTTGATCATCACCGGGCTTGGCAGCACGCCAACCTCCATCGCGGGTGTCATCATCCTGATCCAGCCCGTCATGGCTGCCGCGATTTCTTGGCATCTCTTTCAGGAACCTCTCACAACCTTGCAGGCAGGCGGCGGTATGCTCATTCTTGTCGCGGTCTGGCTGGCCCAGCGCGGCCACAAGGTGGATCCAATCGACTGAGTGCAGCAATAGTGTCACGAACTCAGTCTATGCCCGCCCCAGACCTGATATTCCGGAGACTAATCATGCGCCGCACTGCTCTATCCCTTGCTTCACTCACCGTCCTTGCTGTCGCAGGCTGTTCAGCGCCGTCTGATACCGCCGTGGCACAAAGCGAAGCTTCATCGGCGCCGCTACGCGAAGGCACGACACCCATCCAGGCAAGTGATTCCTATTATCAATCTGCCGCTGAAGCCGTAGAAACACGCATTCAGGAGCGCGGCGTAAAATCGGCGAAGAACATCATCCTCTTCGTTGGCGATGGTATGAGCATTCCGACCATCACCGCCGCCCGCATCTATGCTGGCCAACAGCGTGGACTCGACGGCGAGTCCTATACGCTGGCCATGGACACGCTGCCGTACATGGCCCTGTCCAAAACCTACAGTCACGACTATCAGGTTTCCGACTCCGCCTCGACGGCAACTGCGATGGTGACCGGTGCCAAGGTAAATTCACGAACGCTCGGCATCCTCAAGGAAGCCGGCTTCGGCAATTGCGCCAGCGTCGAAGGGCGCACGACAGAGTCAATTTTCGAACTGGCCGAACGGTCAGGCCTCGCAACGGGTCTCGTTTCCACCGCCCGCCTGACCCATGCAACACCGGCGTCCACCTTCGCCAAGACTCCCAGCCGCGACTGGGAAGCTGACAGCGATCTGAAAGGCGGAGACGCAGGCGACTGCAAGGATATTGCCCGCCAATTCATCGAGTGGTCGGAAGGCGACGGATTTGAAGTGGCAATGGCCGGAGGCCGCGCGCCCTTCACAACGACCGAACAGTCAGATGCCGAGGACGCCAATCGCACCGGAAGCCGCACGGATGGTCGCGACCTGACCGCCGAATGGACCGCAAAGTCCGCCGACCATGTCTATGTCACCGACAAGGCTGGTTTCGAGACCATCGACTTCGCCTCGAATGCAAAAGTACTCGGCCTGTTTGAAGGCTCGCACATGAAATTCGCGCTCGATCGGGATGAAGACCCAGCTGGCGAACCTTCTCTGGTCGATCTGACAAAGGCGGCTATCACGCGCCTGTCCCAGGATGAGGACGGTTTTGTACTGATGGTCGAAGGCGGCCGAATTGACCATGGCCATCATGGCGTCAGTGCCGCCCGGGCCCTGTCGGAAACCGATGAACTGGACCAGGCCCTCGCCGCAGCACTGGAAATGACCGATGCGGACGAGACGCTGATCATCGTGACCGCGGACCATTCACACACGATGACGATTTCTGGCTATCCAAAGCGCGGCAATCCGATCCTCGGCAAAGTCGTCAGCGGGCTGGATAACGCGCCGATGAAGGCACAGGACGGCAAACCCTACACAACGCTCTCCTATGCCAGCGGCATGACCGCGTGTCATTTGGTCGACGGCGAACCGGATTGCACCCGAGAAGACCTCTCCGAGATCGACACGACCGAAAAGAACTTCCAGCAACCCTCCCTCGTCTTCATGCCGTCGGAAACGCATGGGGGTGATGATGTGGCCATCTTCGCAACCGGCCCTGGGTCGGAACTGGTCTCCGGTGTGATGGAGCAGAACGAGATCTTCCACGTCATGGGTCGCGCTTCCGGTCTTGTGGCCGCGCCCACCGAATAACCCCTGCCCCTGCGTAGGGCCTGTTCAGGTAGCGCATTCTGAGGGACACTTCCTCCCATATTCGGTCATCTGCGCCAGCAAGAGCGCGGAGACCGGGCCAAAGGAGGAAGACCCATGAAGGCTGCTGTCATGCGCGCGCCCAATGCGCCGCTATCCATCGAAGATGTCACGATTTCCAAGCCCGGACCGCGCGAAGTGCTGGTCCGGCTGAAGGCGGTCGGCGTCTGCCATTCGGACGTGCATTTCTGGGACGGGAACTTCCCCGCCGAATTGCCGGTCATCCTCGGGCATGAAAGCGCCGGCATCGTGGAAGAAATCGGCTCCATGGTCTCAGCGGTCAAGCCGGGCGACCATGTAATCTCGATCCTGTCGCCCTTCTGCGGCACCTGCGAGTACTGCCTGACAGGCCACATGTCCGTCTGCCATACGGTGAACAAGGAACACTTCCAGCGCCAGCCCACAGAAGCCCCCCGCCTCTCCATCAAGGGTGAAAAGGTCGGCCAGTTCCTGAACCTCTCTTCCTTCGCCGAACAGATCCTCGTCCATGAGAACGCGCTATGCGCAGTCGACAAGGATATGCCAATGGACAAGGCCTGCCTGATCGGGTGCGGCGTCATTACCGGTGTCGGGTCAGTCTTTCATTCCGCCAAGGTCGAGCCGGGTTCCACGGTTGCCGTCCTCGGCTGTGGCGGCGTCGGGCTTGCCGCGATCAATGGCGCAGCCATCGCAGGCGCCAGCCGTATCATCGCGGTAGACCTGTCAGACGAGAAACTCCAGATGGCTGTCCGTTTCGGCGCGACCGACACCGTCAATCCAGGCAAGGTCAATGCGATCGAGGCCGTCAAGGAACTCACCAAGGGCGGCGTCCACTACTCCTTCGAATGCGTCGGCCTGAAACAGACGGCTGAACAGGCCTACCACATGCTGCGACCACGCGGCGTGGCAACCGTGATCGGCATGATTTCGCCCGGCGTTAACATCGAGATCCCCGGCATTGAATTGCTTGCGACAGAAAAACGCCTGCAGGGGGCGATCATGGGGTCTAACCGGTTCCGGGTGGATTTCCCGCGCCTGATCGAACTGTACAGACAGGGCAAGCTGCACCTTGATGATCTTGTCTCTGACCGGATCGGTCTTGAGGGGATCACCGGCGCCCTCCAGAACCTCAAGGACAACAAGGGCACGGTCGCGCGGCAGGTGGTCGTGTTCGACTAGGCTTCGGAACTGCCCGGCTCGCCCGGCATTGTTGTGATCACTGAGCATGATCACAGCAGAAAGCGGGCCTTGATGTCGGAGAGTTTGGAATGGATCGCAATGGGCACCGGCATTGTCGCGGCCATCATGGTGTCGGCCGATCTTGGGCGACGCATTACCGGCTTCGCCTTTATCGTGTTTGCAGTCTCTTCCACATGCTGGGTCATGATCGGCCTCTCGGATGACGAGGCCCCGCTCATGTACCAGAACATTGTCCTGACCGTGATCAACTTCATCGGCATCTACCGCTGGCTGATCCTCAAGAAGGAATCAGGCTAGAGTCCGAACCGGCCCGGATTGTCCCGGATCAGGGCTTCGAGTTTCGGCATGCCGTCTTTCAGGCCCTTGGCAAGCTGTTTGGAGACAATTCCGCCCAGGATCAGCGGCGCACTGGCCTTGCCCGCCCAGCGCAGCTCGCAGCCTTCCGGCGTTTCAACGACGACATAGTCCTCAACCGCGGCCGAGACCGGCAGCGTCGACTTTTCAAACCGGAAAGCCATCCGCTTGCCCTCTTCCCAGGCAAAGAAGGTTTCCTCGACTTTCTGGTCCCCGATCTCGACGGTGCGCGTGGTCCCGACCCCGAACGGCTCCGGGCTCGTCCAGACCACGTTCGTAATCGGCAGCCATTCCGTCCATGCCTCTGCGTCCAGCAAGGCGGCCCAGACGGCGGACGCCGGAAATGGGAATGCATGTGCGACCCGCAGTTTCGGACTCACCGTCGCGAGATAGTCTTCGCCGACCGGCTTGTGCTGTTTCAGTGACTTGGCCATTCAGCCCTCCCCTCTTCCTGATTTCAGGCAGGATGGAAGCGCACCGAACGACCTGTCAAACCGTGCCGCCACGGCAGCACAGGACAGACCCTTGGCATTAGATCAGTCCCGCAGCAGTTCGTTGACACCGGTCTTTGAGCGGGTCTGGGCGTCGACGGTCTTGACGACGACGGCGCAGGCGAGGCTCGGGCCGCCATTCTTGTCGGGCAGCGTGCCCGGCACGACGACGGAATAAGGCGGCACCTTGCCATAGGTGATCTCGCCGCTGTGGCGATCCACGATCTTGGTGGACTGGGTGATGAAGACGCCCATGGCAATCACCGAGCCTTCTCCGACGACCACGCCCTCGACCACTTCGGACCGTGCGCCGATGAAGCAATTGTCTTCGATGATGGTCGGGTTCGCCTGCAGCGGTTCAAGGACGCCTCCAATGCCGGTGCCGGCCGAGATATGGCAATTCTTGCCGACCTGCGCGCACGAGCCGACGGAGGCCCAGGTGTCGATCATTGTGCCTTCGCCGACATAGGCGCCGATGTTCACATAGGACGGCATCAGGACCGCATTCTTCGCAATGAAGGCGCCGCGGCGCACAGCGGCCGGGGGCACCGCACGAAAGCCCGCGGCCTCGAATTCGGATGAGCCCCAGCCCTGAAATTTCGATGGAACCTTGTCCCACCAGTTGCCGCCGCCGGGCACGCCGGAAATCATGCCATTGGCATTCAAGCGGAAGGACAGCAGAACAGCCTTTTTCAGCCATTGATGGACAGTCCAGTTGCCGTCGCCATTTGGGCTGGCCACGCGGGCCTCACCGGAGTCGAGCAGGTCAATGGCCGCCTCGACGGCTTCGCGCACCTCACCCCGTGTCTGTGTGTTCAGGGTGTCGCGGCTTTCCCACGCCTGTTCAATCGCATTGGCCAGGGCTTGTGTCATCTGTCTCTCCGGGGGCAGGTCTTAGTCGAGTGTTTCAATCGCCGCCTCAAGGAAGGCAGCAAGGTCGCCCGTCACATAGTCTATGTGGTCAGGCCCGTCATCCCCCAACAGATCGTCCAGATTGGCAGGACGCGCCTCAATCGGCTCGTGGCTCCAATCCTTTTCGGAGTGCACCAGAACCGTCGTGAAGCCCATATCCTTGGCTGGAAGGAGATTGCGCGCGAGATCCTCGAAGAAGATTGCCTTGCGCGGGGCCACATCATGCAGCGCACAAAACCGATCATAGGAGCTCTGGTTCGGCTTGGGAGTGTACTCAGCGTCCTCGATACCGAAGCTCCCGTGGAACAGGTCTTCCAGCCCCATCTTGCCAACAACCCGCTCGGCATGGCGACGCGAGCCATTCGTGTAAACGAATTTCCGACCCGGCAGCGCGCTGATTGCCTGGCGCAAAACCGGCAAGTCCGGCAGTGGCGACAAGTCTATGTCATGCACATGATGCAGAAAATCGGCAGGATCGATCTTGTGCACCTTCATCAGGCCGGACAGCGTCGTCCCATAGGTTGCATAATAATGTTTCTGCACCTTGCGCGCCTCCAGCGGCGGCAATTCCAGCAGGCGCGAGACGAAATCCGTCATGCGCGTGTCGATCTCGGCGAACAGGTCGCACTCTGCTGGATAGAGCGTGTTGTCGAGGTCGAACACCCAATCCGTAACATGTCCGAAATTGCCGAACGGTGCGAGGTGTACACCCGCCTTTGGAGAGGTCATTGACTACCGGCCTTGGCGAAGTCCCGCTCGAAGAACTCAAACACGAGACGCTGGTCAACTGGCTCCGGTGCGGCAGCGAACAGCGCAGTGCGATAGGCGGACGCTTCGCAGTCATCCCGGCCAACGATCGCAAACTTTGCCCGGCCCACACAGAACGGATCCGATGCCTTTGCCAGCGTTCGGATGCGCGTCCCATCTTCCATCTCGCCAAAGACATAGTGCTCGGTGCCGCGAAGGGCCTTGTCGATCACTCGCGCGCAACCTCCCGCCTCGAGCATCCACCAGCCACGGCTCTCCCAGCCCTCGGTGCCGCGGCGTCCGATGGCGCTCCAGATCCGTTTGTCGGTGCGGTTGCACAGGGTAAACCCGACATTGCGGCCATTCTCCTTCGCCACCTGCTCCAGGAAGTCGATGAGGTCTGAATCCGACGTCGAGTCAGGCAGATTGTTCTCTTCCAGAAATTTGCCGATGGCGGTGCGGGTCTTGTATCCGATCCGGCCATCAATCGCGCCTGACAATACGCCCGCCTCTTCCAGCAGGCGCTGAATCCCGGCTGCCTGCGCGGTCGCGCGGTCATAATTTTCGATTTCGGTGAAAGTTGTCGTCCAGCGGGAGCGGCTGGAAATGTCGACCGCCCGGAAACCTCGCGCTTCCAGACCCATTGCATTGCAATTGGGCGGGCTTTCCAACGAGAACCCACCGGTGGGGTCCACGCAGAGTTCGCGCTCGCCGCCCCACTCTCTCAGGCCACCCCGATGGGCAGTCGATGTACGCCCATAGACATAATGGATTTTCGGATCGAGCGGCGCCCGCACGGCGACCTGACAGGAGCCTGGCTGCAATTTGGTCCAGCCATCCACATTGACGGAGCCGCCTACAGGGCGGCCAACCGCTGTTTCGATGATAAAGCTGGTCTCGTTACACAGCTTCCAACCATCGCCCGTCCCTTGTGCGTGCGCTATTGCGGGCAAAACCGCCGCTGCTGCAACAAAAGCAAGACCTTTAAGAAATGAGCGTACCTGCGCCATGTTCGGTAAATAGCTCCATGAGCAGGGCGTGCGGGGCACGCCCATCGAGGATCACTGCCGCCCCGACCCCATGTTTTACGGATTGGGCCGCAGTTTCAAGCTTCGGTATCATGCCACCTGCAGCTGTGCCGTCCGCGATCAGGTCAGGAATGGCGTCCACGGCAATCTCGCGCATCAAATTCTTCTGCTTGTCGAGCACGCCAGCGACATCTGTCAGCAGGAACAGGCGGCTGGCGCCCAGTGCCGAGGCCAGCGCGCCGGCAGATGTGTCTGCATTCACATTGTAACGATGGCCATCCTTGCCGACTCCGACCGGGGCAACCACCGGAATCAACTGGGAGTCGGACTTCAGGAGCGCATCGATCACGCTTGTATCCACTGCAGTCGGCTCACCCACAAATCCAAGGTCCAGAACCTGTTCGATATGGCTGTCCGGATCGCGTTCGGTTTTCTTGGCCTTCTCGGCCTGGATCAGATTGCCGTCCGACCCGGACAGGCCAACGGCCTTGCCGCCCGCCTGATTGATCGCCCGCACAATGGATTTGTTGATAGGCCCCGACAGGACCATCTCGACCACTTCCATCGTCGCTTCATCGGTTACCCGCAGGCCGCCCTTGAATTCGGACACGATGCCCAGCCGGTCCAGCAATTTGCCAATCTGAGGCCCGCCGCCATGCACGATGACGGGATGAATTCCCAGTGTTTTCAGCAAAACCACGTCGCGCGCAAAGATTGCCGACAGGCGCTCGTCCACCATGGCGTGACCGCCATACTTCACGACAATTGTCTTGCCAGCATAGCGCTGGATATAGGGCAGCGCTTCTGAGAGCGTCTGGGCGGTGAATTGCGCAGCGGAAATCTGGTCTGTCATGCGGGCCCCTTTAGCGCGGATCGCCGCCGTGACAAACTCGAATTCTAGAGGGCCCGATGCATGTACACGCTGTTCGGATCAAGCGTGTAGTCACCAAATGGCGAACAATAGACAAAGCCATACGCCTCATAGATGCGCCGTGCTGGCAGGAATCCGACCATGGACCCGGTTTCCAGATACAGCGCCGAATAGTTGCGCTGCTCTGCTTCGGCCATGATGTGTTCCAACATGCGGCGGCCATGCCCCTGCCCGCGCAGGTCCGAACGCGTATGCATGGATTTCACTTCGCCCACACCGCCTGGCAACTCCTTCAGTGCCCCGCACCCAACGAGAACTTCCTCGTCCCACATTGACCAGACTGTCACGTCCGGTGCCCGCAATCCTTCCGCAGGCAGGAAGTGGCAACTGCCCGGAGGGGATAATGCCAACATCAAATTCGCGTGCGTCTGGAGAAGGGCCAGCATGGCAGGGCTGGTCACGTCATCAACTTTGATCTCGATTGGCATGAATGCACGGCTCCAGATTATTCTCCGGCGCACATGTAATCTCAATTCGTGGCGCTATTCCAGTCCGGCGATTTCGGCGCGAAGTTCGGGGATGCCCCACCCCTTCTCAGACGAAGTCTGGCGAACAACTGGATGCGCCGCGCCGCGTTTTTTCAGCTTGCCGGCGATCTCTTCAACGAGCTTTTCGACTTCGGACTTCTGCATCTTGTCGACCTTGGTCAGGACGATCTGATAGGTGACCGCCGACTTGTCGAGCATGGTCATAACCTCCTCGTCAGTGTCCATCAGGCCCCGGCGAGAATCGACCAACAGGAACACCCGGCGCAACGACGGACGGCCCCGAAGATAGGAGCGTGTCAGCCGCATCCAGCCCTCGGCCTGTGTCCGGCTGACCTTGGCATAGCCAAAGCCCGGCAGATCGACGAGGAACATGCGGCCTTCGCCGAGGTCAAAATAATTGATCTCGCGCGTGCGGCCGGGTTCCGCAGAAGACCGCGCCAGCTTGGCGCGATTGGTCAGCGCGTTGATGAGCGATGACTTGCCGACATTGGACCGCCCCGCAAAGCAGACTTCCGGACGATCCGCTGTGGGCAGGCCCTTCAGGTCCACCACGCCTTTGACAAACACGACCGACCCGGCGAACAGGACGCGGCCCGCTTCGAGCGCGTCTTCACTGAAGGCGTCTCCGGTTTCCATCAGACTAGTCCGCCGCTTTCTTCTTGCCGCGCACAAGTCGGCTGACAAATTTGCCAATCTCGGTGTCGACACCGTTCCGCCGCATGATGAAATATTGCTGCGCGAAGGAGAGCAGGTTTGACCATACCCAGTACATCACAAGGCCTGCCGCAAATCCGCCGAACACGAACATGAAGACCAGCGGCATGGCCTGAATGATCCGGCGCTGTGTCGGGTCTGGAGGTGGCGGGCTGAGAGTCTGGATGGCCGCCATGGTCACGCCATAGAGAATTGGCAGGATGCCAATACCAATGATGATGCCGATGATCGGAATCGCCTTGATGTCCGCGGCTGACCACCACGGGATGAGACCGAACAGGTTGCCGATGGCCGTGGGATCAGGTGCCGACAAATCCTTCAGGAAGCCGAAAGAGGCATGGCGCATCTCGATGGTCACATAAAGCGTCTTGTAGAGCGCATAGAAGATGGGAATCGTGAACAGGATCGGCAAACAGCCGCCGACTGGGTTCGCGCCTTCCTGTTTGTACAGCTTCATGACTTCCTGCTGCTGGCGCTGCGGATCGGCTTTGAAGCGCTCGCGGATTTCCTGCATCGGCTCTTGCAGCTTCTTCATTTTCGCCATGGACTTGTAGCTCTGATTGTAGAGCGGCACGAGCGGGAGCTTGATCAGAACCGTGAAGGCCAGAATCGCCCAGCCAAACGAGCCCACAATGCCGGACAGCCATTCCAGCGCATAGAAGAAGGGCTTGGTCAGGAAGAAGGCCCAGCCCCAGTCGATGGCATCCACCATTCGGGGAATACCCAGTTCGTTCTGATACTGTTGCAACACGTCAAACCGTTTCGCACCGGCATAAAGGCTGTTGGCCATGGTCTGGCTTTCGCCGGGCGCAATCGTCAGTGGCGCGGATTCCGTGCGCACTTCCAGCGGCTGGCCACGTGACAGCTTGCGCTTGTCAACAAGGCCCGCAAAGAACTGGTCCTGTTGGGGCACGAGCGCGCCCAGCCAATACATGTCCGACAGGCCCCACCAACCGCCCTGGTCAGATGGGAACGTGCCTTCACTGGTCTCGCCCTTGATGTCCTTCAACTGGAACAAGGGCTTGTATTTCTTCAGGCGCAGTTCGCCGTTCACGACGCCCATCAGACCCATATGTGCAAGGCCGTTCTTGGCCGAGGAGCCCGGATCGGTTGTCTCAAGGAATTCCTTGTAATCCCCATGCCGCTCGATCGAGCCAATCGCGCGAAGCTGGCGCGCTTCGCCGGAATTATTGGTGACCGTATCCGTGAAGGTGAAGAGATAGTCCTCATCAACAGAGATCACCCGGTCGATGACGAGGCCTTCTGTCTCGAGCCGCAGTATCAACGGATTGCCGGGCGTCAGCTGCCCTTCCCCGACTTGGCTCCAGGGCGAATTGCGTCCTGCGACCAATTTCGATCCATCCGCCCAATACCAGGTGGCGAAATATCCAAACTCGGTGTTTTCCGGACGAAACAGGCGAACTTCCTGTTCCTTGTCGACAGTGAGGTAGTGCTTTTTCAGGCTGAGATCGTCGATGCGCGAGCCAGCAAGGCGGATCGACCCATCCACAGAGGCGGCATCAAACGGCACGCGGGCATCATCCTGCAGCGCTTCCTCGACCGGCTTGATTTCAGCAATCGCCGGCGCATCAGAGGCCACTGTCGGGCCGGTTTGCTGCTCGGCCTCGCGCACGGCCTGATTGGCTTCGAATTCTTCCTGGGCGGGCTTCATGATGAAGGCCTGGTAGGCAAAAACGAACGCGATCATCGCGACCATGGCGATCAGAAAATTGCGCTGGTCAGGTTTTTCCATCTGGCGGGATCCCGGCAAATCTTGTGAGCACGCCGGAATCGGCGGCAGGGGTTAATCAGCGGCGAGGCTTATCAGCGCGCTTTCCATATCGTCAAGCAAACGCGGCCACGCAATGTCAGCGGTGTCCATACGTGCAATGAAGACATAATCCCACCCCGGTTTTCCATGCTGCGGCAAGAGAACACGCGCCGCTTCGCGCAAGCGCCGTTTCGCCCGGTTGCGAATGACCGCATTCCCGATCTTCTTGGTGGCGGTAAATCCAGCGCCGGCATGCGCGCCCGGACTGGCCCCTTTACGGCGTCGCGCCTGCACCAAAAGGGCTTTGCGCCGCTCGGTTTTTCCGTGACGCACATAAAGAAATTGAGGTCGCACGCGAAGACGGGCGACCTCAAATTCGGTTTTATCTGTTTTGCTGGTCATGGCCTGTTGCCGCCTGCGTGAGACGGTCCGTGGCCTGCCGCCTTAAGCGGACAGTGACTTGCGGCCCTTGGCGCGGCGACGTGCCAGCACCTTGCGGCCGTTTTTAGTCGACATGCGCTCGCGGAAACCATGGGTGCGGCTGCGGCGAAGGTTGCTTGGCTGGAAAGTGCGTTTCATGGGTCTGCTCTGAAAGCTAAGAATCTCGGAAAGAGGGGCCAATACAGGCAGCAGAGGTTCGAAGTCAAGCCGAACCGACAGCCAGAACCGAATAAATCTGTCTCTCCGCGCCCAAGACTCTTTACATGGCCAGAGAGTCTTGTGAACTCTGCACGCTGAGGCTGGGCAAAAGAGTTCGAAGAGGTCCAATGCGGTTTCCACGCTTTGCCATCCCGTGCCTGTTGGCCATGATCGCGCTTCCCATCACAGCGCACGCACAGTTCATAGACTATGACCGTCTGGATGCCCGGCTGACGCGGCTCGCCGCAGATGAAGACATTGTCGGCCTCTCTGTTGCCGTGATCGACCGGGGCGAGGTCGCCTTTGCCAAAGGGTATGGCATCACCCAGTCGGGCGGAGAGCCCGTTACAGACGAGACGGTGTTTCGTTGGGCATCCTTGTCCAAAGGCGTGGCCGCGACCGAAGTCGCGATCCTTGCGACAGAAGCGCGCCTGAACATCACCGACCCGGTATCGAAATACGCAACCACGCTGCGACTTCCCAATGGCGGTGAAACCACGGCGACGCTCGAAGATGTGCTTTCGCACCGACTGGGTATCCTGCCAAATGCCTATGATACGCGGCTGGAAGATGGTTGGGACCCAGCCGAGATTCGCAACAGCCTGAAATCGCTGAAGCCCATCTGTCCGATTGGTGACTGTCACACCTATCAGAATGTTGCCTATGACAGCATCGCCGAAGTGATCGAGGACGTGACCCAGTCGCGCTATGCTGATGCCGTAGAGACCTCAATATTCAAACCCATCGGCATGGTAACGGCCAGCATCGGTCGCGCCGGGCTTGAAAACTCCCGGTCCTGGGCCCGTCCGCATTCAAAAAACAGCCGCGCGGCCGGCCCACCGCGCAAGAAGATCGTGAATGACGATTATTACAACGTCCCTGCAGCCGGCGGCGTGAACGGTTCGATCCGCGATCTTGCGCTCTATGCCCGGGCGCATATGGGATTGCTGCCGGATATCCTCAGTGATTCCGCCCTCGAACTGCTCCAGACCCCGCGCATTTACACGCGGCGCGAACAATCGGGCATGTCCCGACGCTATCGGGGTACAGTCCGGGATGCCCGCTACGCGCTTGGCTGGCGCGTCTACAAATACGGAGAGGCGGGCGACCGGGTGGTTGGCCATCGCGGCGCGGTGGAAGGCTACCGATCCTATATCCTGTTCGATCCGGACCGCGACACCGGAGTCGTCATTCTCTGGAACTCGAGCTCTCGCCGCCCCAATGGGATAGGGTTCGAGGTCATGGATATGGTCTACAACCTACCCTTCCGGGACTGGATGGAGTTGGACGCGCACGCCAGCGCAGGCAGTCGCTGACATCTCCCTCACGAGGGCGTTAGCCCGGCGCACGCAGTCGTGACGCGATCTTTTCCAGGCATCAGGCTATGCGGGGGCATCTTTCGCCCCATACTTCAGACCCGATGCTTATGCCTGATCTCCACTTTCTTGTTCGCCCGCTCGTTGGCCTGGCTCTGGCCAGCTGCCTCGCCCTGCCCGGTGTGGCGCAGGGAAATGACGCATGGACCCAGCTTCTTGAAACCTATGTCCATGAAAGCACGGACGGCGTGAACCGCGTGGACTATGCCGCGCTTTCTGCCAGTACCGCCGACCGCGCGACGCTCGACACTTATATTGCCAGCTTTGAGGCGCGTGACCTGGCAGGCACGGACGATGCCACCTTCGCTGCATGGACCAATCTCTACAATGCTGTGACGGTTCGCTACATCGCGGAGAAGTACCCGCTGGATTCGATCCGCGACGGTTTCCTGTTCGGGGGGCCCTGGAAGAAAGTGACCGTAATGGCTGGCGGCCGCGAAGTCTCGCTCGATGCCATTGAGCACGACATCTTGCGCCCCCGCTTCGGGGACTCGCGCGTCCATTACGCCATCAATTGCGCCTCTTATGGCTGCCCGAACCTGCTCACTCGCGCCTGGACGGCGAACACACTTGATGCAGACCTCGACGCCGCTGCGCGTGCTTACATCAATCACCCTCGTGGTGTAACGGTCGGAAACCGCGGACTTACTGTATCGTCTATCTACAAATGGTTTGAGGTCGACTTCGGCGGATCGAAAGATGGCGTTATCAAACACCTGCTTCAATATGCCGAGCCGGCGCTCGCCGAGAATATCCGCGCTACGCCCAAAATCCGCGGCTACACCTATGACTGGTCGCTCAATGATACCCGGACGGACCCTGCCAAATGACCGAAGAAACCCAACACGCTTCGCGCCCGCTCTGGTTGCGCCTGTGGCCCCTCTACCTGATTGCGGGTGGCCTGATCGCCGCATGGTTCTTCGGCCTGTTCGACTATCTTTCGCTTGAGACACTGCGCCAGCAGCAGGCCTCGCTACGCGCGTTCGTTGAAGACAACCTGATCCTGGCCATTGCCGCCTATGTGGGCGTCTATGCAGCCAGCACAGTCTTCATGCTGCCTGGCGCACTGTGGATCACGATCAGTGGGGGCTTCCTGTTCGGCCTCGCCGGCGGCACGCTCGCCACCGTGGTGGGCGCAACCCTCGGCGCCAGCCTGCTCTTCCTGGCAGCAAAGACTTCGCTGGGCAGCTTCATGCGGAAGATCGCAAGCGGCTATGCCGACAAGGTCCGGACCGAATTCCAGAACAGCCCCATGGCCTATATGTTTGCCATGCGCTTCATTCCGGCCATGCCGTTCCCTGTCGCCAATATCCTGCCTGCCATCCTCGGCGCCAAGTATCGAGATTATGCCATCACGACGGCGCTCGGCATCATACCGGGTGTGATCGCCTATACTTGGGTCGGCGCAGGGCTCGGCGCGACGTTCGCCAAGGGCGAAGATCCCGATCTTGCCTCCGTTTTCCAGAACCTGCTTCCCGCCGCGATCGCCCTGGGCGTTGTGTCCCTGTTACCCGTCGCGTGGAAGAAGTTCTTTCCCAAGAAGGCCAACCAGATTGAAGAGGCTGCCTGATGTCCGACAATGCCGACCAAAATGCCCGTGCACCGCTCGCCGGATCGGCGGATCCAGACAAGGTCGCGACCTCCCCTGCGCCGCATTCGCCGGGCGCCGCCCCGATGCGCGAGATGAAAGCCGATCTTGTCGTTATCGGCGCTGGGTCAGCTGGCCTGTCGGCTGCGGCTGGTGCAGCCCAGTTCGGGCTCTCGGTCGTGCTGTATGAAAAAGGCGAGATGGGAGGTGATTGCCTGAATTCCGGCTGTGTCCCGTCGAAAGCCCTGCTCAGCGCTGCCAAGGCCGCCGCCCAAGTGCGCGAGGCTGGCAAGTTCGGTATCGAGACCACACCGCCAAGAATCGATTGGGAAAAGGTGAAGCTGCACGTGCGCACGTCCATCGCGACCATTGCGCCGGTCGATAGTCAGGAACGATTTGAAGGCCTTGGCTGCACGGTTATCCGCGAACATGCAAAGTTTGCCAGCCCAGACACCGTCATCTCCCCGACCACGCGGGTAAAGGCCCGGCGCATCATCATCGCCACAGGGTCTCGTGCCTTCATTCCGCCAATCGAAGGACTCGCCAACACACCCTACCTGACCAATGAAACCATTTTCGACCTGCCGGACTTTCCCGAACACCTTGTCATCCTCGGCGGCGGTCCAATCGGGATGGAAATGGCGCAAGCCTTTGTCCGGCTCGGTGCCAAGGTCACCGTGATCGAGATGGGCAAGGCACTCGGTCGATCCGACCGTGCCCACGCCGAGATCGCCATCGAAGCCCTGCGCGCCGAAGGCGTCACTCTTCTGGAAGGTTACAAGGCTACGAAGGTTGAACAGGACGGAAAGACCATCCGCGTCCACACAGAGCCAAAGGACGGCGAGGCCTGGACGGTCGAAGGATCACACCTGCTCGTCGCCGTCGGTCGCCAGACCGTTTTTGACGGCATGGATCTCGACAAGGGCGACGTCGATCATGACCGAAAGGGCATTATTGTCGGCGACAATTTACGGTCAGCCTCAAACCGCCGGGTCTGGGCGCTGGGCGATGCCGCCGGCCGCGAACAATTCACGCATATCGCTGGCTGGCACGCCTCGGTTTTTGCCCGCCGCGCCTTCTTCAAGCAGCGGACAAAAGCAGACAGCCTGCCGGTGCCCGCCGTCACCTACACATCGCCGGAAGTCGCCCAGCTGGGTCTGACAGAAGCCGAAGCCCGCGAAAAGCATGGAGACGATATCACGACGCCGAGCTTCCAATTCGAGGAGAGCGACCGCGCCATTGCCGAAGCTGACACAGACGGCGAAGTGAAACTGATTGTGCGCAAAGGCAAACTGCTCGGTGCGTCAATCGTCGGCAAGGAGGCCGGAGACTTGCTTCAACTGGTTTCTGTGGCCATGTCCAATGGACTTGGCGTGAAGGAACTGACCAATTTCATCTCTCCTTACCCTACCCGGGCCGAAGGGGTGAAACGCGCTGCCAATGCGCACTATGCCGATGTTGTGTTCGGAAAGAGCGCAAAGCGACTCGTCGGCTTGCTCCAACGTATCCCCTAGGCTAGTTCAGGCGGTGTGAACGACACCGCCGACCTGCCCCCGCCGGCTCTGACGAAAACCCGCGCCGGGGCGCGCTGGTTCGACAGCCTCTCATTTCGATTGTTTGGCCTGACCATACTCGCCATTCTGGTCGTCGAAGCCTTCATCTTTGTGCCGAGTGCATCCGGTTTCCGTACGAGCTGGCTGACCGAACGCGTTCAAGCCGCCCGGATCGCATCCCTCGCCCTCGAAGCTGCGCCGGACCGATCGGTTTCCGAAGAATTGTCGGCAGAGCTCCTCAAATATGCCGAAGTCTGGGCCGTCACCGAAATGGAAGACGACATGCGTTTCCAGCTATTGCCAGCCCAAATGCCTCTGGATGGCGACATGCATATGCTCGACCTGCGAGAGGCAACATCCACGAACCGCGTCGCCAATACGTTTGGCGCGTTCTTCGCACCGGATGACCGTGTGCTGGTAGTCACCGCGCAGGGCGTGAACGAAGACCGGGTCATCGAAGTTCTGATGCCGCACGCACCGATGAAATCCGCGCTGTTGGCCTATGCACGCCGCATTGCCGCTCTTTCCCTGCTGATCGCACTTGCCGCCGCCACGATCATCTATGTCTTACTCCACCTCCTCGTCGTGCGTCCCATGCAGCGGGTTACGCTGAGCGTCGAACAATTCAGGATGGATCCCGGCTCATGGACCCGTCGCCTGCCTCACACCAAACGGCGCGACGAAATCGGCAGGGCCCAGAATGCGCTGGCCGACATGGAGAGCGCCGTGGCTGAAAGCTTCCGGCAGCGCTCTCACTTGGCCGAACTTGGCACCGCAGTGGCCAAGATCAACCATGATCTCCGCAACTCACTGGCATCAGCCCAGCTGGTTTCGGATTCCCTGGCCCGCTCGGACGACGTGCGTGTACAGAAGGCTGCCCCCCGACTCGAGCGCGCGCTCACCCGCGCAATCACACTGGCAACCGAAACGCTGGACTATGGCAAGGCGACGCCCCAGCCGGCAGAACTGGAGCAGGTTGAATTGCGACAGGCGCTCGATGAGGCCGCCGACGAAGCGCTCGCCGCCTGGCCATCGGTCGAGTTCGTCAACAATGTTCATATGCTGGAACATGTGATGGCCGATCCTGACCACCTGCATCGCATCGCCGCAAACCTGCTCCGAAATGCCGCCGAAGCCATGTCAGCGGCCGGGTCTGACCCTTCCCGCATCTTCGTCAGCTTAGAGACCAATGAAATCGTCTTTTCCGACACGGGTCCTGGCATGCCGGAGAAGGCCGCAGCGAACCTGTTCACCCCGTTTGCCGGCACGACCCGGCAAACGGGCAGCGGACTTGGGCTTGTCATCGCTAGAGAGCTGGCGCGAGCCATGGGCGGCGAATTGGTCTTGGCTGAAACTGGCCCCGCGGGCTCGGTCTTTCGCCTCACACTTGCGCCGCACGAATGACACGTCCCGACACATTTGCTGGAACCAAGCCGGGGTGAATGCATTGGTCCACCAGATAGCTGGATGGACACCATGACCCCCGAAACCATTGTTTCTACTTTATTTTCAACAGGCGCTGCGGCCGCTGCAGGACTGGCTGTTGTGCTACAGCCGAGCCTGCCCCGGCCTGACGTGACGCCGGTGGATCATTTTCAGGAAGCCGACTTTGCCATCTATGATCGCGACTTCTCCCTTCAGGGGCGCGACTGCGAGATTGGCATTGAGAAACGTGGCATCTGCCTTAGCGCATCGCCGCTGGAAGATTCCATCGTTCCCGGCATGATACTGCCTGTAAAAGTCCCTGCGACGAGTGCTGAGTTTCCAATCATTCTCGAGGGTTCCCTGAAAGAGCCGAACCTCCAGACCGTGCGATTCGGCCACCGCATCGCGCTCTTTAACCCGATCACGCGCGAAATCGTCGACGTGATGGATCTGGATGCGAAGAGTTTTGCGGAAGCCAAGAATGTCAATCACCAGAAAGCCGAGGTAACAGCCGCATCTGCGCGCTCCAGCTAGAAACGTCCGCCCAAAACAGCCCCATAAAAAAAGCCAGCCCCGAAAGGCTGGCTTTTCTTTGTCGAGAGAAACCGGACTAGTTGGTTTCGTCTTCGAGTTCGTCTGCAGCGTCGTCAATTTCTTCACCGAGTTCTTCAGCAGGGCCCTCATTGGTGTCGCAGGCTGCGAGACCGAATGCGCCAAGACCGAACAGAATTGCAATAAGTGGCTTTTTCATTTCCATAACTCCTTTATCAGTCAGCCCCCAGAGCGAAGGCGTCCCCCTGCAAACGTATGTGTGGGGGTCTGGTTCCAACGGAGCAGGATTGGTTTGACATCCCCCTACACACCCCCGGCCGAAATGCCGACGATCCTTCATGTCGATGACTGGCTGATCGTCGCGGAGAAACCGGCCGAACTGCTCTCTGTTCCAGGGCGTGGTCCGGAGAAGGCCGACTGCGCGCGCATACGTATCCAGCAAACCTATCCCGACGCGCTGACCGTCCACCGCCTGGACATGTCGACGAGTGGCTTGTTGCTGTTTGCCAGATCCAAGCATGTGCAGCGCGCATTGTCCGCTGAATTTGAACAAGGTCGTGTGCACAAGACCTACCTCGCCGATGTTTGGCAGCCGCCCGTCGAGGATGCCGGCCTGATTGACTTGCCGCTTGTGAATGACTGGCCCAACCGGCCTCGCCAGAAAGTGGACCATGAAACAGGAAAGCCGAGCCAGACCAGATTTCAGGTCCTGACGCGCCACGCACAAGCTGCACGGGTTCAGCTGACACCCCTCACCGGACGCACTCACCAGCTCCGCGTCCATCTTGCCGCGCTGGGGCATCCAATCCTGGGCGATGACCTCTATGCCCATGATGATGCCTTGTACATGACCTCCCGGCTGCACTTGCACGCGACCGAGTTGATCTTCCGCCATCCGGGCACCGACGCGGCAGTAACCTACCAATCCCCCTGCCCATTCGAGACGCCTTGACGCTGCGCATAATTGACATTATCGTTTTTCGATAATTTGGAGATTAGCCATGCACGCCGAGATCGTTCGCCTGTCCCTGCACCATGTCGATATCAAGATCGTGAAAGATGAGCAGATGCACGTCCTTCAATGGCGACGGAACCTGCTCTGGGATGAAGTCCTGCTGGACGGCAAACGCCAGGCATCCAGCCATGGGCTGTTCGGTCGGGAGAAAGTATACGGCCTGGTCTTTGGCCGGGATGAAGAGGGCAAAGGCGGCCAGCAGGTCATGCTGTTGCTCGATCCCTCCACTCATGCCGACTGGACCGAAGGCACACAGCGCGTCAAAGGCGTCCGGCTTGAGGGTCGCGATGGTCCGCTCGTCGCTTACGGAACACTCGACCCCAAGACACTCGAAAAGCCTGCAACATTTGCAGACTGGATGAAGAAGAATATGGGCATGGAATGGGGCGACTCAGCCGAGAGCCGCCCTCATTAGGAACTTCTAGGAATCCCGCGAGTTCGCGGAAACCGGAACGAGACGGACCGTCGCTTTCCGGTTCAACGGCTCGACCAGGCCATTGGCCGCATAGGCGCTGGCCTCGCCTTTCGGCATGACACCAATCTGCTCAGCAGAAATCCGGCGGGCTTCCAGAGCAGCCATGACAGCTTCGGCACGGTCCTCGGAAACACGCTGATTGACGTCTTCCGGACCGGTCGCATCTGCATGGCCGGCGACTTCAATCCGGAAGTATTCACACTGAGCTGAATCCGCAGCCACAGCATCCAGAACCGCTTCAGCCTGATCGCCAAGCTGGGTAACACCCCGCTCGAAATAGATCGTGAATTCCTCGACAGCGCAGGCAGCGGGGGCCGTTTCATACGTGACCGGCTCCTGCGGCGGAGCGGGCAATTCTGCTTGGGCCGCCAGGGCTGCCATTGCGGCAGAAATCATTGTCAGGCTGGCGATTTTCATGGTCGTCTCCATAAGTGACTATGCAAACAGAAACGCCACCTCCCCCGCCCGGTTCCTTACAATCTTTTCTTTGTGCGCCCTTCATGGGCCTTTGCGGAGGCCGGATCGGACGGCCAGTCATGCTTCGGATACCGCCCGCGCATGTCCTTGGCCATGTCCAGATAGCCCACTCCCCAGAACCGGCCGAGATCCTGTGTCGTGGCGACAGGCTTCATGCCCGGCGATAGCATTTCCACGGTTACCGGCACCCGCCCCGAAGCCAGTTTCGGGTGGTCACCCAACCCATAAAAAGCCTGCGCCCGCGCAGATATGAGCGGCGCGCGATCATCGAGATAATCGACCTGCGCCGTCTGGCCGGACGGCAGCGACAGGCTGAGCGGCGCCTCCTTGCGCAGCGCTTCCTGCACCTGCCAGTCGAGCGAGGCGATCAGGGCTTCGCGCACCGCATGGGGCGCAGGCACCTGCGCACCTTTCCGTTTCAACAGGGGGAACAACCAGTCGCTTGCCGTCTCAACCAGTTTCACTGTGTTCCAACCCGTTTCATCCAAGCACCCGGCTGTTTCAAGCATTGCAATCCGGGCCAGTGTTTCGCGCACCACATCGCCTGCGCCGATGGCTTCGAAGCCCTCTTCCGCAATTGCCTCAAGCATCGCGCGGGCGGCCACAGTCGGGCTCGGCTTTGGCAGCGGACTTTCCGACAGGATGATCGCGCCGAGCGCCTTCACCCGCCGCGCGGCAAATTTTCCGGTCTTTGGGTCGAAGCTGGCCCGGTCTTCGGAGACGATGCCGCCAATTTCCAGCGCGTCCGCCTCTGAAATCGGCGCGGCCAGCGAAATCCGCGCCTCTTTCGCTGCGCCGCCAAGGTCTGCAATCACCAGCCAATCCTGCTTCGCCAGCGATTCGGTCTCCGGCAGCATGGCTGCGCGCCCTGACGCCATGAGGTAGCTGCCCGCACTGCCGGGGCGCTTGCGGGCAATCTGGTCCGGCCAGGCGCGCGCCAGAAGTTTCGCCACATCCCCGCCCGGCGCAGCCCCCTTCCCCCAGCTTTTCGCCTGCGCCTTCAGGCTGCGGGCGCGCGGCGAGCCATCGCGGCGGAACCCGGCCAGCCGGTCGCGCAGATCCGGTGAATTTCCGCCCATGCCCCGCTCCCCGGCAAGAGCGGCAATCTCCGCGGCCAGCGCGCGCGCTTCCGCGTTCGGCGCGCTCGCCACCAGGGCACCCAGCCGGGGTGGCAAGGGCAGGCGGGCCATTTCAGAGCCAAGCACCGTCAACGCGCCCGTTTCATCAATGGCACCTAACGTCGAGAGCAGTTCCTGCGCCGCCTTCAGCCGTCCAGCAGGCGGCGCATCCATCCAGGTCAGACGCGTTGCGTCTCGCTCGCCCCATTCCGCGAGGGTGAGAACGAGCCCGGAGAGATCACTTTTCAGAATTTCCGGAACCGGCGCGGCCATCAGGCCCCGCGTCGCCGCCTCATCCCATAACCGATAACAGACACCCGGCGACAATCGCCCCGCCCGGCCGCGACGCTGATCAACTGACGCACGCGAGGCCTTCACGGTGGACAAACGCGTCCCCAGCCCGCCGGCGGCCTCTTCCGCCACGCGCGAGAGGCCGGAATCGATCACGATCCGCACGCCTTCAATGGTCAGCGCGCTCTCCGCAATATCCGTCGCCAGCACAATCTTGCGCATTCCTTCCGGCGCCGGTGACACGGCCGCATCCTGCTCTGCCGGGCTCAATGCGCCGAACAGAGGGGCCACGCGCACTTTGTCAGGCACGGTCTCTAGCTGTTCGGCCGTTCGCTGGATTTCCCGCGCGCCGGGCAGGAAGGCGAGGATCGAGCCCTCCTCTTCGCGCAGCGCCTTGCGCACAGCAGCTGCCATACGGTCTTCGATCCGGTCCTGCGACCGGCCGAGATATTTCGACTCCACGGGATATTGCCGCCCCTGACTCTCCACGACCGGAGCCCCGAGCACGCTGGATACCTTTTCCGTATCGAGCGTGGCCGACATGATCAGGATTCTCAGATCGTCGCGCAAAGCGCCCTGGGCTTCCATCGCCAGCGTCAGTCCCAAATCCGAATTCAGCCTACGCTCGTGGAATTCGTCAAAAATCACCGCGCCGACGCCTGCCAATTCCGGGTCGGAAAGGATGCGCCGCGTGAACAGGCCATCCGTAATCACCTCCACCCGCGTCGCCGCAGACACCTTTCGGTCCACCCTTGTCGTCAGGCCGACCGACTGGCCGAGCTTCTCTCCAAGAGAATTCGCCATTTGCTGCGCCGCCATGCGCGCCGCAATGCGCCGTGGCTCCAGCATGATGATCTTGCCTTCAATGATGGGGGCTTCGCCGAGCAGGCCCGCCAGCGCCAGGGGCACGCGCGTCGTCTTGCCTGCGCCGGGCGGCGCCGCGAGCACAAGCCGCGCATGGTCGCGCAGGCCCGCGCAGATTTCGGCCAGCACATCATCAATCGGCAAGTAGGGCAGGGAAGACTGCATCCTGCCTGATAGGCTTTTCATCATCCGACTGGCAAGCTGCAGGAATGCGCACCGCGCGATTGCCTTCCCCGGCAGCGCGCCGTACCGTCGGGCGCTACAGACGGGGCAGGAGCAGCTTATGAAATGGTGGTTTGGCATTGATCTCTGGAAACGGGTGATCGCAGGTCTGGTTCTGGGCGCGCTCGTCGGCCTTGGCCTTCGCTATGGGCTCGGCCCGGAAGCCGCCAGCGCCAATGTCTCCACCTGGGCCAAGCCTATTGGCGATGCCTTCATCAACCTCATCAAGATGCTGGTTGTCCCGCTGATCTTCACCACGCTGCTGTCCGGCGTGCTGGCCATGGGTGATCCCAAAAAGCTCGGCAGCCTCGGCGGGCGCGCCCTGCTCATGTATATGGGCACCACGGTCATTGCCGTCAGTTTCGGCCTGCTCATGGGCACGTTGATCCAGCCCGGCGCGGGCTTTGATCTCTCGATTGCCTCAGCGGCTGACATTGCCGAGGCCAAAGCCCGGCTCGATGCAAACCCGCAACCGGGCAGCATCGGCGAACAGCTGATGAATACGCTGCTCTCCATCATCCCGACCAATCCGGTCGCAGCCCTGACCAATGGCGACGTGCTGCAGATCATCTTCTTCGCCATCATGCTCGGCATCGGCATCCTGATGACGGGCGAAGCCGGCAAGCCACTCGCAAATGTCATCAACAGCGCGGCTGAAGCCGTCATGAAGCTGACGCTGATCGTCATGGAAACAGCACCATTCGGCGTCTTCGCCCTGATGGCCTGGGTGCTTGGCGAGCGCGGCCTCGACATTCTTGTCTTCCTCGGCAAGCTGACGCTCACCCATTATCTCGCCTGTATCCTGCACATCTTGATCACATATGGCCTGATCATTCGGGGCGGCTTACGCCTGCCCCTGATCCCCTTCTTCCGCGGCGCGGTCGACGCGCAGGCCGTCGCCTTCTCGACATCTTCCTCGAATGCCACACTGCCCATGACGATTTCCTGTGCGCGGGAAAACCTGGGCATTGGCAAGCCGGTCGCCTCTTCCGTCCTGCCGCTCGGCGCGACGATCAACATGGACGGCACCGCACTCTATCAGGGCGTGATTGCCCTGTTCGCGGCCCAGGCCATGGGCACGCCCATGACGGCCGGCATGTATCTCACCATCATCCTGATGGCGACGCTCGTCTCGATCGGCACAGCCGGCATTCCCTCGGTCAGCCTGTTCCTTGCCGCCACTACGCTCAGCGTGATCGGGGCCACGCCGGAACAGATTGTGGTCGTCATCGCCGTCCTGTTCCCGTTCGACCGCATCCTCGACATGATGCGCACCGTCACCAATGTGACGGGCGATCTCACCGTTGCGACGGCGGTGGCGAAATGGGAGGGCGAACTGGACGAAGAAATATTCCGCGCCCGTGACCCGGTATAGACTGCGCTTTTCAACCCAGCTGACATTCCCACCCGTCCAGTCATCTTGCGTTCAACAATCGATTGTTACGTATAACCCAAGTTAAATCTGAACGGAGACGGGAATGGCTGGGATCAACCTTTTTGACATGCTGACACAAACGAATAATGGCGCTGCCGTACAACAGGTAGGGCAGCAGACTGGCCTGCAGCCGGACATGGCGCAAGCGGCTATCAAGGCCCTGTTGCCAGCCATCGCCGGTGGTCTTCAGCGTAATGTCCAACAGCCCGGCGGGCTTCAATCCCTGCTCGGCGCGCTGCAGAACGGCCAGCATGAGCAATATCTCGACCAGCCGGAATCTCTGGCTCAACCGAACGCCATCGCCGATGGCAATGCCATTCTCGGCCATTTGCTCGGGTCGAAGGACACCAGCCGAGCGGTCGCCGCGCAGGCTGCCCAGAAAACCGGCCTCAGCGAACAGGTCCTGAAATCCGTCTTGCCCATGGTTGCGTCCATGGCAATGGCCTCGCTTTCCAAGCAGACCAAGAAGCCTGACATGGCGGGCGCACTTGCCGGCATGTTGAGCGGCCAGCAGCCTCAACCTGCGCAAGGCGGTATCGGCGGATTGCTGGGCGGCCTTCTGGGAGGACAATCCAAGGCTCAGGCCCAGACCGGCGCGATGGGTATGCTCGGCGGCCTTCTCGATGCAGATGGCGACGGCAATGCCGTGGACGATATATTCCAGATGGTGATGAACCGCCGCTAGGGCTTGGAACCGGATGATGTGTGAGGCATTCAAGCCTCATGCATTTTTCCCGAACGCAATGGCTGTGCGCCAGTCTCAGCCTGCTTGTATTCGCCGGTCTCGCCTTGGGCGAGGCCGGCCTCTGGCCGCTTGAGGCGTTTGATCGTGCCATCACGGACGCAGTGCCCGCCCTTCGCACCGAAACACTGAACCTGCTGATGCTCGCCGTCACGGCGCTCGGGAACACTCGCTTTCTTGTCTTCGTGGCCTTCACGACCGTGTTGGCCCTGCTGGCTGCAAAGGCGTGGCGCGAAGCCCTGCTCTTTGGCACGGCCTTCACACTGATGCCGCTCATCGTGAAATTTCTGAAGATGACGATCGCCCGTCCCCGACCCACAGTCGATCTCTATGGCGGCGTTGAATCCTTCAGCTTTCCGAGCGGGCATGCCACCAATTCAGCGCTCATCTATGGCGCATTGGCCCTGCTCGCGCTGGCCGTATTCCGCAAGCTTCCCGGCCGTCTCCTCGCCTTGGCCTTTGGTGTGCTCGCCATCATGATCGCCGTCTCTCGAATCTATCTTGGTGCGCACTGGCCGAGCGACACGCTTGCCGGGCTGGCCCTCGCAAGCCTGATGCTGACATGCGTGTCGGCCATTCAGGACGAGCTGCGCCTGCCCGAAGCCGCACGCTTCGTGCCTGTTGTATTGATCCTGATCACCGCTGCCTTCCCGCTCTATCTCCTGATAGCGCTGCCTGAGGCGCGTGAACTCTATACAGCGCTGCACCCGGAATAGGCCTCGCCCCCACCCGGCAATCACGCTAAGCGGGCGGTCATGCTGACCCGCGGAAAAGTCATTTCCCTCGCCGTGCCGATCATTCTGGCGCAAGCCGCGACCGCCACGACGGGCGTCGTTGATACGGCCATCATGGGCCGGTTCGGGGACAAGGCAGATCTGGCTGCCGTCGCCATCGCGGCTGTGGCCTACAGTTTCATCTATTGGGGCTTCGGCTTCCTGCGCATGTCGACCACAGGCCTGACGGCGCAGGCCAATGGCCAGCACGACACAGCCGAATCCCGCGCCATCCTCCTGCGCGCACTCATGCTGGGTGGCGCGATCGGAGTGGCGCTTTTCCTGCTCTCTCCTCTTCTGAAGATAGGCACGTTCGCGGCCTTCGAAGGGACTCAGACCGTCGAGTCCCTTGCCAAGGGCTATTTCAATGCACGCATCTGGGGCGCGCCCGCATATCTGATGGGCCTCGCCGTCACCGGCTGGATGCTCGGCACTGGCAAGACCGGCCAGATGCTCGCCTTCCAGATCGTGATGAATGGCACCAATGCCGGGCTGGATGCCTGGTTCGTCGCAGGCCTCGATTGGGGGCCGACCGGGATTGGCGCAGGCACAGCCATCGCTGAATGGGTCGCGCTGATCTTCGGCCTTATCCTTGTCGCGCCTGCCTTCCGCGGCCATGCCCGCCTGCTGGACCGGGACAAGCTCACCGCGCCGTTTGCGGCCAATCGCGACATCATGATCCGCACATTGGCGCTGGTCTTCTGCTTTGCCTGGTTTGTCCGCTCCGGCACGCTGATCTCCACTGCGGTGACGGCCGGCAATGAAGTCTTGCTCCAGTTCATTACCGTCGCCGCCTTTGTATTGGACGGATTTGCCTTCGTGGCGGAGAAAGAAGCTGGCGAAGCCTATGGCGCGCGCGACGGCAAACGGCTTGCCCGGGCCATGCGCCTGACAACAGAGTTCGCCCTTATCTCCGGCGCAGCGATCTCGCTGCTTTATCTTTTCGGCGGCGGCTGGGTGATCGAAACCTTCATTCGTGATCCAGAGGCGCGCGCCGCAACGCTGGCCTATCTTCCGTGGTGCGCCGCTGTCCCCCTGCTCGGCATCGCTGCGTGGCAGCTGGACGGGCTTTTCCTTGGCACGACCCAAGGCCGCGCCCTGCGGAATGCGGGAGTCATCTCAGCTGTGCTCTATCTCGGCGCCGACATGCTGCTGCGTCCGGCCTGGGGCAATACCGGTGTCTGGGCAGCTTTTCTGACAATGTATGTGTTTCGTGCGGCTGCGCTTGGCGCCTATGTGCCGCGCCTGTTCAGAGATCTTTCCCGACCGCATCAGCCAGCGTCGTGAAACCGTCCGCCTGTAACAGGCGGACAAGTTCGCGATTGATCTGTTCGGCCAGACCGGGCCCTTCATAGATCATCGCAGAATAAAGCTGGACCGCATGGGCCCCTGCCCGAATCTTGCGATACGCATCGGCCCCGCTGGCTATGCCGCCTGCCCCGATCAGATCAAACTCATCCTTCAGTTCACGCGCGAAACTTGCCAGCACGTCCGTGGAGGGCTTCATGAGGGGCGCGCCAGATAGGCCCCCCGCCTCACCCTTGTCAGCACTCTTCAGGCTGTCCGGTCGCGCAATCGTCGTGTTGGAAACGATCAGGCCGGACAGCCATGCGCCCGGTCCGCGCACAACGCCGCAGATATCTGTAATGGCTTCCGGGTCGAGATCCGGCGCCACTTTCAGGAAGACTGGCTTGCCCGCACGCTCAGCCGCACCGCACGCCATCAGCAAAGCTTCGAGCGATGCCTTGTCCTGCAAGCCGCGCAGGCCCGGTGTATTGGGCGAGGAAATATTGACCGTGATATAGTCCGCATGGGGCGCAACGGACTCGACACCGCGCACATAATCCGCAATTCGGTCGTCACTCTCCTTGTTCGCCCCGACATTCGCGCCGAGTGGCACGGCACCGGAATACACTTTGAGGTTCGCGACGAAATTGTCGAGACCTGCATTGTTGAACCCCATCCGGTTGATGACGGCCTTGTCAGCGCTTAGGCGAAACAGGCGCGGCTTCGGATTTCCCGCCTGGGGCTTCGGCGTGACGGTCCCGCACTCTACAAAGCCGAAGCCAAATTTCGACATGGCGGTCGGCACGTCGCAATTCTTGTCGAATCCCGCGGCAAGACCCACCGGCCCGGACAGGACGAGTCCTGATTTCGGCAGCTTAACTGCGAGCGTCGGATGGGTTGCCGGCGGATTGACCGGCACGCCCAGGCGCTCCTTCAGAAGACGGATCGTTGTTGTGTGCGCCGCTTCCGGCGGCAACAGCTTGATTACGGCAACGCCAAGATCAGTCAGGCTCATCATTCAAATCCTCTGGCATGAGCGGGGCGCCATTCTCTGCACGCGCAAGCCGCCAAACCGCATCGGCCTTGGCAATCTGCAACCGCCCGTAGAGGTGCGGGAACAATTGCCCACCCCGGCTCGTTTCCCATTTGAGTGGCGGCAAACGGTCCACGGGAAAGCGGACCAGCCGCACGTCCTTGAGACCCTTGAAATACTTGTCCGCCGTTTCGCCGACCTGCGCCGCCGTGGACAGATGCACATAACCATCGTCACGGTCCAGCGGCACATTGGTCACCCCGGAGGCCTCGGCAGCACGCCATTGGTCGTCGGTCAGCAATTTGTAGACATGCGTATCATCCATACGCGCCATTCAACAGGCTTTGACGCGCGGCGCAATATTGGGTCACTGTGACACTGGAATAAGGGGACAAATGACATGCCATCACGGATCAGCCAGGAAGAAGCAGAATCGCTGCACCTGCCCAATGGGCGCACTGTCGCCGACGAGATCGCCGGCTTCGACCGGTTCTCTGACTTAATGGATACGCGCTTCAGGATTGCCGGCGTGCCGTTTGGTCTCGATTCCCTGCTCGGCATTATCCCCGTCGCAGGCGATGCTGTCACTGGCGCAGCTGGCCTTTATGCCCTCGGCACCGCGGCCCGGCTGAAACTGCCCATCACGGCGCACATACACATTATCTGGAATCTGGTCGTCGACGTGGTCCTCGGCTCTGTCCCACTGGCGGGCGACGTATTCGACTTCTTCTTCCGGTCACACCGCAAGAATTTCCGCGTGGTGGAGAAACACCTGATCAAGCGCGCCAAGCGCCATCACAAGGACATGGCCAAACGCCTAGATGCTTGATTTGGACTCTTCACTCGCCCGCGAGATCAGCCACTCGCCCTTGCCCGACTCGCATGCCGCGAACCGCCCGCGCTCCTTGCCCGGAATGACATAGGAAATATCCCGGCACGTCAGGGCAACACTGCGATCCACCTGCGCCGTCACCGAACGCTGCACAGCATTATATTCGCTGACCGAATAACTCACCGTCTTCAGCACAGGCCGGCTCGCTTCGCGCATGGTCGTCTGCTCGACCGTAATCTCGATCTGGCCGCCTTGTGGCAACGCAATCGTGGAAACCGCGCCATCCTGCGCGGAGTTCACGATGGACAGGAATTCAGCCTGCAAGGTTTCGAGGGCCGCCGCGGATACGGGCGCATCAGCGGTGCGCTGCACCCGCTCGGCCATGAAGGCTTCGACCTTTTGAGAGGCTTGTCGAACCGGTTGCGGACGGTCAAAGGCGCGAACATGCGCGCCATTGGGCTTGAGGGCGGGCGGCGCAGCACGCTCGACGGGTGTCTGCGCAACCAGGACAAGGGGCTTTGACAGTTTCAGCGAGGCCGTGGTTGGCATTGGGCCACTATACGCTGCCCAGGTCGCCACGGGCTTGGCCTTGGGTGTGCGGACCAGCGGCTTGACCTGCGGCGTTGGCGCCACCGGCAAGCTGACCGCATTCGCCATCGACACATACTGAACCGGTGCGCGCAGCGCCTGCACTTCCGCAGCAGCCACCCGGCGCGCCTCGGCAAGACGGTCAGCTTCAATATTGGCGAGCCTCAGGGCTTCGGTCTCGGCATGCGCGATGCGGCGCGCTTCCAGTTCGGCAAGGCGCGTCGCCTCGGCGCGCGCAGCTGCAGCTTGCTCTGCGTCCAGTTTGGCCTGGCGGATCGCTTCCATGCGCGCCACCCGTGCGGCTTCTTCCTCGGCAAGGCGGCGCTTCTCGGCAGTGGCATCTGCAAGCCGTGTCGCTTCGGCAAGACGCGCAAGGCGCTGTTCTTCGGCAAGCTGTTGCGCTTCCGCCTCGGCAATGGCCGCAGCCGCGCGGCGTTCTGCTTCAGCAGAGGCGGCCACAGCGGCAACGCGCTGGGCTTCACTATGCACTTCATTGCGTGCGGCAATGTCAGAGGCGATGGCTTTGTAGTCGAACCAGGGCTGGGCCGTGCCATCGGCGGGCGCGGAGGCGCTCGCCATAGCGAGTGCAGACGCCTGGCTGGACGTGATCCGCTGGCTGGTTGCCGCTTTCAGCGCGGCATGTGTTTCAGCAGCCGCGGCGGCATCCTCGTCGCCATCGGCCCCGTCAGCGCCGTTCAGCGCATTGTCAGCCGCCATGAAAGACAGGCCCGCAAAGCCGAGCACGGCAAGACCCGCAAACATGATCTGCGACAGCTTGGCCATGCGCGCGCCCATGCCGGACGCATCATCGCCGTCTCCGCCGCCGAGGGTCAGCCCATTCGACAGCGTGATCGCAGGCAATGCGCCGCCCATGGACGACACGGCCCGCATCAATATCGGCGTGACACGCATCTGCGGCTCGGCAACCGCATTCACAGGCCGTTTCGGCTTGGCCGCCCGCATCGGCGCGGGGCGGTTACGGCCTGCGTCCAGTGTTGGATAATGAATGCCGGATGTGATGGCCAGCGTGGACTGGGTCCGCACCGCGCGGCGCGCTTCAAGCCGGTCGCGGAAAGAGGCCTCCGCCACACTCTGGCGCGGCGCATCGGCGCGCGTGTCCGTGCAGTCCAGGACGGCACGGCGAAGGGCTTCGGGAAGTACGGAAACGGGCTCGCGCCGATCTGTCATGTGCGTCTCAAGCATGACCCTATCTAACCCCCAGCTGCCTACCTTAACCTTAACGGCCCGACTATATCGCGTTAACCGGGATCAAACTATCCCTTCCGCCAAAGAGTCTTGTGAGACTCTCGTGAACGCCCGGTCCCGGCGCAACGCTTGTAATCGCGGGCTTTCCCTCCTATTGCATCCCCGCAATCAGCAGGTCCCCGAACAAGGTACAAATTCATGTCCGTTTCCGCTCCGAAAAAAGTCGTGCTCGCCTATTCCGGCGGACTGGACACGTCGATCATCCTGAAATGGCTGCAGACGGAATTCGGCGCCGAAGTCGTCACCTTCACCGCAGACCTCGGACAGGGCGAGGAGCTGGAGCCGGCCCGTGCCAAGGCGCTCGCCGCCGGGGTGAAGCCGGAGAACATCTTCATCGAAGACGTGCGCGAGGAATTCGTCCGCGACTTCGTCTTCCCGATGTTCCGCGCCAATGCCGTCTATGAAGGCGTCTACCTGCTCGGCACCTCGATTGCCCGCCCGCTGATCTCCAAACGCCAGATCGAGATTGCCGACATGGTCGGCGCAGACGCGGTCTGTCATGGCGCAACCGGCAAGGGCAATGACCAGGTCCGCTTCGAGCTGGGCTATTACGGCCTGAACCCCGACATCAAGGTCATCGCTCCGTGGCGCGACTGGGATTTCAAATCCCGCACAGATTTGCTCGCCTTCGCCGAACAGCACGGCATCGAGATCACCAAGGACAAGCGCGGCGAGGCCCCCTTCTCCGTCGATGCGAACCTGCTGCACTCCTCCTCCGAAGGCAAAGTGCTGGAAGACCCGGCCGAGCCTGCGCCGGAATTCGTCCACATGCGGACGATCAGCCCGGAAGACGCCCCTGACGAAGCCGAGATCATCACGATCGGCTTTGAGCGCGGCGACGCCGTTTCCATCAATGGGGAAGAGATGTCCCCCGCCACGCTGCTCACCGCGCTGAACGCCTATGGCAAGAAGCACGGCATTGGCCGGCTGGACCTGCTCGAAAACCGTTTCGTCGGCATGAAGTCCCGCGGCATCTATGAGACGCCCGGCGGCACCATCCTGCTGACCGCGCATCGCGGCATCGAACAGGCCACGCTCGACAAGGGCGCGGCCCATCTGAAAGACGAACTGATGCCGCGCTATGCGGAGCTGATCTATAATGGCTTCTGGTGGAGCCCGGAGCGCGAAATGCTGCAGGCCGCCATCGACCATTCCCAGCGCTGGGTGACGGGCGAAGTGACGCTGAAACTCTATAAGGGTCAGGCCTACCTCACCGGTCGCTCCAGCCCCTATTCTCTGTACCGGGAAGACATTGTCACCTTCGAAGACGACCACGGCGCCTACGACCAGAAAGATGCCGAAGGCTTCATCAAGCTGAACGCGCTGCGGCTAAGGCTCTTGGCGGGGCGGGACCGGAAGTTCGGGAAGAATTAGGCACCAGCCTTTGGTTGTTCTAATCTGAATGGAACCGCAAAGACCAGATTCCTTCCCCTTTTTCACCGGCGATCTTGAACCAATCATCTCCACCTAAAAAGGCTTCTGAATCGGAGGATCTTTGCTCAAGTTCTTTGCGAACTACGGCAGGCAGTGAAGTCGGTGTTGATCGCCCGGCTTGCGAACGCTGTTTTTCTACAGTCACGTATATGTCATCCAAACGAGCCGTTCCACCCAAGACGCGAAGCGCTTCTCGAACATCATCGCACCAACGGACTGTCGGAAGTGTAGGCCTCGACTTTTCCATCATGGGACGGTCGCCCCTACTTAAGGATCTTTTTTTCCTCGGCCGCAGCGACGAAACTGGAACGCGCTTTCCGTGGTCGTCTAGGTAAAACCATACCTGCCAAGCATTTTCGTTGTTCCGAGAAAGTGCTCGACTTAACCCGTTTAGACTAGCCGCTCTGGTTTGGGTCCCTTTGATCCACCATTCCCCGCCTTGCACAACAGCACAGACTTCTTTTCCGGCCATGTTCCGAAAAACTTCAAAACCTTCGGAGAAATGCACTTCATTTCTTCGGTCCATGATGCCTACGGTTTGCTCATTCTTCAAGTTTGCTCTGGGATCACTGACAAAGTCAGCGAGTATTCGTCGAAGAATCTGGTCCTCGGATTCTTCACCCGACTGACGTACCGACCAGATCATCGCGAAAACATTCGTAGATATCAAAATTTGCCTCACGCAACGCATCATCTACCTCCATT
>NZ_DGMZ01000012.1:1064955-1179585 GCF_002388685.1 Hyphomonas sp. UBA4505 | reverse complement strand
AATGGAGGTAGATGATGCGTTGCTGTATTTATCTATGTGGCTTGCTGACAGCACTCTAGAAATGTTGCACTTCAATGGGATGCCCATCCGTCACTACACCCCCACTGACCTCCCTGCCCTCTACGCGATCAACCAGGCCTCGACGCCCGGTGTGGGGCATGAGGGTTCGGCTGAGGGCCTGAAGCGCTGGATTGATCTCGCCACCTGCCTCGTCGCGACAGATGCGGGCGGCGCGCCGCTCGGTTTCATCAATCTGATCGAGCCCGGCACGCTGGCCTATGAGAGCGCCAATCTGCGCTGGTTCGAAGCGTGGCAGACGGAGCAAGGCTGCGACCTGCTCTATGTCGACCGCATTGCCATATCCGAGGCCGCGCGCGGACAGGGCCTCGGCCAGCGCCTCTATGAGGCCGCCTTCGATATCGCCAGCGGCCGCCAATGGCTCGGCGCGGAAGTGAACACAGACCCGGACAATCCGGGCTCGCACAGATTCCACGCCCGTATGGGCTTCGTCCGTGTTGGCGAGAAACGCTACACGCCGGACTATGCCGTCGCCTATTATGCAAGGCCGGTCTGAGGCACGTCCCTTCCTGTCATCCCCGCCTCTCCGGCGCATGCCGGAGTCTCGCGCGGCTGGCTCAGCTTAGTTTCTGCAGGCGACCCCGGCATGCGCCGGGGATACGGTCTTTGTGAGCGAGAGGTTGCTCTTCGAGGGAGCACAAATCGCACGGCGATTTACCCGAGAAGGCCCAAGCGCAAACGCAGGGCTTGTGCTTGACCATGAGAGACCCGGATGGCCCGCGCCAGTTCGCCTTGCGCATGGGCCGTGACTTCTCGCGTCCCACTATTCCACTCACGCCAAACTTGACACAGGTCTCTTGATCATTAACTTTGCTTTTCAAAGTATTCTGCAAAAAGGAAACTTGTCATGGTCCGCACGCTCTCCCTCACCGCGGCGACCTTCGCCCTCGCCCTTGGTGCACTGGCGCAAGAGGCCGCCGCCCCTGCCCATCCGCTCACCCCATTCTATGGCACATGGGTGGGCACGGCGAGCGGCTTTGACGAGGCCAGGCAGCCCTATACTGTCACACAGACAGAGCGTGTCGGTCTCATGCTGGACGGCGCGATCGCGGTGATCGAAGGGCGCGGCTATCGCGACGACGGCTCACTGGCCTTCAACGCCTTCGCTGTCGTGTCCTGTTCCGAAGACGCCGAGGCCTGCGACATGAACAGCTATCTGCCCGATCGAACCGGGTCTTTCAAACTGGTGCCAACCGAGACCGGGTTCATTTGGACCATCCCTGCTGGCCCGGAGGCCGAAGTCAAATATGTCGCGACCCTGGACGGTGATGTCTGGACCGAGATCGGCCACTACCATCCAGCCAGCGGAGACCCGATGGAAATATTCCGCATGGAAGTCACACGTACGGGCGATACAGACTGGCCCGCTGGCGGTGCTGTTCTCCCTCCGGCGACAGAGTAGACAGTTGCCTGCCTAGCCCGCGCAGTCCAAACCCGCTAAAGCCCGCGCATGCCAAATGCGCCGACATCCTATGAAACAATTGTCCTGGGCGCGGGCGCGGCGGGCCTGTTCCATGCGGGCCTTGCCGGTCAACGCGGACGGCGCGTATTGGTGATCGACCATGCAAAACGCCCCGCCGACAAGGTGCGCATCTCTGGCGGCGGACGCTGCAATTTCACCAATCTCGAAACGCGCGCCGACCGCTTTCTCAGCCAGAACCCGCATTTCGCGAAATCGGCGCTGGCACGCTACACGGCCTGGGATTTCATTTCCCTCATGGCCGCCCACGGCCTGACCTATACCGAAAAGCACAAGGGCCAGCTTTTCTGTGACCAGAAATCCGGCGCCATCATCCAGATGCTGCTGGACGAATGCGACAAGGGCGACGCGGAGATCCGCCTCTCCACAGAAGTTTCCGGCGTGACCCATACGGATGGACGGTTCACGGTCGAGACCAGCAGCGGCGCGGCCAGCGCAGAGCGGCTCATCGTGGCCACAGGCGGGCTTTCCATTCCCAAAATGGGCGCGACCGGCCTGGCCTATGACATCGCCCGCCAGTTCGGGCATGACATCGTGGAAACGCGGCCCGGCCTTGTCCCCTTCACCTTTTCGGGTGAGCTGGGCGAAAAATTCGCCTCGATCTCCGGCGTCGCTACCCCCGTGCTCGCCAGCGTCCCCGGCGCGCGCTTTGATGAAGACCTGCTCTTCACCCATCGCGGCCTCTCGGGCCCTGCAGCGCTCCAAACCTCCTCTTACTGGCATCAGGGCGACCCCCTGTCCCTCAGCCTGCTGACGAAGGTAGATCTGGGCGATGCCCTGCGCGCCGCCAAGCAGGCTGCGCCGAAACAGACGCTCGCCAAGGCATTGGAAGCCCACTTCCCTGCCCGCCTCGCCGACCTGATCGCAGATCTCGGCCCGATCGCACAAGATGCCCGGCTGGCCGACCTCTCCCACGTCGCCATCGACGAATTCGCAGCCTTCCTCAAGGATTGGCGCGTGACCCCAATGGGCACGGAAGGCTATCGCACCGCCGAAGTCACCGTGGGCGGCATCGCCACTGACGGCCTGGACCAGAAGACGATGGAAAGCCGCCATGTTCCGGGCCTGCATTTCATTGGAGAATGCGTGGACGTTACCGGCTGGCTGGGTGGCTATAATTTCCAATGGGCCTGGGCCAGTGCACACGCCGCCGCAATGCTGTGATCAAGGAGTCCAGCGCGGCCGTGTCAAATAGCCATCGCGCTTGCGCTGGGAGACCAGGTCTGGATGGTCCATCAAGATGGGATCACCACCTGTTTCCGTATCAATGGCCCGCATCGCCTCGGCCAGACGCTGATGGAACAAGGCGTCTGTCTCAACCCGCAAGGGGAATGGATGGTCCAAAATCAGCGAATTGTTCGGGTTCGTATTGATTTCGTAGACCTCGACCTTTCCCTTCACCAGCGTGAAATCCGCCCGTCCGAAGGAAATGCCTGCTGCCTTGAAATGCCCGGCAATCCCCGCAGCATGGCGGTTTTCCTTCACCGCCTGCATCTCGTCGAGATAGTGCGCCTCACTCGCCACACCTTCCTTGCCATACTTGGCGTGCCAGTTTTCATCGTGGACGGACATTCCGGTTATGACTTCATCGCCCACGCAATACGCGGCAAGCTTGCGGAACAAGCCATCCTCAATAGGCTCGGCGCAATATTCCACAAACATCAGATCTGACAGGCAAAGCCCCGATCTGACGAGTTCGTCGAGCGCAGACCGAGCCTCTTCCGGTGTCGTCAGCAATTCGGTCTGCGTACCGCGATGCGCCGCGCGTGTGCGCAGGAATACCGGATACCGATCCGGCAAGCCATCCATCTCCGCGTCCCATACCGAAAAGCTGTTCAGGCCTTCGCCCTGGAGTTTCTTGAGCATGGGCAACCGGGTGCGCGCGCTGGCCGGATCATTCAGCGCCCTTGCATTGTTGGCCGTGAGGCAGCGATAGGCTTTGGCGGCCAGTTCGCGCGTCCAGAAATCAATGCGGTCAAAATCGGTGAAGACGTAGGTGGCGCGAGGCAAGGACTTCTTGCGAAGCAATTGGTTGTACGACATCAGATCGATCTTCGGCATGCCGGGAACGTCGCGCAGCTCGCGCACAGCGTATTTGTGCGATCCGGATGTGATAAAGCAGATCAATTATTCGTCCCCGTCTGTCAGATTTCAGATCGCGTCTTCGACGCTGTCATGATGGTTTCGGAACCAGGTCATCCCCTCCCGGATTTCCCTGACTTGCCGCACTCCAATCAAAAACATGAGCGCACCATAGGCCACAATACCAGTCGCAACCATTGCAGCAATGATGGCGACATCGAACCATTCACTCGGCAGGAATTTCTGGACTGTCCACACCGCGCCGACCATGCCGATCGCGCTGAGCAGTGCCTGCCAGCCAACGGTCAGCTGGTGCAGCGCCGAGTAGCCTGCGGCTCGCTGCACCAGCAAGGCCGAGAGCGGCCATGTGAGAAAAGTTCGCAGGGCGATCAGCGCCGCAATACCGACAACACCATATGGCATCAGGAACGGCGCCATTGCGCCCAAGAGGACGATACCTATCGAAAGGATCAACAGAGGAGACTTGCTGTCGCCTACACCCCTCAGGATCGCAATATTGAAATTGCCTGTGGCGTCCCGGATCCCCAGAACAAGAAAAATCTGTATCGGCAACACCGCCGCCACCCATTCATCCCCCACGACAAGCGGCACAAGCAAAGGTGCCACCATTGCAAGGCCAAGGGTCGCCGGATAGATGGCTGCTGTCGTCATGGCGAATACACGGTCCAGCAGATCATGCACCGTCTTGCGACTGGACTGCAGACGCGCCACCACGTTCATCGCGATCTCATTGAATGGTCCCATCAACAGTTCCGTCAGCATGCCGGAAACATTGCCAGCCATCGCCAACAGGCCGACCGCGCGTTCGCCGCCGATCATGCTGAGCAGGAAGCGCGGAATGGCATCATCAATATAGCCGAGCAGATAGGTCAGTACGGTATCGCGATTGAACGCAAACAATTCTCGAAAGGCGTCCCGGCTCACGGCAAATCCGGGTCGCCACTTCGCGGCATAGATGATGCCCGCTGCCGAGATCACCGTGCCAACCGCCATACTGAGGACAAGCGCCCAAACGCCGAAGCCGAGAATTGCCAACACAAGTGCCGCGCCGGTTGAGACCACTTCCGAAACCGTCTCGATCAAAACCACTTTATCATTTTCCAGACGCCGCTGGAGCAGTGCTCCAGGCACCCCCTCAACGCTACCCAATACCATGAGCAGGCTGAGCGCAGGCAGGACATCCGCTACGGCGGGAGCGCCGATCAGGTTGGCGAGAGGTTTTGCCAGCAAGGCGATGATGATGGAAAACAGAACCGTCAGACCTGAATTCAACCAGAAGGTCGTATCCAGGTGTGCATCACTGAGGTCTTCTCGTTGCTGCAGGCTTTCGGTCAAAGGCGGGCCGACAAAGATGCCCACCAGGCCAAATATCAGACTGGCGAGCGCCATGATGCCATACGGCTCCGGTCCCAGAATGCGCGCCATGATCGCGAAGCTGACAAGGCCGAAGATCGCCGAGCCCCAGGAATGCGCGAACATCCATACAAGGTTGCGCATGGCCCGGCGTATGATGAAGGAGGCCGTCATGTCAGACGGAAATCGGCAACTTGCCTGACCCATCCATGAAATCAGTCATCGCCTGCAGCACGCTCTTGCCCGTCTCGGTCAAACGTCCCTCGCGCCGGACAATGTCTGCAGAGTCCCGCTGGATGGCTTCGGCTTCCTTCAGGATTTTCCTGAGTCGGCGGCGCTCGAACCAACCGAATTCATCGCCAGCCAGCATGTGCTTCAACACCCAAATCATCCGGGCAGATACAAATGATGCGTGAAAAATACCTTCCAGCGGGCGTTCGGTTCGGCGGATGGGCGACCAGAACAATTCTGAATCCGGATTTTCCACAAGCATTTCATTCTTGCAGGCACCGAACAGGGCCGCATGGCCTTCCTCGTGCGCCAGTGTGACAATCAGATCGGCCACAGACGCCTTACGCTCTGCATTCAGGGCAATTGCACCCCAGAGGCGGAAACAGGTGCCGCCTTCAAACTCGAGCGAGCCTTCCGCCGGCCCCACCAGGACCAACTCCCCCAGCAGTGCATTCATCTCATCGTGCAACTCGGGCAGGTTGTGCTCTATCCAGCCAATTGCCTCTTCCAGCTTCGCGGAGAAGCGGTCGGCTTGCGACGGGTCTGGCCGAGTTACGCCTGCAGCGCCCGTTTCGGGAGCGCCCATGAAAGTTTGAATTCGGCGACTGTCAGCGTCTGTATAGTCACGTCCCAGAACAGTGATCTTCGTGCTCCGCGCCACGGGATGTTCCGTTAGAATGCGCTGAATAAGCGCCACACCTGTGTCGGTCTCACCGGCTTGGAGAGCTTCCACAGCGTCGTAGTAGGTTCCGAATACCGCTGATGATACGCGCTGAGCTGGTCCGATTTTCTCGCGCCAGGCTTCAAATGCAGCGGGCAGTGTCGGCGCTTTGTCGCTCAGTTCGCCTGCCAGATATCGAAGGCTGTCATACAGGCCATCATGCATGGCCTGATTGGTCGTGATGGCGTCGCTGGAGTTCGGAATGAAGCGGAACGGCATTTTCAACGAATCTCCCGGCATACGCTGTTTAAGTATGTGCACCGCCTCGCGAGAGGCGGTGCACGTTCGCTAGCGCTGGTATACTACCAAAACTTGAAGAATTTTCTTCCGCCGCGCCGGCGTTTGTTGCGACCTCCCTTGCAGCCGACCATCGTGTCGTTTTTCGCGTCACGAAGGTTGCTGAAGCCGAGGAGCATATCTTTCTTGAGATTCATAAGAGTACTCCCTTGTTTCCCGCCGTCATTGACGGGACTACGCATCTTGCAGATTCCGTGCAACTTTCCAGCAGAATCTCGCTAGGCGCGAAAAAATTAATGAATCAAATAGCCACATTAATGGATGTACATCTGCATGGGACGAATCTCACGAATTCCCGCAGGAATGGGCCCCGTCTCCGCGCTGAGAGAGACCTGACACAGTTCTTGAAAAACTCGTAAAACGCCTGAAATTATGACGTAAATACGCGACTTGGCTCGAAACGCCCGGCGCGGACATCCCCCAAGGCAACAGCTTTTCCGTCGCAAACGGCGATCGCTGCCCGGTCGTCTGGATCGTCAGACGATTCTTCCTTCCATCGCTCAATTATGTGCGGCAATAGAACAATCGTCCGTCCGTGGCGGATGTTTCCTGCTTCCTCGCGTGTGATGTCCACACTTGGCACATTCTCGAGCATGGCATGGATCGGCTGAAGAAACCCCATCAGGGTTTCCATATTCTCAGCTTCCTCAATCATTGCCAGCGGGATCGCCGCAGGGGCGCCGAACTGGCCGACACGTGTGCGCCGCAACTGACTGATATGGCCTTCGCATTCGAGATCAAATGCCAGGTCCCGTGCCATGGCGCGGACATAGAAGCCCTTGCCCGACGTGACATGGATCACGGTATGGTCTGCGTCCGGCATACCAATCACACTGGCCGTGAACACGTCGACTTCGCGCGAGGTAAGTTCGAACTCCTCCCCTTCCCGTGCGAGGTCATAGGCCCGCTGGCCATCTACCTTGATCGCAGAGAATTTCGGCGGCACCTGCTCAATGGTCCCCAGGTAGCCTTTCAGAAGTTCTTCCACCTGTTCCCGCCTTGGTCGCGCTTCGGATGTGGCGGTCACTTCGCCTTCGGCATCCTGACTTTCCGTCGAGATGCCCCAGCGAATGGTAAAGACATATTCCTTCTGGGCATCCATCGCCCACTGCACCGTCTTGGTCGCCTCGCCGAAAGCAATTGGCAGGATACCGTCGGCCAGCGGGTCCAGTGTCCCGCCATGGCCAACTTTCTGAGCATTATACTTCCGCTTCAGGATCGCGACGGCCTGAGTTGATGTGATATCGACAGGTTTGAACAGGTTGAGCCACCCGTTGATCGGGTCGCCTTTGCGCTTTCTTTGACGGGCCAAGTTTCAGAACTCTCTGGTTGCGCCAGCACGCGGTTCGAACGCGGGCGGCGGTGTGTCGGAAAAGGATTAAGGCGCGGCCATACGCAGCCCGCTCATGTGCGTCAAGCCAGTGCGGCCAGCCCTGCGACAATGGAGGTCAGGAAGCGTCGCGGACGATCTCGGGATCATGATCGAACAAGACCTCGGTTTCGGTCTCGGAGGGTCCAGCCGGAACGACCGGCTCTCTTGGCGACGCAATCGTCTTTTGTGGCTCGGTCGGCAAGCTGAGGTCCACAAGATCCAGATCGAGATCAAACTCGCCGCGGATGGCACGCTCACCGGAATCCATCTTGTGACGGACAACGTCCCGAATACGCATCAACACGTCACGATTATTATCCACCAGCGGGATCTGCCGCCCATCCGATGCGCCGATCACGAGCCGGTAATAAGGCTGGCGCGTCTTCATGCGACGCGCGATCAACACCGCGCGAATGCCAAGGATAAACCCCAGCAACGTCAGCACGCCGCCCACCAACAGCGCGACCATGCTGGAGCCGTTCCCCGGAAACAGGCCGCCCCAGGCGAGCGCCATCAGACCGAAGAACAGATTGATTACGAAGAAGGACGCATAAAGGCTCTGGGTTCGCTTGTTCGCGGGCGTCTCCCATGGCGCAAACTCCTTCGACTCCACGGACATGGTGGCTATGCATTGGATGGCGATCGTGTCTTCGCCCATCTGAAGCGACGCCGCAGAAATCTCTCCCCGGCGAGCCCCTTCCATGTCGAGCGTCTGGCGATCCATCCGTGCGGGCCCCTGATTGCGATCAATCAACGCTCGCAATCTGGTGCAGGCGAGTCAACTTACAACCTGTCCAGAGACAGCTGACCAGATGCTATTCCTGGTCCAGATCGCGTCTCACGCGAGGATCTGCCAGCAAGCGGTCAATCGCGGTCGCCTCATCATAGGATTTGTCGGCAATGAAATGGAGCTGCGGCGTGAATTTCAGCTCGATTTCCCGGCCAAGTTTTCCTCTCAGGAAACTCGCCGCGCGGTTCAGGGCTTCCGCAAGTTTGGTACGCCCCTCTTCGCTGTCATTGCCCAGCGGTGATACAAAAATGTTTGCATGGCGCAGGTCGGGGGAGCAGCGCACTTCTCCGACTGTCACAATGACGCCGACAAGGTCCGGGTCGCGAAAGTCTTCTCGGGCAAGAATGTCCGAGATCGCATGACGCACAAGTTCGCCTGCGCGCAACTGGCGCTGGCTCGGAAGCCCCGGAGAGGATGATTTGCGTGCCATCAGACACCTGCTTTCTGTTTGAGGCGCTCCACGAAATTGCGGCGCGCCTGCTTGTCCTTGTTGAACCATTCGTCGGGAATGATCAGCGCATCGGCGCCTTGTATTTGTACCGATGTGAACCCGCGACTGGATTTGACGGCCGCAACGCTGGTCCAGTCAATTCGGGTTTCGATACCGCCTCGTCGGACTTTCAGATATTCGTCCATCACACTGATTTCGGTTTCCAGAGGCGAGGCTCCAAACACATCGACCGGAGACCGGTATGACCAGCGAATGAAAATGAGATACCATGAAATCCCGGCAAACGCGGCGACAAGCGCCGACAGGAACCATTGCCAATAAGGGCTGAGGCCGGCCATTTCGGTCGCGTTGCGCATCATGACCGACATGCTGGCCGATATGATGGGTGCCGTCACGCCCGCATAATATATTGCGGTCGGGCCGACTGCGCCTCGCCTTGAAAGACGGATCAGGCGCTTCTGGTCTTTTTCACCCAGAAGGCCGGAGATGTGGTCAGGCGCAATCATCCGTTCCTGGCTTATTCAAGCGACCTTGCGATTTCCTCAACCTGGAAGCACTCGATCTTGTCGCCGACACGCATGTCGTCGTAGCGCTCGAACGCCATACCGCACTCCATGCCGGAGCTGACCTCGGTCACTTCATCCTTGAAGCGCTTCAGTGTTTTCAGCTTGCCTTCATGGATGACAACATCATCCCGCAGCAGGCGAACACCACAACCGCGAAGAACCTTGCCTTCGGACACACGGCAACCGGCAACCTTGCCGACTTTGGTGATGTTGAAGACTTCCAGAATTTCGGCATAGCCGATGAAGGTCTCGCGCTTCTCTGGGGCCAGCATGCCCGACAGCGTGGATTTCACATCGTCGATCAGGTCGTAGATCACCGAATAATAGCGGATCTCGACGCCTTCTTTCTCTGCGAGGTCACGCGCCTGCTTGTTTGCACGCACATTGAACGCAAAGATCGGAGCTTCGGAGGACTGGGCGAGCAGAACATCGCTTTCGGAAATACCGCCGACCGCACCGTGAATGACCCGTGCACGGACTTCGTCGGTCGAAATCTTGTCCAGAGACTGGCTGATCGCTTCGACGGAACCCTGGACGTCACCCTTGACGACCACCGGCAGTTCCGATGTCTCGACAGACCCGTCCTTCAACTTGCTGAGCAGCTGATCGAGCGATGCCCGCGCGGCTGCGCCAGCCTTGCCGGAGACCTGACGCTTCTGGCGTACACGATACTCGGTGACTTCACGGGCACGCGCTTCGGTATCGACCACAACGAACTGGTCACCCGGATCTGGCGCCCCATCCAGGCCGAGCACTTCGACAGGAAGCGACGGACCGGCATCTTTCAATTGCTGGCCACGCTCGTCGACGAGCGCACGGACCTTGCCCCACTGAGCGCCGGCAACAACAATGTCGCCCCGCTTGAGCGTGCCGCGCTTGACCAGAACCGTCGCGACCGGGCCGCGACCCTTGTCGAGTTGGCTTTCGATCACGGTACCGTCCGCAGGACGGGCCGGATTGGCCTTCAATTCCAGAAGTTCAGCCTGGAGCGTGATGGCGTCCGTCAGTTCGTCCAGTCCGGCGCCGGTCAGCGCAGATACTTTCACGGCCTGGGTCGAACCACCCATGCTTTCAACCTGCACATCATGCTGAAGCAAATCGGTCAGCACCTTGTCGGCATTCGCATCCGGAAGGTCGCTCTTGTTGACGGCGACGATGATCGGAACGCCAGCAGCCTTCGCATGATTGATGGATTCAATCGTCTGCGGCATCACCGAGTCATCGGCTGCTACCACAAGAATTGCGATATCGGTTGCGGTCGCGCCGCGGGCACGCATCGCCGTGAAGGCTGCGTGGCCCGGCGTATCCAGGAAGGTGATCTTGTCACCGGATTTCAGCTTCACCTGATAGGCACCGATATGCTGCGTAATGCCGCCAGCTTCGCCTGCCACAACATCTGTCTTGCGCAAGGCATCCAGAAGCGACGTCTTGCCGTGATCGACATGGCCCATGATCGTCACGATCGGCGCGCGCGGCTTCAGGTCTTTCGCATCATCCTCGCCGCCTTCCAGGCCGATCTCGACATCGGCTTCAGACACGCGTTTCACGGTGTGGCCGAATTCCTCGGCGATCAGTTCAGCCGTATCGGCATCGATAATGTCGTTCCCGCGGAGCATTTCACCCTGCTGGATCATGAACTTCACAACGTCACCGACGCGTTCGTTCATGCGTTGGGCAAGGTCCTGCAACGTGATGGTCTCTGGCAGAGTGACCTCAACGGACATCTTTTCGCGCTGGTCATTACCGCCCGTGCGGCGCTCACGTTCACGCTCCCGGGCGCGGCGCAGCGAGGCGAGCGAGCGTTGACGATCAGCGTCATCACCGAGCGCAGAAGAAATCGTCAACTTGCCACGGCGACGTTCGCCGCCACCACCGCCACCGCGTGAACCGCGGTTCTGTGAGTCGCGGCTGGCACGATCACGGTCATCACGACCGGACTTGCCGCGCTTGGCACGTGCCGGGCTGTCATCAACGGGTGGGGTCGCCGCTGGCGCGGCTGCATCCGTCTTCCCGCGAGCCTTGGGCGCGCGATCCGCACGTTCCTTCGCGGCGGCTTCCTCGACCTTGCGGGCTTCTTCCTCAGCCTTGCGGCGAGCTTCAGCCTCTTCGCGTTCTTTTACTTCCTGGATCTTCTTTTCCTGCTCCGAGCGCAAGCGATCCTGAGCAGCCTTTTGGGTCTGCTCTTCCTTGGCGCGGCTGGCCTCTTCCTGTTTGCGCTCATACAGCGCTTTCTGGCGGGCTTTCAGCTCATTGACCGTGATACCAAGCTTCTTGGCGGTCGCGACGAGGCGGGCTTCGAGGGAGTCTGAAGCCGCTTTCGAAGCATCACCACCTGGCGCAGCAGCCGAACCGCTCGGTCCTACAGACCGGCGCTTCTTGGTTTCAACAACCACCTGCTTGGAGCGGCCATGACTGAAGCTCTGCTTCACCGTGCCGGATGACTTCCGTGCAACAGTGAGCGGCTTGCGTCCGCCCGTATTACCACCAGTGTCTTTCGTATCGCTCATACGTTCTTCATACCACGTTTCTTACCGATCCGCGCCCATGCGCCTCGGCCTTGTTTTCCGCTACCGATCCTGATCCGGGAACCAGTCCAGTTCGGGCCTTGCTCGAAATCCGGCTAGCCGCTGATAAGCAAGCTCTGTCGCCTTCGCAATTGGACCCTTGCGGACGAGACCGTGTATCACACGCTCACGTCCAAAAGCCACGCCCAATTCCTCTGAACTGAGCGCACCGGCCATTTTCACGTTGCTATATAATGCTTTGGCGAGGAAATACACCTTTGAACGGCCATCTTCTGCACCATCAGCGGCTTCCAGAAGCAAGCCAGGCCGCTTCTTCTGCAACGCATCTCGCACCTGGTCGAAGCCAAGCACGATATCCCCTGCTTTCTTCCCCATGCCCAGCAGGCCGGTCAGCCTCTGCAACAGCAAAGTCTCTACAGTGCCAGAAAGTCCTTCCGGGACAATGACCTGTTGCTTGAAGCCGCGCGCAAAGGCGCCCTTCTTCACGGCCGTTTCCAACGTCTCACGGTCCGAATGGACCCAGACGCCACGGCCAGGCAACTTGCCTGAAATATCCGGGGTCACGACATTGTCTGGCGACAGCGCAAATCGCACCATCGCATCCTGCGGAAGCTTTTCCCGGGTTACGGCGCATTGCCGGACGGGGCCCTCCCCGTCCGCAACACGACCTTCAGTAGCGGTTACCCGCGCTTCACTCTTGCGGTGCGGCCTCTTCATCATCACCGCCCTCCGCTGCCAGGGCATCGAGATCAAACTCGAGCTCTTCAAGAGCTTCGTCCACCGCATCCGGTGATGGGTTGTTACCCAGTTCACCAAGTGCCAGGAGCGCACGCTCCTCTTCGGTAAGTTCAGGGGCTTCTTCTTCGGCTTTCTCGGCCAGCATCTGCTCAATGGCGTCCGGCTCGATCCACCCTGCGGCAACCCGTGCGCGCATGATGAACATCTGCGCGTCATCCTTGCGCATCTCGCCCTTCTTCAGAACACCTTCGACCCAGACCGGCTTGCCGTCAGGGCCGGGCTCACGCCAACCGGTGATGTCGTCCGGCACAAGACCCGCCACATCGTCCAGCGTCTGAACACCCTCTTCGCCGAGGCGGACCGCGAAGGAAGGCGTCATGCCTTCCAATTCCATCACAGGGTCCTCAACACCGAGTTCCTTGCGCTTGGCATCATTCTCAGCGGCAAGACGGTCAAGGAATTCCCGGGCGCGCTCCTGAAGCTCTTCCGCCACGTCAGCGTCAAAGCCCTCAATCGTGATGAAGTCTTCCGGCGCAACATAGGCGATCTCTTCGACCGTCTCGAAGCCTTCGGACGCCAGCAGCTGGGCCAGCGTTTCGTCGGCATCAAGCGCCTTCATGAAGAGGTCGGTACGCTCCTGGAACTCGCGCTGGTAACGCTCGGAATCGGCGCTCTCGGTCACGAGGTCGATCTGCCAGCCGGTGAGCTGGGAAGCGAGACGCACGTTCTGGCCCCGACGGCCAATGGCCAGCGGGAACTGATCATCAGCCACCACGACTTCAACGCGGCGCTCTTCTTCGTCCAGCACCACTTTCGACACTTCGGCCGGCTGCAGGGCGTTCACGATGAAGGTCGCATCGTCATAGTTCCAGGGAATGATGTCGATCTTCTCACCCGACAGTTCGCCGACCACAGCCTGCACACGCGCACCGCGCATACCGACACAGGCCCCGACCGGGTCGATGGAGGAATCATTGGAGATCACGCCGATCTTGGCGCGGCTGCCCGCATCGCGCGAGCAGGCCTTGATCTCGATCACGCCCTCATAAACTTCCGGCACTTCCTGAGCGAACAGCTTGACCATGAAGTCAGGCGCAGAGCGGGACAGGAAGATTTGCGGACCCTTGGTCTCGCGGCTCACCTTGTAGAGATAGGCGCGGACACGGTCATTGGTCTGGAAGTTCTCGCGCGGGATACCGTCATTGCGACGGATAATGCCTTCGGCGCGGCCGAGGTCCACGATGACATGGCCATATTCGACGCGCTTGACGACACCGGAGATGACTTCGCCGACACGGTCCTTGTACTCATTGTACTGGCGCTCGCGTTCGGCATCGCGAACCTTCTGCATGATGACCTGTTTGGCCGTCTGGGCAGCAACACGGCCGAAATCGAAAGGCGGAAGCTCTTCCTTCAGCTCGTCACCTGCCACCAGGTTCTCATCAATCTTCTTGGCCTCGGACAGGCGCAGTTCCTTGGACTCGTCCTCGAACTCCTCGTCCGCCACAACGGTCTGGATGCGCCACAGCGTCTGCTCGCCTGTCACAGAATCGATCTTCGCACGAATGTCGTGCTCCTGGCCGTATTTCGCTTTTGCGGCCTTCTCGATTGCTTCCTGCATGGCCTCGATGACAATCGACTGATCAATTGCCTTCTCTTCGGCGACCGCTTTCGCGATCTGCAGGATTTCCAGCCTGTTGGCTGAAACGCCGATGGTGTTCATGTGACGTCTCCCGTCTCTTCGTTTGTATCGGTGTCTTCGTCCGTCTCGTCGATCTCCAGATCGCCAAGGTCGTCTTCGTCTGGCTGCGGCGGCAGGGTGCCAGCCGCGCGCGCTGCATCAATCAATTCGTCGGTCAGGATCAGGCTGGCGCGGCTCATCTCATGGACATGGGCAACGAGTTCAGTCTCGTCGTCCAGCTCGATATGCGCGCCATCCTCGCCCTCGCCCCGGATCACACCGGAAAACCGCCGACGGCCATCAATCGGCCGGGACAGTTCAATCTTCGCCGCATGGCCAATCCAGCGCCCGAAATCCCCTTCCCGCGTCAGGGGACGGTCGATGCCAGGCGTGGACACTTCCAGCGTGTAGGCCTCGCTGATCGGGTCAGCCTCATCCATCAGGGGCGCGATTGCGCGCGACAAGCTGGCGCAATCCTCGACATTGGTTGGGGCGCCGCCGGCGCGCTCTGCCATGATCTGCAGCTGTGGGCGCCGCCCGCCCTGCACGCGCAGGCGAACGATTTCCATGCCAAGCGACTCGGCCACGGGCGTGACGAGCGCGAGAATCTGGCGTTCCTGTTCGGTCAGGGCAATCATCGGAGAAAGGGACTATTCCGGTAAAGAAAAGCGGCGGCCCCGTTGCCGGAACCGCCGCCGATATGTTTCGACTTGGGAGTGCATATACTCCCTGCAGTGCGGCCTGTCGAGAGATGGGGTGCGGTAAGCATGGAAAAACGGCGGTCCCGTTGCCGGAACCGCCGCCTTGAACCCAGAAAGGGTAATTCGTGCTTACAGAACCTTCAGGTCCACAGCCGAGGTCTTGCCACGGCGTTCGTCCTTGAAGAGTTCGTAAGATACTGCCTGGTCTTCAGCCAGCGTACGCAGGCCGGAGCGCTCAACGGCCGAAATGTGTACAAAAACGTCCGCGCCGCCCTCATCAGGTTTGATGAAGCCAAAGCCCTTCTGGTCGTTGAACCATTTCACTTTGCCAGTTGCCATTACTTGTAGTCCTTTACGTTAGATAGAAGCGTCCCGGTTCGGATTTGAACCAGATCCACTTATCGAAACGGGTAGGAAGAAAGTCATGGCCGCCGGTCTGACGGGGTCTTGAAGTTTCAGACCGACCGAATTCGATGGCAATATAAACGCATGGGTGCGACAATCGGTCAAGTGAATGTCTTGTGTCAGCTGCGAACGAAGTCCAGCCAAACCGGGGCGCAATCGCCCAATTTCTTGCGCTCATAGCGCGTTGTGAGGTGATCTTCTGGCGGACGCCGCCAATCATCGGCACAGTTCACCCCCCAGTCGAATCCTCCATGTTCCAGAAACCGGGCAAGCGCTTCGTCAGCATAGCTCTTGACGTCAGTCGCGAACCGGATCTGCGCGCCGGGACGACAGATACGATACAGTTCATCCAGAAATTCCGGCTGGACCAGGCGGCGCTTTTGCTGCCGCTTTTTCGGCCACGGATCCGGGAAAAGGATAAAGGCGCGCGCAATGCTCTGATCCTTCAGCGCCGCCATAACCGGCCGCGCATCGTCCATGACGAGCCGAACATTGCCGAGGTCATGATCCTTGATACCCGTCAGCGCCTTGGCCATGCCCTCCACGAAGGGCTCACAGCCGATGAACCCAACTTCCGGGTGCAATCCGGCCTGACCAACAAGATGCTCCCCGCCCCCGAAGCCTATCTCCAGCCAGATGTCGCGATCATCCCCGAACATGTCTGACGGATTCAACGTGCCCGGATCCGCCGACGGGACTTCCAGCTCAGGCAGGAGATTGTCGATCAGGTCCTGCTGGCGTGCGGATAGCGCCCGCCCACCCGTTCGGCCAAACGTGCGCAATGGGCGTGATTTCAAGGAAGGGGTATCGTCGGTCATCGCGGCGTCTGATGCCTCAGTGATCGAAGGGGATCAATCCTCGTCCTGCTGCTTTCCGTCAAACGCGGTTGCAGCGGCCTGAATGGTTCCAAGCAGGGATTTGCGCAGCGACTGGTCTTCGATCTTCTGGAAGGCGGCAATCAGGTCCAGGATTTCCGACGTCATCACAGGCGCATGGATCGCGTCGCCGTCTTCAGCGACATACGCGGCATCATGATCGAGAAAGGTCTCTGCCCCGTCAAAGAAGTAGGTGATGGGGACACCCATGGCGGTGGACATCTCAAACAGGCGCCCCGCGGATACACGGTTCACACCCTTTTCGTATTTCTGGACCTGTTGAAAGGTCAGGCCGAGCAGCTCTCCCAGCTTTTCCTGGGTCAGTTTCAGCTCCTTGCGCCGCCACCGGATGCGCTGGCCGACGACGCGATCAATACCGCTGGGTAGCTTGTTGTCGGCCATGTCCCCCCCTGTTTCTGTATGTCGCTTGTACTTTTTCTATCTTCGCCACGTAAGGAAGGCCAGTCCGACGAACAGGAACAGGGACAGCCAGAACAGGATTAGGCCAATCCGGGTCTGGAACAGGGTAACAGGCTCGGGCAATGGAAGTCGTCCACGGCCAAAGCTGGTATTCCACCCACTCGGGGCGTCTGCGACCGGCGCCGCACGCAGCACTTCCCTGCCCAAACCATCGACAATGGCCGACGCCCCCCGGCTGGCAACACGTGCCATGGGCAAGCCTGTCTCGATCGATCGATACCGGTTTTGCGCATAGTGCTGGGCCGGGCCCATGCCACCCCCAAACCAGGCATCGTTCGAAATCAGGACCAGCCAGTCCGCCCGCGCCCCCAAATTGGCGTTTCGCGGGATCGACGGATAGAGCCCCTCATAGCAGATCATCGCGACGAAAGGCGGAATGTCATCGGCATAGATGACTGCCGGGCCAAGGCCGGGCCGGAACCCGTCACTGGCCATGCGCTGTATTGCGCCCGGCAAGATGCCGGACATGGCCTGCCCGAACGGAATGATGCGCGTGGCCGGCAGCTCTCCAAAAGGCACCAGGCGATGTTTGTCATACAGCGCCACAGGGCCGGAGCGGATCGCATTCTCATCGATCACGGTCAGGCTGTTATAATAATCGCGCATGTCCTTGCCGGTGATCTCGTACCGGGTTGTGCCAGCGATCAGCTTGCGGGGGCCAAGATACGCGCCCACAGCGTCGAGGGCGTTCGCATCCTGCAACAAGGTGGTCGGCAACGCCCCTTCCGGCCAGAGGACAATATCGCCCGCCTCCCCTTCCTGCGTCGACAGCATGCGCAAATATTCGATCAGGATCGGATCGGGACCGATCTCCCATTTCTCGCTCTGGGGCACACCCGAATCCATCAGCACGACAAACTGATCTGACTGGGCCGAGGGTTGGGCAATGCGTTGGGCGCCCCAGGTCCAGCCGAGCGCGATCAGGATCGCGGCGGCAAAGGACGGCGCCATACGCACCGCCAATTGGCGGGACTCTCGCGTGTCCACAAGCGCGGCCGGCGCCGACATGATGAACACCGTCAACAGCGTCAGCCAGTAGACCCCTCCAATCGACGCCGTCTGGGACAAGGCGCCGCCCGGAATCCAGGTCGTACCGGGCAAGTTCCACGGAAACCCGCCGAACAGATGACCGCGCACGAACTCGGCGAGTGCAAAGAATAGCGCGAAAATGAAAATGCGTGAGGGTGAGGAAGACCAGAATGCGCCCGCCATCGCGCCGAACACGCCCCAGATGATCGCCATCCCACCCGGCAACAGGATCAGCGGCATCCACAGGAAAATGGCGTGCTTTTCCGGCTCAACCAGGAAGGGCGCCGCCGTCCAATGCATGCTGATCAGGAAAAATCCGGCGCCAAATGCCCAACTGCGCAGGAAGATTGCCTTGCCCCATTTACGGTGACTGCGGGCACCATCCAGCATCCAGATCAGACCGGTGAATGAAATCACCAAGACTACGCTGAAATGAAACGGCGCAAATGCAACCGCCGAAAAAGCGCCCAGCAACAAGCTGGTGATCACTGCCGGCCAGCCGGTCAGGCGGGCGAAGGCTTCATGCAGGGGCCCAAGCGCTGTGAACCCGTGGCTTCGCACCGGATGAGTCATGACTTACTCCTGATGTGCAGGGGCAGGCATTTCCGGGGTGCGAAGGCGAACGCGGCGAATACGCCGGGCGTCGGCTTCCATGATTTCGATCTCGACACCGGTCGGGTGCTCCAGCACTTCTCCGCGCACAGGGACTTTTCCGGCCAGCGCGAAGGCGACCCCGCCAAGCGTGTCGAAATCCGTGTCGTTGTCCTCAAGTGCGAGGTCAATGCCCGTTTCCTCTGCAAAGTCGTCAATCTCCGTGCGGGCGTCCGCCTCCCAGATTCTCTGGCTCCGGCGCACGAACATGGCTTCTTCATCATCGTGTTCGTCTTCGATGTCACCGACGATTTCTTCGACAAGGTCTTCCAGGCTGACCAGCCCATCCGTACCGCCATACTCATCCACGACCAACGCCAGATGAATACGGGTCGACTGCATTTTCACAAGCAAATCGGTCAACTTCATGGATGGCGGCACATAGAGCACTTCGCGGTGCAGCTTTTCCAGCGGCCGCTTCATGGGCTCCTCGCCCTTGGCCAGTTCGCTGACCACATCCTTCATGTGCACAAAGCCGATCGGATCATCGAGCGACTCCCTGAACACCGGCAGTCGCGAATGCGTGACCTCGGCGAAATATTTCAGAAGTTCCGGAAACTCGATCCCGACCTCTACGGCCTTGATCTCGGCGCGCGGGACCATGACGTCTTCCACACGCAAATCCTGGAATTCGGCAAGGCGCAGGCGCATCTCGTGCGGATTGTGCGGCGGCGTTTCCCCATTGGTGGCGGCGGACACCGGTTCCACAGGGGCTGGCTTCCGGCGGAAACCGAAAAAGCTACGTAATCGGCCGCTTGGCGGCGCGTCAGAAGGGTCAGGGTCGCTCATGGCCTCAGGTGATTCAGTTCATCAAATATGGATTATCAATGCCCAGCGATGCAAGCGCCTTTATTTCGAGGCCCTCCATCGTCTCGGCATCATGGGTGATTTCATGGTCGTGCCCCAACAAGTGGAGATAGCCATGAATTAGAAGATGGGTCAGGTGATCGGCAAGCGACTTGCCTTGCGCTCTGGCATCAGCCTCGGCGACGCCAAAGGCCACTGCAATATCGCCCAGCAGGGGCCGGTCCATCGGATCGGCCGGGAATGAGAGCACATCCGTCGGCTTGTCCTTGGCCCGAAACTGCAGGTTCAGCGCCTGTAGCGCGTCATTATCAGCCAATAGCAGGGACACGACACCCTTCGCTGGCTCAACAGTCGCGCCAGCCTTGAACGCCGTCTGGCACACAGCTTCCAGATCAGGAATTGCCGACCAGCGATCCTCTTCGATGATAAGATCAAGTTCGATCATGCGCGCGGCGATCAACCCTCTCCGTGGGCGGCGTAGGCATCAATGATGCGGCTGACCAGCCCGTGACGGACAACATCCGCCGCGGTAAGCGTGTGGACATTGACGCCTTCGACATCAGACAGGATTTGCAAGGCGTGCTTGAGGCCCGATGGCTGGCTGCCCGGCAAATCCACCTGGCCCGGATCGCCCGTAATCACCATGCGGCTGTCACGGCCCAGCCGCGTCAGCACCATCTTCATCTGCGGCACGGTTGTGTTCTGCGCTTCATCCACGATGACGAAGGCATTCTTCAGCGTACGTCCACGCATGAAGGCGAGCGGCGCAACTTCAATCTCGCCGCGCGCCATGCGGCGCTCCATCTGTTCCTGTCCCATCAACTCGCGCAGCGAGTCCCAGATCGGCAGCATGTAGGGATCAACTTTTTCTTCCAGCGTCCCCGGCAGGAAGCCGAGCTTCTCACCAGCCTCGACAGCGGGCCGCGTCACGATCAGGCGCTGGCGCGTGCCGGAAAGAAGTTCGGACACCCCCGCCGCGACCGCGAGAAAGGTCTTGCCGGTTCCGGCCGGACCGACCCCGAAGATCATCGCATTGTCAGGATTGGCCAACAGGTCGATATAGCGGGACTGGCCGCGCGTTTGCGGGGTGATCGGCTTCTTCAGCGAGCGGAAGGTTCCAAAGGTCTGCGACGGCGTCTGCGCAGCTTCCACAGCGCCATCAACGTCCATATCGGAAATTTCCGCGCCCGTGCGCAATCGACGCTCGAGTTCTGCAAGCACCGCCTCGGCAATCGACACGCCCTCGGCCTTGCCGACAAGCAGGATGCCCCCGCCCTGACTTTCCGCCTTCAGGCCATAGTCGGCCAGACGTGTTTCCAAAAGCTGGAGGTGGCGGTGATGCGGGCCACAGATGTCCCGCAGCCATTCCGCATTGCGGACTTCGAAGATACGGCTGACAGGGGCTTCAGGCGAAGCGGACGGACGACGTTTCACGCTCAAAGCGCCACCTCATGTTCGCGCACAAGATCGCCGGTGAGCGAACTCATCGTTGCGCCACTCACTTTCACATCGACAATCTGACCTGTCAGCTCTTCCGGTCCCTGGAAATGAACGGATTGCATCCACGGAGACCGCCCATGCGCCTGCCCTTCAAGGCGTCCACGCCCTGTGACAAGTACGGGCACGGTCTGACCGATCTTGGACTCGTTGAACTCGGTCTGCTGGTCACGGAGCAGTTTCTGCAAGGCTTGCAGGCGCACATCCTTCACGTCTTCCGGCACCTGACCGAACATCTCTGCCGCCGGCGTGCCTGGCCGCTGGGAATACTTGAATGAATAGGCCACCGCATAATTCACATCGCGCACCAGCTGCATGGTCGCCTCGAAGTCCTCGTCGCTCTCTCCGGGAAAGCCGACAATGAAATCTGATGCTATGGCGATATCTGGCTGGGCCGCGCGCACTTTGCGAATGATCTCCCTATACGCGTCTGCCGTATGGCTACGGTTCATGGCCTTCAGGATACGGTCAGCCCCCGACTGAACGGGCAAATGCAGGAAGGGTTGCATCTGGGGCGTGTCGCCATGTGCTGCGATCAGGTCGTCTTCCATGTCGCGCGGATGACTCGTCGTATAGCGGATACGTTCAATGCCGCCGATCTTCGCAATGTGGCGACAGAGCTGGCCCAGCGTCCAGTCGTCTCCCCCTTCGACGGCCGGCGCAGCGCCATGGAATGCATTCACATTCTGGCCCAGCAAGGTGATCTCCCGCACGCCTTGCGCAGCCAGGTTCCGCGCCTCCATCACGATGTCGTCCACAGAGCGGGAAAGCTCAGCGCCACGCGTATAGGGCACGACACAGAAAGTGCAGAACTTGTCGCAACCTTCCTGCACCGAGAGGAAGGCGGTCGGGCCATCCGCCTCACGGACTTTGGGCAGCGCGTCGAACTTTTCGAGCGTGTCGAATTCGGTTTCCAGCCGGTCACCCACAGCGCGGCTGGCGCGTGCAATCATCTCCGGCAGCTTGTGATAGGCCTGCGGTCCCAGCACGAGGTCGACCAGCGGCTGGCGGCGCATGATCTCTTCGCCTTCGGCCTGCGCAACACAGCCAGCCACGGCGATTGTCATGTTGCGACCGGTCTTGCGCTTCATGCGCTTCAACTGGCCGAGTTCGGAATAGACTTTTTCGGTGGCCTTTTCACGAATATGGCACGTGTTCAGCACAACGAGGTCTGCCGCTTCCGGCGTATCAACCGGCGCATAGCCGAGCGGACGCAATACGTCCCGCATGCGCTCGGAATCATAGACATTCATCTGGCACCCATAGGTCTTGATGAAGAGACCCTTGGTGTTCTGTTTCGCCGCTGGTGTGGTCATGCGCGGGCTTATGCCTGAAAATGACTGTCGCTGCCAGAACCTTGTGCGCCTCGCCTGCAGCCGCAGCAAACGCGTCCCGATCCTGCGACAAAAGCTTCACAGCGCCGGAAAGCTAGCTAGGGTGCGGCCAAGCAATCAAAGGAGCCGGGGAGGCCCATGGATATCATTAAGCTTATCGAGAACGTCTCAGGATTCATCTGGGGAGGAACCTGGGGAGATACTGTCGTCATTCCGGGCCAGATCGGCCCGCTTGCCGTTGTCCTCCTGGGCACTGGCCTGTTCATGATGGTTCGACTGGGCGCGCGCCCGATTCTCCGGTTCGTGCCGGCGGTGGTCGAAGTCTGGCGAGGCCGCAAGGCACAAGGCGAAGACGGCGCCATCACACCCTGGCAGGCGCTCTCCACAGCCCTGTCCGGTCAGGTCGGCACGGGGAACCTCGCCGGTGTGGCCACGGCCATTACATTGGGCGGTCCCGGCGCGATCTTCTGGATGTGGGTGGTTGCCCTGTTCGGCATGGCGCTGGCCTTCTCGGAAAGCTCGCTGGCCATCAAGTATCGTGAGACCGACGAATATGGCCGCATCAATGGCGGTCCGATGTATTATATCAAGAACGGCCTCGGCAAAGGCTGGGGCTGGCTCGCCGTCATTTTCTGTCTCGGCACGCTGTTCTCCGCCATGGCAACCGGCTCGATGATCCAGGCCAATTCCATCACCGAAGCTGCGCTGGAAACCGGCTCCCATATGGGCGTCAGCATTCCGAACTGGAGCGTGGGCATTATCCTGTCTGTCCTGGTCTTCGCGGTCATTATCGGCGGCATCAAATCCATTGGCTCGTTCGCCGGCAAGGTCGTGCCGGTCATGGCTGGCCTCTATGTGCTGGTCGCCTTCATCGTGCTTGTGATCAATGCGGACAAGGTGCCGGGCGCCTTCATGCAGATCATCGGCACGGCGTTTGGCTGGAAAGAAGCTGCTGGCGGCGCGGCTGGCTACGGCGTCATGCAGGCGGTCCGTTACGGTATCGCCCGAGGCCTGTTCTCGAACGAAGCCGGTCAGGGTTCCGCCCCGATCGCCCATGCTGCCGCTCAGACCAAGAACCCGGTCATGCAGGGCGAAATCGCCATGATTGGCGTGTTTATCGACACGATCATCATCTGCACCATGACTGCGCTGGTCATCCTGACAGTTCAGGGAGACTTCAAGAAGAGCCCTGCCCTGATGGCGGCCAATGCCTGTTTTGATGCAGGCATTGAAATGCCGGTGAACCCGGGCGCGACTGACGGTGCCAAATACGGTGTGGGGGACCTGTTCCCTTCTGCTTACGAAGATGGCCGCGAAGCGAAGATCGCCGCAGTGGGACCGACAGCCCAGTCCTACCTCCTGGCCTGCCAGGCATCTGGTCAGGTTGAAGTCAATCAGCAAGCGCTCGACGCGTCTGGCAATCCGGAAGTTCTGATGGATGTGGACCATGCCTGGGAAACAGATGCGAACTCGGCTGCCGTCACCACGCGCGCCTATGCCGCCGCTATTCCGGTGGTGGGCCCGTGGATCGTGCCAGTCGCACTGTTCTTCTTCGCCTTCACCACCATCATTGGCTGGTCATACTATGGCGAGCAGGCCGTGACGTATCTGATCGGCGAATGGGCGACACACCCGTTCCGCTATATCTGGGTCGTGGTCGTATTCCTCGGCTCGGTTGCCGCGGCTGACTGGCTCTGGCTGCTGGGGGACATCGCAAATGCCTCAATGGCGTTCCCGAACCTGATCGCCATCCTTGCCCTGTCAGGCGTCGTCGCCGCCATGCACAAATCGAATGGCGATCCGGACAAGGGTCATCCTGTGCATGACTACCGAGAGGAGGAGCGCCATCCTGAAAAGGAATAGGCGCTGACCCTACCGAAATGAAAAGCCCCGCCCGGTTCAGACCAGGCGGGGCTTTTTCTGTCCGGGTGTATTTGGACGCAAAGCCCATATATGCGGGCACTTTATGGACAGTTTATGGGCTGGTTTATGGACCAGCGCTTCGGGACGGGGCCTACCAGGCGCCGATATTCTCTGCGCTCGCCCACGGCTCTTTCGGTGACAGCGGCTCGCCCTTTTGCAGCAATTCGACCGAGATGCCGTCTGGCGATCGAATAAATGCCATTCGGCCATCGCGCGGCGGCCGGTTGATGGTCACGCCAATTTTCTGCAGCCGTTCAACCGCGCCGTAAATGTCGTCGACCATATACGCCAGATGGCCGAAATTGCGGCCACCTGCATAGTCTTCGGGGTCCCAATTATAGGTCAGCTCCACCATCGGAATGTCGGTCTGGGTCGGGCTGACGCCGTCCGGCATGCCGCCCATACGCTCGACATCTTCCGGCGTGGCCAGAAAAACGAGCGTGAACCGCCCCGCTTCGCTGTCCATCCGGCTGACCTCTGTCAGGCCCAGGCCATCGCAGAAAAATTTCAGCGACGCGTCAATGTCACTGACGCGCACCATTGTGTGCAGATACTGAATGCTCATGACTGGCCTCCATTAAGGTCCCGAATGACATGTTTGAAACTAGGCGGCATCAGCGCGTAGTACCGCCGCATAGCGATGGCCAGCAGGCCGATCGATGCCAGCATGAAGGCGATGAAAACCGAAAATGTGTGAATCAGCGTCCCTGTTTCGAAAACAGGTGACTGGCCGCTCAGCCGCCAGATCATCCGCCAAACCTGATTGAAGCCGGCCACGAAAGGCGCCAGCAGAACAAAAACGGTCGCAGCGCAGACGAAGAAATAGGTCGCCGCGCGCGGGCCTTCACTGCGTAGATAGAGATCCGTGAACTCGGCATCGCTGACATCTTCCGGCACTTCTCCGGCTGCCTTGCGCACCGCCAGAACTTCCGGCGCGAAGTCCCGCGTCTGCTTCCAGCGCCAGGCAAGGTGAGCCCCCCAGGCGACAAGGCCAGCGAGTATGATCAGGAAAAGTATCATGGGCGGTGCGGAATCCAGCTTGGGCGGCGTGGGCCGACTGCCCACCGCCTGGTTCAGGCTGCGCAGGCGCGTTCGAGGGTCAGCATGGCACGCTTGCGCGCCACACCCCAATGATAATTATGGAGCCGGCCGTCCGCCGCAAGGGCACGGTGACAGGGAATGAACCAACTGATCGGATTTGCGCCCACTGCCGCACCGACAGCGCGGGCCGCCTTCGGATTGCCGCTGGCCTTCGCCAAGGCCCCATAGGTTGACACCGCACCGACAGGAATTTCCAGCAAGGCCCGCCAGATCTGGCGGCGAAACGGCGTACCATAAAGCGCAACCGGGAGCGGCTCACCGGATTCAAACACCCGGCGCGCCAGAGTCTCGGCCTCGTGATCATCCCGGCGAATGCTGGCATCCGGATACCGCGCCGCAAGATCGGCAAAGGCCTGCTCTTCATTGCGTCCCTGGTGCTCAAAGCCGGTGCGTTCCGGGGCGTTCTCATCAACAAACCCTAGCGCCACCAGGCCCCGCGATGACATGAGCCAGGCTCCTTCCCCGAATGGAGTCGGCGCCCGTCCAAGGACCAGATCGGCTCCCTTGCCGCCTGCCTTGGCTTCACCGGGAGAGAGGCCTTCATGCGCGATGAACAAATCATGCAGGCGCCCCGGTCCTGACAAGCCTGCCTCCAGAGTGGCGTCCAAAACACTTGCGCCCTCTCTCAACAGATCACCTGCCGCAGCGTGGGCAAGTGCGGACTGGTATTGTTTCGGGCTGATGCCGGCCCAACGGGTGAATTCGCGCTGGAAATGGCTGGGCGACAGGCCTACGGCCTTTGCTGCAGTCGAAAGATCCGGCCATTCCTGCCAAGTGTCCCCCAGATAGGACAGGGCATTGGCCATGCGCTCATAGGCGACAACGCGTTCATCAAGAGGCGAAACTAGATTGGTCATGTAAGAATAATGCCGCGCCGCGGAGCCTGTCGCCACCCGTTTCTTGCGGCTTGTCAGACCAATTGAGGCTTTCCAGCGCCTGAAAAGCCCGGCAAGAATAGGGACCAATAAAAAGAAGGCTGGGAGAAATAGAATGGCAGATGCGCGCAGTATTATCCTGCATGAATATCCCACGTCACCCTATGCAGAGAAAATCCGCCTCGCGCTGCGCCTGAAGAATCTCGCCTATAGCCGGGTCGAAATTCCAGTCATCATGCCTCGGCCAGACCTGATGCCGCTGACGGGGGGCTATCGCCGGACACCCGTCCTTCAGATCGGCGCCGACATTTTTTGCGATACCGCCATCATCCTGCGGGAGCTCGAAGCCCGCTTCCCCATGCCGGCACTCAAATTGCCCGGTCATGAGGGCCTCGCCCAAATGGTCGCCGGCTGGACCGATGGCCGCTGGTTCCAAAGCTCGGTCGCGGTCATCTTTGGCGAGCGAGGCGACAGCGTACCGGATGCGTTCCGGAAGGACCGCGAAGCCTTGTCGGGTCGTCCCTTCGACACCAATGCAATGAAAGCTGTTGCCCCCATGATGCGCGACCAATGGCGGGCCCGACTCATGCTGCTGGAAGAGCGCCTGCAGGGCGGCAAGGGCGCTGGGTCCGGCATCTATCTCGTCGGCATGAAACCGGGCCTTGTGGACATTCACGCCTACATGAATGTCTGGTTCATGTATGAAAATCTGCCCGACTTCGTCGAAAAATGTTTCGAGACAGCGGACCTGACCAAGGCCTGGTTCGAGCGGCTGAAGGAGTTTGAAGGGCAAACCCCGGACACGATCAGCTCTGCAGAAGCCCTCGAGATCGGCCTGAATGCGGCGCCGCGTCTCGTGGCGGCGACCACCCGCAACGAACCGCAACAATTTGCTCCGGGCGAAAACGTCGCCGTTGCGCCCGATGATTATGGCCAGGTCTGGGTGAAAGGGGAACTCGTCCACGCCGACTCCCAGCGCGTCATTCTCCAACGCACTTCACCAGAGGCGGAAACAGTGCATGTGCATTTCCCACGCGCGGGCTTCCTAGTCCGGCGTGTCTAGCCTGCCTTGCATGCCGGGCGCGCGCCGCTAGTCTCGCCGGCATCAGCAATTCGGACGGAGACGGCCATGGACCGGCGACTTTGCCTTATCACGGGCGCATCAGCGGGAATTGGGGCTGAGTTTGCCCGCCAGTACGCCGCATTGGGCTGGGATGTTGCGCTCACCGCACGCCGCGAAGATCGGCTAACCAACCTCGCCGCAGAGCTGGAAGAGAAGTTTGGCGTTCACGCGATTTGTATCGCGCAGGACCTCGCGCGCGCCAATTCCGCGGACAAGATCATCTCCGCGCTGTCCGAGCAGGGCCGCCATGTCGACGCGCTGGTCAACAATGCGGGCTATGGCCTGCCGGGCACCTTCTTCAATACGAGTTGGAAGTCACAGGCAGAGTTCATTCGCGTGCTTTACACCGCTCCGATCGAGCTTGCACACAAAGTGCTGCCAGGCATGGCAGATCGCGGCTATGGCAGGATCATCAATGTCGCCTCCCTTGCGGGCTACGCCGCCGGCAGCAATGGGCACACGCTTTATGCCAGCGTAAAGTCGGGCCTCATCAAATTCTCCGAAAGCCTGAATGCCGAGTGCGACGCGTTTGAAGGGGCGGACATTCACTGCACGGCACTCTGTCCCGGCTTTACCTATAGTGAATTCCATGACGTGAACGGCACGCGCGAGCAGATGAACAAGATGAGCAAGCGAATGTGGATGGAGGCTGCGCCTGTCGTGAAAGCCGGCATTGATGCGGTCAATCGCGGCCAACCGGTTGTGGTGCCGGGGCTCGTCAACAAAAGTCTTGCCACGCTGACTCGCATCATGCCGGAACCCATCGGTCGGGCCATCATGCGGCGCCAGAGCCGGACGATCCGGCGTCAGGATTAGTCGGAAGAAGCTGAAAACTCATCGCGAATGCGATCAGCCGTCGGCGTGGTGTCCGATTTGCGCCAATCCTTCGCGCCACGCTGACGCAGGATTTCGACTTTGCCGGACCGCTTGGCCTCTCCGGAATCGGACCTGTCGCTATCGCGGGCAATTGTCACGATTGGCCCCTCGAAAAAAGCTGACCAGTATTTGGACAGTACGTCCCGACGGCCCTCAAGGGAGCGCAGCTGCCGGCGCTCTTTCCAGGATGTCAGCTTGATGCCTTCTGTCTTGATGCGCTTGTCCATACCCGCCACTTGCAAGCAGCCGGCATACCGGCGCGGGGCGCCTCCGGTCAGGTCAAACTGAATCTCGCCAAAACCCTCGGCTTGTCGGCCCGAATTCGATGGCAAGGTTTCGCGGAACTTGAAGTCCAGTCTGGGCCAGCTGATTTGGTGGAATTCTGCATGCAGGCCACTCTCAATCTCGCCCATGCGAGTCAGGGTCGAGGAGGTCACAAGGATGCCGGGGTATGCAGGCTTCATTGAAACGATGGCCAGGCGTGGACCATTTGGGCCACCGCGTTCAGCCTGAATCCAACTGCCTTCCACGAAAGCACGGCCGAGGACCCATCGACGCAGCACCCCCATCTTTAGAACACCCGGAAGGAGGACACCCGACAGAACAGACCAGATCACGAGCAGCATCACACCCGAGCCTATCAGTCCGGCCCACTGTGCGACTTGGCTGGAACCGGCGGCGTCAACAATGGTCTGGCGCACAACCGGGCCAAATGCCACGACACTCGCCAGCACCGCGCTGGACGCCAGGAAGCCCGAGACAATGCGGAAACGTTCATAAGGGTTCATATGTGAGGCGGCTCCGTTAGGAAGTGGCGGCAGAAAGGGCCATTTAGAAAGCCGGAACCGAAGTTTCGGTTAACGCAAGGATACCCGGTGTGATCCTTCAATTTTACATGGCATCGAACCGAGACGTTTTGTTGCAGCGCACAAAATATATATGACTTGCCGCCACCTGCGCCCTATACTCAACGAAAATAAAGTCCAGTGGAGGAAATTCGAATGGATGGTGCTGTTGAGGGTCCGGCCCTGAACTCTGCGATAATTCCAAACCTTGTTGCCGTCATCAAGGATGCGAGCGCAGCCGTCGACGCCTATGTAGACGTTGCACGTGGCAAATGCCGCGAAGCGCTGACCAAGGCGGATGGCCGTCCTGACCGGGCTGCACTCGAACGCCAGCAACATATGGCCCACGGCCTGTCTTGGCTGGGCACATATGCTGAAACGCTACGCCAGACAGCCGAATGGGCCGCGCGTCTGGAGCAAGAGGGCAAATTCAGCACGACCGAAGCGCTCCTGACGCAAATTCTCTTTAGCGAATACTGCGCTCAACTGATTGGTGGAGTACCCATGAATCAGGGCGAAGTGATCCGCCCTCACGAATTGGGCATCGTTGCGGAAGCTGATGCCCTGTTCGCGACGCCGGTCGTCCAGCAGCTGATTATTGATGGAAAAACCCCTGCTGTGATGGCTGCTGCGGCTGAATGCCTACCTGACGCCCTAAGCCGGAACACGGTTGAAGAAACCGGTCTGGACGAAACCATGTCGATGGTTCGCGAACAATTTTCCAAATACGCGTCCGACAAGATCAAACCCCATGCCCATGAGTGGCACTTGAACAATGAGTACATTCCGATGGAGGTCGTCAATGAAATGGCCGAGCTTGGTGTGTTTGGCCTGACCATCCCTGAAGAGTTTGGCGGGTTTGGCATGGGCAAGATTGCCATGTGCGTAGTCTCAGAGGAACTGTCTCGGGGATACATCGGCACCGGCTCTCTCGGCACCCGGTCAGAGATCGCGGCGGAGCTGATCCTGATTGGCGGAACGGACGACCAGAAGACCCATTGGTTGCCGCAAATAGCCAGCGGAGAAATCCTGCCAACGGCCGTCTTCACTGAACCGAATACCGGCTCTGACCTTGGCTCGCTGCGGACACGCGCCGTGAAGTCCGACGACGGCTCTCATTACAGTGTCACAGGCAACAAGACATGGATCACGCATCCCGTGCGAGCCGATCTGATGACACTGCTGGCCCGGACTGATCCCGCCACAAACAATTTCTCTGGTCTCTCCATGCTGCTTGCGGAGAAGCCGCGCGGAACAGACGACGCCCCCTTCCCTGCTGACGGCATGACCGGCGGCGAGATCGAAGTCCTCGGCTATCGCGGGATGAAGGAATACGAAATCGGATTCGATGATTTCAAGGTGAAGTCCGAGAACCTGCTTGGCGGTGTCGAAGGCCAAGGCTTCAAGCACCTGATGGCGACCTTTGAAAGCGCTCGCATCCAGACTGCGGCCCGCGCCATTGGCGTTGCGCAAAATGCGTTTGAAACCGGTCTTCAATATGCGCTGGATCGCAACCAGTTTGGCAAACAGATCTTCGACTTCCCGCGCGTTTCAAACAAGCTTGTCATGATGGCCGCAGAACTGGTGGGTGTTCGCCAGCTGACATATTTCTCGGCGCGCCAGAAGGATGGCGGAAAGCGCTGCGACCTTGAAGCCGGCATGGCGAAACTGCTTGCCGCACGGATCGCCTGGGCTGCAGCTGACAACGCCCTGCAGATTCATGGCGGAAACGGATTTGCGCTGGAATACCCAATCAGCCGCATCTTGCAAGATGCTCGTATTCTGAACATTTTCGAAGGCGCTGGCGAGGTTCAGGCCATGGTTATTGCCCGTCGCCTGATCGAAAGCGGAAACTAAAAGGAATCCGTAGGGTGCCCCGCACCCTACGGCGCTTCTCGTTCGTACACCCGGACCCAGTCGACCAGGAAACGATCAGGTAAGCGTTTGTTATCCGGCACGTTGGACCACCATTTGTGGGCCACTGTCGACTGCGTGCTTATCTCGCCGGATAGCTTCACCCATAAGGGCACTTTCGACACGCCGCCCGCAGCGCTTTGCCAGACCTGCTCTCCGTCCACGAACCATGTATATTCGGTTTCAGTCCATTCCAGCGCGAAGACGTGCCACCCACTCCGAATTCCCGGGTGGAACTCGCGCTTGTTCTTGGTCTTGTGGCGTTTTCCGTACCCATCCCAGTGAAGCGCATAGCTGATCTTGTCAGTCCAGCCAAAGGCTTCAACGATGTCGATCTCGGTTCCGTCCTCTCCCGATCCATCCACTCGGTGGACCTCATCCGCGAACAGCCAGAAGGCAAGCCACCAGCCCGGATCCTGTGGCAATTTTATGCGAGCTTCATACCTGCCGAACGTCGTTTCGAACTTGCCTTCGGTGGAAACCATGCCGGATGCGTAATCATAGGGATCGTCATCCTCTTCAGGATTGCGATTCGGGATTTGCGTCGCGCTGATTTCGAGTTGGCCCCATCCTGTCAGACTGACATTATCCTTGAGCCACCAGCCATCCGGGCCGTCAGGATTTTTCTTGCGATTATACTCCTGCGATATCCATTTTTCAGGATCAGGCTTTCCGTGTCCGTTGAATTCGTCCCGGAAAACCAGCGACCACCCCGAATTGGGCTGGTCCAGCGCCGAGTATGAATTGGTCGCAGTTGAGCACGACGCCAACATTACGATGGCCGCAACGATTGGAAACGACTTCAAACGAAATCTCACCGAATTTTACCTTCGAGGGGGTCAATGTCCGCAGGTTCATGCTGGATGATGACCTTTGCGCCCAGGGCATCCGCACGCGCCTCAAATGCCTCCATTGACGACACGGTCATGGCCTCATCGGAGTTGAAGCGGGGAACGCGCTTCAGCTCGCGGCTTTCAGCGCGATGGTAGAGGTCCCCGGTCAACAGGACCGGGCCGGTTTCCGGCATCATCAATTGCAGGGATGTATGGCCCGGCGTGTGTCCGGGCGTCTCGAAAATCACAACGCTCCCATCACCAAAAACATCAAGTTCGTCTTCGAAGACTTTCTGCTCCATGGGGGCGAACAATGAAAACAGCGCCTGCTGCTCCTGGGCAATTTCGGCCCCTTCCCCGAACATGGCGTCGAGTTCTTTCTGGCTCACCAGCCAAGTCGAGCCCGCGACCTGATCGGCCTGGCCGATATGATCGAAGTGGCTGTGAGAGATGGACACGTAGTCGACATCGTCTGGGGACATCCCCCTATCTGCCAATTGTTCGGTAATTGTCTGCTCGAGCGAAACCGTGAAGATCTGCTGCGTTTGCGGGCCCGCAATGGCCAGCACTCCTGGCAAACCAAGATCCCAGAGCAAGTTGCCATCAGGATGCCTCACGAGGAAACAGGAATCGGTGAACGTGTCAGTCTCACCGGCATAGTCGCCGGCAGACGAAAACGCGTCGAGGTCAGACACTTCAATCGTTCCGCAATCCAGCACATCGACTTCCAGCGCCGCTTCCTGCTGTGTTTCGGGTGGCGATTCTAATGTTGCCTCGGTAGATGCAGGCGATTCTGACCCGCATGCGCTCGCGAGTGCCAGTGCGGATACTGCCGCAGTTATAGTGATAAGACGCATGCCAGAGGCCCCCTTCTGTCTTCCAGCAAATTCAATCTCAAGTATCAGTTGTTGGCAACAGACAGACTGCGTCCATCTGGAGACAAAATCCTGTAGAAACAGCTGGGTCGCCCTGTATGGCAGGCACCGCCTGTCTGGTTGACCTTCAGCAGGATAGCATCCTGATCGCAATCAATACGGATCTCGATGACGTCCTGAACATGCCCGGACGTTTCACCTTTGACCCATAGCGCTCCGCGCGAACGGGACCAGTAGGTTGCCCGCCCGGTCTCGATCGTCGCCGCAAGCGCGTCGGCATTCATCCAGGCGAGCATCAGCACTTCGCCAGTTCCGGCATCCTGCGCGATGGCGGCAACCAGGCCGTCCGCATTGAATTTCGGGCGCAGCTCAAGCGTCTCGTCCTGCGCACTGCCGGAAAGGGGATCGGGATAATCGGTCATGAGGGCGGCTTAATCGAAATGACGCCGGTGAGCCAGTCAAGATTCGCCCTAAATGACGCCCTGCGCGCGCAGCGCTGCCTGCTGGTCCGCGCTGAATCCAAGGCCTGCAAGGATGCTTTCTGTGTGCTCACTCAGGCTTGGAGACGTTTCTTCCACCCCGCCGGGCGTATCGGACAGTTTAGGAAAGACGCCCTGCATCGGTACGTCGCCCAGAACCGGATGGGCCACGCGGATGATGGCATTGCGCGCCGCAATATGTGCATCTTCCAGCATCTCCTTGGCGCGGTTCACCGGCCCACAGGGAATGCCATTCTCTTCGCAAGTTGCCAGCACATCTGCCATTGTGCGCTGTTTCGTCCAGTTCGAGATCATTGCATCCAGTTCCAACTGGTTCTCGCCGCGTGCATCATGTGTTGCGTAGCGTGCATCGTCAGACCATTTCGTTCCGCACATGGCCGAGAGGCGGCGGAACAGGGAGTCCTGATTGGCGCCGATGATGACCATGCCATCGCTGCATGGATAGACGCCCGACGGCGCAATCCGCGGCAGGATCGGTCCGCTGCGCTCGCGCGTATGCCCCATCAGGGCGTATTCGGGGATCAGGCTCTCCATGAAGGCCATGACGGTTTCGTAGATTGCCGCATCGACCACCTGCCCCTTCCCCGATTTCTCGCGGGCAAACAGCGCCATCATCGTGCCCAGCGCCGCGAAGGTGCCGGTCATCGTGTCGCCGAGGGAGACGCCGGCTCGCGCGGGCAATCTGTCCGGCTCGCCGATCAGGTAGCGCAAGCCGCCCTTCGCCTCGCCGACGCTGGCATAGCCCGCCTTGTGACTTTCCGGTCCCGTCTGGCCATAGCCGGAGACGCGCGTGATCACGAGGCGGGGATTGAGTTCGTGCAGCACGTCTGGTCCAAGTCCCCAGCGTTCCAGTGTGCCCGGCCGGAAATTCTCGACCAGAACATCGGCGGTCTTCACCAGTTCGCGCAGGATCGCCTGCCCCGCCTCGACGCGGAGGTTCAACGTCAGTGATTTCTTGTTGCGACCTATGATCGGCCAGAACAGGCCGATGTCATCCTTCTTGACCGCGCCCCAGCCTCGGGCCGGGTCCGGCAAGCCGGGCGCCTCGACCTTGATCACTTCGGCGCCGAAGTCACCGAGTAATTGTCCACAGAAGGGGCCAGCGATCAGCTGACCGAGTTCGATGACGCGCAGGCCATCCAGGGGGCGTTTGGAGTCTGTCATTTGTCCTCAATGCACATTACATAGGCATCATGACAAGACGCATCGACATTGTAGAAGTCGGCCCGCGCGACGGGCTTCAGAATGATCCGGCTGACCTGACGACCGAACAGAAGCTGGAATTCATTGCCCGGCTTGAAGAGGCCGGCGTTCGGCGGATGGAATCCGGCAGCTTTGTCAGCCCCAAGGCCGTGCCCAAAATGGCGGATTCTGCTGCGGTCTTTGCAGGCGTCGACCGATCAAAGCCGACGCGCCATATCGCGCTGGCCCTGAACGAAAAAGGCGTGCGTCGCGCCATCGATGCCAAGGCTGACGAGATCAATTTTGTGCTCGTGGCCTCGGAAGCCTTCGGCATGCGCAATCAGGGCATGACCCCGCAGGACAGCGCGGACGCCCTGCTACAGATTGCCCCGCTCGTACTTGAGGCTGGCATCCCCCTGTCCGCCACGATATCGGTTGCCTTCGGGGATCCGTTCGACGGCGAAGTCGACATCAAGTTGGTCGGCAATCTCGCCGCGCAGGCCCAGCGCGCGGGCGTCAGCGAACTGGCGCTGGGTGACACGATTGGTGTGGCCGACCCGTGGGATGTCCGCAAGCGGATCGAGCGCGTGCGCATGGAAGCACCGGATGTCTATTTGCGCATGCACTTCCACGACACACGTGGCGCAGCGCTCGCCAATGTCGCGGCCGCCATTGATTGCGGGGTCGATGTCATCGATGCCAGCTGTGGCGGCATTGGCGGCTGTCCGTTTGCCCCGGCGGCGACAGGCAATGTGGCCACCGAGGATGTGGTCTACATGCTGGAGCGCGGCGGCTTCGAAACTGGACTGGACCTGAGCAAGCTGATCGAGACATCGCATTGGCTGGAAAAAGTGTTGGGGCACCCGATTGCGTCGTCACTCAGCAAGGCGGGCGGATTTCCCACTTGACCCTACTTCTTCGGGCCCTTCACTTCAGTAAGGGTCGTCGCCTTCACGGCCCGGCCGAGATCGACTTTCTTGCCATAGCTTGGCGCGCCGCTGGTGGCGCCTGAGACGGCGCTGCCGCCGCGCACTGTCTTGTTCGTCAGAGGCGGAATGGCCATCGCCTTGGGCTCTGGCGCGTTCTCGTCGAACAGGCTGGCCAATTGCTCCGTCATCGCACCACCGAGCTGTTCGGCGTCCACAATCGTAACGGCGCGTTTGTAGTAACGTGTCACGTCATGGCCGATGCCGATGGCGATCAGCTCCACAGGGCTCTTGGTCTCAATCTCTTCGATCACCTGCCGCAGATGGCGCTCAAGATAGTTGCCGACATTCACGTTCAGTGTGGAATCGTCCACCGGCGCGCCGTCAGAAATCACCATCAGGATCTTGCGCTGTTCCGGTCGCCCCAGCATCCGGTCATGCGCCCATAGCAAGGCCTCGCCGTCGATGTTTTCCTTCAGCAGACCTTCGCGCATCATCAGACCCAGATTGCGCCGCGCCCGGCGCCATGGGGCGTCAGCTTGTTTGTAGACGATATGGCGAATGTCATTCAGGCGCCCCGGTCCGGCGGGCTTACCAGCCTTGACCCAGTCCTCCCGCGAAAGGCCACCCTTCCACGCCTTTGTCGTAAAGCCGAGGATCTCCGTTTTCACGCCGCAGCGCTCCAGTGTGCGGGCCAGAATGTCCGCACACAGCGCCGCCACCATGATCGGCCGGCCGCGCATGGAACCGGAATTATCCAGCAATAGCGTCACAATCGTATCGCGGAACTCCGAATCATCTTCCTGCTTGAAGGAGAGCGGCGCGGTCGGGTCGGTGATCACACGCGTCAGGCGGGCCGTATCCAGCACGCCCTCTTCAAGATCGAAGCTCCAGGAGCGGTTCTGCTGTGCCATCAAACGTCGCTGCAGCTTGTTGGCAAGTTTGGACACCGCGCCCTGCAGTCCCTGTAACTGGTGATCGAGATAGGCGCGCAGCCGCGTCAGTTCCTCAGCGTCACAGAGGTCTGGCGCATTGGCGACTTCATCATTCTCGCGCGTGAAGACATTATAGTTGAACCGGTCGCGATCATCGCCATCCTTGAAGTTCGGGCGCAGCGGCTTGGTCCCGTCCTCATCATCATCAGGCGTGTCATCGGCCTCGGCGTCGACATCCATGTCGACGCTGACATTGGATTCCTCGCCCTCCATTTCCTCGGTGTCGCCCGCATCCATCTGCTCGGCGGAAGAACCCATCTGCTCTTCGGACTCCATGTCCTGATCGCCTTCAGAGGGCTGTTCATTCTCTTCGGACTGTTCCGAATCGTCCTGTTCCTGCGTTTCCACGTCTTCGCCCGGCGCATCGGAGGCAGTCAGGTCCCGGATCATATCGCGTACTGTGCGCGCAAAGCCGGGTTGATCGTGCAATTGCGCGATCAGGCGGTCGATGGCGCCGCCCGTCTCAGCCTCCACCCGTTCGCGCCAGACATCGGCCACGCGTTTCGCGCTGTCAGGCAAGGCGCGCCCGGTCAGCTTCTCGCGCAGCAGAAATTCGAGTGCGGGCGCAAGCACCGCCTCAGCGTCTTCTGCGCCCATCGCGAACTCGCCAGACTGGCAGCGATGGTCCAGGACAGCGTCGAGATTGTCGGCCGTGCCGCGCATAGCATTGGCGCCCAGGCTTTCGATGCGCGCCTGTTCAGCCGCGTCATAGACCTTGCGGGGCAAATCCCCGCCGGGACGATGCGCGAAATGTGCCTCAGCATTGTGGTGCGCACGACGCAGGGCAATGGCATCTGCCTCGCCGCGAATGCGCGCAGCGATATGGGGTTCCAGCTGTTGTGGCGGCGTGCGCAGCGTGATCGTCTCACCGTCCCCGCCCACATCATTGCCAAAGCCGACCTCGACATCACGGTCTGCACTCATCGCTTTCGTGGTGGTGGCCAGCGCCTGCTTGAACAATTCCTGAGGAGAGGTGTCTTTGGACATGGCTGTGACTTAGCGCGGGGCTCCGGCTCAGGCGACCCTCACCATGAGGGCGCTTTCAGGCAGTTCCTCGGCGAAGCAGCGCTGGTACATTTCTGCCACCAGAGGCCGCTCCAGCTCGTCGCACTTGTTCAGGAACGTCATCCGGAACGCATGGCCAAGATCACCAAAGATGGCGAAGTTTTCAGCCCATGTGATCACGGTCCGCGGGCTCATCACTGTGGAGAGGTCGCCGCTCATGAACGCGTTCCGGGTCAGGTCGGCCAGCGTCACCATCTTGGCGAGCGTGTCATCATCCACGCCCGTGGCCTTGGACTTCACGATCTCCACTTCAGCATCATGTTCCAGATAGTTCAGCGTGGTCACGATGCTCCACCGGTCCATCTGGCCCTGGTTCAGCTGTTGCGTGCCGTGATAGAGGCCGGTCGTATCGCCGAGGCCGACCGTGTTGGTCGTGGCGAACAGGCGGAAATACGGATTTGGCTCAATGACGCGATTCTGGTCGAGCAGGGTCAGCTTGCCGCTAGCTTCCAGCACGCGCTGGATCACGAACATCACGTCCGGCCGGCCGGCATCATACTCGTCGAACGTGATCGCCACAGGGCGCTGCAAGGCCCAAGGCAGGATGCCTTCGCGGAATTCGGTGATCTGCGCGCCATCCTTCAGGACAATGGCATCCTTGCCGACCATGTCGATCCGGCTGACATGGCTGTCGAGATTGACCCGGATCATCGGCCAGTTCAGGCGCGCGGCCACCTGTTCGATATGGGTCGATTTCCCTGTGCCGTGATAGCCTTGCACCATGACGCGGCGATTGTGCTGAAATCCTGCCAGGATCGCCATCGTCGTCTGAGGATCGAAGCGATAGGCCTCGTCAATCGCTGGCACATATTCTGTGCGTGTCTTGAACCCATGTACGACCATGTCCGTGTCGAGGCCGAAAACCTCGCGAACATTGATTTCTACGGTCGGCTCCATGCCGTCCAGCACATCGGTATCACTCATCACAGTCATGGCATGCGTCTCGTCATCTATTGCATTGATGGACCTATCACACCTGACGCTTCCGCCAAGCGTGACATAGGGTCAAATGTGGGTTTGGTCCGCCGCGCGGCAACTCATTCAGCAGCTTGCCAGACGATTTCCCCGCCAATGATGGTCATTCGGGCCTGTGCATCAAGGATTTCAGCGGCAGGAATCGTCATCAAATCCCGGTCGAAGACGGAGAAATCCGCAATCTTGCCGACTTCGATCGTGCCGAGGTCATCCTCCTGGAAAGCTGCAAAGGCAGCGGCGGACGTGAACAGGGCCAGCGCCTGGTCCCGCGAGAGGGCCTGTTCAGGGTGCCACCCCTCCCCCGCATTACCGTCGAGGTCCTGCCGGGCCACCGCCGCATAGAATTCGATCAGGGGTGAGCCGACTTCAACCGGCGCGTCCGAGCCGCCAGCGACCACGGCGCCTCCGGCCAGCATGTCCTGCCAGGCATATGCGCCGGCCAACCGGTCCAGACCGAGCCGTGAGGGGGCGAACTTCAAATCGCCAATCGCATGAGATGGCTGCATGGAGGCAATCAGGCCCAGCTCTCCGACGCGCGCGACATCCTGCGGCGCGAAGATCTGCGCATGTTCAATCCGCCAGCGTAGCTCATCGCCATTCCCCAGCGCCTCGAAGGTTTCGAGAATGTGCCGGTTCGCAAGGTCCCCAATGGCATGGATGGCCAACTGGACGTCTGCGCCCTTGGCTTTCATCATCAAGTCGTGGAGCGACTCCGTATCGAGCAAGGAGAGACCATTGGTGTCCGGCTGGTCTGAATAGGGTGCGATCAACAGCGCGCCCCGGCTGCCAAGGGCGCCGTCCATATAGAGTTTCACAGCACGATTGGTGACTGTGTCAGTCTCGAACTTCCGGGACTCCGCCACTTCGAAGGCGTCCACGTCGAAGGCATTGTAAACGCGCAGCGGCAGGCGCCCTTCCCCGTCGAGGCGGGCCATGATGAGCGCCTGGGATGCGCTGACGCTCATATTGTGAACGCCCGTCCAGCCCCGGCTGGCATAGGTATTGGCGCCAACCTCCAGGGCCGTCTCGACATCTTCTTCCGTTGGGGCCGCAAGCAGCTGGAAGACAGGGCCCATCGCATTGTCGATCACAATGCCCGTCGCTTTGCCGCTGTCATCCCGCTCCACCCGGCCGCCCGAAGGGTCTTCGGTCAGTTCGTAAATGCCGGCCGCCTTCAGCGCGGACGTGTTGGCCACGAGGGCATGGCCATCCGCGCGCGTATAGATCACCGGATTATCTGGGCTGACCGCGTCGAGGTCTGCGGCGGAGGGCATGCGCCCTTCCGGCCAGCCGGTCTCGATCCAGCCGCGCCCGAACAGGACTTCGCCAGGAGCCTTGCCCTGGATCTCTGCCTCGGTGCGGGTGACAAGTTCATCTACGGAGGCGGTGCCTTCCAGGTTAAGCGTCAGTTCGCGCTGGCCAATCCCCATCAGGTGCGCATGGGCATCGGTGAATCCCGGAAACATGACTGCGCCTCCGAGATCAACAATCGTGACCTCGTCTTCGCTCCAGTCGGCCGAGGCGGGTGGCACAACGGCAACGATCCGGCCATCAGGCCCGACGACCACCGCGTCAGCGGTGGGCTGGTCAGCGACCCCGGTGTAAATTGTGCCCCCGGTAAAGACGGTAAGGGCTTGCGTCTCATCCGTTTCAGATTGCGGAGCCCCGCCCGGCTGGCATGCTGCCAGAACCCCCAACGCCAGTGCAAAACCCAATACCCGCATGATCACATTCCCTCCAAGACGGGACCATGTGTGGCACGCACGGGCGCCCGCTGCCAGATTATGGACGTAAAAAAGCGCGCGCAGCCTGTGCCGCGCGCGCTTTCAAATCTCATCAGCCCAAAAGGGCCAGACCTTAGGCGACAGCTTTCTTTTCGATGTCGCGCTTGATCTTCAGGGCCTTGGAAGACAAGGCATCTTCCTTTGCCTTCGCCAGGAACGCATCCAGGCCGCCGAGCTTGTCGACAGTGCGCAGGGCTTTCGCCGCGATGCGCATGCGGAAATTCTGGCCCAGTGCATCGGAATGCAGCGTAACCTGTACGAGGTTAGGGCGGAAAATCCGCTTGGTTTTCATTTGCGAGTGGCTCACATTGTGGCCAGTCATCGGCTTGGTGCCGGTAAGTTCACATTCGCGGGACATGGCCTCGCTCCGAATAGGTCTATAGGGATCTCGAAGGCGCGTCGTTACAGGGCAGATGGCCCCCGTGTCAACTCTGAGGATCAGGCATTTCGGCAGTTTTCCGGTTGCAGGTGTCATCCGCTGTCATACTTGTTGAATGCAAACCCCATCCGAATGAGGCATGATCAGGGCATGGCTGTTCAGGTGGTGTTGGAGAAGACGGGGTATAGGGGATGTTGTAACCTAGTGCTCCGGAAAGGATTCTGGTTCAGATGAAACGCGCTTTCCTTCTTGCCTCTGCTGCAGGACTCGCCCTCGCTGGTTTTTCAGCTGCCGATACGGCCCCAAGCAGTGCGGCCCCCGCTGTCCTTGCCAATGTTAAGGCCGGTGAGGCCACACGCATGGTCTATGAACTGGAGGCGAAAGCCTATGTCCTGTTCATCCCGGCAACCGGCCGGGCCCATTTCGATGTCGAGATGCGCCCCGATACCTACAATATCAAATCACGCGTCAAGGTGACCGGCATCGCCGACTGGTTCGTGAATTACGACATGCACCTGCAGGCCTCCGGCTATACGCGCGGCGACGAGCTGAAGACCTATAATTACGTGTCGCAGAACCGGGACGGTAAAAAGAACCGCCGGGTCAATCTGACAATCACGGATGACGATTTCTCGATGACTGCCAATCCGGTCTTCGGGAATCTGGGCGAACCCCCGGCCACGGTTGAGCAGGTCCTCAAGACGAATGACCCGATTACCGCGCTCATCACATTCGCGCTCGAGCCCCGCGCGCCAGGTGCTGACCCGTGCGGCGGTCCGATCCGTCTGTTCGATGGTCGCCAGCTGACCTATCTGCACCTTGAAAATGCCGGCACGAAACAGATTGATGTGAAGGCTTGGTCTGGTGAAGCCATCGAGTGTCACATCACGATGGAAAAGGTCGCTGGCTACAAGAAGGACAAGTCTGACAATGACAATCTGTCAGGCATCGACGGCCCGCTACGCATGTGGCTCGCACCCCTGCCAAATGGTGCAACCGTTCCGGTGAAAATCCAGGCCGATACAGACAAGATCGGCAAAGTCACCCTTCAAGCCTCGAAACTCTATTTTGAGCCGGTTGTAACATCAGAAGCCGCGCTGAATTCTGACGGCGGCTAAACTCGTTACTTTTCGATGGGCAGGCTTCGCAGCGCATCGATCAGCTCAGACATGTCTTCTGGAAGAGGCGCTTCGAACCGAAGCGCCTCTTTCGTTATGGGATGTACAAAGCCGAGCACAGCGGCGTGCAAGGCCTGACGGGGAAAGGCGCGCGCCGCATTGGTTCCCGCAATGTGCGCATCGCTTTGCCCATGGACTGTAATCCCCTTGTGACGTCCATAAACCGGATCACCAATCAGCGGTGCGCCGATATGCGCCATATGCACCCGTATCTGGTGGGTCCGGCCAGTTTCCAGCTGGCATTCCATCAGCGCCGCTGCAGGCAGCCGAGTGCCCTTGTCTCTGGTCCCGAACGTTTCGAGTGCCCGGTAGTGCGTGACGGCGTTGCGGCCAACACCGCTTTCAGGGTTACGCACCACCGCCATCTTCTTCCGGTCTGCAGTGGACCGGGCGATCGGCATGTCCACCGTACCCGACAATGGCCGCGGCGCGCCGCGCGTCACCGCAAGGTATTTGCGTTCAATATCGTGTTTCTGGAACAGTTCAGACAGGCCGAGATGCGCCGCCTCGGTCTTGGCCGCGACCAGAACGCCGGTCGTCAGCTTGTCGATCCGGTGAACAATGCCCGGCCGCTCTACCCCGCCAATTCCCGAGAGTTGTCCCCGGCAATGATGGAGCAGCGCGTTGACCAATGTGCCGTCCCAGCTGCCGGGTGCCGGGTGGACTGCCATACCGGATGGCTTGTTGATGAGGATCAGGTGCTCGTCCTCAAACAGGACGTCGAGCGGGATGTCTTCCGGGTCTGGTGTTGCAGGAACAGGCTCCGGCAGCTTTATCAGATAGCTGGCACCGGCGATGGCACTGCGCTTCGGGTCCAGCACGGCCTCCCCGTCGAGCGTAACCGCGCCTTCAAGAATCAACGCTTTCACGCGCGAGCGCGACAATTGCTCAGCCTTTGAGGCGAGAAAAGTATCAAGCCGGGTGCCGGTATCGTCCGCAGTAGCAGTAATTTTCAGGGTGTCCATTGTGGCGCTTATAGACGAACTTCCGTCTGATCGTCATGCTATTGTCAACAGACCGGACTAGGGGAGGTTCGGAACACGGGAGAGAACCATGACCAAGATCACTCGACGCGGCCTGCTGGGCGCTGCTGCTACCGGAACCCTGAGTGTTGCCGCCTGCGCAACCACGGCTACCAATGTTGCGCCAAAGCCGGCGCCATATGCGGGCGAGGTTGAGTTCCTCCATGGAGTCGCATCCGGTGACCCACTCAGTGATCGTGTCATTATCTGGACCCGCGCCACCCCCAAGACCGGCACTGGCCCGATCCCTGTCTCCTACAGCGTTACCGATCCCGAAAATCCCTCCGCCCCACCTATCACCGGCACAGCTATGGCAAGTGCATCGCGAGATTATTGCGTGAAGGTCGACGTTGCCGGGCTCAAGCCGGGCAAGGCCTATTCCTACGCCTTCAGCGTTGCGACCGAAGCGGGCAATGTCGACTCGCCGGAAGGTCGCCTGAAAACAACGGCGCTTCATGGGGACGCCCCCGTGCGCATGGGCGTAGTTTCCTGCTCAAACTGGCAGTTTGGATATTTCAACGCCTATGAAGCGTTGTCGAAGGAAGAAGACCTCGACGTCATTCTTCATCTTGGTGACTATCTGTACGAATATGGCGTGGATGGTTACGGAGCTGAAGTGGCGACCGAGATTGGCCGCGTTCATGATCCGATCACGGAGATGGTCACGCTCGCCGACTACCGCATGCGCCACGCGCAATACAGGAGCGACCCTGCCCTGCAGGCTGCACATGCGCTCGCGCCATGGATTTGCACATGGGATGATCATGAAAGCACAAACAATTCCTATCGGACGGGCGCCCAGAATCACAATCCAGAAGAAGGCGAAGGCGATTGGTCGGATCGCAAACAGGCTGCCATTCAAGCCTACTTCGAGTGGATTCCATTGCGTGAGCCCGCTGCGGGTGAAATCACATCCGCCGTCTGGCGGAGTTTCACCTTTGGCGATGTCGCCACCATCCATGCTCTGGAAAGCCGCCTGACGGGGCGCTCACCCGATGTCAGCTGGTTTGATGCGCTCACCGGCGTTACCGACCAGGACGTCATGATGCAACGCGTCGCCGAGACCCTGGAGACAATCAATGATCCAGCCCGCACCATGCTTGGATCAGAGCAGGAAGCCTGGCTGTCCGGCGAGCTCAAAAGCTCGGTCGAGCGCGGCAAGGCCTGGCAGGTTCTCGCCAACCAGGTCGTGATGGCCCGGACAAAACTGCCGAATTTCCAGGAAACTCTGACGCCTGAACAACTCGCCGCGCAAGACAACGGCTTTGTCCAGACCATGGTTGGCTTTTCAGCGCTGGGCCTGCCATTCAATCTGGATGCGTGGTCCGGGTTCCCTGCTGCTCGCGAACGGCTCTACGCGGGCGCCGCTGCGGCAGATGCGAAACTGATCACACTGGCAGGAGACACACACACGGCCTGGGTGAACACGCTCTATGACGCCGAGGGTGGCAAACGCGGCGTCGAGTTCGGGTGCACCTCGATCACTTCACCGGGCACAGGCGCCTACATTAAGGGAATCCCCGATCTGGGCGAACAATTCGCCGACGCAAACCCGGAAGTGAATTGGCACGATCCGTTCAATCGTGGTTACACAATCGTCACCCTGTCGAAAGACACGGCGCGCGCAGAGTATCGCACCGTGTCGAACATCCTGAGCCGCGACTATACGGTTGAAACGGTAGCTGTGTACGAAACAAGCCAGGAAAATGGTACACTGAGCGATCTGGTAAGCGTCGCCTAGTCGAGGATACCGGCGAGGCTGGAGCGCCCACCGTCCAGCTTCAGCAGCTCGCCGGTAACAATGGCGGCTTCTGGAGAAGACAGGTACCGGGCAGCATCTGCAATTTCATCAGCAATCGCGGCACGTCCCAGCGGGGTGCGCCGGGTTGTCCAGCTTTCAATACGCTCTTCACGAGGGCGGATGGCGATGATGCCGTTGACGCGTATTTGTTGTTCAGCCAGCTCGACAGCGCCGGCCTTGATGACACCCAGTACGGCAGATTGGGTAATCGTCTCAGTGAACCGTCCTGGCATGGTTGCCATGGCCGAATAGGACAGGACGAACGTGACGGCCCCCTTCTGGCGGATGCGTTCAACACCAGACTCAGGCAGGTCTTCTTGCTCAGAAATCCGTTCGGAAAAGACCTTCAACGCCAAGGCCGCGCCGCGTGTGGCCTTGGCCACCGCCTTGTCGAATTTCTCCTGCGCGAAGTCTTCCAGTGAATCTGCAGCTTCAATATCCGGAATGACGATCAGATTGTCGACTCGGCCAAACGCCTCGACCGCTACGGTTAGCGCGTTGCGCAGACCGAGCCGCGTATGCAACTCACCATGATGGAGCAATACTTCGTCTGGCACAGCGTTCCGTGAGGCGGCTATCCGGTCATCAGAAGGGTCAGCCGCGACGACATGATGACCAAACTTGCTGAACCGACGTGCGACAGCGTCTCCAACCTCACGGCCGAGACCCAGGATGACCGTGACGGGCTGAGCCATAGCCCCTAGGCCCTGGTATCTGTTGTTGGATCAGCGACAGGTCGGCTACGCCTTGTGCGGATGTCATCTCCGACCACGGACAGACGGTCGTTCAGCCGGTGTAGCGCTGCCAGAATTTCGGCCAACAAGCGTACGACGATGTAAAGAAAGCCGAGTACAGTCAAACTGGCGACGATACGTCCGATTCCATGGAAGACATGGCCGCTGAAGATCTGTCCCAACCCTGATAGCACAGCGAACGCTGCGGCTATGAGGAACAGTATGGCGAGGACGCCCGTAGCCTGTTTGACGGCTCCAAGCGTCATCGCTCTTTCCTGATCAAAAATCTCGCGCATGCGTTTTCCTTATGCCTGCTGAAATTCAGGCTAGGGCACAAAGATGAAGGCGAGGTTTCGAGGCCCTAGCTCGCTTCCAACACGTGAAGCTGTTGCTTGATCTGCAGTTTTTCGCGCTTAAGGCGTTTTAATCGAAGGGCATCTGCCGACGGTCGTTTCTGTTCCTCGTGGATAATCTCGTCGAGTTTGCGGTGCTTGTTGGCGAGCTCATTGATCCGGCCTTTAAGCGACATGGCAGTCTCCTTCTTGCTGTTAAGTTGTTGTGTCTTAACGGCAACAGTAAATCACAAGAGGTTGGGGGCGTCACGGGGGGCGGCCCCCGGAATCGCGCTCAAACGCGTGAATTATTGTTTACCTGCCTGCTGGCTGGTTTTCCTGCGCGCTTTCTGGGCGAACATCGCCTGGTCGGCCAGTGCCAGCAGGCTTTCAGCGTTCTGGCCCACCTGCCATTCGACCACACCACAGGACGCGCCGATCCGGACTCCCGGATGGGCATCATCGCCATCACTCCGCACCACCAGCTGGTCGACTTCATGTGTGAGCTGCTCTGCTTTCAGCCGGCTGTCGTCCACATTGGCCTGCGCCAGAACGATTCCGAATTCATCCCCGCCAAGCCGACCCACGATATCGGTCTCGCGCGTATGGCGCAGCAACAGCTCCGCGATACGGATCAGCACCTCATCGCCCGCCGCATGACCGAACACGTCATTGACCTGTTTGAAGTGGTCGAGATCGATATAGATCATCGAAAGCGGTGTTCGGAACCGCGCCGCAAGGGCGATTTCACGCCGGATCTCTCGTTCGAAGGCCCGCCGGTTGAAGACGGGACACAGTGCGTCATTGTCGGCGAGTGAAACCGCCTCATCAAGCGCGTCTCGCAACTCATCTGCGTCTTCACGCAAAACCAACACTTCATCACAGAGGGCTTCAATGGCGGCGCGGGCCCTGAAATCCAATGCTGACAGGTCAACGCCCAGCACATTCAGCAGTGCCAATCGTTCCGTCGCCTTTGGAGTGTAGAAGTCGTCCGCCATGTCGGAAGGTTAAGCAAATATTACGCCGAGATACAGTCATTCCTGCCGCGTGAGCCAACACGCTGGCAGTTGACGCCGCAACCCGCTTACTTATGTTGCGCGCTTTCCAGCGGCGAGGCTTCCCATGACGGACACAGATTCCCCACAGGTCGGCATTATTATGGGTAGCCAGTCTGACTGGCCAATCATGAGGTTGGCCGCTGAGATCCTCGAGGAACTGGGTGTTACGCACGAAACCCGCATCGTGTCCGCCCACCGCACACCTGACCGATTGGTTGAGTATGCAAAATCCGCGCGCGGACGCGGCATGAAGGTCATTATCGCTGGCGCTGGCGGCGCTGCCCATCTGCCCGGCATGGCCGCGTCGATGACCCCCCTTCCCGTGCTTGGTGTGCCAGTTCAGTCGCGGGCCTTGTCCGGCATGGATAGCCTGCTTTCCATTGTCCAGATGCCGAAAGGTGTGCCCGTCGGCACGCTGGCCATCGGTGAGGCTGGCGCGACGAATGCCGGACTGCTGGCTGCGTCGATCATCGCCCTTCAGGATCCTGTCGTCGCAGACAAGCTGGATGCGTTCCGCCAGGCCCAGACGGACAAGATTGGCGAGTCTCCAGAGGCATGACGATGATCGCGCCCGGTCGCACCATCGGGATACTGGGCGGCGGCCAGCTCGGCCGTATGCTGGCTAGCGCCGCGAACCAGCTTGGCTTTGATGTCCACATTTTTTGCCCGGAAACGGACTCCCCGGCGTCGCGCGGTGCGCGCAAGACTTGGAATGCCGATTACCTCGACGCCGATGCAATGCGTGAGTTCGCAAAATCCTGCGATGTCGTCACACTCGAGTTCGAGAACATCCCGGTCGAAGCAACAGACCTGATTGCGTCATGCGGAGTCGCGCTGCATCCCGGGCCCAGATCTCTCGCCATCTCGCAGGACCGCGCCGAAGAGAAGGCATTCCTGAACCGGATCGGCATTCCAACAGCGCCCTACGAAGTCATTGAGTCGGCAGCTGACATTCCTCCTGCCCTGAAGCGTGTCGGGGGCACGGGCGTGCTGAAGACCCGCCGCGATGGATACGATGGCAAGGGGCAGACTTGGGTCCGTGCGGCTGACGAGGCCCAGGCGGCATGGTCCGCCATTGGAGAGGCCCCAGCAGTGCTGGAAGCAGCCATCCCCTTCGAGTGTGAAATTTCAGTCATTGTCGCCCGTTCCAGCGCCGGTCAAACGCTGAGTTGGGCACCCCCACGCAACATGCATGAAGACGGCATTCTGGCCCGGTCGGTCGCGCCATCCGGTCTCAGCAAAGCCGTTGAAACCGAAGCCCGCGAAAAGGCCATGAAACTGGTCGACGCCCTCGACCATGTCGGCGTCCTCACCCTTGAATTCTTTGTACTTTCAGACGGGACGCTTCTGGCCAACGAGTTCGCCCCAAGGGTTCACAATTCCGGTCATTGGACACCGGAAGCCTGCCAGACAGGCCAGTTCGAACAGCATATCCGCGCCATCTGCGGCTGGCCCCTCGGCGATACCCGCCGCCTCCATGACGCAGAGATGCGAAATCTGATCGGTAATGAAGGCTTGGTTGACCCGACGAAGCTGAACGCCGATGAGACTCTGACCCTGTATGGAAAGAGAGACGCCCGACCCGGCCGCAAGATGGGACACATCACGCGCCGGATTGCCCCCAGAAAGGACTGAATGCATGCTGCTTCCCGTTTCGACCTGGACTGACATCGAAACCTGGCTGAAGACGTCCAAGACCATCGTCATCCCGATTGGCTCCATGGAGCAGCACGGGCCGAATGGTTTCATCGGGACGGATGCGCTGTGCCCTGAAATCATTGCCCGCGAAGCCGAAAAGCTAGCGCCGGAGGACATGCTGGTCGGCCCAACCTTCAGTGTCGGCTGTGCCCAGCACCATCTCGGCTTTCCCGGCACGATCACGTTGCGCCCCTCAACCATGATCGCTGCAATGGCGGACTGGACCGAAAGCCTGATGCGGCACGGCTTTGAGCGTATCTACTGGCTGAACGGCCATGGAGGAAACATCGCCACGATTGAAGCGGCCTTCTCTGAAATTCACGCCCGGCGCAGCTTTGACCCGCGCGGCGAGGACAATCGTCACGGCCTGAGTTTGAAACGTCGCGACTGGTGGGATTTCAAATCCGTCATGTCCTTGTGCAACCAGCTCTACCCGGTCGGTCATGGCAGCCACGCCACCGCATCGGAAGTTTCGGTGACATATTACGGCTACCCCGATCATGCCCGCACAGATGTGGAAATGACGCCAAAAATCGCCCCGAACGGCAAGATTGGTGATGCCGTGCAATATCGCCGCGACTTCCCGGATGGCCGTATCGGATCGGACCCCACGCAATCGAATGTGGAAGACGGCGGAAAGATCGTGGCGGCCGCTGCGCAGGCGGTGCTGGACGAGGTACGCCGCTTCTCCGCATAGAGCGGGTCGCTTCTACTTTAGGCCACTGGCCAGACTCGCCGAAGAACGGTATCACGAGGCTCCCGGGAAAGGATCTGTCGCGAAGAATGCTGGACATTCAGAAGCTGGAAAAATCCTTTGGTGAAAAGCGGGCCGTGCAGGGCCTGTCCTTCACCGTAGAAAAGGGAACCGTGCTCGGTTTTCTCGGCCCGAACGGGGCGGGAAAGTCGACCACGATGCGTATGATCGCGGGTGTGTTGGAGCCGGACTCCGGCGACGCCACGATTGACGGCAAGTCAATCGTCTCAGCCCGTCGCGAGGCGCAGGCCGCTTTGGGCTACCTGCCCGAGGGCGCGCCGCTATATGACGACATGACCCCACCAGAATTCCTCGCCTTCATGGCGGCTGCTCGGTCCCTCCCCCGGTCCGAACGTAAATCGGCAATCGAACGCGCCATTGCGGACTCTCGCATTTCCACCGTTTGCGGACAAAGGATCGGATCGCTCTCCAAGGGCTATCGCCGCCGTGTCGGCCTGGCCGGCGCCATCCTGCATGATCCACCCGTCTTGCTGCTGGACGAGCCCACCGATGGCCTAGACCCCAACCAGAAGCGAGCTGTGCGCGCCCTGATCGCGCGTATGGCGCCGCGCAAGGCGATTGTCATCTCCACGCACACGCTGACCGAAGTTCCGGCCATGTGTACCCGCGCCATTGTTGTGGATCGCGGCCGTATTGTTGCCGACGAGACGCCCGAAGGCCTGTTGAAGCAATCTGCAGATGGCACGCTTGAAAGCGCGTTTACGCGGCTAACCGACCAGGCAGAGGCCGAATCCGCATGAACCGGTTCCGTCAACAATTCGACAGTTTCCTGCCGACCTTCCGGCGTGAGCTTGGCGCATACTTCGCAACACCTATGGCCTATGTTTTCCTCGCCGTGTTCCTGCTCTCTATTGGCATGTTCACATGGGAGGCCGCCCGCTTCTTCGATACAGGCACTGCAGACCTGTCCCCCTTCTTCGTCTGGCATCCCTGGATCTACATGATCTTCCTGCCAGCGCTCGCCATGCGCCTCTGGGCAGATGAAACCAGTGCCGGAACCGACGAGCTGCTGCTTTCCCTGCCCCTCGGCATGCCGGGCCTGGTGCTGGGAAAGCTCTGCGCCGCATGGACCGTCGCGGCTGTCGGGCTGGTCCTGACGCTACCCATGTGGATCACCGTCAATTATCTCGGCAATCCTGACAATGCTGCCATCGCGCTGACCTATTTTGTCAGCCTTCTGATGGCTGGCTCCTACCTCTCCATTGGGGCCGCTATCTCCGCCCTCACCCGCAGTCAGGTCACCGCCTTTGTTATGAGTGTTGTCGTGGCCTTCGTGTTCACAGCCGCTGGATGGCCTTTGGTCTTGTCTGGGGTGAAGAGCCTGTTCGGCGCGGGCTTTGCCGACCTGGTGGCCCAGTTCTCGTTCCTGTCGCATTTTGAGGCTGCGCAGCGCGGCGTGCTGGAATTGCGCGCTGTGCTGTTCTTCGTCGGCTTCATGACGCTGTGGACCATCCTCAACGGCCTGTGGGCATCTCGTCAGAGGCTCGGCTGACATGAAGGCGAAACACTACCTCATCATCGCAACAGCGCTCACGGCAATCATTTTCGTTGCGGCAAACCTTCTTGTACAGAAGGTCTTCACTGGCGCGCGCATCGATTTTACCGAGAACAATCTCTACACACTCTCGGACGCGACAAAGTCGACATTGAAAACCGTGGCAGAACCAGTCGATCTGACTTTTGTCTACACACGTAGCGCCGGGCAGGATTTCCCGGCCATCCGCGCCTATGCCGCGCGTGTACGCGAATTGCTGCAAGTCTATGAGAGCCAGTCCGGTGGCAATGTCCGCGTGACCGAGATCGACCCCCTTCCCTTCTCGCCGGCTGAAGACCAAGCGCTCGCCGCGGGCATCACTGCGATCGATACAAACGGCAGCGATCCGCTCTATTTCGGCATCATCGGTCGCAACTCAATTGACGACCAGCGGGTCATTCCCTTCCTCGCACCCGAACGGGAGGTGACACTAGAATTCGACCTGACCCGTATGGTTGCGCGGCTGGACGATCCAGATCCGCCCAGAGTCGGGATCCTGTCTTCGCTGCCCGGCATGACCGCACCCGGAGGTGAAGGTGGGTACACGCTCCTGCGCGACATACACAAATCGTTCGATGTCGAACCAATCGCGGAAACTTTTCAATCATTGCCTGAAGACCTGGACGTCTTGCTCATCGCTCAGCCGCCACTTCTGTCCCCACGCCAGGAATGGCTGATCGACCAGTTTATCTTGCGAACAGGTCGCGCCGTGATTCTCGTGGACCCCGCTGCCAAGACGGTCGCAAGCACGGGTCCGTTCAACATGAGTGACGCGGCCACGTCCTCCTCCCTCATGGCTTGGGGAGATGCCTGGGGTGTGGAACTGTCGACCGCCGCGGTCGCTGACGCCGCCAGCGCCCTGCCCGTTCCGGTCGATACCGGTGGCGGACGCATAGAGGAACTGGCGCATCCGCTGTTTCTCGGCATACCAGCCGGAGACATGAATCAGGATGACCTGATTACCGCAGACCTCAGCCGAGCAGTCAATTTCGGCGCACCGGGAGCTTTCTCTACTGAAGACTTGGCCGCGACCCTTGAGATGACGCCCTTGCTCTCCACAGGGCCAAGCCCTTCCTTCATTGATGCATCGGACGCCATCACCGACATGGCGCCCCAGCAGGTGCTGCGTCAGTATCAAACTGAGCCAGCCCCGCTCGTCCTAGCCGCAAGACTGTCCGGCAGGCTGAGCACGGCCTTCCCGCAAGGTGCGCCGGCTTTCGATGAACCGTCCGATCCAATGCTGGCAGAGATCGCTCGCGCTGAAGCCGCCGCGGCCCTGCCCCACATTTCGCAAAGTGAAACCGATGCACAAATCGTCCTCGTCGCTGATGTCGATTTCATTGCAGATGACTTCTACATAATTCCCAACGAACAGATCGTCGTTGCCGACAATGGCGCGCTGGTCCTGAATGCGTTGGACGCACTGGCTGGGAGTGGAGAACTCTCACGCCTCCGGTCGCGTGCGCCCAGCCTGCGCCGCATGGAGCGAATAGACCGTATGCGGGAAAATGCCGAAGCGATCTATTTCCGCCAGCAATCAGCTTTGCAGGACAATCTCCAGACGGCGCAGGCGCGATTGGAAGAGTTGCAGGCCATCGGTGCAACGGATGGATTTTTCTCTGGCGACCTCGAGGCCGATCTGACCGAAGCCGAGCGTACGGAACTTTTGGACCTCCGCCAGAAGATCGTCGAGTTGCGCGCCCAATTGCGGGAAATCGAGCGCAACTACCGGCGCGACATCGACCGTCTCGAAGGCACGCTCAAAGCCATCAATATCTGGGGCGGCCCATTTCTGGTCTGTTTGATCGGACTATTCGTCTGGTATCGCCAGAAGCGGAAGGCGACAGCATGAGCGATGTGAGATCAAAACAGCGGATTCGTCGTCTCCAGATTATGGGAGGCATTGCGATTGGCCTGACTGCACTGACATTTACTGCCCATAGTCTTCACGGCCCATCTGCGCGGTCGTCTGAACGCGACGGCCAGCGGGTGATCCCCGATTTTGCCGCCATTCGCGCCGATGCCAGCGAGATTCGTGTGACCTTGTCTGATGAAGCCTACACGCTGGCCAACACGCAGGATGGCTGGAAAATGGGAGGCCCGGACGGTTATCCCATCCGCCCCGACCGGCTTGCGGAACTTGCAACGGGCCTTGAAGGCCTGAGCTGGGGCGAAGGGCGCACGCGCGATCCCGACAAGCTGAATCGTATCGGTCTTGGTGACCCGCGAGATGGCGGCACTGGTGCATTGGTCGAAATTCTTGATGAGGATGGCAAGATCACGGCCGCCCTGATTACGGGGCGCAAGGACAGCCGCGTCTATGGTCGCCTGCCAAGCGAGGAACAGGCCTTTCAGGTCAACGGGGACTTGCCGCCACTCTATAGTCATGACGCTTGGCTCGATTTCGATATTCTGGACATCAATTCAGACGCCATCTCGGCCGTAAGGCTCTTCGATTCCATGGGCGAGAGTCTGTATTTGCAGCGCTCTGTCGGATCGAGCGACCGCAGCTTTGTCCCTGGTCCGCCTTTTCAGGACTTCAGATTGGTCAGCCGTCTTGCTGCCTCTACGCCCGCCCTCGCCCTGACGCGGTTTGCACCCATTGGGGTGAAGCCAGCCAGCAAACTGCAAACGCGCACTGTCGCGCGCCATATCACCGAGACCCATGACGGGTTGGAAGTCGAGCTTCGCGCTTTCAGGGAGCCTGATGGGTATTTCGTGACCCTGCGGGCCATTGAAGCCGGCGAAGGCGCCCATCGCGGCAGCACGATCAATGACAAGGCCGAAGGCTGGGCCTATCAGCTGGCAGAGTATGACTGGAATGAATTCACGCCGCGCGTGTCCTCAATTGTGAGAGCGCCGGTCATGGCTATCGAGACCAGACAGCCTGCCCAGCCCTGATCAGGGCGCGATCACCATTGTTTCGAGAACAGGGCCGAAACCAGCTTCCTGGACAATAATCGCACAACCAGACTCACAATGCGGAACACTGAGTTCGACTGGATTTCCCAACCATGGCCCAAGTGCAGATACCCGCGTAACCGGATGAAGCATATCGGTCGTGTTGGCTTCACCGGAAAGGTAATCAACAAGCCAGATATCAGCCAGATCCGGCACTTGTCCCGACAGACGAATTTTGTCGCCGGTACGCACAAGTTGGACATCGAAATCTGACTTGTCCTGAATCTTCGCAAGCGCCCGCTCGACATAGTGGCGCTTGTTGCCTGCGCATTGTTCCTGTCCATTATAAACCGTTTGCGGCGTATAAGGGCCGCGCAATCGAAAGCGATCTGTATAGCCCCGCTGTCGATCCTTGGATTCCGTCATCGCCATCGGGTCCTTGTCGCCAAGATAGTCCCAATAGTCGACGGACCAGGTCAGCACGAGCAGGTCATCGCGCTCGGCATTCACCGCTTTCAACGTTTTGTGGGCTTTTGGGCAGGCGCGGCAATTCTGGGACGCAAACAGCTCCACCAATACCGGACCTTCGGCAAAGGCGGGTGCCACCATGAGTTCCATGGCAAGCAGGAGGGAAAGCACAATTCGTATCATTTCAGTCCCAGTTTATAGAGCCAACTCCGCTCCCGTGACAGTCACAGGGATGTGAGGGCTGCAAAAAAGCCCCCACAGCACGCTGCAGGGGCTCTCTGATCAGAAATCGCGAACCGCTCAGGCTGCTGCGCGGGCGAGGTTCCGCAGCACATAGTGCAGGATGCCGCCATTGCGGTAATAGTCGAGTTCGTTCTCGGTATCGATGCGAACCGTCGTATTGGCGGTAAAGCTCGTACCGTCTTCGCGTGTGATCTCCACGGCGAGCGTCTGGCGCGGCTTGATCGAATCGATTCCCTTGATGGTCACCTGCTCTTTACCGGTCAGGCCGAGCGACGCGGCACTCTCCCCGTCAGCAAATTCGAGTGGCAGAACACCCATGCCGATCAGGTTTGACCGGTGGATCCGCTCAAAACTGCCCGCGATGACGGCGCGAACGCCCAGCAGGACCGTACCCTTGGCCGCCCAGTCACGCGACGACCCATTGCCGTAAAGATCGCCAGCAAACACAACAAGCGGTGTGCCTTCGGCTTCATACTTCATGGCCGCATCATAGATCGGCATCTGCTCAGCGTCCGGATAGTGTACCGTCACGCCGCCTTCGACACCCGGAACCATCTGGTTCTTGATGCGGATATTGGCGAACGTGCCGCGCATCATGACTTCATGGTTGCCGCGGCGCGAGCCGTAGGAGTTGAAGTCCAGCGGAGAGACCTGGTGTTCCTGCAAGTACACACCAGCCGGGCTGGAGGCCTTGATCGATCCGGCCGGAGAGATGTGGTCGGTCGTGATGGAATCACCAAACAGTGCCAGGACGCGCGCGTTCTCGACGTCCGCCGGCGCGTCGATGTCCAGGCCCATGCCTTCAAAGTAAGGCGGGTTCTGAACATAGGTGGAGGCTGGAGGCCAGCTATAGGTCTGGCCACCGGACACTTCGATGCCCTGCCAGTGCTCGTCGCCCTTGAAGACGTCGGAATAACGCTCGGCAAACATCTGCGGCGTCACGGCTTTCGACATGATCTCTGCGATCTCGTGCGAGGTTGGCCAGATGTCTTTCAGGAAGACGTCATTGCCGTTCGTGTCCTTGCCCAGCGGATCCTTGGTCAGGTTCACGCGCAGCGAACCTGCGATGGCATAGGCGACGACCAGCGGTGGAGAGGCAAGATAGTTGGCCTTGATGTCCGGGCCGATCCGGCCTTCGAAGTTACGGTTGCCCGACAACACCGAACAGGAGACGAGATCGCCATCGGCGATCGCTTTCGCCAGTGGGGCTTCGAGTGGACCGGAATTACCGATACACGTCGTGCAACCATATCCGACGAGGTTGAACCCGAGCGCATCGAGTTCTTCCGACAGGCCTGCCTTGTCGAGATAGTCCGTGACAACCTGCGAGCCCGGCGCAAGGGATGTCTTCACCCAGGGCTTGCGGTTCAGGCCCAATTCGCGCGCTTTCTTGGCCACAAGGCCAGCAGCAATGAGAACGGACGGGTTGGACGTATTCGTACAAGATGTAATCGCCGCAATGAACACGTCACCATGCGTGACGGTGTAGTCCTTGCCTTCGACCGCGATTGGTTCAGCGGCATCGGCTGCCTTGCTGAATTCCTTCGCCATGGCTTCGGCAAAGGCGGTGTCGCCTTCGGACAGCAGGACGCGATCCTGCGGACGCTTCGGGCCGGAAATCGACGGCACAACTGCGCCAAGGTCAAGTTCCAGCGTATCAGTGAAGATCGGCTCAGCCTGTTCCGGACGCCAGTAGCCCTGTGCCTTGGCATAGGCCTCGACGAGGGCAACACGTTCGGCGTCACGGCCGGTATTGGTGAGGTATTTGACGGTGTCCTCATCAACCGGGAAGAAGCCACAGGTCGCGCCATATTCCGGCGCCATGTTGGAGATCGTTGCCTGGTCTTCGAGGGTCAGGTTCGACAGGCCCGGGCCGTAGAATTCGACGAATTTGCCGACGACGCCCTTGGCGCGCAGCATTTGCACAACTGTCAGCACGAGGTCGGTCGCTGTGGCGCCTTCTGCCATCTTGCCGTCAAGACGGAAGCCGATGACTTCCGGGATCAGCATGGAGACTGGCTGACCCAGCATGGCTGCTTCGGCTTCAATGCCGCCAACGCCCCAACCGAGCACGGCGAGGCCGTTGATCATGGTCGTGTGCGAGTCGGTGCCGACGCAGGTGTCAGGATAGGCAACGGTTTCGCCGTCTTCATCTTTTGTCCAGACCGTCTGGCCCAGATATTCGAGGTTCACCTGGTGGCAGATGCCGGTGCCCGGTGGCACAACGCGGAAATTCTTGAACGCCGTGGAGCCCCAGCGCAGGAACTCATACCGTTCCTGGTTGCGCTTGTATTCGATTTCGACGTTCTTCTCGAAGCTGTTCTCGCCGCCGAAGCTGTCGACCATGACCGAGTGGTCGATGACGAGGTCGACCGGGACTTGCGGGTTGATCGCGTCTGCTGACGCGCCGAGCTTCTGCGCGGCATCGCGCATGGCTGCAAGGTCAACCACAGCCGGAACCCCGGTGAAATCCTGCATCAGCACGCGAGCCGGACGGTAGGCGATCTCGTGGCTGACACCACCCTTGTTCTCAAGCCAGGATTTGAATGCGAGAATGTCGTCCTTGGTGACGGTCTTGCCGTCTTCATGGCGCAACATGTTCTCAAGCAGGACCTTGAGGGACGCAGGCAGGCGGGAAACGTCGCCAAGACCGTTTTCTGCGGCTGCGGACAGCGAGAAATACGTGTAGGTCTTGCTACCGACGGTGAGTGTGCGTTTTGACTTGAAGCTGTCGAGGGACGGCATGGAGAGGGAACCTCGCGTCTGAAATTATCGATCTGCGGCGATGAGCCGCCGCGCTGGTCTGTCTCATATAGGCCCTAGTGCATTGAGGCAATTGGGACAAAGGGTCTAAACGGGACATATGAGCGCCAGCGCCCTCCTTTCCGCAGCCGATATCGGCATGATCCGCGGCGAACGCCTCCTGTTCCGGGAGGTGTCCCTGTCCTTGGCGCCGGGCGAAGCAATTGTCCTGCGCGGCCCGAATGGCGCGGGCAAGACGACGCTGCTGCGTATTCTCGCAGGCCTGACGCAGGCCGAGACCGGCACAATTGACCGCAACGCGCCGCATCATTGGGTGGCCCACCGGGACGGATTGAAACCGCATGAAACGCCGCGAGAGCATTTGACCCTCTGGGCACGCGCATGGGGACAATCCACAACAGACATCGAGCCTCTCCTGGACAAAATGGGGCTTTCGCGTCCGTCAGATGTGCCCGCCAAGCACCTATCGGCCGGACAGCGCCGCCGGACCGCCCTTGCCCGCTTGCACCTCGAATACCGCCCCGTCTGGCTGCTGGATGAGCCGCTAACCGCGCTCGATTCCGAGGGGCGGACGCTCCTGCTCGGGATGATCGAGCAGCACCGGCAGTCGGACGGTGTGGTGGTTGCAGCCGTCCACGGCGATGCAGGCTTCCACGCAACACGCGAGGTAGAGATTTGAAATATTTCTTTTTCGGAATCTGGGCTGTCTTGGGATGCCTTTTCGGTTTTGCAGCAACTTATGTTTGCGGCTGGAAAAATGGAACCGATGGCCTGGAATGTGGCATTCCAGTCTTGGTGTTCTTTCTAGGTCTCGGCTTTGTTCACTGGCGAAAGCTCCGCCGATATGGCTAGCCCCGCACCCATCTTCTCCGCCTTCCGGCAAGCGCTGGGCGAAGCCTGGGCGGGCGGCGCCGGCGCGCTGCTGCCGGTGGGCTTCTTCGCAGGGGCGGCTGTCCTCGTGCCACTCGGCGTCGGAACGGACCCGGAAACCCTGCGCACGATTGGTCCCGGGATTCTGTGGGTTTCGCTGGCGCTTTCCAGTCTCGTAACATTGGAGCGCATCTTTCAGGCGGACGCCGAAGATGGCTCGCTGGATCTCTGGTTACAGACCAGCGCCCCCGCCGCCTCTATTGCCGCAGCAAAGACATTTGCGCACTGGCTGACCGCTGGCCTGCCCCTCGCCCTGCTCTCCCCCTTGCTGCTCCTGATGTTCCAGGCCCAGATTGGCGGCGCATTGCTTGAGAACATGCTGTACTATGCGATTGGCGGGCTGGCCTTTTACTTCTGGGGCGGCGTAGGGGCAGCACTCGCCGCGACCGTACGCCGAGGCGGACTGTTGATCAGCCTGATCGCCCTGCCCCTTTACGTCCCCACCGCCATATTTGGCGCCCTCGCCATGGGAGACGGCCCAAGCAGCGCCGCCGCCCCATTATTTCTCGCTGCCTCAACGCTGTTTGCGTTGGCTGTCGCACCATTTGCCATGGGTGCAGCCCTGCGCTTGGCGGCAGACTGAGGGAAGGGTATTCCGAACGCGATGTTTTCCTGGTTCGCCAATCCGCACCGTTTCCTGATGCTGTCCAGCTGGCTCGCGCCCCTGTTCTATGCGGCCGCAGCCCTGTTGATTGCATGGGGGCTCTGGCAAGGCCTCTGGATGGTCCCGAAGGATGACTATCAGGGCGGCGACATCATGCGGGTCATGTTCATTCATGTCCCGGCCGCATGGCTTGCGATGGCCAGCTATCTCGGCATGGCCGTGATGAGTTTCGTCTGGTTTATCTGGCGCCACGAGGTTGCCGACATTGCCGCCAAGGCGATCGCCCCGCTCGGCGCGACATGGACAGCACTTTGCCTTGCCACGGGCGCCATCTGGGGCAAGCCGACCTGGGGCACCTGGTGGCAATGGGACGACGCCCGGATGATGTCTGTCCTCTTCATGTTTTTCCTCTTCCTCGGCTACATGGCCCTGCGCGCCGCAATGGATACGCGCCAGAAGGCCGCGCGGGCCGGCGCCATCCTTGCCATGGTGGGCGCACTGAATGTGCCATTGATCAAGTTTTCCGTGGACCTCTTCACGTCCCTGCACCAAGACGCCAGCGTCATCACGCCGGAAGGCCCGAAAATGGCCGCTGTCTATCTCTGGCCATTGCTGATCAGCTCGCTGGGTCATTCGCTACTGTTTGCCGCCCTTGTCATGACGCTGATGCGGGCCGAAATATGGACCAGACGCGCTGCCCAGTCCCGGGCTCGCCTGATGACAGGAGACTGATCCCATGCTGCCAGATTTTGATTCCAATGCCGCATTCATCTGGGCGAGCTATTCCGTTGGCCTGCTCCTTATCGGCGGCGCGATGGTGAGTGTCTGGCTGAAAGCCCGCGCGGCAAAGACTGAATTGATCCGTATCGAAGCGCGCATCCGGGACCAGAAACGCGGATGAAGCGCTGGCTCGCAATTGTTCCGGTCGGAGCGCTCGTCGCTTTTGGAGTCATTGCAGCCGGACAATTGATCAATCCCAAAAAGGGCGACTTCAAGCGCAATTTGCGCAGCGCGCCCGATACGGCATTCCCAACCCTCGATTCCGCCCCCCTCAGCTTCGCTCCCTCGCCGACCGGCGGCACTATTGCCGTAAACCTGTTCGCAAGCTGGTGCGCCCCCTGCGAAGCGGAGCATAAATACATTTCCGAACTGTCCGCCGCATATCCGGACCAAGTATTCGGCGTGCTCTACAAGGACAAACTGGACGACGGCCTCGCCTTCCTCGACCGGCTGGGCAATCCATACACGCGGATTGCACTTGATCCGGACGGTCAGGGGGGACTCGATTTCGGCCTGACCGGCGTGCCGGAAACGTTTGTTATCTCAGCTGACGGTGAGATCATTGACCATGTCCAGGGTCCGCTGGACGAAGATTCGGTCAAAAAAATAGGCGAGGCGCTGAAGAGCGCCCCGCCGAATTAGATCCGTTTCCGGAGCCTTACTTCTTCGTCGCTTTGCGAGCTTTCTTCACCGGAGCCTTTTTGACGGCCTTGGTGGTCGTGGCTGGCTTCGCTTTCGGTGCTGCTTTCGCTTTGGCTTTAGGCGCAGCTTTCTTGGCTGGCGCTTTTTTCACCGCAGGCTTCGGAGCGGCTTTTGCAGCTGGAGCTTTCTTGGCAGCGGGCTTTTTAGCCGGAGCCTTCTTTGCAGCAGGCTTCTTGGCTGGAGCTTTCTTCACTGCAGGCTTCGGAGCAGCTTTTGCGGCCGGCGCAGGAGCAGCAGGCTTTGGCGCAACAGCGGCTTCAGCCTTGTCAGCCTCAGCAACCATATCCTTCAGACCGGATACCAGCGTGGCTTGCTTGGTTTTCGGCAGGGCTTCGAAGATGGCTGCATCAGCCTTCTCAACAGCTGGAAGAGCTTTCTCGTAAGCTTTCTTGCCTTTCGCCATCAGCGAAACGACCTTGGCGCGCTTGTCCGTTTTGGAAGCGACGCGCTTGATGAGGCCAGCCTTTTCCATACGAGCGACCATGTCGGCCAGCGTCGAACGGTCGATTCCGGTTGCGTTGACGAGGTCGGACTGGCTGACGCCATCATTGCCTGAGAGAGCGGCAAGGACAGAGAACTGGCGCAGCGTGATACCTGCTGCGGCAAGCGCAGAAGCCGATTCATTGGCGGCAATTTGCTGGGCACGATGGAGCAGATGGCTCGGTGAGGTTTTAAGATTGTAGGTCATGATGGTAGTCTTTCTGTGTTTATTTAGGCGTTGGGCGCGATGGATAATCCGGTTATTGGTCTGTTAAGTATACGACCCGTGTGCGGATCAACATTCACCCCAATACAAGCAAGAGGCTTAAGGTTCGATGACGGAGGAATTATCAAATGGTTTCTTTTCTCAAGATTTCAAACTGAAAATACCTTCTGGCGACGACCGAATACGCCGTGTTTGCTCACATTGCCAGTTCGTAGACTACATAAATCCGAAAATTATTGCAGCTTCAGTTGCGACAAAAGGTGACAAAATCCTGCTTTGCAGGCGCGCGATTGATCCGCGTAAGGGATTCTGGACGCTTCCAGCCGGGTTCATGGAGGTCGGGGAGACCGTTGAAGACGCCGCTAAACGAGAGGCTCGGGAAGAGGCAAATGCCGATATCAGCCTGGGTCAAGTTCTTGCCGTCTACTCCGTTCCCCGCATTGCGCAAGTCCATGTCATGTTCAGAGCAGAGTTGGTGTCGGATATTTCGCCTGGGCCCGAGAGTGAGGAAGTCGCCCTGTTTGACTGGAAAGACCTACCGTGGGCGAATCTTGCCTTTCCGACCGTCGTCTGGGCCTTGACCCATTTTTCCAGCGTTCGAAACCGCGCGGCATTCGTGCCGTTCTCAAATCCGCCCGGCACCGAGCAATTGATCCGCTAGGTATCTGCTTCCTCGGGCTTTCGCATATGCTTCAGCGTATACGGCGTATTCGCCAGCGCGAATACCACACCGATCACGATATTGCCGAGCTTCCAGTTAGCCCACGTCGCCTCGGAAAAGTTACGCCAGAGAAATTCGTTCCACGCCGCCATGGCAACAAAATAGAGCCCCCAGCGAATGGCCAGGGTTTTCCAGGCGTGATCTGGCAGATCAAATACGGTGTGGAACAACATTTTCCAGATGTTCCGTCCCACGGCGAGCCCGCCAAAGATCACGCCTGCATAAAGCAGATTGATGATCGTCGGCTTGATAAACAGGAACAGCTTCGACTGAAGCAGGATACCTGCCGTACCGAACGCCCCAATCAAGGCGGATGAGACAATCAGGAATGGCGGGATTCTTTCACCGCGGATCAATTTCTGAATAATCACGAAAGCTGTGAAGACGATGAGCACGCCGGTCGCCCAATAAAGCGCGGTGTCCTTGGTAAACAACCCTTCGCCTTCCGGGAATCTCAACATCACGTTGTAGATACCGATAAACGCCAGCGTCGGGCCGAGTTCGGTCCAGATGCTGCCAGCTTTGGCCGTCGCATCGCTTAGCTCAGCTGAGCCTTCCGTGTTCTGTTTCTTTGTCATAACTTCTCTACGCGTCTCGGCTGCTGCTGGATTGGTCACAAGCTGTAGCTCCCCTCAGACAATAGTCGACCTAATAAATCACGAACGCAGATGCAGCGATCTGAAACAGGCTATGCCCCGACTTGCATGGAGAGGAGCCCCGCGGCCAGCAAAGCGGCGGCACATATTCGTCTGTACCCGAATCCCTCCTTCAGGAATATAGCCCCAAGGGCCGCAGCGAACACGACCGAAGTTTCCCGCAAGGCGGTTACAATGGCGGCATCTGTCAGTGTGTAGGCATAGATGGCGAGCGCATATGAGAACGTGCCCAAAATCCCACCTGCGAGCCCTCCCTTCCATTGTTTCGCAATGGCAGCGCGTATACGTCCCCTGCGCTGCATGCAAGCGACGACGGTTACGCCGATCCAGTCCAGCAGGAATAGCCAAACCACAAAAGTCATCGGATTCGGCATAGCGCGAGCGGCGCGCGTGTCCGCCACAGCATAAAGACCAACGCCCAGTGCAGTGAGCACGGCCCAGATCAGGGCGTCCCGATCAAGCCGCCGCGTTGAGGCTGTCGTTCCCGTCGGCAGGGCAAACAGAATGATGGCAAAGCTGGCCACGGCCAGCCCGGCCATCTGGAGTGCCGTCAGATGCTCGTGCAACGCAAAGACAGCAAAGCAGGCGGTCGCGAGCGGCGCCAGGCCTCGCATCACGGGGAAGACCAGAGACAAGTCGCCCCTGTGCAGCGCTCGTACGAGACAGAACTGGTAAATCCAGTGAACCACGACGGAAACGCAAATGAGCGGCCAGGTCTCTCTCGGCGGGGTGGGAACAAAGGGCGCAAAGGGCAGGACGCTTAGCCCCATGACGATCGCAACCGCCATGCGCGCTGTCAGGACGTCGCCGCCCCGCTTCACGAACATGTTGGTGGCGGCAACCGTCACTGCAGACAAAAGGCACAGAACCACAGGCAGAAGCGTCATCGACATTGCGGCGACCTATGCACGACTTGCTGACGCGTGGGAAGGATTTGACTCTTGCCCGGTTGAGGGTCTGACTCGCCTCAAACAAGAAACTCCGGAGGAAACCCATCATGACGCACGATCTGGTCTTGCGCGGCGGAACGATCATAGACGGCACAGGCGGCGAAAGCTTCGAGGGCGACGTCGCTGTTTCAAAGGGGATGATTACGGAAGTCGGAAAAGTCTCTGGCCGCGGCATCGAGGAAATCGACGCGCGCGGACAAATCGTGACTCCCGGCTTTGTCGACGTCCACACGCACTATGATGGTCAGGCAACCTGGACCGGATCAATCAGCCCGTCATCCCTGCACGGCGTCACGACAGTGGTGATGGGAAATTGCGGCGTCGGATTCGCTCCGTGCAAGCCTGAAGATCATGGTCGCCTCATTCGTCTGATGGAAGGCGTGGAGGATATCCCCTTCCCTGTTCTGGCCGAAGGCCTGCCTTGGAACTGGGAGAGCTTTCCCGACTATCTCGACAGCCTGTCGAATGGACAATTCGACGCTGACATCTGTGCGCAGCTGCCTCATGCGGCCCTGCGGGTCTATGTGATGGGCGAACGCGGCGCCAATCGGGAGCCGGCCACTGAGGACGACATCCGCCAGATGCGGGCTTTGGCAACCGAGGCTATCCGCGCAGGCGCGATCGGCTTTTCGACCTCCCGCACACTGAACCACCGTACCAGCGACGGTCAGCCTACGCCCACCCTCACCGCGAGCGAAGCCGAACTCACGGGCATCTCGCAAGGCGTGGCAGACGCCGGACGGGGCGTCCTGCAATTCGTGTCGGACTTCGATGATCCGGAAAAGGAAGCAGCCATGCTGCGCCGTATTGTCGAAGCGAGCGGCCGGCCATTATCTGTCTCGCTGGCCCAGGCAGATATTGCCCCGGAAGGCTGGCGGCGCTTGTTGGGCGCCATCGAACAGGCCGCCGAGGATGGCCTGCCAATGCGTGCACAGGTCGCCCCCCGTCCGGTCGGCGTGTTGCTTGGCTTTGAATTGACGCTGAATCCATTCAGCGCCTGCCCGGTTTACCGTGAAATCGCGAACCTGCCTTTTGAAGAGCGCATAAAACTGCTGCGCACTGAAGACTTTCGCAAACGATTGCTGGCCGACGCACCGGACACAGATAATCCCTTCCTGAAAGTCATGTTGCGAAGCTTCGGAAAGATCTTTCAGCTTGACGATCCAGTAGATTATGAGCCCACACCTGATCGTACGCTGGAAGCCATTGCAGCCCGGCGAGGCATATCGCCAGAAGAAGCCGCACTCGACCTGATGCTAGAACGGAATGGGCATGGCATGCTCTACCTGCCCTTTCTGAACTATTCCGGTGGCTCGCTTGACCCATCCTACGAGATGATGCTCAGCCCTGCGACACTGCCCGGCCTGTCAGACGGCGGCGCGCACGTCGGCATGATCTGTGATGGCTCTTTCACCACCACGATGCTGACCCATTGGGTCCGCGACCGAACACGGGGCCCACGCATTCCCATTGAGCACATCGTGCACCGTCAGACCCGCGCCACGGCACAATGGATCGGACTGAATGATCGCGGACTGGTAGCCCCGGGCTACCGTGCCGATCTGAATGTGATCGACCTCACAAACCTGAAGCTCCACTTGCCTCGCGTGGACTATGACCTCCCCGCTGGCGGTCGGCGCCTGATGCAAACTGCCTCCGGCTACACAGCAACAATACTAAACGGACAAATTACCCACCGAGACGGAGATCCCACCGGTGCACGCCCCGGCCGCCTGCTGCGAGGAGCCAGGGAACCCCAATCGACCGCCATCGCCGCCGAATAGTCAGTCCTGAATTCCGACCAAAGCCTTCGAGAAGGCCTCCGCGCTGAATGGGCGGAGGTCTTCTGCTTTTTCGCCGATGCCGATGAAGTGGATCGGCAGGTCAAACGCCTCCGCAATGGCCACCAGCACACCGCCCTTGGCCGTGCCATCGAGTTTGGTCATGACGAGACCTGTGACGCCCGCCGTATTTCTGAATGCCTCGACCTGGGACAGCGCGTTCTGGCCAACGGTCGCGTCCAGCACGAGAATGACATCATGCGGCGCAGTCGGGTCCAGCTTACGGACAACACGGACGACTTTTTCAAGCTCGGCCATCAACTCAGCCTTGTTCTGCAGCCGTCCAGCCGTGTCGACCAGCACAAGATCGAGATCGTCCGCCTTCGCCTGTTCCATCGCCTCGTAAACAAGGCCTGCCGCATCGGCGCCCGTAGGCTTTGACATGACAGGAATACCGGCCCGCTCGCCCCAGACCGTAAGTTGCTCAATCGCCGCCGCCCGGAATGTGTCACCTGCGACGAGCAGCGCCTTCGCCCCCTGCTCTGTCAGCTTGGACGCAATCTTGCCGATTGTGGTCGTCTTGCCGGAGCCGTTGACCCCGACGAACAAGACAATGCGCGGACGCGGACCGTCTGAGAAGTCCACGATCTTTTCGCGAGGTTTCAGAACGTCGGTGATTTCATCCGCCAGCGCCTGTCGGATTTCGTCTTCGCTGATTTCCTTGTCGAACCGTTCCTTGGCGAGATTGCCCGTCACCCGCATCGCTACCTTTGCACCCAGATCTGACGTGATCAGCAGGTCTTCGAGTTCTTCAAGAGTCTCATCATCAAGTTTCCTTCGGCCGAATACAGCCAAGCCGGACGTCAATCGCGCCGAAGACCGGGACAGGCCGGATCCGAGCTTGGCCACGAACCCCGGATCATTGGCTTCCGCTTCCATGGCCGCCCGCGCAGCAGCTTCCCGCTCAGCGCGCATGCGTTCGGCCTCGCGCCGATCTTCGAGCAGTTTGAGTTCTGCAGCCGCCTTCGCCTGCGCCGCTTCGCGCTCTTCCTTGGTCTTGCGGGCCCGTTCGGCCTCTTCCGCAAGACGCGCGGCTTCCGCATCATCCGCACGCGCCTGAGCGGCGGCACGTGCCTCATCAGCTTTGCGGACTTCCTCATCCAGCCGCTTTGCTTCTGCGGCCGCTGCCTCGGCCTCGCGCGCCTGTCGCTCTTCCCAGGCCTTGTTAGCCTCGGCGACCTTGCGCTCGATCTCTTCCTGTTCGGCAATCTTTCGCGCAGCTTCAGCTTCCCTGGCCGCCAGTTCATCCGCTGACAGCTCCGGCGACTCCATTGCGGCGCCAGCCTCTTTCAGCTCTTCTTCTTTTTTCTTTTTTCCGAACCAAAGGATCATGCGGTCAGCGCTCCGATCAGCTGTTTTCCATCCTGCCGGACTATACGTGCGCGTACCGGGCGTCCAGCTTCGCCCGGATCACTCTCGAACTGTACCGGCGTGAAGTCCGGCAGACGCGCGGAGTTCCCGCGCTCGACCAGAGCTTCAACAGTCTGGCCGTCATATTTCCTGAGATGCCGTTCCAACGCCGCCGCGCCGACGTCTCTCAGGCGCGCGGCGCGCGTTTTCACCATGGCCTTGTCGAGTTGCGGCATGCGCGCAGCCGGGGTGCCGGGACGGGGCGAATACGGGAAGACGTGCAGGAAGGACAAGCCGCACTCTTCCACGAGCCGGGCCGAATTCTCGAAATGGGCTTCGGTCTCAGTCGGGAAACCGGCAATGATGTCCGCGCCAAAAGCAATGTCAGGTCGGACAGCGCGGAGACGGTCTGTCAGCGCGATAGCATCGGCGCGCAGATGCCGCCGTTTCATGCGCTTCAGGATCAAATCGTCTCCGTGCTGAAGGGACAGATGCATGAAAGGCGCAAGTCGAGGTTCCGCCATGGTCTCCATCAAGGCATCATCTATCTCGATGGCGTCAATGGAGGAAATGCGTAACTGCTTCAGCTCCGGCACCAGTTTCAAGATGCGTTGGACAAGATTGCCGAGTTCCGGCGCGCCGGGCAAATCAGCACCCCAACTGGTCAGATCCACGCCGGTCAGCACAACTTCATAATGGCCGGTCTCGACGAGCCGCCGGACCTGATTGACCACCTCCCCTGCCGGGACAGACCGGGAATTCCCACGGCCATAAGGAATGATGCAGAACGTGCAGCGATGGTCACATCCATTTTGGACCTGGACATAAGCGCGGGCGCGACCTTCCATGCCATCAATCAGGTGTGCAGCGGTTTCCCGCACTGACATGATGTCATTCACGCGGACCTTTTCGTGCCCGCCCAGCAATTCGGCTGGCCGCCAGGTTTCCGCCTGCATCTTTTCATGATTGCCGATGACGCGCGTGACTTCCGGCATCTTTGCGAACATGTCCGGATCGATCTGCGCCGCACAACCCGTCACGAGGATCGGCGCGTCCGGATTGTCTTTCGCTGCCCGCCTGATGGTCTGGCGCGCACTGCGGACGGCTTCCGATGTGACGGCGCATGTATTGATGATCACCGCATCATTCAGGCCAGCATCGGTGGCATGGCCCCGCATCACCTCGGATTCATAGGTGTTCAGGCGGCATCCGAGCGTGATCAGCTGCGGGCTGGAAGGGGATTTGGTCTCAGTCATCGCGATGTGTTGCAGCGGACATCGCGCCGTCAGCCCCGCAAATCAAGGGATCTGTGCAGGATGACTCCTTTGCCCAGTTCAGATTTCGGTCTCGAATTCCAGCTGCACAGGTCCAGTCATGTAAACCCGGTCATCGGATTCCTGCCAGTCGATGATCAGCGTACCGCCATCGAGGATGAGATTGGCACGGCGGTCGGTGAGCTTCGCCCGGGCGGCGCACACGAGCGCCGCGCACGCGCCGGTGCCACACGCCTTGGTCAGGCCGGCCCCCCGCTCCCAGACGCGAAGGCGAATGTTCTGCCGGTCAATGACCTGCGCGAACCCGACATTCACCCCCTCAGGAAAGGTCGGGTGCCATTCAACGAGCGGCCCGATGGCCGGAATGTCGTAATCATCGATATTCTTCACGAAGAACACGGCGTGCGGATTGCCCATCGAGACCACTGCCGGACGTGAGAGCCAGGGATTGTCGATCGGTCCGACTTTCACATCAACGCCGCGAACGTCCATTTTCTCGGAAAGCGGAATGTCTTCCCACCCCATCAGGGGCGAACCCATGTCGACGGTTATCTGGCCATCCTCTGCGGCAAACGCTTTCAGAACATCCGCTTCGGTCTGGATGGACACCCGGTCCTTGCCGGTTTCAGCCAGTAACAGTTTGCCTACACAACGGGAGGCGTTGCCACAGGCAAAGACTTCGCTGCCATCGGCGTTCCAGATGCGCATGAACACGTCGCGCGCGACATCACGCTCCAGCGCAATGATCTGATCGGCTTTTAGGTCTTCGGCAATCTGGCGCACCTGGTCGGTGCTCGGCACGAACGCAGTCGAGCGGGCGTCGAATATGGCAAACGCGTTGCCAGCACCATTCATCTTCCAGACTTTCATTCGCCTGCCCTTAAAGGGTTTCCCCCGTCCCGAAAAGCGGAACCTCGTCAGATATTTCGCGCGTCTACTTGGGTAGCCCGAACGACACAATCCATCCAGCCACCTGGATGACCAGCGCTGCCACCAGCCCCGCCCCGACAAAGGGATGCGACACGAAGATGGCGAGCGCCACAATGCCCAGACACGCATAGTCGACGATATCGCTCGACATCAGCCACCCCTGAGGTTGCCGGAAGCGCCGCACATCAAAGAGTGTGACCGTGCGCCAGACGCGGCCCATGTCGGGCGGGCCAAAGGCTTCCTGTAGCTTCTTGGGATCCCGGATACCGGTCATCTCCGCAAGATCGGCGACGGTCGCCTCGCCAAGCGCAACATTCCGCTTGCGAGCGGACGTGCCGATCAGGCTGACAATTGCCGACAGCACCACCGCAATTGCGATGGCGAACAGCGTGAAATCGTCAAAAGGCCCATATCCGCTCATGCGGCATCATATAGGGAGCGCGCGCCGAAACGGAAGCGCCTTACCGCTTGCGTGGAATGGCGGCCCAATAGTCGAAGTCGAGCAGAACACCATCGGCATACTTCCCATCCTCGCCCTTATAGGCGAACGCGCCCGGATCCTGATCCTTCACTGCCACGAGGCGCAAGCGCAACCCGCCAACCTTGTCGGACAGCTCAGCTTTCTCAAGCACTTCGCTCCAGGCATAGATCGTGTCACCGGCAAATAGCGGACTGACATGGCTGCCGGCATTGATCGCCAGCATATGGCCCGCATTGGCGAGACCATTGAAGGCCAGCGACCGCGCGATGGAAATTACCACACCGCCATAGATCAGGCGCTTGCCGAACCGGCTGGACTTCTGGCCATGCGCATCGAAATGAACCTTGGCGGTGTTCTGGTAGAGGCGTGTCGCAATCTGGTGCTCCGCCTCTTCCACGGTCATGCCGTCGACATGATTGATCTTCTCGCCAACCGCATAGTCTTCGAACATGTATTCGCTGCCGGCGAGGGATGTATCCCAAGCCTCCATGGAGGCAAACCCGGACAATTCGGCCCCGGGCACACTCTTTGGCAGGTCGGGGATCACCACGTCTGGCGCGGGTGAGTTGGCATCCCGCTTGTTGACCATGACCCAGCGCACAAAGGACATGACTTCTTCGCCGCGCTGATTGGTGCCGCGCGTGCGCACCCAGACGACGCCGGTCTTGCCATTGGAGTTTTCTTTGACGCCGATCACTTCCGAAACCGTGTTCAGCGTATCGCCTGGCAGGACGGGTTGAGAGAAGCGACCATCGGCATAGCCAAGGTTCGCCACCGCATTCAACGAAACATCCGGCACGGACTTGCCAAACACGACATGGAAAGCGTGCAGCGGATCAATCGTGAGGCCCGGATAGCCGGCGGCTTTGGCGAATTCAGATGAGGAATACTGGACAAACCGGCCGCCGGTCAGCGCGCGATAGAGGGCGATGTCGCCTTCAGTCAGCGTCTGCGGCGTCGCATGCGCGAGGGGCATGCCCACGAAAAAATCTTCGAAGAAATGGCCGGGATTGGATTTCGATGTGCTGGTCATGCGCCCCTCAGATGGAAAAGGGGCAAGACTTCCCGGCGTCAGGCCTGGATTTGCCCCATATACAGATCAGCCAGCACCTGACCGTCACTGGGCGAGGAAATCAAGGCGGGTGAGACGAAGGGCAGCAGGAAAAGTGCGATGATCGCGGCCCCCAACAGGCCAGCCATCATTTGCTGCTCACGGTTCTCGGAGAACTCATCGAGCATGCGTGGTCCCGCCAACATGTACGGCACCCCAAGAGTGCAAAATGCAGAAAAGGCGATCAACACCGCCGCAAGAGTCATGAACACGATCATGCCCACAGCCTTGCCATGCAGATATTGAATCTTCGCGTGAGAGATCGATGAAATTTCATCGATCTCCCCGCAATATCAGCCGTGTAATACTATTTCAGCTCGAGCAGTTTCTCGATCGGACGGCCCAGCACGGCCTGCTTGCCGACAATGCCGATGGGGCGCTGGATGATCTTTGGATTGGCGGCCATCGCCTGGAAGATCTCGTCATCTGTCGAAGTCGCATCGATGCCGAATTCGGCAGCATTCTTGTCGCGCAAGAACTCGCGCGGCGAACTGGCACCCATCTTTTTGGCGATGTCCTTCAGCTCATCCAGGCTGAGTTGCTCGGAAGCATTCATGTATTTCCGGACCTCCGGCTCGACGCCGTTCTCCTGCAACAAGGCGAGCCCCTTGCGCGACGTGCTGCAGCCGGAATGGTGAAGGAGAGTGTAGGTCATGCGTATTCCTGAATGTGTTGGTTTACCATATGAATGCCCGAGAGCATTGAGGATCAGCTCTCAAAAGCCCGGATGGCTTCATCCATGGTGACCGTCCGGCGGGCTTCGTCGAGATGGAGCAATTCGGTCATCTTGCCGTTTACCTTCAATACGCCCTTGCCGGCATTCTGAGGGTCTGCGAACGCCTCAATCACGGCCTGTGCATGTTCCACATCATGCGGGCTCGGCGCGAAGACGCGGTTGGCCGTGTCGAGTTGCGATGGATGGATCAGCGTCTTGCCGTCGAAGCCGAGGTCACGCCCCTGTTCACACTCGTCGATCAGGCCCTGCTCGTTCTTGATGTCATTGTAGACGCCATCAATCGCGACGATGTTGTAGGCGCGGGCCGCAGCCATGCTCATGCCCAGAGCCGTCTGGAAAGCCAGCCGGTCCGGCGTCATCCGCGCGCGGTATTCCTTGGCGAGATCGTTCGTTCCCATCACGAACGTCGTCATACGGGTGCGGCCAACGGCTTCGGCAATGTCCTGGATGTTCAGGATCGCCTTGGGCATCTCGATCATCACCCAAAGCCCCATCTCGGCCGGGGCGCCGGCGAGGCTCATCGCGTCGTCGAGACGATCAATGTCGCTGCCATCAATCACTTTGGGTGCAAGCAGCGCATGTGCGCCCGCTTCAACCGCCATCTTGAGGTCGGCTTGGCCCCATTCGGTATCCAGCCCGTTCATCCGGACCACGATTTCACGGTGGCCATAACCCCCTGCGGTCACGGCCGCGCGGATCGTATCACGCGCGGTCTCCTTGGCTTCCGGCGCCACGGCATCTTCCAGGTCCATGATGACCGTGTCCGCGGGTAGCGTTTTCGCCTTTTCCAGGGCGCGCTCATTGGCGCCGGGCATGTAGAGGCAGGATCGGCGGGGACGGTGGACGTGGGACATATGTGACAACTCCTTGACCTGAACTGTCCATTTGATGCGTGATTGCGAGCCGAATACTCGTCCCGCACTGCACCGAGATGGATCAATGATGTTTCGCCTGCTCTTACTGGCTCAAATCTTCCTGTTTTGCGAGCCTGCCTTTGCGAAACCCATTACGCTGATCGAGTTTCGCAACGAATTCCTCATACGCGAATTCCAGTCCGTCAAAATCGGGTATATCGACACGCACCCCACAATGTCCGCAGCGATGGACAAACAGGGGTTCGAGGCTGTGCTTCGGGAGTGCTCCCAGATCGACGGCACCTGCCAGACGGCCCGCTTTACGGCCTGCCGGGACCTGCCTGGTTATTCGCGACTGGAAACGCTGGAACTTGCCAATCAGATGAATGAGGGCTTCAACCCCGGAACCGCCTACGCGAAAAAGGGTCCTTCTCCGAGTGGGATATGCGTGAGATTCCACGTCTCCTTTAGGGGAGAGGATGAGTTCGGCCTCAGGCAGATCTTCGAATGGCAGCAGGCGCTCGAGGATTTTACAGTCTCCGTAGACAGCGACCTCACCAGCCGTGTTGCCGCCGATGTGCGGGCCTTGGTTCAGCCGTAACGCTTGTCGGCCAGTTCGGTTTATGCGAGCCAACACCGATGACTGATACAACATCTGACAGCTGGCCAATGGCCGGACATGCCGACAGCGGATTTGAATCTGTTCGCCGCGTCTTCGAAAAAAACTTCGAGAATGGCGAGGAGCTCGGCGCCGGATTCGCCGTCATCAAGGACGGCAAAGTCGTCGTGAACCTGGTCGGCGGCTGGGCTGACCGGAAGAAGGAACACCCATGGTCAGACACCACCCTCGTCCCGGTCTATTCGACCACCAAAGGTATCGCAGCCATCGTCCTGGCCCATCTGGTGGAGCGCCTGCCGGGCGGCTTTGAGACGCCCGTGGCCGATGTATGGCCCGAATTTGCAGCCAATGGAAAAGGCGCGGTCACAATTGCCGAAGTTGCGAGTCACCAAGCCGGCCTGCCCGGCTTTCCGGAAGAGATCGACCCTGAGCTCTGGCTCGATCCGCCCGCCTGCGCCGCCGCACTGGCGGAATTGGCTCCGATGTGGTCACCGGGCAGCGCGCATGGCTATCATCCCCTGACCTGGGGCTATCTCGTCGGAGAGATTGCACGGCGCATCAGTGGCGAAACGCTCGGTACGACGCTAAATTTGCTGTTTCCGAACGTCGACTTCATGATCGGCACACCCGCCAGCGAGCATGATCGCTGTGCCGACATCCAGCGACCGCGAGAATTGGCAGAACTCGGAGAGATTACCCCCCCGCGACGCGCAGCATTTGTCAGCAAATGGGCCGCCCCAAATCGCGGTGGAGCCATTTGGCGCGAGATCGAAATTCCGTCGGCAAACGGCCACGGAACAGCGCTCTCGGTCGCGCAACTCTATGAGACCTACACGACCAATGGCGAGGGTGTCATGAGCAACGCCACTTTCGAGGCACTCAGCACGGCGCGAACACATGGACCGGATCTGGTTCTGCCCATGATCACCAGCTTCGGCGCTGGCATCATGCACAACACTCACGGCATGTTCGGACCTGAACCCACCACGCTCGGCCATTGTGGCTGGGGGGGCTCCATGGCGATAGCTGATCAGCGCAATGGTTTGACGTGCGCCTATGTCATGAACAAGCAATCCAATATACTCGTGGGTGACCCGCGTGCGGTACGACTGGTTGAAGCGGTCTATGACTGCCTCTGATCCATGCTGAACCATATTGACTGGGCCGCATTCCTGATTGCCATGGCGGCAGTGGAATTGACGCCTGGTCCCAATATGGGATGGCTCGCCGCGCTGTCGGCGCAGCAGGGCCGCGCAGCGGGAATGCGCGCTGTCGCAGGCATCACACTGGGGCTGGCGGCCCAGTTGGTGGCTGCGGCCACAGGCCTGTCGGCTCTGCTCGCCGGAATGCCCATGCTCTACGACACGCTGCGATGGGCAGGCGTCGCATTCATGGTCTATCTCGCCGTTGAGGCTTGGCGGGATACCGGATCCGTCTCACCACTCAATCGAAACAAGGCGGCGGGCTTCTGGCGGGGTCTGGCTGCGAATTTGTTGAATCCCAAAGCGCTTGTGTTCTATCTCGTCGTCGTCGGGCAGTTCGCCAGCGATACCGCAGGACCAATCTGGTTGCAGATTGTTGCGCTGGGCGTCATCCACCTGGTGGTCGCGACGACCATCCATACGAGTATTGTACTTGCCGGGTCCCGTTTTGGCCAAAAACTGGAAGCTTATCGGACCGCTCCCCTCCTGCGCGGCACCTTTGCCATCATGCTGCTTGGAATCGCCGTGTGGATCGCCGTCTCGACCGGACGTTCGGTCTCCTGACTGGCACAGTCCTTGCGGAGGTGAAATCGGAGGCAACTCCAATCATGCAAAACATCTTCCTGCTCCGGGTGCTCACCGCCCGGAGCATTTTTTCAGCTGACTCGCGCTGCGCGGGCGAGCCGCCGGGCCTTGGCGTCGCCCATGACACTGTCGGCGGTGAAGATCGCCAACGCCGTCCAGATGAAACCGAAAGCCGCCGCATGGGTCCAGCCGAACGGTTCGCGGAACACGAGAACCGCGATCAGAAACTGCAAGGTCGGCCCGATGTATTGCATCATGCCGATGGTCGAGAGCTTCAGACGACGTGCTGACAAGGCAAACAGGATGAGGGGCACAGACGTGATCGGGCCGGCCGCCATCAATAGTGCGACATCCCATCCCCCATTGCCGAATACTTGCGCATCCGGTTGGCGCGAGAGCCAGGCCAACCAGGCCAGGGCGACGGGCGCCAACAGCAGAACCTCCATCAGAAATCCTGCTCGACTATCAATGGCGACCTGCTTCCGGATCAGCGAGTAACAGGCAAAGGTTACGCAGAGAAACAGGGCGACCCACGGCACCTGTCCGAAAGCCACTGTCATGATGGCAACGCCGATAGCGGCGATGCTTACTGCGCCCCATTGCGCCGGCCGAAGGCGCTCGGAAAAGAAGATCATGCCGAAGATCACGTTCACAAGCGGATTGATGTAATAGCCGAGCGACGCTTCCATCGTCCGGCCAGCATTTACCGCCCAGATGTAACATCCCCAATTGGACCCGATCAGGGCGCCTGAGATAAGCAGCCATTTCAGCTTGTCCCATTTCAGGGCTGTCCGAACGTCCCGCCAGTTCGCAGCAATCGCAATGAAGATCAGCGCAGTCGGTATGGACCAGACCACGCGATGTGCCAGCAGGTCCGCCGCACCGATGTGCTGCATCAGCCGGATGTAGAGCGGCAGGCTCCCCCAGATAAAAAAGGCCCCCAGGCCAGCAAAGAATCCGAGGCGAGTTTCAGTGTTCATGGCCCAGCGCGTAGCACTGAGCCATGAGGCAACGCCACCCAATTATTGCTGCGAAGCGTTTCAGTTTGTCGAAACGGGCTGTTTCTCTGGCTTCAGGACGCCGCGATTGAGGAGTTCTTCGGCAATCTGGATTGCGTTGAGGGCGGCGCCTTTGCGCAGATTGTCGGAGACACACCAGAAGGCGATGCCGTTTTCGACCGTCGGGTCCTTGCGGACGCGGGAGATATAGGTCGCCCATTCGCCCACGCATTCCTTCGGCGTGATGTAGAGCTCGTCTTCAGGATCATCGACCAGCATGATGCCCGGGCTCTCGCGCAGAATTTCCTTGGCTTTCTTGGCGCTCAAAGGGCCGGCCAATTCGACATTCACGGCTTCGGAATGGCCGACAAAGACCGGCACGCGCACACAGGTCGCGACCAGTTCGATGGACTCGTCGAGGATTTTCTTCGTCTCGACGCGCATCTTCCACTCTTCCTTGGTGAAACCATCATCCATGAAAACGTCGATCTGCGGGATGACGTTGAAGGCAATTTCCTTCTGGAAGACTTCCGGGGTCGGCTCGTCATTGACGAATACGCCGCGTGTCTGATTCCACAGCTCGTCCATCGCCTCCTTGCCGGCGCCGGATACGGACTGGTAAGTCGAACAGACAACGCGGGTGATACCGACGGCATCATGCAGCGGCTTCAGCGCCACAACGAGCTGTGCAGTCGAGCAGTTGGGGTTCGCGATGATCATCTTCTTTTCGTAACCCATCACGGCTTCGCCGTTGCACTCTGGCACGACGAGCGGCACGTCCGGATCCATCCGCCATGCGGACGAGTTGTCGATCGTGATCGCGCCGGCTTTGGCAATTTTCGGTGCCCATTCCTTGGCGGTGGCGCCGCCAGCCGACATCAGGACGAGGTCTACCTGTGTGAAGTCGAATTGTTCAATATCGTGGCATTTCAGCGTGCGATCGCCATAGGACACTTCCTTGCCGAGCGACCGGCGGGACGCAACGGCAAAGACTTCGTCGGCTGGGAACATACGTTCTTCCAGAATGTTCAACAGTTCGCGTCCGACATTACCTGTTGCACCGACGACTGCGATCCGAGTGGCCATGATATTTCTACTCCTGAGATTGAACCGGGCTTATGGCGCATCTTCGACGCCATTTAAAGCCTGTTGCCAACGTCTCGCTGCTGAGGCAGACCGGATTGAACCCGGAACTGGGAGCCGCCCTCGTGCTTGATGACGTAATCAACCGCTACCTCGCCTGTTACAATGCCCGTGATATCGACGGAATGCTCGATTGCGTGACGGAAGACGTGGTGTTCGAAAATATCTCCAACACGGGTCAGTCCATGCGTCTGGATGGCAGGGACATGATGCGTCAGGTCGCGGAATTGTCAGGAAATGCCTTCTCCTATCGCCGTCAGCGACTGGTCAACATTGTCAGTGGAGGCAGCAAGGCTGCGGCCGAGATCGAATTTGAAGGCAAGGCCGCCGTAGACCTGCCCAATGGCATCAAGTCCGGCGAGACCGTAAAAGTACGCGGCGCGAGCTTTTTCGAATTTCGCGGCAACCTGCTCTGCCGCATCGCGGATTATAGCTGATCTTCATGCAACAAGCCGCAGACTTCCTCGATGAATCGCTGGCCCTGTCCGAGCTGATCGCACCCCTGTCCGATACGGACTATACGCAGAAAACCGCATTCAAGGACTGGACCATCGACATGGTTCTCCGCCACCTGCATTTCTGGAACACCGCAGCGCTATTATCGGTAAAAGACGAGGCGGCATTTCAAGCGCTTGTATCCGGCCTGACGGACGCGCTCCGCGAAGGCGCACTTCCAGACCATGAATATGCGTACTTCGAGGGCCTGTCAGGCCGCGCCTTGCGGGAGGACTGGCTTGTCATGGCAGACCGTACGGCAGATGTCTTCGCTCAAACCGATCCATCCCAGCGCCTGCAATGGGTGGGCCCAAGCATGAGCGCGCGGTCTTCGATCACGGCGCGACTTATGGAAACCTGGGCGCACGGTCAGGAAGTCTATGACCAGCTGGGCGTCGTCCGTGAGAATAACGACCGTATCCGCAATATCGTGGTGCTGGGCGTGAACACCTATGGGTGGACTTTTGCCAACCGGAAACTCCCGGCTCCGGGGCCGATGCCCTTCCTGTCCCTTACCGCGCCGTCCGGCGAAATCTGGACGTATGGCGAAGAACAAGATGATGAGCGGATTGCAGGCCGCGCAGAAGAATTCTGCCAAGTCGTAACGCAGGTACGCAACGTGGCGGACACAAGTCTTTCCGTATCCGGAAAGATTGCTCAATCCTGGATGACACAAGCGCAGTGCTTTGCGGGCCCTCCGCAGCCGCCACCAGCGGCCGGGACACGGAAGACGCGCATAGCTTAAAGCGCTGCGATAATTGCATCCGTCATCTGGTGAGTCTTGAGCTCTCCCCCAAGATCTCGCGTACGGGCGCCATCTTCCAAAGCCTTGCCCACTGCTGCGAAGAGCCTGTCGGCGATTTTTTCACGCCCCAGAGACCAGCGGAGGGCCATTTCAAGCGACAGAATGGCTGCACACGGATTTGCGATACCCTGTCCCGCAATGTCCGGCGCCGAACCGTGCACCGGCTCATAGAGGCCCGGCGTACCATCCGCCCCAAGGGACGCTGAGGGCAGCATTCCGATGGACCCGGTCAGCATGGCGGCTTCGTCAGAGAGAATATCCCCGAACAGATTACCGGCAAGAATCACATCGAACTGTTTCGGCGCTCGGACGAGCTCCATTGCACAAGCATCCGCATACATGTGGCTGAGTTCGACGCCAGCACCGAACTCGGCATGCGCCAATGTGACTTCCTGACGCCAGAACAGGCCGGTCTCCATGACGTTCGATTTTTCTACCGAACAGACACGGCCGTCCCTGCCACGCGCGATTTCGAAAGCAACACGCGTAACACGTTCGACTTCCGGGTGCGTGTAGATCGACGTGTCATACCCCCGGCGCAGTCCGCCTTTCTCATCAATGCCGCGCGGCGTGCCGAAATAGACACCTCCTGTCAGCTCTCGGACGATCATGATGTCCAGGCCTTCGACCACTTCAGGCTTCAGGCTGGAGGCGCTGACCAATGCCGGGAAACAGAAAGCGGGCCGCAAGTTCGCAAAAACATCGAGGCCTTTGCGCAAAGCCAGCAGGCCAGCTTCCGGGCGCTTGTCGCGCGCCGTACCCGCCCATTTCGGCCCACCAACCGCGCCGAGCAGAACCGCATCCGATCGACGGGCCTGCTCCAGCGTATTCTCGTTCAACGGCGTCCCGTGGGCATCAAAGGATGCTCCGCCAACAAGCCCCTCTTCCAACAGGAGATCTGGAGCCAGAACGTCCACCAGGCGCCGAACTTCGGCCACAACTTCTGGGCCAATCCCGTCTCCTGGCAATAACAGTAAGGTCTGTTTCACTTCCGCGCTCCACTCATGTTCGGACAAAGTTGTTTTGTGGCACCTAGTAGCCACCACAACACAACCGAGCAATACTGTCGCGTGTGGTCGGCGGCCGGGCCAGGTCGACCTGGGAAAGTTGAGCCACCCGAGAGTGGAAGGGCCTACATGCCGGGTTCGCGTGGTATGGGAGTGTAGCGGCTATCAATCTTGTCCTTGAATTCCTTGGCCTGTTCTTCGTTCCGCTCATCTATGTCGGCCCAGGTTGCCTTGTTGTTGCAAATCCGTTTTGGCAGCATCGAGCCGAACTCCTTGATGGAGCGGCACTCTCTTTCGGCGCCTTCCGCCAATGTCATTTCCTCAGACCCGGTTGAACTCGCGCAGCCCGCGAGAGAAACCATCAATCCAGCTGCAAGCACAGAACCCGCAAATGTCATCTTTATCTCCCAAAGTGTGCAATTCAGAACCGCGTCCACCACTAATGGTTGTAACCAGCGGGCGCAACGCCTTCTACGTCTCCACCAAACAAGAACGAAACCCGCTCGTGCGACTCTCAGGTCTCGGGGTCACGCTTTTCTTCGGTTGAGGCGCCCGCTTCGTCGGACGGCGCGGACTGAGCCTCTGGCAGGGTGACATTGACTTCAGGCTGCGTGCCGAATGGATCCGTATGACAGGCCGCGACAGACGCCAGCACCAATCCCCCCAGAATTGTCAGGCTTAATCTCTTCATGACCATCCTCTTCGCTTTCCGGGTCAGCTGGCTTTTTCGAGCCATGGCATGGAGACGCGTCGACGCGCTTCGAACGTGTCGATCTCGCCTGCTGCAGTCATCGAACTGCCAATCTCGTCAAGGCCTTCCATGAGGTTTGCCTTACGGCCTGCATCCACTTCAAACGCATACACTTCGCCATCCGGCCCGGTGACGATCTGGGCTTCAAGGTCCACGGTGAAGACATGGTTCGCCCCCCCCGCCTGATCGGCCAGCTTCTGGCATACGTCGACTGGCTGGCGAACTGGCAAGATGCCATTCTTGTAGCAGTTGTTGTGGAAGATGTCGGCGAAACTCGGCGCGATCACACAAGTTATACCCTGATCCAACAGAGCCCAGGGCGCGTGCTCACGCGACGAGCCACAGCCGAAGTTCTCGCCCGCAATCAGGATGCTCGCAGTGGCGTATTCTGGCCGGTTCAATACGAAATCGGACCGAGGCGAGCCGTCAGACAGCGTTTTCAGTTCGTGGAACAGGCCCTTGGACAGGCCTGTGCGTTCGGTCGTCTTAAGGAACTGCTTGGGAATGATCATGTCGGTATCGACATTGGACATCGGCTTGCCCTTTTCGAGCAGCGGCGCAGCGGTTCCGGTGAGTTGCGTAAAGGCTTTCATGAGGCGTGTCCTAGCGTGAAGAATGCGCGATGAACAGGGTCGGCACGCCCAATGTGCCATCCCTTATAGTGAAAACGGCAGACCCCGGTTTGCGCCCTTTCCGTTGTTCGGAAACATTGAAGCCAGCCTCCGTGAGGCGTGCATGTGCCGCCGAAAGATCATCCACGGTCCATGTCAGGCCCCAGATACTGTCCGGCGCGGCTGGGTCATGATCTTCCCCGAGGCGGTTGATGACCTCAAAGGTCAGCCCGCCTGTGCGGAAGAACAAAAAGCGCGTCTTCCACTCTTCCCGCGTCCGGTCGAGCGCCAGATCCAGCCCCAACCGTGCGCCATAAAGCCCTAATGCCCGGTCGGGATTGGGCGTGTTGATGACAATATGGTCCAGCGATGTGACGCAGCCAGACGGCGCGTCCGCCACGGGCAAGGCTTGTTCCGGCGAGATGATGAAAGTCTTCACGCCAGCAGTTTGCGCGTCCGCGCACCGGAAGCGCGTCCATTTCCGGGTTTCGCCGTTGATTGCGTTTGTGCTGCTTCCATCGCCGATCTCGCCCGGCATCAAGCCACGACGGGTCAGCTTGTGATGCGCGGCGGAAATATCTCCCGTTCCAAAAGCGAGGCTTTTCAGGCCGGGGCCTTCGTCGGAGATGATTTCCCGCAAACGATCGGCCACCGTCCCCTCCCCGTCAGGGGCCATCAGTTCAAGACTGGTATTCTCCAATTGGAAAATGGCTGTTGCGGCACCGTCGGCTGAGGCGCGCCAATCTGCCGGCCGCCCGAGCAATTGCTCATAGACGGCCGTCGCGGAGCTGATCTCCGGACAGACCAGCACGAAATGGTCGAGACCCGTAATCATGCTGATCTAGAGACCCTCAAACAGGGCTGTCGATACATAACGTTCGGCGAAGCTTGGCAGGATGACGACGAGGGTCTTGCCGGCCATGTCGTCACGCGCGCCAACCTTGACCGCTGCAGCCGCTGCCGCGCCGGAGGAGATACCGCCGGGTATGCCTTCGAGCCGCGCAAGTTTGCGGGCCGTTGCAAAGGATTCCTCATTCGAAACTTTCACGACTTCATCAATCAGGCTCGTATCCGCGTTGCCGGGGATGAAGCCTGCGCCGATGCCCTGAATCATATGCGGGCCGGGCTCGCCCCCGGAGAGGACCGGGCTGCCTTCCGGCTCAATCGCCATCATTTTCAGGTCCGGCTTGCGGGCCTTCAATACGCGGCCTGTGCCCGTAAATGTGCCACCAGTACCTATGCCGGACAGGACAGCATCGACCGCGCCGTCTGTGTCCGCCCAGATTTCTTCTGCTGTGGTCAGCTCATGGATGGCCGGATTGGCGGGATTGTCGAACTGGCTTGGCATCACCGCGCCGGGCGTCGCCTCAAGGATTTCCTTCGCCTTCGCGATAGCACCGCCCATGCCCTTCTCTTTTGGCGTCAGGACCAGTTCTGCGCCCAGATAAGCCAGCATCTTGCGACGCTCGATCGACATGGATTCCGGCATGGTCAGTATCAGGCGGTATCCCCGGCTGGCCGCCGCGAAAGCGAGGCCGATGCCGGTATTGCCGGACGTTGGCTCAACCAAAACGCCGCCGGGCTTCAGCTTGCCGTCGGATTCCAGCTGCAACACCATGTTCAGGCCGATCCGGTCTTTCACGCTGGCGAGTGGATTGAAGAATTCGCATTTGAACAGCAGGTTCGCCTTGATGCCTTCGGCCTCGGCGAACTTCGGCGCAGCAACCAGCGGCGTTGAACCAACGGTTTCAAGGATAGATGCATACGTACGACCGCGCGGGCCATCCAGCGAAACATTTCCGGGCAGGCTGACAGTATTGCTCATGGGTCCACTCCATTTGTTGCAGGGCAAGGTTGGCCGGACTATCTGCCCTCACCCTTCGAGAGGCAACTGAAGGATGTGTTTAGTCGGCGGCACGCCCTTTTATGTCTTCAAGTATTTGCCGCCCAATCTCCCTACGCTCTACGTACTTGGCGGCTGCTTTCGAGGTTTTGAACAAATTCCACTTCAGATGAGGCTTAAGATCCGTGACATCGCGCCCAGTCAAATCACAAAAGATCGCCAGATTGAACGCCCACTCGTCCAGCGACAAATAGCCGAATTTCTCACTGGACCACCCCTGGCTCTCGAAATCCTGAGTTTGGATAAACTCGAATGCGGAATTAGCCCCGAATACTCCAAAGCCCAGAAAGACAGACGTGACATCCGTTGCCGGCTCGATCAGCTCCCAGCCGCCTGGTGGGGCTTCCTGAAATCCTTCATTCAGATAGTGACTGAGTTCGTGCGCAAAGGTTGCGATCAGCTTTACCGGTGTATGAACATGGCTCGGATCATACGTAATCTGACCAGAATTTCCGGTGTGGGAGAAGGTTCCTGCCGCTGTCCCCGAATGTTGAACTCTGCCCAGTGTGGATACCCTTCCGGCAAGCTCGGCTTGCGGCACCAATTGGACTGGCCATTCTGACATTCCGGCCAGATCACGCACATGCTCAAATATGAATTCAGCGCGCTCGTGCCCACTCGAATCGGTTGGCGGAAAGAAGTCCGGGGTTGGAAGCACGAGCGGCGTCTCTCGAAGGGCTTCCCGCCCACCAGTGCACTTCAATAGCCATGCCCAACACAGAACATGGAATGCCTCCACATCCTCATCGAGAAAGTGGCTGCGTCCAAACACTAGCCAATCACACCTTGGATCGCGGCGCGCGCTGCGAGGGTAGGGCTCATCAGATGGGTGCGGCCATCGCGGCCCTGGCGGCCTTCGAAGTTCCGGTTGGAGGTGGACGCGCACCGCTCGCCCGGCGCCAGCGTGTCGGGATTCATGCCGAGACACATGGAACAGCCCGGCTCGCGCCATTCAAACCCGGCTTCGAGAAAGATCTCGTCCAGCCCTTCGGATTCGGCTTGCGCACGGACGAGGCCAGACCCCGGCACGACCATGGCACGCACGCCTTCGGCCACTTTGTTGCCCTTGGCGACTTCAGCGGCGGCGCGAAGATCTTCGATCCGGCTGTTCGTGCACGAGCCGATGAAGACGCGCTGCACCGGTGTGCCCTTGATCGGTGTACCACCTTCAAGGCCCATATAGGCCAGTGCGCGCTCACACGCACCTGCCTTGATTGGATCACTGAAATCTTCCGGCTTCGGAATAATACCCGACAACGGAATCGCCTGTTCCGGGCTCGTGCCCCAGGTCAATGTCGGCTCGACCGCTTCGCCCTTGATGTGGACGACTTCATCAAATACGGCATCCTCATCGGAATAGAGCGTCGTCCAAAAAGATTTCGCGACATCCCATGCACCACCCTTGGGCGCGGCCGGGCGGCCCTTGATGTATTCAAACGTTGTCTCGTCTGGAGCCACCAGACCCGCACGGGCACCGCCCTCAATGGCGAGATTGCACAGCGTCATGCGCCCTTCCATGGAGAGGCTCCGAACTGCGTCACCGCGATATTCCATCACATATCCCGTGCCACCGGCCGTACCGATGACGGAAATTATGTGGAGGGCGAGATCCTTGGCGGTCACGCCATCTTTCAGGCTGCCAGATACTTCGATTGCCATGTTCTTGGATTTCTGCGCACGCAAGGTCTGCGTGGCGAGCACATGCTCAACTTCCGATGTGCCGATACCATGCGCCAGCGCGCCGAACGCGCCATGCGTGGACGTGTGGCTATCACCGCAGACAATCGTCATGCCGGGCTGGGTGCGCCCCTGCTCCGGCCCCACGACATGGACGATGCCATTGCGGATGTCGCCCATCGGGAAATACTCGATATCGTGCTCGGCCACATTGCGGGTCAGCGTTTCCAGCTGGTTGCGCGCATCGGGATCTGTCACGCCAGCAAGGCCGGCGGCCTGGTTCTCGGTCGGGGTGTTGTGGTCAGCGACGGCCAGGGTCAGGTCCCGGCGGCGCACGCCGCGTCCGGCCGCTTTCAGTCCGGCAAAAGCCTGGGGCGTCGTCACTTCGTGAATCAGGTGGAGATCGATATAGAGCAGGCTTTCACCGCCCTCATCGGTGTGCACCACATGTGCGTCCCAGATCTTGTCGTAAAGTGTCTTGCCAGCCATGGGGCCTCTTCCTGTCATATCGCGGCGCACCATAGCGGCGCGCGCCCGGCTGGGAAGGGGTCAATTGGCGATTGGCGACTCTTGATCACAGGGCGGAGACAGGCGCACGGCCAGCGCCTTCAGCTCGTCCATCTCGAAATCGCCGGAAACGAGTATTTCACCGCCTGTGATCCGTTCCAGCACTCTGGGAGACATGATGGTTTCCTCGTCCACCCGCAAGGGGAGGACTTCACCCATATTGGCCACCGTGAGGGCTTCCAGCTTGGATGCGCCGGACTCGTCCATACGGATGGAAAGCGCCGGTCGACCCGCCGAATCCGTCACGGCCGAAGCCTGAACCTGATAGGGTGCAAAGCGGGTATCACCGATGAAGAGAATACCCTGCGCTATGTCAGGCGGGCGGCAAGCCGGCATTGTGAGGCGCAGCGTGTCGTCGGCGGGTTCGCAGGCAGCAAGCAATGAAACGGCGAAGAGTGTGAGACAGAGGCGTTTCATGCGTCCGAACGTGCCACAGAAATACCAGCCCCAAAAGTGAAAACGCCCCAACCATGAGGCGGGGCGTTTCTTCAATTCCTGACTGAAGTGTCGGGACGTCTATTCTTCAGCAACGCCTTCGTCAGCGGAGGCAGCCGCAGCGGCCTCTGCTTCAGCGGCAGCAGCAGCTGCAGCCTCTTCAGCGGCTTTCGCCTTGGCAGCCTCTTCGCGAGCCTTGGCAGCAGCTTCCTTGCGGGCGGCTTTCTCTGCATCTTTCTGGCGGCGGCGCTCGGTTTTCGACACGGCAATTTCGACCGTTTCGATGCCGTGGCCGGTGGTACGTTCAGCGATACGGGCAGACTTACCGCGACGATCGCGCAGATAGTAGAGTTTCGCACGGCGCACGCGACCCTTGCGCTTCACTTCGATGCTCTCGATCATCGGGGAAGCCAGCGGGAAAACGCGCTCGACGCCTTCACCAAAGGAAATCTTGCGAACCGTGAAGCTCTCATTGATGCCACCGCCTGCGCGGGCAATACAGACGCCTTCAAAGCGCTGGACGCGCTCACGGTCGCCTTCCGTGATGCGGACGTTCACGGCTAGCGTGTCACCCGGTGAAAAATCCGGGATGTTCTTGTCGCCGACAACGCGGGAAAACTCTTCCGCTTCGAGCTGTTCAATCATGTTCATCGCCTGTCTCCGGCGGTTGTAATTCGTTGGTATCTGAGTAAGCGGCGTATAAATCGGGGCGGCGGTCAATTGTCAACGACTTTGCGCTGTTAAACCGCCATTCTTGTATGCGTTTATGATCCCCCGACAGCAGAACCTCCGGAGTCGGGCGGCCTTCCCACTCCCGGGGCAGCGTATACTGGTCGTGTTCCAGCAATCCGGTCTCGAAAGATTCCTCCTCAAGGGAGGCCTGGTTCCCCGCAACTCCGGGCAACAAACGCACAACCGCCTCGGTCATCGCCATGGCTGCGACCTCACCCCCAGCCAGCACAAAATCCCCGATGGAAACCTCGCGCAAGCCGCGCGCACGGATCACCCGCTCGTCCAGCCCCTCGAACCGGCCACACATCATCACCATGCCCGGGCCGCCTGCCAGGTCCCGCGCCAGTTTCTGTGAAAACGGCTCTCCGCGCGGCGACAGATAGATCAGCGGCTTGCCGTCTGTGTCGATACTGTCCAGCGCCGCAGCCGTCACATCCGGTCGCAACACCATACCTGCGCCGCCCCCCGCCGGCGGGGCGTCGACATTCTGATGCTTTCCGAGGCCGAAATCGCGCAGCTGGACGGTTTCATAGTCCCAGATGCCTTCGCGACGCGCGCGCTCCAGGATGGAGACGCCGAGCGGGCCGGGAAACGCTTCGGGAAACAGGGTGATGAAACTTGCCTTGAACATGCGCCGAGCCTTTAGCCTACCGCGTGCGCTCCGTCACGTCTCGCCAGGCCGTTACCCAAATGGCTAGCCGTCTTCCTGCCCCCCAAGAGAAGAACGCCAAACGACAGCGGTCGACAAAAGTTGACGCATGTGTCATTTTTTTCTGGGAGGAATAAAATGACAAAAACATTGGCGGGTCTCACACCCGAAGAAATTGGCCGTGTCCGCAAGCCTCTGGAACAAGCCTATACCCTGCCCCCAGCCGCCTATCTCGACGAGGATGTGCACGCGCGCGAAACCGACCAGATCCTGCGCAAGAGCTGGCTCCCGCTGGCACGCATCGACCAGATTTCCAATCCGGGCGACTTCGTCTCGCTCGACCTGTTCGGCCAACCGGTCATGGTGGTTCACGGACATGATGGCGAAGTCCGTGTCATGTCGCGCACATGTCTGCACCGCGCAGCCCTGCTGGCAGACGGAAACGGCAATCGCAAGCTATTCACATGCCCCTACCACGCCTGGAGCTATGACACGTCGGGCCAGCTTGTCCGGGCGCCCCTGATGGATGGCGCAGAGGAGTTTGCTGAATCCAATTGCCGGCTGCCCCAGCTCCGCACGGAAATCTGGGAGGGCTTTGTCCTCGCCAATTTCGACCCCGACGCAGCGCCCTTCGCCCCGCCGGTCGAGACGTTTCGCAAGTATTTCGAGAACTTCCGCCTCGCCGACATGAAGGTCGTTCACACGCTCGAATTCGACAGCGAGTGGAACTGGAAAGTGCTGGTGGAGAATTTCATGGAAGCTTACCACCACATCGCCACGCATTCCGAGACGTTCGAGCCCGCCTATCATGCCCGCGACTCCCGCGTGCCGGACAATGACGGCCCGTGGTCCATCCTGCACATGCCAGCGGCCCATGAGGAACTGCCGCCTGGCCTGCCCCCGCTTGAAGGTCTTGAAGACTGGCAGGCGCGCGACCTGTTCGCGACCGCCATCTTTCCGCACTTCCTGCTGGGCATTCAGGGCAGTGTCGTCACCTGGTACCAGGTCTTTCCGCAAGGCGCCGGCAAGTTGCACCTGAAGATCCATATTTGCGTTCCAGCCGCTTACAGCGAGATGGAAGGCTTTGACGAGATTGCGGAAGGCATGGCCCTGATGGTCTCGGCGATCCATCACGAGGATATCGGCGCGAATGATCTTGTCTGGCAGGGCCTCAACGCGCCGATGACACGGCAAGGCCGCCTCTCTCCACTTGAGAAGGCCATCTGGCAGTACAATCAATGGTGGCTCGACAAGATGGAAGCGCCCTAGGCGGCCCCATCCCAATCCGGCCAGTCGCGGAACAGGCCGAACTTGATGTTGGTCACCATGGCATTCGCGCTGAAGTGCAGCGTATCGGTTTCACCGGACCGCGCGGCGGCGGCGCGAAAAGCGGTGTCGAGCTGGGCGAGGTCGCGCGTCTCGATCATGATGTGGAACTCGCGCACATCGTCCGGCCGCAGGCCCAGCTTGCAGCGCATCATGCGCCAGGATTCGATCCGGCCGTCTGACTTCATATGATCCAGAAACGCCGGTAGCGCCTTGGCGAAGGCACGCTCGTCCGTTCCGGGCTTCAGGTCAAACCAGACGTGATAAATATCCATGCCGCGCTCTCCTGCTTGGTCGCCTGTTGCACCTATCGCAACCGGCTGGCAATTGGCATACTCGTTTCATGACGTTCCAACCGGGAGTTTTGTGACATGGGCATCATCGCATCGGTGGCAGCCTTCCTTGGACAGAAACCCCGTACCGCATCGAACCGGAAAGTGCCGGAGGCCTACAAGGCCATGTCCGCCGCCGAACTGAAGGACCGCGCCATGGCCGGCGATGTCCAGGCCGAAACCGCCCTGCGCCAGCGTGCAGCTTCAGCGGGCAAATGAGACTGGACCGCCAAGGCGCCAGCCTCTACTCCAGACCTATGCCCCAAAGCCCCGCCCTCTCCGTCCTGATCCCGTTCTTCAATGAAGAGGGTAATGTGCACCCCGTGATCGACGAGATCCATGAGCAGCTGGCGGGGATCAGTTTCGAGATTGTGTGCGTGAATGATTGCTCGTCCGACGCGACAGAGCAGGAACTTGCCGAAGCGATGGCGAAGCATCCCGATACCGTGGTCGTGTTCAATCATGTCGCGCGCAAGGGGAAGTCCGCCGCACTGTTCACCGGGCTCAAATCTGTGCGCGGCCAGTGGGTACAATTGCTTGACGGGGACGGGCAGAACGATCCGGCGGATACGGCCCGTCTCTGGAAAGAGATCATTGTGCCGGGCGCATCCCCAAGCCTCGGCATCATTGCAGGCAAGCGCAACAGCCGGAATGATTCCGGATTCAAATGGGTACAGTCCCGCGTCGCCAATGGGGTACGCCGCTTCGTGCTTCAGGATGATGCGACGGATACCGGATGCGGATGGAAACTGATCCGGACCGAAGCTTTTCGCGATCTGCCCTTCTTTGCCTCGATGCACCGCTTCCTGCCCGCCCTGATCAAGCGCGCAGGCTGGGATGTGCGCGAAGAGCGCGTGAATGATCGCAAGCGACTGGCGGGAGAATCCAAATACGGATTCCTCGGCAGGCTTGGCGCAGGCATCTTTGACCTGATCGGCATGTTCTGGCTGATCCGCCGGGGCGGATACGGCATCGCGCGCGAATGGCACGACCCGCGCGCGAACTGAGCCGCAACACCCCTAGTCCTTGTGAACTTCTCCACCCCGATTGCGCAGGGCTTTCGGCATATTATTTGACCGTTGCGGTTGCGGACGCGGCGTGGACCGTTGCTGCGGCTTTACCCGAGCCGGTTGGCGCTGAGCCTGTGGCCGGGCTTGCCGTTGCGGCTGTGCCTGTTTGCGCGTCTGCGGGGCAGGACGGACTTGCGGGCGCGCCGGTTGCCTCACCTGTTGTCTGGTCTGCTGTTGGGGACGGATCGTCTTTTGCTGGCGCGTCTGGGTTTGAGGGCGCTGCTGCACCTCACGGCGTTGCGTTTGAGTGTTCCTCAGCGCCTTGGGCCGCGAAGTATTCATGTCCACTTTTTGCCTGGGCCGCGGCGTGGCTATGGGTCGGCGCTCGGTTTGCGCGCGGTTGCGCTGCGTTGCCGCCGGTTGCACCTGGCGCGTCTGCGGTCTCTGGGTGGTCGAACGGTTGGGCTGAATGGTCCGCACATTAGGACGCGGACGGTCTTCAGAGCCAATATTGGCGCGTTGCGGGCGACCTGGCAGAGCGTGTGGGCGACGTTGCTGAGTCACGTCCCGCGCCTTCGGCCCGCCCGCAAGCGGGTTTGCCGCTGTCGGCGCTACTGTCTGCACATTTCCATTTCGTCCGCCGCCACGATTGCCATTCCGGCCATCATCCCGGCGACCGCGGTCTGCGTGACCCCCATCATTTCGGCCACCGCGATCTCCGCGTTGACCATCTCCCCGGCCGCCGCGCGGGCTGTCACCCACCGGCCGAATGGACGAGATGTTGTCATTCAGACGAATACCATTCAGCCGGTCCGTCGAGGCATCGACGATCTGACAGCGCCCTTTATAGTTCGCATGCTCGCAAACTTCCCATTTGCCAGAACGGATTTGCAGCGACGATATATTGTCATTGAAGCGATAGCGACTGAGGTCGGAAACCCCCTTGTTGAGGCCAAGCGAGGCACCTCGTTCATAGGAATCCGTGTAGAGCGTCACCGCGCCATTGCGCGCGCCATAATGCCCTCTCAGCGGGCGCTGTTGCTTGCGGTAATGACGCCCATAGTGCGGATTCGCGCCATGACGCGTCCAGCCGAAGCCATAGGGGCCGTGGCCGAGACGCGGACTGTAATAACCGTGGGATCGATAGCTCGGCGAATAGCCATAATGGTAGACGCTGACACTCGTGCTGGTGCCATAGCCGTGTGAGTAATTGTCGTACCCGTAACGGGCATTGTCAGCATAGCGGATATAGCCCGACTGATCGCGGGTGAACATCAAGCCGTGCTCGGCTTCGGTATACTCGTAAATCGGGCGCACCGACGTTAGTTCGCGATCAAGGCCGTACCAGTCGAGGTCCTGGACATCGCCACGAATGAAGACACAGCGGCCGGTGAAGTCGCTATGCTCGCACAGTTCCCAGGCGCCGGACAGGACCGCAACGGATTGCGCGCGATCATTGAAATAATAGTCGTTCAGGGAATAGACGGAATCGAAGACTTCCCGCACTTCCCCGCGAAAATCCTCGCCGCTGAACAACATCAGGCCCGCCGGTTGTTCATTGCCTTCATACTGCGCGGCTGCAGCGCCCACTACAGTTAGCGGAAGGGCAAGAGCAGCGCCGAAGCGGATTAATCTGGCAAACATGGGCAGTTACCTCGTTCTTAACCTACCCTTTATGACAGGTGGCGTCTGAACAAGCGGCAACATGGGTCAATCAGTGGATTCAGCCTCGTCCCCGGGCGCCGTCCATTCGGCGAGATCCGGAATGATGATGCGGGATGTGGCAAGGTCCACGGTCGGCACATCGGCCAGCGTGAAGGGCACCAGAACCGTATCGCCCCGGTCCGCCAAACGGATTTCGAGCAAATCATCTGCGCCGAAATTCTGCACGGCTTTCACGGTGCCCGCAGGCTCATTCCCGCCCGCGAACACCTGAAGACCGACAAGGTCCTCGATGTAGAACTCGTCGTCATCTGTTTCCGGAAGTTTCGCGCGCGGGACATGCAATAGCGTGCCACGCATCGCGTCCCATTCTTCTTTTTGCTTCTGTTCCTTGGGACGCACAATGAAATGGTCCTTGCCGGGCCGGGCCGATTGCGGCGTCAGCACGGGGTTCCCGGCTTCATCAGTCAGCGCACCATAGGTGAACACATCATCCGGGTCGGCGGTGAAGCTTTTCACTCGCACATCACCGCGTACGCCGTGCGCACCCTTGATAACGCCCACGACGATCTGTCTCTCAGTATTTGATTTCGCGCTCATGCCGCTTCTCTAACGGCCGATTGGCAGAGCGCAAGCGGGCAAGCGCCGTATCAGCGCCAGCCGTCATAGGCGCGGATGGAGGAAATATTGTCGTTCATGCGGATTGGCTTCAAATCACCCGCGCCGCCCTGCAACACTTCGCACCGCCCCCGATAGTTCGCATGCTCGCAGACCAGCCAACTGCCGCCCGTCACGAGGAAGGAGCTTGCGCGGTCATTGAAACGATACTGGCCGAGATCCGGCACATCGTGGCTGATTTCGATGGCCTGCCCGCGCTGGGCAGAATCCTGGAACAGAACAAGGTCACCATACCCTCCTCCGCGACGGCCTTTCCCCGGCCGGTCGCGATAGGCGACAGGACGAAGGGAGGAAACATTGTCATTGAGGCGATATGCGTTCAGGCGACCTGTGCTCGCATCGACGATTTCGCACCGCCCCCTGAAATGGGCGTCCGTACACAGTTCCCATGCGCCAGCGCGAATGGTAATCGACGAGGCTCGGTCATTGAAGCGCAGGCGGGCAAGGTCCGGCTCGGCGCCCTGAATGCGAAGGCCTTCGCCGGAAAAGCCGGAATCAGCGTGAAGCACCACGCCACTCCCACCGCCACGATATGACGTATCATGATAGCGACCCCGGTCTGCGCTGGCAGGAAGGGCGAGCGCCGCAATTCCGAGTGCAGCAAAGGGCAGAGTTCTGAAAAGTTTAGCCTTGGACATCTCGGATCTCCTCTCGTGTCGTGTTCTTTCTAGAGAAAGCGACCTGAACGGTGATTTGGTTCCCTGTTACCCGGCATTCAGCCTCAGGCCTTGCGTCCACGAAAAAGGCCGGCACCCCGCAGGGCACCGGCCATATCCCGAGACTGGCAAGCCAGTCCTATTCCGAAGCAGCTTCCTCAGCGGGCGCTTCTTCAGCGGCCGGAGCTTCTTCTTCAGCCGGAGCCGCAGCAGCTTCAGCCGCCGCTTTTGCCTTTTCGGCTTTCTCTTCAGCGCGTTCCTGAGCTTTCTTGCCTGGCTCACCCTTGTTCGGGTTGTTGCCATGCGCCCATTCTACGAGCGGCTTGCCGTCCAGTTCGATCTTGGACAGGAAGCGTGCAACGCGTTCGGTCGGCTGGGCACCCTTGCGGAGCCATTCGGACGCTTTCTCGGCGTCGATCTGGACGCGGAATTCCGAATCTTTCGGAAGGCGCGGATCGTAGGAACCGATTTTCTCGACGAAACGACCGTCGCGCGGTGCGCGGGCATCCGCGATGACCACGGAATAGAAAGGGCGTTTCTTGGACCCGCCACGGGCGAGTCGAATCTTGAGGGCCATATGTGTATCTCCTGTAAGTCTGGCGTCTCGGGGTGGTAATTCAGTCGTCGGTCTCAAGACCGCGAATGTGCTCATGATGGCGGATGACTTCCGCCACGATGAAATTCAGTAGTTTCTCGGCGAAGGCAGGATCGAGCCCGCTTTCCTGTGCCAACTGGCGCAGGCGGTCGATCTGTCTGGCCTCGCGGTCCTTGTCCGCAGGCGGCATATTGTGCACGGCTTTCAGCTTGCCGACTTCCTGCGTCGCCTTGAAGCGCTCGGCCAGGGTGTGGATGATGATCGCATCCAGATTGTCGATACTGGAGCGCAGCTTGGTCAGCTGCAGCAGGGCGAAGGCGTCGCTTTGCTCATTGGTCATTTCTTTTTCCCTCCGCCGAGGCCGGGAAGACCGCCCATGCCCGGTGGCAGTCCACCGCCACCAAGACCGGGCAAGCCGCCTGCCCCGCCGCCCATCTTGGCAAGGTCACCCGGCGAGATGCCTGCGGCCTGGGCCATGTTCATCATGTTCTTCATGCCGCCCTTCTGGCGCATCTTCTTCATCATGCCGGCCATCTGCTGGTGCATCTTCAGCACCTTGTTGACCTCTTGCACGGTCACGCCAGCGCCAGCGGCAATCCGCTTGCGGCGAGACGCATTCAGGATGGCCGGTTTGCGACGCTCCTTGCGCGTCATGGACAGAATGATCGCTTCCTGGCGCTTCAGCACATTGTCGTCGAGATTGGCCGAATCCATCGCGGCCTTTGCCTTGCGCGCGCCGGGCAACATGCCCATCAGGCCGCCAAGACCGCCCATGCGCTGCATCTGACGGAACTGGTCGGCCATATCCTCAAGGTCGAATTCGCCCTTGCGGAGTTTCTCCGCCATGCGCTCGGCCTTTTCGGCGTCCATCTGCTCGGCGGCCTTCTCGACCAGCGAGACAATATCGCCCTGTCCGAGAATCCGGCCAGCCACGCGCTTGGCATCGAAGGCATCAAGGCCATCGAGCTTTTCGCCGACGCCCATGAACTTGATCGGCAGACTCGTAACGGCGCGCATGGAAAGCGCCGCGCCGCCGCGGCCATCGCCATCCATCCGTGTCAGGACAAGGCCGGTCAGCGGCAGGCGAGCATGGAAGCGGCTGGCGGTTTCGACGGCGTCCTGGCCCGTAAGGGCATCAGCCACGAGCAGCGTTTCAGACGGGTTCGCGATCTGCGCGATCTCCGCCACTTCATTCATCATCTGCTCGTCGATCGTCGTGCGACCGGCCGTATCGAGGATGAGGACGTCATAGCCGCTGATCTTCGCGGCGTTCAGGGCGCGACGGGCAATATCAGCCGGCAACTGGCCCTGAATGATCGGCAGGGCGCTGACATTTTCGTTGCACTGGTCGGCAAGGATCGCGAGCTGTTCCATCGCGGCCGGACGGCGCGTATCAAGCGAGGCGAGCAGGACGCGCTTGCGTTCCTTTTCCGACAGGCGCTTGGCGAGCTTGCCGGTCGTGGTCGTCTTACCGGAGCCTTGCAGACCAGCCATCATGATAATGGCCGGCGGGCTGTCGATGCGCAGGCTGGTATCGGCCTCTTCGCCGCCGAGCATCTCGACAAGGCCGTCATAAACAATCTTGATGACTTGCTGACCGGGCTTGACCGAACGAATGACTTCCTCGCCCACCGCGCGGGCGCGCACGCTGTCGATGAAATCCTTCACGACAGGCAGGGCGACGTCCGCCTCGAGCAAGGCGACCCGAATCTCGCGCAGGGCCGCGTTCACGTCCTTTTCGGACAGTGCACCGCGACCGGTCAGGCCGTCGAAAATTCCTCCAAGGCGTTCGCTCAGCGTGTCGAACATCTTTGTCGCTCCTTTGCCGTTTGCCAGATGTGTCTGACATAGGCGATCAAACCCATTGCACAAAGCAGAAGAGCCCCGCTGAGCGACACTTCGCCGGGCGGGGGGCCTCGCTGACCTCATGGATCAGTCAAAGCGCGCTTTTCAAATTTGCGCAGATGTTGGCGCGCCTAAAGCATGCGGGAGCCGCGGCGTCAAGCGAGCTGAAGCGCGCGCACCCGGTCTCGCAACACGGCAATCGCCGCCTTGATCTCGTCTCCGACCAGGCTGAGGACAACCATATTGGCCCATGTGCCCCCGGCCGTACGCATATAGTTCCGGATCAAGCCCTCGCGCTGGGCGCCCATTTTGCTGAAGGCACGAATGGCGCGCTCATTCTGTTCCGGTACGAAATACGAAATTCGCCGGAAGCGCGCCTCATGGGCGCGAGTCAGAAGCGCCAGTTGCGTTGCGGGCACAATGGCTGTGCCGCGATACTTCTCTGGATGCCAGACAAAGCCGATTTCGAGCCGGCGATGCGTGCGCGACACCCGCTCGAATGCGGCAAGACCCGCAAACTCACCTGTCGCCTTGTCGACCACATAGAAAGGATGGAAGGCGTCCGTCCCTTTCATGTCCAGACTATGGTCCATATACGCTTCGAGGCTGGTGCCAGTGGGCATTACGGGCATCCACTGCCACATGGATTCAGCCACCGGAGTCGCCAGCACGACCTCTTTATGGTCCGCCGTGAGCGTATCCAGGCGAACAACGTCATTTTCCGGGGGCGGCTCCGCAAGGTTCATGATTTAGATCATTAGGCCGGAGACTGATCGAGGCAAGAAAAACCGAAGTCAGGAGTTCCAGTTCTATTTTCAGACCCGATAAAAGTTCCTATTTGGAACCTTCTTGTCAATTTGTCCGGCCTAGCCGCTTGGTCAGGTAGGTGAATTCCAGAGCAGACCGCTTGGCGCGCTCCTTCTGGTTCGCCGCTGCCGAATGCCCGCCATCAATGTTCTCATAATAGTAGAATGGCAGGCCCGCCGCCTCAAACTTCGCGGCCATCTTGCGCGCGTGACCGGGATGGACGCGATCATCCTTGGTCGAGGTAACGAAGAAGGGCACCGGATAGTCCTTCGTGGCATCAAAGTTCTGGTAGGGCGAAATCGTCTCAAGAAAAGCCCGTTCGTCCGGCACTTCCGGCGATCCGTATTCATCTACCCACGACGCGCCTGCCAGCAATAAGTGGTAACGCATCATGTCGAGCAGCGGCACCTGCACGACGACCGCGTTCCAGAGGTCTGGCCGCTGGTTCAGCATGACGCCCATGAGCAGGCCACCATTTGAGCCACCCATGATGCCGAGATGCTCCGGTGATGTAACGCCTCGTTCAATCAGGTCCTCACCGACCGAAATGAAGTCATCATAGATTCGCTTGCGATTCTGCTTCAGGCCAGCCTGATGCCACTCGGGGCCGAACTCGCCCCCGCCGCGGATGTTCGCCAACACATAAGCACCCCCCTGTTCCAGCCACAGACGACCTGTGACAGCGCTGTAGGACGGATTCAGCGAGACCTGGAACCCGCCATACCCGTATAGAAGCGTCGGCGTGGAACCGTCGAGCGGCAGATCTGCTTTGCTTACGAGGAAATAAGGCACGCGCGTGCCGTCCTTCGACGTCGCAAAATGCTGCGTAACACTCAGGCCTGTTGCATCAAATTTCGGCGGCAGACTCTTGAGGGTTTTTACGTCCCCCGTCGAGGCACTGTAGGAGAGCAGCGAATCTGGCGTCAGGAAATCCTCATAGTTGATGAAGACCGTATCCTCTTCGTCGCTGGCAAATGCGACGCTGGCCTGGCCCGTGCCGGGAAGGGAAATGGGTTCCAGCATCCAGCCGGCATCGCTCGCGGTGGCGCGCATGACCTTGCCAACCGCCGTATCACCTACCCCCAGAAGCAGGGCGCCCTTTGCAGTGGACACGCCTTTCAAGGCCTGCGTTTCGCTCGGGTGAAACACAAGTGAAACCGGCGGCAATGCGCGGGTCTCCATGAAGGTCTCGACATCGAAGGCGACCAGATCACCGGATTTGAATGTCGTTTCCTGACCCGTCGGAGTCCAATCCTGCTTCAAAGAAACAAGCAATCGGCCTTCATGGATTCCTTCTGGTGAAGACTTTGGCGGGATAGGCCACTGCACCGGCTCGCTCTCTCCATTGGGGAACCACCAGTAGCGCGTCGTGAAGAACGTGTCGGCCTGAGCCGCGCCCTGCAGAATGCGCCCATCCTCAAGCTCCAGCGTCATTGGCCAGACGCCGACATCATCCCCCTCGCCGCGGATCACCTCTTCGGCGGCGTCCAGTGGCGTACCGCGGTCCCAGCGTTTCACGATGAAAGGATAGCCGGACGCGGTCAGTGTTTCCTCGCCCCAATCGGTTGCGATCAACAAAGTGTCAGGGCTGGCCCAGGCACCGCCCTGCTTGGCCTCTGGCGTGACGAAGCCGTCATCAACGAATTGCTTGGTCGCAAGATCGAATTCGCGGCGGACAATCGCGTCCTTGCCGCCATTCGACAGGGAGATCATGCATTTGTAGCCAATATCGCTGCCCTTGGGCCGGAAACAGTCTGCGCCCTTGTAGACCCAGTTCTTGCCTTCTTCTTCCGCAAGCTTGTCGAAATCGAGAATGGTTTCCCACTCCGGCGTGTCACTGGCATAACTTTCCAGCGTTGTCCGACGCCACAGACCGCGCACATGCGTTTCGTCCTGCCAGAAATTGTAGACCATCCCGTCACGAATTGATCCGTAGGGAATACGCTCTGCCGAGGTCAGCGCCTCGATCGCGGCCGCCTCATATCCCGCATAATCAGGATCTGCCTTCAGCTCTTTCAGCGAGCGGTCATTCTGATTGCGCACCCAGTCAAGCGCTGCCTCACCTTCAACTTCTTCCAGCCAGAGATAGGGGTCTTCTGCAGTTGCCTCAGAAACCTGGGGTGGGGGAAGTGTGTCTGCCAAGGGAGTCTCCGTTGGTGTTTGTGTTCCACAGGCCGCGAGGGCCAAAAAGCTGAGCGGAGCGAAAATCTTGCGCATGGTATCTCCATGAAAGACAAATCTTGTCAGGTATCTGGGCAAAGCGACAAATTCCGCCCACCCTTATCAACTTAAATCGTCAAACGTCGCTGCCAAGCGCGGCACTCTGTCATGCGAACGGCTTATTCAATGCGCTCGAAGGTGACACTTTCGACCAGAAGGGCTCGTGACTTTTCAGGCACAACCGGACGTATGGCAAAATAATCGAAGCCCTGATCTCCAATATGTTCCGGAACGACATATTCGAAACTGAAATTCTCAAAACCCGAAACAAGGTCAAAAACCTGCCAGCCGGAATCGCCTTCCCGACCCACGGAATAGTTCACCTTGGCCTGCATGGCGCCGCGTTGATCTGCCGGACGCATGCGGACGGTGCAGCGAACGCGGCGCCCCGAGAATTGCACTTCAAGATCACTGGCGAGGCGGAAATGCGGGCCGTCTTCGGGCTCGGGCCCAAGCAAGCCGGCCTGGGCTTCGATATAGAGCAAATAGTCGTCGCCCCGATTGCGCACGAGCTCGGTCGTGGCGTCGCCGCCGGCAAGAATCTTGTTCAGAAATTGCCCGCTGACCGTGACGCGATCATAATTGGTGCCATCGCCCGTTATGGGGCCATCCGGCAAGCGGCCAATAGCGGGCCAGATGGCCAGCACAACCATGCCGACCACCAGCAGGAAGGCCAGAGGGAAGAAGATCCGGTCTTTCATGAACGAGGAGCTCTTTCACAGTTCGGCGGTGGCACCCGCTAGCCAAGGACTGGCACTCCTGTTAGCAGGAAGCTGGGTGGTTTGGCGAGCCGTAGACGCTGCCATGCATGCAATTAACGGGGGCGAGTTCCATGTCGAAAGCGGCATTGAGGCGGCGAGCCAAGGAAGCTCGTCACTGGCTTTTTGAAGCGTGCTTCCCCCTTTGGAGCGAGCGCGGAATCGGCGAGTCTGGCCTGTTTCGAGAAACACTGTCTCTGGATCACGCGCCGGTACAAGACGAGATCACACGCATTCGCGTGCAGGCCCGGCAAACCTATGTCTTCGCGCAGGCCGCCCTGCTCGGCTGGAAACCAGACATATCACTTGATCTGGTTCATCATGGCGCGCGCACCCTCAGCGGTACGGCTCGGCGGGAAGATGGCCTCGTGGGTCGCACGCTCAACGCAGATAGCCACGAATATGTCGACGATACGCCCGACACGTATGATCTCGCCTTCACGCTCTACGCGCTCGCCGTGGCCAGTGAAGCTCTGGACGACGGAAGCGGCGCGATCGCTTCGGCAAGGGCGCTGCTGGATGCGCTGGACGGGCGGATGAAAGACCGGATCAATGGCGGCTATGCCGAAAGCTTGCCGCCGCCATCCCAGCGCAGCCAAAATCCGCATATGCATTTGCTGGAAGCGTGCCTGGCCCTGCACCGGGCCGACCCTGAAGGGGACCATCTCACCCGCGCCAGCGAACTCATCTCCCTGTTTCAAGCAAAATTCACCGCAGGCCCCGGCGGCCTGCTGGGAGAATTTTTTGCCCCGGACTGGGCAGAAGGCGCAGGCGATGCCGCGCGCATTGTCGAGCCGGGTCACCAGTTCGAGTGGATCTGGCTATTGAGCCAGCACGCCCGCGCAACCGACCAGCCAATTCCGCCCATTGCCGGTCGCTTGTACAGCTTCGCCACCAGCACGCTGGATCCAGACGGGCGCGCCATTCTGGAAGTCACACGCGATGGCGCACCCCACAATGCGGGGCGACGCACCTGGTCGCAGACCGAAGCGCTCAAGGCGCATCTGGCAATGCTGAATCTGACTGATGACGACGCCATCGCTGCCGCGGCCTGCCAGAGCTTCGACATCCTCATGGACGAATATCTCACCCCGGAAGGCGGGTGGATCGACCAATATGATGGCGATGGCCACATCGTCTCAACCAACATGCCAGCGTCCACCGGCTACCATGTCACGCTCGCATTTTCAGAGCTGATCCGGGCGATGGAAGCTTGAACCCGGACCCTTTTACGCTGAAAAGGGCCCGCAACAGACCAAAAAGGAATTTTTCATGCCCAGATTAGCGCTTGTCCGCCACGGCCAATCCGAATGGAACCTGCAAAACCGGTTCACCGGCTGGTGGGATGCCGACCTGACCGAGAAGGGCGAAGCCGAAGCCAAAAAGTCCGGTGAAATGCTGAAAGCCTGCGACGCCGATTTCCGCGCCGCGTTCACCAGCGTTCAGACCCGCGCCATCCGTACGCTCTGGATCGCCCTGACGGAGATGGACCGCGTATGGATGCCGGTGACCAAGCATTGGCGCCTGAATGAGCGCCACTATGGTGGCCTGACCGGTCTCAACAAGGCAGAGACTGCCGACAAACATGGCGAAGATCAGGTTCATATCTGGCGCCGCTCCTACGACATTCCCCCACCGCCGATGGAAGCTGGCAGCGAGTTCGATCTGGCAGGCGACCCCCGCTACAAGGGCATTGATATCCCGAACACCGAAAGTCTGAAGCTGACACTGGAACGTGTGCTGCCCTATTGGGAAGAAGCGATCACACCCGTGCTCAAATCCGGAACGGACGTCGTCATTGCAGCACATGGCAACTCCCTGCGCGCCCTGGTAAAACATCTGTTCCGGGTGCCGGATGAGTCCATTACCGGGATCGAGATTCCAACCGGTAATCCGCTCTACATTGATCTGGATGACACGCTCAAGCCAGTCTCCGTTCGCTACTTGGACTCTGATCGCAGCAAGCCGCTTCCTGAACTGCCATGAGCTTTCGCCCGTCCCGACGGCGCGACCGGCGCATGATGGGACGGGCCCACAGCCTGGCTCGGCTCAACCACGGCCTCACCGGGATAAACCCGTCGGTTGGGTGTATCATCCTGAACTCTGACGGGCATGTCGTCGGCGCGGGGGTAACCGGTCTGGGCGGGCGTCCCCATGCCGAGGAGGTCGCGCTGGACGAGGCCGGAGCCGCTGCGCGAAGTGGCACCGCCTATGTCACACTGGAGCCATGCCGCGAGCGATCCCAGGGCGGAAAATCCTGCTCCGTGAAATTGCTGGAGGCCGGCATCGCCCGCGTCGTCTGCGCCATAGACGACCCACACCCGGTCGCCAATGGGGGCATCCGCGCCCTCAGGGACGCTGGAATTGAAGTCCGGATCGGGCTTGGCCAGCGCGAGAGCCGCCGACTTTACCGAAAATTCTTCGCAAGCCTGCTCTAGCCAGTGAATGGCCCGGCATGCGCGATGATCTTTTCATACAGCGCCACGGAATCGCGCTGGAACGCGGCCTTGTTGAACTGCTGCTCATATGAGGCTCGGCCACCTTCGACCAGCTTTGTCGCGAGCGCCTTGTCCGAGATCACCCGGCTGAGCGCCGTGGCGAGCGCATCGACATCATTTTTCGGAATCAACAGCCCGTTCACTTCATTCTTCACATAGGCTGCCGGGCCAACCGCATCTGCCGCAACCAGCGGACGGGACGCTGCCCATGCATCGACGGTCACCGTGCCGAACGGCTCGTAGCGGGACGGGAAGGCCACCACATCGCAGGCCGCGAGCAGCGCGCCGCGATCATTGCGCCAGCCCAGGAAGCGAACCCGATCATCCAGCCCAAGTTTGGTACACTGCGCCTTCAGCTCGGCCTCGATGGGGCCATCGCCCGCGATCCAGACATACAGGCCTGGCACTTTGGCCGTGGCATCCAGCAACGTGTCGAGACCCTTCTTCTCATGCAGGCGCGCCAGCGCGAGCGCAACGGGCGCATCTTCGGGCGTATCCAGCGCCGCGCGGCTGGCCGGATCAGTGCCTTCAAAATCAGCATAGGTGTGAACGATGGCAGAGCGATCGTCCGGGACACCTTGTTCGCGGATGTGACGCAGCAAATCGATGGTCAGGCCGACATGCCATTCGCAATTCACGAAGCGCGCAAGTTTGTAATAGCCACCATACCAACCAATCGAACGATTGCGGTATTCCTTCGGCGCATATTGCCCGGCGCGGCCCATCCAGTACTCGATAACATCCGGCTTGAAGACCTTGATCGCGTCGCCAATCACGCGCCGCGTCGGGAAGGGCCACGTATTGTTGAACGCGGCCACATCCACCCCGATGCCGGCTTCACGGAATTTCTGGACGCGGAACTGGTTGTCCGGTCGTGTGACCACATGCTGGGTCAGACCGGCTTCTGCCAGTGCCAGCACGGATTCCAGCATGATGTTCTCTGCGCCGCCTTCCTGGGCGCCCGCCATCACGTGCATGATCCGCATCTGCCGCTCCTTTCAATGTCCAACAAGTTCTGACCGAGCGCATACCCATTATCACCAGCTGCGGCAAACGCTCCTTGGCAGTGCGTGCTGAAATGCCTACAGACAGGGCCAAACACAATGAAAGCCGTATGCCCATGTCCGATTATCGCCTCTTCGGCGCAGATACCTCGCCCTATTCCCAGAAAGTGCGGTCGTTCCTGCGCTACAAGAATATTGATTTCGACTGGGTATCCCGCTCACGCGAGAATGAGGAAGAATTCCAGGCATTGGCGCGCGTGGCCTCTGTGCCGCTGCTGGTCTCCCCTTCGCGATCGGCCAATCAGGATTCCACGGCAATCATTTCCGCCCTTGAGGAAGACCATCCGGAGCCTACGGCCGTTCCGGACGACGTTGCCACGTCGACCCTTGCGCTGATCCTTGAAGACTATGCGGATGAATGGCTGAACAAGATCATGTTCCTCGAACGTTGGAGCCAGAAGCCCGACCGCGAAGACGCTGCCCTGCGTGTGCTGGTCCAGCTCTATGGCGGCAAGCGCCCCCGCGCCTACAAGAAGGCCCAGAAGCAAATTGCCGAACGCATGGCCGACCGTCTGAATCTGGTTGGCGCCGACAGCGCAAATGCAGACATGCTGAAAGCCTCGTTCGAACGCTTTGCAACGCTTCTCAACGCGCATTTGACCGAGCAACTCTACATCTTCGGCGGTCGTCCGTCCGCGGCCGATTTCGCCCTCGCCGCGCAGTTCCAACAGATGATGATGGACAAGACCCCGGCCGAATGGCTCAAGAAGCACGCCCCCTTTGTGGTTGCCTGGATCGAGAATATGGAAGATCCCAAACCGGGCGCGCCTTTCGCGTCGCTGGAAGCGCTTGCGCCCACGCTGACGCCGCTGTTTGCCGAGGAAGTCTCGAAAACCTATCTGCCCTGGGCCAAGGCCAATTCAAAAGCCGCCGAACGCGGTGACAAGAATGTTTCCGCATCCATCGAGGGCGGCAGCTTTGAACAGACCACGCAAACCTATGCTGCCCGCGCCTATGATTCCGTCCGCAAGGCGGTCGGCGCTTCGCTCAGCGACGACGCTCTTAAAGGCTTCCTGTCGGAAGCCGGTTGCTCGAAATTCTTCGGCTAGCCGCCAGAGACAATTCGCAAATAGAAAAACGGCGCGTCCCTGTGGTCGCGCCGTTTTCTTTGGTTTTGTCTATATCAGGACTCGGGCGACCCGGTTTCGGCGGGCGCAGGGTTGAGCACTTCAAGCCGCGTCTGGACGTTCCGCGCGTCCGCGACAAGGCGTTCACCCTTTCGGACATCCGCCTCAGCATCGGCGACCTTGTCTTCGCCCTTGCGAAGCGCCTGACGGGCCTTGCGGACCATTTCCTCGCCCTTTTCAAGGTCCTTGTTACCCTCCGCGATGAGCTTCTCACCCTTGCGAATGTCTTTCTCGGCTTTGTTCCACTGCTTCAGTTCCTTCCGATCGAGATCGGACATGGAAATGTTGGACGAGACGGCTGGTGCGGCAGCCGCGGAAGCGCAGGCGCCAAGCAGAGTGAGTGCGGCGAGACCGGCGATGAGATGGGTTTTCATTGTCGTTTCTCCTTGATCTGACATGCTGCCTAGATAGGGAGTTACATGGAATTCGAATAACGAATTTAATCGATGCTTGAAATCGGAATATTGAATGATTGATGTTGAAGTCGCTCGCACATTCCTGGCAGTCATTGAAACCGGCACGTTTCAGGGTGCGGCGGACAAGGTACACGTCACCCAGTCCACGGTGAGCGCCCGGATCCGGACGCTGGAAGATCGCCTCGGACAAAGAGTGTTCGCACGATCGAAAGCCGGCGCCCGGCTGACATCACACGGCTATCATTTCGAACGATATGCCCGGACAATTGTGCGCGCATGGGAGCAAGGTCGTCAGCAGGCCGGGATTCCGGAAACCTTTGACGATATGCTGATCCTCGGTGGGCAGTACAATCTCTGGGCCCGCTTCCTCTCCCAGGCACTTGTGGAGATGCAGGAGCAAATGACAAACGTCGCCTTCAAGGCGGAGGCCGGCACGCCCCTTTCCCTGTCACGCCTTTTGTCAGAAGGGCTTCTGGACATCGCAGTGCTGCATCAACCTCGCCTGCGCACCGATATCGCGGTGGAACACTTGATGGATGACGATCTCATCATGGTCACCACCGATCCAAAGGGCGAATTCGAAGACCGTTATGTCTATGTCGACTGGGGCGAAGAGTATCGTGACCGGCACGCCCAGATCCTGCCAAAGCTCATGGAGCCAAGGACCACAGTCGCCCTGGGATTCTTCGGGCCGTCCTTCCTCATCGCCAGTGAAGCCGCAGGGTATTTGCCTCGGCGCTTGGTCGAAACCCATCTGGCAAAGGGGTTCCTTTTCGAAGTCCCGGATGTCCCGACCATCGCCTATCCTGTGTTCGCGGCCTATCAGTCAGAGTCAGACACGGATGCGATCCAGCCTGCGCTGCAAATCCTGCGAGAAAAGGCCGCCGCCACGCTGTCAGGAAACCTGGCACCACACTTCTGGGCCTGAATGCAAAAAACGGCGCGCCCATCTCTGGACGCGCCGTTCTCTTATCTGATCAGAACTCGGCGTTTAGGCCGCGTTGCTGGCCGATTTCTTGCCGATCAGTTTCGGCTCCGACTTTGCCGGGGCGCCAATCTCGATCTTGCGAGGTTTCTTCTCTTCAGGAAGCTCGCGAATAAGGTCGATGCGCAGCACGCCGTGCTGCAGATTGGCACCGGTCACGATGACATGGTCGGCCAGCTGATAGCGCCGGATAAAGCTGCGCTGGGCAATGCCGCGATGCAGATAGTTGCGGCCCTCGCCGTCTTCATTCTCGCCGCGCTTGCCGGCCACAGTCAGCAAGCCTTCTTTCGTCTCGATCTCGAGGTCATCTTCGGTAAATCCCGCGACCGCGATCTCGATGGCGAAGGCGTTTTCGTCAACGCGTTCGATATTGTATGGGGGATAGCCTTGTGACCCGTCGAGGCGAGACGCCTGATCAATCATGCCCGCAAGCCGGTCAAAGCCGACAACGGTACGGTAAAGGGGGGTAAGGTCGATATTGCTCATGTGTTCAGTCCTCTTAAATCAAGCAACTGCGGGCAACCCGTTCGGGGAGCGCCCGGATGGATGTTCAGCACCTGAAAAGAACCAACCCGAATTCGGCGTTGGGACAGATACCGGTCACAGCCCGATTTACGGCACCGTGACATGATCTATGTGGGTAGCGTAAGGAGAGGTTCAAGAGGCCTGTTGAGGAGACACCCTGTGAAGCAATTGACCCCGATGATCGCCCTGTCTGCACTGGTTCTGGCAGCTTGCGGCCAGCCAGAGACACCCGCATCAGAGACGCCCGCCCCCGAAACCCCGCCGGTCGAGACAGCCTCGACCGAAGCCTCGCCGCTGGACGCCGCGATCGCTGGCGAACACCGCACGGATGCCGAAAAGGCGCGCGACGCCTGGCGTCACCCGAAAGAAACGCTCGAATTCTTCGGGGTGGAAGCGGATGACAAAGTGGTCGAGCTGTGGCCCGGCGGCGGCTGGTACACAAATGTCATCGCGCCCTATCTTGCCAGTGGCGGTGGCACACTGGTCGCAGCCTATTTCGACCCGAATATTGGCGATGAAGACCGTCGCGCCCGAATCGCCGAGCGCCTTGCAGAATTCCAGGCGAATTATGACGACCCGAAATTCGGCACGATCGAATACAGCGCCTTTTCGGCCGAGAGTGGCCCGCTGACCGAGGCCGGGACAGCCGATGTCGTACTGACCTTCCGCAACCTCCACAATTGGATGAGCGGCGGATACACCGAGAAATTTTTCACGGACGCCTGTGCCGCTCTGAAGCCCGGCGGCGTGTTGGGCGTGGTCGAACATCGCCTGCCTTCAACGGCCACACAAGACCCGACGGCCTCTTCGGGTTACGTCCATGAGGATTATGTCAAATCCCTCGCCGAAGCGGCCGGGTTCGAGTTTGTCGAAGCCAGCGAGATCAATGCCAATCCGGCCGATACTGCGGATCACCCGTTTGGGGTCTGGACGCTGCCCCCGGTCAACGCCACGCAGGACCGGGAAGGCAACACTCCGGACGGTTTTGACGCTGCTGCCTATGCCGAAATCGGCGAAAGCGACCGCATGACGCTGAAATTCGTCAAGCCTGCCGAATAGAGCGGCCAAGTTCTGAAGATGAGCCCGCGACCTTGCAGAAGGTGGCGGGCTCTTTCTTTTGCGCCTTGCTCCGCCTAAAGAGCGGCCCATGACCACAAAGACCCTCTTCCCCACTTTGGTGCGGACCCAGCCCGTTGGCGATAGCGATCTGGCGACACGGCTCGAACATGTCTGCTGGGTGCTGGCCGAGGATGACGCCGCCGGGAATGCGTGGTGCGAGACCGAAGGCTATGGCGGGTACACATCCTACGCATCTCTCGACGACTTGCCGGACCGGTTCCCGGAATTTGCGGAGCTGAAAGCCTTGCTCGATACCGTCGCGACTGACTTTGCGACGGAACTCGACTGGGACATGGAGGGCTTCACCCTGGAACTCGACGCGATCTGGGTGAACATTCTGGAGCCCGGCTTTGGCCACTCCAATCATATCCACCCCGGCAGCGTGATTTCAGGAACCTATTACGTCTCCACGCCAGACGGCGCGTCTCGGCTGAAACTGGAAGACCCGCGCCTGTCGCGCATGATGGCCGCGCCGCAAATGCGCGATGACGCGCCAGAAGACCGCCGCCGCTTTGTCTATCTTGAGCCCGAAGTCGGCCACGCCATCCTGTGGGAAAGCTGGCTGCGCCATGAAGTCCCCGCCAATATGGGCGAGGAACCGCGACTCTCGATCAGTTTCAATTACGCCCTGAAGCGCGACTGACGGGCGCCTACAGCACTTTTCCAATCACCATGATCGCCAGCGCCAGTCCGCCAACATAGGTGACGAGCGCACCCAGGACTTTAAGCGGATGCGGCTTTTCCAGCGTTGCACAGACCAGGCAGCCAAGCGCATGCAGAAAACGAGACAGGGTGATCGCCACAACAAGGCTCGTCACGGCGATTCCAAGGTCGCGCCCCGCATAGGCAAAGCCGGTGATGACAAAAAGCCCGACCAGAAGCGCAGTATATTCAGCGGCATTTCCATGCGCCCGCTCGGCTTTCATCATCGGCCCCGTCGGATCTGTCGCTGCGCCATAGGCGATGGTCTTGGTGCGCCCCCGCGTGATCGAAACCCAAAAGCCCAGCAACAGGGTCAGAATGACCAGCGCCGCGCTACAAAGAATTAGTGTTGAATGCATTTGGTGTACCTCCCAGACGGCAGAGTAACCCCATTTGGGCGAGTGGGAAGCATTCGGGCACAAAAGCTGCATTAACCCTCCCGCGTCACTGCCACTCTTGACGCAATCTGTTTCAGGCGTCATCGCCACCCCACACCGTGTTTCAACCTTCCAGCCAGATGCGAGCCGTCTTATGGACCTTTCCAAAATCAAAACCGGCGACAATCCGCCAGACGACATCAATGTGCTCATCGAGGTCCCGCTCGGCGGCGACCCGATCAAATACGAGATCGACAAGGATTCCGGCGCGATGTTCGTGGACCGCTATCTCTACACCGAGATGCGCTATCCCTGTAATTACGGCTTCGTGCCGCACACACTCAGCCTCGACGGCGACCCGATCGACGTGATGGTTGTCGGCAATCGTCCACTGGTGCCGGGCTCGGTCGTGCGCGCCCGTCCCGTCGGCGTTCTGATGATGACCGACGACAAGGGCCCGGACGAGAAGATCCTCGCCGTGCCGCACAACAAGCTGACGTCATACTACGACAAGATCGCGACCTATCACGATCTGCCGCAGACCCTGATCGACAAGACCGCGCACTTCTTCGAGCACTACAAGGATCTCGAAAAAGGCAAGTGGACCCGGATCGAAGGCTGGTACGGTATCGAGAAAGCCCGCGAACTGATCGAAGCCGCCGTCAAGCGCGGCCAGGCAGAAGGCGCCTGATCGCAGCGGCGGGATGCAAATGTTTGAACGCCTGTTCGCACTTTGCCTGATCCTGCCGCTTTTTGCTTGCACCCAATTGCAAGACCGGCCGTCGGCGCTGCATGCACCGGCGGCCGATCTGTATGACGCCTCAGCGCCCGATCTCGGCCTCTCGCCCCTGCCCGGCGCGAAGACCATCACCGTATTTCGGCCCGGCCCCGGCACGGACCAGTTCAGCAATGGCGCCGTGCCCATCTCCTTCAAGGGCCGCGTCTTCGTTCAATGGCAAAGCTCGGCCCGCGATGAAGACGCCCCGGACACATGGGTTGCCTATTCAGTCAGCGACGACAATGGCGATCAATGGAGCGCGCCGCGTCCCCTGACCACACCGTCTGATGACGAAGAGATCCGCTCCAGCGGCGGCTGGTGGACCGATGGCGAAACGCTTGTCGCTTTCATCAATGTCTGGCCGGAAGGCTTCCACAAACGCACCGGCGGCTACACCGCCTATCGCCTCAGCCATGACGGCGAAACCTGGTCCGAGCCCCGCCCCGTGCTCGGCGCAGACGGAATGCCGGTGAATGGCGTGATCGAGCAGGATCCGCACCTGTATGACGGCCGCCTTCACACCGCCTTCCATGTGCGCCCCGGTATCCGGGCGCGCCCCTTCTACACCGACGACCCGCTCGGATTGACGGGATGGCAGGCTGGCGCGTTTGAGAACCTTCCCTCTGACCCGCCCATGAGCCGGGAGCTGGAGCCCAGCCTGTTTCAACGCGGCGACTGTCTTGTCATGGTCTTCCGCGATCAGGCGTCGAGCTTTCGCCAGCTTGCATCGGAAAGCTGCGACCGCGGAGCAAGCTGGAGCCATCCGCAGCTGACTGCCATGCCTGACGCACGCACGAAGCAAAGCGCGGGTAATTTACCCGGTGGCACCGCCTTTCTCGTTCACGCGCCAAAAGGCGACAAACTGCGCATTCCCCTCGTCGTGTCGCTGTCAGAAGATGGCCACGTGTTCGACCGCGCCTTTCTCCTGCGCGGCGCCGATGACCTGCAGCCCCTGCGCACCGAGGGCCTCTACAAGCGGCCGGGCTATCATTATCCGAAAAGCTGGGTCGCAGGCGACTTCCTCTTCATTGCCTACACCGCAAACAAGGAAGACGTCGAACTGACCCGAATTCCCCTTTCCGCGCTGGAGGCGCGCTGAATGGACCTGTCAGTCTGGCTCGCGCTGATGGCGCTGTTCTTCGCTGGCGGCCTGACCCCCGGCCCGGCCGTCATGATGGTGATGAGCGCATCCTTGCGCTATGGCGCGCCGACCGCGCTGGTCCCTGCCGCAGGTGTATCCGCCGCCAATGTTGTCTGGATTTCCCTCGCCGCAACCGGCATCGCCACCTTTGCGGCGCAGGCCCCGCTCGTGCTGATGGGCCTGAAGATTGCCGGTATCTGCTTCATTGCCTGGTTGGCCTGGACAATGGCCACCGCAGACCCGCACCGGCCTCGCGCCCGCGCAGATCAGGCGCCTGCGAAGTCCAATTTGTTCGGTCGCGGCGTTGGCCTGCAATTGCTCAACCCGAATGCGCTCGTCTTCTTCGGCCTGTTGCTGCCAAGCTATTTCGATCCGGACAAGCCGGTCGTCCAGCAAGCCTTGCTGATCATGCTGACCGTGACCATCACCGAAATGTTCGGCCTCGCCTTCTATGCTTGGCTTGCAGACGCCATGAACCGCCGGTTCCAGTCGCCCGTCTTCACGAAATGGTTCAATCGCCTAGCCGCGTCCGCCATGCTGGTATCGGCTCTGTTCGCAGCGCTTATGACCAGTGGAAACTGACCGCCACTCCGGGGCGAATCAGGGCTCGATCACCTCAAACCGGCTGGTTTTCGGGTTCCGCCAGTGCAGTTCGCCATGCTTGATCGCAAACCAGGCGCCGTGCAGTTCCAACTCGCCCGCCTCGACCGCCCGCTTCACGAATGGAAACGACATCAGGTTTCCAAGAGACGTTTCGACACCTTCCAATTCGAGGGCAAATTGCGGATTGACCGATCCGCTTTCCACAACGCGCGCGCGTGCCGCTTCCAGCAAGCGTACCCAAGGCGTCACGAACTCGCCGATTTCCGGTGTGCCTTCCCCGGCCAAAGAGGCCGCGACACCGCCGCATCCGCCATGTCCCATCACCACGATGTGCTCTATCTTCAACACGTTGACCGCATATTCGAGGGCGGCGCTCACGCCGTGCAGGCCGTCATCCGGCTGATAGGGCGGCACGAGATTGGCAACGTTACGGACGACGAACAATTGGCCCGGCGCGGCATTGAAAATGTCCGAAGGCTCGGCCCGGCTGTCGGCGCAGGCAATCAGCATGATGCGCGGATTCTGGCCTTCGCCCAGTTCCCGATACAATGCAGCCTGTTTTGAGTAGATTCCCTTCCGGAAGCTGCGATACCCTTGCAGCAGATCCTCGACCGTATTCATGCCAATAACTCCTGTTTCTCTGTAGCACTGACTAGTGCATATTGCAGTCGCGGCAAGCGGAAACGGGAGTTTGTTTACTACTTCACCCTTATGCTTGGCTGACAAAAGCTGTACCTAGTGCAGCGCAGCATTCAAGAAACTGGAGTTGTTCATGCCCACGCCCTCGGAGACCAGCAAGTCTTCCCGGAAGGGGCCGACGCGCAGTGAAGCGTCCAAGGCCGCCATTCTGGACGCAACACGCATAGAGATGGCGGAGAATGGCTGGCGCGGCTTCAGCGTAGATGGCGTCGCCAAACGTGCCAGCGCATCCAAACAGACCATCTACAAATGGTGGCCGTCAATCGGCGCGATGTGTGTCGATGCGGCTTTGGCCCTGATCCCCGACAGCCCGGATGGCGGGCGCGATCCGCAAGAACGGATTACCACGCTCATCGTGCCATTGGAGGCCGCCGCACGTACCGGAGCCGGGCACGCGGTTCTGCGGGTCGCCTTGACGGCCGCTGCTGACGACAAGGATGCTGGCGAATTGTGGCGCGCCTGGATGAACCGCGACATTCGTATGCCCATGCGCATGCTCCTCGCCGAATTGGCCGGAAAACGCGTGATTCGACGTGATTTCGATCTTGATGAAGCGATTGAAGAAATGCTGGGGCCTCTCTGGCACCGTATTCTGATCATGCGCGCACCTGTGCGGGAGGGCTTTTGTAGTGCCCAGTCCGCAAACTTCCTGAAAGTGTACGCCGCGAGCTGATTTCGCGTATGGCGTGAAATTTGCAGAGCTGCTCCTGAAGTTTTCGGGGGCATTGCATGTCTGTTACACGCATCAATTGGATCGATTACGCCAAGGGCGTTTGCATTATCGGGTTTGTCCTGGCGCAGTCTGTCTACGGGTATGTCGCCATGACGGGCCAGTCCAACTGGATGCACTTTGCCGCCGCCTGGGCAGCTCCCATCATCCTGCCGACGCTGTTCCTCATGTCCGGCTTGTTCCTTCCCCGTACGCTATTCGGATCGAAATCGACGTTTTTCGATCGAAAAGTGCTCCGATTCGTCTATTTCTACGTCGTTTGGCTGATCATCCAGACCGTCATCCTCTACGCACCGCACGTCACGTCAAACCCGCTTGTCATTGCGAGCGCAATGCTGAGCGGTCTGGCACAGCCCACATCGGGGCTTTGGATCCTGCCCATGCTGGCGCTGTTTCATCTCACCACATGGCTCGCACGCCGTAGCGCACCGACGAAAGTCCTGCTTGTGGCCGCCCTGCTCCAGACGGCGCATGCGGCCGGCATGATCCAGACGGGTTGGCTCGTAATTGATACTTTCGCGCAGTATTTCGTCTTCTTCTTCGCAGGCTATCACGGAGCAATCCTGTTCCGCCGGTTTGCAGCCCGCTTGTCCGAGGGCTTCTCGGATGTACCGGTCGCACTGATCATCTGGGCCGCCATCAACACGGTCCTGGTCGCGCAGGGTACGGCCACATTGCCCATTATCAGCCTGGTGCTCGGCTTTGCTGGCGCGTTTGCCCTGATCGCCCTGGCGACACGCTTGGCCAACACGCGGCATGGCGCGGCCATGCAATATATCGGGCGGGCGCAGTTCGTGATCTATCTGACCTATTTCCTGCCCATGACGGCCGCGCAAACCCTGCTGGCCCGGAGTGGTCTCCTGCCAGAGCCCGGCCTTACCAGCCTGGCGATTGGCCTGATCGCGATCGCCTTGTCATTGGCGTTTCACCGGCTCGTGCGTCGGACCCCGCTCAAGGCGCTCTATCGTCGACCGATGAGGTTCCGCCTCAAGGGCGCGGAACTCAGCCGGGGCGGCCAGCTGATCGGATCAGCTACCGACCGGGTCGAAGAAGCCTGATTGGAAAAGGTGCGCCTTATTTGGCGCGGTGCCACACCATCAACGGGTCAAACGCGCCGGTTTCGGCAGCCCGTTGCAATTGGCTGATCTGATCGATCACGGGATTGGCGGCCATCGGTTTGCGGGACTGGCCATAGAGCGCGTCATCCAGTCTGCAAATCTGCTCGAACAAGGCTTCCGACCGCGCAACCAGATCCAGGAACCGCGTCGGCAGGCCCAGACCTTGCTGTGCCGCCGCGTCCAGGGCCGGCTCTTCGCGGCGGATTCGGTACTTGCGAGCCGCAGCCTCGTCGCGACGCATTTCGCCATCGCGCACAGCTTTCTGCATCACCAGCCAACTCGCCGCCTGCATCAGGCGCGTCGTCAGTTCCATGCTCCAGGCCGAATAGGTGAGGCCAGCTTCACGGGGCAAGGTCGTCGCAGCCTCGCGACCCGGACCGTCCAGATAGGAGGCCGTTTCTTCAACGAGTGCCATGCCGCGCGCAAAAACCGTGTCAAACAGCTTGCCGCCGGTAAACCCGTCCTGGATGTCGAGCTGATCGTCTGGTGACGTGTCTGCCGCCATGAATGATACCTCTATACGCGGGGGTGGAAATTTGGACTTTATCAATCCAGCCTTTCCACCCGCTTAATTGCCGCCCCCGAACAGGGCATCCGCCGCAGATTTCTGCGACTTCTTCTTCTCGATCTCCGCTTCGCAGGCTGCGATGCCTGCCTGGAGCACTTCTATACGTTCATGCAATTCCTGCACCGACATCTGCTCCAGCGTCTGTGGTGTGTTGACCAGAATTGGCTCTTCATCAGATGCGGCCATGGGGGTCACCCTTCAATTCGTGTTACAGCCCTTATCAAAGCAGAAACGCTGCCTAGATGCGACTCTCGAGTCAGAAGGGAAAACACAAGCGACATGGCAACAGAAATGATGAAAGCCGTCCTGGTTGAAGAGGGCGCGCCGCTCAAGCTCGGCGATTTTGAGAAACCGAACCTGAAGCCGGGTGAAGTGCTGGTCAAAGTGGCCGCTTCGGGTCTCAATCGGGCAGATCTGGTTCAGCGCCGCGGCGCCTATCCGCCGCCCCCCGGCGCCTCCCCCATCATGGGTCTGGAAATTTCCGGCACTGTTGTGGAAACGTCAGATGGCACCAGCCGATTCAAGACCGGCGACCGGGTTGCAGGCCTTCTCGCCGGGGGTGGCTATGCCGAGTTTGCGGCGGTCGACGAAGGCTCGCTTTTCCCCGTTCCAGACGGCATGGACATGGTAAATGCTGCCTGCTTCCCGGAAGCGCTGATGACGGTGTGGGCGAACGTATTCGACCGGGTTCACTTCCAGAAGGGTGAAGCCTTCCTGTGTCATGGCGGAACCAGCGGGATCGGCGTCATGGCGCTGCAAATGACCAGGATCGCTGGCGCATCAAAAATCTACGCAACCGCCGGATCAGACGACAAATGCGCGCTCTCCAGAGAGCTCGGCGCAGATCGCGCGATCAATTACAAAACCGAAGATTTCGAGAAAGTGGTTAAGGAAGATGGCGGTGTTGACGTCACGCTCGACATGGTGGGCGGGGATTACATCCAGAAGAATATCTCGGTTTCCCGCCCGGATGGCCGGATCATCAATATCGCCTATATGAACGGCTTCACGGCAGAGGTGAATTTCGCGCCCGTCCTGATGAAACGCCTGACCCTGGCCGCCACGACCCTGCGGGCCCGGCCGGTCGAGGAGAAGCGCCGCATCCGCGATGCGGTCGAGCAGGATTTCTGGCCCCATGTCGTCTCCGGCAAAATCCGGCCAATCCTGGATCAGGCGTTCCCGGTGGCCGAAGCCGAAGCCGCTCAGGCCCTGATGGCCAAGGGCGGCCATTCCGGCAAGATTGTGCTGGTCTGGTGAAGCGCACGGCTTTCAATTTCCCAGACATGGCATTATAAGGCCAGCAAGGTTTAAGGCACGTCTGAAACCCGACCGCCCGGCACGATGTGTCGGGCGGCTGCATTTCTGGCGGCCATTTCATTCAGGGAGTTCCCCATGTCAGATATTCTGATGCCCAAGGCGACCGCCGTCTGGCTGCTCGACAATACCAGCCTCACCTTTACGCAAATCGCAGATTTTTGCGGCCTCCACTATCTGGAAGTCAAAGGCATCGCCGATGGCGACGTGGCCGAGAACATGCGCGGCGTTGACCCGATTGCGGGCGGCATGCTGTCGCGCGAAGAAATCCGCAAGGGCGAGGGCGATGAAGCCTACAAGCTGAAGAAGGCTGCCTCCAAGATCGCTCATATCCCACAGCCAAAGCGCAAGGGCAGCCGCTATACACCGGTCATCCGCCGTCAGGACAAGCCCGACGCCGTGGCATGGTTCATTCGCAACCACCCGGAAGTCTCTGACGCGCAAATTTCTAAGCTGATCGGCACAACCAAGTCGACCATCAACAATGTGCGGGACAAATCGCACTGGAACTCACCGAACATCCGTCCGGTCGATCCTGTGACGCTCGGCCTCTGTACACAGATCGAGCTTGATGAAGTGATCGCGAAATCGGCTGACAAGCGCCGCAAACTGGAAGCCGAGAAGGCCGAGAAGTTCGAAGGCCCGGGCCTTGCCCCGGCACAGGACGAAGCGAGCGCCTACGAACCCGAAGAAAAGCCCGCCGAGGACAATGGCGGCAGCGTGTCCGCAGACGACATCTTCAAGAATTTCAGCTAGGCACGCCCTCGCAGAACAAACTCGAAAAGGCCGGCCTCAGCGCCGGCCTTTTTTTGTGGAGTGGGACGCCAGTCCCCTCCCCCACTTCTCCGGCGCATGCCGGGGTTTCGTCCGGCTGGCTCCGTCTGGCTTCGGCAGGAGACCCCGGCATGCGCCGAGGATACGGTTTGTGGGATAGAGATCATTCTCCTCCGATGCCCCCTGCGTAGGCAGGGGTCCATCTCGGGACTTCTACCCATGCACATGAGGCAGCTTCAGGAGATGGATACCTGCCTGCGCAGGTATCTTCGGAGCTGGGAATTTGCGCTCCCTATCCGTCTGAAAACTCCCTGCCCCATACTAAGCCTCTGCTCTCACAGGAGCCGGATCAGGTACCGTTCTGGTTGTGGGGTCAGGGACAGGATGGGCTGGGCGGGAGGCATACGGTCTCGCACGGCCCTAGGCAGGTCAGGCCAGGGTGAGCTTGCGAAGGCAAGTTGGGAAACCGCCTCGTCCGGTCGCACGGGAGAAATCCCCGGATGGGCCATACGTGTCAAAAGCACGGTGGCAGCGTTCGCGCGGCGCCGGTAACGA
>NZ_DGMZ01000012.1:975527-1064886 GCF_002388685.1 Hyphomonas sp. UBA4505 | reverse complement strand
GCGCGGCGGGCGGTAACGCTCCACTCCGTAGCCATCTACACAATCAAGGCGGAGCGCCACGGCGCCTGCCGCGCCGACGGCTCTGTGAGGGGCCGGCTACGAGATACCCGGATGGTTCGCGCCAGTCCGGCTTCGGGTGCAGGGAACGAAATACATAGTTTCGTATCTTTAACGACGTTTTTATTTACATCATAAACGGGCGATGCGCTTCCTGCTCCTCATCCTCATGAGCCCCGCAATGGTCTGGCTTCTCAGCCCTGCTGCCGCGCAGCTGACAAGTGGAATCTCCGCGCCTGAAATCAGGGAGGGCGCGCATTCGATCGGTTACCGGGCCGCTTATGACCCGGACAGGTCGGGACTCGCGCAGCGCATCCATGCTGAACGCGCGCTGACCGGGAGCGTCGCCGTGAGGGGCGTGATCCAGGCACGCAAGACAGAGGCCCGCGCGGTTGATCTCGACTATGTTCAGGGAGAGTTGCGCTGGCAAATCACCCCGGACGGGGCGCGGTGGGCATCCGGTCTTCGGCTGGACGCGCGCTTCCGGGATGGCGGTCGCCCGGGCCAGGTCGCGCTACACTGGCTGAATCAGGCGCAGTTGACCGACACAGTGCGGTCCCGGTTTTCGATCATTGCAAGCATCCAGACCGGATCAGGTCGCGAATCTGGAACCTTCCTGCAAACACGGGGGGAACTCAGCCAGCGGCTGGAGGACGGAGTCGATATCGGCGCCGAAGTTTACAACACTTATGGCCCCGCAAACGATCTCTTGCCCGTGTCACAACAGAGCCATCTGGCAGGCCCCTTTGTCTCGCTTCCCCTGAATCAGTCCCTGACTTTGCGGACCAGCGCCCTGATTGGACTGACCGCCGGATCGACTGACGCAACATTTCGCGTTTTCCTGACCCAACGGTTTTAACCTCACAGAAGTCCCTCGCATCTGACGGATCATTACGGTAAACGTGATTTTAATGCAGACAAAGGACGGGTAAGTCCGCGATGGATCGCGAAACAAAATTGGCCGTCGCAGGTGCGGCTATCGCAAGACGGGAACAGAAGCGTCAAGAAAATGGCGGGTCTGGCGGCAAAACCGAGAAGGGGAATCTCATGCGCGCAATCTTCGGAATCTTCCCGCTGCTGGTTATCCCGGTAGCGCTCTATAATCTTCTGGCCATCGGTTTTGGCGGTTCAGTCGAAATGGCAAACGAATTCGGCGAGATCATTCGCGCGGATTCCGCGCCGATCCTGTCATTGTTGAACGACCGTTTTCTCGGTCTGCCGATGATTTCCGGCGTCGACTGGATCCTCACCAAAGGGGATGCGATCCTCTTGCTGGCCGTGGTCTTCCTGTTTCTGGAAATCCTGAAGTCGACCTCGACAGGCACGTCCACGATCATCAATCACGCAGTCTCGATGATCCTGTTCATCGTCTGCCTGATCCAGTTCCTGCTCTTGCCAAACTTTGCGACATCGACCTTCTTCATCCTGATGTCGATGACCTTGCTGGACGTTCTGGCAGGTGTTGTCGTCACGATCGTTTCTGCTCGCCGCGATTTTGGCGTCGGGGAAATGTAGACCGGTCCTGCCGGTTACAAATAAGGGCCTGCCAGCCGGCGGGCCCTTTTTCGTTTGAGCTGGAGAGGAAGTCAGTCTTTTCCGTAAAGGTCTGACAATTGTTTCTGAATCGCGGCCATCTGGGCCTGCATGTTGGAAAGCGCCTCCGCCTGGTATTCCATCATCGGATTCATGGAAGGTGTGCCATTCCGGGACTGCGCATTCTTCAGCGTCGGCATGAAGAGTTTCATCGCCTCTTCGAACATCGACATGTTGCGCTTGGCCTGTTGCTCGAACATGCTCATGGGGTTGGCAGCCTTGCGCCACTCCTTCTGGGCTTCGGCAAAACTGTTCATGGACATTTCCAGATACGAGGGCAGGAAAGTCTGGGCCCCGCCGCCATAAAAGCCGATCAACTGGCGCAAGAAGTTCAGTGGCAGCGCGCCTTCGCCCTTTGTTTCGTTCTCGAAAATAATCTGCGTCAGAACCTGACGGGTCAGGTCAGCCCCAGATTTTGCATCCCGCACCTCAAAGTCACGCCCTTCCCGGACGAGTTCAGAAAGGTGGTCAAGCGTCACGTAGGACGATGTCGACGTGTCGTAGAGACGACGGTTTGCATACTTCTTGATAATGATCAGATCGTCTGATCCATTTCCCTTGGCCATGTCCTGCCCTCTGCTTCTCCGACTTGCGAAGCAATTATTGTGCTATGCAACAAGTCTGACACAAATTTGCCCTGCGACCAATGTGCTATTGCTATCGATGCAACAGAATGGCTAGCTGATTGCCGTCAAACAAAACGGGAGGAAACACGTTATGACTAGAGTTGCTCTGGTCACAGGAGGCACGCGCGGTATTGGGCGGGCAATCAGTGAAACACTAAAAAACAAGGGCTATAAGGTTGCGGCCAATTTCGCCGGCAACCAGCAGGCCGCCGACGAATGCGCCAAAGAGCTCGGGATCAATTGCTACAAGTTCGACGTTGCAGATTATGATGCCGTTACGGAAGGTCTGGCGCAGATCGAAAAAGAGCTCGGTCCTGTTGACGTCGTGGTCAACAATGCCGGTGTTACCCGCGACGCACCGTTCCACAAGATGACGCGCGAGCAATGGCAGCAAGTGATCGATATCGATCTGACATCAGCGTTCAATGTAACGCGTCAGGTCTGGGAGGGCATGCGTGAGCGCGGCTGGGGCCGGGTCATCAACATCTCTTCCATCAATGGACAGAAAGGCCAGTTTGGTCAGGCGAACTATTCCGCCGCAAAGGCCGGCCTGATCGGCCTCAGCAAGGCACTGGCCCAGGAAGGCGCAAAGAAAGGCATCACCGTCAACACGGTCTGCCCAGGCTATATCGACACCGAGATGGTGCAGGCTGTTCCGGAAAAAGTCCTTGAGGGAATCATTGCGACGATCCCTGTCGGCCGCCTTGGCAAGGCCGAAGAGATCGCCTCAATGTGCGCCTATCTCGCCAGCGACGAAGCTGCCTTCATCACCGGCGCCACCATGACGGTGAACGGGGCGCAATACATCGCCACCTAGAGGCTCAATGTAATCTTGCCGAAATGCTGCTGGCTGGCCTGATGGGCAAAGGCGGCAGCAATTTCGGAAAGTGGGAAATCCTTGTCCAGCACGGGCTTGATGCCGTTGGCCTCGATGGCGGCAATCATGTCTTCCTGATGCCGGCGGGATCCGACCGTTATCCCCGACAGCGTGATGTTCAGAGAGAACAGAGCCGCTGTCGGGACTTCCCCGGACACACCCGTCAGCACACCGATAAGGGAAATATGGCCCCCTGGACGCGACGCTGTAATGGACTGGGCCAATGTGCCTGGCCCGCCAATCTCGACAACCTCGTCCACGCCTCGCCCTCCGGTCAGGGCTTTGGCTGCCTTTCCCCAGTCAGGCGTGTCCTTGTAATTGATCACATGATCTGCGCCCAGTTCTTTCACGCGCTGAAGCTTTTCATCAGAGGATGATGTGGAGATCACGCGGCACCCAGCCGCCTTGGCAAATTGGAGGGCGAAAATGGATACGCCGCCCGTGCCCTGGGTCAGCACCCAGTCACCCGGCTTGACCTTGGCCTCAACCATCAAGGCGCGCCATGCCGTCAAGGCCGCGCAGGGAAGCGTTGCCGCCTCTTGATACGAGTATCCCTCAGGCATGCGCGTGAAGGACGTCTCTGGCGCGGCAACGAGTTCCGCGCCGAAGCCATCAGCGCCATCTCCCGGAACACTGGCGAACCCTGCCGCTTCGATTTCGCCGGCCTGCCAGTTGGGGAAGAACAGCGACACAACCTTGTCGCCTGGCTTGAATTTGGTGACACCCTCGCCAACTGCGACGACCTCACCCGCTCCATCCGACATGGGAATTCGTCCGTCATCTGTAGGGATGCCGCCCATGACCACCACGAAGTCGTGATAGTTCAGGCTGCTCGCATAAATACGAACGAGTATTTCCCCGACGGCCGGTTTGGGATCCGCGCGGTCTTCTATGATCAGGTTTCCCGGCCCGCCGGGCTTCTTGACGGCAGCAACTTTCATGGTGGTCTCCTCCTGTGTTTCCCACAGGGGAGCTATGGCTCCGCTAGGGAAGTCAAGCGACAGGCGAAAACTAGGTGGCGCTCAATTGCAGCCGCGCTTCCCTCAGCGCCTTTCTTCTCACTTTTCCCGCATCATCGCGTACGGGTTCAGGCACAAACTCGAAACTCTTTGGAATCTTGTAGCGCACCAGGTGATCGGCGAGATGAGCATTCATCTCTTCGGCGTCTACTGAGCCTTCGGGTCGATCGATGATTGCATGCAGCCGGGCGCCCATATCATCATCCGGCAAGCCGATCACGGCAGACGACCGCACTCCGGGAAACGCATCAATCGCCGCTTCCACTTCGGCGGGGTAGATGTTCGCGCCGCCAGACAGGATCATGTCGGAAAGCCTGTCCGTCAGGTAGAGATATCCCTCTTCATCCATCCACCCGAGATCGCCCAGACTTTCCCAGCCGCCTTCGATGGATTTGGCTTCCGCGCCGATGTAGCGATATGTCGTGCCCTGGCCCGTCAGGGGCCTGAGGAAGACTTCCCCGACCTCGCCGGATGGAAGCGTCTCGCCCGCCTCCCCGACAATCTTGATTTCGCATGCCTCAACAGGCCGGCCTACAGAGCCTTTGTGCGTCAGCCATTCATCCCCGCGGATCATGGTCGTTCCCTGCCCTTCAGTGCCGGCATAAAGCTCCCAGATCACTTCCGCGCCGAGCCACTCAATGAAGCATTCCTTCAGCCAGGCCGGGCAGGGTGCGGCCAGATGCCAGAGCGTCTGCAAGCTCGACAGATCGTAACCTGTCCGTACATCTTCAGGCAGCGCCCAGATGCGGCGCATCATAGTCGGCACCATATAGACGATATTGATCTTCAGGCGTTCCAAAGTCGTGAGAGTCTGCTCGGCATCGAAGCGCGTCGTGATGGCCACGGTACAACCGCGGAAGAGCGCAATCATGGCCCAGACGAACGGTCCGTTATGATAGAGCGGCCCCGGCACCAGCATGGCGCCCTGTTGCGGAATTTCCAGATATGGCAGATCAGTATCCCAGGCCGCCGGTTGAGCAGAGACGATCAGCTTTGGCCGTCCGGTAGACCCCCCACTTGTCATCGCTTTCAAGGAAGCCGCTGTCAGCTCCGGTAGGGGCTCTGCGGACAAATGTTCTCCAGGTACAAATCCCTGAGGTACAGAGACTATCTGTTCAAATGCGCCGGTTTCGGCTCCAACGACCAGCGACGGCTTGCCCAGATCAATAATCTGGTCCCGTTCGGATTTCGGCAATTTGGCAGATATGGGTTGAGGTGTGGCCCCCAACTTCCAGACGGCAAAGCATGCTTCGAAGAATTCTATGCCATTCGGCAGTGCGATGGTAACAAAATCATCTGGTTGTACGCCTAGCTCGGAATAGGCCCGAGCGAGGCGGTTGGTACGCTCTTCAAACTCACCCCAGGTGATGGCCCGTCCTTCATGATCGATTGCAACCCGATCAGCCTGTCTTGCTGCCCAGTATGAAATGATGCGCGACATGGATTGGACTGGCATAGTGTTTCCTCGCTACGTTTTTATATGTTGGCTCGCCTGAGCAATCGCTGAAACCCCTCCCAGAATTCCTGTCGGCGGGTATCAGTCTCCATCAGGATTTCATGCATGGCACCTTCAATAACCCCATGTTCGCAATCAGGCAGCCGCGCGCAAATCTTTTCGTGTGCGGCATTGTCGACCAATTGCTCTTCCTCGGCAGATGCCACAAAGACGGGAATGGCGACCTGTTTGAGAGCCTTCGGTTTACTGAACGTATCAACAATGCTGAGTGAAGCACCAAGCCAGCCCCATGTCACCGGGCCCAGCTCCAAATCAGGCTGCGCATCAATTAGCGCGCGCTGCATTTGCCAACGCTGCTTGTCATGCGTGACGATATTTGTCTCAAACGTCTCTGGCGGACCGGGTTGGATGGCATAGTCCCCCGCGCGCCCCGTCGCGCGCATGGCCCAGACGAGATAGCGCATCCCGAAGAAGCGAGACTTCAGGCCCCACATTGGCGCACAAAATGCCGCAGCGTCCACTTTTACGAGACCTTGCGAGATGGCGGCCAATGCGATGGCGCCTCCCATGGAATGTGCGAGAGATACATGCGGACGTGGCAGGCGGTCCTGGAGTTGGTCCAACCCATTGGCCAGCGCGCCCATAAAGGTTTCGAACCGATCAATATGGCCCTTCTTTGTATCATCCAGAAGGCGTTCCGAAAGGCCCTGCCCAGGCCAATCAAGAATCACGACGGCAAACCCCATGGTCTGCAGCTCTCGTCCGACCTCAAAGTATTTCTCGATGAACTCCGTCCGGCCCGGACACACTATCGCAGTGCCACGCGGACCAGATTTTGAAAGCGCAGGGGCCACGCAGGCGCGAAGATTGCGGCCTTCGCTCCCCTTGAACCAGAGTATTTCCGCCCCGTCGGGTGGCGGGTTGCCCGGGATCAGCACAAAGGAGCTGTCCAGTGTGTGGGGACGCGTCGTCATATCGGACCTTCAAAAGAAAGAAGCCGCCCAAGGTTTCCCCGGACGGCTTCAGAGATCAAGTTCAATTCAGCGAAATTAGCTGAACTTCTTCATCAGGTTCTGCAGCTGCATGGCAACAGACATGTCGCCTTCAACCTTCAACTTGCCCTGCATGAAGGCCATCGTCGGGTCCATGGCGCCTTCGGAAATCTTCTTGAAGTCGTCCCAGTCGACCTTGATGGTCGCGTCGGCATCGGAATCGGAATTGTCAGCCTTGCCAGCAACGCCGTCGATGAAAAGCTTGCCTGCATCACCGAAGTCAAATTTCACCTTCTTCGTGAAGTCGCCACCGGCTTCGACGGCCGAATCTGCTTTCGCTGTGAGTTCTGCGAGATCCATTGAATTCCTCCTTGAATGGACTTTGGGCGATAAAGCCGTTCCTTCTATCAGAATGCAAGCCCACAGAGGCCAGATTACCTTGATTTAGTTCAGTTGGGTGGCAGCTTACTCAAATCGCTCAGGTTTTTAAAAGCGTGTTGACCTCGCGTAGCGGAAGCGTGGAAATTGGGCGCCATGAGCTGGCAGAAATCGATCGAAGAATTGCGTCGCCGAGAGCGATTGGCGGAAAAAATGGGCGGCGAGGAGCCGGTGTCCCGGCAGAAAGGCCGCGGAAAGCTGACGGTTAGAGAGCGCGTCGCCTTCCTGGCAGACCCCGGAAGCTTCCATGAAATCGGCAAGATCGCAGGCAAGGCAACCTATGGTGCCGACGACGAATTGGACGGTTTCCTGCCCTCGAACTCAGTTATGGGCCGGGCTCGGTTGAATAGCAGATCGACAGTGATTCTGGCAGACGATTTCACTGTTCGGGGCGGCGCAGCCGATGCTTCGATCTGGCAGAAAATGGTTCAAGCCATCAAGATGGCGGCCGAGTACCGCCTGCCGCTCGTTCAGATGATTGACGGCACTGGGGGCGGCGGTTCGGTCAAGATGCTGGAGAAAGACCCGCGCACCTACATTCCGGAGACACCGGGCTGGAATGAGATTACCCACGGCCTGACACAAGTGCCCTTCGTATCATTGGCCCTTGGCCCCTGCGCGGGCATGGGCGCGGGGCGAGTAGCCGCCAGCCATTTCTCTGTCATGGTCAAAGAGCTGAGCCAGGTTTTCGTGGCCGGTCCGCCTGTCGCCATCGCGCTTGGCGAAGATGTCACCAAGGAAGAACTGGGCGGCTGGAAAATTCAGGGCCAGAATGGCACAGTCGACAATGTCGTGGATACCGAAGCGGACGCATTCGAAACGGCTCGTCGTTTCCTGTCTTACCTTCCATCATCGGTGCACGAACTTCCGGAGCGAGTCGTGGGTGGTGACTCGCCAGTGCGACGGGAGGAGAGCCTGCTCTCTATTGTGCCAACAGACGGTAAGACGCCGTACAAGCCGCGGAAGATTGTTGAAGCAAGTGTAGATACGGGTAGCTTTTTCGAGATCGGACATGATTGGGGCCGGGGTATCGTGTGCGGGTTCGCCCGTCTGGATGGGTATCCTGTCGGAATCCTGGCAGGTGATCCCTTCTTCCTGGACGGCGCATGGACCGCAGATGTCTGCGACAAGGTCACTCGCCACATGGATCTCTGCTCGCAATTCCATTTGCCGGTCGTCCACTTTGTCGACTGTCCCGGCTTTGCGGTTGGCGTGAAGGCTGAGACCGCCGGTGTGACCCGTGCGGGCGTGCGCGCCATGACGGCGATCTATCAGGCCGATGTGCCGGTCTGTTCTGTCGTGATCCGCAAAGCCTATGGCCTGGCTGGGTCCGCCATGATGAATCAGAGCCGGACCAAATGGCGCTATTGCTGGCCGAGTGGGGACTGGGGCAGCCTGCCCATGGCCGGCGGCATCGAGGCCGCCTTCCGCAAGGAACTGGCCGAGGCCGAGGATCCGGAGGCACTGAAGGCCCAGCTCTACAAGAAATTCGATGCGATCCGGTCTCCCTTTAGGACAGCAGAATCCTTCTATGCCGAGGAAATCATCGACCCGCGGGACACCCGTCCTCTCCTCGTGGATTTCATCCACCACGCCTGGCGCACACTGGAGCCGGGCGAACGGAGAACAGGTTTCCGGCCATGATCATCCGCCCGAATTCCAACGTGATCTTGCCATTTTGTAGGTTTCATGTGGAAGTCATAGTGGATGTGGAGGGAACAGATGAACATCAAAATTCCAGCAATTGCGACCGCTGCCGTCTTGCTCGCGGCATGTGGCGGTCCTGGCAACGAGTCGGCTGAGCGCGCGATGATGAACGCCCCCCCGGCCCCATCTCCGATGATGGAGCAGGACGTGGCAATGGACGGTTCGTTTTCCAAATCAGGAGGTGGCGGCGGGCCGACCGAGGAGGCCGCGCAACAATATATCGCCTATTCGCACTCACTCGGATTGCGGCTGCCAGTGAAGTCCATCGAGCCAGTCATGCAGGGCCATGTTGCCGCCTGTAACCAAGCTGGCCCCTCGGTGTGTATCGTGACGAATTCCTGGTTCAACACCTATTCGGATGATGAAGCCTCCGCATCGCTCCAACTTCGGGCAACGCCGGATTGGATCGAGACATTCCTGGAGGGCGTCGACGCCGAAGCCGAGCAAGCCAATGGCGACGTTACCAATCGCCAGACGACGGCCGAGGACCTTACCGTTTCGATCATCGACACCGATGCCCGCCTGAACGCTCAGCAAACCCTTCAAAAGCGTTTGGAGGAGTTGCTCGCCAACCGGGACGGCGAACTGGGAGACCTATTGGCCACGGAGCGGGAACTTGCCCGGGTCAACGGTGAGATCGACTCGCTAAAATCATCGCTCAAGACTTTGATGCTCCGGGTTCAGATGAGCCAATTGAGCGTGAACTACGAGACCAAGCGCAATCCGGTCTCGCAAGGCGCACTCTCACCGATCGGAAGTGCGTTCGGAGATTTCTTCTATAACCTCTCCAGTGCGCTGGCCGCCGTGATCACCGCCTTTGCGATCGGCCTGCCATGGCTGATCTTGATCGGAGCCTTCCTCTGGATCTGGCTGAAGCTGATCTGGCCACGCATCCGTCGCAAGAAACCCCAATAATGTGAATGGCCCCCGGAGCGATCCGGGGGCCATTCATCATCAGGCTTTCTCAGCCACTTTTGCCTTCTTGCCCTTGGGCTTGGCATCACCAAGCAACAGGTGGGCTATCTCTTTCGGCACAATCATCAACATCTCGCTGGTGGACGTTTCCCAATTCTCGAGAATGTCTTTCGCGCGAAGGGACTTGGTGCGCTTGAAGTGCTCCTCGATCAGCGCCCTGGCTTCTGCAATGTGCTCTGCCTGCATGTCTGAGAGGGGATACCAATCAATCGAATCCGGGTTCGCCACCCGTTCGAACTGGCTTTCCGGATCCCAGATATAGGCTGTACCGCCGGTCATGCCCGCGCCGAAATTGTCACCGACCGGTCCGAGAATGACAGCCCGCCCGCCCGTCATGTACTCACAGCCATTCGCGCCGCACCCTTCAATCACCGTCACAGCGCCGGAGTTACGAACCGCGAAGCGCACGCCCGCCGTACCCGCCGCGAACAACTTGCCCGCGGTTGCGCCGTACAAACACGTATTGCCGATGATAGCGTCACCCGCCCGATGACGCTCTTTCGGCCGTGGCGATACGACAATCGAAGCGCCCGACAGGCCTTTACCTACATAATCATTGGCATCGCCGATGACTTCCAGCAGAAGACCCTGCACCGAGAACGCACCTAGCGATTGCCCTGCGGACCCTTCCAGCCGGATATGCAGGCGGCCCTCTGGCAGTGCCTGCATGCCGAACTTGCGCGTGATCGCAGAACTCGACCGTGCACCGATCGCGCGCATCGTGTTACGCACACCATATTCCAACTGCATCTTCTCGCCGCGCTCGAAGAACGGCTCGGCATCACGTAGAATCTGGGCGTCTAGGGTATCTGGAACCTCTTCACGACGGTCAGGCTGATAAATGACCGGATTTTCGGTATCGACCTGGACTAGCAGCGGGTTCAGGTCGAGATCATCGAGATGTGTCGACCCACGGCTTACCTGAGCGAGCAAGTCCGTGCGCCCGATTGCTTCGTCGAGCGACTTCAGGCCGAGTGAAGCAAGAATTTCCCGGACGTCCTCGGCTATGAAGCTCATCAGGTTCACGACCTTTTCCGGCGATCCGGTAAAGTGAGCACGTAGCGCCTCGTCCTGAACACAGACCCCCACAGGGCAGGTGTTCGAGTGGCACTGGCGCACCATGATACAGCCCATAGCCACGAGCGAGGCTGTGCCGATTCCGTACTCTTCCGCACCCAGCATAGCAGCGATCACAATATCGCGGCCCGTACGAAGGCCTCCATCGGTGCGGAGGGTGACCTTGTTGCGCAGATTGTTCAACGACAGGATCTGGTGCGCTTCGGCAAGACCGAGTTCCCACGGCAGACCCGCATATTTGATGGAAGTCTGTGGGCTCGCGCCCGTTCCTCCCACGCCGCCTGCAATCAGTATGACGTCTGCCTTCGCCTTCGCCACACCAGCGGCAACCGTTCCGACCCCGGACTGGGCAACAAGCTTCACGCAAACCCGTGCCTCCGGATTAATCTGCTTCAAGTCATAGATCAGCTGGGCAAGATCTTCGATCGAATAGATGTCATGGTGTGGCGGTGGTGAGATCAGCATCACACCCGGCGTTGCATGGCGCAGCTTGGCAATGAATTCTGTCACCTTGAAGCCGGGCAACTGACCGCCCTCGCCGGGCTTTGCACCCTGAGCGATCTTGATCTCAATCTCTCGACACTGGTTCAGATATTCCGCAGTCACACCAAAGCGGCCAGAGGCCACCTGCTTGACGGCAGAGTTCATATTGTCGCCATTCGGCAGCGGGCGAAACCGGGCGCGATCTTCGCCGCCTTCGCCCGATACCGATTTTGCACCGATCCGGTTCATGGCCACGTTCAGCGTGCCATGAGCTTCAGGGCTCAACGCGCCGAGCGACATGCCGGGCGTAATGAAGCGCTTACGGATCTCATTGATCGACTGAACGACGGATACTGGAACGGGGTCCCCAGCCGGCTTGAAATCGAGCAAGTCACGCAATTGTATCGGATCGCGCGAATGCACTGCTTCGACATATTTGCGATAGATAGAGTAATCGCCGCGATCACATGCCGCTTGCAATGTGTGGATCAGATTTCCGTCAAGCGCATGTGGTTCTTCGGACGCTCTCAAGCGGTAGAACCCGCCTACCGGCAGAGATACGACATCCTCGTCGAAGGCGGCCTCATGGCGAACAAGCGAGTTTTCTTCGAGGCCAGCGAGACCAAGGCCAGAAATGCGGCTGTTCATGCCGGGGAAATAATCCGCGACAAGCGCGCGCGAGAGTCCCAACGCTTCGAAATTGTACCCACCCCGATAGGAAGAAATTACAGAAATTCCCATCTTTGAGATGATCTTCAACAAGCCGGCTTCGACCGCTTTTTTGAAATTCAACACACACTCATTGAGCGGCATCTCTCCGAAAAGCCCTCGGGCTTGCCGGTCCGCAATGATGTCTTGCGCCAGGTACGCATTCACGCACGTCGCACCGACACCGATGAGTACGGCAAAATAGTGCGTGTCGAGGCATTCGGACGACCGAACCGTGATGGAACAGAACGTACGCAAACCTTGCGCCACAAGGTGCGAGTGAACCGCACCAGTGGCCAGGATCATCGGAATCGCAATCTTGTCCGCAGACTGATACTGATCGGTCAGAATTATGTGCTCGCGGCCTTCGCGTACTGCATCTTCCGCCTCCTGACGGATTCTACTCAGCGCGTTCTTGAGCGCAACTCCATCACCTGCCGCATCTGCTTCATTGAATGTACAGTCAATCTCAGCAGTGCCAACACCCAGTCGATCGATCAGGCGGTCATACATCCCATTGGTCAGGAACGGGCTTTCCAGCACGAATACTTCCTGCTGGGACTTGTCGGTATCGAGAACGTTTCCAAGGTTTTTGAACCGAGTCTTGAGACTCATTACGCGCTCTTCACGCAACGGGTCGACCGGCGGGTTTGTGACCTGACTGAAATTCTGGCGGAAGAAATGGCTCATGGGGCGGTACGAGAAGGACAAGACAGCCGTCGCGGTGTCGTCGCCCATCGATCCAATGGCCTCCTTGCCACCTTCGGCCATCGGAGAAAGGATCAATTCGAGTGTCTCAAGTGTATAACCCGCGGCTGTCTGACGACGCAGCAGATCTTCCTTGTTGAACATGAGAGGCTCAGGCCCCGGGCCGATTTCCGGCTCCAGTTCGGTCACGGCCTGCAACCACTCTTCATATGGCGCCTTGCCGGCGAGCAGGTCAATTAGCTCGCGATGCTCATAAAACTTTCCGGTCTTCAAATCAGCCGCGATCATGCCGCCAGCCTGGATCAGGCCGCGCTTGGTGACTTCATGATCGCCCAGCGGGCACATACCCGCCTCAGACCCAACCGCAAGAATACCGTCTGTCGTCAGAGCATAACGAAGCGGCCGCAAACCGTTTCGGTCAAGCCCAGCTATGGCCCAACGGCCATCATAGGCCGCGACTCCGGCCGGTCCGTCCCAAGGCTCCATCACGGAGTTGCAATAATCGTAGAGCGCCTGGTGAGCAGTCGGCATGACCGAATCCCGCTTCGACCAGGCTTCCGGGATCAACATGGCCTTGGCCATTGGTGCCGAACGGCCTGACTTGCAAAGAATCTCGAACACGGAATCAAGGGCGCCAGAGTCGGACGTACCATCCGGGATCACCGGCTTTACATCATCAACATGCTCGCCAAAGGCTTCGGATACCATGCGGATTTCGTGGCTCTTCATCCAGTTCTTGTTGCCACGCACCGTATTGATCTCGCCATTGTGCGCGATCATACGGAAAGGCTGAGCCAGCGACCATTGCGGGAACGTGTTGGTCGAATACCGCTGGTGATATATTGCGAATGCAGAGACGAAACGCTCGTCCTTCAGGTCCAGATAGAAATTGTCGATGTCCTGCGCCAGGAACATGCCCTTGTAGATCAGGGATGAATGGCTGAGTGAACATACATAGAAGGATGGAATCGCGGCCTCACGTGCACGACGCTCGATCCGCCGGCGACAGATATAGAGCGCACGTTCAAGCTCTTCCGGGCTGCGCCCTATACCATCGCGAAACATGATCTGCTCAATCGCCGGGCGCGTATCCTTGGCCTTCTGACCTATCACGGTCACATCCACGGGGGGCTGGCGCCAGCCATAGATGTAGAACCCGAAATGCAGAACCTCGGTTTCAACCAATGTCCGCGCAGCTTCCTGAGCCGCAAAATCCGTGCGTGGCAGGAATATCTGACCCACACAGATTGGGTCGTCCGTCGGATTGTGGCCTGTGCGAGTGACATGCTCACGGAAGAAATCCTGTGGCACTTCTACGCGAATACCCGCGCCATCTCCGGTCTTGCCATCCGCATCGACAGCGCCTCGGTGCCAGACATTCTTCAATGCCTCGATCCCCATCTCCACGATTTCGCGACGCGGCTTGCCATCGAGCGCTGCGACAAGGCCAACACCACAAGCATCATGCTCATATTCGGGGTCATAGGCGTGGCCGTCCATCAGCTTCTGACGGTTGGCCTCATACTGTTTTACATAATCTGACATCTGACTACTCCGCCGCTACTTTAGAAGCGCGCTCTTGTGCTCTCATCGCCTTGTGCATGGCTTCTGCTGCGTCCCGGCCATCCTTGATGGCCCAGACAACGAGCGAAGCGCCGCGAACGATATCCCCTGCCGCATAAACGCCGGGCAGGCTGGTTTCCATTGTTGCATAATCGACCCGAACCGCGCCCCAACGGTTTACGGTCAAGGTTTCTTCGCCAAACAATTCCGGCAGGTCTTCCGGGTCAAAGCCGAGCGCCTTGATGACCATGTCGGCCTTGATGTCGAATGTTTCCCCGGTCTTGACCGGAGACTGACGACCGGAGGCATCGGGCTCGCCCAGTTTCATCCGGCTCGCGCGAACAGCTTTAAGTTTGCCGGCTTTCGTATCGAGAATGGCATCGGGCGAAGCCAGCCATTCAAAGGTCACACCCTCTTCCTCGGCATTCGTCACTTCGCGCTGACTGCCCGGCATATTCGCGCGGTCACGGCGATACACACAAGATACGCTCTTGGCGCCCTGACGGATCGCCGTTCGCACGCAATCCATCGCAGTGTCGCCGCCACCGATCACAACCACGCGCTTTCCGTCTGCGTTCAAAGTCCCGTCATCATAGGCCGGCACGTCATCGCCAAAATTCTTGCGGTTGGAAGCGGTCAGGTATTCCAGCGCAGGGAATACGCCTTTGGCCCCGCTGCCCGGACATTTCAGATCCTTTGCTGCGTAGACACCTGTCGCGATGAGGATCGTGTCGTGCTGATCTCGCAGCGTTGAGAGAGACACCGTCTCGCCGACCCGCGTATTGAACTCAAACCGGATTCCGGAATCTTCCAAGCGTTTGATACGGCGCTCAACCACATCCTTCTCGAGCTTGAAGCCAGGGATTCCGTAGACCAACAGGCCACCCCCCCGGTCATAAGCATCGTAAACCGTGACTTGATAGCCCTTTCGGCGGAGCTGTTCAGCGGCAGCAAGGCCCGCAGGGCCCGCGCCAATAATGCCTGCAGATTGGGCGCGTTCACGTGGGGGCGTGATCGGCTTCACCCATCCCTGATCCCACGCATTGTCAGTGATATACTTTTCAATAGATCCGATCGTGACTGTGCCGTGGCCCGACTGTTCGATGGTGCAGATACCCTCACACAGACGATCCTGCGGACAGATGCGGCCGCAAATCTCAGGCATGTTATTGGTCGCCGACGAGACCTGATATGCTTCTTCGAGCCGGTCTTCGGCGGCGAGCTTCAACCAATCAGGAATGTTGTTGGAAAGGGGGCAGCCCTGTTGGCAGAATGGAACGCCGCACTGCGAACACCGCGCGGCTTGCTCACCAGCCTTGTCCCTGCTGAACTCAGAATAGATTTCGTTGAAATCGTCTTTTCGGTCCGAGGCATCCCGCTTTGACGGCATGCTCCGCTCGACTTTGATGAATTTCAGCATTTTTTCTGCCATTTCGGCGCTCCCGGTATTAGAAGTGTGGGCTTAGAACTTTCCCTCCAAGCTCGCAAGCGCATTCGATCATTCACAACTCACAATGATATTTATAAACTGCACTCGGCCGCCCGTTTTGCCGCCTGTGCGGCTCAATACGGAAAAACAACATCATATTGATCTTTATACGAGTGGTGGCTTTTTTGGTAAATTCCCATAGTTGGGAATTGCGTTGAAACTGTAAGGCTCGCCTGATGTCCCTATTACAGCTCGCCATTATCGCCCTGCTGCAGGGCACGACAGAATGGCTTCCCGTGTCCTCTTCCGGCCATGTACTGCTCGCCGCAGGATTCTTCGAAGCTAGCCCCGGCGACGAGTTATTGATCAATGCCGTGTCAAATCTCGGCACCTTGTTGGCGATGCTGATCTATTTCCGAAAGGACGTGACCAGCGCCATTGCAGGAGGATTTGAACTGGTCGCTGCACCAGTATCAAAATCGCCACTGTCAAAAGGGGCTCGCCTTGCAGCCGCCGTGATTGTTGCAACGCCGGTCGCCGTTCTGGTCGCATTCGCCTACGAAAAATTCCTGCCCGAAAGCATGCTGGAAAGCATGCGCAGCATCTATGTCGTCGCCGCCACAACGATCATCTTCGGCGCCCTGCTCTGGTGGGCCGATGTGAAAGGTGCGCGCGATCGCAGGGAAGAAGACATGACGATGTGGCATGCTTTCCTGATCGGCGCGACCCAGGCAATCGCTGCAATCCTGCCAGGCACCAGCCGTTCCGGCATTACGATGACGGCCGCTCGTGCATTCGGGTATGACCGCACCGAGGCAGCGCGATTTTCAATGCTGATTGGCGCCCCAATCCTCGCCGCTGCCGGACTTTACGGAGCGATGGGATTGGTGACAGCCGATGCCACCGAAACCGTGCTGACCCTGAAGGATGGACTGATTGTGGCAAGCATCGCCTTCATCACGGGGCTGGCGTCCATCTGGTTCCTGATGTCGCTACTCAGCCGAATGAGCTTTCTGCCCTTCGTATTGTACCGCTTCGCACTTGGAGCCGTGCTGATATTGGGATCACCACTCGTCGGACTACTCTAGACTTAGGCCTCGGACGCCTTGTGAAACTCGCCATAGTCGCGGAACCGCCAGAGATAGGAAGGCACGATCGCTTCAACCGTTTCCAGCTCCGTGACGCCAAGATCCTTCAGCGTCAGCGCATCATCGGCGACCACATTGTCGGATTTAAGCATCTCGACCTGGTCTCCTGTGAGGGGCGGATCGCCGAGAAAGCCCCACGAGAATGGCGGAATATAGCGCCAGACAGCTGCTGTGAGATAACCCGCGGGCTTTGCGATGAAGAACGGCAACGGAATTTTGAACCGGCGCTTGTCAATCGTCTCGAGGATCACGTCATACAGTTCATTGAACGTGTAAATGCGGGGGCCGCCCAATTCGTAAGTCTTGCCTGCCGTGGCCGCATCATCCACCGCCACAGCAATCGCCTCGGCCACATCACCGGCATAGACCGGCTGGAAGCGAGTCGATCCACCGCCAATGGCCGGCAACAGGGGCAATACACTCATCAACGGGGACGTTGCCATCGCAGCAAAGCGGTTGAAGAACTCGTCTTCCGACGCAAACACAATGGATGGGCGTAGAATGGTCGCTGTAGAAATGGCGTCGCGAACAGCGGCTTCAGCTTCTGCCTTTGTGCGTGCATAGTCAGCCGAGGAATCGGCATCAGCGCCGATGGCTGAAACTTGGACAAACCGTGCAATGCCTTTTTCGGCGGCAACTTGCGCCAGCAATCCAGCCCCTTCGCTCTGAGCCGACTCAAACGTCTGAGCGCCTTTCTCAAACATGATGCCAACAAGATTCACGACAGCGTCGGCGCCTTCCAGCGCGCGCTCGATCGATTCTCGATTGCGGATATTGGCCTGAATAATATCGACCCAGCCTGGAGGCCCCGCAAGACGAACATCCCCGGCAGTGTTCACGTGCCGACAGGCAACGCGCACACGCCAGCCCTTCTTGACGAGTTCACGGGCGGCATACCGTCCAATGAACCCCGACCCGCCGAAAACAGTTACCAAGCCTTTGGTCATCTTCAGTCTCTCTCAAAGCGACCGCAGCCGCAATAATCCGGATGGCGCCTTTGACCATAGAGCCGTTCGCCTGTCTACCAAGGCACGGCGGGCGAAACAGCGCGGCATGGCAGAATATACAGGTATGCCATCAACCTGTGCAGCGCGGCGTCAGAGCGGTCAGGCCTTCACTGCCATTTCAGTCGCCATCCATCCCGCGAACGCATCCCGCTCCGCCGCGCTCATGTGCAGGCCCAGCTTGGAACGACGCCACAGAATGTCATCTGCGGTTCGGGCAAACTCTACTTCAACAAGGTAGCGCGCCTCAGTTTCGGTCAGGCTCGCACCAAACTTTCGGCCAAGATCGCCGTCCGTTTCGGCTTGCCCCAACAAACGCCGCGCGTCGGTGCCGTAAGCGCGTGCTAGACGCTGCAGAAGGTTAGCGCTCAGCTTGGGATAATCCTGTCGCAATCCTTCATAGAAACCGTCAAAATCCGCGCGAGGCATGTCTCCGCCGGGAAGGTCAGCGTCGCGTGTCCACTCACCACCTGCCTCCGGAAAAACCTTATCCAGTGTCTGAAGCGCGTCTTCAGCCAATTCCCGATAGGTCGTTATCTTGCCCCCAAACACTGACAGGACCGGCGCTCCGCCGTCATCATCCAGTTTCAGGACATAGTCGCGCGTCACTTTGGAGGCGTTGGCAGCGTGGTCATCATATAGTGGGCGCACACCGGAATAGGTCGCCACCACATCTGCTGGAGTGATGGCCCGCTTGTAATACTCGCTCGCGCCCTTGCAGAGATACTCGATCTCATCAGGCGTAATTTTCACCTCGTCGCGATTTGCTTCATACGGAACGTCCGTCGTGCCGATCAGTGTGAACGCGCCGCGCTCATAGGGAATCGCGAACATGATTCGGCCATCACCATTCTGGAAGAAGTAGGCGTAGTCGCCTTCGTGCCAGCGCGGCACGATGATATGGCTACCCTTTACAAGTCGTAGGTGGGTCTCGTTTTTCTTTCCATGGTCGAGCCCCAGAACATCGTCGACCCAGGCACCTGCCGCATTGACGACCGCCCTGAATGACCGGGTCTCGGATCCTTTCGGACTTTCCAGCACTGCATCCCAATGGTCACCACTGCGCACAAGCGACGTACAGCGGGTACGCGTCATGACTTCAGCACCATGCGATTTCGCATCGACGGCGTTCAGCACGACAAGCCGCGAATCCTCGACCCAGCAATCAGAATACTCGAAAGCAAGCCGGTATTCTTCCTTGAGCGAGTCAAGTCTGGCCGACGATTTGCGCCGAAGCGTTGTGGTTGCAGGCAACAATTTGCGTCCGCCAAGGTGATCATAGATGAACAGACCAAGTCGGATCAGCCAGGCTGGGCGAAGTTCATTGTGGTGCGGCAGGACGAACCGCATTGGCCAGATTATGTGCGGCGCTGCCTTAAGCAGGATTTCGCGCTCGATCAGGGCCTTGCGCACCAGGCCGAAATCATACTGCTCCAGATAACGCAGCCCGCCATGAATCAACTTCGTGCTGGCTGACGATGTATGCTGGGCAAGGTCATCTTTTTCGCAGAGCACCACATCCAGCCCACGACCAGCAGCGTCGCGCGCGATGCCGGTTCCGTTGATCCCGCCGCCGATCACCAGGATATCGTGCATGTCAGCCCTTCATCAGGCCTGCGGCCTTCAGCAGCTTGCCGGCACGAAGGACGCGCTGGAGCTTGTGTTCTGATGACCGGTCGCCCTTGTTCGAATCCGGGTGGAACCGGCGAACATATTCTGCATAGCGCGCGCGAATCTCCGCTGGCTTTGCATCGGTTTCGAGATCGAGTTCCTTCAAGGCGCGCTTCTGCAGCGTGTTCCGGTGGCCGGACGAGGCCGACTCGCCACTCGCAACATCATCAACATTGAAGAACTTGCTGCCTGCCCAGCGCCGCGGGTCCAACTTCTGAGGTCCCTTTTCGCCGCGCATCGGGCCGGTGCCAAATTTCCAGGTGCGCTTGTGACCATACCGCTCAGACCGGGCGAACGAAGCGGCCTCGGCCTGCGACATGCCTTCAAAGAAATCAAAGCTGCGATTGTACTCTGCTGCATGCGCCTGGCAGAAATAATGACGACCATTCCCCTGACGCTTGGGCGCAGGATGGGTCCCCTCAAGATCACATTGCTTGTGGTCGCAGACACGAGTCTTCTGCGCACGCGCACGGGAAGCCTCGTCTTTGGGAGGCTTGATGCGTATATCTTTGAACTTAACGCGATAGGAAAATGGGTCACCGTCAGACATGACCCGGCATAATAGGGAGTGCAGGTTAAAGATGCCACAGCCAAGTGACAGGTTATCGCGAATTCGTGAGCTTTTAACTGAAGCTTTTCACCCGGTAGAGCTGATTATTACCGATGACAGCCAGAAACATGCAGGTCATGCAGGCGCCGCGCCTGGTGGAGAGACGCATTACACCGTGCGAATCACGTCCTCGGCATTCGAAGGTCTGTCCCGCGTCCAAGCCCAACGCGCGATCATGTTGACGCTGCAGTCCGAATTTGATTCCGGCCTGCACGCACTCGCCCTACACGCGAAAGCGGCATGAATCTTGAAAAATCCGACTCCACGCGGAACCGAAATATGACTCGATCATTAATTTCGCAGCCGTCGAGGAGAACGGGTGATGGTACAGAAACTCATGACTGCCGCCGCAATAGGCGCAATGATTGCAGGTTCAGCGATTGCGGAGACACCTTCCGACAAGGTGAATCTCGGCATGATGCACTGGATTCGCGACACGGTTTGCACTCAGGATAGAGAGATAGTCTTCGTTCCGGTGTCCCATGACGTCCCAACGCTCAGCGGCGAGTGGGCTGTTATCGCCATGGACAATCCCGATCCAGACTCCGCCCACATCGTGACGCTCACCGAGAAGAACTGGCTGAAGGCCAATGGCTGCGACGAAGATCCGTCGCCGCAGATGCATATGGCCAGCCGAGAGCCGAAATCAGGCCGTCTCGGCCTCTGATATGTTCAGGCCAGTGACCTGGTTTCGCTGACGCCTGAGTATGTTGAAGCGATACCCGTGAAAGACAAAGCTCTGTCCAGGCTCGGGAATGGTCTGCGCCTCGTGAATGACCAAGCCTGCAACGGTTACGGCTTCTTCATCTGGCAAGTTCCAGCCTGTCGCCCTGTTCAGGTCCCGAATAGGTACCCATCCATCCACGTTGACTGATCCATTTGGCTGGGGACGCACACCCTGAACGGCCACATCATGCTCGTCATGGATATGACCGACGATCTCTTCCAGAATGTCTTCCAGCGTAATCAGCCCCTGAAGCTCGCCATACTCGTCAACAACCAACGCGAAGTGACTCCGTTTTTGAAGAAATGCGTCGAGTTGGTCCTGTACTGGTGTTGTCTCCGGCACAAACCACGGCTTGCGCAAGATCGAGTCGAGATCGAGCGCGCTCAGGTCGCCGCCAAGCGGCAGCGCCGCCCGCAACAGGTCCTTTGCGTGCAAAATGCCGACAATCTCCTCCTTCTCGCCCCGGTATAGCGGTAGGCGCGTATGCGGGCTGGCGAGCGCTTTGGTTACCAACTGCCGAGGCTCAGTATCCGCATTCAACATGCGAATGTTTTTCCGATGGATCATCACGTCTTCGACGGTCAGCTCCTTCAAATCGAGCGCCCCGACCAGTCGCAGACGATCTTCAGCTCCGACACCTCCTTCGGAGGCGTGTAGGTCAATCGCACCGCGAATTTCCTGTTCCGCCGTGACGAGTTCAGCAGGCGCACCAAGGCCGAGGATCTTCAATGTGATGGTGACGACAAATTGGATCAGTTTCACAATCCACGCCACAGCCCAAACCAGACCACTGATCGGCCGCGCTACGCTCATCGCCATAGTGTCGGGACGCGTGATCGCATAAGTTTTCGGCAGGACTTCGGCAAACACCAGTACCAGAATCGTCATCACGCCGGTCGCCAGCACCAGCGCGACACCGCCCGGTCCGAACAATGAGGTAAACAGCGACGTGGCAAGCACCGAGGCGAGGATGTTTACCAGGTTGTTGCCCAACAAGATCGCACCGATCAGATTTTCGCGATTACTGATCAGGCGATTCACTGTCTCGGCCCGCTTGTCACCATCCTTTTCAAGCTGGTGCATGCGCGCACGCGACGCGGCCGTCAGCGCCGTCTCAGACCCCGAAAAGAAGCCTGACATGCCGAGCAGCACGAAAATTGAGATGATGTAACCGGCAATCATGGGTGGGGTCTCATATGTGTGGATCAGCTCTCCAGCAATTCGCTACGGAGAAATGCTTCGACGGACGCAAGATCCGCATCCTTGTGGATGTAGGACTGGCCAATACCGCGTGCGAGGATCAAGGGTACTTTGCCGCCGCTGGCTTTCTTGTCCTGCTGCATTAGCTCGACCAGTCGCGCAGCGATGTAAGGCCCACCCTGACGTCCCGGAATGCTTGATTGCAACCCCGTCGCATTGAGGTGCGCCGTCACACGGTCTGCATCGGATTGCGGCGTGATACGCTGACTTGCGCCATAGCGAAATGCGAGCGCCATGCCGATGGCAACGGCCTCGCCGTGCAACAGATCCGGCGCATAGCCGTTTGCCGCCTCAAGTGCATGGCCAAACGTGTGGCCGAGGTTAAGCAGCGCCCGGACGCCGGTTTCGCGCTCGTCTTCCGCAACGATGGCCGCTTTGGCACGACAGCTGGTGGCAACCGCTTGCGCTATTGCCGCCGGGTCCAGTGCCAGCACCGCTTCGCCATGCTCTTCAAGCCACGCAAAGAAACCCGGATCATTGATCAATCCATATTTCACGATCTCGGCGTAACCAGCGCGCAGCTCTCGCGGCGGCAGCGTTTCAAGCAGGGACGTATCAGCTATCACCAATTGCGGCTGATAGAATGCACCAATCGAATTCTTCCCGCGCGGCGTGTTCACCGCGGTCTTGCCGCCGACCGAGGAATCGACCTGGGCCAACAGGGTCGTCGGCACCTGCACGAATTTCATGCCGCGCTTCATAAGGCTGGCTGCAAGCCCCGTAATATCACCGATCACGCCACCACCGAGCGCAATGAGTACATCGCTGCGGTCAGCAGAGGCCTCAAGTAACCAGTCGAGAATCTCTTCGAGATTGGAAAACGACTTCGTTTTCTCGCCCGGCGTCAGGGATTTCCAATGCGTCGTCACACCGGTTGACCGAAGCGCCTCATCCAGTCGATGTCGGTGCATCCGCTCGACCGTCTCATCTGTCAGCACGAAGACCCGCGGCTGTTTGATCATGGCCGACACGCGCGCACCGAGCTGGTCCAGCGCGCCGTGGCCGACGAGAATGTCATAGCTGCGATCTTCGAGCTCGACCGTGACGGTCTCAAGCGGTGGTGCGGTCACGTTCACTTCGGTGTCCATGTCTGGAGGGCCTTGTATATGGCATTGACGGTGGCCGCGTGCGGTCCGTCCTTTGACGGCACGACGAGATCGGCTTGGGAATAGATCGGCTCGCGCTCTGCCAACAGATTGGTCAGTACGTTCTTCGCATCCGGATGCCTCAGCAAGGGACGCGTATCGCGCTTCTGGACACGTCGCCAAAGAGTTTCGAGATCAGCATTCAGCCAGATGGTGACCGCGTTCTTCTGCATCAACAGGCGGGTCTCATCATTCAGGTAGGCACCCCCGCCCGTAGCCAACACGTGGGGAGGCAACTCCAATAGCCGCTTCAACACCTGATGCTCCCCGCGCCGAAAATCCTCTTCTCCGTGCAGTTTGAAAATATCGGTTATTGATAGGCCCGCCGCCTTCTCGATCTCCGAATCACTGTCATAAAACTCTCGGCCCAATCGTTCGGCCAAGCGGCGCCCGACGGTAGATTTTCCTGCCCCCATCAAACCGACAAGCGCGACGGTTCGCGACATGTAGGGCAATGTCGCGTCAACCGGTCTGGAAGTACTGTCACTGTCAGAAGGCATTCTGGACTTTCGGGCTCCGTTCGGTACTTGTCCTATAGTTGCTGTCGCGCCTTCGCAATCCAGCGCCGGAATTCTGTATCTAGGGGTAAATAGCCATGCGCAAGTTTCTGATCCTTTTAGGCCTGCTGGCAATACTTGTCCTCGGCGCGGCCTGGTGGCTGGGCGGACAGGCCGAAAAGGGTAAACCAGAGCCCGGTGAAGTCCGCATCGAGGTCGACAATGTCCTTTAAGGGCGTTGTCTCGGTCGTGTGCCTCATCCTCGCCGGGAGCTTACCGGCAGGCGCGCAAATCGAGGATTCCGGTCTAGAGCTGGTGAATCCGTGGGGAATGAGCTTCCTCGAGGCGGGCGAGCCTTCCCTGCCAACCGATATGTGGCGCGCGTCCGACGCTGATGATTTGCTGCCATTGATGCGAGATGTCCGCACACACGACCTGACACCGGCTGAACGCACGTTGATGCAACGCATGGCCCTGTCGCCTGCCACACCACCAGCGGGAATGCAGGAACCCCTGCTAAGGGCCGAGCGGGCACGTATCATGTACGACCTCGGCGAAGCCCAAGCCGCAGCCACCCTCATGGCACGACTCGATACTCCTCCTCCTGGCCTCGACGCGGATGAAATCGTTGCAGATCTCAATCTTGCGCTGGGCAATGAAGCAACAGCCTGCGATATGCTGAATGCGCCAGACCGTCTTTCAGGTTATTGGGCCAAATTGCGCGCGGTCTGCGCGGCACTGCAAGGCAATACTGCCGGCGCAGAACTCGCGATTGAAATGGCCTTGCAACAGGATGCCGTCGATTCCTGGCTTCTGGCCGCTGTGTTTGCGACATCCGGCGAACTGCCTGACGCGCCAGAGGCAGATTACTCTTCGGGACTGAACCTTGCCATCTCTGCCGAGGCGGGCCTCACGCCTCCGGAGGCACCCGTCCCCGCGAATCGTCCCGACCTTGCAGCCGCAATGGCCCTGCATCCGAAATTGCCAATCACTCTGCGTGTTCAATCCGCAGGAATGGCCAGCCAAGCTGGCATGCTGGAGACGGATGATTATCAGGCACTCTTCCTCAAGCTGATATCCGAACCGGGCTTCGTGCCCTCTACGCCTTTGGAGAGCGCGCTCTATGCAGCGCGCGATCCGCTTGTCACTGATGAAGATCGCGCTTTTGCGCTCGCCGCAGCACTGGAAGGCGCTATGGACACACCAGCCCATTTCAGCGCGGTCGCGCGGCTATTATGGGAGGACGTCGAACGCCTACCGATCAACACTTTCACGGCAGCCAACGCTCCGATCTTCGCGCGGGCTGCGCTGGCCACCGACCATTACACTGCCGCCAAGGACTGGTCATCCGCCAATACGATGGAAGGCGCGCGCGAAGATGGCAGCTTTGATGCCGCACTCATGTCGGCTCTGGTGACACTTGCGGGCAGCGAGACGACACGCAACGCCAGCGACTATATTGGAGAACGTCTAGCCACACTTGCCGAGTCTGACCTGCAAAAGCAGACCGCTGCTCGTCTTTTCGCATTATGGACCGCTCTCGGCATTGCGCCCCCGGCGGATGCGCGCCGCTTGATCGTGAATGCGCCCGAACGCAAATCCACCCCGGAAATAGATTTGCAATTGGTAGGCGTGCTTGCCTCCGCTGAGGCAGATGCTGCAGGAGAGGTTATTCTGTCCACGGTAGGCATGACCAAAGGCGACCCGACCGCACTCGATGACGCCAGCCTACTCTTGCTCCTGAAAGCACTGCAACGGATCGGCGCAGAGGATGCCGCCCGGGAGATGGCATTGGAATCAACTGGCTACTGGAAGGCGCTCAACTAGAAATTTCCCGAATTTCGTTGATCTTGCCTCCAGAAGGCTGATGGTGGACGAAAAACGGGAGGAATCGATGAGGGTATCCATACTGGCCGGGGCGTCTGCTCTGGCACTTGCAGCCACGGCATGTGGGGCGCCAGACAAGACACAATCCCAAGCATCCGAACCAGAGCCCGCACCGGCTGCGATTGCCACGGCGAGCTCAACATCAATAGATCCCGCTGACAGGACTGCATTATTCGGCGACCTGCACGTCCATACCGGACAGTCCTTTGACGCCTTCATATCGTCCGTTCGGGCAACACCCGATGACGCATATCGCTATGCAAAGGGCGAGAAAATAATCACCGACGGCGGTTACGAGATCCAGTTGGACAGCCCGCTCGATTTTCTGGCCGTCACAGATCATGGCGAATATCTCGGCATCATGCCGGTCATGGCAACGCCCGGTACGTATCTGTCGCGCACGAATTTCGCAAAATCCGTATTTGGACCGGACGCGACGAACCCTGCCCAGTCATTCCATAATGTGGGCATCACCATCGTGACGGGCGAAGAAGTGGATGAGATCTACGATCGAGACGTCATCGACTCGGCCTGGATGAAGAACATTGAGACGGCCGAACGCCACAATGAGCCCGGCAAGTTCACCGCCTTCTCCGGCTACGAATTCACCGCCATGACAGAGGTCATGGACTCGGAAGTTCCCGCCGCAGCGAACCTGCACCGGAACGTCATATTTCGTGGAGACGCGCCGGACCGGCTTTTTTCCACCCTCGACTCCCCAAATCCGGAAGACTTGTGGGCCTGGATGGATGCGCGGCGCGCTGAGGGTCTGGATGTCATCTCCATCCCGCACAATTCCAACGCATCCAATGGCGAAATGTTTGCGTCCGAAACCTATGAGGGCGGCCAGTTGACTGCAGATTATGCGATCACCCGCATGCGCAACGAACCGGTAATTGAAATCTCCCAGGTCAAAGGCACCTCGGAAGTCCACCCAGCACTATCCCCGAATGACGAATGGGCAAACTTCGAGATCTACGACACCTTGGTTGGAAGCGCCGCAAAGTCGACGCCGCACCTCGGAGGTTTCGCCCGCAACGCGTTGGCGCGTGGACTGGGTTTCGAAGAAACAGAGAGCTTCAACCCTTACAAGTTCGGCTTCATTGGCTCCAGCGATACACATATCGGCGCCGGGTCTTTCGATGAGAAGAACTTTACTGGCAAGTTCCCCCAAGACGGATCCAATCCTGAGTTCCGACATTCCGTCCCACCAGAAGGTGCGGACAGTTGGGACGGTGTTGTATCGCTGAATAGCTTGCCGCCCGGCGCGGTAAAGCCCAGCATGCGACGCAAGCTGTCTGCCGGCAAGTACAGCGCATCCGGGCTGGCCGGCGTATGGGCCGACGAAAATACGCGGGATGCCATCTTCGACGCCATTCGTCGCAAGGAGACGTTCGGCACGTCCGGGCCGCGCATAACAGCACGCATGTTTGCCGGATACGGATTTGATCAGGCAATGTTGGCAGATCCGGACCTGGTGTCAGCAGCCTACCGCACTGGCGTGCCACAGGGCGGCGACCTGGTCGGAAATCAGCAAGCCCCGTCATTTCTCGCTTGGGCGATTCGGGATCCGGCTTCTTATCCGCTGCAGCGTTTGCAGGTCATCAAAGTGTGGACCGATGCCCAGGGCAAGGCGCATGAGGCCGTCTACGATGCTGCATGTTCCGGAAATGTCGAACCAGATTCGGACACGCACCGGTGCCCCGACAATGGTGCCAATGTAGACATATCCGACTGCTCTACACGCCCCGGCAGTGGCGTTGGCGAGTTAAAAACACTGTGGACTGACCCAAACTACGATCCGACGCGCCGCGCAGCTTATTACGTCCGCGTTCTCGAGAATCCATCTTGTCGCTGGTCGACATGGGACGCGGTACGTAACGGATCACCACCCAATCCCGACATGCCCGTTCTCGTTCAGGAGCGGGCTTGGACATCGCCGATCTGGGTCAAACCGGAATGATGTTCACGCAATTTTAGGCGCGGCGCGCCAAGGTCGGGCAATGTCTGACCGCGCGCGCATCGAAGCCTTCCTTGAAATGATGTCTGCAGAGCGCGGCTCATCCGCAAATACGCTGGACGCCTACGGACGGGACTTGCTGGACGCATCCGAATTTTGTGGTGGCGGGTTATGTGATGCTGAAGGAAGTGAAATTTCAGGCTGGCTGAGAGATTTGTCCAAGCGAGGCATGGCTCCATCGTCGCAAGCCAGAAAGCTGTCCGCGGTCCGACGCTTCTTTCGCTTCCTGTTTGAGGAAGGAGACCGCAAGGATGATCCCACCGCGAAGATTGACGGCCCAAAGCCCGGCCGGGACGTGCCCGATGTCCTGTCTCGCGAAGAGATGGCTCGTCTGCTGGATTGCTGCGGCGACGATTTGAGGCTGAAATGTCTTGTGGAGCTGCTCTATGGGGCGGGCCTGCGGGCAACAGAACTTGTCTCTCTCAAACTCGGCCAATTGCCGAGGCGCAAGGAAGCCCGCTGGGTCACAACGGATGTGATCGTTCGCGGCAAAGGCGGCAAGGAAAGGTTGTGCCCACTGGGGCGCCCCGCTTTGCGCGGGCTTACAGATTGGCTGAAAGTACGCGAAGATCACTTGCCGGAAGCCTCACTTACAAGGAGCCGAGCTGAACCCTTTGTGTTTCCGTCGCGAGGAAAATCAGGACATCTCACCCGCCGCCGCCTCGGACAGTTGCTCGAAGCCTTGGCACTGAAAGCCGGTATCCGCCCGGATAGAGTCCACCCGCACGCGTTGCGGCACGCTTATGCAACTCACCTGCTCATGGGGGGCGCCGATCTGAGAAGCGTCCAGACATTGCTGGGCCATGCCGATATCGCGACGACACAAATCTACACGCACGTCCTGACGGACGAGCTCGCGGAGCTTCTCGAAACAGCGCACCCCTTGGCCAGAAAGATTTAGCACGAGAAAAAGTTTTCAGCATTGCTGAAACCGGGAGTCATGCCGATATATGACGACGCGAGTTCGCAATGCTTTTGTATGGACGTCTCAGATGAAACGCTTTCTGAATGCTCTTATTCCAACCATCCTGATCTCGGAAATCGCCGCGATCACCTTCATGACAGCGACTTGGGCTATCCTGTCCGAGCTTCATGCAGGACTGAACGTCATCATAGGCGGGGAGGTTGTCACCGCGATCGGAGTCGCAGCTCTTACCGTAGCGGTGTTCCGCCGGGCATCGCGGCCCGACGTAGAAACCGCCTCGGCAGAAGAGTGATCAGGCGGCCGTAGCGGATCCGCGCGACGCGACCCAAAAGGCATGAACAACGCCGGGCAGCCAGCCAATCAGTGTCAGTAGCACGTTGAGCAGGAATTGAAGCCCAATGCCTTCCTTGATCGCAACTGCGACAGGTGGGAGAAATATTGTGAGTAGGATCATGAGCAGGGACATGCAGGGTTTCCTTTTTGGATAAGCTACCCCTGCAACGCCCGGAACAGGTGAAAGTTCCCTGCCTGGCGTTCCACAAATGATTTCGACTTTTCCCGAGATCGACGTTGACCCCGGTTCAGCTGCGGGTTTAGACACCCGCTGAGGGCGTTTCCATCAAGTATAGTAACGACCGCACCGGGTGAGGTGTGCGGCCGCGCGACGGGAGTCCGCTGTGTCGGCCATATTCACGCCTTCTGGCGAGAAGGAATTCTTTACGCCCTTTGGCCCCATGATGGGCTATGTCCGCATACCGCCTGCGCTGGTCGCCCATCTGAACGCCTCTATGAGTGAACAGCTGGAAGATCATTCGGGCAGCCTTGTGGGCAAGGTCCGGCAGGAACTCCGTTTTCCCAAATCCCTCGTGGACGCCACCGCCGCTGCGCTCGGCAACGCGCTGATCGAGTACCATATTCGCGCCAGCCGCCGTGGTTCATTCGGCGACTATGACCATACGACCAAGCGCTTTGAGCTGAACGTCATGGCCGGATGGTTCGTCCGCCAGTATGCACATGAGTATAACCCGCTCCACATCCATACCGGATGCGCGCTCTCATGCGTCGGTTATCTGAAACTGCCGGACGGGATTGATCAGGAATGGGCCGAGGACGACCTCGACCATCATCCTTCTCACGGACATCTTCAGTTCGCGCACGGCACCGACACCCATTACTCGGTATCGAACTTCATGATCCGCCCACGCGTCGGGGATTTCTATATATTTCCATCCTACATGTTTCACAGTGTCTATCCGTTCAAGTCGCCGGGCGAGCGTCGCTCCTTCAGCATGAATCTCTCTGTCGTCGAATCATCGGCCTGAGCCTTTCTGTCTGATTGACGCGGCACAACCGCCCTCTATGTTGCGCCGCAACAAGGAGGAACGCATGAGCACGAAAACACCAAGAGACTTCTTCAAGCCCCTGGCCATCGGTGCGCCCGCCCCGATGCACGACCTGCCCATCAGGCTGGAGCGGATGATCCATTTTGTCCCGCCGCATCTGGACAAGGTCCGGGCCAAGGTGCCGACCATGGCCGAAGGCGTGGATGTGATGCTCGCAAATCTTGAGGATGCCATCCCCGCTGACGCCAAGGATGCTGCTCGCGCCGGCGCTATCGAAATGGCGTCCATGTACGATTGGCAAGGCAAGGGAACGGGCTTCTGGAGCCGCGTGAACCCGCTGAACTCCCCGTGGTTTCAGGAAGATGTGAGTGAACTGGTTCTAAAAGCCGGTCATCAGCTGGACGTGATCATGCTGCCAAAGGTCGAAGGTCCCTGGGACATCCATTTCGCCGATCAGTATGTTGCACAATTGGAGGCAAAGGCGGGTCTCACGCGGCCGATCCTGTTCCACGCCATTCTTGAAACGGCCCAGGGGATGGCACGCGTAGAAGAAATCGCACTGGCCAGTCCGCGCATGCAGGGTATCAGCCTGGGCCCGGCAGACCTGGCTGCGGACCGCAAGATGAAGACCACTCGCGTCGGGGGTGGCCATCCCTTCTACCGCGTAATCGACGATCCGAATGAAGATGGCAGCCCACGCGACTCAGCCCAGCAGGATCCTTGGCACTATACGATCGCCCGTATGGTTGATGCCTGCCGGATGGCAGGGATCAACGCCTTCTATGGTCCGTTTGGCGATATTGCCGATCTTGACGCCTGCGAACAGCAATTCCGTAATGCCTTCCTGCTGGGTTGCTCAGGCACGTGGAGCCTTCACCCGAACCAGATCGCCATCGCCAAAAAGGTCTTCAGCCCCGATCCAAACGAGGTGAAATTCGCGCGCAAGATCCTTGATGCCATGCCGGATGGCTCTGGTGTGGCCATGATTGATGGCAAGATGCAGGACGATGCGACCTGGAAACAGGCCAAGGTGATTTCCGACCTGGCAGACCTCGTCGCTTCGAAAGATCCCGAGCTAGCCGCCGCATACGCGACCTGATCCCTCTTCACGCCGAGCAATTGCGTGATAGGGTTTCCCTTGGAAGAGGGAGTATCAGTGATGCGGAAATCCATTACGGCCTTGCTGGGTCTGAGCTTGATAGGCCTGTCTGCTATCGCAGATGAAGTCTGGTCCACACCGATTGGTGACGTCGTCTACGAGGATGAGACCGATGACGGCTGGGCCGTCTGGTCTTATCCGGGCCTGACCGAGCGCGGCACCGTCTACATCAAGGATCTGGCAGGTGTCTATGAGGGCCGAACCGCCTATGCCGGCATATGGATTGAGGCGGAAAGTCCGGGGATCGAGCTCTGTGATGTTGCCGTCACCGATCCGGCAACGGGGGAATCCCACTATAATTGGGGCCGCGTGGACATCGTGTTCACGGAGCCAGACTTTCCTGGCGGCTGGGTCGCACTTCGCGGGAGCTGTTTCAATGATCCGGGCGATTACCTGATCGGAAAACCGGTCACCGCAATACAAGAATAATCGAGAGGAAATCCGATGGCTGAACACCTTATCGCCATGACGGGCCATAGCCCAAACCTGCAACGCTGGTTTGATTGGATGAATGGTGACCATTCACCTGCTGGTCTGTCTGTCCAACTCGCTGACAATGTGGTCTTCAAAAGTCCGGTTGTGCATACACCGCAGGAGGGCAAGCCAATCACGATGGCCTACTTGACCGCTGCCGGACAAACGCTGGGCGGCGACACGTTCCGCTACACACGCGTATTCGATTGCGGCGACAAGGCGGTCCTTGAGTTTGAATGCGAAATGGATGGCGTGCTAGTGAATGGAGTCGATATGATCGCCTGGAACCCTGACGGACAGATTGAAGACTTCAAAGTTATGGTTCGACCACTGAAGGGCATGCAAGCCGTACATGCGGCCATGGGGGCCATGCTGGAAAAGATGAAGCAAAAGGCCTGAGGCGGCAACTGTCATGACCCTGCCTGTCATCATCACCGATCGATTGGTGCTCTGTCCCCACGAGACCCGTCACTTCGAGCCATCTGCAGCCATGTGGGGGTCTCCATCAGTGACCCAACATATAGGCGGAACTCCGCGATCACGTCAGGAAGCCTGGTTTACCATCTGCCGCAATCGCGGAATGTGGGACCTGCTGGGGTATAGCTCCTGGGCAATCGAGGATCGTGAGACAGGCGCATTCATCGGTGAAGGCGGATTCGCAGACTTTATGCGCGGCATGACGCCGGACTTGTCTGAATGGCCAGAAGCCGGCTGGGTCTTTGCGGAAGTCGCTTGGGGAAAGGGTTACGCCAGCGAAGCCGTTGGCGCGATGCATGATTGGCTCGATGAGAATCGCCCGGGGCAAAGCGTCTGCATCATTGATCCGGACAATGCCGGGTCCCAACGAGTCGCTGACAAATGCGGCTATGAGTTTTGGCAGCAGGCGGAATACAAGGACGCAATCGTCAATGTGTACCGTCGCAATCCTGCGCGTTAGCCGACCTTAAGGCGCGATGCCTCACTCTTGCTACTCCAGCCCCGAATGAAATCCATGAAGGCCTCATGTGGCAGACCTGCGCTGTACAGAAAGCCTTGGGCCATCGAGCAGCCGCGCCGACGCAGGAAGTCTGCCTGACGCTCAGTTTCAACACCTTCCGCAACCGTATTCAGCCCTAGCGTTTCGGCCATGGCCAGAATCATTTCAATGATCGCGGGAGCTTGCTCGTCCGATTCAAGCGCAGAGACGAACTGGCGGTCGATCTTGAAAACGTCAAACGGCAGCTGGGTCAGAATGGACAAGTTGGAATGCCCCGTTCCAAAATCATCAATCGCCAGTTTTGTCCCAAGGCTCCGTAGAGGGCGCATCACCCGCGCAACCTTTTCAGGTTCGGACACGGCCATGCTTTCCGTGATCTCAAGCTCCAAGCGGTTCGGTGGCAAGCCAGTACGCTTGAGGATCGCCAGAACGGTTTCTGTCAGATCACTGGACTGAAACTGGCGCGGTGACACGTTTACCGCGACCGTTGCGTTGAAGCCTTCCTGCATCCAGATGCGGGCGGATTCGCAAGCCGCTTCAAGAACCTGTTCCCCGATTTGGGTCACGAGTCCGGTTTCTTCTGCCAGCGGAATAAATGTGTTCGGAGATATGATCTTCCCGTTCGGTCGGACCCAACGAGCCAATGCCTCGGCACCGACGACTTGGCCGGTCTGAAAATCGATCTTGGGCTGGAAATGCGTCTTGAACTCACGATTGGCGACTGCGTCGCGCAGTTCAGCTTCCAGCATATACTTGCCACGCGCAACACGGTTCAGGCGTGGTGAGAAGTAACGGAAGCCGGATCCGGTGTCGGTACGAACCTGGCGCAGGGCAAGCTCTGCGTGACGAAACAATTTGTGCATCGTATCGGCGTCTTCGGGCGCGATGACGATACCGCCAGAAATGCCCAGCGTTACAGACTGTCCGGACACGATGAAAGGATCCGCAAAGGCGAGCCGAATAGCGCGTGCAATGTTCGAGACGTAGTCGCGGCTGACCGCGCTTGGAAGGTACAAGGCGAAACTGTCGGCCTGCATCGCGGCCAGCATGGAGTTGTTCAGCCCGGCGCGAACCGGACCCTCGAGCGAGTCGAGCGCATTCGTCATACGCTGTCCACACGCCTTCAGGACGGCTTCGCTCGCAAGCGCACCAAGTCGCTCGGAAGCCCGCGTGAAATTATCGAGATCAAGGACGATGAGCGCGGCGGGCGTTTCGTATTTTGCGCGGGGCAGGGTCTTGGTTATGTGTTCTTCCAGCGCAATCAGGTTTGGCATACTCGTGCGCGGATCTTCGTAGGCCGTGCGTCGAAGCGCATCATTGTCGCGCCGCAACTTGCCGACCGATCGGATGACAACCGACCGCAACCGGCGGAGCTCGACAAACGAAACATTGGACAAGCGCGCCGACGGATCAACCTGCGCCACTTCAAGATATCGCGTGAAATCAACCAGGACGTTCTGGAATTCCCGGGCAAAAAACCAGGCTGTAATGGCGGCCACGACCGATGAAGACAGCAGCAACAGCATGATCGCCCAGATCGGCAAAGACATGTCTGTCCATGCTTTACCTTCGATGAGCGCACCATAGGCCTGCTCAATCGTCCATACGCCGACAAAAATGATAATCGTTGCGACCGCTGCGCACCACGCGGCAAACCGGGGAATGGTCATCCGGCCCAGAAGTCTCGAGATGAAACTCTGTTTGTCCACGCTTAGATATTCCTCACCACTCGCCACCTATGTGTGCGGTAACTATGTTTTCCGGAATATGTTTAGGAATCAGTGAACAAAACGCGCTAGCTGTAAGACATTCAAACCACTATATGGGCCTAGATGACCAATAATCGTACCGCCACCGTTACCCGTACCACCAAGGAAACCGATATCTCGGTAACCGTTGATCTGGATGGCACTGGAAAGTCCGACATCGAAACCGGGATCGGCTTTTTCGATCATATGCTGGAGAGCTTCTCCAAGCATTCGGCTATCGACCTGACTGTGCGGTGCAAGGGCGATCTTCATATCGACATGCACCACAGCGTTGAAGATACAGGAATTGTTATCGGACAGGCGATCATGAAGGCGCTTGGCGACTTTGCAGGAATCACGCGATTTGGCCACGCCTATGTGCCGATGGATGAGACGCTGTCCCGCGCCGCGCTGGACCTATGCAAGCGGCCTTACCTGATCTGGAAAGTGGATTTCAGTCGCGACAAGATCGGCGAAATGGACACCGAACTCTTCAAGGAGTTCTTTCATGCCCTGGCCGGAAATGGTGGCATGTGCCTGCACATAGAGAACCTCTATGGCGAGAACTGCCACCACATCGCCGAGTCCTGCTTCAAGGCCACCGCCCGGGCGCTCCGCGCGGCAATTGCGGTCGACCCGAAACTGGGCGGCAAGCCGGCGAGCACCAAGGGTAGCCTCTAAGGGGTCTTATTTCCGATAATCAAGCGGCGGCTCACGGTCACCGAGCAGCGACTTGTACTCGTAATCCGGACCCCGGGCCGCGTCGAATTCCTCGCGGGCTTCAACACGCAGGCCTTTATTGGTGAACAGCTCCACTGCCGCCAGCGTCAGCGTCTCCGCGGCGACCTGTGTGCCCTTATGACCAATCGACGTGCCACTGGCCGCAACTGCCTGCCAGGAATGCGCCGATGTGCCCGGCACCCAAGTCGCTGTGCGCAGGCCGACCGTCGGGACCGCGTAGGACACATCGCCCACATCGGTGGAGCCGTACCCCATGGAGACTTCGAAATCCTGCACTTCAGCGGCTGAGGCAATATCGCGTGCCGGGTTGTCAAAGGTCGAGGCGATGGTCTCGGCAAATTCGCGCTCAGCTGGCGTGTAGTCCACCCCGCCAACCAGCCGGAGTTTCTCGTCCATCATGCGGGCCAGTTTCTCATTCACGAGCAGCGGATTGTTGCCGTGAATGATTTCCCATTCCACGTCAGTGCCCGTGCCCAGCGCGGCGCCCCGGGCCGCGTCTTCGAGGCGGGTCCAGATGGCTTCAACGCCCTTCGGTGAAGGGTGGCGGACATAGTAGAAGACTTCGGCAAAGTCCGGCACGACATTGGGGGCAGAGCCACCGGACGTGATGACATAGTGCATGCGCGCATCCTGGGGGATGTGCTCGTGCATCATGTTGGCCATCATGTTCATCGCCTCGACCCCATCAAGCGCGGAACGCCCCCGCTCCGGCGCGCCAGCGGCGTGAGCGGAAATCCCGGAGAAGCGGAATTTCGCCGACCGGTTGGCAAGCGACGTGTTGGCTGCCGCTGAGTTCCGGTCGCCAGGATGCCAGTGCATGGCAATGTCGACATCGTTGAAGAGGCCCGCGCGGACCATGTAGACCTTGCCAGAGCCCCCCTCTTCTGCGGGCGTCCCATAAACGCGGATGCGACCCGGCGTGCCGGTGTCTTCCAGCCAGTGGCGGATCGCGACCGCCGCAGAGACAGAGCCCGCGCCGAACAGGTTGTGGCCACAGGCGTGGCCTGCGCCCTTGCCGTCGACTTCTTCGCGATCCGGTGAGGCCGCCTGGTTGATACCCGGCAGGGCGTCCATTTCCGCGAGCAGGGCGATGACCGGGCCATCAGAGCCGTACTCGGCCATGAAGGCGGTGGGGATGCCAGCGACGCCGGGCGTGACCGTGAAGCCTTCATCCGCGAGCGTCTGCTGGAGCAGGGCGGAGGATTTCTCTTCCTGATACCCGACCTCGGCCCATTCCCAGAGCTTGCTCGACAATTCGCTGGTCAGCTCCGCCTGATTGCGCGCCTCTTCCAGCGCAGCAGACTCGGCTGCATCGGGCCAGGCGGGGGTGGCGGCGCAGGCCATGAGCAGGCAGGCGGACAGGGCGGGCAGGATGGATCGCATGGGCAGGCTCCGTGTGAGGTCGTTTCCTGTCGAGATTGCGGCACCTTGCCCCTGGGCGCAAGGGAGGCTTGCCCCTTCCCTCACGGGCGCGGCGAGGCTAAGAGCGCGGCCATGAGCCTTGTTGCCCTTATCGACTACGGATCCGGAAACCTGCACTCGGCCGGCCGCGCCCTGCGCGAAGCCGCGCGCCTGTCCGGCAGCGGGCATGAGATCCGCATCACGAACCGCGCCGAAGACATCCTCGCCGCCGAGCGGGTTGTGTTGCCGGGCGTGGGGCACTTTGCCGATTGCGCAGCGGGCCTGCGGGCGCAGGCGGGCGTGGTCAAGGCGCTGGAAGCCGCCTGCCTGAATGGCAACACCCCCTTCCTCGGCATCTGTGTGGGCATGCAGCTGCTGGCCGAGACCGGCCGTGAAGACGGCGCGACGCCGGGGCTCGAATGGATCGGCGGCGAGGTTTCCCGCATCCAGCCGGGCGAGGGCCTTCGTGTGCCGCATATGGGCTGGAACGGGCTCAGCTTTTCCGGCGCGCCGCACGCCGTCCTGGCGGGGCTCGGGGCTGAGCCGCATGTCTATTTCACCCATTCCTACGCGTTTACCGTGACAGACCCCGCCGATATTGCCGCCACGGCGAGCTATGGCGCGCAGGCGATCACGGCAGCGGTGGCGCGGGGCAATCTGTTCGGCACGCAATTCCACCCCGAGAAATCGCAAGGCGTCGGCCTGCGCATCCTCTCCAATTTCCTGACATGGACCCCATGACCCGGCTCACCCTGAGCGAAGTCGAAGGGCGAGCCGCTCCCAGCCCGCGCTCTCCTTCGACTTCGCCCAGGATGAGCGCTAAGGAGACAACATGAATTTTACCCTCTATCCCGCCATCGATCTGAAAGACGGCCAGTGCGTGCGCCTGCTGCGCGGTGAGATGGACCAGGCGACGGTGTTTTCCGACAGCCCGGCCGACCAGGCGAAAGCCTTCCGCGAGGCGGGGTTCACGCATCTTCACGTCGTCGACCTGAACGGCGCCTTTGAGGGCAAGGCGGTCAACCGCGACGCGGTCGAGGCGATCCTGAAAGCCACCGATGCGCCGGTCCAGCTCGGCGGCGGCATCCGCACCCGCGCCCAGATCGATGCCTGGCTGGAGGCCGGCATTTCACGCGTCATTCTCGGCACGGCGGCGCTGCGCGACCCGGAACTGGTCAAGGAAGCCGCCCGCGCCCTGCCGGGGCAGGTCGTGGTTGGCATTGATGCGAAGCACGGCATGGTCGCGGTCGAGGGCTGGGCCGAGACCAGCGACATAAAGGCGACCGAACTTGCGAAAGCGTTTGAAGGCTGCGGCGTCGCCGCCATCGTCGCGACCGATATTGGCCGCGACGGCCTGAAGACCGGCGTCAATGTTCCGTTTACGGCAGAGCTTGCCAATACGGTCAGCATCCCGATCATTGCATCGGGCGGTGTTGCCAGCGTGGACGACATCCGCGCCCTGATCGCCGCCGACGCGCCGATTGCGGGGTCCATCCTCGGGCGGGCGCTCTATGATGGGGATATTGTGGCGGGTGAGGTCATTTCCCTTGAGGAAACTATTTAGCACTCTCAACGAATGAGTGCTTGCAAATTCTTGCGAACACAGACAGATTCATTCGGTTAACGCACGATTCGGGGACGGCGCTCGCACGCACCGCCCCCGAGCGCCTTGACCTGAGGGTTCTAAGGGTCCCTCGGAAACAGACGTTGTCGTTTTGATTCGACTCAGCAGTACTACAAGAGTCGTTAACATTGGTAAAGCCCTTTAATTAAAGGAGCATACCAAATGTATGCCAAAACTAAGGTGCCTATTGGCACAAAAGTGAAGACGGGTTCGGTTTGTCCCGAGTCCGGTGTGTGGAAGGCGGACGGATACGTCTCGTCAGACGCAGAAGCCCCGATCGCAAAAGGTAATCGTATGCCCCCTTACAAGGGAAATGCGGTGTACTGGCGGTTGATTCGCTACGCATAATTTGTAGTGGCTTCTAAAAGAGTGGCGGGGCAAATGCGCCCCGCCGCCATCACACAATTGGATGTGTAATGACAGACGAATTTGAAAGTGGAAATGATTTTTCCAATATTGATCTGGATAAAGAGTTTTCGGATGTTGAAACCAAGGGGATATCCAAAGCTGGCCAAGCTGGCCTCTCTGTTGTAGGCGGCGCCGTACCTTTCTTGGGTGGCCTATCGTCTTGGATCGCCGGCGAATGGAGCGGAAAAGAACAGGAACGAGCAAATACCGCCTTCCTTGCTTGGTTTAAAATGCTCCAAGCGGAAATGAGAGAAAAGCAGCGAGTATTAGCTGAAGTTTTGGCAAGGTTGGATTTAGGTAATGATGACGTTGCTGAAAGAGTCGAAAGCCCGGAATACAAGTCATTAATGAGAAAGGCATTCAGAAACTGGAGTGGGGCAGAGAGTGAGAAAAAGCAACGCATAGTACGGAACATTTTGGCGAACGCGGCTGCCGCAAACACGAGCTCAGATGACGTCGTTTCTATGTTTTTGGATTGGATAAACACCTACTCAGAATTCCACTTTGAAGTCATTTCAGCAATTTATAATACCACCGGCATTACGAGAGGGGAAATTTGGAGAGAATTGGGGCGTCCCGAAGTACGGGAGGACTCGGCTGATGCAGATCTTTACAAACTACTTATTCGCGATCTTTCTACAGGCAGCATAATTCGTCAGCATAGGGAGACTGACTATGCTGGCAACTTTATAAAGAAAAAGCCGACACGAGGCTCTGGTGGCGGCCAAATAAAATCTGCATTCGACGACTTAGAACAATATGAGCTAACCGGGCTGGGGCGTGAATTTGTACACTACGCCATGAACGAACTAGTGACTCGTGTTGGTTTTGACCCAAACCAAGATTTAGACTAGTTTCACTTGGAGATAGTTTCTGATAGATCGGTCTCCCTTTTTGAGTTGCCTTCTCTCCATCGCACCCCACTTGCCGCAGCCCCCTGCGGAGGCAGGGGGCCATCTCGGACCCTTTCCATATGGTGCATGAGGCAGCGTCAGCAGATGGATACCTGCCTGCGCAGGTATCTTCGGAGGTGAGGGAGGGGGCAAGTCTTTTCCTCTTAGCCTGAGGCAGGTAGGGTTCAAGCGCTGCGGTTTCAGGGGGGCTCGCGTGGCGTTCTATACATACATCATGGCCAATCGGAAGAATGGCGCATTGTATGCGGGCCATACGGATAATCTTGGGGCCCGTGTGCTGGCCCATCGGGAAGGCCGCGGCGCGGCCCATACCCGCAAGCATGACATCAAGCGACTTGTCTGGATGGAAGCGCACGATACGCGAGAGGCGGCGAAGACGCGGGAATACCAGATCAAGAAATGGAAACGCGCCTGGAAGATTCGCCTGATCGAAGAGACCAATCCGGACTGGAAGGATTTGTTCTTTACGCTCAACCAATGAGGTCTCCTCATTTCAAAGTTCAGGAGATGCTCGCGCAGGCGGGTAAGCATGGTAAGACCGCTCCCCTCGCGCCTGCCGAATTGTTCGTCCATGGATACCTGCCTGCGCAGGTATCATCGGGAGGAGAGGGCAGCGCCCAAAGCCGGACTGGCGCGAACCATCCGGATATCTCGTAGCCGGCCCCTCACAGAGCCGTCGGCGCGGCAGGCGCCGTGGCGCTCCGCCTTGATTGTGTAGATGGCTACGGAGTGGAGCGTTACCGCCCGCCGCGCCGGACAGGAGTTTCGGCGAGCACCCTCATGGGGGCCCATGGTCCCGGGTCTTCGTTACCGGCGCCGCGCGAACGATTCCACCGTGCTTTCACACGCATGGCTCATCCGGGGATTTCTCCCGTGCGACCGGACGAGGCGGATTCCCAACCGAGCTTCCTCGGCTCACCCTGGCCTGACCTGCCTAGGCGCGCATCAGACCGTCGCTCCGACCCGCACCATCCTGACCCTGCAACCCACAACCAGAACGGTACCTGATCCGGCTCCTGTGAGAGCAGATGCTTAGTATGGGGCGGGGAGTTCTCAGACGGATAGGGAGCGCAAAATCCCAGCTCCGAAGATACCTGCGTAGGCAGGTATCCATCTCCTGAAGCTACCTCATGTGCGAAGGGGGAAGTCCCGAGATGGACCCCTGCCTGCGCAGGGGTCATCGGAGGAGAATGATCTCTATCCCACAAACCGTATCCTCGGCGCAGGCCGGCGTCTCCTGCCGAAGCCAGAAGGAGCCAGCCGGACGAAACCCCGGCATGCGCCGGAGAAGTGGGGGAGGGGACTGGAAATGTGGGAATGCTTCTGCGCTTGGAAAGGCAGCCTAGGCCGCGAACATTTCCGGGTCGCTGTCGGGGTGGTCAAAGCTCATTGCGCGATTCTTGCCGAAGCGTTTGGCGGCGTAGAGCCCCTTGTCGGCGCGCGATAGCAGGGTCGAGATTTCGCGGCTGTCATGGTCCTTGCAATAGCCGAGGCTGATCGTGACGGTCAGCTCACCTATCGGAGTCTGGATCGGTTCGGCGGCCACATCCCGCACCAGCCGACCGAGCGCGCGATAGGCCACGACCTCGCTGGAGAACATGCCCGCAATGGAAAACTCTTCCCCGCCCAGACGGGCGACAAGGCAATCCTCTGGCACTTTTGCGTTCAGCCTGACCGCGATCTCTCGCAGGACATGGTCGCCCACATCATGGCCGTGGGAATCATTCACGCGCTTGAAATTGTCGATGTCGGCAATGGCACAGAAGAAGGGCCGCCCGACGAAATGCGCGCGGGTCTGGAGCTGGCGCGCGGCCTCGAAAAAGGCGCGGCGATTGGGCAGGCCGGTCAATTCGTCCTTGTGCGCGATCTTGTAATTCTGTTCGGCCAGACGATAGATCCTGAGCCGGGTGCGCAACATGATGAAGCTGAGCGTGGGGCAAATGATCAAAGGCAGGATCGTGGCAAATGCCATCGCCGCCGGGCCGCTGATCGAGCCATAGGCCTGGATCCAGAGATAGACGGGCGTGACAACGCACATCAAGACCAGAAGTGTGACCAGCACGCCGAGCCGTATGGCCCAGGCAATATTTCTATCAGGCATCCGCAACAGCGCCCCTCCCACACGAGACCTTTCGCAGAACGCTGTTAAGATTGCCGCTCACTGGGCGCGTAAATTGCGCCGGTCCCGTTAAGACCCTGCTAAGCAACAGGATGGGGGCGGACAAAAAGGACCGGCCCTGTTGGGGGGCCGGTCTGTTGTCGTTATTACAGGGGGGCTCAGCGCACCGCGCGCCGTGGCTTGTTGGCCACGCTGGTGACGTGTTCGGACACCGCCGGAATAAGGCGCGGGCCATTATGGGAGCGGCGGCCCATGAAGTTCAGGGCCGCGCGTTTGGCGACTTGCCCAGCGCCAGCCGTGAGGGCGGCGGTTGCGGCGGCGATGGCGGCTTGTTTCCAGAGTTTCATGGGCGGGCTCCTTGTGCGTTATGGGATTACCCTATCAATGCGCGCGACCGCCTGCCGGTTCCGCGATGTCACCTAGCGACGGCCCAGCACGGGCGGCATCATGCGGCGTGTGCGCAGGGCATGGGCGATGTCCGAGAGCGCGGGCGCATCGGGGGCGCGATCAAACTCGCTATCGCCGAGACGCGCATGGCGCATGCCCTGACGCAGGAAGGTTTCTTTCGGGTGCGTTGCGGCCGCGTCGGCGGCCCGGCGCATGGTTTTGGAAAGATTCATATCGTGTCTCCCTTGCTTTGTGGTGCGAGGGCGGGCGGAGGCCCGCCATGAAGGAAGTATAGCACAGGAGGCGCAGCGACTTGAGTGAAACCCTTGTCAGGATGGCATGCATGAAAAAGGGCCGCATAGGCTGCGGCCCCTGTTTCATCTGTCGATCTGGCCTATCAGTGCGCGGTGACCGGGTCGCCATGAGGGCTGGAGACACCCTTGTGCTGGCGGAACTGGCTGGATGTGTCTGCGCCGTTCGTGGCTTGCGTGTTGCTTTCATCCTGACGGCGCTCGCGGAGGAATTTGCGGCCGTATTTCTGGCCGGCAAAGGCGGCCCCTGCAGCGCTCAGGACTCCAGCAGCGATCATCAATTGGTTGCGGCGTTTCATAGGTGGGTCTCCTGTGGTTCGCGTTATTCATGCGCGGCAGAATTGCCATCGCATTCCCCCAATCAATGCGTGGCCCCGGCCCCCTGTTCCGTTACATACCTGCAAGGCGCTTCCCTTCCGGGCGCGTGGACGCTAAAGCCCACCTCATGAGCCTGAAGACCCGCATCATTCCCTGTCTCGACGTGAAGGACGGCCGCACCGTCAAGGGCGTCAATTTCGTTGACCTGAAAGACGCGGGCGACCCGGTGGCGCTGGCGAAAGCCTATGATGCGCAGGGGGCGGACGAGCTGTGCTTTCTCGACATTTCCGCCACGCATGAGGGCCGGGGCACGCTGATGGACATTGTTTCGGCAACAGCGGAGCAATGTTTCATGCCGCTAACCGTGGGCGGCGGGGTGCGCAGCGCGGAAGACCTGGTAGCGCTGTTGCGTGCGGGCGCCGACAAGGTGGCGATCAATTCCGCCGCCGTGGCTGACCCGTCCGTGATTTCGCGCTGCGCCGCGAAAGCCGGATCGCAGGCGGTCGTCGTGGCAATCGATGCGCGGGCCGTGGGCGACCATTGGGAGATCTTCACCCATGGTGGCCGCAAGGAAACCGGCATTGATGCGGTGGCCTTTGCCAAGGAAGCCGAAGCGCGGGGCGCCGGAGAAATCCTGCTGACCAGCATGGACCGGGACGGCACGAAATCAGGCTACGACCTGCCGCTGCTGAAGGCGATCACCGGCGCGGTGAACATTCCCGTCATCGCCAGTGGCGGGGCAGGCAAGGTGGAAGACCTCGCCCCCGCCGTGATCGAGGGCGGGGCGACGGCGGTGTTGGCTGCCTCGATCTTCCATTTCGGCGAAGCGACGATTGCCGAGGCCCGCGCCGCACTGGCTGCCGCCGGAGCGCCTGTCCGCCCCCTCTGACGAAATCGTCACAAAGCCTTCAATTGAGATATGGCCGCATTGGCGTAGGCTGGCCTCCTTATACAAACAGGAGGGAGCGATCATGAAAGGCCATTGTCTATGCGGCGCGGTGACGATCACGGTGCCGGACATCAATGAGGTGGCAGTTTGCCATTGCGCGACGTGCCGACGCTGGGGCGGCGGGCCGCTGTTCACGGTCGACCATGACGGCAAGCTGGAGATCGAAGGCGAGGACCATATCGCCGACTACCAGTCCTCGGACTGGGCCGAGCGGGCCTTCTGCAAGACCTGTGGCAGCCATCTCTACTACCACCTCAAATTCCACGACCATTTCGCCCTGTCGGCCGGCCTGTTTCAGGAGGCCGACCTGTCAAAGCTGTCGCAGCAGATCTTCATCGACGAGAAAGCCGCCTATTATGATCTGGCCAATGACACGCCGATGCTGACGGGCGAAGAAGCCTTTGCCGCGTTTGAGGCCGCAAATGGCGAGAGCGACTAGTCGGTAAAGGCCGGCTTGCGCTTTTGCATCTCGGCGAACACCGCTTCCATCTGGTTCGGTGTACGGATGATCTTGTCCTGCTCGACCGATTCCGCCATTAGGAGTTCCGCGTCGGTGGCATCCTGCATGGAATTGAAGATGCGTTTGGAGGCCTTGATCGCGTCCGGGTTCTTCAGCGCGATTTGCTTGGCGAGCGCCATCGCATCATCCAGCGGATTGTCGGAGACATGGGTGGCAAAACCCATTTCCTGCGCTTCGGTGCCGTTGAAGATGCGGTTGGTATAGGTCAGTTCGCGCAGCACATCGTCACGGACATTGCCGCGCCAGAGCGGGAAACCCGCCATGTCGGGCACGAGGCCCCATTTCAGTTCCATGATGGCGCAACGTGTGTCTGGATGGACAAAGCGAATATCGGCGCCGGAGAGAATCTGGAAGCCGCCCCCAAAGGCCACACCATGCGCAGCGGCGATGACCGGCGCCGGAATCTCACGCCATCCCCAGGCGACATATTGCGCGCGATTGGCGATGCCGTGCGTGCGGTCGGACAAGGTGTTCTTGCTGCCGGTGACGCTCTTGGACTCGTCGCTGCCGGAATCGCTGCCGAGACTGGAGAGATCCAGCCCGGCGCAGAAGGCGCGGCCCTCACCTGAGACGACCACGGCGCGCAGGCCCTTTGTCTCTTTCAGCTGGGCAATCGCCTCATTGATGCCGTCAAACATGGCGGGGTCGAGGGCGTTCATCTTGTCAGTGCGGATGAAGCGAACGTCGGCGATGCCGTCGTCCAGCATGGTAATGGAGACCCGGTCTTTCATGACATTCTTCCTGATCTGGTGGCGTTTCCTGAGGTTAAAGTGCGCCAGTAAGGCCTCGCGTCAAGCGCCCGCGCTTCCTCACGTCGCGTAAGTGCGCTAAGCCAAGGCCATGACAGATCTCGGCTCCCCTGACCGCCTGGCTGCGGCCCTCGCCCATCTCGGCACCACGATCGACGCACGCGCCAAGGAAGGCGACGCAGCCAGTTCGTGGACCGCAAAACTGCTGGCCAAGGGGCCGGAAGCCTGCGCGGAGAAAGTGCATGAGGAAGGCATGGAGCTGGCCGAGGCCGTGCGCCGCGAGAGCGATGCGCATGTGGCAAGCGAGGCGGCCGACGTGCTCTATCATGCCTTTGTCGCACTGCGCTCGCGGGGGGTGAGCCTCGATGCGGTGGCCGCCGCGCTGGAGAAACGGCAAGGCATCAGTGGGATTGACGAGAAGGCCGGGCGAAAAGGTTAGAGCTACCTACGGTCGGCTGTCGTATTCCCCAGAGTCCGCCATGCGCTGCAGCTCGCTCGCCATCGCATTGCAAAGGTCAGTGATGCTGACCCGCGCGGACTCCCTTACCCGCTTCTGAATCATGCTGACTGGAGAACAAAATATCTTCAGGTCAGGTATGGCCAGGCCTGTTTCCTCTCCGAACTCGTCCTTCACCCGCACCCATTCAAGCGGAACCTTCTGGGCCAACAGTTCCCCGAATGCCAGTCCCGCCGCGATGATGCCTTCACCATATTCCGGATACTGGCTCGAGAGCGTGTCGTAGAGGTCTTGTACATGCGCAGCGGTAAGAGGCGGGGCAGCGTCCGCCAGTCTCGACGCAAGAGAAAGGCCACTTTCCAATGCCGCGCGTTCTTCTGAAGTGAGACCCCTGAATTCCTGACTCATATCACCCGCTCCATATAGATCACTTCCTTCTCACTTGGCACGAAGATGTTCTCGCCGATTTCTTCGAAGCCGAAGCGTTTGTGGAAGTGGAGGGAGCCGGGGCTGGGCGAGAGGCGCGCCTGCTCTGCACCTCTAGACCTCTTTCGGCGCTTTCAGGCGGCGTTTGGTTTGGTGGGTATCGGCTTTGTCGCCCGTGGGTTTTTCGCCGCGCATATAGTGGCGCTGCCAGCGTTCCTTCATAGCGTTTTCTTCGCCTGTCTTCAGGCGCTTGTTGAAGTCTGACCGGCTTTCGGTCCAGGCATTATATTCCTTCACCAATTCCGTGTTCGAGCGCAGCAGCTTCCGCTCCGGTTCGATCTCTTCCAGCTTCTTGTGCTCCATCAGCGTGATGAAGGCGAAGGGCTCGTCCTTTTCGAAGATCACTTCGCCGGGGCGCGTCATCTGCCAGTTCATTGTGAACGGGAAGGGCAGCCAGTCGGTCTCGACCAGGCCCGTCAGCGGATAGATGCCATCCTTTGGCCAGTTTGGCGGACCCGTGACCCAGACGCCCCAGCCGGGCGGCGTGCGGAACAGGTGGCCGGTATGGAAGGTGACGATGCCGCGCATGAAATGCGCATCGGCAAAGCTGGAAATTGCGTTCGGATCGCCGCGCGTCAGGATCTGAATGTCTTCATTGCGCGTGCCGCCATTCCATTTGATCTTGATGTCCATCGGGCAGAGCAATTCCCAGCCGGTGGAATTGGCCATGGTCAGCGGCAGGCAGCGATAGGGATGGCGATCTGTGAAGGCGTCCATCCAGTCGCGATTGGAGCGCGCAGGCACCATTTGTGGCGCGACGTCGTAGATCTTGTAGCAATCGAGATGCATGAAGCGGTATCCAGAGCAGTGCTTGACGGGAGGCTAAAGTCTTGGCCCAAAGGACGCCATGACCGCAACCCCTGATGATCTCTTTGCCTATCTGGATGAATTGGGCGTCGCCCACACAACACATTGGCATGATGCCGTGTTTACGGTGGATGAGGGGCGGGAGCTGAAAGCCTCCATGCCCGGCGGACACACCAAGAACCTGTTCCTGACCGACAAGGATGGCGCGATCATCCTGATCGCGGCGGAGGCACATTCAGAGCTCAAGCTGAACCGGCTTCATCGCCTGATCGGCACGCGGCGGCTGTCGTTTGGTTCACCCGATCTGATGGACGAAGTGCTGGGCGTGACACCGGGATCGGTGACGGCATTTGCCCTGATGAATGATACAGGCGGGCGCGTGCGTTTCCTGGTCGATGCCGCGCTGCTGGATCACGATCCGGTGAATTTCCACCCACTGACCAATACCGGGACCACGGCGATTGCGCGGGATGATCTGGAGCGGTTTGCCCGCGCGACGGGGCATGGGTTTGAAGTGGTGGACTTTGCCGTTTTGCTGGATGAGGCCTGAAACAGGGAGGGGCCGCCCATGACAGGCGACCCCGGGGATTGACCTTTGGAACAGTCAGGAAGTTGACTATTCAAACGTATATTTGAACCGTACACCGATCGAACGCGGCGCGCCGACATGGGTGTAGTAGGTCCGTTGATAGACCGGGCCGCCCGCATCATCAGACAGAACCTGATTGTAGAGATTCGTGCCGACGACGCCGGTCTCGTAGAACTCGTCAAAGAGGTTGTTGACGAAGAAGGTCGCCTGCCAGTCGCCCGTGTCATATACGGCAGAGACATTGGCCAGCCCGAAGGAATCGAGCGTCAAACCATCGCCGAGGCCACCCGTGCGGCTGAGCACATCGCCCTGCCATGTGTAGCCGGCATTGAAGGCAACTTCCGCGCCATTTTCGAGCGGCATGACATAGGTTCCGAAGACTGCGAACTGATCTTCCGGAGAGCCGGGCAGGCGGTCGCCGTCGCTGCCGTCCAGCAAGACCGATCCGAAGCCCGGAGGCGAGATCGTGCCGACAAGGCCCGGTGCATCCGCGGTGAGCGTTGCCTCGGAATGACTATAGCTGCCGCGTACGGAGAGGTTCTCATTGACTGCCCAGGCGCCATTGACCTCAAAGCCTTTGGACTCAGCGCCTTCGGCATTGACCGTGATCGGAATGGAGGCGTTGATCGTGGCAGAACTCAGCTGCGGATCGGTCCATTCGATATAGTAGACTGCGCCGTTCAGAGTGACCCGCCCATCCATCAGGGTCGACTTGAAGCCAAGCTCATAATTGGTGGTCGTGTCAGGACCGAATTGCGATTCGTCCCGCGTGGAAACGTCGCCAGCGCCCGGTCCGAATTGCTGTCCCGGCAGCAGTGCACATGCGCCTTGCTGGTTGTTGGTCGGATCATAGGCCGGGCAAACGCCAATACCGTTCGAGTTACCAATCCGGTAGCCTTCGCTGACCGTGAAGTAACCGAGAACATCATCTGTCACCTGATAAGAGGTGTTGAACTTGAACAGGGTTCCGTCATCGGACTGGCTGGTCCGCTCTGTGCCATTCGGGCTGCCGGCTGCGAAGTCAGACTTCAGGCTGTCTTCCATGTCGCTGATGCCAACGGGCTGGAGATAGTTCGGACCGCTATCGAACAGCGGGAAATCGACATCGCTGAACGATTCCAGATCATACTCATAATAGCGCCCCCCGACCGTGACGGTCCAGCGATCGGTGATGTCAAATCCAACTTCCCCAAACAGCGCTGCTTCTTCCAGTGAAGAATAGAACTGGGAATAGTATTCCAGGTCATCCGGGCGGTCGAAGCCGACATAGTCCGCATATCCCGGCGTGTACTCCTGCGAGTAAGAGGTCACATCGGAATTGTTGTAGAACGCACCAACGATCCAGTTGAACCGGCTGTCAGTCGTCGAAACGAGACGGACTTCCTGGTTGAATGTGTTCTCGCGGCCCTTCTCATGCGTGAAGGAGGTGAAGGTCGGGAACAGTTCATAGCTGTATTCGAGCGAGATCAGGAGGTCGGTCTGGTCGCGCTGGCCATTGTCGTCGAACCGGGAATAGCCGGTGGCGGAGGTCAGCTCCGCAAAGCCGAGATCGGCTGTCAGCTCAAGCGCCAGCAACTGGTTGGTAATCTCGTTCGGTTCTTCGACACGTTTGGCCAGTTCGTATTTCCCGGTCTGGAGCGTGTTGCGCCAGCTGGAGCCCTGGCGGCCATCGATTTCGGACTTCTGGTAATAATAGGTCGCCGTCCCATCGAGCCACTCAGTTGGCTCCCAGCGCGCAGCGAGGCGGCCGGAAACGGTCCGCTCGCCATTCGCATCCGTGACGCCGCGCAAATTGGACGCAACATCAGTCGGGTCAGAAAAGTCCGGGTCCGGATCAGATACACCGATTTCCTGCACGATGTATGGATAGTCGATGAAACCGGAATCGTCTTCGTAGTCGACCGAGCCACGGATCGCAAAGTTTGGCGCAAACGTCTTGTTGAAGGTCAAGCCGGTTTCATAGCTGAGCGATGCTGCTTCGGAATATTTTGAGAATTCCGACCGCACTTCCAGTAGGTCGCCATCAAAATCCGGCTTGTTCGGGATGTAACGGATTGCGCCGCCAAGCGTACCGGCGCCGTAGAGCGTACCTTGTGGCCCAAGCAGGACTTCCACGCGCTGAAGGTCATTCAGCTTGAGATCCACAAAAAGCGGGATCTCGCCGAGATAGGTGGCAACCGTGCCGCCGCCATCATTGTTGCCGTCACCGGAGCCGAGGCCATCTGCATTCAGACCACGAACAATAACGGGGTTGCCCTGACGGCCACCGCGATCAACGACGTTGATACCCGGTACATAAGCCAGCACATCTGCCAGTTCGTCAAAGCCTTGCTCTTCGATCTGCTCGCCGCCAAGGGCCGCGATGTTCAGAGGGATATCCTGGACGCTTTCGGCGCGGCGGGTGGCGGTGACCGTAATGGTCTGGGCGCGCAATTCGCTGTCGCTGGACGGTTCTTCCTGGGCGCTGGCACCCATGGCAAGGCCTGTCGCAAGCACGACAAGACTGGTCTGCCGTAGTAGACTGGATTTAGACATTTGTAGAAACTCCTATAGTTCCTACCTCACCTCCAACATTAGGAAGCAGGGAAGAATTTGGCACAAGCGACCGTCCCACACGGCAGCACATTTATGTCCTTGGCGTAATATTTTTGGCACAGAATTGCGCCTATACGGCTCAGTTGTAGAATGAAGGAACAATGGACTGATCAAAAATTGGGCATCTTCGCCAAATATTGGGCTACTGGACCGGGCGGCGAGCCATCTGGAAAAGAAGGCTTACAGGCATGCGCATGCCGACTGCATGGAGGCGCTGAAACGCGACCCCGGCGAGCCGCGCGCGTATTATCTACTGGGCATCCTGACCGCGGATCACGCCAATCATGCCAAGGCCATAGACCTGTTTGATCGTGCGCTGACACTCAGCCCACAACACCCTGAAGTGCTCGCCCAAAAAGCGCGCAGTGAAATGGCACTTCTCAGGCGCGAATCGGCTGTACGGTCTGCGGATGCCGCCGCCGCGCTTGCGCCAGACGACGCCTTGACGCTCGACACGCTGGGGGTCGTCTACAGCCGCGCCGGACTGCATGACCGTTCTCTGGAATTCTACAAGCGGGCCACGGCGACCGCCCCAGATGTCTCTGCCTACCATTACAATTTCGGAGCGGCGCTTCAGTTTGTCGGACACATGGACGAAGCGCGGGAAGCCTATCGCAGATGCTTAATACTGGATCCGGGCGAGACCCGCGCTCTGGCCGCAATCGTCCAGATCACGAAGCAGACCGAGGCCGACAACCAGATTGCCGAATTGAAAGCTGTGTTTCCCTCGGTCGCCCATAAAGCCGATGACGCGCTCCGCGTCGGCCATGCCCTCGCCAAGGCCTATGAAGATTTGAACCAACCAGCCGAAGCGATGGGCTGGCTGGCCAAAGCCAAATCAGCCAAATGGGCCGCTGTGCAGCACGATACGGCGTTTGATGACGCCATTTTCGACGCGGCGAAAGCGACGACACACCTGCCAATGATGGGTGGCCATACCAGCGCGCAACCCATTTTCATTGTCGGCATGCCCCGGACGGGAACCACCCTGGTCGACCGGATCCTGTCGAGCCATAGCGAGGTGACTTCGGCCGGAGAACTCGCCGATTTCGGGATCAGCCTGAAACACCTGTCAGGTACCCGATCGAAATACGTGCTGGATGTCGAAACGCTGGCGGCAGCCGGGCAGGTAGACCAGGACGAGCTTGGCCGGATGTACATGCAACGCGTTGAAGCCACGCTCGGCCTGACTGGGCGGTTCATCGACAAGCTGCCACTGAATGCGATTTACGCCCCCATCATTTTGGCGGCCCTGCCGGAAGCGCGGATCATCTGCCTCAGGCGGCATCCGGCGGACACAGTGCTCAGCAATTACAGGCAATTGTTTGCGACGCAGTTTCCCTATTACGACTACGCCCTGAACCTGGAAACCACGGCGCACTATTATGTCGGCTTTGACCGCATGATCCGGCATTACAGCGAGACGCTTCCGGCAGGCCGGTTCACACAGGTTCATTATGAAGACGTGGTGGGCGACATCGAGGCCCAGACACGGAGATTGCTCGAGTTCTGCGGCCTGTCATTTGAGGCCCAATGCCTGGAATTTCACCAGAATGCCGCGCCGGTTGCGACCGCCAGTTCCGCGCAGGTGCGCGAGCCGCTCTATACCCGGGCGCTGGCCCGATGGAAGCGGTACGAGGCGCAGCTCACCCCGGCACTCGATACATTGGAAGCGGCTGGCTGCATCGATGCCGCAGAGCGGGATATCCCCTAGGGCAATGCTGGCCATTCCGGCCCGACGCATTAGTGTCTTCCCGATAAGAGGGAGTCACCGCCATGAAACACCGCCGCCTTGGCAAGAGCGCCATTTACGTATCCGACATCTGCATGGGCACGATGACTTTCGGCGCCCAAACGGACGAAGCCGAAGCCCACAAGGTTCTTGATGCCTGTTTCGAAGCCGGGATCAATTTCTATGACACCGCCGAGAACTACCCGGTGCCGCCAAAGCTTGAATGGGCTGGGCGAACCGAGGAAATCTTTGGCCGCTGGATGAAGACCAAAGACCGCGACCGCCTCATCGTGGCGACGAAAGTGTGCGGGCCGTCGCATGGCTGGATCAAGGGATCGCAGCGCGGCGAGATGACGGCGCTGGACCGGCACAATATCCGCCGCGCCATCGATGCCAGCCTGACCCGGTTGCAAACCGACTATGTGGATCTCTACCAGACCCATTGGCCAGATCATGGCACGGACTTCGACGAAACGATGGAGACCCTTGATGATCTCGTTCGCGAAGGAAAAGTGCGCATCGTCGGCTGTAGCAATGAAGATGCCTGGGGCCTGATGAAGAGTATCGAGACCTCCAACCGGCTCGGTACGGTGCGCTATCACACGATTCAGAACAATTTCAGCCTGAACAATCGCCGCTTTGAAGATGCATTGGCCAAAGTGTGTCGCCGCGAAGGTGTCAGCCTTATCCCTTATTCGCCGTTGGCAGGGGGCGTCTTGTCCGGCAAGTATCAGGATGGTGCCCTGCCCGAAGGCGCGCGTTTCTCAGCCTATTTGCAACATGGCGGGCGTCAGACCTTAATGGCCGGGCGGTTCGTCAACGAAAAGTCACTGGAATCCACGCGGCGCTTCATGGACATCGCGAAGGATGCGGGCATGGCACCCGTGACGCTGGCCACAGCATGGTCGAAACAACATGATTTCGTCGCCTCCACCATTGTCGGCGTGTCGAAATTCGATCAGTTGGCCGACATTCTCGCAGCCGCAGACCTGGAACTCTCCGCAGACGTGATGAAGGCGTGCGATGCCGTCACCAAAGACCAGATGTATCCAATGGGCTAGGGCCCGCAAATGAAATGAGCCCCCACCCGCTTCTGCGTCGGATGGAGGCTCGTCCTTTGTTTCCCACCAAAGCTCGTGGGATCTATTCGGGGCTTGGCCGCGCGCTTGCGAGAACTTCGCGCTTGCCGGCATGGTTCGGCGCAGAGATCGCGCCTTCTTCTTCGAGGCGATCGATTACGCCTGCAGCCTTGTTGTAGCCAATCTTGAGGCGGCGCTGCAGATAGGAGGTCGAGGCGCGCTGGTCGCGGACGACGATGGCAAGCGCCTGGGAATAGAGATCGTCGTCTTCGTCGCCGGTGCTCGTCCCGAGCATGGCATCCATGACGGCAGACCCCGTTGAGCCATCTTCGGGCGCTTCGAGCACATCCATGACATAGTCGGGCTCGCCTTGTTCCTTGAGCCAGTCAACGACCGAGCCGACTTCCTCATCTGACACGAACGGGCCATGAAGGCGCTGGGATTTCTTGCCGGGGGCCTGATAGAGCAGGTCGCCCATACCGAGCAGCTGTTCGGCGCCTTGTTCGCCCAGGATCGTCCGTGAGTCGATCTTGGTCGTGACCATATAGGAGATCCGTGTCGGGAAGTTCGCTTTGATCGTACCCGTAATAACGTCTACGGATGGTCTCTGTGTTGCCGTGATCAAGTGAATACCAGCCGCACGGGCCATCTGAGCGAGGCGCTGGACACAGCCTTCAATTTCCTTGCCTGCGACCATCATCAGGTCGGCCATCTCGTCGATGACAACAACAATATTCGGAATATGATCCGTTGGCAGAGATTCTGTTTCGTAGATTGGCTTGCCGCGCTCATCAAATCCGGTCTGGACCTTGCGGACAAGTTCGTCGCCATTGGCACGGTACTTGGCGGCCTTGTCATTGAAGCCAGCGAGGTTACGGACGCCCGCTTTTGACATCAGCTCATAGCGGCCTTCCATCTCGCGGACGGTCCACTGCAGGGCGTTCACGGCCTTCTTCGGATCCGTCACAACCGGCGCCAGCAAGTGTGGAATGCCCTCATAGATCGACAGTTCGAGCATTTTCGGATCGATCATGATAAAACGGCACTGTTCCGGCGAGTGACGATAGAGCAGGGACAGGATCATTGCGTTGACGCCAACCGACTTACCCGAACCCGTCGTACCCGCGATCAGCAAGTGAGGCATCTTGGAAAGGTCGACCACGGTTGGCACGCCGCCAATGTCTTCGCCGAGCGCCATTGGCAGGCTGGCCCGTGTGCCGACATAGGCTTCGGCCTGAAGCAGCGTGCGCAGGTAAACCGTGTCACGGTCTTCGTTTGGCAGCTCGATGCCAATCGCATTCTTGCCGGGAACCACCGCCACACGGGCAGAGATCGCGCTCATCGAGCGGGCAATGTCGTCCGCCAGGGAAATCACACGGGAAGATTTGACGCCCGGAGCTGGTTCCATTTCGAACAGTGTAATGACTGGGCCGGGACGCACTTCCTTGATGCGGCCGCGTACACCGAATTCCTTCAGAACATCGGTCAGGCGCGCAGCCTTCTCGAGCAGTGCATCTTCGTCCACCGTATCGCCGCGCTCTTCCGGCATCTGGAGCAAGTCGATCGAGGGCAGGCGCGTGGACTTGCGGCGGCGGTCCGATTTCGTCACACGGGGTTGGCTTGGCAGTTTCGGCTTGGAGACGGGTACGGACAGGCGACGCGTTTGAATCGGCGCGATCCCGTCATCTTCGTCTTCATACAGGTCTTCATCATCAAATGACGTCTCGTCTTCCTCATCATAGACTTCGTCTTCGTCATCATAGTCGACATCATAGGAGTCTGCGTCGACATATTCGTCGTCGCCCTTGATGACGCGTGCGCGTCCCGTATCGCGATCTGCGTCCAGCTCTTCGTCATCCAGATCGCGCGGCTTCGGCTTGAGGAAGGACACAACCGAAACCAGGAACCCACCAATGCCGGTGGCCTGACGTGCGGCATGGCGTCCGGACTTGGTCGCGGCCTGATGAAGAAGGTGTGCGTCGCGGCGTCGGAAACCCAGTGCCGACAGGGCGGCCCAAGCGGAGGCCGCGCCCAGGACGGCGCCCGCCCATGTGTTCGGAGATGGCAGCAGCAGCGCGCGGAACGGCATGGAGGCATAATAGAAGAGCGCATCACCCACGACGCCGCCAAGACCCGCCGACAATGGCCAGCTTTCCGGCACAGGCCAGGCGGCAAAGAAGGCGGCCGACAGTGGAACGAAAGCGAGGCCCGTCATCCAGCGGCGCACGCGCGGCACGCCGATCAGCACGGTGCGCATGGCGCCGCCGATCATCATGGCAAGACCCGCTGCCCAGGCAGACCAGCCAAGCATTTGACGGGACAAGTCCGCGAAGATGGCACCAGGGCCACTGAACAGATTCTGGACTTCTGCATCTGTGGCGGCGTTCCAGCTCGGATCGCTTGGCATGTAGGACCCTACGCTACCACATATGAAGACGCCTATTCCGAATGCCGCTGCCCCTGTGAGAATCCGCCAGACCGGGTCGCTGACGCTCGGGATATCGTCTTCGGTATAAACATAGTCTGTCATGAGGTGGGGCTGCTCCACTTGTGTCGCGGGAGCCCTCACTTTGACCCAATACGCTTAACGCCCGGCAAATGCCGGTAAAACTTCTGCAGGAAGGCTGTTAATCTTTTGGACCTCGCGAAAACGGGCTCAAAACGAGCAAACCGTCGCGATTTGATCTGAATCAGCCAGGCTGATCCCGTATCCGCACGCGTATGTATTCTCCGTAATATAAGGAACCAGAGCCTCCACGGCCTCATTGATTGCGTGAGACCAACACCAAAGGAGAGCTCGATATGAAACGCACACTGATTATCCCCGCAACCATCGCCCTGTTAACGGGTATGGCCGCAACCGCGCAGGAACCTAACACAACCGACATGGACGTTAACGCCTCCGCCGAAATGGAAGAAAGTTCTGATGTTCAAAACATTGACGAGCTGTCGATTGACGAATTGAACGCACTTCAACTGAAGGTTCTGAAAGATCCGGCGGCATCCGACGCCACCAGCGATGTCCTCTTCACTGTCCAGTCCGATATGGATGTACCTGAAGAGACTTCTGCTGAATCCGACGACACAATGGTGATGGCACAGGCTGACACGACCACGAACGCGGAAATGGAGGCTGAGCAGACGACCGGTGCCACAGAAACATATGATCCCGCTATTACCAATCCGGAACAGACAGACCCGGCAGGCGACACGAAATCCTATGAGTGGGACGAGACGCAATCTGCTGACGTGACGACTGATGGCTCCGCTGAAGCAAATATGGACGCTTCGGTAACCGCAGAGACTGATATGGAAGTAGAGCCCGAAATCGGTATGGGCGGCCCGGACTATGCGTCAGAGACCGAGGCCATGGCTGATCTCGCCATGAAGGGCACGATTTCCGATATCGCCTCGGAAGATCCTCGCTTCACAACCCTGGTCGCTCTTGTAGAGCAGGCTGGCCTGACCGGTGAACTGGATAGCGACACCAAATACACAGTGTTTGCGCCGACCAATGCGGCTTTTGAAAAGCTCGACCCCGAGCTGGTTTCAAAGCTGAAATCCGGTGAAGCAAATGACAAACTGACCGCAATCCTCAAAGCACACGTGGTCGAAGGCGAAACCCTGAGCAGCGATATCGCCAATGGCGAAATGAATGTCGCTACGCTGGCTGGCTCTGACGTCGCCGTCACGAAGACGGACGACAGCGTGATGATCGACAATGCCACGGTTGTGGCGGCTGATATCCAGGCTTCCAACGGTGTTATCCACGCCGTCGATACAGTGATCATGCCGGATGATGAGTCCTAAGGACTGATCCTGCCCCGCAAAGACCAATAAAAAGCCCCGACAGATTGCTCTGCCGGGGCTTTTCGTTGGGTACTCTTATGAACCTAGTTCGCGAATTCCGGATAGGCTTCGAGGCCGATTTCTGCCTTGTCGAGGCCCATCTCTTCTTCCTCGGCCGTCGGACGCACGCCGATGGTGAGTTTCAGGATGTACCAGACAATCGAAGAGGCGATCATCACGAAGACACCGGTCAGAACCACACCAACCAGCTGGCCAAGATAGCTTGGGTCACCCGCTTCATTCGGCGCGATGGCGTTCGTGTAGGAGAATGGAACGATCATCGTGCCCCAGATGCCGCAAACGAGGTGAGCCGGAATAGCGCCGACCACATCATCGATTTTCAGCTTGTCGAGCAGTGGCACGAAGATCACGACCAGGACGCCGCCCACACCACCGATCAGGACCGAAGCCAGCATGCTTGGTGCAAGCGGTTCTGCCGTGATGGACACGAGGCCACCGATAGCACCGTTGAACACCATGGTCGCGTCGACCTTGCCCTTGTAGAGGATGGCAGTCGTGAACATCGCCGCCATCACGCCGCCCGCTGCTGCGAGGTTTGTGTTCGCAAAGATCTGCGACACGGAGTTGATGTCTGCGGCCGTACCGGCTGCGAGTTGGGACGCACCGTTGAAGCCAAACCAACCGAACCACAGGATGAATGTACCCAGTGCGGCGAGCGGGATGTTGTTGCCCGGCATCGGATTGACCTGCTTGCCGAAATACTTGCCGATGCGAGGCCCGATGATGATGGCACCTGCGAGCGCTGCCCAGCCACCGGTCGAGTGGACCAGCGTAGAACCAGCGAAGTCAGAGAAGCCCCATGCGGAATCGAGGTAGCCTGCACCCCATTCCCAGGACACGACGACCGGATAGATGAAAGCAGTAAGAATTGCGGTGAAGATCAGGAAAGGCCAGAGCTTCACGCGCTCTGCCACTGTACCGGATACGATGGACGCAGCTGTTGCGACAAACACCATCTGGAAGAACCAGTCGGAGGCCGGGGCATAGCCTGCGTCGCTTTCGACGCTCAGATCGCCACCATCCCAAGGTCCGGGTGTGGTGCCGAGCAGGCCGCCAATCGATTCAGCCGGATAGGCCATGTTGTAGCCGACGACCCAGAACATGAGACCGGCAATGGAATAGAGTGCGACGTTCTTGGTGGACTGCATGGCGGCGTTCTTGGAACGCACAAGCCCTGCTTCGAGCATGCAGAAACCTGCTGCCATCAGCATCACGATGATACCGCCGATCAGAAACAGGTAGCTGTTGTCGACATAGGCGCTGGCGCTTCCCGCTACGCCCTCTTCCAGCGCGGCAAGCCGCGCCTCGATGTCTGCATCCTGAGCGTAGGCGGCTGCCCCCGCCAATAGTGCGGCTGGCAGCAGCGCTGCTCCGCGTATGGTATTTTTTAGTAGTTGGCCCATCTGGCCCCTCCTTCGTCACGAGACTGCAGAGCTCGGGACCCCCCGTGCTCTCCCAGAACCGATATGATTGTGAGCTTGAGGGAATGTCGCACCACCATGGGGGCAGACCGGTTTTTCAGGTAAGGCATGGTCAAAGCATGGGCAGTGATGCGGCGAATCGCCTAAATCTCCATCATCGCTGGACGATTGGCAGGAGGGCACTTAGCTAAAGACCATGACCAAAACAGCTGCTCAGTCTGACCGCGTGTATGACCTTGCCATTGTGGGGGCCGGACCGGTCGGCACCACACTGGCCATTCTGGCCGCGCAACGGGGCTTTTCTGTAATACTTGTTGACGCTCGGGACCCGAATGCTCCGGTACGCAAGGACACCCGGACCTTTGCCATCGTACGCGGCAGCTGGCGGCTGCTGGACGCGGCAGGTGTGACCAACGCAATGCGCGGATCAACCGAGCCTTTGAACGGACTGGAAGCGATCGACGGCGGAACCCACTGGTTCGGCGTGCCCGGAGTGCTGTTTGGCAATGACGACCTGCCGGATGATCCCGATGGCCAGCCCCTTGGACAGATGGTTCCGGCCGCTGACCTTCAGGCCGCCTTGGACGATGCCTGCGAGAAGGCGGGTGAAATAGAGTGGGTGCAGGGCAAGCTGTTCGAGTCGATGGAGATCGGTCCCGCTAGTGCCAGCCTGACTCTCTCTGATGGGCGCAAAATCCACGCCCGGCTGGTTGCCGCATGTGACGGGATGAAATCATCCGTGCGAAGCGCCGTCGGGATCCAGACCGAAGGGCATGATTACAATCAGTCCGTCTTCGCCGCCAATGTGAAGCTGGACCGCCCTCATGGAGGCATTGCGCGCCAGCTGTTCACACCGGAAGGACCTTTTGCGACCCTGCCGATGCCGGACAATCGGGCGAATCTTGCCTGGTACATGAAACGCGGCGCGGCCGAAGCCATCGCGGCCATGTCTGTCGAGGACATCAATGCCGAACTGAATGCGCGCTTTGCAGATTTTGCGGGCCCCATGGAGATCGACGGACCGTATTCGGCCTATCCACTCGTCATGCAGCTGGCAACGCGCATGGTTGGCCCGCGTACAGCGCTCGTGGGCGATGCCGCGCACCGGATCAATCCGCTCGCCGGGCAGGGACTGAATCTCGGCTTCAAGGATGTCGGCGCGCTGATTGATGTTATGTGCGACGCTCGCGACGTCGGCCTTGATCCGGGATCGGATGTCAGCCTTGAGCGCTATGAAAAATGGCGCCGGTTTGATGCAACGGCCGCGGCGATGTTCATGGATGGGATTGACCGGGCCTTTACCAATGACAGTAATCTGCTGAAGCCTCTGCGGGGCTTGGCCCTGACACTGGCGCAACGGGTGACTCCACTCAGGCGAGCCATGGCCCGCCAGGCCAGCGCGGATCAGGATCACCTGCCAAGCCTGATGCGTTAGGCTGGCACGGCCAGTTCCCGCAGGAATTTCCACGTATACAGCCCGGAATCATGTCCGTCAGAGAATTGGATGCGCACGGCATAGCGCCCGACCGGTTCGGCGCCGAGCACGGAGATGTCGTCCGGCACCGGCGGCTGGGGAGGGCGTGGACCGCTGCCATGACCGCGGACCTCCGCTGACGGGCTTTCCTCGCGCAGGCGTTTGTAGCCGATGACGCCGGATACGCCGTCGTCGAATTCGATAAATAATTCCTGTGCGGATTTCCGGAAAGCCAGACGAGCAGGCCAGGATGGATCGCTCATGCGCCGGGCTCATCGTGAGGAGCGGTTTCGTCCAGATCGCGCGCCTCGTCCGCCAGCATGATCGGAATGCCATTGCGGATCGGATAGGCCAGCCGCGCCTTTGGCGAGACCAGCTCGTCGGCGGCGCGGTCATAGCTCAACGGCTGGCGGCTGACCGGGCAAATCAGGATTTCCAGCAAGCGAGGATCAACCCCGGACGGGCCCTTGCGCGGCGCGCCAATTTCTTTCCCGGTATCTTCAGACATGAACGCCCCTATTGCAGCGTGCCGCCATCCTGGCCGGACACATCCATTTCCAGAAGGGTGATGAGCGTTTCCGCGCGATCTTTCAAGGTGGGCGCCTCAACGAGCGCCTGCTTCTCCATCACGGAGAATGGACATCCCGAGCAAAGCGCGTTCACCAGAGTTTCGAGCGGGGCTTCTTCCACTGCAGACCAGTCCGTCGCCATGTCGTGTGTCTCGGTATAGTCGTGCAACGCACCGACGAGACGCTTGCGGTCCGGCAAGCGCGCAGGCGGGACATCTTTCAGGTCTTCGGCATAGGGCGTCCAATCGGGCGTCACCTGCCGATAGGGCGTCATCACCGAAAGCTCTTTGGAGACATCAAACCGCGCAATTCCCGACAGCGTGATCAGATAGCGACCATCCCCTGTTTCAGACCAGGCCGTAATACGTCCCGCGCACCCGGTTTGCGCAATATCCGGCTTAGCTCGTGTGCCCCCGATAGTCTGGACCATGCCGATCATGCGGTCGCCCTGAATGACATCATCAATCATGTTGAGGTAACGCGGTTCGAAAATGTTCAGCGGCAACTGCCAGCGCGGAAACAGGAGCGCGCCGGGCAGGGGGAAGATCGCCAGCTGTTCCGGCAGTTCGGAAATACGCGTGAAGCTCGGCTGGGTCATCGGATTGCGTCTCTTTCTGGATCGGCCTGAAAAGAGATGTGGAGCGAATGCTCCCTCAGGCAAACATCAGCGATGCAAGACGACGGCGACCGCTGACGGTTGCCGGGTCTGTCGCGCCTGCCGCCTCAAACATCTGTAGCAGCTTTTCCTTGGCCTTGCCTTCGCTCCAGTCGAGCTTGTGTCCGAGAATGATCAGCAGATGATCAATCGCATCCCCGAACCGGCCAGCCGCGCCATACTTCTCTGCCAACTCAAACCGCGTGTCATGGTCATCGGGATTGGCAAGGACGGCTGAAAGCGCCGCTTCGAACTCGTCTGGTTCAGCCGCCGAATCGCCCATCATTTCAATGGCGGTGCGGACGCCTTTGACGGCGCTGTCATTCTGCTTGTCCTCGGGGATCATATCGAGCGTCACTGTGGCGCGTTCCTTGTCGCCATTGGCGAGGTAACAGCGAGCGAGCCCGGCGATCGCTGTGACGTTTTCTGGCTCCTGCTGAATGACAGCCGCATAGATCTGCGCCGCTGTGCCAATATCGCCTGCCTGGCTAGCCGCTTCAGCCTGTTCCAATGCCTCGGCAATCATCTTGCCGGCATCGGTTCCGCTCAGCAGCTTCTCGACGAACGCATTGATCTGGCTTTCCGGCAGTGCGCCCATGAAGGCATCGACCGGGCGGCCCTTGTCGAACGCATAGACGGCCGGAATGGAACGTACGCCAAGCTGCCCGGCATAGGCCGGGTTTTCATCAATATTGATCTTGACCAGCTTGACCTGGCCATTGCGGGACTCGACCGCCTTTTCGATGATCGGCCCAAGCGTCCGGCACGGTCCGCACCACGGCGCCCAGAAATCCACGATTACGGGCTGTTGCTCGGACGCCTCCACAACATCGGCCATGAAATCCTGGTCGGTTGTGTCTTTGGTATGAAGCGAAGCCATTTCAGTCATGTGAGCGTGTTCCTTGAATATCTGCAGGGAACATGGGCTGGAGACCCGCTTTTCGCAAGGCGCGGTCCTGACACCAAACAGGCTGTGCGCGTTCATCTGGCAGTCAATCTGGACATGCGATTGGGTGAAGCTGAATGCGGTGCAACGAAAAGCGACGAAAATACCTTTTTCGCGCCCTGTTTCTGCAAGCCTGTCGCGCTTAAGTGTAGGTCCATTGGTCAACGAATTGAGGAGACCGCACAATGTTGAATTTCCTGGCAAGCCTTGGCGCAATCACCGCGATCGCCACGTCCCCCTTCGCAATGGGCCTGCAGATCACCGATGCCGCAGCCCCTGCTCCGCAAGTCGCTCAGCCTGCTGGCCTGACAGACAAACAACGCGCCGACCTGCTGGAACGCGCCTCGGCCGCGCTGGCCGCTGTGGAGACCGCAAGCGGTACGTTTGAACAACTTGCGCCTGACTATACTGAATCAACTGGACGGTTCGCCCTTTCGCGACCTGGCAAGGTGCGGTTTGAATATGACGCCCCAAGCCCGCTTCTCGTCGTAAGCGATGGAACAACTGTGGCGCTTCAGGATTCCGAACTGGAAACCACGGATCGCGTCCCCCTCGGCACGACCCCGCTCGCCCTGTTGCTGGATGACGACATCGATTTTGCCACCGAAGCCGACGTGCTCGACGTGCAAAACCGCAATGGTCGGGTCGAAATCACACTTCGGGACAAGTCCGGTGAAATGGACGGCACGCTGACCCTGCTGTTGATGGAAAGTGATATGTCGCTGACCGGATGGCGCACGATGGATAGCGGCGGAAACCCCACCTCCGTACAACTGACGAATGTGGAATCGGGCAAACGATTGAACCCACGCCTATTCGTAATGAAGGATTTTGACGAGAATTGAGGTCGAACTTGACCGCTGGCGCCGGAAAACTGGACCCCAGACGACACAGCCAAGCATATAACACAATTTTCACTTGAATTTAATTGTGAGAGTGACATCTTTGCAACTGTGGACGACGCAGCTACCCCGCGCAGCAATTGACCCCCCGCTGCGACCAGATGCGTTGTCACCGTCGGAGCCTTCCCCTCCCGGCGAGACGTGCAAAGCAAGCGTCTGACGCGTCCGAGCTTCCCCGCGCTCGGGCGCGTTGACGTTTCTGGAAACACTGTTACGCAGCCTGAATGTCAAATTCACTCAAGATCGTCAGCTGGAACATCAATTCGGTCCGCCTGCGCGCCCCCAATGTGGAAGCCTTCGTCGCCGCTGAGCAGCCGGACGTAATCTGTCTGCAGGAAACCAAATGCCAGGACGGGGAATTTCCTGAAAAGGCTTTTCGGGAAATGGGTCTGCCACATCTGGTCCTGAACGGTCAGAAAGGCGGTCATCACGGCGTGGCCATTGCTTCGCGCCTGCCGATCGAACGTATCGAGGCCCCAGATCTGTGCCGCCACGGGCATTCCCGTGTGATCGCAGCAAAAGTGGCAGGCGTCGAAATCCACAATATCTACCTGCCGGCTGGCGGCGACGAACCGAATGCAGACACGAACGACAAGTTCGCGCACAAGCTGGATTTCCTTGAGCGGCTTGGACCTGGCTATAAGAAGCAGACCACAACACCGCGTGTTCTGGTCGGCGATCTCAATGTCGCGCCGCACGAGAATGACGTCTGGTCACACAAACAGATGTTGAAGATCATCTCGCACACGCCGGGCGAGACAGAACGCCTGGAAGATTCGCGCAGTCAGGCGAGGTTCGCTGACATCGGCCGACTGGCCGTTGATGATCATCAGAAACTGTATTCCTGGTGGAGCTATCGCGCGAAAGACTGGGCCAAGAGCAATCGGGGCCGCAGGCTGGATCATATCTGGATGAACCCGGCTGCCCTGCCAGACACGCAGCTGGACACATACCGCGTCCATCTTGCCTGGCGCGGCGGCTGGAAACCCTCAGATCACGCGCCCATCAGCGTTGAGATGAAAGTCTAGGGCTGAAGGCGGTATCCGCCAGCATCAGTCAGCAACAGGCGTGCGTGTGCCGGATCAGGCTCGACCTTCTGACGCAGGCGGTAGATATGGGTTTCCAGCGTGTGCGTGGTGACCGTCGCGTTATAGCCCCAGACTTCTGACAGCAACTCGTCCCGTGCGACCGGCTTGCCCTGTGCGCGGTAGAGATATTTCAGGATGTTGGTTTCTTTCTCCGTCAGGCGCACCTTTCGGCCATCTTCCGTGACAAGCAATTTCATGGATGGGCGGAACTCGTAAGGCCCGACCTGGAAGGTCGCGTCTTCAGACTGTTCGAAACTGCGCAGGTGCGCACGTACCCGCGCCAGCAGAACAGAGAATTTGAAGGGCTTGGTGACATAGTCATTCGCGCCGGATTCGAGGCCGAGTATCGTATCTGCATCGCCATTCTGTCCCGTCAGCATGATGATCGGTGCACGCACGCCCTTTTGGCGCATTTGCTTGCAGGCTTCGCGGCCATCCATGTCCGGCATATCGACATCGAGCAGGATCAGGTCGATTCGTTGGGCTAGCGCGTGAGTGATGCCCTCGTTCGCATTGGCGGCCTGCAATGTGGTGAAGCCATCGTGCAAGTCGAATTGCTCGGCGAGCGCTTCGCGCAGGTCCTGGTCATCGTCAACCAGCAGGATCGTCTTGTTACCTGTCACGGGCGTCTCCTAATTTCGGTCGTCGCTGTGTATTGCGGCTGCTGTCAAATGCCATATGACTTTGCCTAACGCGCAATCACAAGTGTGGGAGCAGTCCGTGAGCATGAAATTCACCGCAACGCAAACCGGCAAGTTTTCGGGGCCGGGCTTTACGGCCCGGTGCGTCCTGGGCAAAGGCGGCGTGGTGAAGGCATCGCAAAAGCGCGAGGGCGACGGGGCCTCTCCGGCTGGCACATGGCCGGTGCGGAATGTCTTCTTCAGGCCGGACCGTCTGGACCCGCCCGTCACCAGCCTCCCCCTGGTGCCGTTGAAACCTTATGATGGGTGGTGCGATGCGCCGGATCACCGCCTCTACAACCGGCCTGTATCCCTGCCATTTTCGGCAAGCCATGAAAAATTATGGCGCGACGATCATGTCTATGATGTGATTGTCGAACTTGGCTACAATGATGATCCGGTGAAGCCGGGCCTTGGCAGCGCGATCTTCATGCATCTGGCCCGGCCGAATTTCGAGCCGACCGAAGGCTGTATTGCGCTCGAGCAGAATGACTTGCTCACCTTGCTGGAATTAATGGTGCCGGGCGCCGAGATCGAAATCTCTTTCTAGGCAGAAGAGGCACGCGGGCCAAACAGGGCAGACCCAACCCGCACATGCGTTGCTCCAAAGCGCGTAGCGATGTCATAATCTGCGCTCATGCCCATGGAGAGCTGGGGGAGTTCGAGACGCCTGGCGATCTTGGCCAGCAGGGCAAAGTGGGGACCAGCCGGCTCATCAACCGGGGGGATGCACATCAGACCAGTCACATCCAGTCCTTGCTCCCGCGCCACGCGGAGCAGCGCTTCGACGTCTCTTGGGGCAACCCCGGCCTTCTGCGGCTCTTCGCCGGTATTCACCTGGATCAGATAAGTCCGTTTCAAACCAGACTTCTGTTCGGCCTTGGCAAGTTCGCGGCAAAGCTTTGGTCGGTCGAGCGTCTCTATGACATGAAACAGGTTTACCGCGTCTTCGGACTTGTTCGATTGCAAAGGGCCAATCAGCCGCAATTCCAGATCCGGATAATCCGCCCGCCTTGTTTCCCAATGCTGGAATGCTTCCTGTACGCGGTTTTCTCCGAAGACGCGGTGCCCTGCCGCGAGGATCTCTTCCAGTGCCGCATCGGATTGGGTTTTCGTCACAGCCACAAGCATGGGCGGTGTTTCAGCAATAGCAGCAAGATCGCCGAGGATCTCGGCGCGGCGCTTGGCAATTCCGGGGAAGTCCGTATCAGTCATCTTGATGGCGCAGAAACCCCAAGACGAGCCAAGACGCAAGCTGATCTCTGCGGCGAGACGCTCGCGGCGGCATTTGCCATCCTGGTTGCCACCCGCCCTTTTCCTGACCGATCCGCAACGGACACCGGACCCGGTTTCAGTTGCAGAAAACCTTCCCGCAGGCTGGGGCATTCTTTACCGTCACTTCGGGGCACGGCACAGTGTATGGCAGGCGCGCCAACTTGCAGACATCGCAAACAAGCGCGGACTTGCCTTGCTGGTTTCGGCCGATCCGGACCTGGCAATCGAAGTTGGCGCAGCGGGCGTGCATTGGCCGTATGCCCGGCGACACGAGGCCCGCAAATGGCGCGACCGGTTCGATCTGATGAGCATAAGCGCTCATGGCCGCGCCGAATTGCAAAAGATTGATGCAAGCGTGTTCGATGCGGCACTGGTGTCTACAGTGTTCCCATCCAATAGTCCCTCCGCCGCGGCGCCCATGGGGCCACACACGTTACGCTGCCTGTCGCGGCAAAGCGCGTTACCAATCTACGGGTTGGGCGGAATCAATTCGCGCAATGCCGCCAGCATAAGCGATGCAGCAGGCCTGGCAGCGATTGAAGGAATAAGGGACCCGTTCAGATCCTAGAATTTGAAGGCAGACTTCAGCCGGATACCCGCTTCGACTTCGCGAGACTCCCATGTGGAGGTGTCATTCAACTCGTCCGTGCCAACACTGACTTCACCGCCAACCGAGAATCGCGGGGTAATCTTGAAGGTCGCACCCGCCTGCATTTCTTCACGCGGTAGCGGAGAAAGGTCTGTACGGGAGACCTTGTCGAGGTTCAGTTGCCAACGGGCATTGCCGCCAAACTGCATTGAGAATTCGCGGTCAGGTTGGGCCTGCCAGACAGATTCGGTGCTAGCGGGTTTGGCCTGAGCGAATTGACGATACCATTCGGACTGCGCGGCGGAGGTTTCAGATATACTGGGCGTTGCCATTTCCATGGCGGGTGCAGACACGTCATCTTGCGCCGCGGCTGGCAAAGCCAGCGCGGTTAGCGCGATCACGAAAGTTGCAAAGCCCAGCTTCATCGAATTTACCTCTGCTCCCAGAAATAGTCGGAGGGGCAGGTAAAGAGAAGATTAAGAATCTGAAAGACCCGCTATTCTAGTCCGATAGTGTGATTTCTATCACAATCCCCTCAGGGGAATTTTTACCCGCCGAAACGCCAAAAGCGTTAGTTGGCGACAGGTTCAGGCCGTTGTCCGCGTATCCAAGGGTGAATCTTGCATGTTTTGTGACATTTCGCGAGACGCCCAATTTCCATGCTTCTCCCTCCAGGCCTGCCAGATCATCTTCCGCGAATCCGTATTCGGCCCCTATCAGGTAATCGCCCACCGACTTGGTCAGACCCACAGTCCACGCTTCATAGTCACCCCCCGTCTTGATGCCATTGTCGGAGACGAGCCACGTTGCACCGATGGATATCGTGTCAAATTCCGCCTTTGTCCCCACTGACCAGGTCGTGACCCGGTCATACAAATCCGATGCGTAGGGCGGCGTCTCAATCTCTGCGGTACTTGCTGCAAGGGCACCGCTCAGCCTTACGCCCGCGCTGCGCAAAAGGCGCGAGGCATTGATGGACCCTTCAACCGCATTGGTGATTGTGAGGGGTGCAGCGCCAGGCAGATTACGGTCAGCATCCCGGTCGAGGCCGCGGACATCCGCCTTGGGCGTGATGCTGACACCCGCGCGCACTCCCACCAGACGAGGTGTCGCGTAAGAAAGCTTCACCGACGGCCCCGTCAGGTCATGCCGTGTCGTAACCATGTCCAACCCTGTTGGGTCCAACACCTGACGACCGCTGGCAAGCGTATCAAAAACGGAGGGTGCGCCTTCCTGAAAACGCGCCGCAACGCCCAGGTCCCGCCCCAACCGGAGCTGCCCATAGCCACCTTCGACATATATGTAAGCCGTTTCAATTTCGGCTCGGGTTTCGGTGTCATTTGGCGGAACGCCGACTGCCAGCCCAGTGAACGCGCCCTGCAACCCCAGACCGCTCCCCTCCATACCGACCGGTACACCGCTGAATCCGGCCCGTTGGGAGTGGTCCTTCTGAAGTTCAGCCCGACCGGCAGCGCCGATTTCAAGGCCGCTATCCAGGATTCGATTGGTCGATACGCCAGCCCAGGTACGCGCCAGAATTTGCTCGTCAGCCTCCGGCATCATTACCAGACTGGCACCCAGATCGGTTTCGGTTTCCCACGGATTCCAGTCGTCCTCCCATTGCGCATGCGCGGCGGGGCCGGCAAGCGCCAAAGCGAGAACGGAGATTTGGGCGAATTTCATACCGGTCCTCCATGGGGGCGACACGCAGATCAGCACTGGCGAGCCCGTAAACCCCTTGTTATACAAACCGCCGTCAACAAGGTCTTGCACTCAGGAACTTTCTTCATGGTCAAATATGTTTTCTCTGCGGCGATTGCCGGCATGCTGATGGTTTCAGGCTGCCAGTCCAAATCGGGCGGCAACGCCGAAGCCCGCGTGATCCAGCAAAATATCGGCAGCGTGAATCCATATCTCTGGCGCGCCTCGCTCGACACGTTCGATGATCTTCCGGTGGCAACGGCCGACCCTATCGGTGGCCTGATCACGTATGACTGGAAGGCATATGCCGCCGCGCCAAACGAACGCGTCAAAGTCACGGTCTACATCCTTGATACGCGTTTGCGTGCAGATGGCGTGAAAGTTTCCGTGTTCCGTCAGGAAAAGAGCGAAGCCGGCGAGTGGACCGATGCTGTCGTTGATCCGGAAACCGCACTCCAGCTTGAGAACAAGATTCTGGATCGGGCACGACTGCTGAAGAACTCCCAGCTGGGCTAAGCTCCGGCTGAACCAATAATCCGGAAAGGTCAGGGGCATGGCGACCCGTTACGATCCGCAAATCGCGGAACAGAAATGGCGTGCAGCTTGGGAAAAGGCCGCACTCTTTCACGCAAAATCTCCAGCAGAGGCGGGCGATGCGCCCAAGGCCTATGTGCTGGAGATGTTCCCATACCCATCCGGGCGGCTGCACATGGGCCATGTGCGCAATTATGCGATGGGCGATGTTGTTGCCCGCCACAAGCGCGCCAAGGGCTATAATGTGCTCCATCCAATGGGATGGGACGCGTTCGGGATGCCGGCCGAGAACGCTGCCATGGAGCGCAATGTTCATCCGGGCGAATGGACCTATCAGAATATCGCCTCGATGAAGGCCCAGTTCTCGAAGCTCGGCCTGTCGCTCGACTGGAGCCGGGAATTCGCGACCTGCGACCCGGAATATTACGGCGCCCAGCAGGGTCTGTTCCTGAAATTCCTGGAAAAGGGCCTCGTCTATCGCAAGGCCTCGAAAGTGAATTGGGACCCGGTCGACAATACGGTGCTGGCCAATGAACAGGTCATCGACGGGCGCGGATGGCGCTCGGGCGCGCTGGTGGAACAGCGCGAGCTCACGCAATGGTTCTTCCGCATTACCGACTATGCCGAAGACCTGCTGACCGAAGTGCAAAAGCTGGAGCGCTGGCCTGAAAAGGTGCGCACCATGCAGGCGAACTGGATCGGCCGGTCGGAAGGACTCCAGATGCGGTTCGAATTCGATGGCACCGCGCCATCCGGATTTAGCGAAGGCATCGAGATCTTCACGACCCGTCCGGACACGTTGTTCGGCGCGAGTTTCATTGCCCTGTCACCAGATCACCCGCTGACCGTCCAAATGGCGGAGCAATCGGATGAGTTGAAAGCGTTCCGCGCAAGATGCGCACAGATCGGCACCAGCGAAGAGGCCATCGAAAAGGCCGAAAAGCTTGGCTTCGATACCGGCCTGACCGTCAAACACCCTTTCGACGACACGAAGACCCTGCCCGTATGGGTCGCGAACTTCGTGCTGATGGGGTACGGCACCGGCGCGATTTTTGGCTGCCCGGCGCATGACCAGCGCGATATCGATTTTGCCCGGAAATACGGCCTGAGCGTCACGCCCGTTGTGCTGCCGGCCGACGCTGACGCTGCCACGTTCGATGTTGAAAACGAGGCCTATACCGGCCCCGGCAGCATCTTCAATTCCGGCTTCCTTGACGGGATGGCGATTGATGACGCCAAGCGCGCCGCCATTGAAAAAATCGAATCCATGGGGCTCGGTGAAGGCAAGGTGAACTATCGCCTTCGTGACTGGGGCGTCTCGCGCCAGCGCTACTGGGGCTGCCCAATCCCGGTCATCCATTGTGAAAACTGTGGCATCGTGCCAGTGCCGGAAGCCGATCTGCCGGTGAAACTGCCGGACGAGGCTTCCTTCGACCAGCCCGGCAATCCGCTGGAGCGCCACCCAAGCTGGAAACATGTCGATTGCCCGAAATGCGGCAAGGCCGCCCGCCGCGAGACAGACACGCTGGACACGTTCGTCGACAGCTCCTGGTACTATTCCCGCTTTGCCAGCACAAACGACCTGGAAGAGCGCGCCTATTGGATGCCGGTCGACCAATATGTTGGCGGCGTAGAGCATGCGGTGCTTCACCTGCTCTATGCGCGCTTCTTCGCCAAGGCGATGCGCGATGTCGGCCTGCTGGACTTGCCGAATGGCGAGCCGTTTGCCGGTCTTTTCACGCAAGGCATGGTGACGCACGAGACCTACAAGTCAGCGGCCGGAAAGTGGCTGGAGCCGAATGAAGTCGCTCGCGATGGCGATACCTGGATCGAGACCGCCACCGGCGCGATTGCGACGGCAGGTCCGATTGAAAAAATGTCGAAGTCCAAGAAGAATACGGTCGACCCGGATGCTATCATCAGCCAGTTCGGCGCGGATGTCGCGCGCTGGTTCGTCCTGTCAGATTCCCCGCCGGAACGAGATGTCGAGTGGACCCAGTCCGGCGTTGAAGGCGCGTCGCGGTTTGCCCAGCGCCTGTGGAGCGTGTTCGATGCCCTGCCAGAGGATACCAGCACTGCCGCTGGCGAGGATGCCGACTCCACAGCGCTGCGGAAAGCGAACCACAAGGCCGTCGCAGCCATCGACAAGGCAATCGAGGAATTCCGGTTCAACTCTGCCGTAGCCACCATCCATGAATGGGTCACCACTTTGAAAAAGGCTGAATCGGCTGGCGACGCCGTGTTAGGCGCGCGTATTGAAGGCGCCTCCATGCTGGCCCGCTGTGTGACACCGTTCATACCGCACCTGGCCGAGGCCTGTTGGGAACGACTGGGCCAACCTGCCTTCGTATCCTCAGCGCCCTGGCCCGTGGCGGACCCCGCCCTGCTGGCGGATGATGAGGTCACAATGGCGGTTCAAGTGAATGGGAAGCGCCGCGCGGAAATCACCGTGCCGAAGAGTATGGACAAGGATTCCGTCGAAGCCGTTGCGAAAACCCATGCGGATGTAGCCAGCTTCATTGAGGGCAAGTCCGTGAAGAAAACCATTGTCGTGCCCGGCCGCATCGTGAATATCGTGGTGGCATGAAACAGTTCTTCGCTCTTGTCGCCTTCGCCCTCATAGCCGGGTGCGGATTCAAACCGGTCTATGCGACGGGCGCGGGCGCCACTTATGGCGGCGCCATCACGGTCGAACCCATCGATGGCCGATCGGGATACATCTTGCGCCGGGCCTTGCAGGAAGAGTTGGCGATCGGATTGCCAAACGTGACAGAGGCTGCCTCGCTCCAGATTACGGTGAAAGAAAATCTGACACGGTTGGCATTCCAGCAAGACGGCGCAGCGGCGAGATCAAATGTTACCTTGTCGGGCCGTTACGCTTTGTCTCAAGGCCAAGAACGGTTGACCGGCTACGCTGTTGGCGAAGTCAGTTTTGCGGTACCGAGCAGCACTTATGGAGACATAGCAGCCCAAAAGAGCGCCTCGGAGAGAGCGGCCGGCATCTTGGCGAAGAATATCGTGGACGACCTGCGGCGCAAATTGTCGGTTGAATAATGTTGTTCAAGGGCAAACAGGCGAGTGATTTTGCCCGCAAGCCCAAACCATCCGTTTGGGCTGTGCTGGCCTTCGGCGAAGATTCCGGCCTCGCCTCCGATGCCGCGATTTCCCTGATCAAAGCCTGGACGCCGAAAGGCGCCAATATGGATGTCACCACACTGGATGATGACTCCATCAAGAAGGACCCATCACTCCTGTTCGACGGACTCGAAGCGGTATCCCTCTTGGGAGACCCTCGCGTCATCCGCGTTCGGACAAGCGGCGACAAGATTGCCGCCCTGTTGATAGAGGCCATTCAGAAAGGTGAATCGCAGGAGGGCTATTATTCCGCCCGCCTGATAATCGAAGCTGGTAGCCTGCAGAAGCGCTCGAAATTGCGCGCCGCCGCAGAAACCGCCCAACTGACCGCCTGCCTGCAACTGTTCGCCGACGAAGCGGGCGATATTGAAAAACGGGTTCAGGATGCGCTGAAGTCCGAAAGTGTCCAGATCACACCCGAGGCGCTCGCACTGTTTGTGGGCGACCTGCCGGGCCATCGCAATCTGGCCAACTCGGAGATCGAGAAGCTCGCCCTCTATGCACGCGGTCTGGGCCGACCGCTTGATGTGGATGATATCCGGTCCTTGTCCGCTACCGATGTGGATCACAATCTTTCAGCCGCCATTCGCGCAGCGCTCGATGGCAAACCGGCGCTCGTCCATACCACACTCGACCGACTGGCTGTTGCGGGCACGAGTGGGATTTCCATCCTGCGTTCACTTCAGTTCGAAACCATGCGCATGCTGGACGCTCAGTCTCGGCTTGCATCCGGCCAATCGAATCCCGGCATGAAACTCCGGCCGCCCGTTTGGCAAAGCGAATGGGGCCTGTTCAGCGCGCGCCTCAGGAAGTGGCCGACCAAGCGGCTGATGCGGGTGATGGAACGGATCTATGAAGCAGAACAACAAGCCAAGTCCGGTTCAGGCAGTGCGGACCCAGTAATCCGTGTACTGATGAATGAAATCGCCCGCGCCGCCGAAATAGCAAGCTGACGTTCAGAGAATATTGCGCTTGGCGGTCAGACGTCTGCAGACGTCGTCAAGTTGTTCCAGGTCGCGATACTTGATGCGAAGCTCGCCGCCATTCTTGCCGTGGCGGATGTCTACATCCAGTCCGATGGACCGGGAGAGATCCGCCTCGAGGGCTTCGGTGTCGACATCCTTTTCCTCTGACTTGAGTCGGGCGGATTTGGTTTCAACGGGCGTGTCTTCGCGAGCAGCCTTGGCATGCGCTTCGACCTCGCGAACCGTCAGACCTTTCTCAACAGCAAGCTCCACCAGCGCTTCCGGATCGGGCGCACCCAGCGCCGCGCGCGCGTGTCCCGCCGTGACCTTGCCATCACGAACATACTCTCGAGCGCCTTCTGGCAATTGCAGCAAGCGCAGGGTGTTTGTGATGTGAACCCGACTTTTGCCGACGCTTGTGGCAAGACTGTCCTGAGTTCGACCGAAGCGCTTCATCAGCGCCTCATAGGCTTCAGCTTCTTCAATTGGGTTGAGGTCTGCGCGCTGAACATTCTCGATGATGCCGATCTCGAGTAGTTCCAACTCGTCGGTATCCCGTACAACAGCGGGAATACTGGTCAGACCGGCCAGCTTGGCGGCGCGCCACCGACGCTCCCCCGCTATGATCTGATACTCGTTCTTTTCCTTGGGATCCGGACGGACCAGAATAGGCTGGAGAACGCCTTTGGATTTCAGTGATTCCGCGAGTTCCTGAAGGGCGGCCTCGTCGAAGGTCCGACGAGGCTGTTTCGGATTTCGGCGAATCTTGTCGATCGCGATTTCGTTGGAGCTGCCCTTACTCCCACCTGCAGTGCGTGCTTCAGGCGGAGAGACAGCCTCCACTTCCCCAATCAGGGAAGACAGGCCGCGTCCAAGACGGGAAGGTTTGCTCTTGGTATCGTCGCTCATATGGGTCAGGCCGCGCGGGCTTTCTCTCTTTGAAGGACTTCGGATGCGAGACGGATATAGGCCTCGCTACCTGGACAGCGATAGTCATACAACAAGGCCGGCTTGCCGAAAGATGGCGCTTCGGAAAGGCGTACATTCCGCGGTATGACCGTATTGTAGACCTTGGCGCCAAAGAAGGCTCGCACTTCGTCGGCGACCTGGTCGGACAGATTGTTTCGCCGGTCATACATGGTCAGGACGACGCCCTGGATTTCGAGATTGGGATTGAGGCCAGAGCGCACAACTTCCACCGTGCGGAGCAGTTGGCTAAGGCCTTCCAGCGCCAGGAACTCACACTGTAGCGGAACCAGAAGTGCATCGGCGGCCGTCATCGCGTTCAAAGTGAGCGAGGACAGCGATGGCGGGCAATCAATCAGAATATAGTCATACTGGACCAGTCCGCCCTGGACAGACCGCTGAACATAATCATGCAGCGCGTCGCGCAATTTGTAGGACCGGTGAGAGTCATTGGCCAGTTCGGTTTCTACACCAGAGAGGTTTTCATCGCCCGGAACAATGTCAAGACGCGGCACAATCGTTGACAGAACCGCTTCTTCCAGCGGGATCCGGTCCACGACAACATCATAGGATGTCTGATGCCGGTCCTGGCGCTCAATACCCAGTCCTGTGGAGGCGTTGCCTTGCGCATCGAAATCGACAATCAGGACGCGCCGGCCCACGGCCGCCAACGCCGTGCCGAGATTTATGGACGTCGTTGTCTTCCCGACCCCGCCCTTTTGGTTCACGACTGCAAAGATTCTAGGTTTACCGCTGACCACGCTTGAGCTCCCTCACGATCAAAATCACGCCTGACCCACCAGTGCGACTTGGAATCGCCTCATAGGCGAAGTTCCATCTTTGTTGGGCGTCCGTCAATTCTTCTTTCCAGCGTTCGCCCTTTAGAAAAACCCCTGTTGCACCGTTTTCCATCCAGGGAGCGGCGTAGTCGAGCAGTTTTGGAAGGGGCGCAAACGCCCGCGCAGTGATAATATCCGCGGTGGAATTCGGCGCAGCCTCAATCCGGCCCTGATAAACCGACGCACTGAGACCAGCACCGCCGATAGCGGCGCGGAGAAAGGCGCATTTCTTCCCGACGCTTTCCATCATGGTCACATGACTCTGTGGTCGGGCCGCAGAAATGATCAATCCGGGAAATCCCGCACCCGAACCGAGATCGACGATCCGCGTTGATTCCGGAATAAACGGCAGAATCTGGTAGGAATCAGCCACATGCCGACCCCATATCTGCGGCCACTCACGCGGTCCAATCAGATTGGAGCGTTGCCGCCACGCGTCGAGAGTTAAGATCACGGCGTCCAATCTTTCCAATGTTTCACGTGAAACATCGAATTCGGCCAGAAAGGCCGCGCGATCTTCGGAATTCATCATGAGTGTTAACCAGCTTTCTTCCGGCGCTTAACATATCCCAAAAGGGCCGTTAGAGCGCCGGGCGTCACGCCTTCAATACGACCGGCCTGTCCCAACGTAGAAGGACGGACCGATTCCAGTTTCTGGCGAACCTCATTCGAGAGACCGCCAATTCCCGAATAATCGAGATCTGCCGGGATCATCAGATCTTCATCGCGACGCAAAGCAGCGACATCTTCTGCCTGGCGTTCCAAATAGGAAGAGTAAAGGGCTTCAATCTCGACCTGCGTCCCGATCTCCTCGGAGATGTCTGATACTTCCGGCCAAATGGCGGACAGTGCATGGAGATCGATATCCTTGTAGGAGAGATATTCCCATGCCGTCCTGACGCGGCCATCCTGATTGACCGCCCATCCGGCTTGAGCCGCTTTTGCAGGCGACAAGGTCAATGTCTTCAGAAGTTGGCGGGCAGATTCAAGCGCTCGGTGTTTCACGTGAAACACGTCTGCCCGGTCTGACCCGACGCATCCGGCGGCAATACCCTTTTCGGTGAGACGCTGGTCGGCATTATCGGCGCGTAGTGCCAACCGATATTCGGCGCGCGATGTAAACATCCGATAGGGTTCCGTCACGCCGCGCGTCACGAGATCATCGATGAGGACGCCAATATATGCTTCGGCGCGATCGAAGATAATCGGATCTTTTCCGCCCGTGGCGCGTGCCGCATTCAAGCCCGCAACGAGACCTTGCGCGCCGGCTTCTTCATATCCGGTTGTGCCATTGATCTGCCCGGCGAGATACAGGCCTGGAAGCGCATGCACCTCAAGTGCGGACGAAAGCGCACGTGGATCGACGTAATCGTATTCGATTGCATAGGCATGTTGGATGATCTTGGCATCCTCGAGTCCGGGAATGGTCCGAAGGAAACGCTCCTGAATATCCTCTGGAAGCGATGTCGAAATGCCATTTGGATAAACGGTGTGATCGTCGAGAGCTTCCGGTTCCAGGAAGATCTGATGACTATCCTTGTCGGCGAACCGGTGAACCTTGTCCTCGATAGACGGGCAATAACGCGGACCTCGGCCAGCAATCGCGCCGGAATAGACGGCCGATTGCTCAATATTCTCGGCAATGATCGCGTGGGTTTCCGGCGTCGTCCATGTAATGCCGCATTTGACCTGCGGCACCGTAATCTCATCGGTCAGATACGAAAACGGAATCGGCTGCTCATCGGCGGGCTGCATTTCAAGACGATCCCAGGCGATCGTCCGGCCATCCAGCCGTGCCGGCGTACCAGTCTTCAAACGCCCCATCGGGAGACCAAGCCCATAGAGCCGGTCCGACAGGCCAATCGCAGGGGCCTCACCGACACGCCCGGCAGGGATACGTTTCGCACCTATATGAATGATGCCTTTCAGGAAGGTGCCTGTCGTGATCACGACAGAAGCCGCACGATAGATCTCGCCCTTCAGACCAATCACGCCCGCGACGTGATTGTCCTCCACGATCAGGTCTTCGGCGCCATCCTCAATGATGGTCAGGTTTGGATAGTCCGCGAGTTCCGCCTGCATGGCGTCGCGGTAAAGCTTTCGGTCGATCTGGGAGCGGGGGCCCCAGACAGCCGGACCCTTGGACCGGTTGAGCATACGGAACTGGATACCGGCCTTGTCTGCCAGCCGTCCCATGAGGCCGTCCAGCGCATCGATCTCTCTCACGAGGTGACCCTTGCCGAGGCCGCCAATTGCCGGATTACAGCTCATCTCTCCGATGGTTGCGCGCTTGTGTGTGACCAGAGCAGTGCGTGCGCCCGTCCGCGCCGCGGCCGCGGCCGCTTCGCAGCCAGCATGACCGCCGCCTACCACTATCACATCAAACTGTTTCATCTCGCTCATGGCGCTACTTCGGATCCGGATTTCAGAAAGCCGCTATATAGCGGCTCGTTGCCTCAAACCCTAGGGGTCATTTGCCGATGCAGAACTGGGAGAACACCGCACCGAGCACATCTTCTACGCCGACTGAGCCGACAACCGCTCCAAGATGCCGGATAGCCAGGCGCACGTCTTCCGCTGCGAGTTCCGGACCGGTGCAAAGCTCCAGCGCATCCCGCGCAGCAATGAGGCAAGCGAGTCCATCGACCAATCGGGCGCGATGCCGGGCGCGTGTGATGACCGGCGCTTCAACAGATGCAGCCTTGTTGGAAATGAAGTCCGCCAGTGCGGCTTCGAGTTCGGGCACGCCATCGCCATCTTTCGCGGAAATCTTGTAGTCGTATTCTGGGAGCCCGGCGGCCAGCTCGGTATCAGCCTTGTTTACCACGACTATATCTGTCGTTTGGCGGAACAACGAGTTCAACACACCCAGCTCAGGTGCGCCCCCGTCAACCATAAACAGGCGCAAGTCGGCCTCAGCAGCCACGCGTTCTGCCCGCCGAACGCCCTCGGCTTCAATCTCATCTTGGGTCTCACGCAAACCGGCCGTGTCGGATAGCCAGACTACCTGTCCGCCCATCACGCGCCGTACTTCAATCACATCGCGGGTTGTGCCTGGGGTTGATGTCACAATCGCCGCGTCGCGTCCGGCAAGGCGGTTGAGCAAGGTCGACTTGCCCGCATTCGGCGCGCCGATAATGGCGATGCGAAATCCATCCCGGATCTTCTCTCCGATCCCCCGGTCGCCAAGCGCTTCCTCGATTTCGTGAATCAATCGGGTCAGCTTCCGGATGACCGGTGCCGTGGTTTCCTCGGGTGCATCTTCTTCGTCCGGAAAGTCCACAACCACTTCAATCAAGGCAAGTATGCCCGTCAGGTCAGCCCGCCATTGGTCGTACTGCTCGGTCAGACCGCCCGTCAGTTGCCGAAGAGCCTGGGCTTTCTGTGCATTGGTCTCTGCTTCGATAATGTCAGCGACGCCTTCGGCCTCGGTCAAATCGATCTTGCCCGCTTCAAAGGCGCGTCGCGTGAACTCACCCGGCTCAGCCAAGCGCACTCCAGGCTCACTCGTCAGTGTACTGATTGCATGGGTTATGACGGCTGGACCGCCATGCAGGTAAAGCTCCAGCGTATCTTCACCGGTATAGGAATGCGGCCCGGGCATGAAGACGACGAGTCCCTCATCAATGAGATTTCCATCCTCGTCGCGAAATTTCGTCAGAGTAGCATGACGGGGTTCCGGCAGGCCGCAATCGAGCAGGGCACCTGCCAGTTTCCAGATCCGGTCTCCTGATAACCGGATAATACAGATAGCTGCTGGGGGCTGGCCCGAGGCGAGGGCGCAGATCGTGTCGCGCTCGCTCATGGCCAGGCTCGCTCCGCTAGTTCTTCATGGCTTCGAAGAACTCATCATTGTTCTTCGTCTGGCGCAATTTATCCAGAAGGAAGTCAATTGCATCATTCGTGCCCATTGGGCCAAGGATGCGACGCAGAATGTAGATCTTGGACAGCTGGGCAGCTGGCGTGATCAGTTCTTCTTTTCGCGTGCCAGATTTCATGATGTCGATGGCCGGGAAGGTCCGCTTGTCGGCGATCTTGCGATCCAGCACGACTTCGGAGTTACCCGTACCTTTGAATTCCTCGAAGATTACTTCATCCATGCGGCTACCGGTATCGATCAGGGCAGTGGCAACAATGGTCAGCGAGCCACCATTCTCGACATTCCGCGCCGCACCGAAGAAACGTTTGGGGCGCTGCAACGCGTTGGCATCCACACCACCGGTCAACACTTTACCAGAGCTTGGAACGGTCGTGTTGTAAGCACGGCCAAGACGCGTGATCGAATCGAGCAGGATGACGACGTCACGCTTGTGCTCAACGAGGCGCTTGGCTTTTTCGATTACCATTTCGGCGACCTGGACGTGACGTGTGGACGGCTCATCAAATGTCGAAGCCACGACTTCGCCCTTCACCGTACGTCGCATGTCAGTAACTTCTTCGGGACGCTCATCGATCAACAAGACGATCAAATAGCATTCAGGATGGTTTTCCTCGATGGCGGAGGCGATGTTCTGGAGCAACACCGTCTTACCGGTCCGCGGAGGCGCAACGATCAGCGCGCGCTGACCCTTACCGATGGGCGCGACAATGTCGATGACACGTCCTGAACGATCCTTGCGAGTTGGATCCTGGCTTTCCATGCGCAGACGCTCTTCGGGATAAAGCGGAGTGAGGTTGTCGAAGTGAACCTTCTTGTTGGCCTTGTCCGGTTCCTCGAAATTGATGCGCGAAACATCCGTCAGCGCGAAGTAGCGTTCATTGTCCTGCGGCGCGACGATCGGCCCTTCGACAGTATCACCAGTCCGGATGTTACCCTTCTTCAGAACTTCCGGACTGACATAGATATCGTCTGGTCCGGGCAAATAGTTGGATTCCGGTGAGCGCAGGAAGCCGAAGCCATCAGTCAGAACTTCCAGCACGCCCTGGCCCGTGATTTCTACTTCGCTATCCGCCAATTCCTTGAGGATTGCGAACAGCATGTCCTGTGTCCGCATGGACGAGGCATTCTCGACCTCCAGCTCTTCAGCATAGGAGAGCAATTCCTCTGGCGATTTTGCCTTGAGATCGCTGAGTTTTACACTGGTGATGTCGTCGAGCATGGAAGAGGCCATGGATGAATTCCGGATGAGGGGCCGCCGTCATGTGTGTCGGCAACCGGATTTTGGTAAATTGGGAGTTCTTCGCCCGCGCAAGGACTGCGCAGCGGTTTTGCCGCTTATGGGGCCAGAATGGTCAAATCGTCAAGGGGTTGGGCACGGAGCCTGCCTAAAACGGCCTGACGATCACCATGATAACGACGCCGATCATCAGCAGGAAGGGCACTTCATTCAACATCCGTAGGCGCTTGGCGGGAATCCCGTCGCCTCCTCGGTCAATCTTCTTTCCGACACCGATGAAATAACCGTGCAGACCGGACAGGATCAGCACGAGCAGGAGTTTTACATGCATCCAAGGCATGCTCAGCAAGCTTTGATTCATAACAAGCATGGCAACGCCAAGCACCCAGACGAGGATAAGGCTGGGATTCAAGATGATCATGCGCAACTTGTTCGATGCTTCTTTCATCGTCTCGAAAAGAGGCTCGCCCGGCTGGCTGGAAAGTTGATGAATTTTGTAGCGGGGATAAACGAGCAAGCCGCCCATCAGCGCAATCACGAACACAACATGCGCTGCCTTCACCCAGAGATACAGCATCAGGCGACGTCCTTGCGAACGGGATTGGCGCGTTGGCCGACTTTCGGATGGGCTGTGCGGTTCGGGCAATTCTTCCAGTCGCCAGGGCAAAGCCGGGAGTCTGCGCATGATCGGATCGGCAAGTCTTGTCCCATTGTCTTCAGCACTTCATCGCGCAGCATGGAGATAAACTCCTCATGCACGCCCAGCGCTTCCACGCGGGTATAGCTCGCGGCGCCGTGCTCTTCAGCCACAAGTCGGTACTCTTCGCCAAGTTCCACCAGTGTCTCGATATGCTCGGAGACAAAGGCAATGGGTGCAATCAGGATGTTCTTGCCTTCCTTGGCCGCTTTTTCGATTTCGTCCTCGGTCGGCGGGCCAATCCATTTCAGCGGTCCCACGCGCGACTGGTAGCATGGCACAATCTCCCAGTCGGTCGGCACCCGCCCGGCGATCATCTCTGCCATGGCCTCGCACTGCCACTGGTAGGGATCTCCATCCTTCACGATTTTTTCCGGCAAACCGTGCGCTGACAGGAGAAGACGAACATTGCCGGGTTCACCCGCAGCTTTGTGTGCCTTCATGATCAGGTCGACATGCGAGGAGATCAGGCCTTCGGCAAAGGGATAGCAGCAGATTGTCTTGGCGACACCCTTGTAAGCCTTGTTCCAGGCCGTGAGGGACGAGCCTGTCGTCGTTGTGGAAAACTGCGGATAGAGCGGCAACAAGACGACTTCGTCTGCGCCCCAGGCTTTTACATCAGTCGCGGCTTCTTCGGTGAAAGGGTGCCAATAGCGCATCGCAATAAAACACCTGACCTCATCCTCAGGCAATTTTTCCTGCAGCGATGCCGTAAGCGCATGCGCCTGTTTTTGAGTCTCAGGCAAAAGCGGTGACCCACCGCCAGCATCCATCATGGCGTAATTCTTGATCACTGATGGCGCACGGGTCGTGGAGATCAGCCGAGCGAGAAACCAGCGAATGGGCAACGGCGCACCAATAATGGCTGGATCTCGGAACAGGTTTTTCAAAAAGGGTTTCACGGTCTTGTCCGAATCCGGTCCTCCCAGATTGAACAGAACTACGGCGATCTTTCGGCCCATAATTTCCTAGCCCTTCCGAATGATTTCCAGCACGCGCTCAACATGCGCGATCGGGGTTTCCGGCCGGATTCCGTGTCCAAGGTTGAAGACATGCGGCCGACCTTCATAGGCAGAGATAAGCTCGCGCACCCGATCGTCGAGTCGCTGACCCCCTTCAATCAGCAGGAGTGGGTCAAGATGTCCCTGTACCGGAAATCCGGCGGGCAGGGCGGCGTTCACAAAGGCTGGCACTGCTGCCGTATCGAGACCGACGGCCGTGATACCCGTCTCCTGAACATATTCCGGCAGCATGGCAGACGCGCCGCGCGGAAATCCGATGATGGGAACCGTGACACCCATTTCCCTCAGTCGTGCGACCAGTTTTTTCGTAGGCGCAATGATGACTTCCCGGAAGATGTTATTGGGCAGACCCTCGGCCCAGCTGTCGAACAACATCAATGCATCCGCGCCGGCTTCCACCTGCGCGGCCATATAGTGCGCTGTTGCTTCGCTGATGAGATCCAACACGTTCGCCAATTCGTCTGGCTTGCCATGTGCCCATCGCCAGGCGAGCGACTTGTCTGTCTTGCCGCGACCTTCGATAGCGTAGAGCCCGACCGTCCAGGGTGATCCGGCAAAACCAATCAGGGCTGTGTCGTCGGGCAAGGCAGCTTTCACACGAGCAACCGTCTCATAAACCGGAGACAATCGATCAGCCGCTTTCTGGGGTGTGACTTTTGCCAAATCAGCTGCTGTATCGATTTGCTGAACAATAGGTCCAACACCTTTTTCGAACCGCACACTCAGACCCATCGTGTCGAGGATCAGCAAAATGTCAGCAAACAGGATGGCGGCATCCATGCCATAACGACGTACTGGCTGAAGCGTCGCTTCCGCTGCCATTGAAGGCGTGTAGCAGAAATCGAGAAAGTTCTTCGCGCGCGCCCTCAGCTCGAGATACTCAGGAAGGTGACGACCAGCCTGTCGCATCATCCATACCGGAGGCGGGGAGACCACCTGTCCCTCAAGTACCTGAATCAGCTTAGGCTTGGTATTCATGCCTCAGGCCCCCTTCCATCCCAAAATCAAACAAAGCCCGTCAGGGCGCTTATAACTATTAGACCGTGTAATTCGTGGAGAAAGGCCACACACAGGAATTGTCCAGCTAAATCCACAGGCGAGTCACAGGGTGTCGCACCCCGGTAAGGTTTCGTTAACTGTCGATTTTACCGAGGTTAACGATGGGTTAACACCCCAGTTGGAGTCACAGGTGCGAACGAAAGGGGATTCTGCCGGAGTCGAATTCGCAGGCTGTGACTCGATTGTGAATCCATTTGGGGAAGATCCTCTATCCACAGAGGACTCACAGGTCTTGTGTGTTTTGCCAACCTCGGCAACACAGGGGCCATGAACAAGCCACTCGCCCGCCTAAGCATATACTTCAATGTTCACCTGGTCTCTGACAGTACCGGTGAAACCCTGAATGCCATCCAGCGCGCTGCCTGTGCGCAGTTCAAGAATGTTCAGCCCCTCGAGCACAACTATTATCTGGTCCGCTCAGAACGCCAGCTAGAGCGCGTGATGAGGGAGATCGAAGCTGCACCGGGTGTGGTCTGGTACACAATCTCCGACGAGACACTGCGATCAAAACTCGAAGCGTTTTGTCGCGAAAAGGGCGTATCCACTTTGCCCGTACTGGATGCCTCCGTTGCCATGCTGGGCCGACATCTCGGTGTGTCGGCGAATCGGATCGTCGCGGGACAGCACGCATTGGATGATGACTATTTCGAGCGGATGGAAGCGATCAATTTCACGCTCGCGCATGATGATGGCCAGAATGTCGATGGGCTACGGAATGCTGATGTGATCCTGCTTGGTGTCAGTCGTACGTCCAAGACGCCGACCAGTGTCTATCTTGCGAACCGCAAGGTAAAGGCTGGTAATATTCCGCTGGTTCCCGGTGTTCCGCTTCCAGGATTCGTGGAAGAACTTGGTCCGAAAGGCCCACTGATCGTCGGTCTGAAAATCAGCGCTGAGCGGCTCGTCCAGATTCGGCGCCAGAGATTGATTTCCCTGCAGGAAGACGAACACACAATCTATGCGGATGAAGCGGCCGTGCGTGATGAGGTGACCCAAGCCAACCGCCTGTTCCAGCGCAACAAGTGGAAGACAATCGATGTGTCCCGCCGGTCTGTCGAGGAAACTGCTGCCGCTATCCTGAACTTGCTGAATGAGCGGAACGCCCAACTATGAGCCAGCGCATCATTCTAGCATCCGGCAGTCAAAGTCGGCGAGCCGTGCTGACCGCTGCCGGCATCGAGGCAGACACGATCAAGCCGAATGTGGACGAAGACGCAGCCAAAGCCTCTTTCCGCGCGAGCGACATGAAAGTGCGCGACCAGGCGATGCAACTTGCCGAACTGAAATCGGTGAAGATTTCGATGCGCGAACCGGGCCTGGTGATCGGTTGTGACCAGATGCTCTCACTCGATGGAGAGGCGTTCGACAAGCCGGTTGACCTTGCCGATGCCCGGAACCATCTGGTGAAGCTGTCCGGCAAGGCGCACACATTGGAAACGGCGATTGTTATCAGCGAAGAAGGGAAACCTGTCTGGCGTTATCTGGCGAGGCCGAAATTGACTGTTCGCCCACTGAGTGATGCCTTCATCGACACCTATGTTGAAGCGGTCGGAGAACCGCTCTTGTCGACGGTCGGTGCCTACCAGCTTGAAGGGCTTGGCGCGCAATTGTTCACACGGATCGACGGTGATTACTTCTCAATCCTGGGATTGCCTCTTCTTCCGTTGCTGGACTATTTGCGGACACGTGGAGTGTTGTTGTCATGACCAAACTCTATGGGGTCGTCGGCGACCCAGTCAGTCATTCCCTGTCACCTGTGATTCATAATGCGTGGATACGCGAGCACGGTATCGATGCGACCTATGAGGCGATGCATATTCCGAAGGGTGGGTTTGTGGATGGCCTGTCGTCTCTGGAAGAACGGATGGCGATGGGTCTGAACGTGACCTCTCCTCACAAGGAAGATGCCATAGCGCGGGCAGAAGGCACAAGCGACGTTGCGCGCCGCATTGGAGCAGCGAACACTCTGGTTCGGCTGAAGTCTGGTGGCTGGCTAGCGGAGAACACAGATGCCCCTGGTTTTACTGAATCCCTCGCCCAGGCGAACATTGAAATAGCTGATCAGAATGTCTGCCTGCTGGGAGCAGGGGGGGCCGCTCGAGCGGTTGCGCTGGCACTATCAGACATGCGGGCAACTCTGACGATCTGTAATCGAACGCGATCCCGCGCAGAGGATCTTGTGAAACATTTGAACATTGATGCTGATATCCGAGACTTGGAGCATGCCGAAGCAGAGATGGGCAAGGCAGACGTGGTGATCAACACGCTGAGTCTTGGCCAGACGGGCCAGTCTCTTGACCTACCGGAAGGTAAGCTTCGGACGTTTTACGATATTTCTTATGGCAAGCCTGCCAAGGCGATATTGGCGCAGGCGGATACGGCCGGGTGGAAGCCAATGGATGGGCTGAGCATGCTGGTCGCGCAAGCGGCATTCAGTTTCGAACTCTGGTTCGGAGTTCTGCCGGATATGGAGTCTGCGATGGCTCGCTGTCATAAACTGGTGGAGGCAACCACATGATCGTCCTTGGGCTGACAGGATCCATCGGCATGGGTAAGTCTGCAACAGCGGATTTGTTTCGCGAGGAGGGTGTTCCGGTCTACGATGCCGACGCGGCTGTTCACGCACTTTATGCCAAGGGTGGGGCTGCCGTTGCACCGGTCGAGGCGGCTTTTCCGGGGGTGATGGTCGACGGTGCGATCGACCGGATGGCTTTGCGCACACATGTGCTGGATGATGCCGAGGCGATGCGGAAGCTTGAGGCCATTGTGCACCCCCTTGCTGGTGATGCCCAGAAGCAATTTCGGGACAAGGCGCGCGAGGATGGCGCACGTTTCGTCGTGCTGGATATTCCTCTTCTGTATGAGGCTGGCGGCTATGCGTATTGCGACTATGTTGCGGTGGTGACTGCGCCTGCGGAAGTCCAGCGCGAACGGGTATTGTCGCGACCGGGCATGACGGAGGAAACATTCGAGTCCATCCTGGCACGTCAGATGCCCGATGCAGAAAAGCGTGCAAAGGCGGATTTCATCATCTCCACAGCGCATGGTTTCGAATTTGCTGCCGATTGTGTTCGCGCCATAGTATCCCTGATGAATCGTTTGGTTGAAGAGGCAAATTCATGAGTGAAGACATTCGCGAACTGGCATTCGATACTGAGACGACCGGCTTGCACCACCTTGAAGGGGACAGGGTGATCGAGATCGGGGCAGTCGAGATGATCAATCACATCCCGACAGGTCGCACGTTCCGGACCCTGATCAATCCAAAACGTTCTGTATCAGAGGATACGGTGCGCATTACAGGCATCACGGATGACGATCTGAGAGATGCCCCATTCTTTGAGCATCCGTCGGTTGTAGACGCGTTCCTTGAATTCTTGGGCGACGCCACGCTAGTGGCGCACAATGCCGGATTTGACCGGAACTTCCTGAACATGGAACTGGAAAAATGCGGACGTCCACCAATCCCTGAACCTCGCTGGATCGATACGGCGCAGATGGCCAGGAAAAAGTATCCGGGCGCGCCGGCAAATCTGGATGCGCTATGTCGCCGGTTTGAAATCTCGCTGGAAAGCCGGACCTTTCATGGCGCGCTGTTGGATAGCCAATTGCTGGCCAGTGTCTATCTGGAGCTGCTTGGCGGGCGGGCGCATGCCTTCACGTTCGAGAGCGAAGAAGAACTCACCCGCGGTGAGCGCAAACGTTCCGCCCGGCAACGGCCAGTGCCACTGGAATCTTTGATTTCCGACGACGAGCGCGCCGCCCATTCTGCCTTTGTCGACAGTCTGGGCGAAGACTCAATCTGGAAAAAGTTTGGCTGATCAGGCCTGGCCGGTCGGCGCAGCAGGCGGCGTCTGACCGCCTTCGGCTGCGGCCCGCTGGTATTGCGACTGGTAGAGTTGCACAAAGTCGACCGGATCGATCAGGAGCGGTGGGAAACCACCTTCGCGGGTGATTTCAGCAATGATGCGCCGCGCGAATGGGAAGAGCAGGCGTGGGCACTCGATCAGCAGCATCGGTTCCATCTGGCCCTGTTGGGCGTTCTGGATCTGGAAGAGGCCGGCATAATCGAGTTCGCAAATGAACAGGACAGCCTGTTCAGCGGTCGCCTTGGCAGAGAGCTTCAGCGAGACTTCGTAAAGGCCATTGCCGTCGGCGTGCGGGGTCGCGCCGACATCAATGCCGAGGTCTATATTCGGCTGGGCTTGCACCGGGCCGACGCCGGGATTCTCGAATGACAGGTCCTTGATATACTGTCCAAGAACGCGCATGGCGGGCGCCTGAGGCGGCGTGCCCTGCGGTTGGGGGTTTTGCGGTGCGCTGGCATCTGTCATGCTGATCCTCCCTGAATCTGAAGCCGCGCGCCTAGCATGTGGCCCCCTAAGGCGCAACGTATCACTGGCATCATTGGGCTGTTCGCCCTATTTATGGTGTTACGCAATCCATCGGAGGAAGTTACGCGTCCATGTTTGATCCTGTGATCCAAGTTGTGATCCTTGCGGCCATCGCGCTGTTTGTCCTGTTCCGCCTCTATACGGTGCTCGGACGCGGTGAGGACAATTCTCCTGTGCAACGCACTCAGCCGGCCAAGCCACGCCAGGTTGATCCTGGCGCAAATGACTTGCCATTGCCCAATGCCGACAATGACCGTCCGATCTTTACCGGCCCGGCAGCAGGCGGGTTGGAAGACATCTACAATGCTGACAACAGCTTCAATGAGGCAACGTTCATGCGTGGCGCGAAGGCGGCCTACACGATGATCGTGACCGCTTTTGCGGCAGGTGACCGAGATACGCTGCGGCCTCTGCTGGATGATGACGTCTATGAGGCCTGGGACCACGCGATTGCGGAACGCGAAAAGACCGGCGCCTCGGCGTTTGACCTCCTGCGCATTCGTCGAGCCGAAATCGAAAGCGCTGAGATGGACGGTAATATGGCGCGCATCTGGGTGCGCTATGAAGCCGAACTGGGCGATGGTGAGACGACCCGCACGGCGCGTGAGCTGTGGGCTTACATGCATGATGTGACCGCAAACGATCCCAATTGGATCCTCGATGATGTCGAAGAAGCCAAATAGGCAGTCTTCCACCACAAAGCGCGCATCCGGGGCGTGACAGCCCGCCCGAAAGCATTCCATAAATGGCGCCATGCTTCGCCGTATCCTTCTGTTTGCCAGCGCGCTTGTTCTGGCCTCGTGCCAGTCTGCGCCGCCACCGCCGGCTCCGTCGCCCAAGCCGTCGCCGACCCGGCCTGTGGATGTTGGCCCGTTGCCGCCAGCTGCGATTGAGCGTCCGGCGAGCTTCCGGGAGTTGCCGAACTGGGATGTGGCACCCATCGAATTGCCGCTGAGTGCGTTCAAACGGTCGTGCGTGAAGCTGCAGGACCGGTCGGCCGGGGACTTCATGGCCAATGTCGCCCCCTGGGCCGGATACGTTGCCGAGTGGCTGCCTGCCTGTGATGCGGTGAATGATGCGCAGGATGATGAGAGTGCAAGGCGCATCCTGGAATCCCTGTTTACCCCGGTCGAAATTTCCGATCCGTCCGGCAAGAGCCGTTTCACGGGCTATTTCGAGCCGCTTTACGAGGCGCGCTACACGCCGACGCCGCCCTTTACCGAGCCTGTGCCTGCGCTGCCCGCCGATCTCGTGCCGAATGGCGCAAGTCCAAAACAGCGCCTGCGCAATGGCGCGCTGAGGCCGTATCCTTCCCGCGCTGAAATCACGACGTCGGGCGTCAGCGCGATTGCCTATGCCCACCCGGCCGATGTGTTCTTCCTGCAGATTCAGGGCTCGGGCCGGTTGCAGTTCCCTGACGGGCGTACCGTGCGCGCAGCCTATGCGGCGCATAATGGCCACCCGTTCCGGTCGACAGCCAACTGGCTGATGGAAACCGGCCGGATCACGGCGGGCGAGGCCAGCATGCAGGGCATACGTGCCTGGATGGACCGGGCCGGGCCGGTTGAGACACGTATGGCAATGAACCAGAATCCGCGCTTCGTGTTCTTCCGCGCCCTGCCGGAAGGGGATGCGGCGCTCGGACCGGAAGGGGCGCAAGCCGTGCCGCTGACGCCTTTGTCGTCGATGGCTGTGGATACCGATATCCATCCGCTGGGCGTGCCGATGTATGTGCAGACAACCGCGCCGGGCCTTGGCGGAGACTGGGCAGGCATGCTGGTTGCGCAGGATACGGGCGGCGCGATCAAGGGCGCAGTGCGCGGCGACCTCTATTTCGGCACGGGCCCGGAGGCGGGCGAGCGCGCCGGCACGATGAATGCGCCGGGCCGGTTGTGGGTGTTCCTGCCCAAAGGCGTGGCAGCGCGAATCCACACGTCTGACATGGCAACGCTTGGGTTCCATGCGGGCGCGCCGTAAGAGTGCGGTCATGACGAAACGCCGCCTGACCCCGGAAGAATCCCGTGCATGGTCGCGCGTGGCCAGCACGATCAAGCCGATAGGCCCGGCAAAAGACAATCTTGAAGAGTTCGAGCGCGCACTGGAAGCCGGCGAGCCGGTATCGCCAAACCGCGCCCGCAAGTCTTCCGCTGCCGGATTGATCGCTGCGGCGGGCCGGGCCCCCGAGAAATCCAAGGTCACGGCGCGGGCTGCCGACCGAAAAGGCGAGAAACGCGTCAAACGCGGGCGGCTGGAACTTGCCGGAAAGATCGACCTGCACGGCCATACTCAGGCGTCTGCCGAAGCGATGCTGGGAAGTTTCCTGCAGCGCAGCCGGGCCGAGGGCGCACGCTGTGTGTTGGTGATTACAGGTAAAGGGCGCGGGGGCGAGGGGGTTCTGCGTCGGAATTTCCTGGATTGGGTTCAGGGACCGTCGGCCAGTCATCTTGTGTCGGGCTATTCAGAGGCGCATGCGCGTCATGGGGGCTCGGGGGCGTTTTACCTGTTTCTCCGGCGGGCCGGCGTGCCCGGAACTCCTCGGACAGGGCGTTGAGCCTCCGCATGGTTTCCGCCTCTTGCGCTGCCAGCACTTCAGGGCTGAGGGCGTGCATGATCTGTATGGGGCCATAGAGATTGTCCAAAGGACGTTGTTCGAAGGCATCCACGTCAGCGTGCAGATAGTCCCGGTCTTTCGTGATGCGCCGCAGATACTTCACGATGGTCCGGTGACTTTGCAAATTATAGGTCGGCTGGAATTTCCGACGGAACGTGTTGCGGTGGCGGGCTTTACGTCTTGGCATCGACAGGTCTCCTCCGAGTGGATTCTCGTTTCAGCACCCAAAGCCGGACTGGCGCTCGCCATCCGGGTATCCATCTTCCAGCTCCGCCAGGCGAAGCCGAGGCGCGGCGGGCGCCGTGGCGCTCCGCCTTGAGTTTGTAGATGGCTACGGAATGGAGCGTTACCGCCCGCCGCGC
>NZ_DGMZ01000012.1:721567-975323 GCF_002388685.1 Hyphomonas sp. UBA4505 | reverse complement strand
AGAAGTCCCGAGATGGACCCCTGTCTGCGCAGGGGTCATCGGAGGAGAATGATCTCTATCCCACAAACCGTATCCTCGGCGCATGCCGGGGTGTCCTGCTGAAGCCTGCCGGACGAGACTCTGACATGCGCCGGAGAGGCGGGGGAGGGGACGAGCGAAGCGCGCAGCAGCTTCCGCTTCACATGAGTCCGAGCGTGGCATGGAAAGCACATACGCGGCAAGTTTGTGCGAGTGAATGTCAAATGCAGGTTGTTTTGGGGCGTGGCATCCTCTTAAAGACCCGCAACTCATTCTCAATATCAATAGGTATCCCTCATGCCGTTTTCCCGTCTTTCCGTCCTGCTGGCCTCCAGCGCGCTCGTATCCCTGTCATCTTATGCTGACAATGCCACCGCGCCGGGTGAGCAGAACCCGTACCGGATGTTGTCGACGATTGTCGTGACAGGCTCGACGGATGCGGTGGACGAAGTGGCCGGGTCGGTCTCCTTCCTGACGGATGCTGACCTGTCGGCGCAGGCCCAGAGCGATATCCAGCGCGTCTTGCGCGTCGTGCCGGGCGTGAACATCCAGGAAGAGGACGGTTATGGCCTGCGGCCGAATATCGGCCTGCGCGGGTCTGGCTCGGATCGCTCGTCCCGTATCGTGCTGATGGAAGACGGCGTGCCGATCTCGCCGGCGCCCTACGCCTCGCCGTCCGCCTATTATTTCCCGACAACAGCGCGGATGAGCGCCGTGGAAGTGACCAAGGGGCCCGCCGCGATCCTGTATGGTCCGCGCACGACGGGCGGCGCACTGAACCTGTTCTCGACGCCAGTGCCGGAAGAGACGTCCGGATTTGCACAGGCATTCTTTGGCACCAATGATCGCCAGCGGGTCCATGCCTGGACGGGCGGACGGGCGGAGGTCGGCGCAGGCTGGAAACTGGGCGGCCTGATCGAAGTGTTCACCGACGAGACTGACGGGTTCAAGGAGCTGGACAATGGCGGGCCGACGGGCTTCGACGCTGATGATCTGATGCTGAAAGTCGGCGCGTACAAGGATGACGGCCCGATGCCGCAAAGCGTCGAGCTGAAATACCAGACGCGCGAAGAGACCTCCAACGAGACCTATTTCGGCCTGACGCTGGAAGATTTCGAGGCCAACCCCTATCGCCGCTATGATGCGAGCGCGGATGATGAATTCCGGGGCGAGAATGAGCTGTTCCAGCTGACCCACAAGATTGAATTCTTGCCAACGCTGAACCTGACGACAATTGCCTATCATCACGACTTTGCCCGCAACTGGTACAAGCTGCAGGGTATCAGCGCCGATGGTACGGGCGCGAGCGGCGATACGGGAATTTCCTCCGTGCTGGCCGACCCGGTGACCTATTCGGCCGAGTACAGCCTGGCGACCGGCGCTACCAGCCTCGACGATTCCATCGTCTACCGCGCCAACCGCCGCGCCTATTACAGCGAAGGCCTGCAAACCACGCTCAACTGGCAGACCGCGTTTGGCGGCCTCGACCATGATGTCACTGTTGGTATCCGCGTGCATGAGGACGAGGAAGACCGGTTTCAGGAAGAGGATGCCTATCGTCTTGAAGGCGGACGCCTGATCCTGACCGGTGCGGGCGCGGCGGGCAGCAATGCCAACCGCATCTCCAGCGGTGAAGCGGTTGCCCTGTTCCTGCAGGACCGGGTCAGCATCGGCAAGCTGACCGTGACCGGCGGCGCGCGCTTTGAGGATTATGAGCTGACGCGCGAGGATTATTCAACGGCAGACCCGACCCGTGCGGCGGGGCCGACGCGCGTGCGGACCCTGGATGACCAGGTCGTTGTGCCAGGTCTAAGTGCGCTTTACGAACTCAACGAGGACGTGACCCTGCTGGCCGGTGTGCATCGCGGCTTTGCGATTGCCAGCCCCGGCGCAACCGAGGCCGATGCCGAAGAGAGCGTGAACTGGGAAGCCGGCGGACGCTTCTCGAAAGAGGGCGTCGATGTCGAGGCGATTGCCTTCTTCAATGATTATTCGAACCTGCTCGGTACCTGCACCGCCTCGTCCGGTGGCAATTGCACGATCGGCGACCAGTTCGATGGCGGCGATGTGGACGTGATGGGTCTTGAACTGACGGCGAGCTGGGATGCGGCGGCGCTGTTCGACACCTCGCTCTCACTGCCGGTCGGCCTCGTCTATACGTGGACAGATGCCGAATTTCAGTCTGGCTTCGAGAGCAGCTATGAGCCGTGGGGCGATGTCGAGGCGGGCGACGAGCTGCCTTATGTCTCGGACCAGCAGATCACCCTGATGGCGGGCATCGAAGCCAGCCGCTGGGGCATGGATTTCTCCGCCAATCACGTCTCCGAAGCGCGTGCGCGGGCGGGGCAGGGCGCCATTCCGGCAGGCGAGCGGATCGATGCACGCTGGCTGGTCGATGCGGCGGCCTGGGTCGACCTGACCGAGACGCTGCGCCTGCGCGTGAAAGCGGAAAACCTGTTCGACGAGACCTATGTCGCCTCCATCGATCCGGCCGGCCTGCGCCCCGGCAAGCCGCAGGAGATTCTGGTCGGGCTTGAGGTGAGATTCTAAGCACCGGCGCTTTTGCGCCAAACCTCACCTGAGGGCCTTTCATTTCGGGGGAAAATGAGCCATAAGCCGCCCCTTGTGGTGGGATATCGGGTCCTGACCCGGCTGGACGACATCCCGGCCGTGGCCTGAGGCCTCAGATACTCACCCAAAACCCCCGCCAATTCAGGCGCTTAGACGAAACCCGCCGCAAGGCGATTGCAAGAAAGATACACGATGTCGATTACCGCTGAGAAGAAGCAGGAACTGATCGAAAAATTCGCCACAAAGCCTGGCGATACCGGTTCCCCAGAAGTGCAGGTCGCGATCCTGACCGAACGGATCAACAACCTGACCGACCACTTCAAGACGAACAAGAAAGACAACCACTCCCGCCGGGGCCTGCTGGCCATGGTCGCAACCCGCCGGAAGCTGCTTGACTACACCAAGCGCAAGGATGAGGCGCGCTACGCCAAACTCATCGAAGCCCTCGGCATTCGCCGCTAGGCACAAAATCAAGCCCGCCGGGCAATAGGGCCGCGGCGGGCTTTTCGTATGTGAAAAAGAAAGACATTTTGATGTTTGACAAGAAATCTGTGTCGCTGGAATGGGCCGGCCGCACGCTGACGATCGAAACGGGCCAGGTGGCCCGCCAAGCCGATGGCGCCGTCATGGTGACCTATGGCGATACAAAAGTGCTCGCGACCGCATGTTTTGCGAAAAGCGCGAAGCCGGGCCAGGACTTCTTCCCCCTGACCGTCAACTACATGGAAAAATACTACGCATCGGGCCGCATCCCAGGTGGCTTCTTCAAGCGTGAAGGCCGCCCGACCGAGAAAGAGACGCTGACGTCTCGCCTGATCGACCGCCCGATCCGCCCGCTTTTCGTCAAAGGCTTCAAGAACGAAGTCCAGGTCGTGCTGACCGCGATGTCCTATGATCTCGAAAACGATCCGGACGTGATCGGCATGATCGGTGCCTCTGCGGCGCTTGTCCTGTCCGGCGCGCCCTTCATGGGCCCGATCGGCGCAGCGCGCGTGGGCTACAAGGATGGTGAGTACATCATCAACCCGACGATCGAAGAACTCGAAGAGTCCGAACTGGACCTCGTCATGGCCGGCACCGCCGACGCCGTGATGATGGTGGAATCGGAAGCTTATGAACTGTCCGAAGAAGTCATGCTCGGCGCTGTCATGGCGGGTCATGAATCGATCCAGCCTGTGATCGATGCGATCATCGACCTGGCCGAACAGGCCGCCAAGGAACCGTTCGACTTCGAAGCCGAAGATCACTCGGCCGAACTGGAAAAAATCCAGAAACTGGTCGGCGCAGATCTTTCCGCCGCCTACTCGATGACCGAGAAGCTGGAGCGTCAGGCCGCTGTGGGCGAAGCCCGCGAAAAGGCCAAGGCTGCGCTCGTCGGCACCGAAGAAGAGCCGGGCGAAATGTCTGGCGAGACGTTCAAGTCTGCCTTCAAGGAAGCCGAAGCAAGCGTTGTTCGCGGCGACATCCTGAAAACCGGCAAGCGCATCGATGGCCGTTCGCTGGATCAGGTTCGCCCGATCGAGGCAATTGCCAGCTTCCTGCCGCGCACGCATGGTTCCTCGCTGTTCACCCGTGGTGAAACGCAGGCGATCTGTGTGGCCACGCTCGGCACCAGCGATGATGAGCAGTTCATCGACGGCCTTGATGGCACGTCGAAGTCCAAATTCATGCTGCACTACAACTTCCCGCCATATTCGGTGGGCGAGACCGGTCGCATGGGCGGTACCAACCGCCGCGAGACCGGCCACGGCAAGCTCGCCTGGCGCGCGCTGCAGGCTGTCCTGCCAAAGCATGAAGAGTTTCCGTACACGATCCGCCTCGTCTCCGAGATCACCGAGTCCAACGGCTCGTCCTCGATGGCAACGGTTTGCGGTTGTTCCCTCGCCATGATGGATGCCGGTGTGCCGGTGACCCGTCCTGTGTCGGGCATCGCAATGGGCCTGATCAAGGAAGCTGACGGCGTGGCGGTTCTCTCCGACATTCTCGGCGACGAAGATCATCTCGGCGACATGGATTTCAAAGTGGCCGGTACCGAAAAAGGCCTGACGTCCCTGCAAATGGACATCAAGATCGCCGGTATCACCAAGGAAATCATGCACACGGCTCTGGAGCAGGCCAAGGGTGGGCGCATGCACATCCTGGGTGAGATGGGCAAAGCGCTGGATACGTCCCGCGACAGCCTGTCGGAAAACGCTCCACAGATGGAAATCGTCAAAGTGCCAACCGACAAGATCCGTGACGTGATCGGGTCTGGCGGCAAGGTCATCCGCGGCATCGTGGAAGAGTCCGGCGCCAAGGTGAACATTGATGATGATGGTACGGTGCAGGTCTCTGCGCTGGACAAGGAATCCATCAACAAGGCGCTGAAGATGATCAAGGAGATCGTCGCAGAGCCGGAAATCGGCGAGATCTACGAAGGCAAGGTCGTTGGCCTGAAAGACTTCGGTATCTTCGTGAACTTCTTTGGTCCGAAGGACGGCCTTGTGCACGTGTCGCAAATGGCGAACGAGCGCGTGAACCATCCGAAAGACCTCGTCAAAGAAGGCGACACGGTCTGGGTCAAGCTGATGGGCTTCGATGATCGCGGCAAAGTGCGCCTGTCCATGAAAGTGGTCGACCAGACCACGGGCAAGGAACTTGCCAAGGATGAGGGCGGCGAAGAGGAATAGGATTTCCTTTTCCTGCAACAGGATACGAAAGGCCGCTCTCCGGAGCGGCCTTTTTTACTTTTGATCGTACTTGGTTGTTCTGCGCAGGCCTTTCCAGAACAACAGTCCGATCATCCAGAATTCGCCAATTGTTGGTGGAATCGTGAGTAATCCGATCCAAGCGCCTGCGTGCGGTGCGAGCACTGCGATAAACACGCTCGCGACATAGCCGATTCCGCCAAGGATAAGTATCCAGCCGAGCGGGCGAGGGCCGAAGCGCCCCTTCAGGACGATCCAACCCATTGGGATCAACCAGAGCCCAAAGAAGATGGCGCCTGCGGCCCAGAAGTGGTGACTGGTCAGAACAAACAGATGGCTGATTGCCGGATCGGCGCTGCTGTGTCCCAAGGCTGTGTCGAGTGCCGCGCGCAACATCACCGAGCTGGCGAGCGTCGCGATCGCATTGACCATGCCGAAGAGTGCCACAACGCTCGCGGCATGCCGGTCGATGTGACTGAACAGTTTGGCGAACCATACCGCCGTCAACGCCTGGAAGATGGCGGACCCAAGCTCCAGCGCGATCCCGACGCGGGCAAGGCCTTCCTGCCCGGTCAGATTGGCGAGCGTTTGAACAGGATCATCTTCCGCAAAAAGCTGAGGTCGAACCGCCATGAAAACGGCGCCGCCGGTCAAACCGAGGCCCAGGTAAAACAGGCCAGTGAGGCATGCATCGCGTCGAAGGGAGGGGGGCAAGGCGGACATACTTGTTTAAACCTTACAATGTAAGTCTACGCCATGTGCTACCATGCAGTGCAAGAGTCTTGCAAGTGCCATCGCCACAAAGGCAAATGGATCCCGAAAGGAGACATGGCTGGCAATGAGTACACGGAAGCCTTTGACGCACACGCGCGTGCTTGATGCCGCGATGACATTGGTTGATCGCGAAGGCCTGCAAAGTCTGAGCATGCGGCGCCTCGGCAAAGAGTTGGGCGTCGAAGCGATGTCCCTGTATCACCATCTTCCAGGCAAGGAAGGCCTGCTTGATGGACTCGCCGAGGCGCTGGCAAATGAGATCACGTCCGCCGTTGATGAGCGTCCGGCATCATGCATGGCGGACTGGAAATCGGACCTGCGCAGCAGATGTCTGGCCGCTCGCACGGTGGTGATGCGTCACCCATGGACGCCTGCGCTTTTTGCGGCGCGGCAGTCCATACCACCGTCCATGTACCTCTATGTGGATCAGGTGATTGCATTGTTTGTGGACAATGGCTTCAGCTATCAAACGGCCCATCGTGCATTGCACGCGCTCGGAAGTCTGTTGTTTGGCTTTGCGCAGGAATTGTTCAGTCCGCCGGTGTCGGGTGGAAACCTGGACACACAAAAGACGCAGGCGGAGTTTGAGGAGATGGCAGAAAATCTGCCCTACCTCTCGGCCATGGTAGCGTCCGAGATGCATCAATCCGACGAGCCGGCTATGGGGTGGTGCGACAGCCAGACAGAGTTCGAATTCACCCTTGATCTGTTGCTGGGTGGACTGGAGCGACTCCGTAACTAGGGTCGCACAAACTACCCATCTTCCGTCAGCGCCTTGCGTACAGCCGCAATTGTTCGCGCGACATCCCCCTCATTCGTCCGCCAGCTGACGACGCTAACGCGCATAACGCGTTGACCCTGCCATGTCGTGCCGGAGAAAAAAGCTTTACCTTTTTCGTTCACCCGGCGAATGATCTCGTCGGTGAACGCATCATTCTCTTCCGCACTCGCGCCTTCGTGTTCAAACCGCACAAGACCCTGATTGAGTATCGGGTCATTCAGGGCGCGAGCGTTCGGCAGGGCGCCGATCCCATTCACAATTTCGGCGCAATACGCACATGAGCGGTCAACAAGGTCGGCGACGCCCTGACGGCCAAGTTCCTGAAGTGCGGCGTAAACAGGCACGGAGCGTGCCCGGCGGGAGAGTTCGAGGTTCCAATCCGTTGGATCACGCACGTCCTGACTGGGGGAGAGATAAGCCGCACTGAGTGACAGGGCGGCGCGGTGCGCCTCAGAATCGCGGACAATGGCAAAGCCGCAATCATAAGGTACGTTCAGCCACTTGTGACCGTCGGTTGCCCAGCTGTCAGCGAAGTCGATGCCGTCTGTGAGGTGTTTGAGGCGGTCGCTCGTGCGGGCGAACAGGCCGAACGCGCCGTCGACATGCACCCATGCGCCAGCGGCCTGGGCCATCGGAATCAATGTACGGAAATCATCGAATGTGCCGACATTCAGGTCTGCCGCGTTCAGGCATACAATTTTTGGCCCCTCCCATTCGGCAAGATGGCGGGCAAGGTCATCTGCGCGCATGTCGCCCATGGGGTTGATGGCGACATCTGTCATGGATGCCTGTCCAAGACCGAGGTGGCGAATAGCGCTGTCGAGGGAGCGGTGCCTGTTTTCACTGGTTAGGATGCGGATACGCGGTGCGCCGAACAAGCCGTCGTTTTCTGCATTCCACCCGGCCTTTTGCAACACGCCATGCCGTGCCGCTGCCAGCGCGGTGACGTGCGCCATCTGGCACCCGGTGGTGAACGCGAAGGAGGATGTCTGCGGCAGGTCGAACAGTTGCTTTAGCCACTCACCAGCAATCTCTTCAATCATGCTTGCGGCGGGTGCAACGGTGAACATACCCGCATTCTGGTCCCAGGCCGACACCAGCCAGTCGGCAGCAAGTGCCGAAGGAAGTGATCCTGCCATCACCCAACCAAAGAATCGTCCCCCGGCATTGGCATGCAGGCCGGGCTCGGCGTGCGTGGCAAGGTCATCGATAATGGCGGCGGCGTCTCGCCCGGTTTCCGGTAGCGGGCCAGACAGGGCGGCGCGAAGGTCGCGCGCGGTGGCCGTGGCGCCTACGGGCCGGTCAGGCAGGCTGTCCAGCCAGCGGCGGGCATGGAATGTGGCGCGGTCGAGTGGATCAGTCATGGCGAATTTCCCCAGCGTGCATCTAACGGGACTGTGCGTGGCAAAGGAAGTGCGGCGGCGGCCTTTTTTCGTTGAAGCCAGCCGGGGTTTGCCGTTACACCCAGAGCCATGATGACAAAGCGCAAGCAATTCCTCGTCGCCATGTCCGGTGGCTCCGGATCTGGCAAGTCAACGCTGGCCGAAGCCCTGCTGGAACATTTGCCTGAGGGGCAGGCGGTCCTGTTTGGTGAGGATGCGTATTACTATCCGATGAGCCATTATGGCGAGCCCGGGAACAAGGAAGAATGGACGGCACTTGTTGCGGGCATCAACTATGATGCACCTCGCTCGAAAGAAGCCGACCGGCTGGTCAAGGATTTGCGCGCGCTGAAAGCCGGCGAGACGATCCAGCAGCCAATCTATGATTATGAGCGCCATGACCGCAGCGAGAAGACACGCGAGATCAAGTCTGCGCCGATCCTGATCCTGGAGGGCATCCACGCGCTGTCCTTCCCGAAAATCAGTTCCCTGATTGATCTGTCGGTCTATGTGGACACGCCAGACGACCTGCGCCTCGCACGGCGAATTCGCCGCGACGTGACCGAGCGCGGTCGCTCGCTGGAAAGTGTACTTCAGCAATATCTCGGCACGGTGCGCGCGGCGCATTACCAATGGACCTATCCGGCCAAATTCGAGGCCGACCTCGTGATTGCCGATGAAGGCCTGCCGGCCTATGGCAATGTGCGCCCGACCGAAGAAGCCATCGAACGCATGATCGCACCGGTGCTGGCGCGTCTGCAGAATTGCGGCGCGATCTGACCCGTTTCCGGTTCGGGGCCAGTCTGGTATGACCAGCCTGCATCGGAACAGGAGACCGTCATGACCCATAGGCTTTCATTTCTTGTTGCAGGGCTGGCGGCGCCATTTGTCCTGTCTGCCTGTATCTATGTTGATGAAGGCTCCGAACCTGTCCGCAAAGTGGTGGTCGAGCGCGAAGTCATTGTTGAAACGGGTCCGGCACAGGATGATCGGCTGAACGCAACGCTCTGGGCGCAGCAGGCGGTAGAGTACAAGGCCACGACTGACGGCATCTATGCGCTGGCGGCGATGCGATTGGACGAGGCGCTGGCTGATCCGGAATGGACCGCCGCGCCGGACCTGCAGGGCGAGGCCTATCAGGATCTTCCCCCGGCAATCATCCTTGATGCCGATGAGACCGTATTGGACAATACGCCCTATGCGGCGGCGGATGTGCTGGCGGGTGAGCCTTTCAGCCCCGACCGCTGGAATGCCTGGGCCAGCGCGGGTGTGGCGAAAGCCGTGCCGGGCGCGGTGGACTTCACCCGCGCGGCTGCGGCCAAGGGTGTGAAAGTATTCTACGTCACCAATCGCGACGCAGTGACGGAAGTGGGGACCGCACGGAATCTGCGGGCACTCGGTTTCCCAATGGGTGGCAATGTCGACACGTTGCTGACCAAGGGCGAGCAGGACGATTGGGGCTCGGCCAAGGCAACGCGCTGGGCCGTGGTGGCAAAGGATTATCGGATCCTGCTCATGCTGGGCGACAATCTGGGCGACTTCACCGATTCCTATAAAGGCAGCCCGGCAGAACGGCAGGCCGTATATGAGGCGAATGCGGACAAGTGGGGCCGGGAATGGATTGCCCTGCCGAATCCGGGTTATGGCAGCTGGGAAAGCGCGCCATTCGGACATGATTACAGCCTGCCTGAAGACGAACGAGTGCAGATGAAACGCGACCAGCTGCAGCCATGGCCTGAACGGCCGTAACACTTCTGTTCATGTTGGCGCGGATATAGTGCGCAAGACATGATCCTGCGCACTCTTTTCGTCGGCCTTGCGGCGCTTGCCGCTGGCCTGCCCGCATTTGCCTGTGACCTTGCCCTCACGGGGCGGGGCATCGCAGTGGCCGATTATGTCGAGCAGGTGGGGCCCTGCTTCGGGAATTTGCCGGAGGGCTATGCCTTCGACGCGCGCATGGAAGGCGAGTTCCTGAGGCTGACCAATATCGCCCGCAAGGAGGCGGGATTGCCGCCGCTGGTCAATCGCGCGGCGCTGCGCAATACGGCGCGCTTTCACAGTCTCGACATGGCGTATAATGATTTCTTCGGCCATGTCGGACCGGACGGACGCGAACCGCAGGACCGCATCGCGGCCTTCGACCGGCGGGCAATCATTCAGTATTCAGCTGAAAATGTTGCCATGATCGAGATTGTCCGGGGGCGCTGGAATCTGGAACGGCAGGCCGTGAAACGTCTGCACCAGAACCTCATGGACAGCCCCGGCCATCGCGCAAACATTCTCAGCGAACAGGCCACCCATGTATCGATGGGCGTGGTGCGGACCGAGACGGGTGTCTGGGTGACGCAGAACTTCCTGAACCTGTCGGGCAGCCTTGCGCGGGACGTGCCCGTGCGGATGCGTACCGGGGACCGGTTGCGGCAGATGCCCGTGCTCAACGGCTGGAAGTTCCGCGAGTTCGCGGCCGAATTGCCAAGCGGCGACGTGCTGCCAATGGGGCAGGGTATTCCGGCGGGTATATCGGGCGATATCCACATTGCCGCCGAAGGCCGCAAACCGGGAGAGAAGCCGCGAAGCTATTACACAATCCACCTGCCCGGTCCCGCTGTGACCGTGGGCGGCTAGAACCCTACCGAATTCTGTAGGGTTGAATTATCGTTCTATTTCTGGCCTCATGTCCGGAGGCAGGAGGGTTAACCATGGTTGATGTGTTTGTGAAAAAGGAATTCTCGTCGGATGTGGATACCGGCGATATGCAAACGGAGAAAAAGCAAGTCGTCCGCGATTACATCGCGAAAGGGCAGACATGTGACTGTCCACCGCATGATTTTGAGGAACTTCCAAAAAAAGGGGCTATTGCCCACGAACTCCGGGAGGGTCACTTCCTCCATCAGTTCGAGGCATCTAAATCGAAGCATCGCCGAAATGGCAGGAAGCTCGTGCAAACCAGCTTTATCTGTAAGCCCGGACAGCCACGAAAACGCATAGATGTAATTGACCACAGCAAGTAGTTGCATGAACCTCACGTCCGAGTATTTCGCAAGTCTGTTCCGGGATCTGACCAATCGCACCTACACATTTTCTGCGATCGTTTTTGTAGCGGAACTGTCAGGAAACCATTCCACGCCCGTATCCATATTCGATTTGGAAGTGGAGGGCCTAACGCTTGGGATTATTCAAGCGGGGGCATTTCTTGCAATCGCCCAAGCTGTTTTCAGCTTGATATTTGCGCTGTTCGTAATGGACAAGGCGGGGATGGAGAAGGCCTTTCAAGAGGCGACGTCATCTCAAGATGGTGAGGGTCTTTTCAAAAACCCGGTCTATGCGCGCCTCAGGGAAAGTGTGCAGCGCAAGGCGGCATCCGCAAAGTTGCTGTACAATATTTTCCACCTGCTCCTTCCCATGTGTGTAGGTATTCTTGCCATGCTGTGGAGCTTTCCGGATCTATGCAAGATTGTAGAAAGCTTTCCAGGCGCAGAATTCCGTTTGTGCGAAGATTAAACCGGTCCGGGATTCACAAAACTCCCAAATCGTGATTCTCTTCGATAGACATCGGAGTGATTCGAATGCCTGCCAAAACCGCAAGCCGCCGAACAGTTGTCTTTACCGAGAGCGACGGACGCAAAATTGAAGCTGTCCGATACACCAACCCTGACGGAAGCGCTGGGGGATGGGTGGCTCCTGATTTTCAGGCCGTGAACGTTACACTGGGCCCAGACGTCATCGTGTATCCGGGCGTTTCGATTTCCAGCGGTGCCATCATCACCGGAAAATGCATGATCGTTCCACACTGAGCTGGCGTTCGCTCGCTAGAACACGCGCATGATCTGATCCAGTGGCTTTTTCACCAGAGCGTGTTTGGGCACCATGGCATCGTCGGCTGGATAGCCCGCAACCAGGATCAGGAAGGGTTTTTCCGTTTCCGGACGATCACAAATGCCGTTCAGGAACTTCATCGGGTTGGGCGTGTGGACAAGGGTGGCGAGGCCGGCCTGATGACAGGCGGTCATCAGCATACCCGTGGCGATGCCGACGCTTTCGTTGATGTAGTAGTTCTTGCGGGTTTCTCCCGCTTGCACGCCGCCGCGGCGCTGGGCGAAGATACAGATCAGCCAGGGGGCGATTTCCATATAGGGCTTGTCGGCATCGGTGCCGATCGGCGCGAGCGCGTCGAGCCAGTCTTCCCCGGCGCGCCCTGAATAGAACTCACGCTCTTCAGCTTCGGCAGCCTGACGAATTTCGCGCTTTTTCTCCGCGCTGTTCACACAGGCAAAGAACCAGGGCTGGTGATTGGCGCCGGATGGGGCCGACCCGGCGGTGGCGACACAGGCCTCAATGATTTCGCGTGGGACGGGCTTGTCCGAGAAGGCGCGGACGGAACGGCGCGTCGCCAGAGATTCGTGAAAGGCGCGGGCGCGGTTTCGCATCTCGTCTTCGGGATAAGACGGGAAGCCGCTGAGCGGGACATGGGTCTCGGTACTGGTTTTCATGATGCCCGTGTTAGCAGGATGACGGGCGGACGCAATTCACATCAGCGGGACCGGCGGGCGGCATCAGCGCCGCGCCTTTCGGCCCGCTTCATCCATTTTGAGAGCGTCGCCTCCTTGGCCGTCTTCACCGGTCCGACCTGCAGGATGCGTGCGGGATGTATGCCGACAAATCTCATGACGGGCTTCTGCACCTGTAACTTGGCGGCGCGACCATTGGATAGCCGGTCAAACCAGACCGGCGCGTCGGACGTCATCAGCACATCGCCCCGTCGTCCGGCCAGCAGGCGATCCCAGAAGGGGTCCTTCTCGTGATATTTCATGGCGAAGCCTGGCAGGAAACTGCGGTCGATCACGCCTTTCATCTTGGCGGGCATCCCGCCCCACCATTGCGGATAGGCCCAACAGACATGATTGGCCCAGAGCAAGTTCTCCCGCCACGCTTCAAGGCATGGCTCAAGGGTCTTGCGGGCGTGATAGCCTTCGGTGAGATCCGGGTCGAAGACCATGTCCGACAGGTTCATGCGTCGGACTTCGGCACCGTTTGCTTCTGCGCCACGCTGGTAGGCGTCCGCCATGCCGTGGCTGAGCGATGTAGCGCGTGGATGGCCGACCCAGAGAAAGATGCGTGCTGGCATGAGAGCCCCCCAAATACGATTGAACAATACGTTTATTGTTCAATACGGATCTGATGGCAAGCCCAAACGGTGTGGGGTGCAATTCGCCAGCATGGGGTTCGCCCTGCGTGTCAGCCGCGTTTCAGACGGGCAACGGCATCGGAGACGGGTGTTTCGCCATTTGTGAGTTCGATGATCTCATTGGTGATTTCCGGCACGCCGATCAGCTCCGCGAGCGTGGCGGCGACATTGCCGCGCGCGACGTCTCCATAGGTGATCGCGCGGCCCGCCATCACTTTGCCATCGCCGTCATCATCTTTCAGCGTGCCAGGGCGCAGGATGACATAGTCGATCCCGCTGGTGGCGAGGGCCGCATCGGCGCGGCGCTTCATGGCCATATAGTGCTCGAAATCATCGCTCGTGTCGCGGTCGCGCCCGGCATCCATGATGACTGAGACGAGATAGATGCGGTTCACGCCCGTGGCGCGCGCGGCCTCGATCAGCTTTTCCGGGCCCTCTCCATCAATCGCGGTCGTCTTGTCCCGGCCGCTGCCGGCGGCGCCTGCGGAGAAGACGGCCGTATCACAGCCGTTCATGGCGCTGGCGAGGTCGTCTGCGGTCATGTCGATGATATTGCCGAGAACGGGCTCGACGCCCTGCTTGCGCAGATCATCTGCCTGTTCAGGTTTGCGGTGCAGGCCTTTGACCGTGTGGCCGGCCTCGACGAGTTTCGGGCTCAGGCGGCTGCCGACGCCGCCCGTGGCGCCGATGAGGAAGATATTGGACATGGAAGTCTCCTGTCAGAATGGGTTCGCCAGACCAACAGGAGAGACGGGCAGGAGTTCCGGGCGATCACAGCAAGGTGAGGAGGGCTAGTCCTCCGGCAAATCCGGCACGCCGACGACGTGGAAACCAGCGTCGACATGGTGGACTTCGCCGGCGACCGAGTGGCCGAGTTCGGAGAGCAGGTAGAGCGCCGCGCCGGCGACGCCTTCCATGCGCGTATCTTCCTTGAGCAGCGACCAGTCGCGGCCGGTGCCCATCAGGCTCTTGCCACCGCGAATGCCGGCCAGGGAGAGCGTACGCATCGCGCCAGCGGAAATCGCGTTGACGCGGATGCCCTGCGGACCGAGGTCGCGCGCCGCATAGCGGGTTGCGGCTTCGAGCGCGGCCTTGGCGACGCCCATGACATTGTAGGAGGGCACGGTGCGCTCGGCGCCGAGATAGGTCATGCAGATCATCGCTCCGCCATCCGGCATGATCTCGCTGGCGCGGCGGGCACAATCGATGAAGCTGTAGACCGAAATGTCCATCGCGCGGCGGAAGCCTTCGCGGGTCGTGTTGGCGACCATCGAGCCCTGCAGCTCGTCCTTGCCGGCAAAGGCAATGGAGTGAACGAGGAAATCGATCTTGCCCCATTTGTCCTTGATGGTGTCGAACGCGGCATCCATCGATGCATCATCGGTGACGTCGGCGGGGATCATCGTGTCCATGCCGATGGATTCGACCAGCGGGCGCACGCGGCGCTCCAAACTGTCACCCTGATAGGTGAACGCGATCTCGGCGCCCTGGGCGGCCAGCTGGCGGGCGATGCCCCAGGCGATGGAGTTCTGGTTGGCGACGCCCATCACGATGCCGCGCTTGCCTTTCATCAGGTCGCCTGCCGGCGGGGTCCAGTCATCAGCCATCGCGGCATCTCCCTTGTTCAAATTTCATCGTGTCATCAGGGCTAGGCAGCCCGCTTGCTCACGTCAAGCAGGCGCAGCGCTAGAGGACGTTCTTCAGGCCGACCTTCATGTCGAGCGCGGTGTAGACATGCTCATCATCGACATAGACGCGGCCATCGGCGATGCCGAGATTGAGCTTGCCGCGGCGCACGCGCTTGATGTCGATGACATAGCGGACGAGCTTCTTGTCGGGCGTGATCTCGCCGGTGAACTTCACTTCGCCGACGCCGAGCGCACGGCCCTTTCCGGGGCTGCCGGACCAGCCGAGCCAGTAGCCGACGGCCTGCCACATGGCATCAAGGCCAAGACAGCCGGGCATGACCGGGTCACCGGGGAAGTGGCATTCGAAGAACCAGAGGTCTGGCGTGATGTCGAGTTCGCCGATCACGCTGCCCTTGCCGAACTGGCCGCCATCCATGGTGATCTCTGTGATCCGGTCCATCATCAGCATGGGCGGGATCGGCAATTGCGCATTGCCCGGGCCAAAATAGCCGCCCGCACCTGACTTCAGCAGGTCTTCCTTGGAGTAGGAGGATTGGGGCGTGTGGTAATCGTGCGGTCCGGACATGGCGGTTCCCTTGTTCAATCAGCGCAAGAGGCTTTACGAGCCTGTGCCGCGCGGCTTGTCAACAGGGAGAGGGTGTCCAGACTGCCCTTGCTTACAGGGTGGCTTCGCTGGTCGTTACGCCCCAGAGGGCGGCAGCCGGGACGAAGCCTTTATAGTTTCCGGCTTCGATGCGGCACCAATTGTCCGCGCATTTGCCGAGCTCCACCAAGACGGTCGCCTCTATGCGGGCGACCTCTGCGCTTTCCGGATTCGGCGCGTGATGCAGGATCGTGTCGGTCTGCACCATGGCCTTGGCTTCCGGTTCCAGCATGCGGGCATGGACCCAGACTTCTGAGCCGGACGGATCCCGTACACGGCGCCAGTTCTGGCTCTCCTTGATGATCAGCAGGGGCAAGCCCTGGCGTTCGTAGCGCCAGAGGATCGGATGATCGCGGCTGGGGCCGGCCCGACCATTCACGGCATTGTATTTCAGGGTCTCGAAGCGCGGGACTTCCTTTCCGGAAAATTTGCTCACGCGCACATAGGTCGGACCCTCAGCCAGTGCCGAAGCGCAAGCAAAGACGAGTCCGGTTAAAATAATGGCTGCCCACTTCATGTGCAGTCTTTTCCCATGTCTGCGAGGGGATAGAATTCCATAGCCGAATGAATCTTGTGTAAAATATGAAGCGTTGGCGCGGCCTGATCCCTCTGCTAAGGCCCGAATGAGAATATTTGCAAAAAGAGTTCCTATGTCCGCGAAGAAGTTGAAAGTCGTTGTCACCCGAAAACTCCCGGCGCCGGTCGAATTGCGCCTCAAGGAATTGTTCGATGCGAGGCTGAACAATGATGATCACCCCTTCACGCAGGAGGAACTGGTCGAGGCGATGCAGACCGCCGACGTGCTGGTACCCACGGTAACTGACAAACTGGACGGCCGGATCATGGCCCGGGCAGGGGACCAGTTGCGCCTGATTGCCCAGTTCGGCGCGGGTGTGGACAATATTGACGTGCAGAGTGCCGTACAGCGCGGCATCACCGTGACCAACACGCCCGGCGTGCTGACCGATGATACGGCGGATGTCGCCATGGCACTGATCCTGTCAGTGCCGCGCCGCCTGTTCGAAGGTGCGCAGATCATGAATACGGGCGGCTTTGACGGCTGGACGCCGACCTGGATGATGGGCCGCCGACTCGCCGGCAAGCGGCTGGGCATCATCGGCATGGGGCGTATCGGTCAAGCGGTTGCCCGCCGCGCAAAAGCCTTTGGCTTGCAGATCCATTATCACAACCGCAAACCGGTCAGCCCGCGCATCGAGGAATTGCTGGAGGCGACTTATTGGGACAGCCTCGACCAGATGCTCGCGCGCATGGACATCGTCTCGGTAAACTGCCCGCACACGCCCGCAACATTCCACCTGATGAATGCCCGCCGGATCGAGCTGATGAAGCCGGAATCCTATATCGTGAATACGGCCCGCGGCGAGGTGATCGATGAGGCAGCGCTGGCCCGCGCGCTGAAGGCGGGCAAGATTGCCGGGGCGGGGCTCGACGTGTTCGAGCGCGAGCCGACAGTGAATGAAGAATTGTTCGGCCTGCCGAATGTCGTTCTGCTGCCGCATATGGGCTCGGCCACGATCGAGGGCCGTACCGAGATGGGCGAGAAGGTCATCATCAACATCAAGACCTTCGCCGACGGCCACCGCCCACCAGACCGCGTAATCCCCGCAATTTTGTAGTTTTTCCTCCATTTCCGGTTGACCTGATTGCGCTGGTTTTCCAGTCTACGGGTCTTCCGGGAGGGCTGATCTGGTGTTGCGTATTCTGGCGGTTTTGGCCGCTTTTTTTGTTTGCGGTCATGCGGTTGCGCAGGAACCCGCTCCTCCAACGCTTGAAGAATTCCTGAGCGAAGCAGACTACTCGCTCCCGACTCTCTCCCCGTCGGGTCGATATTTGGCGGGCATCCAACAAGCGAATGGACTGGATTTCATCCTAACGGTTGATTTTTCGGCGAATGTGCCGAAGCCGGTATTGGAGCCTTTGGGTCCCGCTACAGTGAACTGGATTGAGTGGGTAAACGATGACTGTCTTCTGATTTCGATGACGGGTGTCGGAAATTCTGACGCGGATGATGGCCGCGACATCGAGCATGACATTCAGGAAGCGGGAAGATCCAAACTCTGGAGACGGCGAGCCACTGTCATTACCCGGCTGGTGTCTTATTGCCCATTAGACGGGACCTCCACGATGCTGTTTCCCAACTGGAAAACACGGAACAGTTACTACAGTATCGCGAACGTCACGGACCTCCTTCCTGAGGAGCCAAATCACATCCTCATGCCGTCGAACATCTATGGCGACCTGGACTTGTTCAAAGTGGACATCCGAGATGGTAGCTATGAGCGCATCGTGAACGGGGACTACTACACTGTGGCTTGGTATACGGATAGGGACGGTGTGCCTGCCTTACGAGTAGATCGAAGCAACAAAGGTAGAACGCGGACAGTGTTCGCGCGTACTGTTTCAACCTCGGGAAAAATAACGTGGGAGAAACGTTGGTCCTATAGTGTGCGTGCGGATGAGCGCAGTGACATTGCGGGTGATTTTGAAATTCTCCATCCCGGCCCGTCGCCGTCAACCTACTACATCGCGACACGGCTGCCTGAAGAAAACTTTACTGCAGTCTATCTCTATGATTTCGAGATGGATGAGATTCTGGAGACTGTTGCTTCCAAAACTGGCATCGACATCGAAGACGTCGTGTTCGACCCCACCACTCAGAGCCTGTTGGGCATTGTCTACTTCGATCCGATGAAGACGGTTGAGATGTTTGATCAACGCCTTCAAGCTCATTTTGATGGGTTGAAGGCGCGCTTTGGCAGACTGGCCAATATTCACCTCTTAGAGGTGCGAGACGGGGGAAGTTCTTGGCTGCTTGGGGTCAGCGGTCCGACAAGGCCTAGATCATATCATCTATATGACGCTGAGACGTCGGCAATTACTGAGATTGGCGCCAGGAAAAAAATACTGAATGGAAAACTATTTGGATCGGCTCAGATAGTTCAGTACACGGCCCGGGACGGGCTTGAGATTGAAGGATACCTGACGCGCCCTCGGCAAGAATCTGCGGCCAGCACCTCCCCGCTGATCGTATTACCGCACGGTGGCCCTGAAGCCAGGGACTACTTTGATTTTCGCCAAGACGTTCAGGTACTTGTTGCTGCAGGCTATCAGGTCTTTCAACCCAATTTCAGGGGATCGTCCGGATTCGGGCGTGAATTTGCAGAGATGGGTCGGAGGGAATGGGGTGCGGCGACGCAAACAGACATCGAAGACGGGTATGCGTTTTTGATTTCTCAAGGTCTCGCGGAGCCAGCAAATGCATGTATCGTCGGCTATTCCTATGGAGGATATGCCGCCTTGGCAGCAGCGACACAGACACCAGAACTTTACCAGTGCATCGTGTCAGGGGCAGGTCCAAGTGATCTAGCCAAAATGTTGCAATGGGAACGTCTTCAATACGGGCGCTATTCCAAGACCTACAAATATTGGGTTCAGCATATCGGACAACCTGGATCGGACGGTGAGATGCTGAAGGCGATATCCCCTGCGGAAAATGCGGACAAGGTAACCAAACCCGTACTACTGATTCACGGGACGCACGATGAAGTTGTGCCGCCGAAACAGTCCGAACTCATGGAGAAGGCGCTCGACCGCGAGGGCAAGCCCGTGCGGTATGTGGAACTCGAAGATTCCGACCATTCTTATATGTCTGAAAAAGACGAGCTGACCTACTACACCGAGATCCTCGCCTTTCTGGAGACGCACCTGCCGGTGAATTAGCCAGGCGGCCCTAGTCCAGCGCGCCGATATAGGGCAGGCCGCGGTATTTGCCGGCATCGTCCATGCCATAGCCGACCAGGTAGCGGCCCGGCGCATCGATGGCGCAATAGTCGACGCCGTCTGCGCCGCGTGGGGCCCAGGGCTTTTGGGTCAGAGCGCAGGTGATAACTTCCCGCGCGCCCTTGGACAGCAAATGGGTCTTGGCAAAGGCCAGCGTGCGGCCCGTATCGTAGACATCATCCAGAATGATGACGCCCTTGTCCTTCACGGACCGGGCAAGGTCTGCACGCACGACCACGCGACCCGAGCTTTCGCGCGCGTCGCGATAGGATTCCAGCCAGATCACGTCGAGGGTGGGGTGGATATCGCGCCGGGCGAGGGCCTTCATCAGATCCGCCGTGAAGGGTGTGGCCCCGATCAGGATCGAGACGATCGTCCACTCCCCCGTCAGGCGCGGGGCCAGCGTGTCCGCCAGCTTGTCGATCTGGGCCAACAGTTCGTCTTCAGGCACGATTACTTCGATTTTGGGCAGGTCGGTCATTCGGCGGGCGTTTCCGTTTCGGTGGCCATGAGGTCTTCAGTGGTAGGATCCGGGGTATCGTCCCGCGGGGGCATATCGGACAGATCGACGAATTTGAGTTCGATCTCGAAGCTTTCCATCGGCGCCTGTTCGACGACAACCTGAAATGTTCCCGATTCGCCTGCCGCCAGTTGGTCAGGCCGGATGCGGCCGTACTTGGTGGCAACCACGGCGCCGATTTCGTCTTTCAGGTCGACGCGCACCGCTGGCGTGTCGACGGTAGAGCGCGAAATATTGAGGGCCTTGCCTGCCACAGTGACGACCGGGACCGTGTCATTGAAGGTGCGGCTGCGCTGGATATCTTCGAAGTCGAGCCCGAACCGGTTCACATTGAACCCGATCTGTTTGTAAATGCTGCCCGCCTGCGGCCAGAGCTTCACCACTTCATTGCGGTACATGATGGCCCCAACACCGAGGGAGAAGAACAGGCCTGCGGTGACCAACCAGGAGAGCAAGGCGGCCGTACGGCTCTTGCGACGGCGTTGCTCGCGGACTTTTTCGCGATAAATCTCGTGGGCCGCGGCGGGGGTGCGCCGGACCGTTTCGTCCAGATGTTTTGGTTCAACAAACCAGGATCCGCCACAGGCCGCGCACTTAACAGTGCGTCCGCTTTCACCGATTGTTGAGTCATCGGCGAAATACTGGGTTTCACAATTGGGACAGGTGAGGATCATGTCTTGGTGTTTCCCGCAATTCGCCCCAATAATCCATTCGCCCGCGCACAGGACAGGAGCCTATGACTCTTTCCCGCCACGACCTGTTTGACGATGTTGCCGTACGCCTCGATGGTGTTTCGCTGCGCTATGACTCGTCAGAGGATATCCTTAGCGGGATTGATCTGGTCCTGAAACCCGGATCATTCAGCTTTCTGACGGGTGCCTCTGGCGCAGGCAAGACCAGCTTGCTGAAGCTGCTTTATCTCGCACTGAAACCGACACGGGGCGAAGTTTCCCTGTTTGGCCGCCCGACGAGCCGTTTGACGCGAGATCAGCTGTCGGCATTGCGTCGCCGGGTTGGCGTTGTCTTCCAGGAGTTTCGCCTGCTGGACCATTTGACCGCATATGAGAATGTTGCGCTGCCGCTGCGGGTGTTGGGCCGGAAAGAGTCGACCTATCGCAGCGATGTCGAGGAATTGCTGGCCTGGGTCGGGCTTGGCGAGCGGATGCATGCGCGGCCGACCACGCTTTCGGGCGGCGAACAGCAGCGCGTGGCCATCGCCCGCGCCGTGGTGACCCAGCCGGACATCCTGATTGCGGACGAGCCGACGGGCAATGTCGACCCGGAGATGGGCTCGCGCCTGATGCGGCTGTTCCTTGAGCTGAACAAGCGCCGGGCTACGACGGTGATTATCGCGACCCACGATCTGGGACTGGTGCGGCAGGTCGAGGCGCCGGTGTTTCGCCTGCAGCACGGCCTGCTGGTACAGGATGTGGAATATGGGCCGGCCGCACGACGGCGGACAGACCTTTCGAAGGCGGTGGAATAGGCATGGCGAAGGAAACTCCTCTCCTGCCGCTTGAGGACGCGCGCGAAATGGCCCTGTTCTTTGTGGTTGGGGCACTGTGTTTTCTTGCGGCGCTGGCGACGCTGTCAGCGAAGTCGACCTATGGCGCGGCGCGCAGCTGGACGGCAGAAGTCGAAGGCGAGCTGACCGTGTCACTGCCGGATGCCGACCGGCGTGGCGCAGAAGCAGCGCGAAAGCTGATCGAGTCGACCGATGGCATTCGTGAAGCGCGTTTGTTGTCGAAAGCGGAAATTGATGCGCTGCTGGAGCCGAATTTTGGTAGCCGGGGCTTGCCGGAAAGCCTGCCCCTGCCACAGCTGATCGCGGTCACCGCCGAGCCGGATGTGGAGTTTATCGGGCCAACACTTGAGCGCCGTCTCACCGAGGCGGGATTTGTAAACGCTGTGGACGAGCATGCCGATTGGGCCGGAGATGTTCGACGCATGCTGGCGATTGCCCGGCTGGTGGCGCTGACGGCTGTCGCGCTTCTGGCATCAACGGCGGTCGCCGTGATCGCCTTTGCAACACATGCCGCGTTGCTGGCGCGTCGGGATATTGTCGATGTGCTGCATCTGGCAGGCGCGCGGGATCGGTACATTGCCGGCCTGTTCGAGCGACGCTTCTGGTTGCTCGGCATTCGGGCAGGAGCAGTAGGAGCCTTGCTCGCCCTCGGCGCAGCAGCGGCGATGATATTTGCGGTCCATTCCAGCGGCGCGCGAACCGGCCTGCTGCCTGAGCTGAGCCTGGATTTCCTGGACCTGATCATTCTGATCATCACCCCGCTGATTGCGGGACTTGCTGCGCGCCTTGCAGCACGTGTAACTGTCATCCGTTCTCTGAAGAGTGTCATGTGAGCGGTGAAAAACGACTGAAGAAACGACGTATCGGTGTGGTGCCGGCGATCGGAGTGGCGGTGTTGCTGTTGGCGGCGCTGGACTTTGTGCTGTTTGCGAACCGCGCCGCGAAGGCTGACCATTCACCAGAAGTCACTGGCGATGCGATCGTGGCGCTGACAGGAGGGTCCGGCCTGCGCATTGCTGCGGGCGTGGAACTGGTAATGCAGGGGCGTGGCGCACGGTTGCTCATTTCCGGCGTGAACCCGGATGTGCCTGTGGAAGATTTGATCACTCTGGCGGGGGGCGCCGCTGATGTGTGGGCGTGCTGCGTGGATATTGGCTATGTTGCTGAATCTACGCGGGGCAATGCCGAGGAAACCGCTGCCTGGGCATATGAGCGCGACTACAAGAAGCTGATCATCGTGACATCTGATTATCACATGCCGCGCAGCCTGATCGTGCTGAAAAAGTCGATGCCCGATATCGAGTTGGTCGCGTGGCCTGTGCGCACGGTGAATGATCCCGCTTCAATTTGGAGCGATCCTGATTCCTTTCGGGGCGTATTCCTCGAATGGGCCAAGTGGCGCGTGACGACCTTCGAATGACCGGTTATCTGGTAGTCCAATGATGATGTTTCGTTCGATCCTGTTCGTAATCTGGATGTACGGGCTGATGGCCGTTCTGGGCCTGCTGGCCCTTCCGGCATTGCTGTTGCCGAAATCGGTGACGTTCTGGGCGATCAGCCTGTATGCGCGCGGCCTGATTTGGGGGCTGAAAGTGTTTTGCGGCATCAGCGTGGAAATACGCGGCCGCCAGAACATGCCGCGTGGTACGGTGCTTTATGCGGGCAAGCACAATTGCATGCTGGACGTGTTCATTCCTTTCCTCGTGATGCCTGCACCGGCGATCATCCTGAAGCAGGAATTGCTGTGGTATCCGTTCCTTGGTTGGTATGCGCTGAAGGCGGCGATGATCCCGATTGACCGAGCGGGGAATACGAGAACGCTGAAGAAGATGGTCGCAGCTGCAAGGGAGCGCGCCGACGATGGTCGCCAGATCGTGATCTTCCCGGAAGGGACACGCACGGTGCCAGGGGCCGAGCCTGCCTACCATGCGGCCGGTATTTCGGCGCTCGCCAAGGGTATTGAGGCGCCCATCCTGCCGGTGGCGACAAATGCTGGCCTGTGTTGGCCGGGTCGGGGAGTGAAGCGCAGCAAGGGGACGATCATCTACGAGATCCTGCCGCCCATTCCGGCGGGCCTGCCACGCAAGGAATTGATGAGCCGGCTGCAATCGGAACTCGAGACCGCATCAGACGCTCTTGTTGCCGAGGGCCGTACCGTGCAGGGTCGCCTCGCCCACTAACTCGCTTCAGGACACGTCAATGGTCGAGCCCTCCACCTCTCGGAAAAAATCTCGGTTCTGGCTCTATGCGCCATTTGTCCTGCTGCTGATCCTCGTCGGCGCATGGACAGCCTATTGGTTCATAGCGAAAGACCAACTCGACAAGGGCATTGATGAATGGATAGCGGCAGAACGTGCCAATGGCGCTGAGCTTGAATATTCCTCCAAGTCGTTGGGCGGGTTTCCCTATCGGTTCGAGCTGGTCGTGAATGATCCGATCTACCAGCCGGCCGGTGCGCCCCGCTGGGAAGGTGAGCAATTGCGCCTCGTCATGCAGCCCTGGAACTGGCAGCATGTCATCGCCTATTCGCCGGGTCGGAACCTGCTAACGGAGGCAGGCGGGCTTCGTCAGACCGTGACACTGGACAAGACATCCGCCGCCAGCCTCTCCTGGAACAGCGACACGATTGAGCGCATCGGCCTGCAAATGGGCAATGCGACGGCGCTGATCGATGGCGAGACCTATGCGACAACCGGGTTTTCCCTGAACCTGAAACCGCGTGAAGGCGCAGAAGATGATTTGATGATCGCCCTGCAATGGGACCGGCTGACCATCAATGCAGCCCCGCAAGGCGCAGAGTTTCTTGGCGACACGATCGGACCTTCACGTCTGATCGGCGAAGTGCGCAGCTTCTTTCCGGCCTGGATTCGCAGCGGCGGCAATCCGGAACGCTTCCATCGCGCGCTCGTGCAGGAAGATGGCGCAGTCGAAATTGCGCAAGGTCTGCTTGATTGGGGCCCGCTGGATCTCGGCGTAAAGGGCGACATCAAGTTTGATGACGGCCTGGCGCATGGCTCTCTGGGCATGCGGATAGAAAGTGCGGACGAGTTGCGCGACGCGCTGGATGCCTCCGGCCAGTTGGGACAGCAGGAAAATGCCATGCTGACCATGCTGGAAACCTCATCTGCGGATGGTGGCTTCCTGACCTTCACCATCAAGGACAGTGAAGTGAGGATGGGTCTGATCCCGGTCGGCACACTGCCAGAGCCGGGCTATTGACGGCGCCCTCGCGGCGGGTGCTGAGCGCGGCCTGCGAGACACTGGCCGCTGCAGACCCCGCATTGGCGAGAGCCTATGACGAACTGGGTACTCCGGAATGGCGGGTGGGCGAACCCTGCTATGCGGCGCTCTGCCGGCTGATTTCCTATCAACAACTCTCTACTACGGCTGCCGGCAGAATCTGGGAACGCACCCAGGCGATGTTTGGCGAAGTGACGCCGGTGGCTGTTCTGGCTGCGGATCCCGAAGATATTCGGGCGTGTGGCATGTCCCGCCCCAAGGTTCAGCACATGATCTCGATTGCCGAGGCGATGACCACAGGCAGGCTCGACCTTGAGCGTGTTTGCACTTCTGATCTGGATGTTGCGCGCAAGGAATTGGTCTCGGTTAAGGGAATCGGCCCGTGGACTGCGGAATTGTTCCTGCTCTATTCGGTCGGCGCGACGGACGCTTTTCCGGTGGGTGATGTTGGCTTGATGGAGGCGCACAAGCTGCTTCTGGAGGTCGAAACCCGTATGGAAATCAAGGAATTCACTGCGCATGCCGAGTGCTGGCGACCCTATCGCGGCGTGGCGGCACATCTGCTCTGGGGCTGGATCAACGACCGGCGCGCCAAGGCGGCCCAGCCGAGCCCTCAGGCCTGACCATCTGGACAGCGTTGCAAAACGCCGCAACTGTCATAATCTCATTATGTGAATCACCTAAAGCAGGGGCGAGACGAAAAGGAGCTACGCCTTCAGTCGGTTCAAACAGACATATCTTCTCAGTGTCATGGAGGTGACCCATGGCTGAGATCATTTCGGCCCCCCCGAGCGGCCGGCCCGCTCTCGTATTGAACGCTGATTTTCGGCCGCTCTCTTATTATCCCCTTTCTTTGTGGCCCTGGCAGGAAGTGGTGAAAGCCGTGTTCCTCGACCGTGTCGATATCATCGCCGAGTATGATTATGTCGTCCGCAGCCCGAGCACGGAGTTCCGCCTGCCCAGCGTTATCGCGCTAAGGGATTTTGTTCGGCAGGATCGCCCGCCGGCTTTTACCCGCTTTAATGTCTTCCTGCGCGATGGTTTCGAGTGCGCCTATTGCGGCACGTCGGAGCATCTGACCTTCGACCATGTCATTCCGCGCTCCAAGGGCGGTCGGACAACATGGGAAAACATCGTCGCCGCCTGCAGCCCCTGCAATCTTCGCAAGGGCGGAAAACTGCTCAAGCATACCGACATGCAGCTGATGCGGCGCCCGGCGCGGCCAAACAATTACCAGCTTCAGGAGATTGGCCGAAAATTCCCGCCCAACCACCTGCATGAGACCTGGATGGATTATCTCTATTGGGATATCGAACTGGAAGGCTGACCGAAGGGGTTAGTGCCAGTCGTAGGCAAGGCGCGCCTGTTCGATATGGTCGAGCTTTGCGTGCAAAGCTGACCAGTCGTCCGACTCGGCAATGGGCGCCCAGACCGCCTCGACTTCATCGATCACCAGGCTGACCGGGGCAGGGGCCTGGAAGTAGGCGTGCTGAAGGCGTTCGGGCCGGACCGGGCTACGAGCGACCAGCGCGTCCCGCACAGGCGAAAACCGGTCTTCCTTATAGAGCGCAGCCTGGGGTGAGGCGTCGGCCCGCGAGGTGCTTTCATGCCCGCCAAACCAGTCAAAGAAGGTTTGCGGCCAGCTCGCACCTGTCTCGGTCATCCACGCGTAGAATGCCTGCAGGAACTCCGTATCCGCATCAGGATCACCGAATGGTGCAATGCCGAGCATGGCATGAGTGTGAGAAACGAAGCTTTCCTGATAGGCGCGTTCATAAGGCTTGAGACCAGTGGCGAGGTCTTCCGCCCCAGCGAGGGGCAAGAGGGCGGAGGCGAGTTGTTGGAGTGCCCATCCACCCTGCAGGGGTTGGCGCCCGAAACGGTATAGACCCTGCTGGTCGAAATAGGCGGCGGTGAAGTTCGGATCGGAAATCGGCAGGAACCGCCACGGACCGAAATCGAATGTCTCGCCGGTAATATTGAAATTGTCCGTGTTCATCACGCCATGCACGAAACCAGCGGTCATCCATTGCCCGATCATGTGACCGGTCGCGGATGCTATGGCCGAGAGCATGTTTACCGTCTTGCGACTGACATCCTCATCCTTCGCCAGAGGATGGAAGTTTGTGACCACATAGTCGACGAGCCGGGCCAGATCATCTGGCTGTTCGAGATAGGCGAGGCGCTGGAAGCTGCCGAAGCGGATGTGACTGTGTGACAGGCGAGTGAGTACGGCAGAGCGAGTCGGGGAGGGTTCATCGTTCCGGGCCAGCTGTTCGCCGGTCTCTATGAGGGCGAACGGCTTGGAGGTGTTTACGCCAAGGGCTTCGAGGTAATTCGCGGCAAGAATCTCGCGCACGCCACCCTTGAGCGTCAGGCGGCCATCGCCTTGGCGACTCCATGGCGTCTGACCGGAGCCCTTCGTACCTAGATCGAGCAGGCGTGAGTCCGTGTCGCGGACCTGTGCAAACAGGAAGCCGCGTCCATCGCCCAGTTGCGGATTGTAGGTGCCGAACTGGTGGCCATGATAGCGCAGGGCGAGGGGCTGTTGCAGATTTTGGGGCAGGGGCGCGAACCGGCCGAAATGGGTCGCCTGATCCGCTGTATCCAGATCGCCCAGACCGACCTCGTCGGCCCAGCGCGTGTTCCAGTACCGTATTGTATGCTTCGGGAAGTCTGCAGGATCGACGGGGTCGCTTATGAAATCGGCGATGGCGAGAATGGGGGGGGTCTGGGTCATGCGCTCTCACATAGGGCCTGAATGAAGAAAGGGCGACCCGCCGGGCCGCCCTTTCCGAAAAGATTGACAGGAACTGATCCTAGTATTCGTAGGTCAGCTCGAGGCCAACAAGACGGCCTTTCTTGAGCGGAGCGAACGTGCTGCCACCAGGGTCATTCTGGTAAGGTAGCTGCGTACCGGTCGACCGAGGGGCCGGGAAAGGCAGCTGGGTATCGTTACCCGTCTGAACTTCGTCTAGCAGGTTCTTGCCGTAGATCGACGCGGCGAGACCGTCTATTGGCGTTTCCCAAGTCAGGTTCGCATTCAGCATGTTGGCGGAACGAATCCAACCGAAGTTGCTGTCAGTATATGCGATACGGTCACGATATTGATAGTTCACCTGACCGACGAGGGCACCGGAGTTCCCGAGGTCGATGTCCTTGATGAGACCGACGCCCCAGGTTGCTTGTGGCACGCGGGGGAGGTCGAGTGCGAGATCGCTGTCACCCACGACACCGTCCGCATCCAGATCGAAGAACACGTCATCATAGGATGCATCGATCATGCCGACATTGAACGTGGCTAGCCAGGAGTCTGCGAAGGCGACCCGACCATCCACTTCGACGCCCGTGATGGTCGCATCGGCGGTGTTGATGATGTTCTGAACAACGCCCGATGAACCAGCGGTGTTGACCTCACGCTGCATGTTCTGGATTTCGGTGTGGAACACAGCACCATTGACCTGGATACGACCGTCTTCACTGCTGGTCTTGAATCCAACTTCGAAGGCGTCGACTTCTTCTTCATCAAATCCGAAATCGCCGGTTTGGTTCACGAAGTCGAAGAAGATCGGAATATCGGTGATGCGGAAATTGTAGCCACCGGAGCGGAAGCCTTTGGTGTAGTGACCATAGGTCTGCAAATTGTCGTTCCAGAAGTATTGCAGGCCAACTTTCGGCGTCCAGTTGGACCACTCATTGCCATCACTGAAACCATTAGGCTCCTGTGCCAAACCACCTGTGATCAGCGAGATCAGAGCGTTGGTGCCGTCTGGCGAACAGGTGCCGCCAACAACCGAACACTCATTGCGTGGACGGAGATAGATAACGTCGGCTTCTTTTTCTTCATTGGAATAACGCAGGCCGAGCGTACCGACCAGCTTGTCCGTGAGGGAATAGTCGACGTTGGCGAAGGCGCCCCAGACGGTATGGTCCTGACGGCCACCACCATAGAAGCCCCACGGAATTGTCGCTGGAAGCGTGGCTGGGCGGGTGGTCGGCAGGTTGCGCGTTTCAGTGTAGGCGATTTCTTGCTCGAAATAGTACACGCCAGTCGTCACGTCCGCTTTTCCGAACGTGCCAGCATAGCGCAGCTCGTTGGAGAACTGTTCCTGCGAGAGCTCAGCACCGGAATGAAAGAAGGTGATTGGCGAAGCATCAATGTCGCCGATCGAGTCGCCCGTATAATCACGATAGCCGAAGATGTTGGTGATACGGCCGTTGCCGAAATCAACGTCATAATCGGTACGCAGAGAGCCGAAGACAGTTTCGGATTCTGCCAAGCCTGGCTCGTCAATTGAGAAATCGAACGAGTCGCGGTCGAAATAGCCAGCGTTGGAGCCGGATGGGCCATCACCGCGGCTGTCGGTATACTCGACCTTGCCGAGGAAGGTGAGACGCTCGGTGGGCGTGAATTCCAGCGCGCCGCGATAGGTTGCGGTCTGGAGTTCACCGTGATTGTCGCCATTGTACTGGTTTTCGAAATAGCCGGCGTCGGTTGTGTAGGAGGCGCCGATCTTTCCGTTCAGCACGCCTTCGATCAGCGGGCCGGAGACGTAGCCTTGGACAGTAGCGCTGTTGCCACCACGGTCCTCGTCAACCGGGCCGTCAACTTTCGCACCGATCTTGTAGGTGAATTCATCCGACGGATTGCCCGTGTTCACGACCACAGCGCCGCCAGTGGTGTTGCGACCAAACAGGAGGCCTTGAGGGCCACGCAGAATTTCGATGCTGTCCACGTCGAACAGGTCGATGACCACGCCGCTGTTCACGCCCAGGTAGACACCGTCGATGAAGACGCCGACGGCCGGATCGATCGATGGGATGGACGAGTTCACGCCCAGACCACGAATGGCGAAGTTCGCAGTGCCGCGTGACGTGCCGACATCATCCAGCGAAACGTTTGGGGACGAGTAGGACAGGCTTTCCAGTGTCGTGACGTTCAGCGCGTCGAGCGTGTCGGAGTTGAAGGCCGTAACCGCGACGGGCACATCCTGAACATTCTCGACGTCCTTTTTCTTTGTGGCGGTCACAGTGACCGTTCCAAGTACGCGATCGATTGCAGATTCACGTTCGGTTTCAGCTTCCTGTGCCTGGGCATTGGTCGCAATTAGAAGGACGGCGGAAGCCGTCGCAAACAACGATTGTTTGAGATGCATAGCAGTTTCCTGATTGTAATATTATAGTTCCGGGAGGGTATTTCGGAGCCCGCTCTTGGCGGCGGGTACGATTAAAAATAATCGCTATTTCGCTAGATTCAGCCTCAAATAACGAGTCTGTCGGGGATTGTTTTTTACTGTAACATTTGCGCCACAATCGGGCCGTTTCCGACCAGATATGTTCAGAAATTGTGCAGGTCCGGATCAAGCTTCTAGATACGACAACGTTGTAATGATGGCGTCCCGTAAGGAAGCTGCGGCAATTTGTTGCGCCGCACAACAAAATTACCCTGTTTCCGTCCGGAAGCGAGCATATGCTGCCTGTGAGTGAGACATGAGCCGAACACTAGATTCGGCCGCTCACACCACGGGAGGAAGTATATGAAACACCAAATGAAAATGTGGATAAGTGCGTCTTGCGCTGCGCTGGCGGTCGGTATGCCGGCCGTCGCACAGGAGGAAGACGGGAGCGAGCTGCGCCAGTCGACCGTTACGGTTACTGGCTCGCTGATCGCGGGTACACCGGAAGATGCCGCGCTGCCAGTCGACGTGCTGACCGCCGCTGAATTGAAACTTGAGGGTTCGCCATCAATAACGGAACTGATCCGGAATCTCGGCGTATCGTCGGGGGTTGATGGACAAACCAATCAGTTCGCCTCGAACGGACTGGAGGGTACGTCCAACGTCAACCTACGCGGGCTTGGCCCAGCCAGGACACTGGTCCTGATCAATGGACGCCGCCAGACCTATCACCCTTATGCGATTGGCGAGCAGGCGCAGCTGTTCATTGACACGAACATGATCCCGAGTGCCGCAGTCGGCCGGATCGAGGTGCTGAAGGATGGCGCGGCCGCGATCTATGGTTCGGACGCCATTGCCGGCGTCGTGAACTTCATAACACGGTCAGACCTGGAAGGGTTCGAAATCAGCGCTGACTTCCAGCAATTCGACGGCACCGACGGCGAGTACAACATCAATGCCTCCTACGGCATGCAGGGCGGCAACTGGAACTGGGTCACTTCGGTAGGCTACAATTTCCGTCCGGAAGTGCCACTGCTGGAGAAGGACTGGGCGATCCTGCCTTATGCCGATAATCCGGTCGGCGGCTGGTCCACCCTGTCCAATCCCGGCTATTATGTGCCACTGGGACTTATTGGCGGCCAGGTCGGAGCAATCCAGGGTCCGACCGGCGACCTCGGCTGTGTTGATACGGGCGGCTTCGTCAATCCGGCTAGCGGCCTGTGCAACTTCAACTTCACCCAGTATGACAACCTGGTCGAGGAAGAGGAGCGCTACCAGGTCTTCTCCGAGTACAACCGGACCTTCGGCAATGGCATCGATTTCCACATCGAGGGCCTTTATGGCTACAGCGACGTGCCGTCTTGGAAGACGTCTCCGTCTTATCCGCCGCAGGAGCTTGCGACCCAAGTCGTTCTGGCCTCGCATCCTGGCTTCCAGCAATACATGGCCGACAATCCTGGTCAGTTCCCGGCCGGCACGCTGGCGGCGCTGTTTATCGGCCGTTCGTTTGGTTGGGGCGGTTACCCCGGATCGGATGGCGGACCGCAGGAAGGCTTCCGTACCTATGAGAGTTATCGCGTGGCCAGTGACCTGGCCGGGCAGTTCGACAATGGCATCAATTGGGATGCCGCGCTGAGCTGGTCGACCACGGAAGGCGAGCGGGTGACGAATGACACCTATATCGCTGGCTTCACCGCCGCTCTGAACGGATTTGGTGTCTGTACGGACCCGATCACGGGGAACGACCCGGCGACCGGAACCCAGCCCTATGCGGCCGGCTATGCCGGATCGCTGACGGCCGGTGCCGGCGGGTGTGAATATTACAACCCGTTCTCGAACGCGATTGCTGCCAACGGAATTACCGGTGTCGCGAACCCGAGCTATGTACCAGGCTTGGAAAACACCGAAACGCTGGCCGACTGGCTGACGGACGGTGTCGGCACCACGGTGACCACAGACCTTCTGGTATTTGATGCCTCCATGTCCGGCATGAGCGGCATCCAGGCCGCTGGTGGCGAAGTGGGCTGGGGCGTCGGCATGCAGGTGCGTCGGGAAGGTTATGAAGTCGTTCCAAACGACGTGACGAACCTGACCCTCAATCCGGGCCCGGGCGGCACGGGACCATTCTCCTTCTTGGCCGGTACGACGCCAGTGGATGAGGACCAGACCATCTATGCCGTCTTCGGTGAACTGCAGGTGCCGCTCTATGAGGACATAGATATGCAGGTGGCCATGCGCTACGAAGATTATGGTGGCGATGTTGGCTCGACCTTCGACCCAAAGGTTGCGATCAAGTGGCAGGCCAATGACAACCTCGCCCTGCGAGGTTCGGCCCAGACCTCGTTCCGCGGGCCAACCCTGAACCAGCTGTCCGGCCAGGTCACGACCCTGCAGTTCGTTGGTGCAGCCTCGGCGTTCAAGGCGGTCGACCAGTTCGGCGATGCGGCCCTGAGCCCGGAATCGGCTTTCAGCTTCAATGTCGGCGCCCTGTATGACAACCAGAACGGATTCACCGCGTCGATCGACTACTACAATTTCGACTTCTCGGATCCGATCATTGTCGAAGACCAGTCGTCGATCGTGGGTGCCGCCGTTGCGGCCCTGGCGGCTGGGGACCTGGAGAACCCGATCCTGTCGCGGATCACCTTCACCGACAACAATGGTGACGGCATCAATACAGCCGATGAAATTGCCCGTATCAGGACAAATGTCGTGAACGGCCCGGACATTCAGACGTCCGGCGTGGACGTCCGTGCCGAACAGGTCTGGGACATGAACACCTCAAGCTTCACCCTCGGCGGCGAAGCCAGTTATATCATAGAGTATGATGTGGACGATTTCGACATCGAAGGCGTGATGATTGCCGGCGGTGATCGGGTCGGCCAGTTCAACCGGTCGAATTTCTCCCGCTCGCTGCCGCAGCTCAAAGCCAATATCTTTGGGAACTATGAGCTCGGTGATCACAACTTCCGCGCTGTGATGCGCTACATGGATGCATATGATGATGAGCGTGGCGACCTGACTGGCAACAACACGACGGAGATCGATAGCCAGACCACGTTCGACCTGTTCTACACTTGGCAGTCGACCGCTTGGGACCTCGACCTCGGTCTGTCTGTGGTGAACGTGACGGATGAAGATCCACCATTTGCACAGTTCGATCTGAATTATGATCCCTACACACACAATCCGTTTGGCCGTACATTCAAGATAAGTGTGACCAAGCGTTTCGGCGGCAGCAACTGATTGCCATCGAATGCAGCACTGGGGACGGCCTTCGGGTCGTCCCCTTTTTTATGCCGGGATGTCAGAAGGCGCCAAGTGCCCGGCCAGCTTCAACGCCGGCATCGCGGATAGCAACGCGCACGGCATCTGACAGGGCGGTCATGTTCATGAAGCCATGTACCATGCCCGGATGTTCGCGCACGCTGACGCGCACGCCAAAACTCGCCATCTTGTCGGCATAGGCGAGGCCTTCATCCTTGAGCGGGTCCCATCCGCACAGTACGAAGTGCGCTGGCGGCAGGCCCTTGAAGGCATTCGGTTCTGCGAAGAGGGGCGAGACGCGAGGATCCATTCGTTCGGCATCATTCCCGATATAGGCATCGCGGAAATACTCGAACAGATTGGCTGATATGAAGAAGCCGCCTTCCTGGAAACTCATTTTCTTTGTGCGGATGTCCACAAATTGTACAAGCGGATAGAGCAATAGCTGGAAGGCAGGGCCCTTTTGGCCCGTCCGCAACAATTCCTGAGCCAGAAAGGCAGACAGGTTTCCGCCAGCACTGTCGCCGCTGACCGCCAACCGGTCCGGATCAACCCCGCACGCTTCGGCATGGGTGGTGATCCAGCTCCATGCGGCGAGGGCATCTTCATGGGCCGCGGGAAATTTGTGCTCCGGCGCGAGCCGGTAGTCGATCGCGATCACCCTGGAGCGTGCGCCTTCAGCCAGCCGCTTGCAGATCATGTCATGACTGTCCAGGTCGCCGAGCACAAAGCCGCCGCCATGGAAGAAAATGATTCCCGGACCGGGCGGAATGCCTGCGCCGAGGGGGGTGTAGATACGTGCCTTCATCGGCCCGCCGGGGCCGGGGATGGTGATCAGCGAGATATTTGCCATCTCCGGCGCATCACGCTCGATCGCGCGACTGGCGACATAGAATTGCTGGCGCAGACGATCGACCGAACCTTTCCAGTCTACAGCGGAAAAGTCCGGCATCTGGAATTTGTCCATGAATTGGCGGAAGGTATCATCGAAGCCCATGACAGGCTAAATGGGGGTAAATTCCGGCCTTGTGAAGACGGCAATACGCCGCCAAGATGACGATATGAAAACCATAGACGTCTTCTGGTCGTTTCGTTCGCCCTATTCCTATCTTGCGACCAAGCGCCTTCGCAGCATGAGCAATGCCTGGGATGTACGGGTGCGTCCGCGACCAGTCTATCCGATTGCCATTCGAACGCCGGAATTCTTCTCCGAAATACGGCCGCAATGGGTGCCCTATCTGATGAGGGATATTGTCCGTCTGTCGCAATATCTGGGGCTACCGCTCGGAGCGCTCAATCCGGATCCTGTCGTCATGAACATGATGACCCGCGAGATTTCACCGGACCAGCCGCATATTGGTCGGCTGACCCGAATGGGGATTCTTGCTTGTGAGATCGGCGACGCCGAGGGCTGGGCCTTCATGGATGAGGTCTCCAGCCTGATCTGGTCAGGAGGGGCTTGGACCGAAGGGACTGCTCTGGTTGAAGCTGCCGCGCGTGCAGGGTTTGACCTCGCCGATCTGGACTCTCGGCAGGAAGCAGAGAAGGACCGGCTCGAAGGCTTGATTGCCGAGAACCAGGCTGCTCAGGATCCGCATCATTGGGGTGTGCCGCTGATGGTGTTCGAAGGGGAGGCCTTCTTCGGCCAGGACCGGCTGGATGTTCTGGAGTGGCGACTGGAACAGTCTGGCGTGCAGCGCCGGTCATTCAAAAGCTCGACAAGCTCTTTAACTGGCTGAGGTCTCCACCGCTGAAATCCGCAGAGCGAACCATCTCAGCAAATGCGCGGCCCTTGGTCCCCTGGGGCAGGGTTTTCAGCGCGGTTACGGCAGTCGCGCCCAATTGGCACATATCGAGAGAAGCCAGCGCTGACTTCGACGGACCTTCCGGTCCGGAGGCCATTAGGAGTGGCATGATTTGTGGATCCGACATCAGGGACATCGCGACGCCTTGAAGTGCCGCTTCATCGCGAGATGTCAAGTTGCCGTGCTTCACGGGACGCGTTTGGGCGTCTTCAATGGCCAAGAGCGCTATACTGATTGACGCAAACGAATAGTCAGTCAGTTCGGAGCCAAGATCTGCGAGGTCGGACGCAGCGGCCATCTGACCCGACAGGCCTGACGCTGTGTTGAAGTCCTGATATCGGCTGCCGGCACACCAGCGATGCCCGGAACGCGATGCGCTCTTGAGCTGTGAACGGGTCATATCCAGCCAGTCATCGACATGGCGCATATCAGCCTTTGCCAAGTCCGACTTGTGCCGAGCCAATACCTGGCCAGCCTCTTCGATGGCAATTTTCGTATGATCGTATGCGTCGGCTTTGGCGAGCCGCCGATCAAGATTTGCGCGTGCCGCGGGATCGACGCGGCTGAGGGCGGACAGGAATGACCTGGCCGATTTTCCAGAGAACTCCGGATATTCCATCTTTGTGGTGGTGGCGGCGTCTTGCATCCGAGCAAGCGTGTGAGCGCTTCCCGGCGCAGCGTGGTTTGCGGATTGAGGCAAGTTGAGCACAGCGAAGAATGCGCCTGCTACAACGGCCAGGGTGATCGCTCCGAAAACAAGCGTGTTTCCGCCTGCTGATTTTTCCCCGCCTCGCGCGTCAAACGTCATTATACGTCCCCCGATACAATATAGGTTATATGGGGAAAATACTGACAAAGACTTATCGGGACAGAAAAACCGTTTTGCTTCAGAGACTTCGCGCGCGGGTCGCGTCAAATATACTTCAGGCCTCGGCCTGAACTGCAGCGACCACTAGCGAAAGCGCACGGTGCATCAGTTCTTCATCCAGGGCCTCAGCCATGACTCGGATCAGGGGTTCTGTGCCAGATTTGCGTACAACCATACGGCCGCGTTCGCCCAACAGCTCGTCCGCTTGCGTCAGGGCATCGCCCACGCCTGAGCTTTCAAGGGGATTGGAGCCATTGAAGGGGATGTTGACCAATTCCTGGGGTGCAGGCTCAAACACCCGCATGATACTGGAAGCGGGCCGATCACTGGAGGCGAGCGTTTTCAGCACCTGGAGTGCCGCTAGCAGGCCGTCGCCTGTGGTCGAGACGTCGGACAGAATGATATGGCCGGACTGTTCGCCGCCCAGATTGAAACCATGTTGGCGCATATGTTCGCCGACATAGCGATCGCCCACTTTGGTACGGGCGAGGGTGAGATCCAGCCCCTTGAGATATTCGGCAAGCCCCATGTTCGACATGATCGTGGCGACCATGCCACCGCCCTTGAGACGGCCGGCGCGATGAAGTTCGCCCGCGATGAGCGCCATGACCTGATCGCCATCCACTTCTTCACCCAGCTCATCAATCACGATAACGCGGTCGGCATCGCCATCGAAGGCGATGCCAATGTCCGCGCCGGTCTCAGTGACGGTGGATTTCAGCAGGCCGGTGGCTGTGGATCCGACTCCTGCATTTATGTTCAGCCCATCGGGTGTGTCGCCAATGATTGTTACGTCGGCGCCCAGTTGGCGCAGTGCGGCCGGGCCAACCTCGTAAGCCGCGCCATGCGCGCAATCCAGGACGATCTTCAGGCCAGAGAAATCAATGTCCGTGCCCACCGTTTCAAGGCAGCGTTCCAGGTAGAGAGTGGTTGCGCCCTTCATGTGGTGCGGCGTTGAAATGGCGGGTGGCGGGGCGAAGTCGCCTTCAAAGGCTGATGCCATGGCGGCTTCCAGAGCCTCTTCTTCGGCGTCCGTAAGCTTGATCCCTGCGGGACTGAAGAGTTTGATACCGTTGTCGTCTGATTTGTTATGTGAGGCCGAGACCATCAGACCGAGGGCCGCCCCGGTCTCGCGTGTCATCAAGGCGACGGTAGGAGTGGGGACAATGCCCAGCAGGACGGGTTTGAGCCCCATACTGGTCAGGCCTGCAATCAAGGCTGCTTCAATCATCTGGCCTGAGCGGCGTGTGTCACGACCAATGACGACTTCACGACCGCCATTCGGGGCAAAAGTGCGGGCTGCAGCAATCGCAAGCCGCAAAGCGGATTCTGCGGTCATGGGCGGTGTGTTCACGCGCCCGCGTATGCCATCGGTTCCAAAATACTGTCGTGCCATGATCCAAATCCTTCGCCCGCGATTCTGGCAGGTCTGACGAGAAAAATCGAGATCGGTCCTCAGGCGGGGGTGACGTCGCCATATACGATGAAATGCGGATTATCGTACCCTCGACCGGTCTTGCCATAGAGCAAGGGTGTGCCTTCTTCCGTCAGGACGCGGCCACCCGCAGCTTCCACAACAGCATGGCCGGCTGCGGTGTCCCATTCCATGGTGCGACCCATGCGGGGATAGAGGTCAGCTTCTCCTGCTGCTATCAGGCAGAACTTCAGGGAAGAGCCTGCACCCACCGTCTCGGCCACATTGAACTTGCTGAGCCATTCATTCGTTTCAGGTGAGCGGTGGGATTTGGACGCCACAGCGGTCAGGCCAGCTTCGGGCGCAGGCCGAATCTTCAGCGCTTTGCGGACCGTTGGAAGCTCGCCGCCGGGTTCAGCCGTGGCTTGCCAGGCGGAATTGTGGCTTTCCGCAATAAACAGCCGGTTCTTGGCTGGCGCATACACAACACCCATGACCGGGCGGCCATGTTCTATGATCGCCACATTGACCGTGAATTCGCCATTCTTGTTCACGAATTCCTTGGTGCCATCGAGCGGGTCGACCAGCGCAAACCGATAACCATGTTCGGGCACCTTGCCTTCACTGAAGGATTCCTCCGCCACCACGGCGAGATCAGGTTCTGCCTCAGCGAGACCTTTCAGGATCAATTCTTCCGCGCGCTGGTCGGCTTCGGTTACTGGTGACGCATCGCCTTTGTGTTCCACGCCGAAGTCGCTCGCATATATATCCATTATGAGCTTGCCGGCATCGAGGGCAATCCGGCCGAGTTGGTCCGCAGTAATCGTCACTATGTAGGGTCCCCTGATCAAATTCCGGCCCTTCCTGTCAGCCGCTCCGGGTTGAAGCAACCCAAAAATGCCCGCGGCGTTGACGCAGCAGGTCCGCATCGGCAGACTTGATGCTCGGTCGTCAAAGAGGGTGAAGATGATCTCACGTCGCCACATGATGCTTCTTGGAGGCGCTGCTGCCATGCCGTGGCCGGGGCAAACCCAGGAAACGCCCGCAAAGCCTCGGATTGCCCTGATCATGGGGAATGCGGCCTATTCCAGTGGCATTGGCACATTGGCAAACCCGGTCAATGATGCGGAGCTGGTGGCGCAGGGAATTGCAAATTGCGGCTTTCGACTCGTGTCAGGTGACATTGTCCGCGATGCGAACCGCTCAAACATGATGGCTGCGATCCGGGACTATGTGGACGTGCTGAAAGAAGCGGGTCCGGATGCGATGGGCTTTTTCTATTATTCCGGCCATGGCGCGGCCAGAGAGAACGAGGGAAACTACCTGATCCCGGTGGAAGAGGCGGATGTGCTTGATGATGCGCTGTGGGATGATTCGGTGTCGCTCGACTGGTTGATGCAGAAACTGGATGCGCTGGACGCCCCAAGCGTCGTGGCGATTGATGCCTGTCGAAATGTGCTGCAGCTTCCGGAGGCGCAGCGCTCGCTTGGCGGCGGCGAATCGTTCCGAGGATTACGCCGCACTGCCGGCGGGGCGGGGGAGCGCAACATGTTCCTGTCCTTTGCAACCTGGGAAGGCGAAACGGCCAGCGATGGTCGCGCAGATGACGGGAATGGGCCTTATGCCAGCGCGCTCAGCACCCGCCTGAGCAAACCGGCAACCACCGTTCGGGACATGTTCGAACAGGTGCGTCTCGACGTGTTGGAAAAGACTTTTCAGCGTCAGGAGCCCATGAATCTTTCGCGGCTGCAACGGCGGTCGTCTGATATCAAGATTGGCTCGTGGGAGTTGGACCGGGTCGAGATGACGCCGGGTGGAGCCCGCTGGCCGCTCCGGCAAGCCCTGGTGATTGCGAACTCGTATTCAGAATCACAGGCCTTCTCTCTGTCTGGTACACATGCGGACGGCGAGAAAGTCCGCGCGGCGCTGGAAGCCAGCGGATATAGTACGATATATGCTCCCGACACTGAGTATTCGGACTTTTTCAGTCATGTGGATGCTTTCATTGATCGCTTGAGAGTTGCCGGGCCAGCTGCCGTGGGGCTTGTCTATTTTGCGGGCTACGGCACCGATATTTCGGGGGACAATTACCTCATGATGGAAGGCGAACTGCCGCGTAATAATTTCGAGGCGGTACAATCATCGGTTCGACTTGGTGACCTGGTTTCGCGTCTGGAAAGTTCATCCGCCCAGGCGATTATGGTTTTGGCGGATTGCGGGCGTCCATTTAACGGAATGGGTCACCGGGGGGGTGATCCCGGCTTCAACGAAGACTTTGGTCGGGACAATGTGGTCGTCGCTTATGCGGTTGCGCCGGGCACACATCGATTGAACCCGCAGACGGATTCGGAATTTGCGGGCTCCTTCTCCCGGATAATCCAGTCCGAGGACCGAATTGATATTGAAACAGTCATGCGCCGCGTCGCATTGGATGTTCAAGCGCGCACGGACGGAGCGGAGCGGCCCTGGTTCCAGACGTCTCTCGACCTGCCGATCTTTTTTCGGGCGGATATCCGTCCAGAGGACGAGACCACACAGATGGGGCCGGAGGACACGTATGCTCCGCCGTCCGACCCGTACCCTTAATTGCTCTTGATGACGTCCAGCAGTTCGACTTCGAACATCAGGTCGGCATTTGGCGGGATTGGACCGCCCGGTGTGCCTTGCGCGCCATAGGCGATATCTGACGGGATATACATCAACCAGCGATCACCCGGCTTCATCATGGCGAGCGCCTCTACCCAGCCGGGGATCAGGCGATTGGAGGGGAATGTTTCCGGTTGCCCGCGTTGAAAGGCGCTGTCGAACATCTCGCCGGTCTCCACAAGGCGGCCTTCATAATAGACAGCGACCATTTCGCCATTTACCGGGCTCTCGCCAGCGGCATCTCCGCGCTCCAGCACGACGTATTGCAGGCCCGACTCCGTTTTCTGAACTTCCGGCAGTTCTGGATTCCACGGTGTGTACTTTTCCCACGCTTCGGCGTCGGCGGATTTAGGCTCCATCACTTCGACCAGTTCAACCTGGAAGACGAGATCGTCGCCAGCCTTGATGATGTCGCCGCGATTGCGATTGCCATAGGCCAGCGCGTTCGGAATGTAGAACAGGTAGACGTCGCCTTCGGTCATCTGTTGCAGGCCCTGCGTCCAGCCCGGGATGACCTGATTCAGGCGGAACATGGAGGGCGAGCCGCGATCATAGGAGGAATCGAATTTGTCTCCACCTGCGGTGCGGCCTTCATAGTGCACGCGCACCATGTCTGACGGCACAGGACTGGCACCGCCATCAGGGCCTTCTTTCAATACGATGTATTCCAGACCGCCCATGCCGGTTTCCACGTCAGAGCGCTCGGCGCCCCAAGGTAGATAGGTTTCAAACGTTGCATCCAGGTCAGTGGTGTCGGGAGTGCCGCCGCAAGCAACAAGCAGAATGGCCGCAAAGGCGGCGATTATGGTCCGGATCATTTGACTCTCCAGTTGGCTGGGATGTTCATTCGGGTTTAGTCAGGTCTCGCCGCCAAGTCACCTTGGCGGCTGACATATCGATCAAAGTGAACGCGGAGGATAGCCTGCCTGCGCCAATGCATCGATCACTTCCTGCGTATGCTGCGCGTCGCGCGTCTCGATCAGGATATCGAATTCGGCTCCCTTGGCGGGCACATCCAGCGCGATCCGGTTGTGCGCAACTTCCATGATGTTGGCACCCTGGTCGCCAATGATCTTTGAGACGAGTGCGAGCAGGCCGGGCCGATCGTCGCCGATGATCCGGATGGAGGTCAGGCGGTGTTCACGAACCAGGGCGCGTGTCAGCACGGACGACAGGAGGCGCGTGTCGATGTTGCCGCCGCAGAGCACGAGACCTACTTTGCGGCCTTGAAAGCGGGCGGGATGAGCGATCAGGGCTGCGAGGCCCGCTGCGCCTGCGCCTTCCGCGATGGTCTTCTCGACTTCCGCGTAGAGCGTGATGGCGCGCTCGAGATGTTCTTCTTCAACGAGAACGATGTCATCGACCAGTTCGGCGCAGATCTGACGGGTCAATTCACCTGCTTCCTTCACGGCGATGCCTTCCGCGATCGTGGCGCCGCCGGTTTTTGGCGTTTCGCCACGAAGCGCGGCGTGCATACAAGGATACATCGCCGCCTCGACGCCGATGATCTGGATGTCCGGTTTCAGGGCCTTTGCCGCAATGGCGATGCCGCTGATCAGTCCGCCGCCGCCGATCGGAACGACCAGCGTGTCGAGGTCTGGTTGGGCTGCCAGCATTTCCAGTGCGATCGTGCCCTGGCCCGCGATGATGTCTGGATCGTCAAAAGGGTGCAGGAAGGTAAGATTGTCGCGCTCGCAAACCTCCATTGCGTACTGTTTGGCTTCGTCGAAGATCAGCCCCTCCAGCAGAACGCGTGCCCCGTGGCTCCGCGTATGCTCGACCTTGCTGAATGGGGTCGTCTTGGCCATCACGATGGTGGCCGGGATGCCCAGGCGTCGCGCGTGATAAGCCACACCCTGAGAATGGTTGCCCGCAGACGCCGCGATCACGCCGCGTTGCTTCTGGTCGTCGGTCAGTTTCGACAGCTTGTTGAGCGCGCCGCGCTCCTTGAAGGCGGCGGTGAATTGCTGGTTCTCGAACTTCACCCACACTTCTGCGCCGGTAATATGAGACAGGGTCCGAGACAGGTTCAGCGGTGTGTGAACGATCTGGCCTTCGAGCAGGCTGGCGGCCGCTTCGATATCGGACAGGGTCACGGGAAGGTCTGTTGTCTGGGTGTCGGGCATGATGAGCCATTCTTGAGGGTGCAAAACGCGCGCACCCTATGCTCGCGGTCCGGCAAGGGCAAGGCTGGAACTACTCCCGCCCGTCAAGGCTTTCGATCCACTCCCGAACCAGCAAGAGGCCGTCTTCGTCGATCACGCTGCGGCCGAGTTCCGGCATCGCGATGCCCGCTTCGTCAGAGGCCATGCGAAAGACCAGGATCGACTGGTCGGGCTGACCCGGTTCTACGACCATGCTCCGCCCGCCTGAGCCGCGCCCGGCGGCCGTCGGATGTTTGCCGAGACCTATCTTTACGGGCTCGGTTTCGGTCCAGCCGAGCCAGAGGCCGGAGTTGGAGGCTGATCCATCGGCCTTGTGGCAATGGGCGCAGTTTATATCCAGATAAGCGCGGGCGCGGGACTCGACCGGAAGGCTCGTATCCCAGACAGGAGGGACCACGGGTGGATGAGTCGGGACACCATCGATTATGCCGCGGGCCTGCCAGTTGGAGAGTTGGCTGAAACCTGTCGGCCCGTCATGATTCAGGTTTCGCGCTTTTGGCCCGATCGGTAGAACCGAATCTCCGCTTTGGTGGCAGGTCTTGCACTGGTTCTTGTTCGGTATGGCGTAACGAATGCCCAAAGGCGTTCCGGAAGGATCGATCATGTCGATATTGATTTGCTTGCCCGCAGGCGCGTAGGTCGCCTCGGTGCCAGACGCGTTCCAGATATAAGGAAACGCGGCCCAACCATCTTTCTTGTGAATCAGGAGCCTTGTCTCCACCTTGTACCGGTCTGTCTTGGGCGTGCGCATGTCCGGCGCGAAGGAAAAGGTTTTTACCAGCACGGTACCGACAGGAAAGCTGAAGACATCCGTATCCGAGTAGATTGCCTGTTCGCCGCCGGGCACGAAAACGAAGCGATGCTTCACGGCGTGGTCGGAAAAGAGGGGGTTTACCAGGTCATATGCCAGAACCCGGCTTGCGGGCGTTTCGGCGGTGCGGTCTGTAAACAATCCGTATTCTGATAGCGTTTGGGCGGGTCTGTCGCTCAGGATTGTTTCGAGGGATGGCGCGGCCGTATGATCATAACCGCCGCAGGCCGTTACCAGCAGGCAGGCAATCAGAAAAAGGCGCGCAATCATCGTGTCGACCGCTAGTTTTCATCCTGTGGCAGTACGACCGCCGATGGTTGCTCCGCTGGCGCAGCGTCGGGACGCTGGTTGGATGGGGCGATGCTGGTTGGATCGGCAGGATACTTGCCAATGCCCAGATCGATGAAGCCAACAGACTCATCCTCCTGAATGGAGATGTTGGTTGTCGGAACACTGCCGCCTTCCCATGCCACCACGCCATCGCTGACGATTTCCGGCAGGATGCCTCCCATGGCTTCGGCGATGGGTTGCAGCATGCCTTGGGGGTCGTCGCCGCCGCCAGAATAGGAATTGCCAACGAGGACGACATTGCGAGGCACGGGGTTGTATGTTTCGTCACTGAAGGGTTCGGGATAGGCTGTCATCAGAATGTGCGCCGAGCGATTGTTTGAAAAATTGTTCGAAAACACATGCACGTTACGGTTGGCCATGATGATGACGCCCGTTCCGGATGGTACGCCCGCCACGATATTGCCGGCAGGGGCGAAATTGCGGGTGTTGTTGTCGATGATCTGATTGTCGAAGATTCGCGTCGAGTGTCCGCCCGTTTGCGGCAGATCAGGCAGATCGAAAACAAGAATGCCGCCAGTATTGTGCTGGGCAATGTTTCCGTAAACGTCCGCATTCATCGAATTTTCTATCTCGATGCCGGCAACATTGTACTCGGCGACCGAATTGCGAACGATGATGTTTTTGGACTGGCCGACATAGATACCCGCATCGGATGCACCGCGTACGACAACGCGCTCGATGAGCACGTCTCGTGATTCGACCGGGTATACGCCGTATGCGCCATTGCTTTCATCGGGATCGCCAGACCATTCCACGATCAGGTCACGATAGGTGATCCGGTCCGCTCCTTTGGATTTGATGCCGTCGCCCTTGGTGTCGCGAATGGAGAATTCAGCCAGCGTGACATCGTCTGATGTAACCAGAAGGCCCTCGCCGGCACCGGTTTGGCCGGAGAAATCGAGTATGGTCTTGTCTGATCCCGCGCCAATAAGCGTGATGCCGTTCACGTCGAGGGAAAGGCCGGTTTCAAGTTGGAAGTGGCCTACAGGAAGCTCGACGGTGCTGCCGGAAACAGCCTCGATGAGGGCTGTCTGCAAATTTGTGGCAAAATCTCCTTCGGCCGAAACTATGCCAGCTGCAGGGGCGGCATCATCTTTTGGTGCGGAATCGCCGCATGAGGCCAGTGCGGCAATACTCAAACACACAGAGCCCAGAATAATGCGTTTCAAAGTTCAACCCTCCCCTTGGTTTGAATCGAATTTCAATCCAAGGGGAGGGAAAGGCAAGTATTAGTTTGAAATCGTATCCTAGTGCACGCTCAGGGGTTTGAGGTCGTGCGACCGGGCGGCAGCAAAGGCGGCTTCACGCCCCTGGACTACGGCCAAGTGGACTCCGTCGGCAGATGCCACAACGAACAAATCTTCAGGTTCGTCGATCTGGTCGATGGCGTTCGCGGGAAGAATCCCCGAAAGCTCTCCGGCATCAAGATGGCGGATATATACGAAGGCATCGTTTTCAAACGGGTTCGTTTTCAGTTCTGTTGTCATCGCTCCAATCCTTTCCGTCGCAAGAGACAGACATGCCGAACGTCGGAACGATCTGTTCCAGTGTTCATAATAAAGGTGGGGGATAAAGGTTCCCGTTCAAGGCCGGCATTGGGGCATCTTGAAGGCATCGCATCACGATGATGTGCTGCTGTGCATCCGTAATATTCATGCGAGGTTCAGAAAACGGGCTTCCCGCGCGAGCCCGGTTCGGGCGAGGAAGGAAATGGTGGAGCCAGACGGAATCGAACCGACGACCTCTTGCATGCCATGCAAGCGCTCTCCCAACTGAGCTATGGCCCCGAACCGGAAGCGACGCAGTTACATCCGCCGCTCCCGTGATTCAAGTTTATTTTTCATTATCCTCATCATCGAGCGGCAGATCGTCGTCGTCATCATCGTCGACATCTGCGTCGATTTCGAAATCGGTATCGTCGTCGTCATCCAGCAGGACGTCATCGTCATCATCGTCGACACCTTCCTCGTTGAAGCCGGCAGGAACCTTGGCGGGCGTGTCGCCGTCCTCGTCGTCTTCGGATGCGCCTTCCAGGATCACTTCTTCTTCGTCGCCACCAAGCTCTTTGGCGACTTCCTCGTCGACTTCATCATCCTCGTCCTCATCATCGTCATTGGTGCGGGCGGCGGAGTCGTCCTCGTCGTCATCATCCTCGTCATCATCTTCGGTCTTGACCGCGGCCTTGGCAGCCTTGGCCTTCACTTTCGTGATCGTGGTGCGGATGACTTCGTCTTCCGGGTCAAACTCCTCGCCGCACTTTGGGCAGACGCACGGACGTTTGTTGAGGTCGTAGAAGCGTGCCTCGCAGGACGGGCAGACCTGTTTGGTTCCAAGTTTGTCTTTCGACATGGGAGACAGCCTCCTTTAAGTCATCTCTGAATTTGATATGGCCGGGCGCTTGCCATGAACGCCTCACGCTGTCAAAGCCCCATTTCACGTCGTCAATCAACCACGGAATGTACCTGAAATGGTCTGGACCAGCCGACCCGTAAAAAGTCTCAAGGGCGTTATACGTGCGCCGGGTGATAAATCCTGCTCTCACAGGGCACTTATCTTCGGGGGGCTCGCGGCAGGAAAGAGCCGGTTTACCGGGCTTTTGGACGGCGAAGATGTGCTCCGCACGGGCTGGGCAATGGAGGCCCTGGGTGCAACGGTAAAACAAACGGGGCCGGGTGCCTGGGAAGTTACCGGTGTTGGCGAAAAAGGACTGACCCAGCCGACCAAAGTACTGGACTTTGGCAATTCCGGAACAGGTTCACGTTTGATGATGGGGTTGGTGTCCGGCTATCCGATCAATGTGGAGATGACCGGGGATGAGAGCCTGCGCTCACGCCCCATGAATCGTATCCTGAAACCCTTGCGCCTGATGCGGGGCCTCGACACGGCCGGGCCGGACGGCCAGTTGCCCTTCGCGATTGTCGGGACCGAAAGTCTCAAGGCGATCACTTATGTGCCGCCTATTGCGTCGGCTCAAGTGAAGTCGGCCGTAATGCTGGCGGGACTGAACGCAGAAGGCACCACCATTGTCGAAGAAGCGCGCCAGACGCGCGACCATACCGAACGCATGCTGCGCGGCTTCGGTGTTGAGGTTGGCACTGAGCGGATTGGAACCGAGGGTGTCCGCGTTTCACTGGCGGGTGGACAGATGTTGTCGGCCATTGATGCGGCCATTCCGGGCGATCCATCTTCCGCCGCCTTCCTGGTCGCGGCCGGTATCCTCTCGCCGCAGGGCGATGTGATGGTTGAGGGTGTTATGTCCAACCTCACACGTTCCGGCTTCTATGATGTTGCAAATCTGATGGGCGCGCATCTGGGCGCGGAGGAAATGGGTGATGCGGCTGGTGAACGTTTGATCAACATTCATGCGGGGTCGGCGCATCTCTCCGGCAAGGCGGTGCCGGAACGCCTTGTGCCTTCGATGATCGATGAATTCCCGATTCTGGGTGTCATGGCGGCCTTTGCGGACGGCGAGACAATTGTAATCGGCGCCGAAGAACTTCGCGTCAAGGAGTCGGACCGGATCGGTGCCGTTGTTGCCATGCTGCGTGCCAACGGTGTTGAGGCCGAGGAACGCCCGGACGGGTTCGCGGTGCAGGGCTGCGGCGGCCCGCCTCCGGGAGGTGGTCTGGTCGAGACCCGTCATGACCACCGCATCGCGATGAGTGCGCTGGTCATGGGAACGGCGTCCCAGAAGCCCGTGCACGTTGACGACATCACGATGATCGCGACGAGCTATCCGGACTTCCTGAGCCATATGGCGGAGTTGGGCGCGGAAATATCGGAAGGCTGATTTCCGCAGGGTCAAAATTGACCAGACCCGATAAGCGGGCATCTTGGTCGTATGACAGACCTCAACTCTCCCCTGACTCTTGCGCACGGCCCAGCCCTGAAAAACCGGTTCATGCTGGCCCCTCTCACCAATCAACAGAGCCATGCGGATGGCCTGCTAAGCGCCGACGAGATCCGTTGGCTTTCGATGCGTGCCGAGGGCGGCTTTGGTCTGACCATGACGGCGGCGGCGCAGATTGATCCCCATGGTATCGGTTTTCCAGGCCAATTGGGTTGTTATGATGATGCCCATTTGCCGGGACTTCGCGAGCTTGCCGCGAATATCAATGCCGCAGGCAGCCACTCAGTGGTGCAGTTGCATCATGCAGGCATGCGCACGCCGCATGAGTTGATCGAGGGGCAGCAACCAGTCTGTCCGTCTGATCATGAGGAATTCGGCGCGCGGGCGATGACGCTTGCTGAAGTGGAGCAGGCGCGCGACGATTTCATTGCAGCGGCGGTCCGGTGCGAAGCGGCAGGGTTTCATGGCGTCGAAGTTCATGGGGCGCATGGATACCTGCTCTGCCAATTCCTCAGCGCCGAAATTAACAAGCGCGATGATCGCTACGGGGGCAATCTGGAAAACCGGGCCCGTCTGACCTTCGAGATAATCGACGGCATCCGTGCAGCCTGCGGGGACGATTTTTCGGTTGGCCTGCGTCTTTCGCCGGAAAGGTTCGGCATGGACCTGATCGAGGTTCGTGAAGTTGCACGGCGGGTCATGGCCGAGGGTCAGATCGACTATCTGGATCTTTCACTATGGGATGTATTCAAGACGCCTGTTGATGAAGCTTATCAGGACCGCCGGCTCGTCGACTGGTTCACCGATTTGGAGCGGGGCGAGGTTCGGTTGGGCGCGGCTGGAAAGCTGACCACAGGCGCGAAATGCCGTGAAGCGGTTGAGGCTGGTCTTGATTTCGTTGTGGTCGGTCGGGGGGCGATCTTGCACCATGATTTCCCAAAACAGGTATCCGCCAATCCGGATTTCGAGCCGACTGCGCTGCCAGTTTCGCGCGCGCATCTGCGCCAGGAGGGGCTGGGCGAGAGCTTCATCGACTATATGAGCGGCTGGAAAGGGTTTGTGGAGGCGACGGCAGCCCCGGCTTGACTTGACCCTTGGGATCGCTCACTTCCCGCCCCCATGATTATCGCCATTGATGGAACTACGGCGTCGGGCAAAGGCACGATCGCGAAGCGGCTATCGGCCCATTACGGCCTGCCGCATATGGATACGGGGCGACTATACCGCGCGACCGGTATTGCCGCGATGCGTGCCGGGGTTTCGCTGGATGATGCGGATGGCGTCGCAGCGGTTGCCCGCAGCCTGGATCTTACCGATTTCGACGAGGCCGACCTTCGCACAGCTGAGGCCGGCAAGGCGGCAAGCGTGGTGGCGGCGATTCCGGAAGTTCGCCAGGCGCTCTTCGAACTGCAGAGGGCTTTTGCAACCCAGCCGCTCGGTGCCCTGCTCGATGGCCGGGATATCGGGACGATTATCGCGCCGGAAGCGGATGCGAAGCTCTGGGTAGACGCCAGTGTGGAAGTGCGCGCTGCGCGACGCTGGAGGGAACTTTGCGGGCAGGGAAGCGACATCGCCCTTGAAACGGTGATCGAGCAATTGCGCGTTCGCGACCAACGGGACCAGTCTCGCAAAGACGCTCCGGCGGAAATGGCGGCAGATGCTGTCTTGATAGATACGACCGACCTGACTATAGAAGCCGCAGTGGAAAAGGCGATTGCGGCTGTTGAGGCGGCGATGGCCCGTGGAAACCGCGCCTGAAGGGGCTGCTCTCATATTTGAGAGACCTCAAATCCAAACAGGCCGCACCACTTCAAATGCAAGAGACCACGCTCTCGGGTCGTTCTGAGCAGGCTGCAATAGTGCACGCCTGCCTTGAGCTGTTCGACCCGCCCGAAGGAACCCAAATGTCAGATAACTTCAATCCCTCGACCGACGATTTCGCAGCAATGTTTGAATCGTCCACGGCCGCCAGCGCAATGCAGGAAGGCCAGGTCATTCCGGCCACCGTCATTCGTATCGACAATGACGCCGTGCTGGTTGATATCGGTCTGAAGACCGAAGGCCGCATCCCGGTCAAAGAATTCTCGATGGAAGACAAGGAGCCGGAAGCTGGCGACATCGTTGATGTCTACCTTGATCGCATCGAAAACGCCCTTGGCGACGCTGTCCTGTCCCGTGACAAGGCCCGCCGCGAAGAGCGCTGGATCAAACTGGAAAAATGCTTCAACGCCGAAGAGCCCGTCAAAGGTGCTATTTCCGGCCGCGTCAAAGGTGGCTTCACGGTCGACCTTGGCGGTGTGAACGCCTTCCTTCCTGGTAGCCAGGTGGACATCCGCCCGGTTCGCGACGTTGGCCCACTGATGGGCGAAATCCAGCCATTCCAGATCCTCAAGCTGGACCGTGCTCGCGGCAACATTGTTGTCTCGCGTCGCGCAATCCTCGAAGAGAGCCGTGCCGAACAGCGCGCAGAGATCGTTTCCGACATGGCAGAGGGCGACGTCCGCAAGGGTATCGTCAAGAACATCACCGATTATGGTGCGTTCGTTGACCTGGGTGGTATCGACGGCCTCCTGCACGTCACCGACATGAGCTGGAAGCGGATCAATCATCCGTCGCAGGTTGTGGAAGTTGGTCAGGAAGTCGAAATCCAGATCATCAAGATCAACCCTGACACCCAGCGTATCTCGCTCGGCATGAAGCAGCTTGGTTCCGACCCGTGGGATGGCATCGACATCCGTTATCCGGTTGGTGCACGCCTCAAGGGCCAGGTTACCAACATCACCGATTACGGCGCCTTCGTGGAGCTGGAAGATGGTGTCGAAGGCCTGATCCACGTCTCCGAAATGAGCTGGACAAAGAAAAACGTCCATCCGGGCAAAATCCTCTCGACCTCTCAGGAAGTCGACGTGGAAGTTCTGGACGTCGATTCCGAGAAGCGCCGCATCTCGCTCGGCCTGAAGCAGACCATGGACAACCCATGGACCGCATTCCTCGCAGAGCATCCGATCGGTACGGAAATCGAAGGCGAAGTTCGTGGCATCACGGAATTCGGTCTGTTCGTTGGCCTCGGCCCGGACCTCGACGGTATGGTGCACATCAACGACATTGCCTGGGACAAGTCCGGCGAGCAAGCCATTGAAGCCTTCAACAAGGGTGACATGGTCAAGGCGAAAGTCCTGGACGTTGATGTTGATAAAGAGCGCATCTCGCTCGGCATCAAACAACTGTCCGGCGATCCGATCGAAGCACCTGCAGATGGCGGTTCCGGCGTGAAGCGCGGCACGATTGTCACCTGTACTGTCACCGAGATCACCTCGGGCGGTATCGAAATCGAGTTCGGCTCCCCGGCGATGAAATCCTTCATCCGTCGCTCCGATCTGTCTCGTGATCGTGCAGACCAGCGTCCTGAACGCTTTGCTGTTGGCGACAAGATCGACGCAAAAGTGATGTCGGTGGACCGTTCGTCCCGCCGTGTTTCCCTGTCCATCAAGGCCCTCGAAATCGCCGAAGAGGCAGAAGCCGTTGCACAGTACGGATCGGCAGATGCCGGTGCGTCGCTCGGCGATATCCTCGGTGCAGCGCTGGCTTCGTCCGGAACGTCCAAGGAAACCTCGGAAAAGGTCACCCCGACCCCGCCGAGCACGGACGGCGTGGCCACGGCTGACGCGTCTGCGCTGGACGAGAGCGGCCGCCTGTCCGGTCCTCAGGGCGATGCTGACGATCTGAAGCAGATCAAGGGCGTCGGTCCGGCGTTCGAGAAGAAGCTGAACGAAGCTGGTATCTACCACTTCTGGCAGATTGCTGCGCTGACGGATGCTCAACTGGCTACCCTCGAAGAGGAAGTTGGTACGTCCGGCAAAGGCGCTGAGTGGAAGGCCCAGTCGGAAGAACTGGCCAACGCCTGAGGCGGCTGATCCGGTCTCCGGATCAGTATTCTAAAATTGATGAAATGTTTGCGGCGGGGGCCTAGCGCTCCCGCCGCAAATGCGTGTAATATCAAAGACATGCTGAAGTCCGAATTGATTGCAAAACTCGCTGTTGAATACAGTCACCTGCGCCAGGAAGACTTGGAGCGTGTGGTCAATGTCATTCTGGAAGAGATCGGATCTGCTCTCTCGCGTGGTGATCGTGTTGAGTTGCGCGGATTTGGGGCGTTCTCTGTTCGCCACCGGGATGCGCGCAAAGGTCGAAACCCGCGCACTGGGGAATCTGTTGAAGTTCCGGCGAAATCAGTGCCTTTCTTCAAGGCTGGCAAGGAGCTGCGCGCGCGTGTGAATGGCGGCGAAGACCCTGAAGCCCGCTAGGCAGCGACTGTTATTCCACTGAGTGTGACGACTTGACGCTATTGGCAAATCTGCGGCCTAATTCGCGCTGTTATTGGAATATCCTAGCAAAAAGGGGCAAAGGGATGCTGAAGGAATTCAAAGAGTTCGCCTTGAAGGGCAATCTGGTCGACATGGCTGTCGGCTTCGTAATGGGCGGGGCGTTCGCAACCGTTGTAACCGCTTTCATCCAGGGCGTGTTCCTGCCCCTGCTCGCACCGATCATGGGCGGCATCGACCTCGCCTCCATCGCTTACACGGTTACGCCAGCTGAAATGAATGCCGCTGGTGAAGTGGTGAAGGAAGCCGCAGTCGTCGAACTGGGCAATTTCATCGCCGCGATCATCTCCTTCATCATCGTGGCATTTGTCATGTTCATGATCATCAAGGGCATGAACAACATGAAGAAAAAGGAAGAAGCTGCGCCCGCTGCGCCGCCGCGCCAGGAAGTGCTGCTGGAAGAAATTCGCAACCTGCTGGCCAAGCAAAGCTAGGCGTGCGTCAACATATTCATGAAGGGTTAAGCACAGTTCGTGTACCTTCATGGATAGTAGAGTAACTGGTAGAGTATTGAGGGGCGGCCTGTTTGGCCGCCCTTCTTTTTTGCCCGCACATCACTTCGTCCTAGATCGATTGGCATGAATGCAGTCATATTTGGATCGTCGGGCGGTGTAGGCCGCGCCCTGGTGGACGCCCTGTTGACGCGTGGGGTCTATCGAACTGTTTTTGGGGTTTCCCGCTCCGGCGATGCCCCTGCGGGGGCAACGCGTCTGAAAGCCGACGCATTGGATGAATCCGCAGTCGAAGCAGCCGCACAAGAGGTGGCTTCAGCAGGAGACGTCAGGCTCTGCATGGTTGCCATCGGGCGCCTACATGAGGGCAAGAGCCTCCAACCTGAAAAATCCTATCGCCATCAGAGCCGGGATGGTTTCGAACGCATTTTCGCTGCCAACACGATTGCGCCAGCATTGATTGCCAAACACATGCTCGGTCGCATGCCTCGGTCCGGTCGGTGGGTGTTTGCGCCGCTGTCAGCCCGGGTCGGTTCTATCGGCGACAACCATCTCGGCGGCTGGCACGCCTACCGCGCATCGAAAGCAGCGCTCAACATGCTGGTTCGAAACTATGCCATCGAATGTGGGCGGACAAACAAGGAGTCGATTTGTATCGGGCTCCATCCCGGCACGGTTGAGACTGGTTTGTCTGAACCGTTCCAGGCCAATGTGCCGGATGGGCAATTGTTCTCACCGGCGCAATCAGCCGGACATTTGCTCGATGTCGTAGACGCGCTGACCCCAGATGATTCCGGCAAGCTGTTCGATTGGGCGGGAAAACTCATCCAGCCCTGATTGTTTTCGACATTCGCTGAGGCAAGGCAAAGTTAAGACCGACCTGCCAGACTGGCATGATGGAAACCCTGGCCGCCTTTACTGCCTACCTGACTGACGAACGCCGTATGGCGGACAAGACGGTTGAGGCTTATCAGAGCGATCTTGCCGGCTTTTTTGGGTTCCTGAATACACATCTTGGCGAAGCCCCGACGCCGCACCGATTAGACAAACTCAAGGCTCGCGACGTGCGAAGCTTCCTCGCCCAGCGCCGCCGGGACGGATTGTCGGATGCCTCAATTGCGCGGCTTCTTTCCTCCATCAAGGCGCTGTATCGCTGGCTGGGCCGCACATATGACATTGAAAACGCGGAGATCGCCTATTTGCAGGGTCCGAAGCGTCCACAGCGCCTGCCGCGGCCGGTATCAATTGAGGCCGCGAAGGATCTGATTGAAGAAGCCGGGACAGACCCTGATTCCGAGGCCTGGATAAATGCACGCGACGCGGCGGTACTGTCACTGCTCTATGGTGCGGGCCTGCGGATCTCTGAAGCCCTCAGTCTGACCGGCGGAGATCTTCCGGCGCCGGAGCGACTGAGAATTGCCGGAAAAGGCGGCAAGGTGAGGATCGTGCCCCTGATTCCGGTAGTACGGAAGGCCGTTGATACCTATGCAAGTCTTTGTCCCTACAATCTGGGTCGCAACGATGCGTTGTTCCGGGGGGCGAAGGGCGGGGCGCTCAATCCACGCCTGATTCAAGGGTTGGTGCAGAAGCTCCGCGCGGTGCTCGGCTTGCCGGATACTGCGACGCCACATGCGCTTCGCCACGCCTTTGCGACGCACCTTCTGGCAGCTGGCGCAGACCTCCGTGCGATCCAGACTTTGCTGGGCCACGCGTCGCTTTCCACCACTCAAGTCTATACAGGCGTGGACGCCGAGCGCTTGCGCGATGTGTATGCCGCCGCGCATCCAAGAGCCTGAATAGCCTTAGGAAACTCTTTCAAATTACCCATTCCCGCCTCAATTGAAGGTAATCTTACTGCGATACTGTGGAGAAGTACGCAGAAAGGATTGACGCCATGGGTGTCAAAGGAAACGCAATTCTCGGGCTCATCACGCTGGCCGCTTTTATCGGATGCGGACTAATGGCTCAGGCGCAGGAAAGCCAGGTCGATTATGATGGCTTTGTGGACCTTTCAGCTGAAATCTCAGATTACCGGTCTTCGCGTTTGGTCGATCTCGACACGTTCAACGAAATGAAAGCCGATAGCGATACGATTATCCTGGATACGCGCAGCGCTGAAGCTTATCGCTTGGGACACATCGATGGTGCTGCTCATCTGAACTTCTCCGACTTCACCGATGACAAGCTCGCACAACTGATCCCGTCAAAAGACACGCGCATCCTGATTTATTGCAACAACAATTTCACGGACAATGTTGCGCCTGTTCCGGTCAAGCGGATCGAGCTGGCGTTGAACGTTCCGACCTTCATCAATCTCTACGGCTATGGCTACGAGAATATATATGAACTGGATGGAGCCTACCCGTTGGCGGAGCCCGCCATTCATTGGGTAGGAGAGGTCTCTCCGCTCTAGGCTTTCCAGAGCGCCAACTCTTCAGTAAAACTCAACTGTTCATCTGACGCATTGCATTCAGTGCGGCCTGACGTCATGTGACGCCGCGAGACAATGCAAGAGCGAGATGCCCTGATATGACTGCAGATGCGACGCCTGTTGCCGCCAAGAAGGTCAACCCGAACGCGCCGACTGAGGAAACCGTCCTCGAGGTGAAACACTATACGGACCGGCTGTTCCGGTTCCGTTTGACCCGGCCGTCGACTTTCCGATTCCGGTCAGGCGAGTTCGTGATGATCGGGCTCTATAAAGATGACGGCCGTCCATTGCTTCGCGCATATTCCATTGCCAGCCCAAGCTGGGATGAGGAGCTCGAATTCTATTCGATCAAGGTCGCTGACGGCCCGTTGACGTCTCGCTTGCAAGCGATTCAGCCGGGCGACAAGGTTCTGCTCGGCAAGAAGCCGACCGGTACGCTGGTGCATGATGCATTGGTGCCGGGCAAGCGGCTTTATTGTTTCTCCACCGGCACGGGCTTTGCGCCGTTTGCCAGTGTCGTGCGCGATCCGGAGACGTATGAGAAATTCGACGAAGTCATCGTCACCCATACCTGCCGTGAAGCCGCGGAACTCGATTATTCCAAGGAAATCGTGGAAGAGACGCTGAATCATGAATTCCTTGGCGAACTGGCTCAGGGCAAACTGCGTCGCTATGGAAGCTGCACGCGCGAGGACTATGAGTACAAGGGCCGTATTACTGATCTGATCGACAGTGGGAAACTGTTCGAGGACCTTGGCGTACCGCCCCTGAACCCGGAAACCGACCGCGTCATGATTTGTGGCTCCATGGAGATGATCCAGGATGTGAAGGATTTGATGATCAAGGCGGGCTTGACCGAGGGTTCGAACGCGTCGCCAGCAGAATTCGTCATCGAAAAGGCCTTTGCGGGCTAAGCCTGACCCGACAAGTATATTGGCGCTTTTGCGCTGGCATGGTTAATCTTCCTGTATGGGAGGACGTAGCAACATGCGTAGAGTTTCAACATTGACTGTGGGCCTTTTGGCCGCCGCCATTTCTTCCGGTTTCAGCGCGTCTGCACAGGATCGCGCCTGTCGCGTGGAGGATACGCCCACCGGTGCCAAAGTCGTTGGCGGCGTCAACGCACATCTTGCCAACTGGCCTGGTATCGCGTCGATCCAGCTGAACACGCAACGGGGCGCCTTTCATGTCTGTGGCGCGGCAGCGATTTCGAAAGAATGGATCCTGACCGCCGCACATTGCGTCGAAGGCTTCAGGGTTTCGGAACAGAGCGGACGCGTTTTCGCCTTCGAGGATGCAGGAGATGGTGGGCCGGAGCGGAAGATCGCAGCCATTCGGGTCCAGCTTGGCACCGGCGATCTCGGGCGCACCCCGGAAGGGTCACAAGCTGCATTCGTAACGAAGGTTGTCACGCACCCGGCTTATGCGGGCGCCGAAGACATCTACAAGGGTGCGGACATCGCGCTCATGAAACTCGACACGCCATGGGAGGGACCACTTGCGACCCTGTCGACAGATGCGACGACGGACAGATTGTCCAAGGCGGGTGAGGAGGCTTGGGTGGCCGGGTTTGGTAATCTGTTGGAACTGGAGCCGGGCCAACGCACCAAATGGCAGAATGCGCGCAATTTTGCACTCGCAGCGCCGAGCCTCGTCTTGCAGGAAACTTCGGCCCCAACCGTGGCAGCATCGGTGTGTCAGGCGCGTCTTCGCAAGGCCTCCATGCTGGAAGGCTATCCGGCGGATTACCAGTCGCTGATCGTGGATAAGACGCTCGTCTGCGCCGGGCTGGAGCAAGGCGGCCAAGATGCCTGTCAGGGCGACAGTGGCGGTCCACTGGTGAAATACGACAAGAATGGTTGTCCCTACCAGATCGGCGTTGTCAGCTGGGGTGTCGGGTGCGGACGGCAGGAGAGCCCCGGCGCTTATACGCGGGTATCTGCGTATGCGGATTGGATTCGCACCTATGTGCCGGATGCGAATTTCGTTCAGTATGCACAGGTTCCACCGCCCACGCGCGGCGTACCTGACCTTGTTTCGAGCGTGCAGCAGGATTTCGATACGATCGTCAAAGATATGCCGGTCACGTTGGTGAATGCGGCAGGCCAGCAAGTGTCGGTCGTCGAGAACGGCCAAATGGTCGACCTGAAAGTGACCTTGCCCGTCCGGGGAAAGCTGGTCCTGTTCGATTACAATGCCGATGAAGTGCTGACACAGCTCTATCCGAACCCGGTTGAAGCAGCGGGACGCTGGCCAGTGCGTGAGGCGGGCGAAACCGTATTCCTGGCAAAGGATATCTTTGGCGAACCGGGCCTGCAGGCCGGGCCGCCGCTGGGCCCTCAATCCATGATCGCCATGGTCGTGCCGGAAGATGCGCGCTTGCCGGTTTCACCCCAGCAGGGCTTTCAACAGATTGATGCTCCGGTCGATTACATTACCCGTCTGGTGCGGACTGCATTGCGCCAACAGCAAACGGTGCGTGGGCTGTTCCGCATTGCTGCTGCGGAGGCGGGCGAAGTGGCCGAAGCTGAGCCCGAGGTACGCTCCGAGACGGCCCCGCCGGAACCGAAGCTGGCCATGGGCGTGCTGAACTATTGCATCGACTCGCGGATCTGCGGGACAGGAAATGACGAGCCGTCCGACGACCCGAGATAGATCAAATTCGCAACATCGCGTTCAGCGGGTAGTTACCGTAGCCGTGTTACGCGAGAGGGATGCTCCGCCGCCTCATTGCCATCCTGCTGACAGTATATGCGATCGCCTTTGCTTTCGGCGCGCTGACGGCTGTGCGGTGGCCCTCAATCATGATGGCGCTCAGCTGGGTGGTGCAGGATGATATCGCGTCCGGTTTGGAGAGCGTGGACTGGCGCCAGCTCGGCATTGCTCATGGTGGGCCTTATCTGCTCGCGGCGCTGTGTTTCTATTGCTCGGCTGCAATGATTGCCGCGCGTCGCCCGGGCGGTGTGCTGTGGTATTTTATGGGCGTCGTCGCGGGAATCCCGTGTCTTTATCTCGTGACGTTCGAGCCCGGTTGGTGGAATGATCCCAGCGCAGCCGAAGGCGCCATTGCGGGAGCATGCGCTGGTGCGGTGCTTCTGATGCTCGCCGTGTGGGAATTGCGATTGCGGACACAGCGCAAGGCGGAATCCGCTGAGCAAGTGGCTCCATTGGTCCTTTCCCAGCCGGTGCTTGTCAGTGAGCCCTTGCCGGATCAGCGCAAGCGGTCGGTTCCGGCAAAGCCGGTCCGGCCGGCCATTGTGCCTGCTGCGATTGCTCGTCAGCGCGCGAGCTTTGCCGCCCATGGCCGCAAGATGAATGCGCGTCGTCGCCGCGCCGTCTGAGCGTTCCAAAGCCAGATAGCATTTGCTGTCGTGCCGTCATGCCCGTACCTTCTCCAATAAAAGGGATGAGGATCAAACATGATGAGCGGAAGGCGTATCATTGGACTAGTTCTGGCGCTGCTGGGGGGATGGCTGTTCTGGGGCGGCGCAGCAACCGTCAACATGCTGGTTAATCGGGGCAGTGGCCTGTCGGACGCGCTTATGCAACCGCCTACAAGCTTGGTGCGACTGGTCGCAACTGGGCTCATTCTGCTCGGCGGGCTCGCTATCATGGCTGGAAAAGGTTTTGGACGCTGGGTCGCACTGGGAGGAATCCTCGTATTCACGCTGCTAGCGGGTCTGATGGTATTGTCAGGCGCTGATCCGATCCTCTGGACGGATGAAGTCGTTATCACCGGTGTGTTTTGGGTGCTTTTCGCAGGCCTTGTCGTAACGAAACGCAGCTAATCCAAACTAGCAGACCCTGCCGCATTGATTTCAGAAGCAAAATGCCTAGTTTGGCGGCTCAATCCTATTGGGCCCTCTAAGCAAGGCAGATTTCCCCATGGCTGAGACATACGACGTCGTCATTATCGGTGGCGGCCCCGGCGGCTACAATTGCGCAATTCGTGCCGGACAGCTCGGCCTGAAGACCGTGTGTATCGAAGATCGCGGTGTGCTGGGCGGCACTTGCCTGAACGTCGGGTGTATCCCCTCCAAGGCGCTTCTGCATGCTTCGGAACTCTACGCAACAGCGCAGAACGAATTTGAAGGCATGGGCATCAAGACCGGCAAGCTGGAAATTGATCTCGACCAGATGATGGCTCAGAAAACCGAAGCGGTTGACGGTCTGACCAAGGGTATCGAATTTCTCTTCAAGAAGAACAAGGTCGATTACATCAAGGGCCGCGGCAAGATCCTTGGCAAAGGGAAAGTCGAAGTCAAAGGACTCGATGGCAAGACCCAGACCCTGAACACGAAGAACATCGTGATCGCGACGGGCTCTGAGCCAGCCAACCTTCCAGGCATTGAGATCGATGAAGAACGCGTCGTGACAAATGTCGGTGCGCTGTCGCTGACCTCGATTCCAAAACGTCTCGTCCTGATCGGGGCCGGTGTGATCGGTCTCGAAATGGGATCGGTCTGGGCACGTCTCGGCTCGGAAGTGACTGTGGTGGAGTATCTTGATCGCGTCATGCCGGGCGCCGATGCGGATGTCGCCAAGGAAGCCCAGAAGATCTTCAAGAAGCAGGGACTGAATTTCCGTCTCGGCATGAAAGTGACCGGCGTCGAGAAACTCAAATCCAAACTGAAGCTGAGCATGGAGCCGGCTGCGGGCGGTGAAACTGAAGTGCTTGACGCCGATGTCGTAATCGTTGCGATTGGTCGCAAGCCGTATACGGAAGGCCTTGGCCTCGAAGCGGTTGGCGGCAAGACAGACAAGCGCGGCGTCGTGCAAGTGACCGATGGTCACTTCAAGGTCGCTGACGGCGTCTGGGCTGTGGGCGATTGCATTCACGGGCCGATGCTGGCGCACAAGGCTGAGGACGACGGCACGGCTGTTGCTGAATTGATCGCTGGCAAGGCAGGTCATGTGAATTACGACCTCGTGCCAAGCGTGGTCTACACCAAGCCGGAAATGGCATGGGTCGGTCAAACGGAAGAGCAGCTGAAAGAAGCCGGCGTGGAATATGTGAAAAGCAAATTCCCCTTCATGGCCAATTCGCGCGCCCGCACAAACCACGAAACAGACGGGTTCGTAAAAATGCTGGCCGACAAGAAGACCGACAGAATCCTCGGGGTTCATATGGTTGGTGTGGGCGTTGGCGAACTTATTGCCGAGATCTGCGTCGCCATGGAATTCGGTGCGGCCTCGGAAGATATTGCCCGTACCTGTCATGCTCACCCCACCCTGTCAGAAGCGGTCCGTCAGGCGGCGATGGGTATCGAAGGCTGGACGATGCAAATGTAGGCATTCGGCAATTTGCCGAAATGCGTCTGAGATAAAGAGTGGACCTGATCATGCATCGGGCCCACTCTTTTCACATGTACACACATACCGGAGCAGGCTGGCATATCCGTGACTTTGAACGCCGGGACTATCGCCCGTGCTATCAATTGTTTCGTGATTGCCTGAGAGAGTTTCCGTGGCGCGGTCCGGCGGCACCCTATCTGAGGCAATTGTTCAACTCCCTGCCGACGGCGCGGGCCTGGGTCGCAGAGGAGCCGCAGGCGGGCGTGGTCGGCTTCCTGACGCTGCGTCCCGATTCCGGCTATGTAGATCATCTCTTTGTGGCGCCTGATTGGCGCCTGTGCGGCGTTGGTCGCGGCCTGTTGCATGTCGGGCGAGACGTGATGGGAGAGCCGCTACTGCTTGATGTCGATGCGCAAAATTCGCCGGCGCGGAAGGCCTATGAGGCGCTGGGCTGGAAGGATTTTGCCCGGACCGGCGAAGCCGGCAATGAACAGATTCGCCTGATCGGACCCTGACCCTTATTCTGCTGCCCGCATCAGCGACTGCATCCGGTCCAGCCAGACCATCCAGGCTTTTCGGCCCGGCTCAGTCAAGTGGATACGTGTCTGGGGCCGGCGGCCAACGAAGCGCTTTTCCAGTTCGACATATCCGGCCTCTTCCAGTTTACGCAAATGCGTGGACAGGTTTCCATCTGTCGCCCCGACCTTGTCGCGCAGCTCTCCGAAAATGGCGGGACTGACACTGGAAAGGTAAGCCATGATGCCGAGGCGGAGACGCCCATGGATGACATCGTCGATGTCGTTGTGATCGAAGGGGTTTTTCTCGGGCATTGGCGTTACACTGTTTCCGAGGGTTCGTTCCGCATCAATAGAAGGCCGGGTAACAGGACACAGAGCGCCGCTACGGCTGATCCGAGAAGCACGATGTAAGGCGTCTGCATGAGGAGCACCGCTGGCAATGTGCTGGCCATGGCGGCACTGCCGCTAAGAGAGAGGATGCGGTTTTGTGCCATCACGCCGGATACGTATTGGGCCAGGCCATAGAGCCCGATCACCATTGGGACTGACCACATGAAGGCGGCGGTACCTTGGCCCAACAGGGCCGAAATGAAGGCTCCCATGAAGTAGGCGCCAAGAAAATAGCCTGCCGCCTGCCAAACGATGCGAGAAACCTGATTTCCCACTGAGGCGGCGCCCGGCTTGTGGGCAGAGAAGCCTGCCTGCATGATGAACATGCCGCCCATGCCGAGGACGACATAGCCGATCCAGAGGAACGCGAACGCCATGGGCGAAAGACCCCACATGCCCGTCGCGATGGCGTAGTGACCGAGATAGGCCAGTGTGGTCAGCGCGCCCCACAAGATCAGGAAGCGTCCGCCGAGGAGCGGCGCCTTCTGTCCGGCTTCTGCCAGATCGCGCACATAGGCAAGATCATCGGTGAGGGATTGAGGGCTCATTTTCGTCTCCACAAATAACTTTGAAAAACAAAGTATATTCATATCGGAAAATGTCAAGCAATCCAACTGGCTGCCAAACGGAACTTTGAATTTGGTCAGAAGGTTGACTCAGCCCTCGGCGAGGCGCGCCATTTCGGCGTCGGACAGTTCGGAATTGTCGTAGACATTCTGCACGTCATCCAGTTCGTCGAGCACGTCCAGCAGCTTCATCAACGTGTCGGCGGCGTCGCCGTCGACCGGGATGTTGTTCTGCGGCTTCCAGATCAATTTTGTCGATTTGGCTTCGACATCAGCGCCGAAATGTTCAGTCAGCGCGTCGGCTACGGTCTGGAGGTCTTCGCGAGCCGTGTAGATCCAGTGGCTTTCGTCGTCTGACTCCACGTCCTGAGCGCCCGCAAGGATCGCCGCTTCCATGACTTCGTCTTCGGTGCCCACGCTCGCAGGATACTCGATCTCGCCAACCTGATCGAAACTGAACGAGACAGAGCCCGTTTCGCCGAGATTGCCGCCATTCTTCGAAAAGGCTGTGCGCACATCGGTCGCCGTACGGTTCTTGTTGTCCGTTGACGCCTCGACGATTACGCCAACACCGCCGGGCCCGAAGCCTTCATAGCGGATGTCCACATAGTCTTCGCCGCCGCCTCCCTGGCCCTTGTCGATGGCGCGCTGGATATTGTCCTTGGGGACGGACTGGCCCTTCGCGTTCTGGATAGCGAGTCGTAGGCGCGGATTTCCATCCGGATCTGGCCCGCCCATCTTGGATGCAATCGTGATTTCTTTGGACAGGCGCGCGAAGAGTACGGCGCGCTTCTTGTCCTGTGCGCCTTTGCGGTGCTGGATATTTGCCCATTTACTATGGCCTGCCATGGCGCCCTCTTCGAATTTGGTCTGATCAGGAGAAGGGAGGCGTTTAGCGCAGGTTTGCAAAACGGCCAAGCTCCCCGTGTGCTACGGGCTATCTGGGGCAGGGAATTGCATTTCTGCAGCACACCGGCGCGAGCTTTGCAAAATTTTCCGCGCCAAATTGACACTTACGTCAACGTCAACCTTGCGTCTTTTCTGCGCGGGCGTTAGGCACACCCCACACGAGTTTAATTCCAACTATGTCTGGAGCGGTTGTATGAAGGTCCTGGTACCGGTCAAACGCGTCATCGACTATAACGTCAAAGTTCGGGTGAAGCCCGATCAGACGGGTGTCGATCTCGCAAACGTCAAAATGTCGATGAACCCATTTGACGAGATTTCTGTCGAAGAAGCAGTTCGCATGAAGGAAGCCGGCACGGCGACCGAAGTTGTGATCGTGTCCATCGGTCCGAAACAGGCTCAGGAAACCATTCGCACGGCGCTGGCCATGGGCGGCGACCGCGGCATCTTGATCAATACGGACGAAACCGTCGAACCGCTGGCTGTTGCGAAAATCCTTGCAAAAGTTGTTGCAGAAGAGAGCCCGGACCTGGTGCTCCTCGGTAAGCAGGCAATTGACGATGATTCCAACCAGACCGGCCAGATGCTGGCAGCGTTGCTGGACTGGCCACAAGGCACATTCGCTTACAAGATCGAGAAGGACGGCGACGCCCTGACCGTGACCCGCGAAGTCGATGGCGGCCTGCAGACCGTGAAACTGGCCACACCGGCAATTGTCACCGTCGATTTGCGCCTTAACGAGCCGCGCTACGCGTCTCTGCCAAACATCATGAAGGCGAAGAAGAAGCCAATCGATGAGAAAGCTCCCGGCGATTATGGCGTCGACATCTCGCCGCGCCTGTCAGTTGTGAAAGTGACTGAGCCGCCTGTGCGCGAGGCGGGTGAAAAGGTCGAAGACGTTGCGACGCTTGTTTCGAAACTCAAATCAGCAGGAGCGATCTAATGGCTGTTCTGGTTATTGCTGAACACGACAATGCGTCCCTGAACGACGCGACCCACAAAGTTGTTACCGCAGCTGCAAAGTTTGGCGGCGACGTAGACATCCTGGTGGCTGGCGAAGGCGCAGGCGACGTGGCAGCTGCTGCAGCCAAGGTTTCCGGTGTCCGCAAGGTCGTTCACGTGGATGGCGCCTCGGTTGCCAAGCAACTGGCGGAAGCCATGGAAGCCCTCGTTGTTCCAATGATGTCCGGCTATGACGCCGTTTTCATCCCGGCTACGACGACGGGCAAGAACATGGCTCCGCGTATCGCGGCCAAGCTGGACGTCATGCAGCTGTCGGATATCACGGATGTCATCGACACCGACACGTTCGAGCGTCCGATCTATGCCGGTAACGCCATCCTGACGGTGAAGTCTTCCGATGCGAAGAAAGTCATCACGGTTCGTGGCACAGCGTTCGAAGCTGCTGGTGAAGATGGTTCGGCTTCGGTCGAAGCAGCTGATGCACCTGCAGGACCATTCAAATCCGAATTCGTGTCGGAGCAGATGGTCAAATCCGACCGTCCGGAACTGGCTGGCGCGAAACGCGTCGTGTCTGGTGGCCGCGCGCTGGGCTCGAAAGAAGAATTCGATCGCCTAATCGTGCCGCTGGCTGACAAGCTGGAAGCAGCTGTTGGCGCTTCGCGCGCCGCTGTCGATGCGGGCTACGCCCCGAATGATTATCAGGTGGGCCAGACCGGCAAAATCGTTGCGCCTGAACTGTATGTTGCTGTCGGCATCTCCGGGGCCATCCAGCACCTTGCTGGTATGAAGGACTCCAAGATCATTGTCGCGATCAACAAGGACGAAGAGGCTCCGATTTTCCAGGTCGCCGATTATGGCCTGGTTGCAGACCTCTTCAATGCCGTCCCGGAACTGACCGAGGCGCTGTAAGCTTTTCAGCCCTGACTGAATTCAACCCGCAACTCCTTAGGGGAGTTGCGGGTTGTTTTGTATAGAGCGAGCTAAGCCATGATCAGGAGATTTCATGCGAACAGCCATCGTAACAGGTGCAGCGTCGGGTATCGGCCGTGCAATTGCCGTGCATTTTGCCAATGAAGATTGGCGCGTCGCTGCGCTGGATATCGATCATGATGGTCTTGCCTCGCTCCCGAAAGTCGGGATTCAGCCGATTTGGTGTGACCTGTCATCCGAAGAGAGTATTCGCGCCGCGGTCGCAGAAGCAGGGTTCGAACAGCTTGACCTGCTCGTGAACAATGGCGGGCCAGCCGACCCGGTCGCCGGTCCTCTGGAGGAGATGAGTCTCAATGACTGGAATAGCTGGATCGCACCGCACCTGAACGGCAGTTTCCTGATGGCGCGAGAATGCATGCCTTATTTGCGCGCTGCCAAGGGCAGTATCGTCAATATGACATCGACCCGAGCCTATCAGTCGGAGCCGGACACCTATGGGTATGCGGCGGCTAAGGGCGGAATCATTGGCCTGACGCATGCGCTGGCCATCGGTCTCGGGCCGGATGTCAGGGCCAACGCAATTGCGCCCGGCTGGATCAATTCAACTGGTGACGTGCTGTCTGGTGAGGCACACGCGCAGCATCCAGTCGGTCGAGCGGGGGAAGTCGAAGATATCGTGGATGCGGTGGTCTACCTGTCTGGTGCCGGCTTTGTGACGGGGCAGGTGCTGACAGTGGACGGCGGCATGAGGCGCAGGATGATTTACACCGCGTAGCGCGGGATCGATCCTGAGTTTCCCGCTTCGGTGTTGTCGGACCGTCTGCGGGCGGGACCATCTTGCAGGATTGCGGATATACCCGCGGCGACTGCATCCCAGACTTGTGTTTGACGCACTGCACAAACAGGATATGACATCTCTCTTTTACGACGATCTGGACGAGACTTATGGCAGACCTGAAGACAATTGGCGTGATTGGCGCGGGCCAGATGGGGAATGGTATCGCCCATGTCAGCGCGCTAGCCGGATACGACGTCGTTCTCAGCGATATTTCCGAAGAGTCTCTCGCCAAAGGCATGAAAGCGATTGAACGTAATATGGCCCGCCAGGTTGGGCGGGGACAATACAATCAGGGCGATATGGATACTGCGCTCGGGCGCATTAAGCCGACAACTGTCTTGAAGGACCATGAGGCCGCCAACCTTGTTATTGAGGCCGCCACAGAGCGCCGGGAAATCAAGGAACAGATCTTTCGTTCACTCTGCGAAATCGTGCCTACGAGCACATTTCTGGCGACGAATACGTCGTCCATTTCGATCACACGGCTTGCATCCGTCACCGACCGTCCCGAACGGTTTATCGGGCTGCACTTCATGAATCCCGTTCCGCTGATGAAGCTGGTTGAAGTGATCCGTGGACTCGCAACGGATCAGGAAACCTATGAAACCGCCATCGAGTTTGCAGGGCGCCTAGAGAAGACGACCACGAATGCCGAGGACTACCCGGCCTTTATCGTCAACCGGATCCTTGTGCCTATGATCAATGAGGCCGTCTACGCTCTTTACGAGGGTGTTGGCACGGTTGAAAGCATTGATACGGCGATGCGCCTGGGCGCAAATCATCCGATGGGGCCTTTGACGCTTGCCGACTTCATCGGGCTCGATACATGTCTGTCGATCATGCAAGTTTTGCATGATGGTCTTGCCGACACCAAATACAGACCGTGTCCATTGCTCGTGAAATATGTTGAAGCAGGCTGGGTTGGGAAGAAAGCCGGCAAGGGATTCTACGACTATTCCGGGCCCGAGCCTGTTCCAACGAGATAGAATCATTCCCCCGCATCTCTTTCTATAGAAAGGGGCTGTCGTCTGAAGCGTGCCGTTCCGCAGAGGTGGCGGGCAATTGACTGTATTTCAACCAATAGTAATTTTAGATTCGTTAACCCACCACTGATTTACTTCTGTATGAAGTCAAGACAGATCGTATGGTGGGAACGAATTCATGATTTGTTATTTTGGCGAACGGATAAATGGTGCGCATGAGCGCCCGTCGTCCCGAACGCAGAAGAATATTCGCTTTCACGGCCAAGGCGATGGGAGGGAGCCGGCGGTTCGAAGCTCACCTACGGGCCGAGTACGCGGCCGTGGTGACAGAGCCTCTTCCCTACCGATTTCGAGAACTTCTTGGCGCCATGAGAGAGGTGGAGACCTCGCTAAAGCGATAGGATACGTGACGGCATGACCGATACCGGAGAAAATCCCAGCCCAGACTGGTCCTTTGTCGATGAGCTGGAGGCATTGTTACCTCAAATGCGCGCATTCGCGCGTAGCCTTTGCCATGATGCGACGCTGGCCGACGACATCGTTCAGTCTGCATGCCTGAAAGCTTGGGCGGCGGCGGAATCTTTCGATCGAACCGCAAAGATGAGACCGTGGATCCTGCGTATTGTTCGAAATGAATATCTCCAGCACAGCCGTCGCGCTTGGCGCAATGTTGATGTTGAAAGCGGATTTCTCGAAGAGGCTCTTATTGATAACACGTCAGCTGAAATGCTGAGCGAAGCGTCGCAGGCTGTCCAGGCAATCTACTCCCTGCCGATCAAACAAAGGGATGCAGTCATTCTGGTTCTGGCGGCCGGCCTCACTTATGAGGAAGCGGGTGCGATCATGGACTGCTCGCCTGGAACAATCAAAAGCCGGGTAAGTCGGGCGCGCGCAGTTCTGATGGATGAGCTGAATGGAATTGTTCCGGCAATTTCCAATGACACGCCCGGGTTTGCTGAGCAGTCCACATTACATCAGTTGGTGATACATGCCGAAGAGCTTATGGCCGAGGCTGCCTGATTGGTATCAGGCCATGAGCAGGAAAACGCTCACCGAATAAATGATCATCAATGCGGCCGTCTTGATGGCAGCGGACACAAGAAATGGTCGCAGATCAGACCAGGACGTATCTCGAGCGATGGCGGCGACAGAGGTTGCAATATCATGTTCGATCCCTTCGCGGGATTGACCCGCAAGCACCAGCATGACTTTCGAAGAGCGAGTGGACGGAGCAGATTGGGCTTCCGTCAGGACTTGCTGAAATACATGCCCGGCGACGACCTCACCGAGCGCGCGCTTGGGGTGCCAGCCATAGCGAGAAAGTTCTACTATCCCAAGCCGAACAAAGGGCCACGTTACCCAGATATCACGAACAAGAAACGCGGCGAGAATCCCTGTCACACCCCAGATAAAGTAAGGCCGCTCAATAACACCGCCATGGAAAAGTCCCCAAAGCGTCGCGAGGATAAGCAGTTTGATAGTCGTCGCGATTGCGAATGACCGAAAGCTCTTTTTGAGAAAATCATCTGCATGGCGCTTGATCTGACGACGTGTTTCCACGGCTGCTGTCTCGATCACCTTGTTCTTCTGGGCAGAAACCCCGCGTTCGAGGTATCTGCGGCCAAAAGCCAATCCGGCACCAACCGCTGAGGCAACAAGCAGAAACGATCTCATGCTAACAATATAGGTGTTCAGGCATGATTTGTCTGTAATTGGCGCCGCTAAAGCAAACCGAGTAGAAGCCTCTGGGCGTTACGTGTCGCCGTCTTGGGGTCACGTACAAGCGTGTATCCGAGCAACATCGCGCCCGCGGTTACAGAGACCGGATATTTCTGGACCAGGGATTTCAGGGTGTCGAACGGAAGGTCTGCCAATGCATTGGCCGTGGACTCTTCCAAATCATCGATCTCTTCTGATGATTTCCGATAGGGTAGCAAGAATATATACAGCATAAGGGCAGCAATTGCCACAAGGATGGCGGCCACTGTGAAGCAGGCCGCCGTCAATCCGATGACAGATGCCAGCGCCAATATTCCGGCTACAGACAAAGCAAACATGCCGCCGAAACCACATACGATTCCGGCGACAGCCGCGAACAGCCTAAGCTTTGTCGCGTCCATGAATTATTTGCCCCTCATCATCGCGAGAATGAGTCCGGCCCCGAACGCGATTCCGACAGCGGCTAGCGGATTCTTGCGAATTTCCGTTTCAACATCGTCGCGGGTTTCCTTGAACTGGCCGGAAGCTTTCTCGGCCATTTCCTTGCCTTTTTCGACTCCGGCTTGCGCCTTTACCTTCGCAAGGCCCCGGACGTCTTCCATTACGCTTTTCAGGTCGCCGCGAAGCATGGCAATGTCATCCTTGAGCGCAGCGTAATCGCCCTCGGTTTCAGCTTTGAGTGTGGTGGCTGTCTTGGTGTTCACGTTAAATCTCCTGATTTCGTGTGCGCCAATACAACGATCGATCGAAACTTTCGTTCCATCGGGTGCCAGCAGTTTTCTGCGATGGAACCTTGCACAAGTACATTCGTTTGAACCGCATGGACGTATTTAGAAACAGAATTTCCCAATATGCCTCACTAAGAGATGATGCGTGGTCCAAATTCGATCAAATCGATTTTCAAACCCGCGCATTTCAATCCGGCGATGACATCATCCGTGTGGGGGAAACCCCCGCAAAGATGTTTATCGTGAAAGAAGGCTGGGCAATTCGACACCGTTCTCTTGATGATGGTCGTCGCCAGATCGTCAACTTCATGTTGCCTGGTGATGTGTTCGATATGCAAGTCATTGCGGGTGTGAAGGCAGACCACTCAGTGACCGCCATAACGCGCACTGTCGTGGCGACGGTTGCAGCGGATCAATTCATGAATGTGTTGCGCAGCGATGCCGATGTCGCCGCAGCATTCTGGTGGGCAGCGGTGCAGGAAGAATCTATCCTGCGTGAACAGATTGTCCGCGTCGGTCGCAGGTCTGCCAAGGAGCGTATCGCACACCTATTACTTGAGCTTCAAAGAAGATTGAGAGCTGCGGTCGGTGGAGCAGAAGATCACCTACCCATGCCTTTGACACGCACGGATCTGGCAGATGCGCTCGGCCTGACCCCGGTTCATGTGTCGAGGACGATGTCAGCTTTACGCCGATCGGGCCTTATCGATGAGTCCCGCGGCCAGGTCACCATTCTCGATAGAAGGCGTATGGAGAGTTTGTCCCAATTCGACACTGACTATCTCCATGTTCGTAAACTCGATTTCGTAGCGCGAGCCAACCTGAACGGTAGTTCGCATTCGCCTTTGTCAAACGGCGCTATCTCGTCTCACACAAATCACCATCGCATTCCCCGCAATGACAATTGATTCAGGGGATAACACTCAAACAGGATTGGAATAACTTATGCCAGACACAACCCATCAAGAAGAGTTTTCTACAACTGAGGCACGTCAGGGTCGTCGCCGGACGGGCTTGTTGAGCGTTTTGGGGATAGGTATCGTCGTCGCTCTTGTCGGCATGTTGTTGGTGCTGGCATTTACCGGCATGTTCGCGCCTGCCAGCGTCTGACATATCTCGAATTCAAGAACAAAGGCCGCCCGTACATCATTATGTACGGGCGGCCTTTTGAATCCGCGACATCAGAAGTTTAGGCGTCCACCCGCTTTTCGTTGGCGGGATGGAAGAACAACGCCTGGCCGATCGCTGCCTTCACAGTATTTTCCTGGAAGGGCTTTGGAATCAGGTAGGTCGGCTCCGGGCGCTCACCAGTCAGCAGGCGTTCGGGGAAGGCCGTGATGAAAATGATCGGCACGTCATGATCGGCCAAAATGTCGTGGGCGGCATCAATGCCGGACGAGCCATCTGCAAGTTGGATGTCACAGAGAACCAGTCCTGGCGGATTCGCGCCGAAGAGAGAGAGCGCTTCGCGATGCGTGGTTGCGATACCGGTGACTGTATGGCCGAGGTCTTCGACCAGACTTTCAAGATCTGCAGCAATAATAGGCTCATCCTCAATTATGAGAACTTTCGTAGCGAGCTCGCCTTCAATTTCTCTTTGAGCATCTTGTTCGAGAACACGCTGCTCTTTTTCAGAAATTCCGAGGATGTAAGCTGCGTCCGAAGCAGAAAATCCCTCAAGGGCTGTCAGCAGGAAAGCTTGCCGCTGGATGGGTGCAAGTGACTGCAGTCGCTTGTCTGCAGGATCGCCTTTGTTGCTATCTTTTCCTTCAAGCTGGGCGCCTGTCGTGCCCCAGATGACGTGGAAAAAGCGGTAAAGCGAAAGACGAGAATCCTCCACATTGTCGACAACTTCAGGATTTTCGACGAGCGCTTGAAGTGACGCGCGAATATACGCGTCTCCGCTGTCTTGACTGCCTGTTAGCGCCCGGGCGTACCGGCGCAAGAATGGCAGATGGGGGGCAAACGATTGTACCAAACTCATTGGGAACCTCTCTTCTGGGACCGCATTAACAATTCGTGAAAGCTGCTTCGGTTCCACACTAGTGCAAAATACTGCATTAGTGTGGAACTTATATGGTGCCGGATTGTTTAACTATCAGACTCATATAGTTAGGTATCAGATCGTGAATCAGGATAGTTTGGACGGAATGGAAAAGAACGGACGCAAAAACTCCGTCAAATCCGACCTCGGCAGTAAGAGGCGGACGCAGCGCATTGGTGAACAATTGCGCCGCGTGTATGACGAAGTAGCGCAAGAAGATGTGCCCGATGAGTTCCTGCGGCTTCTCGAAGAGGCCGATAGGGCTCGGCCATCTTCCACCTCAGACAAATCCTGAGGGGGCTTCCATGACAGACAATACGGAAAAACTCAGCGATCCTGAATTCAAACGCGAACTTGCTGCGCTAATCCCACATTTGCGGGCTTTCGCGCGCAGCTTGTGCGGAGATGCAACGCTTGCAGACGACCTTGCACAGGATGCAATGCTGAAAGCGTGGAATGCGCGACAATCCTTTCAGGCCGGCACGAATATGAAGGCGTGGGCCTTCACGATTCTCCGAAATGTTTTCTATTCAGAAAAACGCCGGTCTTGGCGCCGCACCCCACTTGATCCTGAAGTTGCCGAAGCAACGCTGGTGTCTAACAGTAACCCATCCGACACGCTCGACCTGCTCGCCATGCGCAATGCCCTCGGCAGGTTGCCAATTGATCAACGTGAGGCCCTCATTCTGGTGGGTGCGGGCGGCTTGCCCTATGAGGAAGCTGCGGAGATTTGCGGAGTGGCTGTCGGAACGATCAAAAGCCGGGTGTCTCGTGCCAGGAAAGCCGTCGTCGAGATTCTGGAATCAAATGGGGCGGGATTCAGCGACGACTCCGAAATGAGGGCGGAAGACGCCTTCAATGACATCATGCGGCAGGCAGATGATATTGCCGGTGTCGGGTAACCAAGGTGGGCTAGACCAGGGGGAGAGCAAGGGCGCAAACGCGGCGCCTTTGCGTAATAAGCTCGTTTTGACGCTGGCAGCTGCGCTGACACCAGTTCTCCTGCTGTCTGCGTTCAAGGCCTATATCGACGCCCGAGATATTCGGGAAAGCCAAGCTCAAAACCTTGTCGTCGTTGCGGGCGCAGCCATTGATGGTGTGAACCAGTCGCTACAGCAAGCAGAGCTATTGCTCTCGCTATATGAACCGCGATTGACGGCGGGCGAGTGTAGCGGTGTCTACAACGAATTGTCTGAATATCTGCCGTCGCTCACCAATGTCGTGGCGTTTGACAAGGACAGTGAAGTTGTCTGCGCCAGTGTAGGTACACCCACACTCAGTCGTGACAATCAGGTTCTGCATGACAGATTACGGGCCGGAGGAGACTCCTTTGCTCGGAGTGACGCATTCTTTGGATCCGCAAGTGACGAGTGGCTCTTTGCGCTCAATAAACGCGTCGAGGACGAAGCCGGAAATTTTGTGGGCATCCACACATTTGCATTGAGTGCAATTGAGCTCGCCAATCTTGTTCAGGCCGGCTATCTGCCCGATTACGTTTCCCTTTCCATCGCGGATGAGACGGGCAGGGTGTTTGGAGATCCCATTATTGGGCCGATCCCGTCCGAATGGATTGAGCAGGTGAAGGAAACTCGTGCCGCCCAATTGTTCCGGGCAGAGCAGAGCGGTGGCGGTTCCACTGATGTTGTGCTGCGACCTGTCGGCGATTCCAACATATTCGCAGTGATCGCGCGGCCCTCCTACGGTTTGTGGAATGATTTCTTTTTGCGGCCCGCGACTTCGTTCGGGCTACCCTTACTTGCGTTCGCAGTAACACTGCTGGCGGCTTGGATGGCGATTGATGGATTGGTGCTGAGGTGGATCTCTCGCTTGACCCGCACAGTTCGTATCTATGGCGCGGGGCGGTATCAATTCAAAGCGGGTAATTCTTTTGTCGATGCCCCCTCGGAGATTCGCAATCTGGCGACCGCGATGGAGGTCATGGCGAAAGATATCGACCACCGAGACCAGGATCTCAAAGAGGCTATCTCCACGCGCGATGCGGCCGTGAAAGAGATTCACCATCGCGTGAAGAACAATCTCCAGATTGTTACAAGCTTCCTGAACTTGCAGGGTCGACAATTAAAAGACCCACAGGCCCGGGATGCAATTGCGGCGACGCGCCACCGTATCGATGCGTTGGCGATTGTACACCAGACATTGTACCAGAATGAGCGTCTGGAAACCGTCGATATGCGACCCTTCCTTACCGGACTTCTCAATCACCTTTCGGATGCATTGGGCATGTCAGAGGCGGGCATAAACCTCGTCCAGTCTTATGCCGAGATTCAGCGGGATGCCGACGATGCCATTCCGATGGCGTTGTTCATCGTCGAGGCAGTCACCAACGCGATGAAGTATGCTTTTGAAGAAGACGGCGGCGAAGTTGCAGTGCACCTTTCGTTGGCGGCCGAGAAGGTCATTCTTGAGATCAGGGACACAGGTCTCGGCTATGACTCAGCGGATGAGGACTCCGGACTGGGTTCCAAGCTCATGGTCGCTTTTGCACGACAATTGTCTGCGGAATTCACGACCGAAGCGCGACCAGGACTGGGCTGCTCGCATAAGCTTGTCATGGATATTTAGGTAGAAGAGCAGCATTTAGTCCGCCCCGCGTGTTAGCATGCAGAACAGCGCGGAACTCGCATCGCTTGGATGCGTAGGTTGTTTATGGTCAACGCAGTACACCCCCGGATAGACATTCAACGCCAATCCCGTAGTTTGAGCTCTCACCTTGAAATTTTTCGTCGTTTGAACGGCCCGCGTCGCGTTGGCGCGATGCTGTCTGTGCTGATTATTGGACTTGGGCAGATCTGGACCTGTTTGCGCAAACACACAGAGCTGATGCGCACCAGCAAGCGAACACGAGTTTTGCTGATCTCCTATTCCGGCCAAGCGGTTCATTCCACACAATAGGTAGTTCTTGCTGCCCTGTGAGTACCGCTCACTTCCAACATACGAGCTAAAAAAAAGACACGCTCGATTTGAGCGTGTCTTTTCAGGCTTGGTTTGCGGCCCGCTTAGTCGTTGATGTCTTCTTCAACGTCTTGTGCGGTATCCTGGATAACTTCGCCACCGGCTTCGACATCCTTGCCAACGCCGTCAACAGTGTTGCAGGCAGCCAGCAGGGTGGCCAGAGCGCCCAAGGCACCGAGTGTTGCGATCTTCACGGTATTTTTCATGATAATTCCTTTCCGCTTTAAGCAGTAAACAAACGTTACCCGTGCCCCTTGGTTCCAATGGTCGATCAAAAAATAATCGGGAACTCGGATGCCTGCGACCGGGTTGTACTGTCATCGTATCGACCACGACGCGTCGATTTGTTTGATAGAAGGAGTTATTGTCATGCTCGGTTGGGCAATCGCATTTTTCGTATTGGCGTTGATCGCCGCAGTCCTCGGCTTTGGTGGCATCGCTGGTGCTTCGGCAGGTATCGCCAAAATCCTGTTCTTCGTTTTCCTCGTTCTGTTGGTCTTGTCCTTCGTGGCACGGGCCGTCCGTGGACGAAATGTGACCTAGTGAGGTTTGCATCTTTTTGAAAAGGGCGTTGCGACTGCAGCGCCCTTTTTTTGCTTGCTTTCTATAAAGACCGCAATGGAACTATTTTCCTGCAGCGGCGTAGGTAAATTAAGGCGTCACCGGGAGGAGGTATAGGCTGTGAAAGAATACATGGCTTCCCCGGATGCTCCAGACAACAAGCGGGATGTGGTGCGCAATTGGGCCATCACCGGAATATTCTGGATCCTCGCGCTTGGGACACTGAGTCTTGCCCAAGGTGTATTTGTTCCAATTATCTCCGCATTTGTTCTTGCGCTGACTTTCAGTCCTGTGAGGCGCGCACTTGGCCGGATCGGAATTCCTGCGGGTGCCGCAGCCGGCATAATCATGGTCAGTCTTCTCGTTGTGTTCGGAGTCCTGTTCTACTTCATATCTGAAGCTCTACAGCAGTATATGAGTGACGCGCCGACTTTCGCTGCTGAAGTTCGCCGCGAATTGAGTGGTCTTTTTGGTACAATTGAGCCGGTATTGAAGGCTGGCGATCAGATTGATGCGCTTACAAGTCAGGGTAAACAGCAAACAGTCGCGATACGAGAGCCAGGTTTCGTCAGTGTAATGACCCAAGCCACGCCGGCTGTGGTCAGCCAATTGATCGTGACGTTGACGTTGAGCTTCTTCCTTATCGCATCGGGTGACATGTTCTATGAGAAGCTTGTGCAGGTCATGCCCAAGCTCAAGGACAAGCGACGAGCGTTGGCAGCTGCGCGCACTATAGAAAACCAGCTTTCAACTTATCTCTTCACCATTACAGCGATCAATGCAGTGCTCGGCATGGTCATCGGTTCGGTTATGTGGGCGATCGGGATGCCCAATCCGCTGCTGTTCGGGTTGGGCGCATTCTTGCTCAATTATATTCCGTACATTGGTTCCATCGGAGGAATCACGGTTTCGCTCGTGACTGGTTTGGTGACCTTTGACAACACTCTCCAGGCGCTACTGCCCGCGCTGCTTTATTGGCTGATAAACACCATAGAAGGACAGTTTTTAACGCCCGTGCTGGTGGGGCGCCGCCTCAAGCTGAACGCGGTCGTCGTATTCATTTCATTTGCGTTGTGGGCCTGGGTTTGGTCATTTATGGGAATGTTGTTGTCGACGCCGATCCTGCTAATGGCAAAAGTCGTGTCCGACAATGTGAATGGATTGGAGAGCTTCGGAAAATTCCTGGGTGATCGGGACGACCTGTCCGGTTCGGATTCACGATTGATGAAGTTCGTGTTCCGCCAAAAAGATACTCCACTTTCGGAAGAAGGGTGAGTTCCCTTCAGCCGTCGGGCATCACCATGGCCAAGTGCGACAAGACAATACGTGCCGGCCTTCGGGCCGAGAACTCGATACCCTCAATCAAGGACATAACCGCACCTGATTCAGATACTTCTCGGAGTGGAATTTGGAAAATCGATGTTCCCTTCTCTCCGACGTCCCGTTCAAGTTCGGACAAGTTGCCTATCTCATGCCGGCCGGACTCGGAAAGTACAGCTAGAACAATGTTACCTGCATCCTGCTGAGAAACGTCCAAAGTCAAGGTGAAACAGAAACCAGCGTTGACCTCCCGAGTCAGGTCCAGTCTCTCGTGTGAGAAAAGGACAGGCGCAAAGGAGTCACCCTTCCAAACGATCTCGATGGCATTTTCTTGTTGCCCCAAGTCAGCTGACTTGAGCATTATCGCTCCCGCAGCAGAGATGGCTTCGCCGCCATGCCAAGGTTTCCCAATTTCACTATTCTCAAGGTGCACCGTCCAACTTCCTGCGGTTCGGCCTAACTCAAAAATTGTGCCATGGTCGGGCTGGGTGACGACGCCATCTTCATGCAGTATCCGCAGGTTCCCACAGTCCTTCATGGATAGTCCGAACCCGAATGGAAACAGGGGGTCATAGGGCTGCGAACCCATATTGAGCGCGTATTGATCCGCATATTGGGGCCAGGAAAAAGATAGTTTGCCGGAGAAGTCGAGACCATTCGTTGCGAACAGCACATCAGCGAGTGCGCCTGCCTGAGTGCCGGGAAGAAATGCTGCGATGAAGGCGTCGGACGCATTCAATGATGGATTGACCCAAAGCGGTCGCCCAGAGAGGAAGATGCAGATGGTGGGGATGCCGGCCTTGCGCAACCGTTTGAGCGTGTCGGCATCTTTCTTGTCTCGGGGCTGAAAATCCAGCGTCGACAGGTCTCCGCGAAACTCGGCATAGGGGGGCTCTCCAAACACGTGAATGGCAATGTCCGGAGAGTCTTTGATGCGCCCGTCGGGTGAATAGATAATTGTCCCGCCATGCTCTTGGCCCACCCGTCGAATTCCCGCCAGAAAGGTTTCGGCATGCGGATAGTCGGTCGGATTGAGATTACCGCCCTGCCAGGAGAGCGACCACCCTCCGCACATCATGCCGAGATCATCCGCCGCGGGACCCGTCACCAGGATTCTTTGGTTCGACTGCAAAGGCAAAACATTGTTCGCATTCTTCAGCAAAACGGCAGACTTCTGGACGGCGACAGCGGCAAGTTCCGTATGGGCCGTGCACCCAACAATATTTCCCCTCACAGCTAGGGCTCGTTCGCTGGGAGTGGGTTGAGTACACAGGCCTGCACGCATTTTTAGCCGGAGAACCCGGCGAACCGCATCGTCCAGACGCTCCTGGGAAATTCGTCCGGACTCAAGGTGGCGCAATAGGGACGCATGCAGGCCCTTCCAACTGTCGGGGGCCATATACATATCGAGGCCCGCCATCAACGCGTCCGGGCAATCAGTTGGGGTGGCGCCCTCTATTTGCCCGTGCCCGTCCCAATCTCCCACAACCACACCATCGAAGCCCCAATGGGCTTTTAGAAGGTCGGTGAGAAAGGCTTTGTGTCCGTGCATTTTACGACCGCCCCAACTCGAAAAAGAGGCCATCACAGTCTGCACTCCAGCTTCGAGAGTGGCGTAGTAGCCGGCGGCGTGGACCTCGCGTAACTCGGCTTCTGTGGCGATCGTTTCGCCCTGGTCCCGCCCACCATGAGTGCCACCATCACCAATGAAGTGTTTCGCGCAGGCGAGTATCTTGGTGTCACCGAGGAAATTCTCGTTGCCCGAAATGCCTTGTAGGCCTCGGACCAGGGCGGCGCTTAGCTCGGCGACTAATTGGGGGGATTCCGAATAGGACTCATAGGCCCGGCCCCACCGGCTGTCGCGTGCGACGGCGACGGTCGGAGAGAATGCCCAATCCATACCTGATGCACGTACTTCACGTGCGGTAGCGGCGCCTATGCGTTCCACCAGTTCTGCATCCCGCGTGGCACCCAGTCCGACATTATGTGGGAAGACTGTTGCCCCGATCAGATTGTTGTGGCCGTGAACAGCATCGGTGCCCCACAGTATCGGAATGCGGGGGCCATCTGCACGCATGGATGCCGCCCAAAATGCATCGGCGAGTTCCAGCCAATCGGCGAGGCTGGCACGTTGATTTCCGTTTGGTGCAGAATTGCCGCCATTCAGCACTGAACCGAGATGATAGGCGGCGACATCCTCAGGCGTCACTGAAGCAATATCGGCCTGAATGATTTGCCCTACCTTTTGCGCGGGTGTCAGCCACTCCAGAATTCGCTCAATCAGGGCCTCTGTTTTCTCGGATTGCAGGCGTGGCGTTTGCGCCTTCGGCCAATCGGACAGAGCAAGCGTGGAAATAGACCAGTCAGTCACAAATTAAGTCCGACATCGGATTTATGTGTTCGTTCCTCGTCGGGAGAGTAGTCTTCGGGGTAATCTCTCATCTGGTCATACCAGTTAAGCTTCAGGAATACGCTGGTGATGAGCACAACTGAAAGAGCTGCAAGCATTTTGGGCCAGTCTTGAATCACAAGGAAAATAGGGACGCAGACCAGGGCAGTCTGCCAGACAATTCCCACGGCTACGTTAATCAAGTCACGCTTCAAGTTCGTATTGGGGGAGACAGTTCGGCCGGCGGCCGCGAGTGAGTCGGCGACAGGCCCCCAAAGGCCCCATGGGCGCGTCTTCAAGTAGAATCGCTGCAATGTTTCCATATTGGTCGGCTTGGTCACCAGAGATCCGATCACCACGGCGAAAAGGCACGCTACGAAGAAGAATGGGAAAGCCTGCAACGGATTGATGTCCACCTGTGGCATGCCTAACCCAAGCGCAAACACGATACCCGTCAGCATGCCCCAGAAGTAACCGTAACCATTCATGCGCCACCAGTACCATTTCACGACATTGGCGGCTGTGTATCCGCCATAAAGCCCTGCCGTGATCCAGTTGATGACATTGTCGATGCTGGTCAGGAACACTCCGATGAGCGTGCCAATGATCACGAAGACCGTGGACACGAGGTAGCTGATCCTGAGATACGTCTTCTCAGACGCGTTCGGTTTAATGTATTTACGATAGATGTCATTTACAACATATGCGGGGGCGGCGTTAAGGGGGGCGGCGAAGCTGGACATGAAGGCAGCCAGCAATCCGGCGAGTGTGAGGCCGAGCAGCCCGACTGGAATGAATTCACGTAGTGCAAATGGCAGTACGGCCTCAAAGTCCGCATCTGTCCCCATGTCCCGCAAATATGGGCTGAAATAGACCAGAGCGAGAATCGTCAGGCCGGTGATCAGCAAATAACGCGGGACATTCAGCACAACGCTGACCAGCGCGCTCATCTTGGCGGCTTCGATCGGGGTGCGGGCTGAAAGGATGCGCTGCATATCATAGTTTGGGGCCGGCCCGGCAAGTGATGTGAAGATGCCCTTCAGCAAGACAAGCATGAAAAATATTGAGAACAGCGAGTAGCCCTCACTCGCTATCTTGGTATCTGCGGAGGGCAGCAGATTGGACCAATCGAGACCAAGCCTCCATCCAAAAAAGGGATTGTCCCAGCCTTCGGGGACTGCCGCAGCCAGCGTATCCGGCGCCACATGCATCATGGCGATCACGGCAATACCAACACTGGCAACCGTGATGACGAGGAATTGTATGACTTCGGTAAATACTACCGAATACATGCCGCCCTTGATGACATAGAGCGACGTAAGAAAGATCAGGATAACGCCGAAAACCTTCTCATTGAGTGAGATCATGGCGGCTTCTCTCTGGGCCAGAAGGTCACCGGCGAGATTGGGCGCCTTCAGCGCGGTAGGCAGGAAAACGTCGAGCTGAAGAAGGCCCGCCAGGTCTAGCGGGATGAACTGGACGGCGAGCTTGCCGATACCGAGGAAGCCGTAGGCCATGTAGGCAAGCACCAGGATCAACGCGAACAACACAACAATCAAATGGCTTAATCGCGCGGCTGGGCCATCGCCGAACCGGAAGGTGATCCACTCTGCCCCGGTCATCGCGCCCGATCGGCGCAACCAGATGGAGAGGAAGACCATGAGAAATATCTGGTTGAAGACGGGCCAGAGCCATGGGATCCAGATGCTTTTCAAACCATAAACGAACAGGATGGATACGAGCCACATCGTGCCAGCCACATCGAACATGCCAGAGGCGTTCGACAGGCCCAGCGCATACCAAGGCAGCCGATTGCCACCCAGAAAGTAGCTCCGCATGCCCTTATTGGCCCGGGTGGAAATCCAGAAGCCGATAAATAGCGTCAAGCCGATGTATGCCGCGATCACGGCCATATCAATTGGATGCAGACTCAAGGTCCCCAACTCCTCGTTTGTGCACGCGGTTCCCCCGGGCGGGCGGCGGTGCGCCGAATTCCTCCTTGCAGCCAAATGGGCCGCGGTCGCCAACGTTCTCTGCGTGCCTGACCATGAGAACATTCAATACAACCGGTTTCATTGCAAGCGGTCATGGTGTTTGATGACCAGATCGTTCCATCATTCGGGCGAGTTACCCCGACGCGGAGCCTTAAAAAAGCGAAATGGCTCGTAGGAGAATTTCAATGGCTCAGATCAGGGATGTTGCAAAACTGGCTGCTGTCTCCCCCGCGACAGTGTCGCGGGCATTTTCAGATCCGAGTAAACTGTCCACAACGACGCTCGAACGCGTCCTGGCCGCCGCCGAAGAACTCAAATACAAGCCGAGCTCATTGGCTCAATTGTTCCGTGAGAAGCGGACCAATACAGTGCTTGTCATGGTCCCGGACATTGCAAATGTCCTGTTCGCGAGAGTTGTCTCGGGCATTGAGCGTGTCGCGGTAGAGAACAAGTTCAATTTGATCGTGTCTGACACCGGAGACGATGCGGCCATCGAGTCCGTTGGTGTGGAGATGGTGGAAACCTATCGCGCCGATGGCGTGATCCAGCTGGGCGAGCGGCCGCTCGACCAGTTGCATCATGAGGGTGAACACTGCGCGATTCCCTTCGTGCAGGCGATCAGCGCCGATCCGCGCGGTCGGTATCCGACCGTCGGTATCGATGATCGCAGCGCCGCGGCAATGATGGCGGAACACCTTATGGCGTCAGGCCATCGTCGGATCGGAGTGTTGGCAGGCCTGAAAGACCGACTGGTAACGCGAGAGCGGCTGACGGGTATTCGCGATGCGTTGGCTGCACGGGAACTACTGCTCGACGAGACCATGGTGGCATATGGGCCCTACTCGATGGCGGGTGGGGAGAGTTCGGCCATGCGCCTATTATCACGCAAGCCGAATGTGTCGGCGCTATTCTGTATGAGTGATGAGATCGCGATTGGCGCAATCCGCGCGGCGTATGATCTTGGTTTCAACCTGCCGAACGACCTGTCGATCTCCGGCTTCGACAACATTGAATTCGGAAAATACTGTACGCCGCCCCTGACCACTGTGATGCAGCCTGCGGAAAAAATAGGAGAAGTAGCCATGACCCTTATGTGTGACATTCTCAGAGGCCACGCTGTGACGGGGATACACGAAATGCTTGCAACCGAATTGGTGGCCAGAGCGAGTGTTCGAGAGGTTGGCTAACCGGGTGGATTGAAAATGTCGTGCGCGCGGTCCCAGTGGGGAACGAGGTCAGTCCAGATACCTATTTAGGAACAGAAGATGATCGGCCCATCGCGCATGTCGTCAGCGAAAGGCCCAAGCCAAGAATGAGGAGATGGAGGCGCAGGTTGGTGCCAATCAAAACAGGCTCGGTAGTGTGAGAGACAGCGCGGGCACGAATGTAATGATCATGAGCGCGAGCAGAAGCGCGCCATAGAAGGGCCAGATCGTCTTCACAGCCTGTTCCACCGGAACTTTTCCGACCGCAGACCCAACAAATAGCACCGATCCCACTGGCGGCGTCACAAGCCCGATCCCTAAATTCAGCATCATGACAATGCCAAAGTGAACTGGATCGACGCCCACTTCCATGACTACCGGCAACAAGATCGGAGTTGTGATGATGATGAGAGGCGACATGTCCATGAATGTGCCGAGCACAAGCAGGATGACATTCACGATGAGAAGGACAAGTATCGGATTGCTGGTGGCGGACGTAATCATGTCAGCCAGCTTCGCTGGTGCTTCAAGGATGGCGAGCGCGTAGCCGAATGCAGTCGCTGCACCGATGATAAGCAGCACCATCGCCGTGATCTTTACCGATTGCATGGCGGCTTCAAAAAAGCGCTTCCATCCCAGCGTTCGATAGACCAGAGCTCCGATAGCGATCGTGTAGATGACCGCAATGGCAGAAGATTCCGTGGCGGTGAAGATACCTGACAGAATGCCGCCCATGATGATGATCGCTGTCATCAGGCCGGGGATGGCGAACAGGAGCGCGCGCGTAAAGCTACGCCAGCCAGGAAAGGCACCGCTGGCATAGCCACGCAGGACAGCGACGCGCCAGGCGACGAACATAAGCAAGGCTGCGGTCATCACGCCGGGCACGATACCAGCCAGGAACAAATCTCCGATCGACACGCCGATTCCGCTGGCGGCGGAATATATAATCATGTTGTGTGAGGGCGGAATGAGTAGGCCGACAATGGCGGCGGTAACGGTGACATTGACGGTATAATCGCCATCATATCCACGCTCACGCATCAAGGGCATCAGCGTGGATCCCATAGCCGAAGCGCTGGCAATCGCGGAGCCGGAGACAGCGCCAAACATGGTGGACGCCCCAACATTTACGAGGCCGAGTCCGCCTCGTGTGCGCCCGAAAGCGCCTTCGGCAACTTCGACCAATCGCTTTGCGATGCCTGACCTGTACATGAGGTCCCCAGCGAAGATGAAGAAGGGAATCGCCATCAGCGTAAAGACACTGACGCCGGCCGCCATGCGTTGGAAAACCACGACCATCGGGATGTCGAGGGCAAGGAACGTCGCCATGGCCGACCCGAGTAGAGAATATGCGACCGGCACGCCAAGCGCGAGCAGAACGACCAGAACACTGACCAGAATGATCAACTCCATCTTGGGTCCTCCTCATCTGTAATTTTTTCGCCCGAAAGTTCTTCGAATATGCGTTCGAGCGAGAACACCGCCATCAAGGCGCCCGCAATAGGTAAGCCGAGATAGGCCAATCCCCGAGGCAGTCCGAGCGAGGGAATGACATGACTCCAAGTCTTGGCAACCAATTGGCCGCCCCAGACCAGCATAGCCAGCCCACACCCGCCGACGATGATGTTTGAAATGATCCGCATCCAGAGTCGCGTCTTTGGACCAACTGCATTTTCAAGCGCTACGATTCTGATGTGGAAACCTTCCCGGACGCCTGCAGCGGCCGCGAGAGACACATACCAGATCATCAGGGCGAGCGAGGCTTGTTCAGACCAGGAAGGGCTGGAATTCAAGACATATCGGCCGAAGACTTGCCACCCAATGATCAGCGTCATCAGGACCAGTCCGACTGCTGCAACTCGCACCAGCCAGTCTGCAGTGAAATGCGTGATATTAGTCAGGAGGCGTATCATGCGTCAGGCCTTAGCGCTTCGATTTCTGCAACAATCTCTTTCTGGGTGTCGGTTCTGACGAAACGGTCCCAGACCGGACGCATTTTCTGCTGAAAGGCACCTAAATCTGCCACTTCATTCACCGACACACCCGCAGCGATGATCTTTTCACGGGACTCGGCGACGCGCTCATCCCAGAGTTTGCGCATGAAGGGTACGGAATCACGAGCCGACTGTTGGACCAGCGTCTTGTCGCCATCAGAAAGCTTTCGCCAACGGCTGGCCGACATGACCAGGACTTCAGGCGCGATGATGTGCCGAGTAAGACTATAGAAGGGCGCAGCTTCGAAATGGCGGCCACTTTCGAAGGATGGCCAATTGTTCTCTGCACCATCAATCACGCCCTGGACCAGTGCCTGATAGACTTCACCGAGCGACATAGGCGTTGCGTCGGCGCCGAGTGCCTTGATCATGGCGACGTAGAGGTCGGAATTCGGCACGCGTATTTTCATGCCAGCCATATCGTCTGGTGACAGTATTGGCTTGCGCGTATTGTAGAAGCTGCGTTCGCCAGAATCGTAGAAGCACAGGCCGATGAGATCGTGCGGCGCGAGCGAGTCGAGAATTCGGTCGCCTGCAGGTCCGTCGAGTGCCGTCCGCATATGGGAAGTTGAGGAAAACAAGAACGGAAGCGCAGGGATGGTCGTCAGGGGTTCGATCGAGTTAAGCGGTGCGAGGTTTACCCGGTTCAGGTCAAGACCCCCGAACGAGGTGATTTCTAGCGTGTCGCGCTCCGAGCCGAGCTGTCCGCCCGCGTACATCTTGATACGAAGCCTGCCCCCGCTGCGCTCGTTCAAAAGGCGCCCCATTTCCTTGACGGCCTGAACGGTCGGATATTCTTCCGGATGAGAGTCTGCACTCAGCAAATCCCGGCCCGAACTCTGATTGCACGCAGCCAAACTTGTGGCGGCTGCCATGCTGATCAGGGCTTGCCGACGTGAGATAACTGGTATGCCACGCATCATGGGCGCACCGCACGTACAGTCGTGTAAAGGAACTGATCCCGCCTCATATCTCTCCTCCCCAGTACGGCCATTTCAAAGGCCTCTTTTAGAGAGGCGGCTCGTGCGGTCACCACCCATGGTAACCGGTGTCATTTATTCTGCAAGGTGCCTGGCCAACTTTAATGCGGCCAACGTTCAGCCAGCACTTCCACTTGCCCGTCTTTCGACTGTACTTCCATGGCCGGGTTTTTTGGCATGCCGTCGGCGAACAATTCATAGATGATGCTGCCATCGGTTTGCGTACTCTCGATGATCCGGACCGGCTCAGCCGCGCCTGCTGCCGTGGCGGCGGCTTGAACGTCTGCAGGTACGGCGGTCCAGGGCAGGTCCCGCTGAATTTCAACAACTTCTGCAACGCCGTCGGCGTACAGGACATCAAGTTCGATTTCGGATCCGTCGGCGCGTTCACCTTCGACATCGAAATAGACGCGCTGGCCGCGTTCCTTTCGAAGCACTTCCAGTACCGTCATGTCGGGCATGGCCTCGGAGACGGCAGATTGCACCGGTCCGGGCAGGTCTGTGGGCGCCACTTCGGTAACAATGTCGCCTTGGCTTTGAGGTTCGGGCACTTGAGTTGGTGAGCAGGCCGACAGAATGCCGGCAGCGACGATGATGTGAGTGGCAGATTTCATGGATCAGGTCCCCCATTGAGTGAAAGGTACTTTGGCGAAGAGTTCCCTTTCGCCTTTGCGCGGGTCATTCTCGAGCCGGGTCGTGGTGCCGAATACCAGTGTCTCCCGGTTTGGCAGCGTATGTCGAGACCAGTCCGGCAACCCGGGATGATTGGGCTGGCCTTCCCTGGCCATGGAGATGAAGGCGCGAGACAGTTCGTCTGCGACGCGTGCATACTCGCCTGTTGAGGGAACCTTTGTGCCGCCATACGTGCCGGATTGGTCCAAATTGTCGAAGGCAAAGGCGATGTCCATCGTGTGCGGTGCGCCCCATTTTCCACCCTCTTCTGGCGAGCCGAGGTTGAACTGGTAAACCCAGGTCGGGCCGTTCTCAGCCGCGCGCATATCTGCCTCTTCCACCTGTCCGCGCCACGACCGCCCGGCCGTAGTGGCTGCAAAAAATACATCACTCGGCGAATAGGACGGGTAGAGGGCACGATACTCCATTACGACATCGTCTGGGTCGATGTCGCACCGCATATGATCTGCTAGAAGTGTTCGAACGTCCGACCAATCGAGGTGGAATGTGTCTGGATGCTTTGCGCCAATCAGGTTTCGAGTCTCGTCCTTCGTGTTCCCGAGGATCATGGGGATCGATGAGGACTGTCCCGGAGCGCCAGGCCAAAAGGGATGGCGGTTGAGAAAACGTCCATCCAGGACAGGACCAAAATATAGGCCGTGCTCCGGATTGACCGGATCACGCGTTGCGAGTGCGTCGATGAGGGTTTCCACCGGAGCTGCTCGCAACGCAGTTGTGTCTTCTGGTGCGATGCCGAGGGTGTCGAGATAGGCTTGTGCGCGAAGCTGGCCGTTCAAGGGACCACAGGCGGTGACTTGTTGACCGCTCATTGTGGCTGCGGAATGAAACAGGCCTCGGGCGGACGGCGCGGCCATCAGGGTGGCAATCTTTGCCCCCCCACCGGACTGACCAAAGACGAAGACTCGCGACGGATCGCCTCCGAAGGCGGCCGCATTGTCGCGTACCCATTCAAGTGCAAGCACAAGATCCCACATGCCGGCATTGCCGGAGTGAGGAAAATCCTTATTGAGTCGACTAAGCGACAAGTACCCAAACGCATTCAGCCGATGGTTCACCGTGATTACGACCACGTCACCCTTGGTCGCCAGGTTCGTCCCATCATAGAGCGGTGAAGATCCGGAACCGCTGGCATAGGCTCCACCATGGAAATAGACCATGATCGGACGATTGCCACCATCGGCCAGACCTGGCGTCCAGATATTCAGGAACAGGCAATCTTCGCTGACATTCTCCACATTTCCCAATTGCGGAGCAGTCGCCCCATACTCGGTCGCGTCCCGCGTATCCGCCCAAGGGACAGGGGGGCGTGGCTTGGCAAAACGCGTTGGCGCCGTATCCGCACCATAGCGGACGCCCTTGAAGATATTGACTGCCTTGCGGCGATAGCCGCGAACCTTTCCGTGTGTGGTGGTGGCGACAGGATGTTCGGATGGCTTGCCAGCGAGCCCCATGAGCGGAGAACTGAGTGCAAGCGCGGCGGTGCCGCGAGTAAAGGCCCGTCGGTTCATCGTCAAGTTTCAAGCCCTCCCTGCTTCACTGGTCTAGCGGCGCACGTCCAGATCCGTTTGCGTCAAAAGGATTTCCACCTCCCCAACACTCGTTCTGTTGTAATCTCCGGCCACGGAATGCTTGATCGCAGCTGCTGCCGTTGCGAAGTTTACAGTTTTCTGCGGCGTGTCACGTGAGATCAGGCCGTGCAGGATGCCGGCTGCATACGCATCGCCCCCACCGATTCGATCTACTATGCCGGGCAAGTCCATTACCGGCGAATGCCAGGTGCCATCGCGTGTTGCCAGACGGCCTGTGAGGCGGTGGTGACTTGCGCCGACCTGCTCGCGTAATGTCGATGCGACATATTTCAATCGGGGGAACCGCGCGAAAGCAGTCTTCTCCGCATCCTCACGCCCAGGATATTTTTCTCCAAAAACGAGCTGTACGTCCAATTCATTGATAAAGGCGAGGGTGGCGTGTTCTAGCAATTGGGCCAGAATCTCCGGACCATTTCCGGACCAGCTTTTCCAGAGCTGTTCGCGATAGTTACCGTCGAATGAGACGTTTACACCCTGCGCGACAGCAGTGCGCGCTGCAGCCAATGCCGCACCAGCCGCATCGGGGCCCGTGGCTGGCGTGATGCCGGAAATGTGTAACCAGTCCGCATCTTCAAGCAATGTCAGCCAGTCATACGTCGCGGCGGGAGTCTCAACGAAGCTGCTTCCAGCCCGGTCATACGTAATACGAGATGGTCTTTGGACTGCCCCGGTTTCGAGAAAGTAGAGCCCGACCCGACCTTCGCGCCTCTGGATCGAATTGGTCTGAACGTCATGCGACCTCAAATCCCTGATCACCGCGTCAGCAAGCGGGTTTTCAGGCAAAGAACTGACCATGCGGGACGTGTGCCCGAACTGGGCGAGTGAGATGGCGACATTCGCCTCGGCGCCGCCGACATGCACGTTCAATGATGGCAATTGCATCAGACGTTGATTGTCGGACGCACTCATGCGGAGCAGGAGTTCTCCGAAGCAGACGATTGTGGCCGCCATGTCTGGTCAACCTTTCTCCCGGCTCAGCGGGCCAGCCAGCCGCCATCGACAGGCAGCGTAATGCCCTGCACGTAATCAGATGCGCTCGATGACAAGAAGACCGCCGCGCCACCGAGATCGGACGGCTTACCCCAGCGACCTGCTGGAATACGGCCGAGGATTTCGGTGTTGCGCGTTTCATCGGCTTGCAAGGCCGCTGTATTGTTTGTCGCGAAGTAGCCGGGGGCAATCGCATTCACATTAATGCCGTGCTTGGCCCATTCATTGGCGAGGATCTTGGTAAGTCCGGCTACGCCGCTCTTGGAGGCAGTATAGGACGGCACGCGAATGCCACCTTGGAACGAGAGCATCGATGCGATGTTGACGATTTTGCCACCCTTGCTGGCGGCAATCATTTCACGTGCGACCGCCTGACTCAGGAAGAACAACGTACGAAGATTCACATTCATGACCGAATCCCACTCGTCAAAGGTGAAGTCGATCGAATCGTTGCGTTTGATGATACCGGCATTGTTGATGAGTATGTCCACGGCGCCGAGAGCTGATTTGGCTTCTGTGACGATAGTCTCTACACTGTCTGCCGAGCCGAGGTCTGCGAGGATCGAGTGCGTTTTGCAGCCGGTCCCAGCCAGCATGTCCAAGGTCTCTGACGGTGCACTTCGGCCGACAAGGCAAATGTCTGCTCCCGCTTCCGCCAGCGCAACAGCCATGCCCTGGCCGAGGCCTGTGTTGGCTCCGGTGACAATGGCGCTCTTGCCTTCAAGCCTGAAGGGATTGGTCTTCATGGGTCGCTCCGAATGTCGTCTTGTTGCGATTGTTGTCCGCTCGAGGCCTAGGAGGCGAGTACCTGCTTTACATAGTCGGTGAGGGCCGCATCCTGGCTGTTTGCGAAGAAGAACTCCTGGAATTTCTCACCAGAGACTGCAGCCTTCAAGAGATCCTGATCGACTGACTTGAGGACGGTAAGCATGTCCTTGCAGGAGGCTTCCTTGAGCTTAGTGAGAATCCCGCGATTCTCAGCCATGACAGCGGCGCGTTCTCTCGGATAGCCCAGGCCCGGCTCACCCTCGAAAAGCTTACGATAACAGTCCTGGAGATTGAGTTCAGCAGCCCAGCCGAAGCCCTTCGCGTACGGCATGGAAATCGCGTTGCCGTCATTGATCTGGGCGAACAGGAAGGCGTCTGTTGGATCGATGACAAGGCCACAGAATACGCCGGGCATTGCATTGCATGCGAGGTTGGAACCCATGCCTGTGCCGCAACCTGTAACAATGAAATCTGCTGCGTTTGAGTTGATCAGAATGCCAGCCATGATGCCGATCATTGGATAAGTCAGATGTGCCTCGTCGTCCGGGCCGGACATTCCGCAATGGGCAACGGAATGGCCGAGTGGCTCTGCAACTGAAGTAAGCGCGTCATGGACAATGCTGCTCTTCGCAGCCTGGCTATTTTCAATAATGAGCGCAATCTTCATGGGGGTATTCCTTTTGTTGCTTGAGTACTTCGCCTCGAAAAGCGTAGCTGGGATAGGGCGCGTCCGTGATCAGGTTCCGAATCTGGACCAGGACTGTCATCACCCCGGTGATCTTCGGTGTGGCGTGTTTGGTAACCGGTGTCATAACATTTGTGTTTCAGACTGACAACCGGTTGATCGGGCGAGAATTAGATTGTGCGGGTCGATTCTCGCACCACAAGCTCCAACTGAAAAGATTGTAGTTCCTGGTTGCCGCTGGAGCCTGCTCCACGCTTCACCAAGAGATCAGCGGCGGCGCGCCCAACTTCGCGGATAGGAGACCGAACTGTGGTAAGCGGCGGCCAGATCCTTGCGGATATTGGTGTATCGTCAAAACCGACAATCGAGAGGTCTTCGGGAATTCTCAAGCCAGCCTTTCGAGCGGCGACATAGACGCCAACGGCCATTTCATCATTACCGGCAAAGATAGCTGTGGGTCGGTCATGGCGGTTGAGAAGCCGCGTGGCACTGGTCACACCGGAATCAAATGTGTAGGCGCCTTCAACCGTCAATTCCGGAGCAAGTTCAAGGCCATAACCCTCAAGGCCGCGTTTGAACCCTGACAGGCGTTCGTGGGCCGAGCGGAATGTTTTTGGTCCGTGAATGTGCCCGATACGCTTGTGGCCGAGTTGTGCCAAATGCGCGGCGGCCATTTCTGCCCCCTGAGCATCGTGGGTCCGAATGCTGCGCGACGGAATGTCCAGTTCTAGTGAGGCGATGCGAACGTAATCGCATTGCTCCTCTCTTAAAATCTCGGCAAGTTCCTCATCTTCAGATACGGATGGAGTCAGGATTATGCCATGTGGTTTGTGTTGTAGGATGAAAGATCGGACGCGTTCGCGATAGCCTTCTTCCCCACGATCACAGGGCCGTAGGACCAGCTGGAAGGCGGTGTCCCCCAGGGTGTCGAGTATCCCGCGCTGCATATTGACGACATATTGCGGACTTGGATTGTCATAGACGAGGCCGATCAAGAATGATTTCCGGAAAGCCAGTGCGCGTGCCTGAGGGTTTGGTGTGAAGCCCGTCTCAGCGATGATTCGCTTCACCTTCTTGCGCGTTTCCTCACGAACAAGCGGTGACTCATTGATGACACGAGACACGGTTTTCTTGGACACCTCCGCCATGCGGGCAATGTCTATAATTGTTACCTGAGACCGGTCTCGGACCGGTTTGGCCTCGTGTTCATCGTCGCTCATGGGAAAGCCTTGCTATGCATCGTCTCTTTTTGACGTGATTTGGGGTGGCTTCAAGTCCCCTTGGCTTTCAAGCCGGAGTCCAGCGCTTCTGGAGCGGCAGGTTGCATCGTCTCCAAATCCCACAGGGCCGGATCAAAGGCGCGGTGGGTCGGACTCGCGGTCGGATATCCGCCGACTTGATTTTGACTGTCGATGATTTCACCGCGCCCCTCCGCCGTGTCGGCCAAAATGCGAACGTCCACTGAGTCCCTGTCCCAAGGGCGCGCGCCAGCGTTCTTCAGGACGTAGCGCTCAACCTGATTCGCAGCCAAAATTGGCAACCCTGCAACAATGTCAGAAGGTTCAGACTGTTCTGCAATCTGAGTGGAAGATGATGTGTAGCGCCCAAGCTCCGGCAATTCATGACCCCAGTGATCTATGGAGATGTTGCCAGATATGTGGAGGTCCAGGTCGCCATCGCCCCCAATCATGAGTAGCGGTAACCGTTCGCTGGTCGAGGGGCCCGCGCGCATCACGTTGCCGATCAGGTCCATTCGGCCCGTCTCCGCAGGCACGTCGCCCCATTCCAGTCCTTGCAGATTATAGTGAACGCCGCGCTGTCCGGGATTATAGATGAAATTGTTCACGATCGCGCCTTGTACGCCGCCCTTGAAAAGTGGGCTGCGCTCGAAATTGTGAGCGTATAGATTTCCGTAGATCAGGATATCGCTGACATTGTCATGTATGAGCGATCCCTTTGAGTGCTCTCCCTTCGCATGTGTCGAATGGGACAGACCTTCAGCGATGATGTTGTTGGTATAGGCGATTGTGTGTGATGTGCCTTCGCGCCAGTCTTTGGGAGTTTCGCCGGTGAAACGTGGGCCGGAAGCGGACAGGTTTTCATCCGTCGCCCAGCTAAGCGAACAGTGGTCGACAATAACATTGTGAGCTGCGATCGTCGTGATCGCATCTATGTCTCGGCCGCTTCGTAAGCCTTCACCCAGATCGCCCGGGCGAATACGCATGTGCTGAACGATAATGTCGTCGCCGGTGATAACCATGCCACCACGTATAAGGGTAATGCCAGGTGACGGCGCGGTCTGGCCCGCAATTGTTGTGTTGGACGAGCTAACTCGCAAATTGTTGCCATCAAGGTCAATGACGCCGCCCACTTCAAATACGATGATTTTGGGACCATCGGCCTCCAGCGCTGCTCTGAGTGTACCAGGTCCATCGGATTCCAAGCTTGTCACTCTGACGATTTCTCCGCCGCGCCCTCCCGCCGTCATTGCTGCTGGCCCGAGCGGACCCATCCACGGGGCAACTGGTACAGAGGCTGTTGTTTCAGTCTCCGCTGGAGCGACACCTAGCGGCTGTGCGGTGGCGCAGCCGGACAGGACTAACAGCGCTGACGCAGCAATCATTCTTGGGAAGGGAGCATAATTCGGTCTCGCCATGGGTGTTTCCTCACTTCTTGTCCCCGGATTTGCCGACCGATTTCAAGTATTCGCTCGTTCCGGATCACTTTTTATCACTATGGAGGTTTGAAAATGACACCGGTTTCCTATAGTGTCTACCCCAAGATAGGCAGGCTGAGGAAAAAGCGTGAGCGTAGTTGAAAATATAGCAAAAAAATTCGTTCAGGCGCGACTTGCCGCCGGCAGTCTGGCTGAGTATCCGGGCACTGTGCCCCAATCCATTTCCGAGGCCTATTCCATACAGGATGCCGCCATCGATATGTGGCCCGACGAGCTAGCTGGTTGGAAAGTTGGCCGCATTAATGGGGCAGATATTGATCGTTATGGAACGGATCGCTTGGCGGGCCCGATTTTCAAATCGCAAATCCACAATCAGACTGTCGGAGTCATGGAAACCCCCGTTTATGCAGAAGGATTTTCGGCGGTTGAAGGGGAGTGTGTACTGATTGTCTCGTCCGATGCAGAACCTTCGAAGACCGAGTATTCCACAGAGGACGCGATCGCCTTGGTCGGCTCGATTCATGCGGGTGTAGAAATCGCCAGCAGCCCTTTTTCCGAAATCAATGATCACGGGCCGCTGGTGACAATATCTGATTTCGGCAACAATCATGGTCTGATCATTGGCGATGAATTGCCTGAATGGCGGTCTCTGGAATTTAACCGTTGGCCGTTTGAAACCACGATTGATGGACTTACTGTCGGCACAGGAGATGCGAGCGGGATTCCCGGAGGTCCGATTGAATCCTTGCGCTTCATGCTAGAAAATGCCGCGCGTCGCGGAATGCCGTTGAAGAAGGGGATGGCAATCTCGACCGGAGCGGTGACAGGTGTTCACGCCGCAAGTGTAGGTCAGAAAGCCGTGATTCGAACCCGAGGGGCCCGGGATATCGATCTGCGGCTGTCCTCCGTCGGAAAATTTGTCGGTACCGCCGCTTAGGAAAGTGCTTTGTACCGGAACTGACTGAAACGAACATGACCCTTCCCGGCCGCCATCAATCCTGGGCGGAGGCTGAGGAAGTCATATGCCGTATTGTGGTGATAGCCAGACACTTCCATCTGAACATCGAATTTCTTCCATCTTTCGCCCGGCAGACGGGTAAAGAATGTGACGACGTGATTGTCGTTGCGAACCTTGATTTCAAGGTGTGTGAGGCCAGCATCCAAATCGTTCGGACGTGAACGCTCCTGACCATAGCGATGCATGACGAGGCCCTCCGGTCCGTAGCTCAAACCGCAGAATAATCCTGAATTGTAAAACAGGAGAAGTCCTGCACGTGACCCCGGGTCCAATTCCATCCGTGCCGTCACTTCATAGGCGCGATCTCCGGGGATCACACAAAGAGGCGATGTGTCGGCCGGGGTCTCACCCTTCGCGGTCATGCGCAATCCATCACCATCAAGGTCAATGCGATCATGTTCAACAGGCGAAGGATCATAGAACACCCATTGCGGACCCAGTGACGAGGTCGAGAAATCATCAGAAAGCGGAAGACCATGAGGCTGATGCTGGCTGGGTAAGGGTTTGGGGAAGGGGGTTGACAGGTCTCCGCCCAACGATTCAAACCAGCCGTCTTCTCTCCAACGGATTGGCTCCAAGAGGCATTGCCTTCCAAGCGTCCAGAACCCGTTCTCATAACCGTGTGAAATCATCCACCAATCGCCCGCCGGTCCTTCAATGAGGGTGGCATGTCCTCTCGACCACCAGGATTCGGAGCGGTCGGTGGTGCGGACTTGAGGATTGTTCGGTGCATGTTGCCACGGTCCTTTGACGGATCGGGCGCGCGCCGCAATGACCATGTGCCCGGTAGGGGGACCGGCAGTGCCACCCACGGCTGTCAGCATATAGAACCAGTTATCCTTTCGGAGGATTTTGGGTCCTTCCGGACAAAAACATTCGACATCCCAGTCTTCAGGATATCGCCAGGGGTCGTAGATGTGTTCCACATCCCCAACGGTCGAAAGGCCGTCGTCTGAGAGTTCAACCAGATCGCCGTTTGACAGGAAAAGGTATCTCTTGCCGTCTTCGCCAACCGCGTGGGCGGGATCAATATGATCCGGGAGGTCCAGATCGACGGGTTTGCTCCATGGCCCGTCTATTTGATTGGCGTAAATGACATAGATGGATTTTCTGTTCTTGCTCCGTGCAGGAATGTAAATGTAAAAACGATCCCCATGCTTTATGAGATCGGGTGCCCATACCGAGCCGATGGGATGGGTTAGCGCCGGACCCACAGGTTGCCAATTCACCAAATCGGTCGACTGCCAGATGAACAGACCAGGGTAAGCGTCAAAGCTTGAGAATGTGAGATAGTAGGTATCGCAGTCTCTGATAATTGAGGGGTCCGGCCTGTCGCCCGAGAAAATCGGGTTCAGGAATGTCCCATCCTTGCGGTCAGCGATTCTTTGATTCTCGTATCCTCTTCCCCAGTCCGGACGATTCGGAGCGGGGGATTCGCTTCTGACGGCAGCTTCTGAAGCGGGCGTCGTGCAAGCCTTCGTGGCGAGTGTCGTCCCCAGGAGAAGCAGGCTTTGGCGTCGGGTCAGAGAGTTCTTCATATGTTGCACCTTAAAAAGTGGCCCCTGCGAGGATCTCGCCGGGGCCACTCAGAAAATGCGCCTTGGGAGGATCGCAATTTTCAAAACTATATCGAATGATCTGGACCGGCGGCTTCAGATTGTGTCGCCGGTCCGTACCCCGAAAGTTCCCTAGAATGTATACCGGGCGCCGAACAGGAAGTTCCGGCCGGTATGATGGTAGAGGGTCGGGAGATTGAGCTGGTCAAATGTCTGATGCTCGAACTCATCCGTCAGATTGATGCCCTCAAAGGTCAGGTCGAGCTGATCTGTCAGCGCGTATGACATCGACAGATCCACGTTGTAGGTCGATGCGACACCCCGCTCCTCGCGACCTTCGGTGCGTCCCGAACTATTTGGAGCTCGGGTTTGGTATTCATCCCGATACGCACCGGATACGCGTGCCGAGAACCGGTCTGTCTCATAGTACAGAGTCATGTTGTGCGAGATTTCCGAGAAGTTTCTGATTTCGTCGGAATCGACATAGGTTAGGTTCCCTACAAATCCGGCATTCTGTAGAAGACCCGGCAGGAAGAAGAAGGGTTGCTGGTACACAAGTTCCAGACCCTGGATCGAGGCTTCTCCACCATTTGCCACCTGGCTGACCGCGACGATCGGATCAAGCCCGTTCGCCAGATCTTCTCCCAGTGGGCTGGTCGAAGAGGCCACGCTGGCCGGCAGACCGAGTGAACTGAAAGCCACTTCGTTGCTGGCAGGGGTCAGGAAGAAGGATTCCACGTCCTTGTAGAAGAACGACACAGCCAGAAGGCTCTCCTCTGCAAAATACCATTCGGCGCTGAGGTCAAAAGCTGTGGCCCGGTAGGGATCGAGCTCAGGATTTCCGATGCTGAATGTATATGGCTCGCCGCTGAACGTATCGAGGCTACCGCCCGGTGTCAGATTTCCGAGCGATGGTCGGGCCATGACTTTGGCGACGCCAGCGCGGAACTGAATTTGGTCGGAGGCTTCCAGAACAAGGTTCAGCGCCGGAAGGAAATCTGTATAGGAGTTTTCCACCGTGCGGAGCGCAAGTCCGCCACTGCCAGGCACATAACCCGAAGCAGTGGTAGTCGTTTCAACATACCGCGCACCGATATCTCCACGGAGATTCATGCCTGACAGGTCGGTTTCGAAGTCGAGCTGGACGTAGCCGCCCAAGTCTTCTTCTTCGACCGAACGGTTGCTTTGAGGCCTTGAGCCGATGTCCCCTGTGATATCCAGGATGCCGCTCAAGTCGATGGCGGCGTCCCAATTGGCGCTAACCCACGACGTATCGTTGGAGCCGTAGTCCAGTCCGTTTCCATAACCGCTTACCAGTCCAACCAAGTCACCACTGACGACTGGCGGCTCGGTGAAGCCGTCGAGATCTGCGACATTGCCGTCGATACGTATTTCGCGTGTCGAGAAGTCATATTTCTTGAAACTCAGTCCACCCGACAATGTCATGGTTGGGGAGAAGTCATAATACAGATCGGCCCGGACGGTCTCGAAATCATTGTCAGACCCCTGAGGGCGATTCCGGAACTGCGTGAACAGGAATTGGGACGGATCCGTTACATCCGTGTTGCCATAGCTGATGGCCGGGAGATTCAAATCGTTCCGAAAATCATAGCTATAACCTTCGACCGGGTTGGCAGCGTCAAAGAAAACTGTCGCCTGAACCGGGTTATCGAAGCTGGATGAGGACTGACCTGCAAAGAAAGAACCCCGCAGCGTGTCGGAGAAGTCGTGTTCGACTTCGAGTGTCAGCTGCGTGAACTCGGTCGTGTAGTAGTCCCGGCGATGTTCGCTGCGCATCGGGATGATGCCATTGCTCGTATCGGCGAGGACATCGCCTTGCAGATAGTCCAGAACGCCATCGCTATTCACGTTGTAGTCCGTTACCGCAATATTGTCGGTATTCGATCGTACGAAGACTTGCAGGAACTCTTCGTCGCGCTGTGCATCCAGCTCAGAGTAGAGTCCTTCCACCGTGATTGTGGTCCGGTCAGTTGGACGGAATTGTAGTGCGCCGGTTAGACCGGTGCGTTCCTGATCATAAGTGAGGCGACCATAGCGCGGGATGCGCGCATAATAGGAGTTGCGGACTTCCTCACAGGCAGCTGGCATCGGGTCCGCGCCAATACAGCCTGCGCCGTTCACAGAACGGAATGTGCCTTGATCATCAAATCGGACAGAAGAAAAGCCTTCTTCGCGGATTGTGCGGTCTTGAAATGCTGCAGAAACCAGCGCGCCAAACGTGCCAGTGTCGTTCTTGTAGGAAGCTAGGCCGGCAAGGCGAGGCGACGTGTCTTCTACGAGATCATTGTAGAGGGCCTGTGCGGATGCCGAGAAGGTCCACCCATCGTCATAGTCCAGAGGACGCGCCGTCTGAAGTTCGACAACTGCACCAAGCGATCCTTCCTCAATGGACGAGGACTGTGACTTTCGAACAACCAGTTGGCTGAACAACTCGGACGCAAATGTATTGAAATCGAACGAGCGGCTGCGGTTTGTACCACCAGAGGCGTCTGATCCACCACCGGTGGACAAGGCGTCCATACCGTTGATGCGCACACGCGTGAAGTCGCCCGAGAGGCCTCGCACCGTGATGCGCCGACCTTCGCCAGCCTGACGATCAATCGCGATGCCGGGAATGCGCTGAAGCGATTCAGCGAGGTTCAGGTCTGGAAAAGCGGCAATGTCTTCAGCGACGATGGCATCGACCACTCCGGTCGATTGTTTCTTGAGATCAAGTGCTTCAGCAAGTGAATCACGGAAACCGGTTACCACGACACTGTCGAGTACTTGGTCTGCCTCATCTGCCGATGGTTCATCTATGGTTTCCTGCGCATACGCTATGGAACCTGACAGCATTAGGCTGGCCAGGGACACGCCCGCAAGGATTCTGACTCTGGTGGATACCCGCATTCTAATTTTCCTCCCGATATTTATTTTATCACCGAATGACACCGGTGTCAGGAATGGTTATCCTATTTCACCCCGCTGTTCAAGTCTGTCTCGTTTCGATTCGTGATCCGAGGTTGGGCTTGCTTGGCGTAATTCTGCTCATCGGGGGTGCCGACGGCTCTCTGTTTCATGGGTATCGGATTCCATATTCAACTGGGAATCGCCACGCGCCGTGGGCCCAGGTCAGGCAACAAGTTGCTCTGTGACCCGAATAAATTCGCTCAAGCTCTCAGCCAGTTCTACTGTGAGTTTGCCGCTCTCGCTCATGTCCCGCGCGACCGATTCCAGAGAAAATGCGGCGGTTGAGACTTCTGTGTAACCGAAGCTACCGGCGCTGCCGGCAATAGAGTGAGACAATTGACGGATCTCTTCCAGCACCACTTTGCGGTCCTCTTTGTCCAAGATGGCCGCGAACTCTGCAGGTACTGTGGTGAGGTAGTCCCGATATTTGAGCTTGAGTTGCTCCATCGGATCGTTGACCGGTTGTTGCTGATGGGTGGAATCGGCCTGACCAGCCTGCTGTGTGGTGAGGGCTGAAACAAGCGCATTTAGTTGAACGATATCAATCGGCTTGGGGGCATGATCCGTCATGCCAGCTTTCATACACTCGGCGATCTGTTCGGGCAGGACATTTGCGGTCAGTGCTACAATCGGAATTTGACTGGCTGGCGCAGACAGAGCCCGAATCTCGCGTGTCGCAGCAATGCCATCGAATTCCGGCATCTGGACATCCATCAGGATGATATCATACGTGTCGCCCTTACGAAGGGACGAGAGCGCACCATGCGCCGACAGAAAGCCCTGAACCGAGTGACCGAACTTTTCGAGCCCCAATTCAATCAGTTCCAAATTCATGGCGACATCGTCAACGGCCATGATCTTGAGCTTTCCGAGTTGTGGGGTTATGCCAGTCGAGCGGAAGTCGGACATCGGCACTTCCGCAGGTTTGAACGGCAATACCAGTTTCGCAACCGTACCCCGTCCAAGTTCGCTTTCCAGGTGCAATTCTCCCCCCATTAGCCGGGCAAGAGATCGACTTATGGAAAGCCCCAAGCCTGTGCCGCCAAACTTTCGAGTGACGCTATTGTCAGCCTGCTTGAACCCTTCAAAGACGCTTTCCAGTTTGTCATCGGGGATACCAGGCCCGGTATCTGCCACTTCAAACTTCAGCAAGTCTCCCTCCTGGGAGGCGCTGACTCGGACTGATCCTTCGGTTGTGAATTTTGCGGCATTTCCGATCAGATTGGTCAGTATCTGTTTCAGCCGAACTTCGTCAATGAGGGCGCCTTTGCTCTCCACGACGGATGTCAACGGCACCGACCGAGAATCCCTTGCAGCGTGAACAAGGTCGATCGTATCCTGAACAAGTTGAGCAATGTCGACAGCACGCTCTTCCAACTGGATGCTTTCTGCCTCGATCTTGGAGTAATCCAGAATATCGTTGACTATATCTTTCAATAGGCGCCCGGCCTTCATCGTGCGGGTAGTGAACAGCCTTTGCTCTTCATTCAGATCCGTCTGCTCCAACAATTGCGTGAAGCCAAGAATACCATTCAGGGGCGTACGAATTTCGTGGCTCATATTCGAGAGGAACTCCGCTTTTGCCTTGCCAGCAGCTTCGGCTTCAGCGCGGGCTTCGGCCAAGGCCTGCTCCCTTTCCTTGCGATCCGTGATGTCCCGGAAGGTCGATATTACCTCGCGGGGGCGACCATCCTCACCCTGAATGAGCTTCGGATTGCCCTCCAGCCAGATCACATTGCCGTGCTTGTTCTTCACTCGAAATTCTCTTTGCACAGATGGATCAATGGCGTCATTCTGGAATAGTGATTGGGTGATTTCTGACGCACGTCCGCGGTCTTCCGGAATCGCGAAGTCCAATGTTGACAAGCCAATTGCATCTTCTGGCGAAACACCCAAAATCTCGCATGCGGGCGACGCATAGGTGATGATTCCATCCAAACCGAACTTTACAATGATGTCTGTAGAGTTCTCCGCGAGGGTCCGGTACTTGGATTCGCTATTCGCAAGTGCTTCAAGTACAACCTGCTCGTCTGTGACATCCTTGAACACGCCGAACACTCGCTCGACCTTTCCGGTCTTGTCCACAAGAAAATCTCCGATAGAGCGCACGCGCCGCCTCTTGCCATCCGACTTTCGAACAATCGTGGCTTGAAATTCCCAGCCTACGGCGTTGTTGACAGCGCGCTCGACCAGAGCCCGCACACGATCGCGGTCTTCCTCTGCGTAGAACATTATCGCGTCGCCATACATCGGGTTGAATTCTTCTTTTGTGACGCCGTGAATTGCATAAACTTCCGGCGACCAGTCCACTTCCTGAGTGGATGGGTTCAGAGTCCAGTGACCTACGCCCGCCATACGCTCGGCCAAGTGGGCCTTTGTCAGCATCTCCTGTTGTTCGCGTGACTTGCTCGACAAGCGTTCTCGAGACCGTCTGATATGATTGATCAGTCGACGGCGGTCCGAAGAGGCTGCTCCGACAGCGAGCCCGAGAATGGAGTTTGTCGCCAAGAATAGTTGAAGTGCCAGAATCTTGGAAGTGAATTCGGCTGACATCAGGTGTACTGGGCCAGTGCCAGCCAACGTGAACGGCAAAGCGATTGCCGTGATCGTGAGTAGTCCAATGGCGGCCGCTTTTACGCCTCCCCCAAAGGCGAGGAATACGAGCGCGGGGGGTACGAGGAAGAGGAATGGATAGTCGCTCTGGGCGAAAACGAAGAAAGTCGTCGCACACAATAGCCCCAGCTTCAGAATGTATTGAAGGTCAGGCGACGTGCTGACGAATTTTTTCGAGCGATCCGCCAAAGACCAGATTATCGGAGTGAACAGAACTATGCCTAGAAAGTCTGCTGAGAACCATACGAGGGCTTCAGAGAGTACGAGGGTCTCTCCACTCGTGAACAATCCTGTTGCAGCCATAAGGGATGACAAGAGGCTGCCGACGAATCCGCCCATGATCAAAGTAGAAATTCCCGCCAGGCTGATGAACCGTATTTTGCGCTGGTACATGAAAATAAAGGCGACGCAGCAGACTTCTGCTACGTTCGCCAGAGCCAGAATGAACGCCCGGAGAACCGGGTCTCCTGAATAGATGTTTGCGAGCACCAGCGCGGTCATCATCGCCGTGAGAAGGGGAATCCAGTTCCTGCGCGGGTTCTTCAGAAGCAAGACGATCAGGATCGCATTCGCTGGCCAGACGGCGGCCACACGCCCAGCGCCGCGCGTTAACTCGATCATCGCAACGGCAACGACGAAAATGACGATTCCGACACCTAGGCTTCTAGCCAACATGCCGAGGCGGCTGGTGGCGCGACTGGTTTTTCTAGTGGCTGATGAGGTGTTAGGAGCTGCGCTTGGCATGGATCAGATCCGTGTTTGTGTTGCCGTCTTGCAGTCCGCATGCAGACGGATTGTGTGATTGCCCGTGCTCTGCCGCAGGCGAATTCATGCGGAAGCTGCCCGGCATGGAGACATTTTCAATCAGAATGTAGCCAACGCAACACGGCGCTCACAGCTGTGCCTGTGCAAATACCCGGAAATCGCCTTTGGTTCAGCAGTACTGATCTCTTCAGAAAGATCACAGGGTGGGCGATCGCCATAACTGATCTGACAAATTGGTACCTGTATCCCCATCGTGTGTCCCCTAACTCGGTAAATAGATGAGCTGCTGATTTGGATGGAAACTTGTTTCAATTGAGTTTAGATCATCGGTTTTCCCGCAGTGGGAGAAATTCTGTGGTACAATGCTTTGAGTACACGGCTGAATTACTCTCTTGATTGAGGCAAGGGACCAAGGGGCTAAGATGTTTTCGGATATCGTTTCTTCAGAACTCAAATCCTTGAGATCCTATGCGCAATTGTTGCTGGGATCGATTGATGCCGGCGACCAGGTAGTCTGCGATGTTTTGGGAGACTTGATCGGATCAGTCCAGGCCGCAGGCTCAACGGGCGTGGATCGGGCGTGCCTGTTTCGTCAACTTGACCACAGGCTGCATCAGATCGCCCAAGCCCATTCGGTGAGTGACCGTGTCCATCCCATTCTACATGGATTGGAGGTCGTGGACCGGCGAGTGCTGTTATTGTCCATAATCGGCGGATTTGGGACGGAGGATTTGGCGCGGATCACCGGTTTACATGTTGATGAGGTCACCCACATTATTGCTCGTGTTGAGCCAGTTGTTGCAGCTGCCTCACGTACCGGCGTGCTGATCATTGAAGATGAGCCCTATATGGCGGAGCTGCTTTCCGTGCTGGTGGAGCAAACTGGTCATTGGGTCGCTGGAATTGCTTATACGCGCGACGAAGCCATGACCTTTGCAGAAAAGCGGGACATTGGATTAATCCTCTCGGATATAGATTTGGGTAACGACGTCTGTGGCTGGACAGTCGTTCACAAGATTCGCGAAACACTCGGCTATAGGGTGCCGACTATTTTCATTACGGCGCACCCCGAGCGGTTGGAGGAAGACGGGTGTGAGAATCGGGATGGGGTGGTACCAAAGCCGTTCGACATCTGGCGCGTACGGGAAGCTGTGAACAACGCCGTGCACTTGAACGCATCCATTTTTGCCTAATGTGGCTGAGTTCGAAGGGGTTCGCCTAAGGCAGGACCGCGTCGTCGCGTAGGTCACTGTTGGTCGACGCGATTTTGACGCTGACAACATATGCCTTTTCGTTTTCCATATTGGCAAGGATCAGGCCGGCTTGGTCGCTCGGGATGAGCCGCAAGAAGCCTGCCGCGAAGCCGGCGTCCATTTGGTTGAAGATCCCTGCGGCCTGATCTGGTTTCATTGCGCCGTACATCTGGGCAAGGTGCTGGATGTCCTCATTGGCCGCCTCTGCCATGCGTTGCCATCTATCATCCAACTGGATCTGGATCGATTTGAGGTCTTCCGCCTGCTGGTCCAGTTCCATCTTCCGATTCTGAAACTGAATTTCTTCCGCCCGCAGGTCAGAAATGCGTTGCTCGATAGTCTTCTGGTCTTGCTCCATCGCTTCGACGAGGTCGCCTGTAAGGCAAACCTTCCGCACAGTATCGGAATCGTCGACATAGCTCTTGGGCAGCACGTCAGATGGACGGCTGCTGAGTGATTCCGCACCTGTCGTTGCAAACGCCTGGGGCAACCACCGGGTCCCGCCTGCGATCGTGAACAAGGCACCGATCGTCAGAAGAACATGAGTGCGTCCGCTACTCTTTATGCCCATAGCTCTCATATACCCTTTTGGTCTTGATCGTATCATCGTCTTCGAAAAGATAGTCGGAACTGTCCAGACTGGAGGCTGCCTGGTTAGCGACGGCTTCAAGGCGCTTGGTCAGCCGCGTGATCTCCGCGACCCTATCTGATGACTGAGCAAGTGCGTCGCGTACAGTTATGCGAATCTCGGCATCAGCTGCCTGAATCTTGCGGGAGATCTCCCGATCCTTCATTTCGAGTGCATCTTTCAACTCCGTCAGCTTCTTGCCAGCGTCATGCGCCTCAGTGAGGATTGCGGTAAGTCGAACTGCTATTTCTCCAGATTGAGCCTTCGCTTCGTGTCGCGCTGATGAAACTGCGGCGACTGATTCGGACATGGCGCGAATGGATGCGCCCAAGCCATCCTTGGTATTTTGCAGGGCCTTGAGCCTGCGGCTGAGCAGGGCACAGTAGAGGCAAGCCGCAAACGAAACGAGAAAGAGCGCTATGTCGGAGGGATCTAGAGGCATCATCTTACCGTAGCAGGAATTCGGTTACGAGCACGCCGTGCGAAGCATCCGCACCGAGCACAATTTCGGATCGCATTGCGAGTTGCTCCCTCATCTTCGGGTAGAAGTCAGCTGACTCGAAATCAGAGAGCTGAAGTGCACGGAGGTAACCGACGAAAGCATCGACCAGCATGGGTTCGGCTTTCTTTACCGCGCTGACATGACTGTTGTCTGAGATGACAGAAGTCTTGATCTTAACATAGCGAGTGGCCGGCTCATTACCTATCGTGACAAGGATTTCTTGCAACTCTACATAGACGTGATCTTCCAGCGCGAGCGGCGTATGAGCCGGCTTGCCACCTTCGCCTGGCGCACATGCAAGTGCTGCCGCAGGGGCATTGGGCGACAGGAAATAGACGATCCCGAATGCGCCAGCCATGCTGACGACAGCCAACACCACAAGCGGGATCAACCCACCACCGGAAGACTTTTCTTCAGGAAGTTCTGTGTTCGCGTCAGAGGCCAAAACGTTACCCAATAAAAAATTGCTGCTGACAAAGGCTTATTAATTTCTGGGTAAAGGAAGCGTTAATGATTTCGCGGAAAATATTAACCAATGGAATGATGGCGTTGGGATCGGGGTTTTCTGGCCTATGAAACTTTTAGACACACTGAAGGCGCTATCAACGGCGCAGAAACTCGCACTTGTGGGTGCAGTTGCGGGTGTGGTCTTCGCCATGTCGTTGCTCGTTCAAGGTGCGGTCAAGCAGCCCATGGGCCTGCTGTATGCCGGACTGGACCCGATGCACACCGGTGAAGTGATCGCAGAGCTCGAAAAGCGCGGCGTCGAATATGAGATCCGCGGCGAGGCGATCTTTGTTCCGAACTCCGATCGCGACTCGGTTCGTTTTGCGCTGGCCAAGGACGGGCTGCCACAGCAGTCTGTCAGCGGTTATGAGCTGCTTGATGATGTGAATGGCTTCTCGATCACGTCGGAAATGTACAATGCGACTTACTGGCGAGCGAAGGAAGGCGAACTGACCCGCACCGTGCTGGCCATTCCGGGTGTATCATCCGCCCGAGTGCATATCGGCGCCAGCCTTCGATCGGGTTTTTCCCGATCCGGCCCATCACAAACTGCATCCGTGACCTTGGTTTCCAGCAACCGGATCAGTGCGAGCCAGGCTGAGGCTATCCAGTACCTCGTCGCCCTCGCTGTGTCCGGACTCGATCCGGCCGATGTGGCCGTGATCGATCCGAAGCGAGGTATGCTGGCGGGGCCCAATATCGACCGCATGGAAGAACCGGGAATCGTCGCCGAGGGCCAGTCGAGCACTCTGGAACAAAAGATTCTGCGCTTGCTGGAGGCCCGTGTCGGTCCGGGCAATGCGCGCGTGTCCGTGACGGTTGATGTCAATCGCCAACGCCAGCGCGTGTCCGAAGTGGTGTTTGACCCGAATTCACGCGTAATTCGCAATCGCACCAGCAATGACACCAGCGAAGCCAGCGGTGGTGGGGGCGGAGGTGTCACCGTGTCCAGTAATCTGCCGCAAGGAGCCGGAAGCCAGGGCGGCGGCAACAGCACGGTGAAAAACTCGACCGAGAGTGTTGTCTACGACATCAATGAGACACGCCGTGAAACCGAAACATTACCGGGTGAAATCGAACGTATTTCTGTTGCTGTACTGCTAAACGAACAAGTCCTCGGTTTTGATGCCAACGCCGAAGATTCTGCTCCCTTGATGCGCAGCTTGGTGGCCGATTTTGAACAATTGATCCTTTCTGGTGCCGGCCTTAACGCTGATCGGGGGGACTCTCTGACCGTAGACTTGATGCCGTTTCAGGAACTGGAGGTCGAAGAGCTCACACCCGCTCCCGGTCTCGTCGAGACCCTTACGGAGCGCTATTTCTGGTCTGCCTTGCAAGCCATTCTGCTAGGTTTGGTTGTGATTGTTCTGGGCTTCGGCGTTGTCCGGCCCTTACTGGCTCAGGGAGCGAAATCTGATCTGGGCACTGACGCAGGTGCAATCGCAGGCACGACCCCGGCGCTTACGAACGATCCAGTCGACCCCTTGGATTATCTTAAAGACTATACTCGGGAGCGCCAGGATGAAACAGCAAGCCTGCTTCAGGAGTGGCTGAACGAAGACCGGAAGGCGCTGGTCAATGAGTGAGTCGCCTTTCGCCAACCTGCCGAGATTTGACCAGACTACTGACGATACGGCTGGCACCGCCAGTACAATGGCGGATACTGTAACCGCTGTAGATTTTCATGAGCCCGAGGCGCCAGCCGAGATTGTGCCGGCGCTCGATCCGAATGTGGAAGTTCTCTTGACGCGATTGTCGGAAGAGATTGAGCGTACGAATGATCTTCTGCTTGTTCAAACAACGAACTGGGTTACCGCGATAGCGGAAAAGTTGTTCCCGGAACTTTCAAAAATGTTCTTGGCAGAAGAGATTGGTCGACAATTGCCAAGCCTGTTACCGGAATCGGCAAATCGAGTGGAAATCACGGCTCCCGAGCTTCTTGCAAATGACATTCAGGGTGTTGTTCAGCGCTCAAATAAACTTGCCAACCGGTGCCTCGTTTCTCCGACGCCTGCATCCGAGCGCCAGGGTGTGGAAGTGTCCTGGGTGACGGGCGGATTGTCGTTGGAATTCGACGGGTTGCTGGAGGCCTGCCTTGGCCGACTGCAGTCTATGCAAACGAATCAGAAGGAAACATTGTGATGGCTATTCCCGAAATGACGCCTTCGGACGAAAACATGATTGAGCAGGATGAGGCCTTGCCGGGCGGCAAAGTCTATCGATCCATCTATAACGTCCCGGTCAATGTGATCGTCTCCATCGGCCAGAAGCGTCTGACCGTTTCTGAAATACTGGATTTGAAACCGGATTCCGTGATCGCGCTCGCGGCGCGCATAGAAGACCCTGTATCTCTTTCGGTAGACAACCGGCTCATCGCGCGAGGCGAGTTGATTGAGACGGAGGAGGGTGGTTTAGGCGTAAAAATCACGGAGATCGCGGAGGATCCCGATGCTAAGGGGACTTGAACACCTGCCGCGTTTTGCTGGCGGCTTGTTCATACTAATTCTCCTGTATGCGCTTTCCGGCGCAGCTTACGCGCAATCCGTTGATCCAGCTCAGATAACCATTCCGGATGGATTCCTTGGGAATGGCGGCGAGGGCGGACTCAGCGGCTCTGTCGTACTACTGCTTGTTTTGGTGACAGTGCTCAGTCTGGCGCCAGGCATCGCCATGATGGCGACCTGTCTGCCATTCATGATTATTGTCTTTTCATTTCTGCGTCAGGCCATCGGCGTACAGCAAGCGCCTCCAAACATGCTCATTATGGCGCTTGCCATGTTCCTCACCTTCTTCGTCATGGAGCCAACCTTCATGGAAGCATGGTCTTCAGGCATCTCTCCATACATGGAGGGTACAATTGACGAGGGACAGGCCTGGACGGCCGCGACAACGCCTTTCCGTGAATTCATGACGGCCCGTGTCGATCCAGAAACCATCCCTGTTCTTGCCGATGCGGTGAACCGCCCTGTGGTGGAAGGGGAGGAGCCAACATTCGCTCTGCTTTCGACGGCATTCATGTTGTCCGAGATCAAGCACGCATTTCAGATCGGCTTCGTAATTTTCCTGCCATTCCTTGTTATTGATCTGGTCGTCTCATCTGTTCTGATGGCAGTCGGCATGATGATGGTGCCGCCGACCGTGGTTTCGCTTCCTTTTAAGGTTGGATTCATAGTTCTCGCGGATGGCTGGTTGAAGATAACGGAAGCACTTTTGCGAGGATATGCCGGATGAGTTCGGTCGTAGAGTTGAAACAACCGACACAAAGGCAGGCTGTAGCCAGAACAGGGCCACAGACTGGCTCCTCGCGCATTGCGGGTCTGACGCGTGCACAGAAGGCTGCTGTGGTCATTGCCATGCTTGGTGAAGCCGAGGCACGTCCCATCGTTGAGCGTCTTGATGACCAGACCATGGCCCAGGTTGCTGCTGCGTTGGAAACAGTTTCCAAACTTCCTCGGGAGCAGCTTGTTGAGATTGCAATCGACTTCCTGAAAGAATTGCGCGCCGCGAGCGGTTCGTTCTCCGGAGGACAGGACAAGGCTCGTGAAGTCATCGCGAACATCCTCGATCAGAAACGCTATGATCAGATATACGGTACTGGCGAGCCACAACAGGAAGTCGTGGTGGAAGAGGTTGGCGACACCTGGGAGCGGCTTGAGAATTATGATGCGCAACAGGTCGCAACCTATTTTCTGACACTGACCCCCAATATCATCGCTCTAATCCTGCGCCGATTGGATGTCGCTGCGGCATCGGAAATTGTCGGCTTTCTGGGTGAGGAGCAACTGGACCCGGTGGTCGGTCATTTGGTCGAGGATGAGGCGCCAGACCCGGAAATCTATTCCGTGCTTGCCCACATGGTCGAGATTGAATTGCTGAACAATACTGAAGCTGGTCCGGGCGCAACCGAAGATACGGCTCACTTGGAATCCATTGGTGAAATGCTCAGCCTTGTCCCGAGTGACAAGCGTGATCGGATCATGGCCTTCCTCAGTAGCGAGCATGAAGGCAAGATGAAAAGCATCGAGCGGGTCATGTTTACCATCAGCAGCCTGCCAGAAATTTTGCCCCGAGAAGCTGTTGCAATTGTATTCCGGGAACTTGGCGAAGAGACAATGGTCCAACTCCTTGCGAGTCTCCGCGAGGGTGGATCGGAAGTTTCAGATTATTTGCTCAGCAACATCTCGTCGCGCTTGGCGGACCAGTATCGCCTACAGCTCGAAGACGTGGGAAAAATATCTGCTGAGAAGGGCGAGAAGCTCCAACGTCAGTTCCTGATGTCCCTGATGACCCTCAAGCGGGAAGGGGCGATCAAGGTCGGCAAGCCTGAAGAAGACGAGGCCGAGTAGGGCCTGACACGAATAAGTTCCTGTCCAACTTGTCTTACCAGTTCAACGGATGATCAGGTCTGCGTGAAGGGCGCCCGCTGCTTTCATTGTGCGAATGATATCGGCAGTTTCCTGAGGCGTAACCCCTAGCGCATTCAGCCCAGATATCAACTCTGAGAGTGACACGTTTGGGTTCAGCATCGCAATATTCTTACTGCCGGTCTGGCCGATTGTGATGCGTGAGCGGGGCAGGGCGATGGACTCGCCTCGCGCAAACGGATTCGGCTGGGACACAACGGGGCTTTCCACCACCTTGATAGAGATGTTGCCCTGAGCAATCGCAACTTTGGAAATGGTGACATCCTCGCCAAGTACGATCGTACCGGATTTCTCATCAATCACTATTCGCGCCGGCACAGACACGCTGACGGGCAAGTTTTCGATATCTGCGAGGATACGGGAGGGCGTCCCATTGATCCCGCGAAGGTCCAGATCAATCGTGCCAGGATCACGAGTATAGGCGATCTGGGCACCATAGGCCGAGTTGATGACGTCTTCGATGCGGGCGGCTGTCGTGAAATCCGGATCGCGCAGGGCGAGTGTCAGGCTCTCGCGGTCATTGAAGTCATAGCCGATTTCACGCTCGATGCGGGCCCCATTCGGGATGGCGCCTGCTGTCGGCGTACCACGCGTTTCGCGTGCGGCGGCGGCTTGAACATCAATACCGGAGACGATGATGCTACCTTGAGCGACTGCATAAACTTCATTGTCTGCGCCCTTCAGGGGCGTGAGGATCAGGGTGCCGCCCTCAAGGCTCTTGGCGTCTCCGATCGAGGCGACCGATATGTCTATGGTCGATCCATTACGTGCAAAGGAGGGTAGCGTGGCTGTCACAAGAACAGCTGCGGCATTGTTGGGCTTGATATCCTCACCTTGGACATTCACGCCAAGGCGCTCAAGCATGTATGTCAGCGAGTCTTCTGTGAACGGTGAGTTTCGAACTGAATCGCCCGTGCCATTGAGGCCGACCACGATACCATATCCGATAAGATCGTTTTGCCGCACGCCTTCAACATCGACGATATCCCGAAGGCGGGTTTGCGCATCGGCAGGGGCGGAACCCCCGAAGAGACCAAAGCAGAGCGCGGCGATGAGGAGTGTTTTCCGAAGCATCATTCTTAGCCCAGATAATTCAGGAGTGACAGTTGGGACAGGCGGGCAGTAATCAGATAAGATGCTTCCAACGTCGTCTGCAGCGATTGCAGCTCCGTTGCGGCTTCATACTGGTCTCGCGCAGTCAGATCGTTGAATGACGCAGTCAGTACTGTTTCTTCCGTGTCGAGCGTTTTTTGTTCGATCGCATTCCGCTCTTCATATACGCCGAGATCTGCCCGTAGATTGGTGATTTGCGTTTCGCTCGACGACAGGCTCAGAGATGTCTCCTGAACAAGCGTTTTGTAACCGTCCAAAGAGGCGAGTGGGCCATCCGGACCCGAGATTGCCAATACGGCCAAATCTCTGATGAGCGACTTGATTGCGTCATTATCTGCGGTGACGCTCTCCGGGTCGGACGCGGTCGTGCTGCCTTGGTAGATATTCTGCAACCAACCGCCTGTTGGCGAGGTAAAATAGTCATCCAGCTGAGTCGCGAAGTCGGCACTGTCGGTTGCGCTATCCGCAATCAGCTCGATGTCAGCCAAAAGTGCGGACTGATCGGAAAAGGGAAGCGTGGATGTAGCGTCTCCTGCGAAGAGGAAGCGGTCTCCATATCGCGCATTCAGAGACGAGAGCGACGCGGACAGGGCGGCCTTTGCGTCCCGTGCTGCAATACCCACATCTGTTTCATGCTCGCCGCCGATAGCGCTCAGCATGTTTGCGGCGATGCCACTTGAACTCTCTTGAACCGTGCCCAGGCTTGTTTGGATCAGCGACAGTCGGCTCGCGCGCAGGTTGAGGACTTCGCGATCAGTTGAGATGTCTGCCAGCGCCTTCTGACCAAGCATGGCCTTACCGATCCGGCCGGATAGATGAAGCGTAAGGTCCTCATATCGACCCGTCGTGGCCTCTGTCGATGTTTTGCCGATCTGGGTCCGCAATTCAGAAATGTGCTGACCGAGGCTGGCAGTCATCAGGCCGGAGGAAATAGAGAAGCGGTCCATATCAGATCTCCATCAGCTTCTGCATCATCTGGTTCGCAATCTCGATGACCCGGGCGTTTGCTGCATAAGCCTGTTCGATTGCTAGCAAGTCCTGCATCTGACTATCGATATCGACTCCGGTCTCAGACAATTCGGCCTCAATCAGAAGGTCGTGCTGCGTGGATGCCGAAGAAAGCACTGATTCGTGAGAGATACGGGTTTGCCCGGTGAGTGACGCAACATGTGCAACCAATTCGGTTGCAGAGAAGCCGCCCTGGATACCGTTCGAATTCATCGATTGTATTTTGGTGAAGGCGTTGGACATAGCAGAAAGAATGGAGTTGTCTCCGGGCGGGCCCTCAACTGCGGCGCCGATGCCATCCCTCAACCGCCAAAGGCTACCGCCTTGTGCCGGGTCAACTTGGGCGTTCAGGTCGATGCGACCAGCGAGACCCGGATCGCCCGGCGTGCCTGTGTCGACAAACATGCCGAACTCGCCGGGTACTTTTGTCGGATCGATCGAGTCATCCGACAAGCGGGTCACAAGGTCGTTGGCGATCGTATCGAGTTGGGCTCCAAAATTTGGAAGGTCTGTGTCGCGCAAGGTGAAGAGCGCGCCGAACATACCACTCGATATAGCGGCGTAACTGGACGCACCGGGCGTCAGTTCCTGCCCATTCACCGAGAGGCCCGAAAGTGCACCATTGTCCAGTGTCATATCCGCGCCAAATGAATTGGCGGGCGAGAATTCCAATTGCTTGGCAGTTCCCGCAACGAGGTAGACACCTTCGACAGTTATGACATCCACAACGCCACCATCGCGCGGAATCGCTTCGATTGGCAGATATTCTGCGATTGTATCAAGTGTTCTGTCGCGGTCATCCATCAGTGCGGCTGCCTGGGATGTCGAGCGGTCCATGCCCGCCAGCAAACCGTTGAGTTCTTCGACCTGCTTCAGCGCGGCATTTACGACGTTCACGCCGTCTGCGATCTCGCGATCAGCTTCCGAGCGTTGCTGGCTGACCAGTTGCGAGAGATTGTTCAACTCCGTCACAACAGCATTGGCCGAGTCCAGCAAAGCGGCAAGCTGGGTGCTGGACTCCGGAGAAGTGACCGAGGCAGACAGGGCCGCCTCAAACTTGGAAAACTTGCTGAAAAGCCCGGTGCCTTCAGCGTCATCCCCTATGCGGGATGAGAGCACTTGCCATGTGCTGGACATCAGGCTGGACTGTGCAACATCACTGGAAAGGCTCCGGCGCTCTGCAGAGAGCGCAGAATCGGCAGAGCGCGAAATGCCTGAAGCGGCCACGCCGCTGGTGCGGCCGCCAAGCAAAGTTTCGCCCACCAGCACAGACCGCCGGACATAGCCCGGCGTTGATGCGTTTGCGACGTTCGTGGCGACAATGTCGGCCCGAAGGCCAGATACCTTCAGGCCGGATTGTGCTGCGTTGATGGCGTGGGAAATACTCAAAGCAGAGTTCGCCTGTCAGAGTTGCGGATCAGCGCTTCAGATTGGTTGTCTCTTGTAGCATCTCGTCGACCGTCTGCACGATCTTCGCGCTGGAAGAGTAGGCGCGCTGTGTTTCAATCAGGTCTGTAAGCTCCGCAGCGATATCGGTTGTGGATTCCATAAGGGCGTAGCCCTCGATGCTGCCCACCGGCCCGGTCCCAGCGTCCCAGAGGTACAAGTTTCCGCTTTCAGCAGAAACACGAAAGGCCTGACCGTCCAATGCCTTCAGTCCGTTCATGTTCGGAACATCACCAACCGGAATCTGGTAGAGGGTCCGGCGGAAGCCGGTATTGTAGATGGCTTGCAGATAGCCATTCTCGTCAATTTCAACAGACTGAAGGTCCCCGATGGGTGCCCCGTCCTTGCTAACCGAAGTTGGTGAGAAGTTGGCGGAGAGCTGAGTGATACCCGCGCTGTCATTCGGTCGGCCGATGAATACCTCGACATCACCGTGGGGCAGATTCAGCGTTACGGTGCCGGTCGTATCATCATAGGTCGCACCGTTGGACGCGGTGACACCACCGGTGTCGATACGGCCGCCATTTACAGCGCTGTCGGAGAAGTTGACGGCCAGATCGCCAATCGAAACGGCCGGGTCGCCTGCGCTATCGAATATCTCCACCGACCAGGCATTGCTTGAGCCTGATGCGGGAACGTTCGGGCTGAATTCCAAAGACAATGTTTGGGCCCGGCCCAGATTGTCGAAGTACTCTATCGGCAGAGTGTAGCTCTCACCCGTTCCACCAGCTGTAGTAGCATCGGCCGGAAGGTTGATGCCGAGTTCGATGCGCGATGTTGGGGAGGCAGTATACTGGGATGCCGCAATGTTGACAGGCTCAAGGTCGGTACCACTGTTGCGGCTGACATTGCCGATTTCACCGTCGGAGTTCGCAGGCCAACCAAGCAGGAAGAGCCCGCTCTGAGTCCGGAGGTTTCCGCTTTCGTCTGCGTAGAATGAGCCCGTTGGAAGCATCATCAGGCTGCGCTCCGACGACAGCGAATTCACGCCTGTATTGTCTGTAACCGGAACTAAACCGCGGCCCGAGACCGCAAGGTCGGTTGCGTTGCCCGTAGAGATGAGCGATCCCGTTGCGGCAATGTCCTTAAAGGCCGTAACCCGGACGCCGCCTGCGGCGTAAGCAGAGGACTGCTGTTGCAGAACCATGCTTGAAAAATCAACTTGGCTTCGCTTGTAGCCGTAAGTTGATGAGTTCGCGATATTGTCAGAAATGGCGGAAAGACGGCTTGAATTTGAGTTCAGCCCCATCACGCCCGCATTCAGGGATGAAGAAATGCTCATGGTCGACTCCTACGACAGATGTACTCTATCACTGGAGCGGATTTGTTAATAAGCAGATAACCTTGATTCATCTTTGGACTGGCCGTCCGTCAGGATGATGATCGATATCCTTCGGTTTTGGGACGCCGAAGGATTTTCCGGAGCGAGTGGATCAGTATCGGCCCGGCCGGAGACCTCGCGTAACCGTGATGGCATCATGCCTTTTTCGAGCAGAAGCTTGCGGATGACGTTGGCCCTGTCGGTGGACAGGTTCCAATTGTCGTAGTTCGCATCCAGACGGTATTGCAAGCTGTCGGTATGGCCAACAATCTTGATATCATTACGAAACGCGTCAAGCGAACCGGAAATCGACGCCAGCAATTCCTTAAGCAGGGGAGTGGGGTTGCTGTTGCCAACGGCGAACAGGGGGGAACTATCCGAGTCAATCACTTCGAGCACCATGCCTTCAGGAGACATCTTGATCATCAAGTGCTCGGAAAGCTGTTTGGACTTTTCGCCCAGTTCTTGTCTGAGGTTATGGAGATTCTCTGCGACTTCTTCCTTGCTGGCGCCGGACTGGGCTTCTTTTCTAGGTGAGTCGACAGTTTGTTGGCGCGTGCCGCCCGTGCCCATCTTGGCGTAAGTGTCTTCGGTGAACATGGAAGAACCGTTCAGTCCATCAGATCCACCGCCTGAGATCCGGCTGATCGGGATAGTCGGGTTGAAATAGTCGGCAATACCTTTTCGCTGATCTTCCGTGGTTGCGTTTAGCAGCCACATTAGCAGAAAGAACGCCATCATCGCGGTGACAAAGTCAGCATAGGCAACCTTCCAGGCGCCACCATGGTGACCGTCACCTTTGACCACCTTCTTGCGCTTGATGATGATAGGTTGCGTATTTGTCGATTTAGGATCGACCATTTGGTGTCCGCCCTGTGTTCAAGAATGTCCGTAGTAACAGGGCGAAATCAAATTACGGATAATCCCGGACGGCCGTTTGATGCGGTCTTGGTAACTATTCAGCAACCAAATTACTGAATTCCTACCAACGGAACTGGTATTCATATTTGCGGGTGTCTTGTGTCTTCTGTGCTGCAGAAAAAGATAGAAGCTGCGGGAGGCTTACCTCCCGCTGTCCGGCTGTGCGACGCGCTCTGGGCAACGTTATCTTCTGCGATCGGCCACTGGGCCAAGGATGTTTACGGCTTAACCATCATTCCATCCATTTCTAGTCAGAAAGTCCTAACGGGTAGCCAACCTGCCCAATCTTTTGAGGGGTCATATGCGTTTGTCTCTGTTTCGGAGGCTGTCGGTCCGGTTGTGGCCGTCGCAATCAACTCTATGGGTGCCCGCAAGTATGCGGCAACGCGGTTGCGTCAGGATGCAAGTACTCTGAAGAGCGCCCCGGACCTGTTTCTGCGGCTTATGTCCGAACATGCTGCGCGCGGATTATGGTCCCGAGTCGTCGCTTCGGCGACGCAGCAAGCGACCGCCAGCCCACCTCATCTCGCCGATTTCTCCGCCTCCGGTGACACATTCAGTCAAGACATCACGTACTTGAGCGTCGTCTATACGCTTGGCGGTGATGGTGGTGAAGACAGCTGGTTGATGGAAGGCGGTGACGATGCGCCAGAGATTCAGCTGGTCTTGAAGATGGATGACGTAAAAAAGCTTGTCCGCACACTTCAGGAACGTGTGGAGCCCAAGACCGCTCCTGATGAGACTGGTCGGGATGTCCTGCGGGAGCGGGTGCGGAGCACGACGGTCGTGCTCGATGCTGTGCTGGAATCCATGCCGATGACGATTGGCGAATGTTCACAACTGGAAGTGGGGCAGGTGATCACGCTACCAAATGCCAAGATGGACAAATTGGTTCTGAGCGCGGACACGGTCAGCGGCTCTTTGCCCATTAGTCAGGGCGAATTAGGTGCTTGGAAAGGTTTCAGAGCGCTCAAGTTGCGTTCGCCGGTTCCGGAAGACGTCATCAGAGAAATTGCGGAAATTTGAATCAGTCCCCGTGTCAGCGGAGGAATCGAAGGAGTTTGTAGGTGAACGCAATAGCAGGTCTGGTTGTCACGGTGGTGATGGTCTTCGGCGGGTATATGCTTGCTGGCGGACATCTGGATATCATCATGCATTCGCTTCCGTTCGAGATGATGATGATCGGTGGAGCAGCCACAGGTGCCTTTCTTGCCGGCAATGACATGACCACGATCAAGCATGCTGGTGGGGACATGGTCGCCGCATTTGCAGGACCCAAATGGAAGAAGTCGGACTATCAGGACCTGCTGTGTCTGATGCACGAACTTCTTAATGTCTTGAAGAAGAATCCAGTGGATATCGAGACGCATATCGAAGCTCCGCAGGACTCTGATATTTTTGCCAAATACCCCAAGATTCTGAAGGATAAGCGCGCGATCGAGATGATCTGCGACACCATCCGTTCCATGATCATGAACTTCGACAATGTACATCAGGTAGAAGAGCTTCTGGAGAAGCAGCTGGACAGCCTGATCGAAGAGAAATTGCACGGATCGCACGCCCTGCAGAACATGGCCGATGCCTTGCCTGCCCTGGGGATTGTTGCGGCAGTTCTCGGCGTTATCAAGACGATGGCATCCATCGACAAGCCACCGGAAGTTCTGGGCGGCATGATTGGCGGCGCGCTTGTTGGTACCTTCTTGGGCGTTTTTCTCGCCTATGGCATCGTCGGACCATTCGCGACACGTGTGAAACATATTCGGCTGGAAGAACATAATTTCTATTCAATGATTGGTGAGGTCCTTGTGTCGAACCTCCACAAAAACCCGGTCAATATCTGTGTCGAAGTGGCCCGTCGCCACGCACCGACGCGGGTACGCCCATCGTTCAATGAAGTGGAAGAAGCGATCCGGGGGTTAAAGCAGGCCGCGTGATGACGAGTCGCCTCTCCTTGCTAGCCGGGCTCGCCTTGATGGCGGGCTTTTCGGCGTTTGCTGAAGCGCCCGAAACAGCGGAAGATGCCGGGCGCGCGACCGAAGCAGATGAGCTTTCCGTGAATTTTCGAGAGTTCGTTGATGAGGCGATAGGGGAGGGATTGTTGACGCCGGCAGATCAGGCGCCGGTCTCCGCGTCCGCGCCCTCGGAGCCTACGCAATTGTTTCGCGGCCGGTTGTCGCCGACCGACGCTGCTGCGCCGGTAGAAGTCGATTCAGCCTGCATCAGCGACGCCGTCCTCGACCTTCAGGCTTTTGAGGAGTTCTCGACCTACGAACATTTCCTGAATTGGCGTGCTGAGCAGGTTGCCACGGGCATTAGCCTGACGCCAGCAGACGTGGCCATGGCGTATGTATCGATAGGTCTTTATGCTGAGGGGCGCCTTCAGGTGTCGGGGATGGAAGACACTGATAGTCGCTACATCCGCAATCTGTCTCGCCTGCTCGAGGACGGTTCGGTGCCTGACATCGAGCTGTTCGAGCAGGTCGCGGCCTGCAACATGTATGGTGACATCTGGTTGTCGCTTGCGCGCCTGTCGCTGCTCGACGAGAAAGGCGTGGATCTTCTGGACCTCAATCTCATGAGCTATCGGCGGTTGCCGTACCGGCTCAAGGTACGCACGGCCTCATTGGCAATCCCTTCTCTTGATCGCATGGGAAAAACCCTCCTTTCAGAGAAACTGATGGCGGATTTTTCGGCAGAAGAAATCAGACGGTCGCAGCGCCTGGCGTTTACCCGAGCGATGATTGACATGAACCAGGGCGGCATCGAGCGAGAGCGCCAGCTTCGAGAATTCCTCAATGTTCCAGAATTGCGCTCCGAGACAGCAGCCGTCCTCATGCGGCATGGCTTGCCGGTTGAGGCGAGCTTGCAGGACGAACTTGTTGGTGATCTCCTGAAGAATGTCCAGCAACTGCCGCGAGGATCAGATGTTCGCGCTAGTCTGGAGACGATGCTGAAAGGTCCTGGAGAAATTTCTGATTACGAAATGATCTCCGAACTTGCTGAGCTTCCTGCCATGCAGGACCCTGAAACACGCAAACTCTTGGGGAATCAGCTGGCCGCCCGTCTCCAGAAGGATTTTGAAGGTGCCGATCGTCTTGCCAGCCTGGCGGCGATGAGCGCCGTGGGGGAGAATGAAGACATACTTTCTGGCAATTCTGGTCACGATCAGATCGTCGAGTCTGCCGCCCGATTCGCAGGAAATATTGGCCTTTTGAGCGTCATGACAGCCTTGTCGGAAGACATTCCTGACAGCGAAGGCCTCACATCGGAACGGGCAGCCCTGGCCTTCCGCATGCAGGATTTCGCGAGTTTGCGAGATCTCACACAAACCCGATCTGACAATCCCGATGTTATGCGTCTTGCTGCCATGGCTGCTGTGCTGACCAACGACCGGGCCTGGCTCGCCAAAGTTGCCTCGAGAGTTGTGTTGGACACGCCAACCGTGGTCGACCTCATTGAAACAGATGCCGCTTCCGGCAATTGGATCCTACCGGCGGCAGTCTATTCAGCTGCAGAGCGGATTACTCAGGAAGACTATCGGCCGCGTATTGATGCCGTTCTCGCTTTGAAGTTTGGCAAGGCCGAACCGAGGCTCCAGCGTATCAAGTTGAGTGAGATTCCGGAACATCTCAGTCAAATCAACGCGGCGCTAAATTCGAATTTTCAGGAGATGCCCTGATGTCTAATGCGATCTATGCGGCTCTGACCCGACAAGATGGTCTGCTTCGAGAGATGCAGGTAATTGCCAATAATATGGCGAACTCCAGCACAACTGGGTTCAAGTCCAACCATGCCATTTTTGCGGAGCACATTGCTGCCGTAGGCGACCAGTCTGAGAGCCTGTCCATGGGCAGCCTTGCCGGGCATAACTTCGACCTTTCCCAAGGCGGAATGAAGCATACGGGCGGTCAATTCGATCTCGCCATTCATGGAGACGGATTCTTTGTTCTTGATACGCCGGCCGGCGAACGTCTCACCCGCTCTGGGGCTTTCCAACTGTCAGCAGAGGGCAACCTTGTTGACGCCTTTGGCCACCAGGTCCAAGGGGCCGGCGGCGGAGCGATCGCGATCCCGCAGGAAGTTACCAGAGTTTCAATTGCTCCCGATGGTACCATTTCGTCTGGCGAAGAAATATTGGGGCAGGTTGCGGTCGTCATGCCCGATGGCGAACTCAATCAAGAGGGCGGCACCATGTTTGCAGCTCCGAATGGTCATCAGCCAATCGAAGAGCCCTCAGTGATCCAGGGCACGCTGGAACAATCCAATGTATCCTCAATCCTCGAAGTATCTCGCTTGATTGAGGTGCAGCGCGCTTATGAGGCTGGTCAGACACTGATCGAGAAAGAAGACGATCGGATCAATCAATTGATCAAGACGATACGCCAGCTGTGAAGCTGGCTTAGAACCGTAGGGGAATGAAATGAAGTCATTGCAGATCGCCGCGACAGGAATGGCCGCTCAACAGATGCGCGTCGAAGTCATTTCGAACAATATCGCCAATATGAGCACGGCGGCCTATCGCCCGCGCACCGCCGAGTTCTCGGACCTTATGTACCAGCAACACCTGACGCCAGGCACGATCACGTCGCAGGTTGGTACCGTCGTTCCGGCGGGTATCCAGCTGGGTACCGGCGTAAAGCCTTCATCGGTGTCCATGGAAATCACTCAGGGAAGCCTCCGCCAAACGGGCGCTGAGCTTGACCTTGCGATTGACGGAACGGGCTTTCTTGAGATCACGCTGCCGTCTGGAGAGTCTGCCTATACGCGGGATGGCAAGCTGAACCGAAGCGCCGAGGGTGAGATCGTCACAATGGATGGATTCCCGCTGGCAGATGGCTTGGTCATTCCGGAGAATGCGCGAAGCGTTGCCATCAGCCGAGATGGCGAGGTGGTGGCCTATTTCGACGATGGATCTGACGGTCAGGCCATTGGGAACATCTCGCTTGTCCGCTTCATCAACGAAAAAGGCCTCGAGGCCATGGGCGACAACATGTTCCGAGAAACCGAAGCCTCCGGTCCGGCTAACCAACTCGTGCCGGGGACTGAGGGGATGGGGCTTCTTCGCCAGGGCTTCCTCGAGGAATCCAGCGTCGACGTGGTTCAGGAAATTTCGGAATTGATCGAAGCCCAGCGAGGCTATGAGCTTAACTCAAAGGTTATTACCGCAGCCGACGAGATGTTGGCTGCCACAACACGAGTGAGGTAACAGAATGATACCAGCTATTGCTTTGGGATTAGGGCTGGCGGCGCAAATGCTTGGTGGCTCGTCGCTCGTGGTCAAGGAAGTTATTCGCGCCGGCGACACGGTTACGGCCGCCAACATATCGACGGAGACGGGTGCTTTGGTCGACACCGATAACCCTCTGCTCGGCCGAGAAGTTCGCCGCACGGTGTATGTCGGGCAAGAATTGTCGATGGATGATACGCGCCCCGCGCGCCTTGTGCGCCGCAACCAACTCGTGACGGTAAAATTCGTCAGCGGAGCATTGGAAATCACGACGACTGGCCGAGCGATGGGGGAGGCGACTGAAGATGAAGCAGTCGCGATCCTGAATTTGAATTCGAAGAAGATCGTAAACGGTATTGTTCAGAAAGACGGATGGGTGCTTGTGCAATGAAACACTATCTTACATTCACCGCAGCATTCCTTGGCCTCACAGCCTGCGGCTCTGTGCCTTCGGCAGATGCAACATTCGACATGACTGCACCTGCGACCACCATGCCGGCGGTGATGCAGCAGGCCTATGTTGAGCCCGAAGGTACAAGCGATGCGTCGCTTTGGACTACCGCTCCTAATGCTCTGCTCAGCATGCGCCGAGCAAAGGCTATCGGCGACCTGCTGACTGTCGTTGTTGAGATGGACGATCAGGCAAGCCTGCAAAGCTCTCTGTCCCGGAATCGCAATAGCAGTGCTGACGTGAATGTCGATGCGCTGTTCGGTTTGCCGGAGTGGGCAAACGGTGTGCTGCCTGGCGGGGCGTCATTGTCACCTGGCGTCGACTATAATCGTGGCTCGTCAATGGACGGAAGTGGTGCGATGAATCGGGCCGAGAAGATCGCCTTTACGCTTGCGGCACGCGTAGTTGCGATGGAGCCGAATGGCAACCTGGTCATTCAGGGCTACCAGCAAACGCGCGTAAGCAACGAGGTTCGCATGCTGACGGTAAGCGGCGTAATTCGATCACAAGATATCACCCGGACCAATACGGTAACCTATGAGAAGATCGCAGATGCGCAGATTTCATACCTCAACAGCGGTGATGCGACATCGGTTCCGCAACAGCGGATTGGCCAGAAAATTATCGACAAGGTCGTACCGTTCTAGGATCCTGAAATGAAGCAAATCGTTCCTTCTATTGTAGCCTTGCTCGCAATTTCTGCTGGCGGTGGCGGTGCCTATTTTCTGAAGTCCGGTTCCTCGCCTTCGCCGGTGCCAGCGGCTGAGCACGAGAGTGATGGCCAGGAGAGTGATGAACACGCGGCGCCCAAGAAGGAAAAAAAGGCCAAGAAGGAAAAAGACTCCCACGGAAAAAGTGACAAGCACGGCGCTGCTGACAGTGGCGAAGTGACATATTACAAGTTCACGCGGGAGTTCGTCGTCCCCATGATTGAGGATGATCGGGTGCAAAGCCTTGTGATCCTGAACCTCAACCTCGAAGTCGACACAAGTATTTCGCAAGAGTTGTTTTCCAAAGAGCCCGTCCTGCGCGACAACATCATGACCACTTTGGTGAAACTGAGTAGTGGGGGGCGGACGCTTAACTCTATCACCGATGTCGACAATTATGAGACGTTGCGCGCCATGATCCTTACGAACCTCCAGAACGAGATTCCGAACGGCATTCATAACGTGCTGATACTGGATATGGCCCGTCAGGATCTGTGATCTGCCATTTGCCTGACATAGCTAGGATCTGCGGGCTTTTTTAGTTAGCTCATAGCCCCGGAATATTTGTTCACGCTCGTCAGGTCGGCTGATAGATGAGATGAGGTTCCGAAGCGGAGCCCGCCATTCTCGGTTGAGACATCGGTGATGGTGGTAATGACCTGAGGCGCTCCCAATCCGATGTATTCTTCACCTCGGTAATAGTCGATGTTGAACTCGAAAATCTCATCGTTCGTAATGGTGTCACCGGAATTGGTCTGACCATTCCATGTGTGGACTCCGTCTTCCATGTCCAGCTTTTCAGACCAGACAAGCTCTCCCTCCGAGTCCCGCACGGTCAGGTATGCGTCGTCAGCGTCGGTAGGCGTGTTGGCCAGATAGCGGATTTCGGAGCCTGTGTATGGCACCCATGATGACTCAACCGTTACGGTCTCGCCCAGCCATTCACTGGCGAACATTGTGTGGAGTTCTCCGATCAATGACGAAATTCCACCCAGCGCAGAGTTTGTTTGAACCTGCTGTTCAAGCGAGGAAAACGTCGCGAGCTGGTCAACAAACTGTGTCGAATCCATTGGGGAGAGTGGGTCTTGATTCTGAACCTGTGCAGTGAGCAGTTTGATGAAGTTATTGAACTCCTCACCAAATTGTTGGGTAGCTGCCGAAGAGGCAGTCGTCTGCGTTTGCGCGGCGGTGGTCGATTCGATCGTGCTCATGAATTCGAACTCCTATACCCGTATATCCAGGCCGTTGGTGACGGTGCTGGAGGGGGTGGCTTGTTGAAGGGGGGATGCAGCGACGGCCAAACTATCTGGGTCGCTGTCCAGGGCGTCGGCGTCAGTGTTCGACCAGCTTTGAGCCGGGTTCTGATCAGAGGGTTGCTCGCGAAAGGTCATATCCTGGCTAGACAAGCCGTGCTCGTCGAGGACCGAGACCAGGTCCGGGTGAAAGGCCCGTATTCGGCGAATCGCTTCGGCTGAATCTGCCGTGACCAGCACGTGTTGCAAGCCTTGCGAGTCAAACTTGAATTCAAGAGAGACCCGTCCGAGTTCTGGCGGATCGAGCTGAATTCGCACGCGGTTCGACTGCGTGTCTGATGACAATTCCCGAGAAATGATGCTCGGAATATCGGCGGGTACAGCAACATAATTCGCTTGAGGTTGCGCGGGGGCGACTACGGCTTGCATCGAGGGGGTGGAGATCGTCGGCGTCGTGCTCGTTACGGCTGACAGGCCCAATGTAGATGGTTGCCCGGTGTCAGATGCCGGGCTGGCAAACTCTGTTGCCATTCCGGTTGCAAATCCTTGGACCGGCTCCATAGACCCTGAGGTATTGAGTGATCCTGGCAGAGGGGCAGGTGATTTCCGGTCTTGCGGCGTGCCGTCCTGAGCGGTGTCGCCAGATGGAGCGGGCTGTGGAGTTCCAGCGGTGTTGAAGGCGGTCTTCTGGGGGGCGGGGGAGGGCTCCAACTCGGATTCGCCAGCCGCGTCAGCTAGCGCACCCATCTCAGTGGCTTTCGGAACAATAGCCGATTCGATCAGAGCATCCGATTCGATCACCGCATCCGGTTCGATGTCAGAGGCCTCTCGAGGCTCGGCTGGGGGTGCCTGAAACTGGAGCGGGTCATCAACGGCGACCGTTGCTGGCAAGTCCTCAATGGACGCATCGGCGCGTTCAGGTTCGGCGTCTGCTAGACCCGGCACAGTAGTGGTTTTGGTGTCTGCAAGATCCGGATCAACCATGGTCTTGGCGTCGGGTGCGCGCGGCTCGGACGAAGCCGACGCCTCTATTATTTCCGCGGCATGCGGGACCGGAATAGTCACGTCAGAATCTGTGCCTTTGACAGTGTCCGGATCGACATTTGATGTGACCAGTGGCGCTGAAACTTCCGGGGCTTCCTCAAGTTTTGCGAAGTCGGTTGCCTCAAGGTCGGCTGGATCAAGCTCTACATCTATGACGTTTTCAGATTCCAGATTCAGAAAGGCGATCGGCGACGCATTTGCGGTATCAGTGTTTACGCTCGCCATCATGACCTGATCTGGCGCTTCACCTTCAATAGTATCTTGTTCTGCTAAATGCTTCTGAAAAGCCTTGCCTAGTTCTCCATCCGCTAACGGAGATGCATTTGGCGCACCGCCAGATGAATCGACTGCGGACATTCCATCGAAGCTCAGAAAAGGCGTCATAGGTTAATCCAGATTAGGTTTCTCTTAACCCTGTTTGGCCCAACACTGGTAAAATAAGTTTTAAGCAAACGCGGTTCATTTCGCTGCCGCCAGACGTGAGGAGTGAGAGGTATGACAGATATTTCAGGCGCAGGCATGGGAACAGCGCCTCTGTCTGGCACCTCGCCCGCCGGAAACGGCGCAGGCAAGACTGCCATCGAAGAAATCGGTGTGAGGTTCGAACAACTGCTCTGGTCTGAAATGCTGAGTCACACTGGACTCGAAGAGGCCTTCACCCAGTCAGGAGGGGAGGCGGCTTCGGCGTTTTCGCGAATGATCATTGAGGCAATTGCCGAAGATCTCGCCGAAAAGCACCCCTTGGGGCTGAACGCGACCGGCATACCAGCCTCAAGCGAGGGCAACGAACAAATAGGAATTGTTATCGATGACTGACGCCGCGCGCGCCCAACAAATCATGTCTCAGGTCGAAAGCGTCCTGTCAGCCGAGAAGCATCTTCTGCTCTCAGGCCAGGTTCACCGTGTCGTGGAATTGTCTGAAGAGAAGGTCCAGGCCATGACGGCTTTCGAGTCCTTGCTTCAAGAAGCCGGTCAGATGCTGCGAGCGGAAACCATTCAGGCTCGGCTCAGGGGTATTGTACAGGCAGCAAGTGAGAACTCCATTCACTTCCGCGCCGTTCAAAATGGCCTTCAGAACATGGTAACTAGGCTCGGCCGCGTGTCTCAGGACTCCTATGTGGGAGCTTATCAGTCCAATGGATTGCAAACGCCATTTTCAAACGCCACCGGGAATTATCTTAAGAAGGCATGACGGTTAACTGATTGTACACGGGTCCTGTATACTCAGTGACGGCGAACCAAGATGGGTTGCGGGAATTCCCGACGTCAGGACGACGTGAGATCGAACCTAGGCAGCGACATAGCCGCTCGCCTGACGAACATGGGGTACATTCAAAATGTCCAGTATTCTGACTAACAATAGTGCGATGGTTGCGCTGCAGACCCTGCGCAACATCAACAGCAATCTCGAATCTGTCCAGTCGGAGATTTCGACCGGCAAAAAAGTTGCCAATGCGAAAGATAACGCCGCGATTTGGGCGATTTCGACAACCATGTCCACAGATGTTGAAAGCTTCAAGCAGATATCTGACTCTCTGAACCTTGGTTCGTCTACGGTCGGTGTGGCACGTCAGGCTGCCGAGCAGGTCACCAGCCTTGTTCAGGATGTCAAAAGTCTTGTTGTTTCCGCTCAGGAAGAAAACGTTGACCGGACGAAAATCCAGACCGACATTGATGCGAAGGTCGCTCAGATAACTACGATTGTCGGCGCAGCCCAATTCAACGGCCTGAACCTTATTAATGGTTCCAGCACCGCTGACGTGCAGATTCTTGCATCGCTTGACCGCTCGTCCGGCGGCACTGTCAGCGCATCATATATTGACGTTGAACGCCTGGACCTGTCGATTTCCAATACCGCTACGGCCGCAACGTTCGGTTCCACAGCTGTAGCCAACACTACGATCATCAATAACGACAGCGTGAACGCCGGGACGGCTGACACGCTGGCGGATGGGGCCAACCAGGACATCACGATTGCCAGTGTTGCCGATGGGTATTCCTACCGCATTGTGCTTGATGATTCTGCTACAGCCAACAGCATCGGCCAGCGCACCTTTGAATACGTTGCCAACGCCAATGACAGCACGGCATCTGTTGCTGCCAATCTCGCTAATCAGGTCTCTACGTTCCTGGATGCGACTGGCGATAGCAACTATACGGTTTCCCGCGATGGCGCCGTTATCAACCTTGCTAACGGGTCAGGCGGTACTCTGACTGTGACGGCAGCTTCTGCAACGGGCGGTACTGCAGGGACAACGACAGGCGGCCTTGGTAATCTTGCCACGATTGACGTGTCTACTTCTGCTGGCGCTACTTCTGCCTTGACTGCCGTTGAGTCCATGCTGAGCACGGCAATCGATGCCGCAGCTGCTTTCGGTTCGTCCCAGACCCGGATTGCTGACCAATCCGAGTTCGTTGCAACCCTGACCGACACCATGACCTCCGGTATCGGTGGTCTGACGGACTCCGACATCGAAGCTGCTTCGGCGAAACTGCAAGCCCTGCAGGTTCAGCAACAGCTCGGCGTCCAGGCGCTGTCCATCGCGAACTCTGCACCGCAGTCTCTGCTGTCGCTGTTCAGATAATTCTAACCGGCCCGGGCGCCTAGTGGCGCCCGGGTCACCCGTTTTGAATAAGAGTGAGAGCGTATGCAACAACTGGCTTACAAAGCGTATGGTGAAGTAACAAGCCGGACCGCGAACAGCGGACAGATTGAATACGCAATCTTTGAAGAAGTTACACAGGCCTTGAAGGCCGTCGATGCGCAGGAAATACCGCAGCCTACTGTATGGGCGGAGGCTATCGACCGGAACCTGAAGCTTTGGCAGATTTTGTCCATAGACCTGATGAGTGACGCGAACGAGCTCGAGCCCACTCTCAAGAAAAATCTGATCGCGCTTGCCGAATCTGTGCGCCGGATCAGCTATCATGTGTTCTCCCGCGAAGCGGAAATTTCCGAACTGGTCGAGATCAATGAAATCATTATGCAAGGCCTTGCAGGCCATGTTCCAAATCCAGCAATCATGGCAGCCAAATAGTGTCCGGACTAGTCCTCAAACTGGCCGCAGGCGAACGTTTTGTCGTAAACGGAGCAATGCTTGAAAATGGCGACAAACCGTCGACAGTGCGCGTTGTGGATGACAATGCCCGTATTCTCCGGTGCCGCGATGCCCTTAAGCCACAGGATGTCGATACGCCTACAAAGCGTGTCTACTACGCAATTCAGCTCATCATAACCGGCGATCTACAAGAAGATGACGTTCTTCCAGCCATTCTTGACGAGTGTGAGCGCCTGGAGGACGTATTTGAATCCATCGATCGCAAACTGCTGAGCGTTTTGCGCTCCATGCTAGATCGCGGAAACTTCTATTCGGCACTTTGCCACCTGCGCAACATCATTGCGATCGAAGCTGAACTCCTAAAAGTCGCTAGTTTGAAAACACAGTTTACTGAGCAGGCACAGGTCGCCTGACATGGTCTATCAGCCGGTCATCCCGATCACAGGATATGGCGGGTGGAAATTCCTGGAATCCACCTTTGACAAGCAGTTTGAAGGTTTCACAGATTCCGCCAGTGTTCGGAATGATCGTGAATATTTTCAGGAGAAGATGTCGTCTCCGGTCGCGATAGAAGACTTTCTTTCTGATCGGCGCCTGCTGCGTATCTCATTGACATCTTTTGATCTAGGCGGGGAAGAGTGGAAAGTCGGCTTCCTCCGTCACATGATGGAAGAGCAGGCCGATCCTGACAGTAGCTTTCTCAAGCGCCTTAACAGTCCGGCCTATACTGCATTTGCCACCACATTTACGGTCACCGATGGCAAAATCTCCCTGTCACAGGATACAATCGCGTCGCTTGCGGATGACTTTGAGCGCGCAGCCTTTCGTTCGGCTGTCGGCAATGTCGACAATAATATGAAGCTCAGCCTGAACTATGAGGCCAAGGTCGGGGATCTTGTCCGCGAGGGGTCCAGCGATGAGGCAAATCTCTACCGCCTTTTGGGAGACGTTCCGACCCGGACTGTCTTGGAAACGGCGCTGAACTTGCCCACTTCTTGGCAGCAGTTGGACGTCGACCAGCAGGCAGATATTCTGAAAGAGCGCGTATTGAGCGTGTTTTCTATCAGTAAGATTACGGACTTGGCCAATGAGGACGTCATGGACAAGGTACTCCAGCGCTTTCACACGATGGACTCGATCGCCAATGGTCAGTCCTCGCTTTCTTCCGGATCTGTGGCTTTGACGCTGCTCAACAACGCGGCGGGCTTCGGATCGACCGCCAGCCAGAACCTGTTTCTCAGCATCGTGTCGAGCTAGGATTTTTCGGCGGCCTCAACAGGGTCCAACAAGCCCTGAAGGTGCTGGAAGGCTTGTGGAATATGTCCGGTATTCGGCTCTGAAACGAAATTGTCCAGCTGCGGGAAGCGTTCGATGGATCGATCTCCGGCTGCGTCATGTCCTCGCTCATACAGATTGGCGCGCAGCATCGGCGCGATTTCTTCATAGAGTGCAATCGTCCGTCGGTAATCCTTGATGATTCTGTTTTCATCTGGTTTGGCCGCATCTGGTAGACATCTCGAGACACTGCGCAAAACATCAATAGCGGGATACCGTCCGCGTTCGGATATCTCCCGCGACAGGATGATATGACCATCCAGAACCCCACGGACCATGTCTGCTACGGGCTCTTCCATATCCGATCCAGCCACCAGGACGGAAAAGATTGCGGTAATATCGCCTTGGCCTTGCGCACCAGGGCCGGTCCGTTCCGCGACTTCGGCAATGGCGCGTACGGTTGACGGTGGAAAGGCGTTGAGGGCGGGAGTCTCTCCAGCTGAGAGAGATACTTCACGATGTGCTTCGGCAAAACGTGTGATGGAATCAAACAGGAAAAGGACCTGGTGCCCCTCATCCCGAAAATGTTCCGCAGTCGCGATCGCGCAGAGCGCGGCGCGTTTCTTGGCTCCAGGTGGGTCATTGGCAGTCGCAGCTACAATGACCGTTCGAGACAGGACGTCTTTGGGCAGAGTCTTGTGGACGAACTCATTCACTTCCCGGCTGCGTTCGCCGATCAAGGCAATGACGACGCGGTCCGCTTTCACGCCAGCAGCGAGCGAACCAAGGAAGGTAGATTTACCGACACCAGACCCGGCAAACAGGCCCATTCTCTGACCCTGACAGATCGGTAGGATCGTGTCAGTGATCATCCACCCGGTGGAAAGGCGCTGGCCTAGGCTTTTGCGGGTTGTGTTCGCCGGGGGAGATGCTCTCAGCGGGCGGCGAGTGGTGTTGGCGGCTGGTGCTATAGCGCTCTCGCCGGAAATCGTGCCTCGGTAGTCCACGATCTTGCCGAGCCAATGATCACCGGGCTCGACATAGGCTTCCTGTTCCAACACAGCTCGATCGCCAATTAGGATCGCATCAGATTCACCGTAAAGCATTGCTTTCACATGACCGCCGGAGACGGCGAGCACTTCTCCGAACACCTCACCCTGACGCGTGCGAACCCGAATTTCATTTCCCAGACGGGCGAACTGGCTGATCCCGCCAATCAGAATCAGTCCCGGTGATACCTCCGTGACGGTTCCCCAGATTCGGTACAGGCGATCAGGAAAATTGGGGGTCGGATGCAACAAGTAAACAGATCTCGCCTATTCGTTAACTCTTTCTTCAAATTACCCCGGCAATTCTTCCAAAGTATTAACTAGGAGCGATTCTGTGGCGATTCTCAATCTGGATGTCCTGAATGTTTACAGCGCCATGGCGCGCCATGCTGCTGAGAGTCAGAAAGTATCGGCGACAAATATCGCCCATGCCAACGATCCTGATTACAAGGCGCAACACGTCGAAGCCTTTCAGGACTTTCTCGCGCGAGCTGCATCAAGCGGAGCCGTCGATGCCGGCGACCCAGCTTTCAAGACGTTCGAGACGGATTTCGCAAACTCGCCGAACGGGAACTCTGTAAACCTCGAGCTCGAAATGTTCCGCGCAACCGACGCGCAGGGTCAGCACGAAATGGCGGTCTCAGTCTACACAAAGTCGCTTGACCTCCTTCGCACAGCCATTGGTCGGAAAGGGTAATTCATGGACTCACTCAAAGCCACGATGATGCAGGCTGTTTCCGGTATGCAGCTCCAGTCGAAACGAATCGATATCTCGTCCCAGAATGTTTCGAATGCCGACACGCCCGGTTACCGCCGCAAGATTCTGTCCGTCGAGCAGGCACCGACTGCTGCGGACGCCTTCATTGCGACACGCATCGAGCTCGATCAAACCGAAGGCGAGCGCAGTTATGATCCCGCCAGTCCGCTGGCGGATGCAGAAGGATATGTGACAGCGTCCAACGTGTCGCTGGTCACTGAAATGGCTGATATGCGCGAAGCGAATCGCGGATACGAGGCCAACCTGAACTCGTTCCGGCAGGCGCGAAGCATGTACCAGTCACTTCTCGATATTCTCAGGCGTTAAAGGGGGGCAGAATGTCCAATGTAAGCTTCAGTGCATACGCAGCGCTCGGTTCGATCAAGCCGGCCCAGGTTTCTGACAAACCAGCAACAAACCCGGCTGAAAAGTCGGGGGTGGCAGAGGGGTTCTCGACCTTCAAGGCTGCTCTGCAGGAGGCTGAGCAGACAGCCATGCAGACCGCTGTGTCCGGCGCGGATCCCCATGCCATGGTCGAAGCGCTAGCTCAGGCCGAGTTGGTCCTTGATGCCGCCGTGACTGTTCGGGACAAGGTCGTTGAAGCCTATCAGGAATTGCTTCGGATGCCGGTCTGATCAGGGCGGCCACACATGACCGAACTCGCCATCTTTGAAGTGTTGCGCGGTGCGCTCTGGGCGGCGGCCATGATGGCGCTGCCCATTCTTGCTGTCACGCTGGTGCTTGGGTTTGTAATAGGCTTGCTACAGGCGCTCACCTCCATTCAGGAAATGACGCTTACCTTCGTGCCAAAGATTTTGGCCGTCGTCGTCGTGTTCTTCCTGTCGCTTGGGTACATGACGCGCATTTGCCTTGATTTCTTTAATAATACCGTTCTCCCCATGATTTCGAATTAGGGCCGCCATGCCGACCTCACGCTTCTTCGATTTGTCAAAGCCGACCGCCATCCTCGCGATCGGCTTGATGGCGATTATTCTCATCATGGTATTGCCCGTCCCGGCTTGGGTTATGGACATCGGTCTCACGGCGTCCTTCGCGTTTGCCATTCTGATTTTCACGACCAGTATCTTCATCGAAAAGCCCCTGGACTTTTCGTCATTCCCGAGCGTGCTTCTGGCATCGCTGATGCTGCGCTTGGCGCTGAACGTATCCTCGACCAAACTGATCATCAGCCAGGGCCATACGGGTACCGACGCTGCCGGCAACGTCATCGAAGGCTTCGCCATGTTCATCATGGGCGGAAACCTGTTTGTGGGTCTGGTTGTGTTCGCGGTGCTGGTCATTGTGAACTTCATGGTCATCACCAAAGGCGCCGGCCGAATGGCGGAGGTTGGTGCGCGGTTTGCTTTGGACGCGATGCCGGGCAAACAGATGGCCATTGATGCCGATTTGGCTGTCGGCGCTATCAGTCATGAAGAGGCGCGCAACCGTCGTCAGAAGGAGCAGGAAGAAGCTTCCTTCCTGGGTTCCCTGGACGGTGCGTCAAAATTCGTGAAGGGCGATGCGATCGCTGGCTTGCTCATCACCGCCTTGAACCTCGTTGCGGGCGTCGGCTTTGGCCTTGCCGCACACGGGCTCAGCTTCACTCAGGCGCTGAACAATTACTCCATTTTGACCGTAGGGGACGGTCTCGTCTCCCAAATCCCTTCCGTTATCGTATCAGTGTCGGCGGCAATGCTTCTGGCGAAAGGCCGTGAGGACGGTGCAATCGATCTGGCGCTCGGCGCGCAACTGGGCGCGAATGCCACATCCCTGATGATCGTGTCGGGGATTCTCGCAATTTTCGCGCTGTTTCCGGGTCTGCCGTTTCTTCCTTTCATGCTGGCTGCAGCGGCGTTCGCGGCGGCATCTTTCTATATTCGCCGGCGGGAGCGCGACCTAGCCGCGAAAGCGGAAGCTGGCGAAATTGAAGAGCCGAAAACCAGCCTCGTCATTGGTGACTCTATTCACTCCGACGAGATCCACCTGGAGGTTGCCCCAGATCTGGTGGGCATGGTGCTGCAGGGGGCAGGTGGCTTTGAAAGTCGAATCGACAAGATTCGAAGGTATATTGCAGAAGAATATGGCTTCGTTCTGCCGTCCATCAGGATGACGGACAACCCAACGCTCGGGAAGAACGAATACCGCATTCGAATTCAAGGTGTGCGGGTAGATACAGGTCTTGTGCGCCCGGGCTCGCTGTTGGCGTTGATGGAAGATGGGCAACTGCCACACCTACAGGGTGAGAAGGTCAAAGAACCCGTTTACAAGGCAGCCGCCCGCTGGTTGCCAAGTACAAAGAAGCAAGAGCTGTCTGCTGCTGGTATCCCAGCGGTCGAGCCGACGGAAGTTCTCGCGACTCACATGCTTGAAGTCATTCAGGCAAACTTCACACTCGTCTTTACACGCATGGTTATGCTGGACACGCTGGATGCCTTGACTCATATCAGCGACAGCGAACGTGCTGCGTCCAACAGGCGGTTCCTTGATGAATACATTCCCGGGAAGGTTAGTCCTGAACTTCTGCTATCAGTGCTGCGCCTGCTGCTCGAGGAGCGCGTGTCGATTCGTAATCTGTTCCTGATTGTTGAAACAATTGCCGAGGTCAAAGCCCAGTCAAGCGCGCCGTCGCGCATTGTGGAACTCGTTCGCCAGCGGCTCGGATTCCAGATTGTCGATCGCCTTCAGGACGGTCAAGGCCGCCTTCCGCTGCTCCAGCTCTCCACCAATTGGGAACAAAAGTTCAACGAGCACGAAATCTCCCGCGAGGATGGCGGATCGGATATTGCCCTGCCTCCAGAAATGTTTGGAGAACTGACGACAGCGGTGCAGGCCAAGTTGAACGAAATGGCTCAGAAAGGTGTTGTTGCCTCCGTGGCAACCTCGTCCCGTCGGAGACGTTTCCTGCAAACTGTTCTGGCGAGCAAGGGCGTGCGCAACTCCGTTCTGGCGTATGAGGAAATCGGTTCCAAGAGCAAGCCGTACATCGTCGGCGTCGTCTGATGCTGGAAGGACTTCCAATCGGGCCACAACTTTCGGCCTGGATTATCCTTTTCATGCTGATCGTCGCCAGGTTGACCTTTGTCGTATTCCTGATGCCGGGGATTGGCGACCAGACCGTGCCGATGCGTGTGCGCATGTCGCTGTTACTGGGCGTGGCCACCCTGTTTGCCATGTCCGGCATCGTCACGGCACCTGTTGATATCTCAATTGCGAACTTTGTCGGTCTCCTGGGGGCGGAAACCATAATCGGGCTGGGCTTGGGTGTATTGCTGCGCACATCCATCTGGATTCTGAACATGGCCGGATCACTGATCGCCCAAACGATCGGGCTTTCGCAAATGCTCGGCATTGCGCTGGATGCTGAGGCGCAGACGGTGGTCTCGAACATGTTGGCCATGGCGGGTGCCGTCCTACTCTTGTCGGCAGACTACCATGTCAGCGTATTTGTTAGACTCGCTGAAATATACATCGAAATTCCGGTTGGGGGGCTCACGCAGTTCGATCAGTCCTTTGTCATTGAGGGCATGTTCAACGCCATAAAGTTTGCCGTGCTGATCGCTTGGCCCTTTGTGGCGATCAACCTGCTCTACAACATCTCGCTCGGCTTTATTAATAAGGCGCTGCCATCGCTGATGGTGGCATTTGTGGGCGCCCCCTTTATGATCGGAGCGGGGTTTGTGCTTCTGGCCATTTCGGTGTCAACTATTCTGATAGTCTGGATGGATCGGGTCTCCGGTTCGATCGGCTGGTGGTGAGGTAGGCAATGGCCGAGGATCAATCAGGTGGTGGCGAGAAGGAGTTCGAGGCCACCGAACAAAAGCGACGTGAGGCGCGTCGCGAAGGGAATGTCGCCCAGTCCAAGGAAGCCAATACGTTTGCCCTGTTCGCTGGCGTTATCATCGCTGCCATCATGTTCAGTGCCGTTGTGGCGGGGGCCATGTTCAGCGAATTTTCCGCATTGATGTATCACGCTGACAGCTATGCGGCGGACGTTTTCAACGACGGTGGCGGAGCAACGAAAGCTTGGCTGGCGCGCACATTGGTCAAGGTGATACCCTTGTTTGCGATCATGGCGGCCCTTGTACTCGCCACGCTGGTTATCCAGCAATCGATTGCCTTCTCGGCGAAGAAGATCAAACCCGAGTTCAACAAGATTTCGCCAACCGAAAACCTGAAGAAGAAGTACGGCACAAAGGGTCTGCTGGACTTCCTGAAGGATATGGCAAAAATGTTCTTTGCTGGCGGGCTCGCGGCTGTGTTCCTGTATGGGTTTGCACAGCATTACTATGCGAGTAGTGCGGTGGAGCTCAGCGATTTCTTCAATTTCACCTTTGGCCAGGTGCTGACGCTGTTCCTTATCTTCGGTGTGTTTCAGTTCGTCCTCGCTGCGATTGACCTGCCGCTGCAGCGGCAGCTGCATTCCAACAAGCTCAAGATGAGCAGAGAGGACATTAAAAAGGAGCAGAAGCAAAGCGAAGGCGATCCTCAGCTCAAGCAGAAGCGGCGCGAGAAGGCGTCCAGCATGAGTCGGAACCAGATGATGCAGAATGTCAAAACAGCGACCGTCGTCATGGTCAACCCGGAACACTATGCCGTGGCCTTGAAATGGGATCCGGAGGGGGGCCGTGCACCCGTCTGTGTCGCCAAGGGTGTCGACCATCTGGCTGCCAAGATTCGCGAAACTGCCACGGCCAATGATATCCCAATCTACCGGGATCCACCGTCAACTCGGTCCATCTACCGGTTGGTAGATATTGATGAGGAAATCCATCCTGACCATTTCGCAGCCGTTGCAGCTGCAATCAGTTTCGTCGATCGCATTCGCAAGCAGACCGGGGGCGCCCAATGACAGGTTCTCGCCCGAAATTGCTCAAGCTCGTCGCGCTGAAGCGACAGAAAGCGGAGCAATCTCTTGCAATTGTACAAACCGAGCTGCGCGATCTTGGGAAGCAACTGGATGCATTGCAGGAGGAGTTCGCCAGTGCTGACCAGGCGGGCGGAGATGTGCACGCGATGATGCTTTCAAGCCGATACGGTCATTCCAGACGGGTTCTGCATGATATGGATCGCAAGCGGTCGGAAATTGCGGACGCGCAACAAAGGTTCAACGCTGCGCGAGAGGAGCTCAAACGGATACTGAATTCCGAAGACCAGCTTATTCAGATGGGTGCGGGATCATGAAGTCGATCATGCTGGCGTGCAAATCAAGCAGCGTTGGAGGCCAGATCGTCTGACTGAACACGATTACGGCCATTGCTCTTGGCCAGGTACAATCGCTGGTCAGCCTGCTCAATCAGGCCGCTAACGGTCAAACCCGGCTGGTGCTGGGCAATGCCGAACGAGGCCGTGATGGCGCCGATGGGTGTCTTGGTTCCCTTCAGGACGAGCTTCCTTTCAGACATCTGTTCACGGATGCGATCAATCAACCGGGTGGCCTGTTGCAGGCCTGTTGCAGGTAAGATAATTGCGAACTCTTCGCCCCCATAGCGCGCTACGAGATCCTTGCCCTTGATGTTGTTGGTGACGATTGAAGCAAAAATCTTCAGAATTTCGTCTCCTACCCGGTGACCGAAATTGTCGTTCACGCGTTTGAAATGATCAAGGTCTGCCATTGCCAGACAGAGGCTCGAACCCTGTTTGTTTGCCGCCTCAACTTCAGCGGCGAGGCGTAGGTCGAAGGCGCGTCGATTGTAGATGGAGGTGAGCGGGTCGCGCATGCTTTCATTGCGAACCGCCTCGAGCTCATGTTGCAGGCGTTCGATCTGCTTCATTGAGGCCATTAGACCATCGCTGAGGCGACGACTCTGATCGGTCATCCGACGACTTTCCGACATCAGGCGCGCAACGGCAGAGGAGAGAGCAGCTGACGAGCTTGAATCAGACAGGCCGCGTTCAATCTGCGTCAACGCAACTTCGAACTGGTCGCTGTTTTCCATACTGGTACCCACAAGGTCCAGGATGCTTGAGAGTTGCTGTTCAACTTCCCGTCCGATGTTCTCGCGTTTGGCGTGATCGTCGGTAGGGCGCAAATGCATGTTGTAGACTTCGTCGATTTCATATTGGCAAAGCGCGCCCCGCTCCAGCATTTCGTCGACCGCAACCACAACCTTGTTGTCGGACTTTGCTGCATACGCATACATCAGCGCGAATGTGTTGGGGAATGGCGGCGTGCCATGTTCTGCAATCAACTGGCTGGCAGTATCAGCATGCTCATACACCTTGGCAAAGGCTTGCTGGTCCTCAGGACACACAAATACTGGCGTCTTGGATTCGCTCATCTGAACCCGTCCCCATCGGCAATTCATTTAACGTCGAAGTTTACCTTGCGTATGCGACCTTCAAATATCGTTAAATGTGAACTTTTATTTCGCGGTTTTGCGCGAACTATGAACCAGATTTATCTCCAGCTTTCGGCTGTTGTGTTGAGATTGCAGTAGAAGTCGGATGCTTGTTCACTTGGACGCATGCTGGCATTGTTGCGACGGACTTCACCATCTTCTGAAGTGGTGCTGTGCGATGTTTCCGCTCACATATGAAACTCCGTCTGGCGATCCCGGCGCGATTCGAACGCACGACCTACAGATTAGGAATCTGTTGCTCTATCCTGCTGAGCTACGGGACCGCTTGAGTAGGGTCGGCTATACGGGAATAACCGGAAGGATTGAAGTCGCCAATTGGCGGCTCTACGCTGCGACGCTGAGGATGGGCGAGTGGTATGGCGCGATTGAAGGTGGGGTTGGTGGTCTGCATGACCCTTGTTGCGTGCGGTGCGCCGGGTCCGCTGGACAGTCTGGAGCCGGGAGAGCGCGGCCGGGTTGTGCGCGTTGTTGATGGTGACACGATCGTACTCGATACCGGGCAAAGCGTGCGGCTAGTCGGGATCGAGGCGCCTTCGGGAGGTTACCGGGATCGCGCACCACAACCTTATCATACCGAGTCCAAGCGCATGATGGAAGACATGGTGCTCGGCCGGGAAGTCCAGCTCCACTATGGGGGCCTGACGCGTGACCGCTACGACCGGGCACTGGCTCATGCCCAGACTGTTGACGCGCTTGGGCCGACGTTCTGGCTTAACGCCGAGATGGTGAAGAGGGGCGGGGCCCGCGTGCGTGTTTACCCGGACACTGCGGCGGCAAATGCGCCCTTGCTGAAGTTTGAGCGTGATGCGCGTCGCGAGGAGATCGGCCTGTGGCGTGCTGTGGAATACCGCATTCCCTATGCCAGCGATTTACCGAAGGCCTATGAAGGCTTCCAGCTCGTGCGCGGACAGGTATCCGGTATGCGGGGAGCTGAAGGGTTTGGTGCAGTCTGTGACTTGTCGCTGCAGAACTCGGCACTCCGGCTGCAGATCCAGACGGCCGCGGCATCTTTGTGCCAGGAGGCGCTGGGGCTGGGTGTATTGGCGCGCGGCTATGTGCGAGGGGACGAGATGGAAATATCCCACCCGCTCAATTTTGAATTGGTGGAAGCTCCAACCAATTAGGTGCCGGGCAGCAGGCCGGATTCGTCCGGGTCTCCCACAATACGTTCGAGCGCGCGACGCAGTTTGCCAAGTGCCTGATGTTCGATCTGCCGTACACGTTCTTTGGAGATTCCAAGTTCGTGGCCTAGCGTTTCCAGCGTGACGGAGTCTTCGCACAGGCGTCGCTGCATGATGATGTGCGTCTCACGGGGGTTAAGTGCTTTCAGCGCATTGGCGATCCACTCCTTCCGGCGTGTCGAGTCGCGCGATTCCATCACCTGTTGCTCCGGAATCGGCGCGGCATCAGGCAGCAAGTCTTGCCATTCACCGTCGCCATCAACGGCCATGGGTGCGTTCAGGGATCGGTCAGACGCAGATAGGCGCGACGCCATGTTTTCGACATCCCGTTCCGGCACGCCGAGATGTTCGGCGATCCAGGTTCGGTTTTCCTTGGTCATCACACCGTCGCCAGTATCATCGATTCGGGCGCGCAGGCGACGCAAGTTGAAGAAGAGAGATTTCTGTGAAGAGGTCGTACCTGTTCGTACGATAGACCAGTTGCGAAGCACAAAATCCTGAATGGAAGAACGAATCCACCAGCTCGCATAGGTTGAGAAGCGCACCTTGCGATCGGGCTCAAAGCGGGCCGCGGCCATCATCAGGCCGACATTCCCTTCGGAGACGAGGTCCGGCATGGGAAGGCCGTAATGGCGGAATTTCGAGGCCATTGCGATGACAAGGCGGAGATAGGCGCGAGTTAACTCATGAAGTGCGCGTTCATCTTCTTCCTCGCGCCAGCGCCGGGCCAGTTCCAGTTCATGCTCGGCTTCCAGCATGGGGGTCTTCATGGCCTTCTTGACGTATGATCGATCCGCCGGGCCATTGGAGCTATAGGCGTTTGCCATGACGGGTCATCTCCTTCTGCGAGGTGGCTTGTTGCCAAACTAACACAGTCTCTACGGGCAAGAGCGCGCGCTGGATCAGATTCGTTCCCGATTTTAATCACTTTATGGAGAGCGCGATCACCGACGCAGCGTGGGCTTGACCTGTAGGTGGCATCGACCTTACGGTTTTCGGAACATTGGGCGAACAAAATTGAAGGACTCATGACGGATCTGGCAGATCTTGGTGTTCCGAACACGCGGGCGGGCGAAATCGTCCGAGGAACCCGGCGCTTGCTCGGCGGGCTCGGCTTTTTTGGCGTGACGGAAATGAGCCTAGCCAACAATCGCCGAGCGGACATCGCGGTGATTGGCCTGTCCGGTGAGATATGGATCGTAGAGGTGAAATCCTCAATTGCCGATTTCCGCGCGGATTCTAAATGGCCGGAATATTTGCCTTATTGCGACCAACTCTATTTCGCGGTCGCCAACGATTTTCCGCACGATCTGATCCCGGATGAAACCGGCTTGATCGTGGCCGACGCATTTGGCGGGGCGGTAGTTCGGGCGGCGCCAGAAGACAAATTGTCGGCAGCTCGGCGCAAGGCCGTCACCCTGCGACTGGCACGTCTGGCGGCCATGCGATTGACCCAGTCGGCAGATACTGGCTGGACGGCGGCACCGGGCTTGCTTACCTGACCCTCATGAGTCATGCCTTTCCCATTGCGACACGTGTAGAAGACGCCCTGAAGCCGGGCGTGAAGGTGGCGCGTACACGCGCAGAGGCCGAAGCCTTGGTGCCAGAGCACAAGATCGACTCGCTCGCGACCGATTGGATAGATGTCACCGAAGAAGAGGCCGAGGCCTACTTGTCATCGCATGCAGGTGAAAATGGCCCACACGGGCATCTCCAAAAATACGAAGACAATGAGGGCAACCCTGTCCTGGCTGTGACCTGGTGGAGGCTGGACGATCAGGCGGGGATCATGCCTTTGCCAAAGGCATCCAAGAAAAAACCGGCGGCTGAACAGCCGCCGGTGGAAGATCATACCGATGATCTCTATTTCCGGTCTGGCCGGACCAAACCACGCCGTAAACGCTACATTGATCCTCGCCAGATGGACCTATTCAAGACCAGTTAGATCAGATTCTTTACTGCCTCGGCCACCTTGTCTGCGGTGATGCCGAAGTGTTCATACAGTTTCTGGTAAGGCGCGCTCGCTCCAAAACCGTCCATGCCGACAAAGGCACCTTTAGGTCCAAGCCAGCGGTCCCAGCCAAAGCGCACGCCGGCTTCAACAGCCACTTTTGGCAGGTCACCCCCGAGTGTGTCGCGCTGGTATTTCTCGTCCTGCTCGGCAAACAATTCCATGCATGGCATCGACACAACGCGGACATGGATCTTCTCTTTGGCAAGGTCGGCCTGGGCCTGAAGGGCGATCTCCACTTCCGAACCGGTCGCGATCAGCACGGCAGATTCGCGCGACTTCACACCTGATGGCGAGATCACATAGCCACCGAGCGCGCTGAGGTTTTCGTCCGTATGCTCCTTGCGCGACGGGGCCAAGCCTTGCCGGGTCAGTGCCATTGTGGCGGGGCCTTCGGCATTGCTGAGCGCCACTTCCCAGCATTCGGCCGTTTCAACGCCATCTGCAGGGCGAAAGACCCGCATATTCGGCATAGCGCGGAGCGAGGCGACTTGCTCAACCGGCTGGTGGGTCGGGCCGTCTTCGCCAAGACCAATGGAATCATGGGTCATGACATGTACCACGCGTGCGCCCATCAGGGCGCCGAGGCGGATCGCGGCGCGGCTATAGTCTGCAAAAACCAGGAATGTGCCGGAGTAGGGGATGATGCCGCCATGCAACGCCATACCGTTCATCGCCGCAGCCATACCGTGTTCGCGAACACCATAATGGACATAACGACCGGCCCAGTCAGACGGTGTCATTGCCGTGGTTGAAGAGGTCCGAGTATTGTTGGACCCCGTCAAGTCAGCTGAACCACCAACCGTTTCGGGCACGAGATTGGTGATGACTTCCAGTGCCGCGCCGCTCCATTGACGGGTGGCTTTCTTCTCGCCGCCTTCAACCACAGCCTTCTTGTGTTTGATGATCGCCTTTGAGAGATTTTTCGGCAGGCGACCGGCCATGGCCGCATTGAACTCACCCTTGTGCGGGGAGGCCATCTGACGCTCTTTCCAGGCCTTGCGAGCCTCAACGCCACGCTCGCCGACTTTCTTCCAGGCTTTTTCGATGGCGTCTGGAATTTCGAATGGCGCGTGAGGCCAGCCGATGTTCTTACGGATACCGGCGATCTCGTCGGGGCCGTAAGGACCGCCATGAGCCTTGCCGGTACCGGCCAGCTTCGGCGCGCCATACCCGATGATGGTCTTGATCGCGAGGAAAACAGGCTGCTTCTGTTTCTGGGCCCATTTCAGGGCCGCCTCGACGTCTTTCTCGTCATGGCCGTCCACTTTGCGGGTGATCCAGCCGGAGGCTTCAAGCCGTGCGCACTGGTCGGTGGAATCTGCGACATCGATGTTGCCGTCGATGGTGACCGAATTGTCGTCCCAGAGGACGATCAGGCGGTCGAGCTTCATGTGGCCCGCGAGCGTGATCGCTTCCTGGCTGACGCCTTCCATCAGGCAGCCATCGCCAACAATCACATACGTCTTGTGGTCAACGAGGTCGTCGCCGAAGCGCGCATTCAGATGGCGCTCTGCCATCGCCATGCCGACGGCGGTGGCGATGCCCTGGCCAAGCGGGCCTGTGGTCGTCTCAACGCCTTTGGTGACGAAGTTTTCCGGGTGGCCCGGCGTATTGGCGCCCAGCTGACGGAAATTGCGGATGTCGTCCCGGCTGACAGATTTGTACCCAGTGAGGTGCAACAGCGAATAGATCAACATCGAGCCGTGGCCCGCCGACAGAATGAACCGGTCTCGGTCCGGCCAGTCAGGCTGGGTAGGGTCAAATTTCAGGAATTTCCGGAACAGTACGGTTGCAGCATCTGCCATGCCGAGCGGCAGGCCAACATGACCTGATTTGGCCGCCTCGACGGCGTCCATGGATAGGGCGCGGACGGCATTAGCCATGTCGCGGTTCGTGACAGCCATTCTGCTGGTCTCCTTTGGTTTGCGGAAGTCGTAGGCCAGACTAAGGCCGTTGCGTCAAGTCGCTTGGCGGATTGGGATAATACCGTTACTTCATTGTGTATATGAGTGAAATCGATCCTGCCATCCGCCAGCTCGACGAGGCGTTGTCACGACTGGAAGGCGCGCTCGACAGTCTGATGGCCCGCGCCGGCAATCCGGACGTGATCAAAGCTGAGCTTGCCGCTCTCGTTTCTGACCGTTCTGACCTTGCCCAGCAGCTTGATGCGTCGCTGGCGCGTGAGCAGCAATTGCAGGCGCTTGCCGACGAGGCGAGCGAAGCACTTGGCTCAGCCATTGAAGAAGTCCGCGCGGCGATCGGCCGGGAAGGGCAGCAGGATGGCTAAAGCGGATATCCAGTTGCGCGGCCGGTCCTATTCCATTGCCTGCGCGCCCGGACAGGAAAGCCGTATCGAGGCCCTGTCGAAACAACTCGACGCGCGAGTTACCCAGATCGCAGGCGCGGTGGGTGATATTGGCGATGAGCGCCTTCTGCTGATCACGGCGCTGGCCTTGCTGGACGAACTGGATTCAGCGCGCCGCTCAGCGCCCGGCAGCGCCACCAGCGAAGCCAGGGCCGCCGAAGCCCTGGTCAAGGCAGCAAGCCGGATTACGTCTCTGGCGGAACGCATGGAAAGCGGCAGCTGATCCCCGCGACGCTTTGCGCGTGGCAAACCGTCTGTCGCGCTCTATGCTCTCACCTTCATGCTGATTGAAAGGCTGCCTCATGCAAACCATTCTGATGACAGGCTTCTACATCGCGCTTGCGGCGCTGGTAATCGTGCTGGGGCTCGGCATCGCCAATCTGGCGCGGACCGATGACAATCAGGCAAGCCGTTCCAACAAGCTTATGCGCCTGCGGGTTCTGGTACAGGCTATCGTGATCGCGCTGCTCGTCGGTCTCGGCATGGTGGTTGGTGCCATCAAGATAGGATTCTGAGGGTAGCAACATGGTCAAGCTCGACAAGATATACACGCGCTCCGGAGACAAGGGAAAGACACGCCTTTCGACGGGTGAGCCTGTTGATAAATGGCACCCGCGTGTTGTGGCCTATGGCACGGTGGACGAGACCAATGCCGCCCTCGGTGTGGCCGCGCTCAAGGCCGAGGGTGATATGCTTGCCGCCATCCGCCGTATCCAGAATGACCTCTTTGATCTCGGCGCCGACCTTGCCACGCCAGAGCGGGGCAAGCCGCTGGAATGGACTCCGTTGCGCATCATTGAAAGTCAGGTGCAACGGCTTGAAACCGAAATCGACGCGATGAACGAGCATCTCGCCCCATTGGACAGCTTCATCCTGCCGGGCGGCAGTGATCTCGCCGCGCACTTCCATGTCGCGCGGACGCTGTGCCGCAGGGCCGAGCGGGAAGTGGCGGAAGTATTTGCGATGGAAGACGAAATCGTCAGCCCTGAGGCGCTTGCCTATATCAATCGCTTGTCAGACTGGATTTTCGTCGCAGGCCGTGTCGCAAACAATAATGGCGCAGATGATGTGAAATGGGTGCCGGGCGCCAACCGCTAGGCGCGCTGTGTCTCTTGCACTTCAGCCATCAGGCCGAACAATTCGATCACGGGTGTAACCACGCCGTCCCCGCGATACTCCCGGTAGAGCGTATCGACATTGACGGCGATGCGTTCGGCGTCGCCCCAGCTTGAATAGTCCCCGAGGGCAATATCCAGCGCAGCGTCGCGCGCACTTAGACCAGCTTCAAATCGCTTGCGCGCTTCTGTGTCGACGAATTTCAGATATTCGGCAACGCGTCGCACACCCGCCTTGTCCGTCACCGGACCATGCCCAGGAACGATAACATCGACATCCATCTCGCAAATTCGGTTGCAAGCGCCGATCCAGTTGGAGACCGGGCCAGCCCACATCAGTGGAGTGCCTTCAATGAACAGGATGTCGCCGGTGAAGACCGTCTTGTCATCCGGCACATGCACCAGCACATCGCCAGCTGTATGAGCCGGGCCGACTTCAATCAACTCAATCGCCTTGTCACCGACTTTCAAGTCCATTTGGCCTGTAAATGTCTGAGTCGGCGCGCGCTCTTCCACACTATCGAAATCGAACGGCGCAAAGATGTCGGCAAAATAGCTGCCGGCAGGCCCGAGCTGTCCGCCGAGCTTTTTGAACTGGGCAAGCATGGCAGGCGGGACTTCGATCATTTCCCTGGCGCTGGCCTCTGACGTAATTATCTCCGCCTGCGGACAGCAGCCATTCCCATGGCAATGATCGCCATTTGCGTGCGTATTGACGATGACACCAATGTCCTCTGCCGCAAGACCGGTCGCATCCTGCATCGCACCCAGCATGGTGCGGGTAAGCGGCATGTCGAACAGCGTGTCCACGAGCAGAGACTGGTCACCGTCCCGGATCAGGCCAGCATTGGACCAACCCCATCCGCCATCCGGCTGCAGCCAGGCATAGAGCCCGTTTCCCAGATCCTTCAGGCCATGTGTGTAGGTCCAGCGTTCAGCCATCATGTTCTCCCGTCCTCGCCCGCATCAAGGCGGGGAATGGACGGGAGGGCAAGGTCAGAACCGGTCGAGCAGGCGGCGAAGGTATTCGCGCTCTTCCTCATCATCGGATTCATTGTAGCGTTGGCGCAATTCTTCCAGGATGTCCTTGGCGCGCTGGCGTTCGGTGGCGTCCGGAATATTGACCTCTTCACCGCTGTTTCCCGGCCCGCCCGATGGGCGCCCAAATGGGTCGCTTTGCTGGGCGTCCTGTCCGTTGCGTTCTCGCTCCAGCGTGTCGAGCCGTTCGGCAAGGTCACGCGAAATTTCAGACAAGGCATTTGTTGCCATTTCCTGATTACGTGCCGCCCTGCGCTCATTGCCACGCTCAAGCGCATCTTCAGCCTGTCTCTGGGCGCGCCGAATATCTTCCAACGCGTCCGGATCGACCCGGCCTTCCAGGGCGTTCTCGCCCTCGATTCCGGCGCCCAGACCCTGTTCGCGGGCGAACTCCTCAACCAGCCGTCCCAGCCGGGCTTGTCGCTCGGCAAGTGACTCCGATTGTCCCGGCCCTGTACCTTCGCCCTCATTGCCTTCGGCAAATTCGCCGCCGCCGCTACCGGGGCGTTCGCCGTTCTCCTCGCCGCCGCCTTGCGGGGCTTCAGTCTGACCGCTACCGGCTTCTCCGCCACCGGGTTGACCGGAATCCTGTCCCTGCTGCGTGCCAGACTGTTGCCCGGACTGCTGGCCTGGCTGTTGGCCGCCCTGTTCCTGTCCAGACTGGCCGGGACGCTCGCCACGTTCCTGGGCCAGCGTGTCATCATTCAGCTGGCGCTGTTCCCGCAGGATTTCCGACAGACGCCGCATGGCATCGGTCAGTTCCTGTTCTTCGGGCGGCAGGTCTTCCTGTTCGCCATCGGCTTGCTGACCGGGCATGCCCGGCATGCCACCCGAGCCGGACTGACCCTGCTGGAATTCGAGATTCTGCAGCATGTTCGTGATGTCGGAAAGCAGCTGCCGGGCCTGATCCGTTGCGCCGGTCTCCGTGAGGTCCTGCAGCGCATTCAGCATGTCTTCGAAATCCTGCCCGCCGAGATCGGGCCCACCGGACATCGCTTCCTGATCCATCTGCATTTGCGGCTGCTCGCCGCCATTCGCGATAGCCTCGGCCATCTTGGCAGCGAGGTATTCATTGGCCGCATCACGGAAGGCTTCCATCCGCTGCTTGATCTCGTCTTCAGAGGCCCCGTCCCGCAAGGCCTGCTCCAGTGCACGCCGCGCCGCTTCCAGCCGTCTCAGGGCATCTGCGGCGCTGCCATACTCCGCGCGCAGAGCTAGTGCCCAGAGCAGGGGATCAACCTGTTCGGCCTCATCCTTCGTGGCCGCTGCATCCAGAATACCCTTGGCTGTCCGGAAAGTGAGGTACACGCCCTGATCGCGAATGTAACGCTCGCCTTTATAGGTCATGGCATCGAGCATCAGGGCGGCCTTCTGGATATCAGGCGGGGCGGTCCCGAGGCGGTTTGACGCCGTGACATTCAGTGCATCCTGGCGCAATGCGTCTTCATTCTTTGCCAGCTCTGCATAGTCGCGAGGTTCGCGCAGCACAGTCACACGCACTTCCTGAGCAACGCGCGCGATCGGATCGAGAAACAGTTTTTCCGGCAGCTTGAAGTCGACCGGTTCGCTCAGGCCGGTCTGTCCCGCCCCATCTGTGGCGACCAGGCGCAGCGTCACCGGCATACCAGCCCAGCGATGACGAGTCAGGTCCAGTTGGGTTATGTCCTCGGCCGATGTCGGCGCCGCACCAGATAACGGCACGGCGACATGGTCTGCTTCATCTGGCGCGGCTGGATTTGGGGTTTGCAGAGTGATCCGCAATTCCAGGGCCGAGACGCCATAGTCATCAGAAATCGACCAGGAAATTTCGGTCCGGTCTTGCCGGCCCATTTCAGGCGCTTTCACGAAGCGGGCCTCAGGGGCCTCATCAGGCGAGGTCAGTAGGCGCCAGCTTGCACGCTCGCCCCACCAGTTTACCGTCAGGCGCGTGTCTTCCATGATCCGGGCGCGCGCTTCAAAGGCGCCATCGGGGGTGGGTTCGAATTTCTGCTTACGTGTCGCTTCGCCCTTCAGAACCAATTTCGGCGCGCTATGCGCTTCGGTGCGCAAGGTGACTTCCGAGCCCTCCGGCACGCGGACATTTTGCAATTCCGGAGTGAGGAAAATGGGTGCGCGGCCCGTGTGTTCAGGGGGCGTGATCCACGCTTCGACCACCATGCCGTCTGCACCAACCAGGGCGCCATAATCTGGAAACAGGGCGCGATGCAGGCGCGCGCTCGCATCCGTACCCGCAAAAACGCCCATCAGGACCAGAAGCGCCGGAAGGACCGCGCGCATCCAGTATGGATCAAGGCGGCTCCACTCGCGCGACAGGGACGGCAGTTTCAAGCGTTGGGCTTCTTTCAAAAGGCGCAGGCGATGCTTCTGCCACAGCTTCTGGGATCCTCGGCTCGCGCTCGCCGGGCGGTCGGTTAGCGACGAGACAGGCCGCAGGTCTGACTGTCGGTCGAGCAGGCGAGCTGCATCCTCGCGGCTGACAGGCGTATAGCGCCGTCCGCCTTGCAGGATGAAGAGGATAGACCCGCCGAGAAACAGGATCGTCGCCACAGCGGCCATGGCCGAGCCCATGCGATCAATGACGCCCGCCAAGGCGATGGCGAGAAAGATCGCAACAAAGGTCAGGAAGGGCCAGAACGCCTTGAAAAAGGCGTAGACCGTCAGCTTCCGCCGCGTGGCGGAAACCTTGGCGTTGAGCGCCTTCATGCCGTCTTTGTGAGCCAATCAGGAACCTTTTCGAGGGCGATCATTTCTTCAAAGTCCGGGCGGCGACGGATGATGTCAAATGACGACCCGTTTACCAGCACTTCCGGAACCAGCGGTCTTGCATTGTAAGAGGATGACAGCACAGCGCCATAGGCACCTGCAGACATGAACGCGATCCGCTGACCGGGGCGGACAGCAGTCATTTCGCGGCCCTTGGCAAACTTGTCGGTCGACTCGCAGATCGGGCCAACCACATCGTAGGTCTTGCGCTCTGCGCCTGCACCAGCCTGATTAAGCGGCAGAATGTCGTGGTGCGCATCATAAAGCGCCGGACGCATGAGGTCGTTCATGCCTGCATCAATGATCAGGAAATCCGTCTCCGGCGCGGCTTTTTCATAAAGAACCGTGCTGAGCATGACTCCTGCATTACCCGTGATCACGCGGCCGGGCTCTAGAATGACCTGAACGCCGAGATCCTGTGTCACCTCGGCGATCATCGACGCGTAATCAGATGGCGGGGCTGGCGCGTCGCTGTCCTTGTAGGGGATGCCCAACCCACCGCCGAGATCGATCCGGCCGATATCATGACCGGCCTCACGCAGGCGTTTGGTGAGGCCCACGACCTTTTCGAACGCGGCGCGCATCGGGACAAGATCGCCGATTTGGCTGCCGATATGTACATCAACGCCAACAATCCGGATGCCGGGCAGGGTGGCGGCTTCAGCATAGAGGTCTTCCGCATCGCTCCACGGCACGCCGAACTTGTCGCCTTTCTTGCCGGTAGAGATATTCGGATGACCGCCGGCCGCGACATCCGGATTGACCCGGATGGCCACAGGCGCTTCTGCGCCGGTCATGCTGGCAACCTCTGACAAGCGCCGAAGCTCTGCGGCACTTTCGACATTGAACTGGTGAATGCCTGCACGCAGGGCCAGCTGCATTTCCTCGGCGGTCTTGCCGACACCTGAGAACACTATCCGCTCGGCCGGGATGCCTGCCCTAAGGGCGCGCTGCAACTCGCCGCCGCTGACCACGTCTGCGCCGCAGCCTTCGCGGGCAAGTGTCGACAGGACGCCAATATTGCCATTCGACTTTACCGAAAAGGCGATCAGGCAATCCTGCCCCTCAAACGCCGCCGCGATGACGCGGGCATGTCGCACCAGGGTTGCGGACGAATACACATAACAGGGTGTGCCGACCTCATCTGCAATCTTGTTGAGATTCACGCCCTCGCAATGAAGGCTGCCATCCTGATAAGTAAAGTGGTGCATGAACTACTCGATTTCGCCGAGCGCGCCATTGTCTATGGGCGTCGTCGGTTTGGCGTCTGGGATAACGCCGCCCCATTGATTGGTGATCGGGCCGTCTGGTTCGGTTGTGTCGAGTTCCGTTGCCACCGCCACCGGTTCAACCGTTTCGACGGGTGCAACGGCTTCGACGACCAGAGTCGTAGGCTGGCTCTGGCATGCGGCGGCGAGGCACAAGGCCGTAATGCCGGCGATCCATCGCGCGGCGGAGATTGGCTTGGGTAATTTCATGGAATGCTTCCTACGCGCCGCCGAGCAATTCATCATCGGCTCCGGTATCGCTGCCTTCGTCTTCACGGTCCGGTAGGCTTGGCAGGTTGTTCTGATTCTGGTCCGGCAATTCAGCGGGTTCCAGACCATCGGTTCGCTCACCCCAAAGTGGGTCTGGGCGTTTCAAATCCCCGGTCAGGCCACACGCGGCCAGATTGGCAGATGCGAGCAGCGCCGCAGCGAGAAGAAGAGGGCGTTTCATCAATGACTACTCCAGTCGAAGTCTCTGTTTCCACTGTGCCACTTGTTCGGCAACGCGAACAGGGCTTGTAGCGCCATAAGATGTCCGAGATGAGGCAGACGCCTCAACTGTCAGCACATCGAATACCGCATCGGTAATTTCGGCGTTCACGCTCTGCATGTCGGCCAATGTCAGATCTGACAGATCGCAGGCTTTCTCCTCAGCCTTCGCGACCAATTGGCCCGTGACATGGTGGGCATCCCGGAACGGAAGACCCAGCTCACGGACCAGCCAATCAGCAAGGTCGGTGGCGGTCGAAAATCCCTTCGCGGCTGCCGCGCGCATATTATCGGGTTTGAAACGGATCGTCTCGATCATGCCGGTCATGGCGCGAACACAAAGATTATAGGTGTCGAAGGCTTCAAAGGTCAGGCGCTTGTCGTCCTGAAGGTCCTTGGCATAGGCCAACGGTAGCGCTTTGACCGCGCCCTGCAGGGAGCTGTAGAGGCCGGTAATCAGGCTCGCCTTGGCACGGATCAGTTCGGCAGCATCCGGATTGCGCTTTTGCGGCATGATGGACGAACCGGTCGACCAGGCGTCGGTGAGCTGCGCAAATCCAAACTGAGCACTGGTCCAGAGCACGATCTCTTCGGCAAGGCGGGACAAATGCGTCGCAGCGATGGACAGGGCCGCCAGGGCTTCCAGTGCAAAATCGCGCGCCGACACCGCATCCAGCGAATTGGCCATGGGGCGGGCAAAGCCCAACGCTTCCGCGGTCATGTCTCGGTCGATGGGGAATCCGGTGCCAGCTAGCGCCGCAGAGCCCAGCGGGCACTCATTCAAACGCTCGGCACAATCGAGCAGGCGCGAGCGGTCGCGTTCCAGCATTTCGGCATAGGCCAGCAAATGATGGCCCAGTGTGACGGGCTGTGCGGTCTGGAGGTGCGTGAAGCCCGGCATCACGGTTTCTGTATTCTCGCCGGCGCGACTGACCAGAGCGCTCTGCAGGCCAGCGACCAATTGCATGGCCTCGTCGAGTGCGCCGCGGGTCCAGAGGCGGAAATCGGTGACGACCTGGTCATTGCGCGATCGCGCCGTGTGCAGTCGGCCTGCGGGTTCGCCAATCAGCTCCTTCAGGCGCGCTTCGACATTCATATGAATGTCTTCGAGCTCCCGGCGGAAAGGGAACGATCCGTTCCTTAATTCCTCGGCAACCGTATCAAGGCCGCCCTGAATGGCTTCATTGTCGGCCTCGGAGATGATGCCCATTTCAGCCAACATGTCGGCATGGGCGCGGCTGCCGGCGATATCTTCAGCGGCCATCCGGCGGTCAATGTCGAGGGATGCGTTGATTTCTTCCATGATGTCGGTCGGGGTCGCGGCAAAGCGTCCGCCCCACATTGTCTGGCCTTTGCCTGTCGTCACTGCCATATCCCTTCAAACTCGTATTGGAGACCGCGCCCCATGACCCGTCTGGCCTATATCGCCCTCTTCTTGATCGGCCTGATCGCAATTGTCTATGCGCTGATGAGCGCAGGGGGTGGAAAACCTTCAGAAAACAGGTTGGAAGCCTATGCAAGAGGCGAAATCGAGAAACTTGATTTCTCTCAGGCTGGAACATCCGCCTCAAACGCGCCCTTCTATCTGGAAGACGGCTCAGCCGTTTCGCTGGATGCGTTCATGGGGAAAGTTGTTCTGGTGAATTTCTGGGCCACATGGTGTGCGCCCTGCGAAAAGGAAATGCCGTCGCTCGGAGCGCTTCAGACCGCGCGGGGCGGGGACCGGTTTGAAGTGGTTGCGATCAGCGTTGATGCCCAAGAAGACCTTTCCTATGCCGCGCAGCGCCTCGGTGAACTGGGTGCGAGCAACATCACGTTCCACAGCGCAACGCCGGAACAGTTTGAGATCGTTTACGATAGTGGCGTTCAGGGCTTTCCCACGACGATCCTGTACGATGCGAGCGGCGTGGAGATCGCGCGTCTGGCCGGGGATGCCGACTGGAGTTCTATCGAAGCGGTCGGATTCATCGACGCGCTGCTAAAGAATTGAGGCTGCCAGTCGGGCCCGGGCGATCTGGGTTCCCATGGCCGGTTCAGGCGCAACCGCATCGACCATGACCGGACCGTCGCCGGGCCACATGCGGACCAGCAATTCCAGTTCCAGCACCAGGTCATCCGCGCCTTCCATATTTCGGGCCACGTCGCGCGCGGTCGCCGCATAGCCATATGCCGCTTGATAGGCCGGGGCGCGGTCAATCGCGGCATCAATAACGCCGACCCCATATTCGTCGCCGCAAAGTTCCAGCAGGAAGAGAACAAGATCCAGCTGTTCGAGGCCTGTTGCCTCCAGCGTCTCTGCAAGGTTGGCCTTGGCGGCGATGAGCGCGTCTTCAATGTCCTCTGCGGGTGTTCCGGCTGTTGCGGCGGCGTGGACAGTCTCATAGACGCTGGTGTCGAAGCCAAATGCGCCAAATCCGTCGCGTTCCGACTGGGTTTCAAGCGACACCGCGTGATTGAGTTGCGCCGCTGCGAGGTCTGGCGCGCCCGCGCGGTAGAGTGCCAAGCCCGCCTCGATATGACCGGCGAGTACAGCGACGCGCTTGTCTGCCGTCAGGATGCGTACGCCGACCGACGTGCTGACTTCATTGCCTGTCAGGGCGCGGTCCGTTTCGATTTGCAGTGAATTTTCTGGTGGTGCAGTTTCCGGTGCCGCCGTGCGGGCCGGGGCCGGGTCATTGCAAGCGGACAGGGCCGCGTTACCAAGCAGGACAGATGCGGCAGCGGCCGTCTTCCGGGAAATCATTTTTGGCGTGGCTCCTGTCGTACGTTCTCAGCAGAACCTAGAGACAGGAACGCTACGGGGCAATGCAGCGGCTTGGTTTGCAGAACTACGGGCTGACTTGGCCCGATGTTGTCGATCTACGGTGCGGGCTGCACCAGTCTGGCTTTGGAGCACCGCCATCATAGTCCCAGACTTGGTGGCTGCCTTCGGCCACAAGGCGCGTGGCGAGATCTTCACCATCGATGCTGATATCAACGACGAGCCGCTTGTATCGGTCGAGACCATAATCGCGTGTCACAGCTATTTCCTTGCCACGAGTCAGTTCGATCACCCTTTCCTTGGCGATATAACCTTGTTCGCGTTCGGCTTCGCAGTCGGCCCCGCCAAGCTGTTTCAGACTGCGCGTCTCAGGCGCGTCGACACCATGCAGGCGGAATTTGGTGCCGTCTGGCAGGCGCCCGGAATCGCCGTCGGACCAATAGACGAGGCCGTCCTGTTCGATAGCGGCTTGAGCTGCCAGCGCGGCTGCGCCGCCGAGGCCGGCAAGGATCGCCACGGAATACAGGACAGATCTGACTTGAATGCCGCGCAACATGTTCGTGCCTCCTGAAAGTGTGAGGCGCACGCTGGCGATGGCGGGTTAAGCGAGGGTTAACCGGTCAGATGTGGGGTCAGTTTTGGAAATAGGGACCAAACGGAAAAACCCCGGCCAAAAGGCCGGGGCTTTCCACTATACGCATCATGCGAAGCGAAGAACGCTTACATGAAGCCTTTGAACTTGTCTTTGAAGCGCGAGACGCGGCCGCCACGGTCGAGCATCTTGCCGTCGCCGCCGGTCCAGGCCGGGTGCGATTTGGAATCGATGTCCAGAACAAGGCGGTCGCCTTCGCTGCCATAGGTGGAGCGCGTCTGATATTCGGTTCCGTCTGTCATCACTACGGTGACGAAGTGATAGTCGGGATGACCTTCTTTTTTCATGGCCTTCGCCTCTCTTGAACTCTAAGGACAACCGCGCTGCCATCGCTTGGGTGCGCGGGCTTGTCTCAGCCTGTTTTCGAAGTGGCGCGTGTAACTGAAAGACGCGACCTCTGCAAGAGGCTGCTGGCAGGGAATCTGAAAGGACTTATAGACGGGCATGACCGATACAGACAGCTCCTTCACAGAAGACCGCCGTGCAACAGAACCAGCAGGCGGCGAAGCGATCAACCGGCCCAAGGCAAAGTCGTTGAAACCACTGGCCTTGCTGATGCCCTATGTCGCCCGTCATTGGGTGACCGTGTCCATCGCACTCGTATTCCTGGTGGCGGCGGCGGCCGTTAGTCTCGCGATACCTTTGCTGCTCGGCAGCGCCGCGGATGCGGGCCAGGCCGCGCAGGGCAGCGCCGAGGAATTGTTGGCGCTGGTCGACCGCGCATTTCTCTGGGTTGCGCTGGCGGCCATTCTGTCAGGCGTGCTTGGCGCGATCCGGTTCTATTTCGTGTCACGCTTTGGCGAACGGATTGCGGCCGACCTGCGCAAGGATCTTTATGCGCACCTGCTGAAACTGTCGCCCCGCTATCATTCGCAGATGCGGTCTGGCGAGGCGGTGTCGCGCCTGACAGCAGACATCACGCTGATCGAAACCTTTCTTGGCTCGTCGGCGTCATTGGCTGCACGGACGCTGCTGACCACCACGGGCGCGCTGACCATGATGCTGGTCGTGAACTGGAAGCTCGGCCTCACCTTGCTGGCCATGTTGCCGGTGGCCGTTCTGCCCGTCATGGCGATTGGCCGGGTGATCCGGAAGATGTCGAACCGGGCGCAGTCACGATTGGCGGATGCGGGTGCGGAAGCTGCCGAGGCGCTAGACGCAATCGAACTGGTTCAGGCCTATAATCGGGAACAAAGCCGGCTGGGAGCATTTACCGAGGCGGTCGAGGCGACGTTTGATGCGGCGATGCGCCGGATCGGGGCGCGGTCGCTGATGATCGTTTTGGTCTCTGTGCTGCTGTTTGGCGGCTTTGTGGGTGTGCTCTGGATGGGTGCGCGGGCCGTCGCAACTGGGTCCATGAGCTTTGGCGATCTCGCCTCCATGGTGCTCTACGCGCTTTATGCAGGATCGGGCTTTGGCATGCTGGCGGAAGTCTATGGCGAAGTCATGCGCGCGGCCGGCGCGGCCGACCGTGCCGCTGAAGTGCTGAACGCTGAACCCGAAATCACCGCACCAGAAAACCCTGTTGCCCTGCCGGGCAAGGTGACCGGCGCGCTTGCCTTTGAGGATGTTACTTTCCGCTATGGCGATGAAGCTGTCTCGGCGCTTGATCATTTCTCCCTGTCGGTAAAGCCGGGCGAGTTTGTGGCGCTTGTCGGGCCGAGCGGCGCAGGCAAGACTACGGTCTTTCGCCTGGCATTGCGCCTATTCGATGTGCCATCAGGCACGGTCACGCTTGACGGCGTATCTGCCATGCAGGCTGATCCGCGTGACTGGCGTCAGCAATTTGCCTATGCGCCACAGGAATCGGCGTTGTTCACAGGCACTGCAGCGCAGAATATCGGCTTTGGTACCGACACGCCTGACGAGGCCCTGCTTGAGCAGGCTGCTCGCATGGCTGAAGCGTTCGACTTCCTGGCTGAAAAAGACGGGCTTGCGACGGATCTTGGCCAGAAGGGGAGGAGTCTGTCAGGCGGCCAGCGTCAGCGTATTGCGCTCGCCAGGGCGCTTGTGCGCGATGCGCCGGTGCTCCTGCTGGATGAAGCCACCTCAGCGCTCGATTCCGAAAGCGAAGCGGCTGTGCGCCGGGCCATTTCCAACGCCGCCGAGGGCCGCACCACGCTGGTGATCGCACACAGGCTCTCCACGGTGCGCCGGGCTGACCGGATCATCGTGATGGAACATGGACGCATCGTCGAGGAAGGTAGTCACGAGGAACTCGTGTCCAGGGGCGGCCTGTATGCCCGCCTTGCCGAATTGCAGTTTGCAGAGGGTTGACCCACCTATTTCTTGCGGAGTTTCTTGACCTTGCCATCAATCGTGAACGCGAAGGCAAGTGACAGAACCAGCGGCACCCAGATGGGCAGTTCTCCCAGCCCCGGCGCATCCAGCGCCGCCGCGAGATGATCGTCTACGCACCACCATAACAGCCATAGCCACATATCTTTGTTCCCTTCATCAAGACCCTGTATTTTCAATATAGGGAGCTCGACAAAAGAAATATAGCAAAACGCTATTCTGCGGCTTGCAAGACGGGCGGCTTGCTGGCGGCCTCTTCGGCCTTTGTGAAATCCATCACGCCATCGGCGATTGGCCCGCGGCGCAGGTTCTTGACGTCAGCGCTGTAGTTCTGGTGCAGCTTCCACGGTTTTTCCGTGTGCTGGCGGGGGAACTGGTCCATGACGCGTTGGAAATACCCGGATGAGAAGTCCACAAACGGTTCGGTCTGGTTGGGATATTGTTCGAGTTTCGGCATGGCCGACGTGTAGCCATGCTGGTCCATGTAGTTCAGAAGGCGGCAGACATATTCAGATGTCAGGTCGGCCTTCAGGGTCCATGAGGCGTTGGTGTAGCCGAAGGTGACCGCCAGATTTGGCATGTTGGAGAGCATCACGCCCTTATAGTTCAAGAGCCGTCCAGCATCGGTGCGGGTGCCATCAACGGACACGTCCACGCCATTCATGAACTGCAATTGCAGACCGGTCGCGGTGACGACGATGTCGGCCTCGATCTCCTTGCCGGATTTCAGCTTTATCCCGTTGGGGGTGAACGTCTCGATGTGATCGGTCTCGACGCTCGCCTTGCCAGACTTCAGCGCATTGAAAAGATCGGAATCCGGCACGAGGCATAACCGCTGTTCCCACGGGTTATAGGACGGATTGAAATGGGTCTCGACTGGATAGTCCGGGCCGAGTTCTTCTTTCACCATGCCGATTAGCCGCTCGCGGGCCTTGTCGGGATTTGAACGGGTCTGTTTGAAGAAAAATTGCTGCAGCAGGACATTCCGCCAGCGGATGAAGGAGTAGGCCCAGCTGTCAGGCAGTATCTTGCGCAGGAAATTGGCGAACTTGTCTACCGACGGGCGCGAAACAACATAGGTTGGCGAGCGCTGGAGCATGGTGACGTGCGCAGCCTTGTCGGTCATGGCAGGCACCAGTGTCATGGCGGTCGCGCCAGATCCGATGATGACGACTTTCTTGCCGGAATAGTTGAGATCTTCCGGCCAATGCTGCGGATGAATGAATTGGCCCTTGAAGGCGTCTTCGCCCGGGAAGTCCGGCCGATAGCCCTCATCATAGCGGTAGTAGCCGCCGCACATGAACAGGAAACGACACGTCGTGATTGAACGCGCACCAAATTCATCCTCGTGCGTCACATGCCAGGCTTGGTCGGGCGTGGACCAGTTGGCGGCGACGATGGCCGTGTTGAATTTGATGTGGGGTGTGACGCCATATTCGTTGGCGGTGTCCGCGACATATTTCCGGATCGAAGGCCCATCGGCAATGGCCTTCGCTTCGGTCCACGGTTTGAAGTTGTAACCGAGCGTATGCATGTCGCTGTCAGATCGAATGCCCGGATAGCGAAACAGGTCCCAAGTGCCGCCAATTGCGCCACGCTGCTCGAATATCTGATAGCCGAGGCCTGGACACTTCTTTTCGAGATGAACCGCGGCGCCGATGCCGGAAAGGCCCGCTCCGATGATGAGAACGTCGGTATCGGTATGTATCATGACTGCTTCCTGCCCATTTTTCAGCCTATAAGGCCAAAAAATGACGCGGGTGTCACGATCTTTCTGGTGTCAGGAGGCCTTGCCGCTAGGGAAGGGTTTAGTCCGCTTTCCGCGCGAACGCCGCAGCATGGCGCAGCTGCTGTTCGATCAACGGATGGAGCTCTTCATTGGCAGCCAGAACCGAGCCGGTCTTCATGAAGTCGCCGCCATCGATTTCGGCAACGGTTCCGCCCGCTTCGCGCACCAGCACGATGCCCGCAGCAATGTCCCAGGGTTTCAGGTCGCGCTCCCAGAATCCGTCAAACCGTCCCGCGGCGACGTAAGCGAGATCCAGAGCTGCGGAGCCATAGCGGCGAATGCCAGCGCATGCGGGCGTCATCGCAAGCATTTCGCGGGCAAAATTCGCGTGCATTTCTTCGGCTTTGCCGTGCCACGGCGTTCCGGTGGCCACCACAGCCTCATTGAGGCGGGTGCGAGCGGCAACACGCAGCTTGCGGTTCTCCAGCCATGCGCCGCGTCCGGTCTCAGCCCAGAAGATCTCGTTCTTCGCGACATCATAGACCACTCCGGTCAACAGCTTGCCTTCGCGCTCGAGCGCAATGGAGACAGCATAGTGCGGCTGGCCGTGCAGGAAGTTCAGCGTACCGTCGAGAGGATCCACGATGAATCTGTTCGACTTGTCTGTGCCTTCGACAATGCCCCGTTCTTCCATGACAAAGCCATAGCCGGGCCGCGCCTTCGCGAGCGCTGAGTAGATGATCTCTTCGGCGCGATGATCGGCGTTGGAGACAAAGTCTGCCGGGCCCTTCTTGGACACTTGCAGATTTTCGACTTCGCCGAAATCACGGGCAAGCGAACGGCCAGCTGCACGTGCAGCGGCGATCATGACGGTGCCAACGGGGGAGGGTTTGGACATGGGAGTTCCTAGTCGGAGCGACGGAGATAAGTGGAATCGGCTGTCTGGACGACAATGCGTTCGCCGGTGCCGACAAAGGGCGGAACCATGACCCGGACGCCGCCGTCACAGATTGCGGGTTTGAAGCTGTTGGCAGCCGTCTGGCCTTTCACAACCGGCTCGGTTTCCTGAACTTCGAGGATCACCTGTTCCGGCAGATCAACACCAATCGGCGTCTCGCCATAAAACTCAATGGAGACGGTCATGCCGTCCTGCAAGAAAGCGCCCTGGTCGCCGATAAAGTCTCGCTGGATCGCGATCTGTTCAAAGCTTTCCTGGTCCATGAAGGTGAAAGCGTCATCGTCCGCAAACAGGAATTGATGGTCTTTCTGCTCCAGACGGACCTTCTCAACGGTCTCGGAAGAACGGAAGCGCACGTTCGATTTCGATCCATTCAGCAGGTTGCGCAATTCGACCTGATTGAACGCGCCGCCCTTGCCGGGCTTGACCGACGCCGTCTTCAGGGCGCGCCAGACCGTGCCGTCATGCTCGATGACGTTGCCGGGCTTGATTTCATTACCATTGATCTTGACCATTGGGGCGTGTCCTTTTGAAGGTTTGGCGGGGGCGTAAGCCTTTGGCCCGAAACGGTCAAGCGGGCGGAGTGTTAATGCGGGACCGGTTCATGCAGGGTTTTACAGCGAGCTTGCAGCGTCAGGCCTTCGATGCATCGAGCCGGTCAAGAAGCGCATTGAAGTGGGCAATCGCTACCGGCGCGCCTTCAGGATGATCCCAGACCCCGGATGAGACCGCGAGAAAATCAGCGCCAGCTACAGCGAGCGGCTCGGCGTTTTCGACTGTGATGCCACCAATCGCGACACAGGGCACTTCCATGCTTTCCTGCCATATTTCCAGAAGGTCCGGATTCGCCTCGACCGTACCGGTCTTGGTACGGGTCGGGAAGAACGCACCAAAGGCGACATAATCTGCGCCAGCCTCGCATGCCTGCATGGCAGCATGACGTGAGTTCTTGGCGGTTGCGCCGACAATCATGTCCGGGCCGACGATCTCCCGGGCTTTCTTGACCGGCATGTCATCCATCCCGACATGAACGCCATCTGCACCTATCTCGACGGCAAGTTCGGCGCTGTCATTGACCAGCACGGCAACGCCGTAGGCCTGGGCCATTTCTGTAACGGCTGCGCCAACGGCGCGGGTGGCGTCGACGTCGATCTCGCCGGTATCAGCCTTCAGGCGCAGTTGGAGACAGGCGACATCGCCCGCTGACAATGCCGTTTCCAATAGGGCTGCAAAGCCCTCCACATCTTCGATGCGGGGCGGAGTTATCAGGTAAAGCCGCGTGCGCGGGCGGACATAGTCTTCGGTCTTGCTCATGGCGCGCGCTATAGCGCAGGGCGTGCCTAGCCGGAAGTCTTCAAAACCCGCTGCGTGCTGGCGGGGTAGGCGTCGAGTGGCTTGCCGCGCCGCATCGGCCGGGGCTCGAGGTCGCCGCCGCAGTTCGGGCAGCGACCATCGAGAGGACCGTCCATGCAATCAGAGCAGAACGTGCATTCGAACGAGCAGATAAACGCTCCGGCTTCATCCGGCGGCAAATCGGTATCGCAGCGTTCACAGTTCGGACGCATCTCCAACATCACTGCTAGTCCTTTTCAGCTTCCACACTGGGTGCGGACGCCGCGGCGTCGATCAAGTGCTGCTCATACGCTTTAGGCGACCAATCGCGCCCAAGGAAATCATGCACGAGTTCGGCGGCCGGTTTTGATGATCCGGCGCTCAGGACCAGTTCCCGATAGCGTTCAGCGGTGACTTCGTCGCGCAAGCCGTTTGCTTCGAACTGCTTGAACATGTCTGTCGCGATCGCGAGTGACCATTGATAAGTGTAGTAGATCGCAGAATAGCCATCGAGGTGCCCAAAGCTGGCATACCGATGGAGGTCCGGCAGGGTCTCGAACGGGCTGAGGCCAGCTTCCTGTTCAAGCCAGATCTTCTCGAAATCGACCTCAGAGGGTGGGCGATTATAGTAATTCATCGAGACGCCGGCATAGGTCAGCTGACGGAGCGTGCCGAGGCCGGTGCCGAAGTCACGCGCGGCGTTCATCTTCTCGACCAGTTCGACGGGAATGATTTCGCCGTCGGAGTTTACGGCGAACTTTGCCAGCGTATCATAATCCCACACCCAGTTTTCCAGCATCTGTGACGGGGCTTCAATGAAATCCCATTCAAGGCTGCTCATGCTGAGATCGGCGTAGTCTGGTTGGCCAGAGAACATCGCATGGATGAGGTGGCCGAATTCATGGAGGAAGGTTTCGACCTGTCTATGCTCCATCAGACCGGTCGTATGATCGCCCGCAGGGAAGTTGCACATCAGTGAGGCAACTGGCACGCCTTCAGATGTTGGGCCGAACCGAATGGGGAAGGCGGCCGCGTGTTTGAACTTGCCCTCGCGGGGATGCATGTCGAGGAAGAAACGGCCGACCAGTTCGCCATCCTTGTAGATTTCGTGAGCGGTTACGGTTTCCTGCCAAATCGGAGCATCGGTCCAGTCACGTATCTCGACTTCGAACAGGTCCTGTACCAACGAAAATATGCCTGACCGAACGTCATTGTAGGCGAAGTACTGGCGCACTTCCTGGGCGTCGAGCGCATAGTCGGTTTGGCGAATCTGTTCCGAAAGATAGCCGCTGTGCCACTGGCTGACCTGCGTCGCGTCGGGATTACTGTTTTGTTGAAAAGCCAGCAGGCGTTCGTATTCGATTTCAGCGGCGTTTCGGGCGGCGGCTTCGACACCGTCGAGGAAGTCGATGGCAACCTCTGGCGAGCCCGTCATCTTGTCTTCGGTGATATAGGCTGCGTAATTTTCATAGCCCAGCAATTGTGCAAGTTCGTAGCGCTTCTCGAGCAGTTTCCGGAGTGGCTCTACATTCTCCGGATACGCACGGTTGGCCGAGGCAATGAAGAGGGATTTCTTCAAGTCTTCGTTCGGGGAGTAGTTGAAGACAGGCATCAGGTCCGGATAGTTGGTCGTGATGACGATCTTGCCATCCTCATTGGGCGTGTGGGCGTCGATATAATCCTGTGGCAGTCCCTCCAGCGCGTCGACTGAATCGACTTCGACCTGTCCGACAATTTCGCGGAGGTTTTTGCTGAACTCAGTGCTGATCTCCGCCAGTTCGGCGTTCAGTTCCTCTACGCGCGTTCGCGTCGCTTCGTCCTTGTCGACACCGCTGCGCCGATAGTCTCTCAGAATGCGGGACAACATGAGGGCGGAGCGATCATTGAGGGCGTCGGCATCAATCGCGACCATGCGTTCGTAGATGGGGCCGGACAGGGAGAGCGTCGAGATGATGCTGGCTGTGTCTTCCTGACATGCGCTGCCGACTTCCCTCAACGCTTCGTCCGGGTTTGCTTCGGCCACGATAGCCGCTTCTCCATAGCCAACCGAAAAGGCGATATTTGTCAGCAGGTCAAAATCCTGAATGTCCTGAACACCGGGCGGCGTGTCGCGGGTTTCAAGATCGGTGATGAACTTTCCGGCGAGCAGCATCGCATTCTCGCAACGGGATTCGAACACTTCCGCAGAGGCCGGATTGACGACGAGCTCGGCCAGCATCGCGCTGGCTTCGTCCTGCAGGCTAGGCGTGTTTGCCTCTGCCTGTTCCAACGCTGTCGGCTCGACGGTTGCCATGCAAGAAGCAGCCGCCAGGAGCGTCAGCGCGGATACCGCGCCTGTTACGGTGTGTTTAATCATGCCTTTAAGTCCCCAATCGATTGGCGAACAAAAAATGCCGCCTCATGTTTAACATGGGCGGCACTTTGCTTTCGCGTCAGGCGCGAGTCTAGGACAAACCCGGCCTATCCGGCGCTGGATGCCGCACAAATGCGATCAATCGTGGCGGCAAGCGTGGAATTGAACTCTTCGTCGCTTTGCTGGGCCGAGAGGCCTTCGGTCAGGGCGCGGGAGAAGCTGGCAATCATGCCGGAGTTATTGGCAAGCTTGGCGCAGGCATCTTCGCGAGAATATCCACCGGAAAGCGCGACAACGCGCATCACGCGCGGATGATCGACCAGCGACTTGTACTGGTTTGCTTTGGTCGGCAGGGACAGTTTCAGCATTACCCGCTTGTCCTCGCCCAGCGCGTCGAGCTGCTTGGTGATCTCGGCCAGGAGAATATCCTCGGCCTCGGCCTTGTCGGCAATCGTGATCGTGACCTCAGGCTCGATGATCGGCATCAGGCCGTGGCCCAGGATCTGGCGGCCAACGTCAAACTGCTGTGCAACGATGGCAGCGATGCCTTCCTGATTGGCGGCATTGATAACCGAGCGCATCTTGGTGCCGAAGATACCCTTGCCGACCGCGCGTTCGAGCAGGTGATCGAGGTCCGGCATCGGCTTCATCATCTGGACGCCATTGGCTTCGTCTGCGAGGCCTTTGTCGACTTTCAGGAAGGGAACGACCTGATGGGCGTTCCAGAGGTATTCGGCGGTTGGCGTGCCATCGACTTCGCCATCCATGGTGCGTTCAAACAGGATCGCGCCAATGACCTTTTCGCCATTGAAGGCTGGTGCCTTGATGATGCGGGCACGCATCTCATGGATCAGGCCGAACATTTCTTCGTCATTGGAATAGGCGTCTTCGTTCACGCCGTAGAGGCGCAGAGCCTTGGGGGTGGAGCCACCCGACTGGTCAAGCGCTGCGATGAAGCCATTCTTGTCGGCAATCTGCCGGGCCATTTGAGGATTGGTCATGATTTTAACGGGGCGTCCCTTGCATGCGTGGAATTTGCAAACTTTGCATTCAAGTACCGTGCCTGTCTTCTGGGTCAACAGGCTGACAAGGATTGATGTGAGCGCGCTCGCACCCGCCCGAATCTCAGGCAGTACGGGCAGTTTCGGGGGAAAGGACTGCCAGAGACGTGTGGGATTCAGGGCCTGAAATCGATTTCATCTGGAACATCAATTTTTTCTGACGCCGCGCAGCAAACCGATGAGAACGTTGTCATTTGCAGCCGCCTGCGCGATTTGCCGCAGGCTGTCTCAAAAGGGATCAGGCTTTGAGAGCTTCCACACCGGGCAGGGGCTTGCCTTCCATCCATTCAAGGAAGGCGCCGCCAGCGGTTGAGACGAAGGTGAACTCGTCGGCGGCCTCGGCATGATTGAGCGCGGCAACGGTATCGCCGCCTCCGGCGACGGCGATCAGCTTGCCGTCACTTGCGCGGATACCCGCAGCTTGGGCTGCTGCAACGGTGGCCTTGTCAAAAGGGGTCAGTTCGAACGCGCCGAGCGGCCCGTTCCAGACCAGTGTCTTTGAGTTGCCCATCGCGGCAACCAGCTGTGCGATCGTCCTGACGCCAGCGTCGAGGATCATCTCATCGTCTGCGACCTCATCCGTTGCGCAGGTGCGGTTCTCGGCGTGAGCCTTGAAGTCCTTCGCGACAACAACATCGACCGGAAGCAGGATATTGCAATTGTTTTCTTTAGCGACCTGCATGATCTCGCGGGCGGTCTCAGCGAGATCATGCTCGCAGAGGGACTTGCCGACACTGATCCCCTGCGCGGCCAGGAATGTGTTGGCCATGCCGCCGCCGATCGCCAGCGAGTCGACCTGGGTAACAAGGTTCTTCAGAAGGTCGATCTTGGAAGAGACTTTCGCGCCGCCGACCACAGCCAGCACGGGACGTTCCGGCGTGCCGAGCGCCTTGTCGAGCGCGTCGAGTTCAGCTTCCATGTTCACGCCTGCATAGGCGGGCAGGAGGGTCGCGAGTACAGCCGTAGAGACATGCTTGCGGTGGGCGGCCGAGAAGGCATCATTGACGTAGATGTCGCCGAGTGCGGCGATTTCTTTCGCCAGTTCCGGGTCGCCTTTTTCCTCGCCTGCATAGAAGCGGGTGTTCTCCAGAAGGATCACGCCGGCAGGGTCGAGATCAGCAATGGCCTGCTTCACATGCTCGCCCTTGCAGTCGGCGATAAAGCTGACATTCGAGCCGAGCACTTTGGCGAAGGCGCCTGCAATCGGCGCAAGGCTCATGTCTGCAACGCGCTCACCCTTGGGGCGGCCGAAATGTGCGAGCAGGGCGACCTTGGCGCCCTGGGTGCGCAGGGTTTGCACCGTATCAATGGCGGCCCGCAGGCGCGTGTCATCGGTGACGAGGCCGTTTTCCATGGGCACGTTGAAGTCGACTCGGACAAGCGCGGTCTTGCCGGTCAGATCGCCGGCATCGGCAAGGCGTTTGAAGCTGGACATGGTATTTCCTCCAGAATGCCCGGCCAACCGGGTGCGATGCGGCATGGAAAAAGAGCGCCTCCCGGTTGGGAAGCGCTCTGGAGAAGGGTTTTAGATGAGTTTGGACATGGCGAGGGCAGTATCGCTCATGCGGGTCGCGAAGCCCCACTCATTGTCGTACCAGGACAGGACCCGAACCATGGTGCCTTCGATGACCTGCGTTTGGTCGAGCGCAAAGGTGGACGAGTGCGGATCGTGGTTGAAGTCTGCGGAGACGAGCGGCTTGTCAGTATAGCCGAGCACGCCTTTCATTGGACCGTCAGCGGCGGCCTTGATGGCCGTGTTCACTTCTTCGACCGTGGTTGGCTTGCCGGCATCGAAGACGAGGTCGATCATCGAGACGTTTGGCGTTGGGACGCGGATGGCGGAACCGTCGAGCTTGCCCTTCAGTTCCGGCAGGACCAGGCCAACGGCTTTTGCTGCGCCGGTCGAGGTCGGGATCATGGACATCGCAGCCGCGCGGCCGCGATAGAGGTCCTTGTGCATCCGGTCGAGGGTTGGCTGGTCACCCGTATAGGAGTGGACCGTCGTCATGTAGCCGCGCTTGATACCGACCGTGTCGTTCAGCACTTTGGCGACGGGCGACAGGCAGTTGGTGGTGCAGGATGCGTTGGAGACGACGAGATCATCTTTGGTAAGCGTGTCGTGGTTCACACCGAAGACGATGGTCTTGTCAGCATTTGTCGCCGGAGCAGAGACCAGCACGCGTTTGGCGCCCGCCTTGAGGTGAGCAGACGCTTTTTCCTTGTCGGCGAAGATGCCGGTACATTCCATTGCGATGTCGATATCCAACTCGGCATGCGGCAGGTCAGCGGGGTCGCGTACGGCGGTGCAGAGGAATTTGCGGTCGCCGACGATGATCGTGTCACCGTCCACTTCGACCGTCTGGTTCAACCGGCCATGAACGGAATCATACTGGAGCAGGTGGGCATTGGTGGCCACGGGACCGAGGTCGTTGATCGAGACGACTTCGATGTCCTTGCGGTCATGCTCGATGATCGAACGAAGGACGAGACGGCCAATGCGGCCAAAACCATTGATTGCAACGCGAACGGCCATGAAAAATCTCCTTTGGAGCGGCAGGCTATAAATCTGCTGGCCCTTTACGACGCCCGCGCAATTTCGTCCACCCGCTGCCCATGCGGCCTCGCGCCGCTTACTGCCTGTTTTCGCTAACAGAGATCAGTCGTGGACTTGGCTTCAGCGGCCTCTTATGGCCTGAAGTCACGAGGAGGCGGTTTCATGCGTCAGGTAGGGATCGGAACGAGCGGACTGCGCGCGGGTGCCTTGGGCTTCGGTTGCTGGCGCTTTTTGGGACATGAATTGTCCCATGCGGAGAATCTTGTGGAGACCGCGCTCGATCTGGGCATGACTCTTATCGACACGGCTGACATCTACGGATTTGGCGGGGATGGATTTGGCGCGGCCGAGGTCTTGCTGGGCAAGGTGTTGAAGGCTGATCCTGCGCGGCGCACGAGAATGGTATTGGCGACCAAGGGCGGGATTATTCCCCCCGCGCCCTACAATTCGAGTCGTAAATACCTGATCGAGGCCTGCGAAGCGTCGCTTGCGCGGCTTGGCGTTGAGCAGATCGACCTTTACCAAATTCACCGGCCGGACCTGTTGACCCCTTGGGAGGAAGTTGCCGATGCGCTGGAAATGCTTCTGGCAGACGGCAAGATCGGGGCAGCAGGAGTCTCCAATTTCTCCGTGGCGCAAACCCGCGCATTGCAGGCGCATCTGGGGCCGAAGCTTGTCAGCACGCAGCCGGAATTTTCCGCCCTGCATCTGGCGCCCCTGGAAGACGGCACACTGGACTGGTGCCAGGAAGTCGGTGCGGCGGCGCTGGTTTGGTCGCCGCTGGCGGGCGGTCGGCTGGCCGATGGATATAGACCGCAGCCTGATGATCCTGAAAGGTTGGCGGATGTGCATCAGGCGCTCGACAGGATCGCGGCCGGGCATGGCGTGAGCCGCAGCGAAGTGGCGCTGGCTTTCGTCCTGATGCATCCGGCGCAGCCCATTGTTCTGCTGGGCACGCAGACTCCGGCGCGCCTGAAGGCGGCGACGCGCGCGCTGGAAATTCAGCTCAGCCGTCCGGACTGGTACAGTATAATCGAGGCGTCGCGCGGCGCGGCGATGCCATGAATGGGCCCCAGCTTCAAAGCCGCTCTGCCGCTGATTGGGGGCTGTTTGCTCTGTTGACCCTGTTCTGGGCCGGGGCTTATGCGCTGACCCGGGTGGCGGTGGACAAGGGCAATCCGGATATGGGCCTGCCGGTGGCCTGGGTGCTGCCGGGGCGGTTGACGATTGGCGCGGCGGTACTGTGGGTGCTGATGTTGGCACGGGGGCAGAAATTGCCGCCATTGAGAGACCGCAAGCGCTGGGTGGCGATCATCGGGATGGGGCTCGCAGGCTCCGTCTTTCCCTTCTTCCTGATCACGACCGCTCAGGAGACGGTCAATTCCAGCCTTGCCGCACTTTATACCGCCGCTGTACCGATCTTCGTGGTGAGTGGGGCAACCTTTCTGTTTGCGGATGAACGGATGAATCGCGGAACCGCGATTGGCGTGCTGACCGGTTTTGCGGGTGTGGCTGTGTTGTTCGGGCCGGATGCGATGAAGGGGCTCGGCGATGCGAGTGTTGTGGCGCAGCTGCTGCTGATCCTCGCGACGATGAATTACGCCCTTGCAAGCCTGATGGCGCGCGGCGCACCCCGGATCGAGGCCATTCCGTTCGCGACCGGTTTCGTCACGCTGGCGGCGGTGGTTTCGTGGCCGCTGGCCTTCACGGTGCACCCGTCCGAGGTCAATGCCGACTGGACGCATTGGGCCGCCGTGGTGGGGCTTGGCGTGATCCCGACGGCAATTGCACAGGCGCTGTACATGTACTTGATCGCGCGGACGAGCGCGACATTCTTGTCCCTGACGGGTTATGCGATTCCAGTGGTCAGCGCCGTGCTCGGTTGGATATTCTTCCGAGAGACGCAGAGCTGGCAGGCGCTGATCGCGTTCGCCCTGATCCTGGGTGGTGTCTGGCTCGCCCGGCGCGGTGGGGGCGTGAAGGAAGGTTAGACCGCCTGTTCCTGCGCATGCGACGCCCGTGAAGGCGCTTGGAAGACAGTTGGATTTTCATCGGGACACTTCGCGTCAGGTATCGGGACGCGGCAGGCGCGTGCCGGTCGCACAGGGCCGACGTGGCATTGTGACGGCAGGGGCTGACTGAAGCCGCTCGCCCATCGGCACAGCCAAATCCAACTCCCCCATCGCCAGTCGGAAGCCCTTCGATGGCTCAAAGGCCAGCGGATCAGGTTTGATCGTTCCCTGCCCGTCCCCGACAGCGACAATATCGACCTCTCCGCGGGGTAATATGCGCACCATCATGGCGCGCATATCCCGCTGGATATGGCGCACGTGAAAGGTGAGGATCACGACCTGTAGCCAGATCCAGAACCGGTACGGCCGCAGGTGCGGCGGCAGGTTTCGCAAAGTAGCGAAGGCGTCATCCATGCGCTGATTATACCTCCGCCTGCGGAGGGGGAGGACAAGTCTTTTTGTTAACCCTGTTTTTATTGCATTTTTGTGACGAAAATAGGGGGTAAACTGTCATAAAACTCATACCGAACGCACTTAAGGGCGGGCATCATGACCCGTGCCGATCCTCGCCCTGATTATCGTTCGATCTTCATCTCCGATGTGCATCTCGGCAGTGCCGGATGCCAGGCCGATGCGCTGTGCGCCTTCATGAAGACGCATACATCCGAGCAGCTCTATCTGGTGGGCGACATCATTGATGGCTGGCGGATGCGCAAGAAATGGTACTGGCCGCAATCACACACGAACGTCATCCGCCGTATCCTGACGGCTGCGAAGCGCGGCACGGACGTGACCTATATCATCGGGAACCATGACGAGTTCCTGCGCGCCTTCCTGCAGTTCCGGCTCGCCTTTGGCGACATCAAGGTGAAGAACCGCGCCGTGCATGAGGGCGAAGATGGCAAGCGCTATCTGGTCGTACATGGCGACATGTTTGACGGCATGATGCGGGCCGACCGCAAATGGATCATGCATCTGGGCGATCATGCCTATAATTTCCTGCTCTGGACCAATACGAAGCTGAACGCGATCCGTCGCTGGTTCGGTATGCCGTACTGGTCGCTGTCACAGGCCCTGAAAAAGCGCACCAAGCGGGCGCTGAACCATATCCATAATTTCGAGGGCCATGTGGCGGATTATTGTCGTCGCAAGGAATTCGACGGCGCGATCTGTGGTCACATCCATGTCGCCGAAATGCGCGACATTGACGGCATCACCTACATGAATGATGGCGACTGGGTAGAGAGCTGCACGGCCCTCGTCGAGCATCATGACGGACGCTGGGAACTGCTCCACTTCCAGCCGCATGTGGTGAACGAAAAAGCGCCGGTCGCAGAGCTGGTCCGCGCCGAGGCGATGGCCTGATCCATCCTATCCCAAAAACGGTTTCAAACTGGCGCTGAGGCGGCGGCGGGCCTGGAATTGGCCGAGGAGCCAGAGCAAGCCGATTGAGACCAGTAGGGCGAGGATCACGGTCAGGGTGACGCGCAACTCGGTCGGGATGTCCGTCAGACCGGTACGGCGCAGCAGAACGCCAGTCAGGTGGCGGACGGGCTCGTGCACACAATAGAGCGGAAACGAGATCAGGCCGAGACGCTCGCAGACCCCGGTAAGCCAGAGGCTGCCCGGCTGGACGCGCGCGCCGATCAGGATGAGCAGCGGGCAGAGCAGGCCGATGGCGATAAACTGATAGGCGCCTTTTGCGTAGACGGGAAACATCAGGATGCCGAGCGTCACCGCGAATACGATCAGCGTGGGCATCAGGCCTGTAAAGCGTGGCAAGTATCGGGCCGCCGGGCCGGCAGGATTCTGGACCAGCCGGTAGATGATGATCCCGGCGAGGAAGGCCGAGAAAACGCGCGGAAAGCCGAAGAAGAAGGTCTGATGGCTCCAGCCGACATTGGCGGTCAGGCCATTGCCGGACAAGCGGGCCAGCGCGAGACAGCAAAACAGGTAGAGCGAGAAGGCGGCAAGGCAGGTGCCGACCAGTCGCCATTTCGGCAGGCGCGCAATCCAGATGAAGGCGATGCTGGCGACAAATTCGTAGAAGATCGACCAGAGCGGCGGATTGGACGGGAAGAGTTCCAGCGTGCCGTTCGCAGGGATCTCGTAATCGCTGAGCGCCGGGATGAAAGCGAAATGCCCGATATGGGTCAGGGTGAACTGGAGGGGGTTGAAGGCCCGCCCGGTCTCGGCAAACACGATCAGCATCGCGATGGCGCCGAGTACCACGCCGCCCGCGACAGTCGGGGCGAGCCGGGAAATCCGTTTGTTGGCATAGACGCCCGCAGGCATGCCGTCCCGCAGGGCCTTGGCATAGGCATGATAGATGACAAAGCCGCTGAGGATGAAGAACAGGTCCACGGCAATATAGCTGTTCATGAGCAGCCTGGACTGTCCGCTTCCAATATAGTGGTAGAGCATCACGATGATCGCCGCGATCCCGCGCATGCCGTCGAGGACATAGAACCTCTGGCTCGAAGAGCGAGCCTGATTCATGGCGGTCATTGTCACGCGAAGTCCCCATTGTTTCCGAGGGCTCTAGGGGAGTGCGCAGAGGCGGACAACTTCTAATTGGATCGACAGGCGGGTTTTTTCCGGGCGACAGGATCAAGGGCAGTTTCCTGTCAGATTGACCGGTTCGGGGGCAGGGGGTGTGGGCCGATTGCAGGCTCAACTTGACTTTCAATGGCGGCCCCGCCACGCAACGTCGATGAGTTCCACCCTGAAGGCCATTCTCGGCCCCACCAATACCGGCAAGACCCACTATGCCATCGAGCGGATGACGGGGTTTGGCACCGGCATGATCGGCCTGCCGCTGCGCCTGTTGGCGCGCGAGGTTTATGATCGCGTGGTCGAGCGCAAGGGCGCGGCCCATGTCGCGCTGATTACTGGTGAGGAGCGCATTGTTCCGCGTACGGCGCGATACTGGGTGTGCACAGTGGAATCCATGCCGGTGGATCTGAAAGTGGATTTCGTCGCGATTGACGAGATTCAGCTGGCCGAAGACCAGGATCGGGGCCATGTTTTCACCGACCGTATCCTGAATTTGCGCGGCAATCACGAGACATTGCTGCTGGGCAGCGACACGATGCGCAGTGTGTTGCGCAAATTGGACCTTGGCGCCGAGACCGAGCCTCGCGAGCGGTTTTCAGAGCTGCGCTATACCGGGCATTGCAAGATCACCAAACTGCCGAAGCGCACGGCCATTGTCGCATTCAGCGCGGATGAGGTCTATGCGATTGGCGAATTGCTGCGGCGCCAGAAGGGGGGAGCGGCGATTGTGATGGGCGCGCTGAGCCCGCGCACGCGGAATTCGCAAGTTGAGCTCTACCAGTCCGGCGAAGTCGACTACATTGTTGCAACTGATGCGATCGGCATGGGGCTGAACCTTGATGTCGACCGGGTCGTGTTCGCCTCACGCTCGAAGTTCGATGGGCGGCGCCATCGCCTGCTGACACCAGCAGAATGCGCACAGATCGCGGGCCGGGCCGGGCGGTTCCGTACCGATGGTGAATTTGGGGAGACAGCGACCTGTCCGCCATTCGATGAAGCGACATGGCAGGCCATCGAGGCGCATCGGTTCGATCCGGTGGATCATCTGCAATGGCGCAACTCTGCACTCGACTTCTCCAGCCTGCGCCGCCTGATCCTGAGCCTTGAGACCCCATCCGGGCATCCATCCCTGATCCATAATCCGCATGCACTGGATGAATGGGTGCTGCGCCGAATGGCGGAAGATGCGGCCATCGGGCCGAATGTGGCGGGTGCGCGCGAAGTGCGGCGGCTATGGGATCTGGCCCGCCTGCCAGACTTCCGCAAAGCCGGGCCGGAAGGCCATGCGCGGCTCGTGCTGGGCCTTGCTGAAACGCTCGCCAATCCGGATGCGCGCCTTGCCGACAAGGGGCTGGAGCGCCGTCTGGATGATCTTTCATCGACCCAGGGCGATATTGCGAAGCTGCAGCAGCGGCTTGCCAATATACGGACCTGGACCTATGCCGCCCATCGGCCTGACTGGCTGGAAAACCCGGAAAAATGGCAGGATCGAACACGAGAGATTGAAGACTCCCTGTCAGACGCGCTACACGAAGCGCTGACTGCCCGGTTCGTGGACCGGCGAACCACCGCTTTGCTTGCCAGCCTGAAGAAGGAAGACGCCCTCGTGACCGAATTGACCCCGGAAGGTGATGTCCGTGTGGAAGGCCATGTCGTTGGACGCCTGAAAGGCCTGACCTTCGAACCTGTTCTTGATGCCCGTACGCTCGAAGGCAAGGCGGTGCGCAGCGCAGCCCAAGCCGCTGTGCGCCCGCTGATCCTGGAACGCCTGTCGCTGATCGTGGCGGCGCCGGATGATGCGTTCAAACTGAATGATGAAGGCCAGATCGAACACATCAATTCGCCCGTGGCCCATCTGGCCAAGGGATCGAGCTGGATGGCGCCGCGCGTCGAGATTGTCGGCGCATCCGAAGTCGACCCGGCCGAGCGTGAAGCTGCGCGCCAGCGGCTGGAGCAATGGGCCGCGGCCGAGACCGCCAAGATCCTGCCAACTCATACAAAGCTGGCCGTTGAAAAAGCGGGCGATGCGCTGGAAGGTCTCGCGCGCGGGATTGCCTTCCGTCTTCTTGAAACCGGGGCTGCGGTTGATCTTCGCCAGGATGACCCAAGTCTGCGTCTGACCGGCGACCAGCGTGAAGCCCTCAAAGGCATTGGGGTGAGAGCAGGCCGTGTCGCGGCACATGTGCCGGATGCGCAAAAGCCTGCAGGCCAGCGCATGATCGCCATTCTGCGCGCTGTGTTTGAAGGTCAGCCTTTCCCACTGGCACCCGAGGGGGCCGGGTCATTTGCGCTTGATGGCACATGGCCGGAAGAGGCGCTTGCCGCCAATGGCTATCTCCGTTTCGGCCGCCGGGCTGTGCGCGCAGACCTTGCCGAACGTCTCGGCTGGGAGATCGCCAAGCGCCGCAAGGAAGCCTCGAAGAACGCATTCCCCATCGAGATCGACCTGGCTTCCGTCGTCTCTTGCCCTGCCGATGACTGGCCCGCCGTGTTGAAAGGCTTTGGCCTTGCGCCTGCGGAAAAGGACAAGGAAACGGATGCCGTTACTTTGTGGCGCTATGCGTCCCGCGCCCGTCCCGAGGGGCGGTCTGAAGGCGGGCGCCCCCCCCAGCGCGGCCGAGATCAGAATGCCGGTGGCAAAGGCCCGAAAGGTCCACGCGGACCAAAACAGCAAGGCGGGGGCGGGCGGTCCAATTCCCGCAGTGCCTCGCAGTCGCGCCAGCCGGACCCGGACAGCCCGTTCGCGGCGCTCGCAGCCCTGCTGCCGGAGCCCAAGCAGGCGGCTAACAAACCAAAGAAAAAGAAACGCAAGCCAAAACCCAAGCCGGAAGCCGCCGCTGAAAGCGCAGCTGATACGAGCTTCGAGTACAAGCCCTTTCAATGACGGACACGCCAACGCTGCGCCTTGATGTGTGGCTGTGGCGGACACGGTTTTTCAAGACTCGCGCCCTGTCCGGAACGTATATCCGCAAGCGGGGCGTCCGATTGACCCGCAATGGCCAGACCCGGCGCGTCAACAAGCCGGGCGCCGCTATTTGCGTTGGAGATGTTGTCACGCTGGCGCGAGGCGCGCATATCAGGACCGTCGAAGTGCTGGATCTGGGCACTCGGAGAGGGCCGGCAGAAGAGGCGGCGGCAATGTACACGACGCTGGAGACCGACACATGATGAACACGCTGAAAAATCTGTTCCGGCAGAAAACGCCTGCCGAGAGACCGATGGACCCGCAAGTCGCGGCCGCGGCGCTACTTGTCGAGGCTGCCCTGTCCGATGGGGTCTATGTGAACATTGAAAGCGACATGATCGCTGAAATCCTGTTGGAAGCGTTCAAATTCGATGCAGACAAGGCAGATGCTGTGCTGGCCGAAGGCGAAGCCTTGGCTGAAGAGGCGGTCGGTTCCCACCAGTTTACCAAGCATGTGAAGAAGCTGCCGATTGCGGAGCGGATTTCCATCATTGAAGGCTTGTACCGGGTTGCGCTGGCTGATGGCGAAAAAAGCGATATCGAGGATGCCTATATCCGCCATGTCGCCTCGCTGCTGCATATTGACGATATTTCTCGCGCACAGGCTCGCCAGGCGGCGGAAAAGCGGATCGCCGACGCTTCCTGAAGACTCCTGTCAGAACACCTCATTGACATGAGCGCCTGCGCGCGCCATTTCGCCGGTGCACAAACCCCAGAAGGCCCTCCTGCCCATGACCTATATTGTCGTTGATGCCTGTATCCGCTGCAAATACATGGATTGCGTCGAGGTTTGCCCTGTCGACTGCTTCTATGAAGGCGAGAACATGCTGGTCATCCACCCGGATGAGTGCATCGATTGCGGTGTGTGCGAGCCGGAATGCCCTGTGGAGGCCATCAAGCCCGATACCGAGGATGACCCGGACGCCAAATGGCTGAAGCTGAATACCGAGTATGCGCAGACCTGGCCAAATATCACCCGGATGAAGGAACCGCCGGCAGACCGGGAAGAATTTGCGCAAGAAACCGGTAAGCTGGAGAAATATTTCAGCCCCAAACCGGGTGAAGGCGACGCCTGAATCGGGTCGTCCGAACCCTGATTTTGCTGGGTTTCTCAATAAACGTTAACAAAATCAGCGACCTTGGGAACTTTACTCTTGGTTAGCATCTGGGCGTGTCTGTTGAAAAAGCTGCACATTTATGCTATCGTTCAGACTTGAGTAATAACTGAAAAGATCCGGAAACTTCAACTCAGACCGTCAAATGCGTCGGACTGGGGGGGATTTTGTCGGCTCTAAATGCGTAGAAAAGGGCGATATCCAACATGGCTAAAAAAGCATCTGCGGAACTGGCGTTTGAAGTGGGTCAAAGCGTCGTTTACCCCGCACACGGGGTGGGCAAGATCACGAGCGTTGAGAAGCAGACTGTGGCCGGCATGGACCTGGAGGTCTATGTGGTGTCCTTTGATCAGGACAAAATGATCCTTCGCGTCCCAACCAATCGCGCCGAAGCCTCTGGCATGCGCGCTCTGGCGGGTTCCAAGCTGGTCGAAGATGCGCTGAAGACCCTGGGTGGTCGTGCGCGCATCAAGCGGACCATGTGGTCGCGCCGGGCTCAGGAATATGAAGCGAAGATCAATTCCGGTGACCTGATCTCTATTGCGGAAGTCGTTCGCGACCTGCACCGTGGCGAAGATCAGCCGGAACAGTCCTATTCCGAGCGCCAGCTTTATGAGAGCGCCCTGGACCGCATGGCTCGTGAACTCGCCGCCGTCGAGAATATCGAGAAGGGCGACGCCATGGAAAAACTCGCAGAATCTCTCGCAAAGAAGAAAGTGGCTGCTTAAGCCTCCAACTCCTTTCGATCATGCAGAACCCCCGTACGGCCGCCTCGCCGTGCGGGGGTTTTTCATGTCCGAAGTCCTCAAATTGCATCAAAAATGAACAACCGGACCCGGAATATTAAAATAGCCGGGGTTTGGGCAGGTTCCTGTTAACCATACGGCAAAGGAGAGAAGGCACTCTTTGCCTGTCGCCGGAATGCTCTGGTGACGGATGGATGTCTTGGCTGACATGCCCGAAACAGGGTGGCGGCGAAGGCAGGGTGACAGGAGAAACAAGATGCCCTTTTCGGATATTGAAATACAGCCAGGTGGCCTGTTGGGCGCCGACGCAAATGCAGATGAGTTCTATCAGGCCGGCCTTGCTTGTGCCGCTGGTGTCGGATCGGAGATGGATCTGATCTCTGCGCACAAATGGTTCAACCTCGCTGTGTCCAAGGGACATGAAGAGGCCCGCGTGCAGCGTCAGGAAATGGCTGATATGCTGAGCTCGGAAGAAGTCAAAGTGGCGCTGTCGTCAGCCCGCGACTGGCTGAGCCTCGCCAACTAGTCCAATATGATTGATAGCGGACGGCATGGGGGACGCCATGCCATCCGCCTTCTGATCAGCTGATGCGACGTGCCTGGTCCTTCCAGTAAGTTTCGCGCAAATCCTTGCGCAAGACTTTGCCGGACGGATTACGGGGCAGCACCTCGATGAACTCTACCGTCTTTGGGCATTTATAGCCGGCAATGCGTTCGCGCGCCCAAGCGATTATGCTGTCCTGAGTCGGCGCTTCGCCCGGCTTGACGACGATGATGGCCTTGACGGCCTCGCCCCATTTTTCGTCGGGCACGCCAATAACTGCCACGTCCGCCACGCCAGGGTGGCCAAAGATCGCATTCTCGACTTCGGCGGGATAAATGTTCTCGCCGCCGGACACGATCATGTCCTTTACGCGGTCGTGGATATAGAGAAATCCGTCTTCGTCGAAATAGCCCGCGTCTCCTGTCCGGAAGAACCCGGACGCGTCGACCGATTCCTTTGTGGCATCCGGGCGGTTCCAGTATCCTTTCATGACGAAGGCGGACTTGATGGCGATCTCGCCAACTTCGCCGGTGGGGACGGGATTCCCTTCTGCGTCGAGGCATCGCACGATTGTGGCCGGATAGGGTACGCCGCATGAGCGCAGCTTTCCCCAGGCCGGGTCATGGGCTTCAGGCGGCAAATAGGTTCCGCAGCCGCCCGTCTCGGTCAGTCCGTAGAGCTGGGTGAAACGCGCACCCATGATGTCCTGCGCATCAAGCAGCAAACTCTCGGCAATCGGAGAGGCGCCATAGAAAACCTGCTTCAGGCTCGACCAGTTGATGTCGCGCACATTCGGTATCTGGGTCAGCATCAGGATGACTGCGGGGACCCAGAACGCATGGGCGATCTTGTGCTCGGGGATCAGTTTCAAGATTGCTGCCGGATCGATTTCACGCAGCACGACAGCTTTGGCACCTTGTGCGGCCGTCAGGATACCGATGTTTACGCCCGCCACATGGAAGAGGGGCATCGCGTTCATGACCGCGTCGCCGACATCATAGCTCGCCCATTCCAGCATGCCGGCCTGCTCGAAGATGGCGCGGTAGTTGCCATTGGTCAGCTGCACGCCCTTGGGCATGCCGGTAGTGCCGGATGTATAGAGCTGGATGACATCATCGTCGTCGCGCGTCGTGAGGCCCGGTGGATCGGTCAGCTGGCTGTCGCGCCATGCCGAGTAGGCTTTCCAATCCTCCCGATCGCCATCAATCGCGATGATATGTTCAAGGTCTGGCAATTCGGCGCGGATCTGGTCAATCAGGCCGTAGAAATCTTTTCCGACGAACAGGACTTTCACCCGCGCATCCGACAGGATGAATTTCACTTCGGGTGCGGCGAGTCGGGTGTTGACGGCGGTCATCGTTGCGCGGGCCTTGGCGGCGCCGAACAGCATCTCGTAATAGACAGCCATGTTCTTGGCGAGATAGCCGACCCGGTCATCCGGTTTCACGCCCAGGCCGATCAGGCCGTTGGCAATCTGGGTGGAACGTGTCTCCAGTTCGGCGAAGCTGGTTGTCTCGCCTTCGAACCAGAAAGCCTCCTCATCCGGGCGGATGCTGGCCTGGACGCGCGGGATATCGGCTAGATGAGGCATTGCCTCTACATCGATCATGGGTTCCTCCGATGAAATTCTTGTTTCTTTCAAGCTATTCTAGGGCAAAATCCCGAAGAGTCAGCCCGTCCCCACCTGCAATCACTATTGGGATAGCTGAAGTAGGCGACGTTTAGCCGTCTTGCGGTCGGCCCGGCTTTCCGGCACATCCCATGACATGACTGATACGATGATAGCCGACACCGTAGACCTCGCTGAAACCATGCTCGACATGGGCCGCCGCGCCCGTGCCGCGTCTCGCAAGCTGGGCCAGATGACGCCCGCTGACCGAACACGCGGTTTGCAGGCGGTCGCGGCCGCGATTCGTGCGTCTGCCTCCAAAGTCCTGGCGGCCAATGCGCAGGATATGGACGCTGCCGAAGCCAAGGGGCTCGACGCGGCCATGCTGGACCGGCTGGCCCTGGATGCCGCGCGCCTTGAAGGGATTGCCTCCAGTGTGGAAGCCGTGGCCGGCTTGCCCGACCCCATTGGCAAGGAACTCGCCCGGTGGGAGCGGCCGAATGGGCTGGACATTGCGCGCATCGCCGTGCCGCTGGGCGTGATCGGCATCATCTATGAGAGCCGCCCGAATGTCACCGCCGATGCCGGCGCGCTCTGTCTGCGCTCGGGCAATGCGGCGATCCTGCGCTGCGGGTCTGAAAGCACGCACTCGTCCCGCGCAATCATTGACGCCATGCGCGGCGCGCTGAAGGCCGAAGGATTACCGGAAGACGCGGTGCAACTGGTCATGACCACCGACCGCGCCGCAGTAGGCCACATGCTGGCCGGCCTCGAAGGCAATGTGGACGTGATCGTCCCGCGCGGTGGGCGCAGCCTGGTCGAGCGCGTGCAAAAGGATGCGCGCGTTCCCGTGATCGGTCATCTCGAAGGGCTTTGCCATGTCATCGTCGACAAGGCTGCTGATCCCGAGAAGGCAGTTTCCATTGTCGTGAATGCCAAGATGCGCCGGACAGGAATCTGTGGCTCGGCGGAAACACTCCTGGTCGATGCGGCTGTGGCGGACGATGTATTGCCAAAGATCGCGGCCGGCCTGTTGGAAGCGGGCTGTGAATTGCGCGGAGATGACCGCGCCCGCGCCATCGTGCCAAAGATGATCGAAGCCACCGAGGCCGACTGGTCCACCGAATATCTTGCGCCGATCCTGGCCGTTGCGGTTGTCGATGATCTGAGCGCAGCGCTGGCACATATTGGCTCCTGGTCGTCCGGTCACACAGAATGTATCATCACTGAAGACTCTGATGCAGCAGACCGCTTCTTTGCGACGGTCGACAGCGCGATTTTGCTGCACAATGCCTCTACCCAATTTGCGGATGGCGGCGAGTTCGGCATGGGCGCCGAGATTGGTATCGCCACGGGTCGCATCCATGCGCGCGGACCCGTGGGGGCAGAACAGCTGACGACGTACAAATACATTGTGCGAGGAACCGGGCAGGTTCGTCCTTGAGCCGAGCAATTTTACCGGGACCATCGGCTGGCCTCCGCATCGGCCTGTTCGGCGGCAGTTTCAATCCGGCCCATTCCGGCCATTTCCATGTGGCATCCACAGCCATGAAACGGCTACAGCTAGATTGGGTCTGGTGGATCGTGGCGCGCGGGAATCCCCTGAAGACCGGACACGGAGATTTTTCGGGCCGCTTCCGGTCAGCCGAGGCGGTCGCAGACCATCCACGAATGCGGGTGACAGATATCGAGACGCGGCTCGGCCTGACTTATTCCTATCGTACCTTGTCGACGCTGACAGCGGCAGCGCCCGCTGCGAAATTCGTCTGGTTGATGGGCGCTGACAATATGGTCAATTTCCATCTCTGGGGCGCGTGGCAGGGGATTGCGCAGATGATGCCGATCGCCATCGTGGCGCGTCCGGGGATTGGGCCGGGTGCTCGCAACTCACCGTTCGCCCGTCGCTTTGCCAGTAGTCGTGTCCCGGCTTCAACTGCCGCCTCGCTGCCGGATCGTGATCCGCCTGCATGGGTCTACCTGCCTGCGCCGCTGGACCCGATCTCCTCGACCGCTATTCGCCAGAAGAAAGCAGGACAATGAGCCTCAGCCCGGAAGACCTCGCCCGGCACAAGCGCCACATCATGCTGAAGGAAATAGGCGGACCCGGCGTCCAGAAGCTGCGCGCGGCGTCGATATCCATTGTCGGGGCAGGGGCGCTCGGCGGGCCATGCGCAATGTTCCTGGCGGCTGCAGGCATCGGGCAGATCGAAATCTGGGATGATGATGTCATTGAGCGGTCGAATCTGCAGCGACAAATCCAGTTTGGAGAACGCGACCTCGGCAAGGCCAAGGTGGATATCCTGGCTGAGCGCCTGGCGACGGATCATCCCGGGACAAGGATCAGCACGCGTCGAAAGAAATGGTCGCCTTCCGACCCGCTGTCCGGCAGCATTCTGGTCGATGCGACGGACAATTTCCCGACCCGCTACGCCCTCAACGCAGCGGCCCACCTGAGCGAACGCTTGTTGGTGCACGGCGCAGCCGCAGGGTGGACCGGGCAAGCCAGCGTGTTTGCGTCCGGCTGCCGGGACGGCGCGCCATGCTATCGCTGCTGGGTGCCCGAAACGCCGCCGAATGCGGCGGCTTGCGATGAAGTTGGCGTGGTCGGGCCCGTGACCGGAATGGTTTCAACGCTCATGGCGCTTGAAGTCGTGAAGCTGGTCACAGGCGCCGGAGAACCGATGATTGGAAGCCTTATTCTGATCGATGGTTTGATGGCCGACGTCAGGAAAGTCCGGTTGCGGCGCGATGCAACCTGTAGTGTTTGTGGCACTGAGCGTGCGATTTGACTTGGCGCCGTCAGGGGGGCTTAGTGCCGATCACCTGATTTGAAACTGCGGGAGCCGGGAACAAGATGAAACGATTGCTAGTCGTGCTGGTGACGGTTGCGATCATTCTCACGGCGGGCTGGTTGATGCTGCGCCGTCCGGACATTTCCTACAATACATTGGAGTCGGTCTACTCGAAATCGAACAGCCGGTACCTGAAATCCGGTAGTCAGATCGAGCTGCATTTTACCGATACCGGTCCGCGCGACGCGCCAATACTTGTGCTTGTGCATGGCTATTCTGCCTCTCTGAACACCTGGGACGCATGGGTGCGCAATCTGCGTAAGGATTACCGGGTCATCCGGTTGGACCTGCCGGGCCATGGCCTGTCGCGCTGCGTCGACAATGATGAGATCGGCATCGAGCAATTCATTGCCAGTATCGACCGCGTGACGCATTCACTGGACGTCGACCAGTTCACCCTCGTCGGCAGTTCCATGGGCGGGCACACCGCCTGGGCCTATGCACTCGCCCATCCGGACAGGCTGGATGGATTGGTCCTGGTGGATGCGGCCGGTTGGCTCAGTGCGCCGGGCGAGGACGACAAGGACCCGGTGATCTTCAAATTGCTGCGCAATGGGTTTGCCCGCAATGTGATGAAGGATCTCGACATGTCAGCCTTGATCCGGTCGGGGCTGGAAAACAGCTTTGCGGATCCTGAACTGGTGACGGATGAAATGGTGGAGCGGTATTCGGCCATGTCTCGTGCGCCGTGCCATCGCGAGGCGCTGCTCAAGATCATGAGCGGCACGACACTGCGGGTGCCTGCGTCCAAGGAGAGGCTGAGCGCAATCGCCGTGCCGACGCTGATCCTGCATGGGGATACTGACAATCTGATTCCCGTGGCACATGCGGAAAAGTTTGCCGATGCCATCCCGGGGTCGAAGCTCATCATCTATCCCGAGACCGGACATATCCCGCAGGAGGAGCAGCCTGTTGCCTCGGTAGAAGACTTCCGTGCGTTTCTTGCCACCATTTATTCCGAAGAAACCGCAGAGCCTGAGGCGGTTGAGCCAAACGGCGAATAGGTCTCCGGGAAACCAGTCAGCAGGTTCACGCGTAGGAGGGGCATAGGAGAAACCCATATGCGCCTCGCCCTTTCCGCCATTGCCGCAGCCCTGCTTGCAGCCTGTACGAGCCAACCTGATTATCGCGCCAGTGATTCAACGCCGCCGACCGTGCCGTCTGTCGATCTCGATCGGTATGCTGGCCTCTGGTACGAAATTGCCCGCTATCCGAATGGGTTTGAACGCAATTGCACAGGTGTGACGGCTGAGTATGGCCTGAACTCCGATGGCACCGTGTCGGTGACCAATACGTGTTTCAAGGGATCGCTCGACGGAGAGAAAACGGTGGCTGAAGGCAAGGCCCGCATCGTGGAGGGGTCAGGCAACAGCAAGCTGAAAGTGAAGTTTGCGCCTGCATGGGTTCCGTTCGCAGAAGGGGACTATTGGGTGCTGGCGCTGGAGCCGGATTATTCAGCCGCCCTCGTCGGCAGTCCGGACGGCAAGTATCTGTGGATCCTCTCGCGCACGGCGCAGCTTGATGGGAAAACCCTGGAGCGTCTGAAGACGCGTGCCGAAGAGCTTGGATACGAAACGGCTCCGCTCGAAATGACCCTGCAATCGGAACAGGGGTGACGATTCTCGCGAGCTTTGGTAGGCGAACCCAATGAGCCTTCCCAATCTTGATGCCAACAATTTCGATGCCGAGCGCCAGCACTGGATCACCGTGCGGGTCTATTATGAAGACACCGACTTCACAGGCATGGTCTATCACGCCAATTATCTCCGCTTCTTCGAGCGGGGTCGATCAGACCATCTGCGCGACGCTGGCGTCTCCCATCAATCCTTGCTGGAACGGGAAGACCCGGCGGCTTTCACGCTGACGCGAATTGAAGTGGACTATCGCAGGGCGGCACGGGTAGACGACCTGCTGCATATCCGGACGCGCTACATCGGTACCGACGGACCCCGCATCCTTTTTTCCCAAACCTGTTTCAGGGGAGAAGAAATCATTGCAGAGGGTGAGATCACAGCTGTCATGATTCACGTCGATGGCCGCCCGCGCCGTCCGATCCGCGAATTGGTGAAGCAACTGGAAGCATATCGCTGGGAGGGCGAGTCTTGAAATTGATGCACTTGGCGCTGTGGGGCGCGTGCCTGAGCTATCCCGCGGTTGCGCAGGCAGAAGCAGACTTTGACGCAGAGCGCGGCTTCTATGTTGCTGTGCGCGGATACGGGTCGATCGGGGATCAGAACAATCTGATTTTCGATGACAGCCGCGAGATCGCCGGGGCCCTGGGCTACCGGGTCAACCACTCAGTTCGTCTGGAGGCCGAATACGGATTCCGCTGGGCCAATATCGCGGGACTGAACGGTGCGAGCACGGCAAGTGGCGATTTCACAAGTCGCTCGATCGGGGTTCATGCCTTCTATGATTTCCGGGAAGGCAAGCGGCTGCGCCCATTCCTGGGCGCGGGCGGCGGGGCAGGGGTGCTCGATTTCAACTTCTCTGGCCCCGCGGACATCAATCCGGATTTCATCGTGGTCGGCAAGGACACCAATTCCAGCGCCTACTGGAATCTGTTTGCGGGCGCGACCTATCATCTGTCGGACAATTTCCGTTTGTCGCTGGGCAGTGAATACGTCTCGTATTCGGATCAGGCCGTCGCGTCGAACCTTGGCGGAATTGATGGCATCAACCGCGCCTACAACTTCTATGTCGGCACGCGATGGTTCCTGCCCGACTTGTCCAATTGATCGTAGGCCCGGTGCCAAATATCGGCCGATTGCCCACGTTTCGTTAAGAAAACTCCCTTAGCCGTTAACTGTGCTGCGGAAACTGGCCATCCTGCCGTGTTTCTGCCGAATTTGGTGTGGATGAAGGGGTGTGCCGGTCCCGTTTGGGATGCGGCTGATCACCCATGACGCGTAGATAGGAGCTTTAGCCCCCATGGAATCAGAAGCGATAGGCACCGCCGCGAGTCATGCCGACTTCTCGCTCTTCAGCCTCATTATGGCGGCTGACCCAATTGTTAAGCTGGTGCTCCTGTTCCTGCTGCTGGCATCTATCTGGTCCTGGATGGTGATTGGCGAAAAGCTTTTCTCGCTGGGCGCTGTACGCAAGAAATCACGCCAGTTCGAAGAAGCCTTCTGGAGCGGACGCACCGAGGATTTCGACATGCGACCCGGTCAGGCAACCAATGACGCTGCCAGCCGCGTGTTTGCAGCGGCTGCGCGCGAATGGTCTGACGCCAAGCGTTTGCAATCTGGTTCCGGCGAGGCGGCGGCCCTTGTCAGCCGCGCCGAGCGATCAATGCGCGCTGCGGTGGATCGCGAGATTGGACGCGCCGGAAACGGTCTCGGCATTCTTGCGACCATCGGATCTGCGTCACCCTTTATTGGCCTGTTCGGGACTGTCTGGGGCATCATGAACGCCTTCCTCAACATCGCTGAACAACAAGATACCAGCCTGGGCACCGTGGCTGGCCCGATCGCCGAGGCGCTGTTCGCGACCGGCATGGGACTCGTTGCGGCCATCCCGGCGGTTATCTTCTATAACAAGTTCACCGGTGACCTGACCAAGCTGGGCGACCAGCTGGACACGTTCTCGCAGGATGTTCTGGTGCGTTTGTCGCGCCGTGCCTCTGAATCCGCGAGGGACTAGGCGATGGGATTGATCCTTGGTTCGGGTGGCAAGGGCGGACGGCGCGGCCGTCGCGCGCTGAATGCCGAGATCAATGTGACGCCTTTTGTGGACGTCATGCTGGTCCTGCTGATCGTGTTCATGATCACTGCGCCGCTATTGGTGCGCGGCGAGGAAGTGAATTTGCCGAAGACGAGTTCCGGCCCGATCAAGACCGAACCGAATGACGACCCGCTGGCGATTTCCATCCGCGAGAATGGCGAGGTCTTTATTCAGACCACCCTTGTTGAGGATATAGCCACGCTCGGTCCGCAATTGCAGGCAATTATTGGCGAAGGCTACGAACAGCCGATCTATCTTCGCGGTGACGAGAACACGCCCTATGGCCGGATCATGGAAGTGACGGCCGAAATCCGGGCAGCAGGTTATACACGTGTGTCCTTTGTGACCGAACAAAAGAAGTAGGAGCGACCAGCCCCACATGCTTCGCGGCTTTACCATCTCGACCCTTCTTCATGCCTCCGTGCTTGCCGCGGCGGTGATGACGTGGCCGATGAAGAAGAGCGATTGCGACAAGCAGATCGAACGACTGGAACGTGAGGAGCCGGGCCTTTCACCGGTCGATATCCTGCTGCGCCTGCCGCAATGCGCCAGCACGATTGATGTGCCGATCGACATTGTCGATATTGGTCTGGTTACGGACGTTGCGCCGATCCAGAAAGTGCAGGAGCCTGCCGAAGAGGAGCCTGAAGAGACCGAACCGGAAGAGCAGCCTGACCCTGTCGATGAAGACGCCGAAATCGTCGAGGATCCGCCGGAAGAACCGGAAGAAGTGAACGAGACGCGCGAAACCGAAACAGCCGAAGAAGAGCCTGTTGTCGAAGACACCAAGGCCGAGCCGGAAGAAACCCCGAAGGAGCCTGAGCCCAAGAAGGAAGAGCCTCCGAAGAAGGAGCCGAAGCTGATCGAGAAGCAGAAGCCGAAATCGGAGTCTGACGAACTCGACTTTCTGAATGATTTCGAGGATATCCTGAAGGACAAGGCCCAGACCCAGCGCAAGGCTGCGCAAGAACAGGCCCCGCCTCCGATCAATAAACCGGTGCTTCAAGACGTCCAGCAGCCCCGCAAGGGGGCAGGGGAGCGGCGCGGCAACACGGCCTCCCTGCAAGCCGCGATGCGCCGACAGATTGGCTATTGCTGGAATGGCGTCGATGATCTGCCCAAGGATGACCAGATCAATGTGGTGATCCGGGTGAGGCTGAACCTGGACGGCTCGCTGGATGGCAATGCCAGCCTGGTGACGCCGCGCTCGATGCCGATTGGCCGCCGCGGCGTTGTGGTGCAGCGGGCCCTGACAGCCGTGCGCCAGTGTGCGAACTACCAATTGCCTGAAGACGATTATGACGAGTGGAAAGATATCGAGGTCACAATCGGGCCGCTAAAGGGGAATTGATGAATTACGCTCCATCCTATCGGTTGTTGGCGGCCATGATGGCGATCATGCTCATACCATCAGTGCTGCCGATGCATGCGGACGAAGATGCCGCTCGCTTTGATTTCGGGGCTAAGCTGCGTCGCCAGATCGGATCTTGCTGGAGGGGAGCAGAAAACCTTTCCCAGCCCGAGCGCGTGAGTGTTGTGTTGAGATTCCAACTGACGCCGAGTGGCGAACTGGATGGCGACGTCACGCTTGTATCCCCGGAAGCTGACGAGGTTTCCGCAGTGGCGATTTCCAGGGCTACAGATGCGATCTTGAATTGTGCGCCATACAATCTGCCAAAAGAACACTATCATATTTGGGAAGACGTTGAGGTCACCATAGGTCCTCCCAAGAACAATCTGGTTTCCTGAAGGAGAAAGAGATGATCCGCTTAGCAAAACTCTGGTTGATGGCCGGGCTTCTCGCCTTTGGTCTCGCCATGCCTGCCGCTGCGCAGCTGCAGGTCCGCGTCGACGAGGGTAATTTCCAGCCGACCCCGCTGGCCATTCCGGACTTTGAAGTCCGTGGCGCGAATGCCGAAATGGCCGAAGACATCGCCGATGTCGTCCGGGCCGATCTGGAATCGACTGGCCTGTTCGACATCCAGAACCCGGCGTCCTTCATCCAGAAGGATCTGTCGATCGACGTCCAGCCGCGCTTCCCGGACTGGCGGATCATCCAGACCGAGGGCCTTGTCGTCGGCGCGTATGAAGAATTGCCGGATGGCAAGATCGCCGTCTCGTTCCGCCTGTGGGATGTTTATGGTGGGGAAGTCATGCGGATCAATGGCCAGCCCGGCCGTCGCCTGACCACGACGCCAGACAATTGGCGCCGCATCGCGCACAAGATTGCGGATTCCATCTATAACCGCCTGACCGGTGAAGACCCATATTTCGATACGCGGATCGTCTATATTGCCGAGACCGGCCCAAAGACCGAGCGTGTGAAGCGCCTGGCGATCATGGATGCTGATGGTGCCAATCAACAATATCTGACTGCGGGGACGAACACGGTGCTGACGCCGCGCTTCAGCCCGTCAGCGCAGGAAATCACCTACATGTCGTATGAGGGCGGCCGTCCGCGCGTCTACCTCTTCAATATTGAGACGGGCCGTCAGGAATTGCTGGGCAATTTTCCGGGCATGACCTTCGCGCCGCGCTTCTCGCGGGATGGGGAGAGTGTGTTGATGACCCAGGCCCAGGGCGGCAACTCTGAAATCTACCTCATGAATCTGCAGACACGCCAATCGCGTCGCCTGACAGACCACCCGGCGATTGACACCTCGCCCTCCATGTCACCGGACGGACGCGCCATTGTGTTCACGTCTGACCGTGGCGGCAGCCCGCAGCTCTACATCATGAACACCGATGGCAGTCCGCGGACCTGCCCCTCCGGTGGTCGGGATGTTGCTTGCCGCATCACCTTCAACAAGGGCCAGTATTCAACACCGGTCTGGAGCCCACGGGGTGATCTGGTCGCGTTCACCAAGCAACTCGGCGGTCGATTTTACATCGGCGTGATCGGGACAGATGGCAAAGGCGAGCGCCTGCTGACCGAATCATACCTCGATGAGGGCCCGGACTGGTCACCAAACGGGCGCGTGATCGTGTATTTCCGCGAAAGTCGCCCCGGCGCTGGGCCACAGCTCTGGTCGGTAGATCTTTCAGGCCGAAATGAGCGCAGAATGATGACCCAGACGGACGCCTCCGATCCGGCCTGGTCGCCATTGTTGCAATAAATTCATGGCTTTCGCCCCCGGTTTTCGTCCGGGGGCGTTGCTTTTTGGAGACAAAACGTCAAAATAGTATCGAATCTGGGCGTTAGCTCTGCTTCCGCCCGATTGTCGCCCGAATTCTGTCAGAATATGGAGACAGATACCCGCTACACCCGGCACAACGTTGACAAACGCCAGCCGTTAAGGCGTCAATTAGCACTCAGGACATCCAGGGGAGTCTGAATAGCAATGAATACCACTTTTAAACTCGCAGCCGCAGCCGCGGTTGTTCTTTCGATCAGCGCGTGTGCATCCCAACCAGAGCCTGTTGAGCAGGTCGAGGAACAGGCACCAGTTGAAGTCGCTGAGCCAGCACCGGCTCCGGCTCCAGTTGAAGCAGCGCCAGCCGCACCGGTTGGTCCGCTCGCAGGCTCGCTCGAAGACTTCCGCGTCAACGTTGGTGAGCGCGTCTACTTTGACCTCAACGGCTACCGCCTCGATGTCGACGACCAGGAAATCCTGAAGCGTCAGGCTGCTTGGCTGTCGTCCTATCCGGGCGTTCGCATCATCGTTGCAGGTAACTGTGATGAGCGCGGCACCCGCGAGTACAACCTTGCCCTTGGTGAGCGTCGTGCTTCTATCGTGAAGGACTATCTGGTCAGCCTCGGCGTCGACCCGTCCCGCGTTGACACGATCTCCTACGGTAAAGAGCGTCCAATCGCTGCTGGTTCCGACGAGCAGGCATGGGCCCTGAACCGCAACGGCTTCACGCAAATCGTTTCCGGCGCAAACAGCTAGGTTTCTGCCGCGAATAGCTTCACAAGATGCAGCCGGGTGCCTTATTTTGGCCCCGGCTGTTTTTGTATGTTCGCCCACAATCCTCCGGAGGCTTCCCCCATGTTCAAAGCGCCCGCTCTTGTCCTCGCCAGCTTTTGCCTGATTGTTGGTCCTGCCGCCGCTCAGCGCGCTGCACCCATAACGCAAGGGGTCACCAGCTCCGACCTGTCGCAACAGGTGGCGCAGGCCCGCCAGCAAAGCGCGCAGGTTCAGGTCGAGGTCAATGGATTGACCGGGGACGTGATGCAACTGACCGGGCGGGTGGAAACGCTTGAATTCCAGCTCCAGCAACTGCGCGAGCAAAACGAGAACCTGTCACGCGACAATGAAGCCCTCATCGACGAGGCCGATGATTTGCGAACGCAGCTGGAAAATCAGTCTGCAGATATTGCCTCCCTGAAATCCTATCTTTCAGCGGCGGGCATCATGCCCGAGGCCGACCCCATGCCGGGCAATGTCGGCGGAGAGTTCGGGACGATGCCGGAAATGGGCGCAGCGACTGACCAGAGCTTCAATTCTGGCCCACGCCGTCTTGATGCACCCGCCTCCATGGGTGAAACGACTTCAAATACCTCCGGCCCGACCCGCCTGACCATGGGCGGCGCAGCCGCTGCCGGCGAGTCTCTGCCGGAAGGTTCACTGGGCACGATTCCTGCCAGCGCCCTGCCAGGCGAAGCGGGACCGCTCTTCGCCCTTGCGAAATCCAAGCTGATCCAGTTCGACTATGCTGGTGCGGAAGAGGCCTTTCGCGCCTTCCTTGAGCGGTTCGGCGATGACCCGCAGGCTGGTGAGGCACACTACTGGCTGGGAGAGTCGCTCTATCAGCAAAAAGCGTATGCCGACAGCGGCGCAGCCTATACGACGATGATCCGGTCTTATCCCGACAATCCCCGCGCGCCGGATGCGCTGGTCAAGTTGGCGCGGGCAATGCGTCTGATCGGTGACAAGGAAAAGGCCTGTCTGGCCCTTGGTACGCTGCCGAGCCGCTATCCGAACGCTTCGGGTGTGACGCGGGATCTGGCTGCGGTTGAGCGAACCAAGTCCGGCTGTGACAACTAGACGACTTCCTGACACATGATGGATGCGTTTGATCGGCTCTGTGGCACCGCTTCAGGGCCGATCGGCATTGCGGTGTCCGGGGGCAGCGACTCGCTTGCCCTGCTCGTGCTGGCCCATGACTGGGCCGCGCGGTCTGGTCGTGATCTGATGGCGTTTACCGTAGATCATCGCCTGCGGCCTGAGGCCGCCGACGAGGCCCGCCACGTGGCCAGTATTTGTGGGCAGATCAGCATAGCTCATGAAACATTGGTCTGGGAAACGCCTGTATCAAAACAGGCGCTGGCCCGGCGAGCGCGGCATGGCCTGATGGCCGCGGCACTTCGGGCGCGCGGAGGGGCGCGCCTGCTGCTAGGCCACACGTCTGACGATCAGTGCGAAACATTCCTGATGCGGGCCCGGCAGGGTTCGACCTGGTATGGCCTTGCTGGCATGCAACCGCGCGCCGTGTCGCCGGTTTGGCCCGAAGGGCAGGGGGTGATGATTGCCCGGCCGGTTCTCTCACACAGCCGCAGCGAATTGCGGACATGCCTGACTTCGCGTGGAATCCTTTGGGTCGATGACCCATCCAATCGCAACCTGGCCTATGAGCGGGTGCGCGTACGGGCGCAGCTGGACGGCCATGCTGACCTGAAAGCGCGCATCCTTGCCTGTCAGGCGCGTCTGCAGGACGTGCGGCGGCTGGAAGAGCGTCTGATTGGGCGCTGGATGGCCGATTGTGTTGTGTGGGATGGAAAAGGTCGCGCACGGCTGAATCTGTCCAGGCTACCGAGAGAGCGTCTGGAGCGCGCCCTCGGCCTGATGCTTCAAATCGTCGGCGGCAAGGAAACACCTCCACGGCGGGATGCCGTGCAGCAACTGGCGGGTCGACTTTCAGGCAACGAGGCGTTTCAAGGTGCCACGCTGGGCGGCGTCCTGATCTACCGCAAGCGGGGTGATGTAGTCCTGTCGGCAGAGCCTGGAATAGCAGGTACGGCCGCCGATCCCGCACTGGCGCGCGCCCGTTTTGACGCAATGCGAGCGCTCTATGTCGGCGATACGTGACAAAACAGCCATTTTAAGAGCTTTTGAGTCGTTTTCATGCGATAAGCCCCCTATCTTACGGGGTGAACACCGGAATTTGGAGCGAGACGAAAAATGAACGTCAGAAACTTGGCTATCTGGGGCGCAATTGCCCTCCTGGTCATCGGCATGGCCGTGGCCATGGGTGGAAACCCTCAGGCAGCACGTGCTGAAAAGGCCAAACTGTCTGTCATTTATGAACTGGTCGAGGATGGAAAAGTCGCGGATGCGACCCTCGGTGACCAGCGCATCATCGTCACCACCACCGACGGCCGGACCATGGTCAGCGAATTGCGGTCACTCGACATGACGACCCAGCAGTTTCTCGAAGAGAACCAGGTTCCCTTCACGGTGGATGCTGACAGCGGCCAGAATACGTTCGCGTCTCTGATCTTTTCCATCCTGCCAATCCTGCTGATCGTTGGCTTTGTCTTCTTCATGATGCGCCAGATGCAGTCTGGTGGAGGTCGTGGCGCGATGAGCTTCGGCAAGAGCCGCGCACGCCTCCTGACAGAAAAGCATGGCCGCGTGACGTTTGACGATGTTGCGGGCGTGGATGAAGCCAAGGAAGAACTGCAAGAGATCGTCGAGTTTTTGCAGGATCCGTCCAAATTCCAACGTCTTGGCGGTAAAATTCCGAAAGGCGCACTGCTGGTAGGCCCTCCGGGTACGGGTAAGACTTTGCTGGCACGGGCCGTGGCAGGCGAAGCAGGCGTGCCGTTCTTCACAATTTCCGGTTCGGACTTTGTCGAAATGTTTGTCGGTGTTGGCGCAAGCCGCGTCCGCGACATGTTCGAGCAGGCCAAGCGCTCGGCGCCTTGCATCATCTTCATTGACGAGATCGACGCGGTCGGCCGTTCACGCGGCGCTGGCCTCGGCGGCGGCAATGATGAGCGCGAGCAGACGCTCAACCAGTTGCTGGTTGAGATGGACGGTTTTGAAGCCAATGAGGGCATTATCCTGATTGCTGCGACCAACCGTCCTGACGTGCTGGATCCGGCATTGCTGCGTCCCGGTCGTTTCGACCGTCAGGTCACTGTCGGCAATCCTGACATCATCGGTCGTGAGAAAATCCTGCGCGTTCATATGCGCAATGTACCCTTGGCCAAGGATGTCGAGGCGCGGACGATTGCGCGCGGCACGCCGGGCTTTTCCGGGGCAGACCTTGCCAACCTCGTGAACGAGGCGGCCCTGCTGGCCGCCCGTCGCGGCAAGCGCGTTGTCGCCATGCAGGAATTCGAGGATGCCAAGGACAAGGTCCTGATGGGACCAGAGCGTCGCTCCATGGTGATGTCCGAAAAGGAAAAAGAACTGACAGCCTGGCACGAAGCTGGTCATGCCGTCGTGGCGCTGAAAGTGCCGGCTGCAGATCCCGTCCACAAAGCCACGATCATTCCGCGTGGTCGTGCGCTGGGCATGGTCATGCAGTTGCCGGAAGACGACAAGCTGTCCATGTCCAAGATCGAGATGACTTCGCGTCTCGCGATCATGATGGGCGGGCGCGTGGCCGAAGAGCTGAAATTCGGCGAAGACAATGTCACCGCTGGTGCAGCCTCTGACATTCAGCAGGCGACACGCCTTGCACGCGCCATGGTCACCCGCTGGGGCTTTGCCGACGCGGTCGGCCCAGTTGATTATGGCGATGACCAGGGCGACGTTTTCCTCGGCCAGCAGCTGATGCAATCCTCGCATGTCTCGGAAGAGACCTCGCGGAAGATTGAGGAAGAAGTACGTACGCTGATCCAGACCGGCATGGATGATGCTCGCCGGATCATGACCGAGTGCCGGAAGGATTGGGAGGCGATTGCAACCGGTCTTCTGGAGTATGAAACCCTGACGGGTGACGAGATTTCGGCTTTGCTCAAAGGCAATCCACCATCGCGTCCTGATTTGGGCGATGATGACACGACGCCGGGCTCGGCGGTGCCGGTGATTGGCAAACGCCGCAAGCCCAAGGGCGATGGCGGCCTTGGCGATCCGGAGCCTAATCCGGCCTGATCGCTGGGGTCCCAGCAAAAAGTTTGAAAAGCGCGGTCAGTTCGGCCGCGCTTTTTTTGCTTTTATACAATGGCTTGCCTTTCGCCTGCTGAACACTACCGTTATCCAACGAGTCAGGAACGTTCTTCTTGTCGACGGGTTCTGCCATTGCGCGCGCCTCTTCGCGGGCCTTGCGCGACGAGAAACAAAGCGGAGGCTGGCAGGCTTCATGTGCAATGCGCCCCTTCACGTGTCGCTCGACACTGGACACGAAATCCTGTTGAGGCCCGTCGGCCTGGATGACGAGCCACGCTTCCAGCAAATATTCCGATCCATGTCGCCGGAGTCGCGCTATTTGCGCTTTTTCAGCGGCGCCAATCCTGTGCCCGATGCGGTTGTCCACAGTCTCGCAAATGCGGATGGCAAGGCTCATATTGCATGGGGCATTCTCGACGCCAGCGAAGACGACACACCACTCATGGCAGCGGCCCATGCCATTCGCGCAGAGCCGGACAGCAAGCGTGCCGAACTCGCGCTTGGTGTACTGGACCAGTACCAGGCGCATGGCCTGTCCCGCCTATTGATTGCGTCGGTGGCGCTATCCTGCCGCGCGCAGGGCATCACCACGCTGGAGGCTGAAACCCTGCCAGAAAATCGAAAGGCCAACAGCCTCTTCAAGGCGCTCGGGGGCAAGGTAATTCGACCGTTGCCGCCGACGACGGTGTGGGAGTTCGAAGTGGATGACCTGATCGACCAGCTCAAGCATATGGAAAAGCCGGAAGGCTTGCGAGCTGTTTTCAGCACAAACGGGTAAGTGCTTGCCTCACAGATAGTTCATGGCAAGTTCGAGGGCCCGGCAGACGATGTAGATGACGAGGGCGAAAATCCAACGCCAGGCACCGACTGTTTGGGTCAGGTATTGAAGACTGTCGACACGGTCCCAAAATACATGACCATCTTCGCTCAGCGTTCGGGCGCATATGATATGGGTGATCAGGCTGATCAATGGAATACCGAGCCCCATGCCGGCAAGCATCGCCAGAGCTGAACGCTTCAGGCTGGACCGGAAGGACAGCCGGCTTCCAATAATGTTCCGTATTCTGATGCCCATCAGGGCCTTGCCGGGCGTATTTCCCAATTGGGAAACGCAGAATGCCTCAAGCACAGTGAAGGTCAGTGCGTGAAGCACGAGAAAGACGCCCACGAAGATATAGCCGTCGAAGAAAGCCTCATCCATCGGCCATGCCAGCAGGGTCGCCACAAAGCCGTAGATGAAGATAAGCCCCATCATGATCGCGAAAGAGGGGATCAGGCAGAGGTAGAAATCGATCCATTTGGCCAGGAAGCGAGCCCAGATGCGGGGTTTGTGCTCGGCTGCCAAGTCAATTCGGGGGCGCTCACCCTCCGGCGCCTCGCCAAAGACATCAATGTCAGGTGAAGTCGACATATAAAAAAGCCCCCATCCGGATCAACCCGGGATGGAGGCTAATTTGGATTCGCGGATCAGGAAACCCGTTCGACCATCATGTGCTTGATCTTGGCAATCGCCTTGGCCGGATTCAGGCCTTTCGGGCAGACCTGTGCACAGTTCATGATCGTGTGGCAACGATACAGCTTGAACGGGTCCTCAAGGTCATCGAGGCGCTCGCCGGTTGCTTCATCGCGGCTATCGATCAGCCAGCGATAGGCCTGTAGCAGGGCCGCTGGCCCCAGATACTTGTCGCCATTCCACCAGTAGGACGGGCAGGAGGTCGTGCAGGAGGCACAGAGGATACATTCGTAAAGGCCGTTCAGCTCTTCACGGTCTTCCTCGGATTGCTTCCATTCCTTTTCGGGGTCTGGCGTAACCGTCTTCAGGTATGGCTGCACATAGGCATGCTGGGCATAGAAGCTGGTCAGGTCCGGGATCAGGTCTTTCACCACCGGCTGCGAGGGCAGGGGCGCAATCGTGATGACGCCGCCCGGCAGTTCGTCGAAGCCCTTGGTGCAGGCAATCGTGTTCTGGCCGGCAATATTCATGGCGCAGGAGCCGCAGACGCCTTCACGGCAGGAGCGGCGGAATGCCAGCGTCGGGTCGACATTGTTCTTGATGTAGAACAACACGTCCAAGATCATTGTGCCGGCGCGATCCATGTCCACCCAATAGGTGTCCCAGCGTGGATTACCGCCCTCTTCCGGGCTGTAGCGATAAATCCGGAACTGGCGGAGATTGGTCGCGCCTTGCGGCTTCGGCCAGGTCTTGCCCTTTTTGGGCGCGGAGCCTTTGGGGAGAGTAAGTTGAACCATGTCGTGCTCGCCTTGATATCCTAGTAAACCCGGGCCTTGGGCTCGATGTAGCTGATTTCGTTCGAAAGCGTGTAATTGTGCACTTCGCGATAGTCGATCGTGACCTTGCCGGCCTCATCGCACCAGGCGAGCGTGTGTTTCATCCACGTTTCGTCATTACGCTCCGAGAAGTCTTCGCGGGCGTGCGCGCCGCGGCTTTCCTGACGGTTGGCCGCAGAGTTCACGGTGACAGCAGCCTGCGCGATCAGATTGTCGAACTCAAGGGCTTCAACAAGATCTGTATTCCAGACCATGCCGCGGTCTTTCACATCGATCCCGGGCGCTTTCTTGTAGACTTCCTCGATGGCATCGACGCCGTCCTTCAGGACATCGCCGGTGCGGAAGACGGCGCAATTGTTCTGCATGCCCTTTTGCATTTCGAGGCGGAGGGCAGCGACAGGTTGGTCGCCCGTTGCGTTGCGCAGGCGGTCAAGCCGCGCGAGGTGGCTGTCGGTGGCGCCCTTCGGCAATTCCGGCTGGGTTGCGCCCGCTTCCGTGGTGGCGCCACAGCGCTGGCCGGCTGCGCGACCGAAGACGACAAGATCGATCAGCGAGTTGGAGCCGAGACGGTTGGCGCCGTGTACGGAGACACAGGCCGCTTCGCCGACGGCCATCAGACCGGGCACGACCGAATCCGGGTCTCCATTCTTCTTGGTCAGTACTTCGCCATGATAATTGGTCGGGATGCCGCCCATATTGTAATGAACGGTCGGAAGCACCGGGATCGGCTCTTTCGTGACGTCCACGCCAGCAAAGATTTTCGCCGTCTCGGAGATGCCCGGCAGGCGGGCCGCCAGGACTTCTGCGCCGAGATGCTCGAGATGGAGGTGGATATGATCCTTCTCCGCGCCGACACCGCGGCCCTCGCGGATTTCCATGGTCATGGCACGGGAGACCACGTCGCGAGACGCGAGGTCTTTTGCTGACGGAGCATAGCGCTCCATGAAGCGCTCACCTTCGGAATTGGTCAGGTAACCGCCTTCGCCGCGCGAACCTTCAGTGATCAGGCAGCCGGAGCCGTAGATACCGGTCGGGTGGAACTGGACGAATTCCATGTCCTGCAATGGCAGGCCGGCGCGGAGCACCATGGCATTGCCGTCACCCGTACAGGTGTGAGCCGAGGTACAGGAGAAGAAGGCGCGGCCATACCCGCCGGTCGCAAGCACGACTTTCTGCGCGCGGAAGCGGTGCAGCGTGCCGTCATCGAGTTTCCACGCGGTGACACCGCGGCAAGCGCCTTCCTCATCCATGATGAGGTCGAGCGCGAAATATTCGATGAAGAATTCGGTCTCTTCCTTGACGCACTGACCATACAGTGTGTGCAGCATGGCGTGACCGGTACGGTCAGCCGCAGCACATGTCCGCTGGACAGGGCCCTGACCAAAATCACGTGTCATGCCGCCGAATGCGCGCTGGTAGATCTTACCTTCCTCTGTTCGCGAGAAGGGCATGCCCCAATGCTCAAGTTCGTAAACCGCAGCAGGCGCTTCACGGCAAAGATATTCGATGGCGTCCTGATCGCCGAGCCAGTCTGACCCTTTGACCGTGTCGTACATATGCCAGCGCCAGTCATCCTCGCCCATATTGCCAAGCGAGGCGGCAATGCCACCTTGTGCAGCCACCGTGTGGGAGCGCGTCGGGAAGACTTTGGAGATACAGGCCGTTTTCAGGCCTGCCTGTGCGGCGCCCAAAGCTGCGCGGAGGCCAGAGCCGCCGGCGCCAACAACCACGACATCATATGTATGGTCGGTCCAGGTATAATTGCTCATCTTATGTTTCTCCCGCGAGGCTAGACGCCCGCGCCAATCCAGATTTTGAGAACCGACAGGGCCACCGTCACGAAAAGCGCGATGCACGCAAAGCTGTTCAGGATAAGCAGGGCCGATTTGGTTCCTGTCTTCGCGATATAGTCCTCGATCACCACTTGCATACCAATGCGCATGTGAAAGAACGCCGCGCCGGCAGTCAGGATCAGCAGGATGGCGTTCCAGGGCTTGGCGGCCCATGCCTGAGCGTCAACGATATTGCCGCTCATCGCGTTGATGATGGAGTAGACGAACCACGGTACGAGGAAGATCAGCGCAATCGCGGAGACGCGCTGACGAATATGGGTTTCGGTGCCGGACTTGGCCGAGCCGAGGCCACGAGCCATTTTGGCTGGCGTAATGAAATCGTGTGAAGACATGTCCGTCGCCCCCTAAAGCCAAGTCGTTGCGGCGAAGATGGCCGCAGCGCCAATAACGGCGAAAAGATAGATAAACACCGACACGGTGCTGGCTGTTTTGGGGTCAAATCCGATATGCGGCCCATCCCAGAGCAGGTGACGGATGCCATTCGCGAAATGATAGAGTACCGCGACAGCCCACAGGAACAGGATGACCTGACCATACCAGACTGAGATGACGCTTTCGATCACACTATACCATTCGGCATTGGTTGCGAGCGCGACGATCCAGGCGGTGATAAGGAAGCTTCCGAAATACAGGGCTGTGCCGGTAATTCGATGGGTGATGGACGCGGCCATCGTAATGTGGAAACGCCAGATCTGGAGATGTGGCGACAATGGGCGAGGATCTGCCCGGGAAGTGCTTGCCATGAGGGATGACCTTGCTTGCCTGCAATGAACGCTTTGGCTTGGGTTCTAGGTTTCTCTATGGTCCTGTCAACGCCACAGGGCTAGGGAGCGACAATATGAAACCTTTTCTTTTTGCACTTGCCGCAGGGGCGCTCACAGCTGTGCTGGCACAGGGAGCTGCTGCAGATCCGCTCGACGCGCTGATTCCAGCCTATGAGTCTTATGTGGACGCCGTCAGTCCTGAAGATGCAGCACGGGAAGAGAATCGCGCGCCAGATCGCTGGGCGGATGTTCGGCCGGCCTCTATTGCGGCCCAAACGGACGCCGCGCGGGCCCTTCTGAAAGATGTGCAAAAAGCTGAAACCGAACATGTCATCGATCAGGCGATCCTGATTCGCCTGTTGAAATCGGACATCAACTGGGCGGAGACTGATTCGGCCCGCATCCCGTTCACGGGTGACTGGGGTTTTCAGGCCGAACCTGTCTTTGCCGCGATGCGGACAGATATCGACAGCGTGGAATCCGCCGAGGCCTGGATTGCACGCCTGAACGACGTGCCACGCTATTTCGCCGAGAATATCGAGAATATGAGGCGCGGGATCGAAACCGGGTGGACCGCCAACCGGGATCCCCTTGAAACCGTGATCGACCAGATCCGGGAACAGATCATGGACGATGCGTCTGAAAGCGGCCTTTACGCGCCGTTCAAGGCTCTGCCGGAAGGCATCGACCCCGAAATCGCTGCGCGTCTCAGGGCGGAAGGCCTTCAGGCGACCGCTCGTGCCATTTCCGCCTATCTGGATGTCCTGCGCTTCCTTGAAATCGAGTATCGGCCGTATCTGCGTCAGGGTGCAGGAATCGCAGATCTCGAGAATGGACGCGAGGTTTATGCTGCGGCGGTTGAACACTACACGGCCGGGGCGGGCTACAGTCCGGAGGAGATCCATCTTCTTGGCCAGTCGGAAGTCACGCGGATCCGGTCCGAGATGGAACAAATCATCGCAGAAATCGGCTTTGAAGGCAGCTTTGAGGACTTCCTGACCTATCTGAGGACTGATCCGCAATTCTATGCCCAGTCTGCCGATGAGTTGATGGAGGCTGCCGAAGAAATCTCCTCACGCTTGCGCGCCAGTTTGCCGGACTATTTCGGGACGCTTCCGGAGCTGGAATTTGAGGTCCAGCCTGTGCCAGATTCGATCGCGCCGGGCTATACGACCGGCCGTTATGTATCGGGCGATCCGGAGGAGGGTCGCCTCGGTATTTACCTTGTGAATACCTATGCCCTCGACCAAAGACCCCTTTATGAATTGCCCGCCTTGTCTGCGCACGAGGCCGTTCCCGGCCATCATCTTCAGATTGCGCTGGCCCAGGAAATGTCGGACCAGCCGGACTTCCGGAAGAACTATTATGCGACAGCCTTCGGTGAAGGCTGGGGGCTATACGCTGAGCGGATTGCGGGTGAAGCGGGCATTTATCGCACACCTTATGAGCGCTTTGGCGCTCTATCCTATGAGATGTGGCGGGCTTGCCGGCTTGTCGCGGATACGGGCCTGCACTGGTATGGCTGGACACGGTCACAAGCCGAAGCGTGTTTCATTGAGAATTCCGCGCTCGCCCCGCTGAACATCCAGACGGAGGTGACACGCTATATCGGCTGGCCGGGGCAGGCAGTTGCCTACAAGGTGGGCGAGCTCAAATTCCGGGAGCTGCGGGCCAAGGCGGAACTTGAACTGGGTGAGGATTTCGATCTACGCGCATTTCATGATTCGGCGCTTGCAGAAGGCGCTGTACCCCTCGATGTGCTGGATGTGCGCATTGATGACTGGATTGATACCCAACAAATCAGTCCCTCGGCTCCCAACGTCTTGCCAAACTGAGCCTTCATGAAACTCACCATTATCGAGACCGGGCTCGTGCCTGAACCCATTCGGGCGGATTTTGCGGATTATCCGGAGATGTTCCGGAACCTGATATCTGCCGCAGACCCGGATATCGAGTACGAAACCGTGTCCGTCATTCAGGGAGAGCCTTTACCTGATATCGCCGGGCTGGAGGCGATCCTCATCACAGGCTCTCCTGCGGGCGTGTATGATGACTATGACTGGATCGCGCCGCTGATGCAGTTCATCCGGGATGCGGCCTCAGCCAGCGTGCCACAGGTCGGTATCTGTTTCGGTCATCAGATCATGGCAGAAGCATTGGGCGGAAAGGTCATCAAATCTCCCAAGGGTTGGGGGATCGGTCGGCATTCCTATGATGTGAAAGCATGTCCCGACTGGATGGGGGGCGATTGCCCGGCAACGATTTCCGTGCCGGTCAGCCATCAGGATCAGGTCGTTGAATTGCCGCCGGGTGCCAGCGTGCTGGCGCGGTCAGATTTCACGCCTTTTGCGGCGATAGAGTATGGCAAGACGCCTGCGATATCCTTCCAGTGCCACCCGGAGTTTGATGCTGACTATTCGGCCGCGCTCTACACGATCCGAAAGGGTCGTCCGCTGGCCGCAAACGCTGTCGACATGGCGATCGGGTCGCTGGAACAACCGCTCGACAATCAGCGTTTGGGAAGCTGGATCGCCCGGTTCCTGACTCAGTCCTGAGCGGGGGCAGGGGGAATCCGCCCTTGAAACTCGCAGGTTTCCCCTGTGGCGCGAAACCTGCATACTCTTTGTCGAAGTGACACATTCGTGTTGTAGGGACGCACAAAATCTTCGGAGACGTACGCATATGATGCCCAAACCGCTGGCTGACATTAAGCCAAACACGCTGGAATTCGAGATTCTGCCGCTGGTGAAGCCAACAGGCTTTCGCGAATATGATGCGCGTTGGTGGTTCAACGGAATCGGTAAGGAGAAGGCACCGGAACTGAATTTCACCGGTGTTCAGGCGCTGGGCCTCGGCATGGCAACGCTGTTCCATGAATTGGGGGTCGAGCCCAAAGTGGTGACCGGGCATGATTTCCGCTCGATCAGTCAGCCGATCAAGAACGCGCTCATCCTCGGCATGGTGCAAGGCGGCTGTGAAGTACTGGATGTGGGCCTCGCGCTTTCGCCAATGGTCTATTGGGCACAGTTCGAGCTGGATGCAGCCTGCTGTGCCATGGTGACAGCGAGCCACAACGAAAACGGCTGGACCGGGGTCAAGATGGGGGCCGACAAGCCGCTAACATTCGGACCAGTTGAGATGGGCCGCCTGAAAGAGATCGTCATGGGTGGCGAGTTTCAGCCCCGCGCGGGCGGCGGTCATTTCCGGGTCGATGATTTGCGGGACAAGTATATCAAGGCAGTCGTTGGCGATACGAAGCTTAGTCGTCCGATCAAGGTGATTGCGGCGTGTGGCAATGGCACTGCGGGCGCGTTTGCGCCGGATGCGTTGCGTATGATGGGCGCAGAAGTTGTCGAGATGGACTGCAACCTCGACAACACGTTCCCGAAATATAATCCCAACCCGGAAGATGCAGAAATGCTGCATGAAATGTCGAAAGCCGTCAAAGATCTTGGCGCAGATGTCGCGCTCGGTTTTGATGGTGATGGCGACCGCTGTGGTGTTGTGGACAATACAGGCGAGGAAATCTTCGCGGACAAGATCGGCCTGATGTTGGCGCGCGATTTGTCGAAACTCTACAAGGACGCGACTTTCGTCGTCGATGTGAAGTCAACCGGCCTCTACAAGACCGATCCCGTGCTGAAGGAAAATGGTGCGACGGTCGATTACTACAAGACCGGCCATTCCTACATCAAGCGCCGCACCAATGAGTTGGGCGCGCTGGCAGGGTTTGAAAAGTCCGGTCACTTCTTCTTCCAGCCTCCAATTGGGCTTGGTTATGATGATGGGCTGGTTGCGGCGAAGGCCATTCTCGAAATGCTGGATCGCAATCCGGGCAAGACAATGGCCGATATGAAGGGGGAGCTGGGCGTTGCCTATACTTCACTCACCATGTCACCGCATTGCGATGATGAAACCAAATATGGCGTCGTCGACAAGATGGTCGCAGAATATGAAGGCCTGAATGGCACCGAAATTCTTGGTCGGAAAGTCATTGATGTGAATACTGTCAATGGTGCCCGCGTGACACTGGAAGACGGGTCCTGGGTTCTTATACGTGCGTCCTCCAACAAGCCGGAACTGGTTGTGGTGGTTGAATCCATGACGAGCGCCGATGATATGCGCGATCTCTTCCACAAGGAAATCAAGCCGCGCCTCGGCAAGCACCCGGAAGTCGGAGCATATAATCAGGAAATCTGATCCCTTTCTGCCAAGGGAAACTCTTTAGAACATGATCAGGCCTGTATCGCCCGGAGCGGGCCTGATCCATTTTAACCGGGCAGAATGTCTCGCAGCATCCCGCGTGGGCCGGGTGTGAAGTGCCCTCTGGTGAACTGGCCAGAATGGCACACTCAGCCCCTTGACCAACTGGCATAAAAATCGCACCCCCTGCCGCGAAGACACTAGTATCTTGTGAGGATTTTTCATGCGCGTTGCGATGATTGGAACGGGCTATGTCGGCCTTGTCAGCGGAGCCTGTTTTGCCGATTTTGGGCACGTTGTAACATGCGTCGACAAGGATGCATCCAAGATTGAAAAGCTGGAAGCCGGCATCATGCCGATTTTCGAGCCCGGGCTCGACAGCCTGGTTGAGAAGAACGTCAAGGAAGAGCGCCTGTTCTTCACGACCGAAGCCAAGGATGCGATCCGCGATGCCGACGCCGTCTTCATTGCGGTCGGCACGCCCTCACGGCGCGGCGATGGACATGCGGACCTATCCTATGTCTACGCGGCGGCTGAAGAGATCGCCGAACTCATGGATGGCTTCACCGTGATCGTCACCAAATCGACTGTTCCGGTCGGCACGGGCGACGAAGTTGAGGAAATCATCCGCAAGAAGCGCCCTGATGGCGAATTTGCTGTCGTCTCCAATCCTGAATTCCTGCGTGAAGGCGCGGCGATCAAGGACTTCAAGATTCCCGACCGTGTGGTTGTTGGAACCGATGATGACCGTGCCCGTGAAGTCATGCAGGAACTCTATCGTCCACTCTTCCTGAATGAGACGCCGATTCTGTTTACGGCCCGGCGTACATCTGAACTTATCAAATACGCCGCCAACGCCTTCCTCGCTGTGAAGATCACCTTCATCAATGAGATGGCGGATCTCTGCGAAAAAGTCGGCGCGAACGTTCAGGAAGTCTCTCGCGGCATTGGCCTGGATGGTCGGATTGGCAAGAAATTCCTGAATGCCGGTCCCGGCTATGGGGGGTCCTGTTTCCCGAAAGACACGCTGGCGCTGACCAAGACGGCCAATGACCATAATTCTCCCGTTCGCATCGTCGATACGGTGGTTGAGGTGAACGCGGCGCGCAAGAAGGCAATGGCTGAAAAGGTCATTGCGGCCATGGGCGGCGACGTGAAAGGCAAGACAATTGGTGTGCTGGGCCTCGCGTTCAAACAAAACACGGATGACATGCGCGACGCGCCAAGCCTGGATATCATTCCGGCTCTGCAAGCGGCCGGCGCCAAGATCCGGGCTTATGATCCGGAAGCTATGGATGAAGCAGCGCATCTGCTGAGCGATATCGAATTCGCAAAGAGCGCGTATGACGCCGTTCAGGATGCCGACGCGATGGTGATTATCACCGAATGGGACCAATTCCGCGCATTGGATTTTGAAAGAATCAAGGAAGCCCTCAGCACAAACATTGTGGTAGACCTTCGAAACATCTATTCACCGGACGACATGGCGGCTCGTGGATTCAAGTATACATCCATCGGTCGCCCGTCTATCTGAGGCGCTAGGCAAACAGGATCCTGAACATGAAATTCTTCGTAGATACCGCAGACACCGGCGACATCGCTGAGCTGGCAGCGACCGGCCTGATTGATGGGGTCACCACCAACCCGTCGCTTGTTGCAAAGTCCGGCCGCCCGTTCGCGGATATTATCAAGGAGATCTGCGAGATCGTGCCCGGCCCGGTCAGCGCAGAAGTCGTCGCGACTGACTATGACGGCATGATCTCCGAAGGCCGTAAATTGGCGAAGATCGCTGACAACGTTGCCGTAAAGCTTCCGCTGACGCTGGAGGGCCTGAAGGCCTGCCGGACGCTGTCGGATGACGGCACCATGGTCAATGTCACGCTCTGTTTCTCGGCCAACCAGGCGCTGCTGGCGGCGAAGGCCGGCGCGACCTTCATCTCTCCCTTCATCGGCCGTCTCGACGACATCAATGTCGATGGCATGGAACTGATCGCTGACATCCGCCAGATCTATGACAATTATCTGTTCGACACGGAAATCCTCGCCGCGTCGATCCGGACGGCAAACCACGTCAAGCTGTCGGCCCTGGCTGGCGCTGACGTCGCCACCATGCCGCCCTCGGTCATCAAGGGCCTCGTCAAGCATCCGCTGACCGACAAGGGCCTCGAAACCTTCCTGGCCGACGCAGCAAAGGCTGGCATCAAGGTCTAACCGATATGGCAACGCCAGACGGTCCTCAGGGCCGTGTCCTCATCATCGCCGGATCTGATTCCGGCGGTGGCGCGGGCATTCAGGCCGATATCAAGGCGGTCACCCTGCTGGGCGGGTACGCCATGACCGCCATCACCGCCATCACGGCGCAGGATACGCGCGGCGTACATGGCGTGTGGCCTGTGCCCATTGAGGGCGTGATCGGGCAGATGCAGGTCACGCTCGCCGATATTGGCGCCGACGCCATCAAGACCGGCATGCTGGGTTCTGCGGCGCTTGTCGAAGCGGTCGCAGAGCTATTGTCGGAACGCGCGCAGCTGGTGCCGCGTGTCATTGATCCGGTCATGGTGGCGACGTCCGGAGACCGCTTGGTAGATGCCAAAGCCGTCGCGGCCATCCGGTCTGAACTCGTCCCGAATGCACGGCTTGTGACGCCGAATGCACCGGAGGCGGAAGTCCTGACAGGGAAGGCGGTCGAGACGGTCAGCGGCCAGCGCCGCGCCGCCGAAGCCCTGCTGGAACTCGGCGCCAATGGCGCGCTGGTGAAGGGCGGGCATATCGGCGGCGATGTCATCACGGATGTGCTCCAGACCACGACCGGCGAGTGGATTTTTGAAAGCAAGCGGATCGAGACGACGTCCACGCACGGCACGGGATGCACACTGGCGTCCGCCATTGCGGCCCTGCTGGCGCAAGGGACAAGTGTTCCGGACTCGGTTGAACAGGCCCGGGAATACTTGCTGAAAGCGATTCGCGCGGCCAAGGGGTTCGGGACCGGCCATGGTCCGGTTCATCATGGTTGGGTACTTGACGAGGAATAGACCGCCTCAACGACCGTTCAGAAATCATCGTTTTTCCAAGTACGCGTCCCGTGGCATTCAGTCGTCCTGATTGGAGACTCTGTCATGCCGACTTTGCCGTTCTACCAAATTGACGCCTTTGCTTCAAAGCGATTCGAAGGCAACCAGGCGTGCATCATGCCGCTGGAGACATTCTTGCCGGATGAAACCCTGCAGGCGATTGCGGCAGAAAACAACGTCGCCGAGACGGCCTATATCGTTCCGGCGGGGGAGGGAGTGTGGACGCTTCGCTGGTTTACGCCGTCGGTTGAGGTTCCCCTTTGCGGTCACGCCACTCTTGGAACTGCACATGTGCTGTACCAGGAGCTTGGGTACACCGGTGAGGCAATTGCGTTCGACACGATGAAGTCCGGCCGCCTGCATGTTCGGCGTTTGAAAGATGGACGATTGGAAATGGACTTTCCATCGGCCCCCATTCAAGAAATTCCGGTAACGGATGAGGTAGCGGATACGCTTGGCACGCGCCCTGTTCAGGCATGGGGCGGCATGTTCTATGCGGCTCGGTTTGAAACACCGGAGGACGTCCGTGCGCTCAAACCGAACCTGAAGGCGCTAAAGGATCTTGGCGCGCCGGGTGAAGGCTGGGATCGTGGGAATTTCGGGTGCTTTGCCGCTGGCGGGGATGGTGTCGCCGTCACCAGCCGCTTCTTCGCGCCGGGAAGCGGAATCGATGAAGACCCTGCAACAGGTAGTTGGCATACGATGCTGGCGCGGGTCATGAGCGAGCGATTTGGTCTGGACGAGATGTCTTGCTACCAAGCCTATCCGGGCCGGGGCGCAAAGATCGATACGCGTCTTGAAGGCGATCGCGCCAAGCTTGTCGGTCGTGCAGTAACAGTGATCGAGGGCAGCTTCCGTCTCTGAATCCTTATTCATTGCCCCAAGGCGCAGGAGGTGGCGCAACGGGTTGTGAAGTATCGAACTCGATTCGGAAAAAGCGTTTCGGGCGCTTCATCTCATAAGCGAACAAATTGTCTGACGGACGCACCTCGATCGCCCAGGTGTTGTCTTTGGACTGAGGAATACCTTCAGAATCGAACAGGGCTTTCGTGGCGTCATCCGCCGGAAAGGCCATTCGACTGGCGCTGGCCTGGTCATTACCTGCGCCGCCATACCATGTGATTGCATCGGGGCTGCCATCCTCATGCGTGTGCGTATGGTGCAAGGCCAGGTGGGGTCCATCATTGTGGAGTACCCAGACACGGGAGCGGTCATCGCCGACATGAAGCGGAATACGGACTTCCTGTGGAGAACACTCCCGAACATGCATAACAATACGCTCTGTGCGCCACTCATCATCTTCTGGATCTTTGCTGACAATCTCGCCCTCAAATGCCTGCCCGCACAGGGTCGTCAATCGAGACATGAATTTTGCGTCCGAATCCTGTTTTGCTGGCTGGCCGCAGGCGGCTACCAGAGCCAGAACGACAAGGCTTGCGAGTAGGGGAAGCTTCATCTTGGACCTTTCTCTAGTGGCGGAAGTGGCGCATGCCAGTAAAGACCATGGCGAGGCCAGCCTCGTCGGCGGCGGCGATGACTTCATCATCGCGGATCGAACCGCCCGGCTGAATGACGGCTGTTGCGCCCGCTGAAGCGGCCTGAAGCAGCCCGTCTGGGAACGGAAAGAATGCGTCGGATGCGGCAACGCACCCTTTGGTCTTTGGCTCGGGCCAGCCTGCGATGTCTGCGGCGTCCTCTGCTTTGCGCGCGGCAATGCGTGCGGAGTCAATCCGGCTCATCTGTCCCGCGCCAATGCCCACAGTTGCACCGTCTTTGGCGTAGATGATGGTGTTGGACTTCACATGCTTGGCGACGCGCCAGGCGAACAGCATGTCATTCAATTCCTGCTCGGTTGGGACTTTCTTCGTCACGACCTTCAGGTCTGCCTTGCCGATGCGGCCAAAGTCACGATCCTGCATCAGGAAGCCACCGGAGACCGTCTTGACGAACCGGCCAGCCGAAGCGGGGTCCGGCAGGCCTTCCGTAATCAGGAGGCGGAGGTTTTTCTTTTTGGCAAACACTGCTTCAGCGGCTGCATCTGCTCCCGGTGCTATGACGACTTCTGTGAAGACCTGGGAAATTTCCTGAGCGGTTGCTTCGTCCAGCGGGCGGTTCAGTGCGACGATCCCGCCAAAGGCAGAAGTCGAGTCACATGCCAGTGCCGAACGATAGGCTTCGATGATGCTCCGGCCTTGCGCAACGCCGCATGGATTGGCGTGCTTGATGATGGCGACGGCAGGGATCTCATCACCCAGTTCGCCAATCAGTTCATAGGCGGCATCTGTGTCATTGATGTTGTTGTAGGACAGTTCCTTGCCTTGCAGCTGTTTTGCAGTTGCCACGCCGGGACGTTTCTCGCCGGTCACGTAGAAGGCGGCTTTCTGGTGCGGGTTTTCGCCATAGCGCAGCGATTGCTGAAGCTTGCCCCCAAGGCTGGCCCAGTCTGGAGCGGTCTCGCCAAGTTGGTCTGCATACCAATTGGAAATTGCGGAATCATAGGCCGCTGTACGGGCATAAGTTTTCGCGGCCAACTTGCGGCAGAGTCTGACGCTGACATGGCCATCATTTGTCTCCATTTCAGCAAGCACTGCGTCGACATCAAAGCCATCGGTGCAGACGGCGACGAAGGCACCATTTTTTGCCGCCGCACGCAGCATGGCCGGACCACCGATATCGATGTTCTCGATGCAAGTGTCGAAGTCTGCGCCAGAGGCAACCGTCGCCTCAAACGGATAGAGATTTACATAAATCAGGTCGATCGCGCCAATGCCGTGTGTTTCGGCATCTTTCACGTGGGAGGGATTGTCGCGCAGATAGAGCAGACCGCCATGCACCGCCGGGTGAAGCGTCTTGACCCGGCCGTCCATCATTTCCGGAAAGCCTGTCAGGTCGGCAACATCTTTCACATCCAAGCCGGCTTCTTTCAGAAGTTTCGATGTGCCGCCGGTGGAGACCAGTTCGACCCCCTTGGCGGCAAGCTTTTGAGCTTGTTCCACCAGTCCGGTCTTGTCGGACACGGAAAGCAGGGCGCGGCGAATGCGAACGGGAGCTCCGCGGGTGGCGGCATCTGTCATGTTGAGAATTCCTTTGGCGCAGGCTGAATGCTTGTGCCGCGGGGCGTATCATGACCGCGGCGTGGGTCAAGCGCTCCAGCGTCGCGCCTTTTCGGCTCGCTCGCTGGCATATTCCGGAACGAGAACGCCCAACAGGCGGAGGGCTTCAGAGCGTTCGCGCCGGGATGCCGCCTCGATCAGCTCCCCGAGCCGCTTTTCAAAAAGCTCGGAAGGCGCATGCAGGTTTTCGACCTGCCAGATGCCGTCCACTTTGGTGGAGACCACGGCTTCATGCTCATAGGTCAGCACCTCATGCATCTTTTCGCCATCGCGCAGGCCGGTCGTGGTGATCTTGATGTCGACCCCTGGAACCAGGCCCTTCATACGGATCATGGTTTCGGCCAATTGCAGGATCGGCATGGGTTCGCCCATATCCAGTACGTATAGGCCGGTTTCTGATGTGCGATCCTGAAGTGCGGCCGATTGAAGGACGAGCGAAGAGGCTTCCTCGACGGTCATGAAGTATCGCGTCACGCCGGGATCAGTCAGAGTGACGGGGCCGCCCGCCGCGATCTGGCGCTCGAACAAGGGAACCACTGATCCTGATGAGCCAAGGACATTTCCGAAGCGAACAATAGAGGCGGCCATGCCGGTTTGCGCTGCAACCCGAGATACGGCCATCTCGGCCAGGCGTTTGGTGGCGCCCATGACATTGTCCGGATCGACCGCTTTGTCCGTGGAGATAAAGACAAAGCTCTTCGCGCCGACAGCCGCCGCGGCTTTGGCCGCGTTCACTGCGCCCGACACATTGGTCAGGATGGCTTCGCAAATGTTACGTTCCATCAAGGGAACATGCTTCAGCGCCGCCGCGTGGATGACGACATCCGGCTTTGCGCGCGTGAACACGTCGCGGACACGGTTCATATCGCGAACATCGCCCAGTCGGGCCGTGTGCCGGTTGGGGGGCAGGATGCCCGCCAATTCCATGTCGATTGAGTAGAGATTGAATTCTGAGGCATCGAACACGGTAATCGACGCGGGTTCGAGCCGAGCAACTTGGCGTGTAAGCTCCGAGCCGATCGTTCCGCCACCACCTGACACCAGGACGTTCGCATTGCTCACAAGAGCGCGGACCGGCTCAATGCAGAGATGGCGTTCCGGGCGCGACAGCAAGTCGGACGGGCGAACGGGCTCCAGCACTTGGGCTGTTTCATCCCGATTCAGCGCCATGATTTCGGCGCCATGGTTAGAAGCGGTCTCAAGTACGCGGATCGTCGTCTCGCGTTTACGCGCAGCGCCCGTCACAGCCACCCATGGCGTTTGTTTGTAGCGCACCGTCAACACTTCAATCAGGTCACCCAATTCGTCGAGAGAGCCAAGAATCGGAATGCCGCGAATGGCGCGGCCCGGCTCGGTCGCCTCCACGTCGACCAGGCCGAGCAGACGAATCTTGCTGCTTTGGGCCGATGACTGGATGCGGCGAATGACCTGAACACAGCTCTGTGAATCACCAACGAGAAGAACCGGCTGACCGTTCTTGGCGACCGGGCTGAAGATTTGAAACGGCTCGTGTGTCGTGCGGGAGAGGGCGAACATGCGTCCGGCAAACAGGCCAAGCGTCCACAAGATGAGCGCAACGCTCAATGTGGCGAAGGGCGTGGCCAGCAACCCGTTCAACATGAGCATGACCGGCAAGTAGATCAGGGCTGCAAGACAAACCCCCTGGAAAATCCGCACCGCATCCGGCCAGCCCATATGACGCCAGACCTGCTTCTGGATGCCAAGCACGAGGAAAGACAGTGCGACGGCTGCAGCGAAGAAGGCGGTGCTGATGGCGATCGAGTTGAAGGGCAACTCAGCGCGGGGCGCCTCGGACGACCAGACCAGTAATCCGGAAAACGCCATGGCAATGATCGCGATGCTGATGTCGAACCCGAGGGTCAGCGTCATAGCGCGTCGAGCGGCCTGTTTTGGCGTCATGCGGATCTTTCCTTCAGAAATGCCCAGCGAATACAATTCGGCGGCTGTTGTCCGTCCCCGTTAGGATCTGCAAAACCAGCCATAACGATTTGCTCGGGTCTTTCAACCACACCGCGCGCAAGATAAACTGTACGTTCAAGGCGCGCACCTTCATGGCTTGTCTTGAACTTCCAGACCGTACCGTCATCGCACACCAAACGAATGGCATCTCGGCCCATGATGGCTGTGACCGTAGGATGTAGGTGAAAGCGAATTTCAAAGCCAATGAACTTCCGGTCATCCGACGGCGGCTGAGAGACTGGTCTCACAAGGGAGTCCTCGCCCGTCAATCGCTGGCCATCGCCCGACATGAAAAGGCGGCGACGATGCAGCAATCCACACGGTGCCTTGTATCCGCCATGCTGCGCATCGAGCCATATCTCGTCGCCTTCTTCCAGGCGTTTGGCTGAAATACCTTCCGGTCCATGGGCGGAAAGAAGACGTGATTCGTCATTCAATGAGAATGTGGATGAGTCCCGACCAGCCAGGATCAGTGTGGAGTGGGCCCCCGTGCGCCGCACGGCGGCTTGCCAGTCCACATTCACCTCGGCGCTATAACCGCAAGAGGTAACAAGACGGCTTGGTCCGTCCGAAAGCTCGAATCCAAGCGCGCCTGCATGGGCAAAATCGCTGAAGGGGCGCTCGGGCGCTTCGCCACAATCGAGGATCAGCCGAAGACTATTTTTTTCCAGCTTCTGAAAGCCGGATTTGGGCGCGAAAGTGAACCGGCGGGGTGGAGCGGACAAATGGGCGAGCGCCGCCTCGACAACTTCCGGTCTCGCCTCGTCGCTATCATTGAACGGGCTGAGCGCGCCGTCGCCGGCTCGAAAAAAGGCGACCATTGCACCCATGCGCGAAACCCATTTCTCCAAGAAGTCCGGTTCCGGGTGGCCAGCGCGTCGGAACAGGTCCCGAAGCGTCAGAAGATGCACAAGAGCGCGCAGGTTTCGCGACGGGCTGCGGCTTACATGCCCACCATCGGGAAGGATTTGCGCCGTGCATTCTGCGTCCAGTCTGGCGAGGGCGGTCTCCAGGCTCATTGCGCGGTCTACGCACAATGCGCCTGCAACGATTGTGACAGCACCGTACCAGCGCGCTTTGGGATCGGTTGCCGCGTCAATTTGATCAGAAAGATAGCGGATTTGCCGAACCAGGCATTCCGAGCGGGTTCGTTGGGCATCTGCGGAGCCTGATTCGAAAAGAGCCGCGCCACACAACATCCAGTTCCAACACCTCACGCTGGTAGGCGCCAGCCTCCAGGAGAACCCATTGAAGCTTCCATGGGATTCGATCCAGTCGTCGACAAAGCGTCTGGCACGTTCTGCCCCAAGGTCGCCCTGATCAAACAGATCAGGCAGCCATGAAAACCGATGCAGCCGATCCGCGAAGTGTTTGGAGGGAAGGGGAGTCGACCATGGCGGTTGGCCCGGCGCGAGGGTCAGACGCTCCATGCCGATGCGCCATATGTCCTGCATTAGCGCTTCGCCGCGCCGGTCATCCGTCGGCACAATTGGGGTCAGATGATGGGAAAAAGCATCAGGAATTGGCCCAGACAGCTTCAGCCGCTGCAGGACACCGACTTTGGCATCATCGCCACAAGCTCCACGAAACCTGCGCCAGAGAGCGGCGTCATCTGCGCCGGTTCTCGTGCGGTCAGCAAGGATTTCGCTATCTCCGCCTCCCACGTCCACCGTCCATTCCGTCAAGAACTATACTTTTAGATTTGGTCTGAGCGACCTGATGTTGTCAGCATAGGCCGACCCGCCGCCCTTGAAAACGGCTGACCCGGCAACAATTGCACTAACTCCCGCGGCGATGGCTTTTGGAGCAGTCTCCGGATTCAGGCCGCCATCGATTTCCAGGATGATATCTCTGCCGGTTGAGTCGATCATCCGTCGCAGCTGTTCGACCTTGCGCAACTGGCTGTCGATAAAGGTCTGACCGCCGAAACCGGGATTGACTGACATCACCAGGATCAGGTCGATATCGTCCAGTATGGGCTCCACGATGCTGGCGGGTGTGCCCGGATTTAAGGCAATTCCTGGCTTCATACCGGCAGCGCGAATCGCCTGAATCGTACGATGGATATGTGGTCCGGCTTCCGGATGAACCGTGAGGATGTTTGCGCCAGCCTTCGCAAAGGCAGCAATGAACGGGTCCACGGGGGCGATCATCAGGTGCACATCGAACGGCTTGTCCGTGCATTTGCGGAGCTTTTCGATCACCGGAGGGCCAAAGGTCAGGTTTGGCACGAAATGCCCATCCATGACGTCGATATGGATCATGTCTGCGCCAGCATGGTCTATGGCGGCAATCTCTTCACCGAGGCGAGAGAAATCTGCAGAGAGAATCGAGGGGGAAATCAACACGTCGCGCATGCGCAATCCCTAAGCTGGAACAGCCGGCCACACAAGGTGGCCGGCTGTCCGAAAGTGTAGAGATTGGGCCTAGTAGCCGCCGGCCGGAACCAGTTTCCAACCATCAGCCCCGGCAATGATATCGACCGGTGTACCTGGCGCGATATAGACATCCGCGCCCTGAATGATTTCCTTCACGTCACCCGTCGAGAAACGGACAATGTAGGCATAACCCTGTTGCTTGCCGACAGCCTTGCCAGCTGCGTTACCGGCGATGCCGCCGATGACGGCGCCACCAATGGCTCCCGCAGTCTGGGCCTTGTCGCCGCCACCAAGCTCGGAGCCTGCCAGACCACCCAACACGGCGCCTGTTGCGGTACCAATCAGGGACCGGTCAGATTGGATCGTTACGGCACGCACCGAAGTCACTGTACCGGTATAAACGGTAGAAGCCTGACCGACCGCACCTGGCGTGGCTGTTCCAGCGCCATAATTGCTTGCACATCCGGTGAGTGCCAAAGCGAGGGCAGCAAATGCGCCCACAGCAACTTTCCGGGGAGAAAATTCGGTAATCATGTTGAGTGCTCCCTGCACATTAGATGGGTTATCATTGCACAGTTCGCCCTGAATGGCAGATGAACTCTGCGAGACCTTTTTGTGGCAAGTCTGTTTACCGCTTGAAAACCATGCGCGGATTGAAATCGATCAAATCCGCTGCAGGCGCGCAATGTAGAAGGCATCATGCCCCGCGCCGTCTTGCGGCAGGGTCAGCAGATCGCCCTCTGGCGTCAGGCAATGCTCGAAACCGGGAATTTCTGCTTCGGATACAGGCTGACGTGAATAAAGCTCCGCCGTAATCGCCTGATCGACGATATTGCGCCCTTCGGAGTCAAGCGGGGTGCAGACGCAATAGATGACGATGCCGCCCGAAGTGACCATGTCGGCGGCGGCTGTCAGGAGGCGCGTCTGCGCTGCTGGAAAGCGATCAATTTCTTCCTCTCGCTTGATCCATGCGCCCTCTGGATGACGTCTCAAGGTGCCCAATGCGGAGCAAGGGGCATCCAGCAGCAATTTGTTCACCGGAATCTCCGGGCGCCATTCATCGGCATTGGCCGCAACGATGTCCGCAGACAAGCCCGTTCGCGCAAGGTTTTCCCTGAGGCGCTCCAATCTCGGCTTGGACCGATCGACGGCGGTCACTTTCGCACCGGTGGCCGCCAGTTGAAGTGTCTTGCCGCCTGGCGCCGCGCACAAATCCACGACCTGATCGGTCCCGGTCACATTGAGCAGTTTTGCGGGTAGGGCAGCGGCGGCGTCCTGAACCCACCAGCCGCCTGCTTCAAACCCGGGCAGGGCCTCGATATTCGCGCTGTTCAGCCGGATGGAACCGGTTGGCAGCAGGTCGCCGCCGGTGGCCTCAGCAACCTGAGCCGGACCGGATTTTGCGGACAGGAAGATAGGCGGTTCGTGCAGTTGGTGCGCGGCGAGTTGCTCTGCGCCATCGGCGCCAAGATCATTCGTGAACCGGCTGGCCAGCCAATCCGGCCAGATCAGGCTCGCGGGCATTGCATCAAGGTCAGGCGGTGTGTCGGCTGCGCGCCGTAACACGGCGTTGAGAAAACTGCCTCCCGAACGCGCATCCGGCCAGCCCTTGGCCGCTTCAACCGTCTCCGACACAGCGGCATGAGGCGGTGTTTCCAGCCGCCAAAGCTGTACCACGCCAATGCGCAATAGGGCGCGAATGGCAGGGCTGGTGGCGTTGAGTGGTCGCGACAGCAGGGGTGAGAGACCCGCATCAATGCGGCCAAGTTCGCGCAGGGCGGCACTCGCCATCAGTCGGGCAAAGCCCCGATCGGGCCCTTCCAGCTCGTTGAAGCTGTCAGATTTGAGCATCGCCTCGTCCAGCGTGCGGCGGCTTTCCAGCGCCAGCATGAGCAATTCGGCTGCGGCGCGCCGTGACAGGGCGCCGCTCATGAGTCTGACTCCATGATCAGCCCCACGGTCCGGCTTGGCGACGCGGTGCATCCGCAGTCTCGGAGCTGACGCCCATCTCGGCTGCCATGCGGCGCAAGGCCTCGATCCGGTTCGCGGTTGCCGGATGGGTTGAGAACAGATTGTCGGCGCCGCGTCCATTGAGGGGATTGGCGATGTACATGTGCGCCATGGCGGGGTTGCGCTCGGCCGCCATGTTGACCGAGGCGCGAGCACCGCGTTCGATCTTCTGAAGCGCGGAGGCCAACCAGAGCGGATTGCCACAAATCTCTGCGCCTCGCTTGTCGGCCTCGTATTCCCGTGATCGGCTGATGGCCATCTGCACAAGGGCGGCCGCCATCGGCGCGAAGATCATGATTGCGAGAGAGCCGATGAGGCCCGCCCGCTCGCGGCCAAAGAACAGCGCGAAATTTGCCAACATGCCGATCGCACCCGCAATTGTTGCGGTAACGGTCATGGTCAGCGTGTCGCGGTTCTGCACATGCGCCAGTTCGTGCGCCATAACGCCTGCGACTTCCTCGCGGGTCAGCGAGCCGAGCAGGCCAGAGGTCGCGGCGACGGCGGCGTTTTCGGGATTGCGCCCGGTCGCAAAGGCATTCGGTTGCGGTGTTTCAATAATGTAGACGCGCGGTGCAGGCAGGCCAGCGCGTTCTGCCATGCGGGCCACATCACCCGCAAATGTGCGCAGCATGGGGGAGGAGGTCTCCGGCGTGACCTCTTTGGCACCCTGCATGCGCAGGACAATCTTGTCGGCATTCCACCATGAAAATACGTTCATGCCAGCGGCAGCGACAAAGGCGATTGCCATGCCGAGAACACCGCCGATCAGATAGCCGACCGCCATGAACAGCGCGGTTAGCGCAGCCAGTAACATGAAGGTTTTTGCGGTACCCATGGGTGACACGTCTCCAGTGGTTTCAGTCGGGGGATGTTTAAATTCCCCAGAAACCTATATGGGGATTGTTAACGAAATGGGGAGTGCAGATGAGCACACCGGACTTTCCTGATGCGGCCGAAATCGCGCGTCGCGAGACCCTGAGACCAGAGGCGCGCCGCGCGCTGGAAGAAGCAGATGCGCGTCGAATCGAGATGGCTGAGGACGTCTCTAAGCTGCCGGAGAATGAGCGTGGCGGCCCTCGCAAGATTGAGCCGACTCGGTATGGCGATTGGGAACGCAAGGGTATTGCCTACGATTTCTGATCAGATGGACGCTAGAGACCCAACGCCTTCTTTGCGATGATGTTGCGCTGGATCTCGTTGGTGCCGCCATAAATCGATTGGGCGCGCCCTCCGAAATACGTCGCCACATCCGGCGCGGCATAGGGGGGCAGGGTGGCTGGAAGGTCGCCGGCCTTGCCGAAGGGCTGTCCGAAATGGCCGACGGCATCCAGCATCAGTTCGGTAATCTGCTGGTGGGTCGTGGTTGCCAGGATTTTTACTGTGGATGCTGCATCGCCCGGTGATCCGCCTGCGGAGAGCGCGGAGAGGATGCGGAAGACAGTCATCTCCAGGCCATCCACCGCCATTTCTGCTTGGGTCAGCTTTTGCGCAAAGCCCGGATCATCGATCAGGCGGTAATTGCCGCTCTCAGGCAAGGAGCGAGCGATCTCGCGCACATGGCGCAACATGGCCCGTTTGCCGCCGATGCGAGCATAGGAGGTGCGCTCAAACCCGAGCAGGTACTGCGAATAGGTCCAGCCCTTACCCTCTTCGCCGATGCGAAACTCTTCCGGCACGGTGACATTGTCGAAGAAAACTTCGTTCAGCACATGCTTGCCATCAATCGTGATGATCGGCTTCACCGTCACGCCGGGCGCATCAATGGGGCAACAGATGAAGGTAATCCCTTCCTGCTTCTTCCCCTCATTGGAGGTGCGCGTTAGCAGGAAGATCCAGTCGGCATGCTGGGCGGCCGAGGTCCAGATCTTGTGGCCATTCAGCGTATAGGTCCCGTTTTCCAGCACGGCGCTGAACTGGAGCGATGCGAGGTCTGATCCTGATCCCGGCTCTGAATAGCCCTGTGCCCAGCCGACCGAGCCGTCGCGGATGCCAGGAAGCCATTTTTCCTTCTGAGCGTCCGACCCGAATGTGTAGAGTACAGGCCCGACATAGACGACGCCCATAGGCGTTACGGTTGGTACGCCAGCGCGCTCCAATTCTTCATCAAAGACGTATTGTTCCTCGACGGACCAGCCGGGGCCTCCATATTCTTCGGGCCATGCCGAGGCGAGCCAGCCTTTCGCGCCGAGCGCCATTTCCGACTTTCGGACCTCTGCTGTTGTCAGCGCGTGACCTGCGCGGTTTTTCTCAAGAATGTCCTTCGGAAAATCCGTTTCAAAGAAGGTGCGGACGGTCTGCCGAAAGGTTTCAGTTTCCGGGCTGAAATCGAGGTTCATAGCATTTTCTCCCTTCCTGAAAAGCGTAGGGCAGGGCCTGCCTCAAGCAAGCCCTGCCCTCGCGTCGCCCGGAAGGGCGCTAAGCTCGCAGACTGGATCAGGCCGCTTTTACTTCCTCGATCCACTGGTCGACGCGGCGTTCGAGGATTTCCAGCGGCAGAGCGCCGCCGCCCAGAACCGTGTCGTGGAAGGCGCGGATGTCGAACTTGTCGCCAAGCTCGTCTTCAGCCTTCTTGCGCAGCTGCTGGATCTTCATCATGCCGATCTTGTAGCTGGTCGCCTGACCCGGCATCACGATGTAACGCTGGATCTCGGAGCGCGCCTGCATCTCGGTGATGGCCGTATTGTTCAGGAAGTACTGAACGGCCTCTTCCTCGGTCCAGCCCTTGGAGTGGATACCGGTGTCGACAACAAGACGGATTGCCCGCCAGATTTCGGAGCCGAGGCGACCGAAATTGGAATACGGATCTTCATAAGTATCCGGGAATTCCGTGGCCAGCCATTCGGAATACAGCGCCCAGCCTTCGATGTAAGCGGTGAAGCCGGCCTGGGTGCGGAACTGCGGTACGCCTTCCAGCTCCTGAGCAATCGAGATCTGCATGTGGTGGCCCGGAATGCCTTCATGATACGCGATCACTTCCAGTTCGCGTTTCGGCATCGCGGTCATGTCGGACAGGTGAGCGTAATAGGTTCCTGACCGCGATCCATCCGGCGTTCCCGGATAGTAGTGCTGGGCAGCTCCGTCCTGTTCGCGGAACGGCTCAACGCGCTTCACGACAAGGTCGGCCTTCGGCAGGATGCCGAAGAATTCCGGCAGGTTCGCCTTGATGTTTTCGATGTCGCGGGTCGCGTCGTCAATATAGGCCTGACGTCCCTCATCCGTATTCGGATAGTAGAAGCGTTCATCATCCTTGGAATCGCGCAGCATGGTGAAGAATTCCTGCAGCGTGCCTTCGAAGCCTACTTCCTGCTTGATGGCCTCCATTTCTTCATGGATGCGCGCCACTTCGGCGAGGCCGATCTCGTGGATTTCGTCGGCTGTCAGGTCGGTCGTGGTCTGCGTGGCCAGCAGGTGGTTGTAATAGTCCTTGCCGTTGGGCTGGGTGTCCGCGCCGACCGGGCTGTCCGGATCCGGCGAATTGGCCATGTCTTCTTCCGCGAAAGCGATGATGGCCTCGTACGCAGGCTGGAAGTTATCGACCAGCGCGATGCGGGCCTGTTCCAGCTTGGCGTCAGCCTCTTCCTCGGTCAGTTCACCGGCTTCTGAAAGTTTCGCGATCTCGGATTTGACGTCGGCGTAAAGCGCGCTGTCTTCGCCTTCGGTGAACGGCGCACCTGTGATGACCTTCTTCGACTGGTCGATCACGCCTTCATAGGCAAATTTCGGGGCATGGACGCCGCGTGAAGCAGATTCCCTTGCAATCAGGATCGCCTCATTCATGGCGCGACCAGTTTCGCTGATCCGGTTGACGAGGGCATCGAAGTCTTCGACCGTTTCCACATTGTGGAAATTGATCAGGAAGGTGGGCATGAAGCCCTGTGGGCCGTTCATCTGGTCGAAGATGTAGCCATTATAGAGATATTCTTCGCCGGCGACTTCCTGCTCGGTCTGGTACTTCCAGATATCATAGGAGATACGGTCTGCTGGTGAGAGCGCATCATAGTCGAACTCGTTTTCCATTTCTTCGGTGGCTGCAACGCGCCATGCCAGCTGCTCTTCGTGGCACTCAAGGGTAAAGCAATCGATCTGGTCATTCTTGTCCTTGCGGCCCAGGAAAGTCAGTCCAATCGGGCTGAATTGCAGTTCTTCTTCGTATTTCGCGTCAAACCACGCATTCAGGCGTTCGCCATTGGCTGCCATTTCTTCTGCCGTCACAGGTGCCTTTTCAGGTTCGGCGGCGGGAGTGGGCTGGCCACAGGCGGTCAGCGCAAGCGCAAGGGCAATCGCGGTGGCGGTTTGCTTGATCATGAGAGACTCCGGAAAATTTTTCTCGAATAACGATAAGACTTGGTATTCCTTTCCGCGGCGCTGTGTCAATTGGCAAGTCCGCTTGAGGGCGTTAGGGGAGGGGGATGACTGATCCACGTATTTCTCCCGACGACACGTCCCGCCGCGACCAGCGTGTGCTGCGCATTGGCACGCGCGGCTCGCCGCTCGCGCTCGTGCAGGCCCGGCAGGTGGCGGCGGCGCTGGAAATTCACTCCGGCGGTGCATGGCGCGGCGAGATCGTTACCTTCACGACGTCCGGAGACCAGCTGACAACTGAGCGTCTGATTGATGCGGGCGGCAAGGGTCTGTTTACGCGCGAACTCGATGCGGCGCTCGACCGAGGGGAGGTGGACGTGACCGTGCACAGTCTGAAAGACGTGCCGTCTGTCTTGCCTGAGGGGCAGCGTTTTGTGGCGTTCCCGGATCGGGAAGACCCGCGCGAAGGTTTTCTGTCACCACGTGCAACCAGTCTGAACGAATTGAAACAGGGTGCACGTGTGGGCACCGCCTCCCTCCGCCGGGAAGCGCAGACTTTGGCGCTGCGCCCCGACGTTGAGATCGTGACGTTCCGCGGCAATGTTGCGACCCGTATGCGCAAGTTGGAAGAGGGGCTCGCAGATGCGACCTATCTCGCCATGGCCGGGCTGACGCGCCTCGGCATGGCGCATTTGGCGCACCCGATCCCGCTGGAAGACATGCTGCCAGCCGCCGGGCAGGGGATCGTCGGCGTTGTGGCGCGGGAAAATCTGGCTGAAGATGCTGCAGAGGCGTTCAAGAAGATGAACCATGAGCCGACCGAGTCCGCTGCCCATATCGAACGGGCTTTCCTTGCAGCACTCGACGGCAGTTGCCGCACGCCGATTGCGGCGCACACGTTTGACAAGGGCGACACCTGGTCTGTGAAGGGCGAAGTTCTGTCGCTGGACGGCAAGCAGACTTGGTCTGCCAGCGGATCGTGTGCCAAGGCGTCCGCATTGCAGCAGATGACGGATCTGGGGGCCAGGCTTGCCGCTGACATCCGCGATGCGGCGGGCGGTGAACTGCCAGCCTTCGGCAGCGCATGGTGAAGCCACCGGTCATCGTGACCCGTGCGGAGCCCGGTGCCTCCGAGACCGTGACAAGGCTGATGGATATGGATTTTCATGCCATTCGGTCTCCCATGCTCGAGCTGAAAGCGCTCGAAGCGCCCATGCTGGACTTGTCGGGCATCTACAATTTGGTCTTCACGAGCGCGAATGGTGTTCGGTTCTTCGTGGAAGCTGTCGGAGGTATCACGGAGCACGTCGCTGATCTGACTACGTGGTGTGTAGGGCCCGCGACGGCGGATGCGGCTGAAGCAGCAGGCTTCCAGAGAATTGTACGGGGAGATGGAAATTCTGATGAACTCGCCCGCTTGATCCTGTCTTCGGAATGCACAGAAGACGGCTTTCTTCATATTGCGAATTCGGCGGCAGCCGGAAACCTGGTAGCGCAACTGTCCGCTGCCAAATGCGATGCCCGATTTCTGGCACTTTATGAGACGGTTCCCGCATCAGCGCTACAAGCGGATGCGGTTCAGACGCTCCGCTCCGGTTCGGGTGCGGTTGTTCTGGTTCATTCAGCCAAGGCTGCGCATGTTTTTGCGGCCCTGTCTGAAAGTATACCAATGGTGACCAATATCTGCGTCGCAATTTCGGAGGCCGCCGCAGCCCCGTTAAAGTCTTTGCAGGCGCGGGCACTTATATCTGCTGTCAGGCCCAATGAGGACGCGCTCATGGAGGCTTTGTTGATGGCTTGCAAAGAGCTTTGATCGCTGCCGAACTATATGCGATTGTGGCTCGAACTCCCGTCTGAAGGGAAATGTGATTGATGACCGAAGATTCGACACCGGAAGACGACCATATCGACTCATCTGAGCCGATTGATGCTGATTTCGAACCTGCCCCTGAAGAAGGCGCACGGGGACGCGGTGGCGTTTCTGCGGGGCCAGGCTGGCTGGGTGCACTCGTTTTGTCCCTGTTTGCGGCCGGTCTTGGCGGTATTCTCGGCATGGTCGGTTCACGATATCTGGCAAACAATCCGACCAATCCCGGCATGGTGGATTCGCGCCTGACGGACATGGAGTCAGGTCAGGAAGAAGTCTCCATCCGGCTGGCCCGGACGATCCGCGAGCAGGACGGATTGAGTGCGAGCATCTCTGCCCTCGCAACCGAGGTCGAAGCGCTGGCCCAGCGCGAAACCGGGTCCGCAGCTACAATAGATACAAGCGCACTTGATGAGCTTCAGCAGCGCGTCGTTGCGCTTGAGTCTATCGACACGACAGGTGAAGTCAGTCCGGAAGATGTCTCCCGCGCTGTTGCCAGCCTTGAGTCTCGGATGGAAAGGCTCGCCCGATCAGTTGAGCAATTGAAAGCGGCACCGAGCGGCGTCCAGATCGAACGGGTGATCGAGGTTGAAACCAAACTGGCCGAACTGCGCGACGATTTGAGTGAAGCCAAGCTCTCGAACAGCCGCGACGCCGAACAGATGGCGGGCCTGATTGCGGGTATGCGTCAGGATGAGGCCGCTGCGCGCGGGGCAGCCGAAACAGCGTCCCAAACGGCCGACATGGCCCGTGCGGTGTCCGCAATAGAGGCTGCCTCCCGAAAAGGCGGAGGTTTTGCGCCGGAACTGCGCATGCTCAGGTCGCAACTACCGGACGATTCTTCGGTTCGACAGCTGGCGTCCATATCCGCGGAGGGGGCGCCGACGGTTGCAGAGCTCCAGGCTTCTTTTGATGTCGCGCGATTGAAAGCAGAAGCGGCCATTCCGGACACGTCGGAAGAGGGACTGTCCTGGCTCAATCGCGCTTTCGGGGACGCTGTCAGTGTGCGGCGGCTGGACGGCGAGGACAGCGAACCGGATGCCATTCTTGCCAAGGCCAGTGAAGCGCTGGCAATCGGCGACCTCGAAGAGACAGTCGAAATGATAAGCCGACTTGAAGGCGAGCCCGCCAGAGCTATGGCCGACTGGACCGCGCAGGCAAACCGGCGCATCACTTTGGAAGCGGCGCTGGAAACCTTGCAACAACGCCTCCTTGAAGGGAAACAATAAGCCCCCATGAATCGGATTGTCCTGTTTGTCGTAATCTTGCTGCTGTTTGCAGTGGCGGCTTCTTTTGCCTGGTGGGCATTGTCACTGCCGGGTGCGGTGACTGTTCCGTATGGCGAGCAGGAGATCTCGATCCAGTCGGGTCTGGCCGCGTTTCTCATGCTGTTGCTCGGCGGCGTGATCGCCTTTGCCTGGTGGATCCTGAGCGGCCTGTTCATTCTGCCCGGAAAGATCGGAAAGTCCCGCCAGGTATCGCGCACGCGTAAGGCCAATTCTGCGCTGACAGAAGGCTTGCTTGCTGCCGAAGCCGGCGATGCCAATACCGCGCTGAAACTGGCTCGCAAGGCCGGGAAGCATGCGGACGACGAACGATTGCAATTGCTGCTCGAAGCCCGTGCCGCCGAAGCCAATGACGACTGGGCTGGCGCTGAGCGCGCTTGGGGCCAGTTGGCACGCCTGCCGGGCGGGCAGCTGGCGGGCCTGCGCGGATCAGCATCGGCTGCGGCTGAGCGCGGTGACCAGCAGACGGCGGAGTCCCGGGCGCGAGAGGCGCTGGGCATAAAATCCTCGGCCGATTGGCCGTTCAACTCGCTGTTCGATTTGCAGGTCGCGCGAGGGGAGTGGACGAGGGCGCTGGAAACGCTCTCGATCGGTGAGAAGCGCGGTCTCATCAAGGGCGATAGTTTACGCCGTCGCCGGGCGGTATTGCACACGGCGCGAGCCGCTGGCTTGCCGCATGACCGCAAACTGGAAGCCCAGAAAGAACTTGCCGAGGCCATGCGATCTGCACCGGCATTCTCTCCTGCGGCTTGGCATGGCGCACGCCAGCTGATGACCGATGGCAAGGCAAAATCAGCGCAAGGCGTGCTGGAAACGGGCTGGAAGGCGCGGCCACATCCGGCGTTGGCACAATTGTCTCGTCGCCTTGTTCCTCAGGACACACCGGAGAATGTTTCAGCGCGCCTCAGGGCCCTGATTAATACGAACCCCACTCATCGCGAAAGCCGTATCCTGGAGGCCGAACTGGCTATGGATTCTGCCGACTGGACAGGTGCGATCAAGGCGCTTGCCTTGCTAGTCGAAGAGAATCCGACGGCACGGCTTTGCTTGCTGATGGAGCGCGCCTTGAAAGGCTATGGTGATACGTCTGAAGCCGAACGCTGGGGCCGCATGGCCGTTTCCGCGTCGCGCGAGCCAGACTGGTCGGATCTGGATCCGAAAGGTATGGCGTTCGACTTCTCGCAGCGCAATTGGAGCCGACTCGTCTACACGTTTGGCGATGTTGGAGACCTTGTCCATCCACGTTATGAATCCTTCGGACGCGAGCTTGAGGCCGGCCGGGTCATGGCGCTGCCGTCACCCGAAGAGGAGGATGATCTCGCCACTGCCACTGCGCCGAGCGAACCCCGCATGCCACCGCTGGATTATGTCTCGGATGATGACTAAGCTTGGCGACTGCAGCTGCTGGCTCGCCACGTACAAAAGCATCTTGCGAAAATAGGCCTCTGTCGGTATGACGCGGGGCTCATCAGTGGATTTGCCGCTATAGCTCAGCTGGTAGAGCATCGCATTCGTAATGCGGGGGTCAGGTGTTCAAGTCACCTTAGCGGCACCATTTTTCTCAAACAAAAACATCGATTTAAGTAAGCTCTGCGAGTGATCGAGCGGTCACTAATTTCTTGTGCCCGCACCATGTCCGCACCGAATCGCATGATCTGTACAGTTTACTTGGGTCGGCTTTTAAGGTGCCTGCGGTCAAAGAAGGTTTGAGAGCGGGACAAAAAGGCTGGATAGGCGCTTCCGCCTCGGCGCTCTTACATCGTCACGGACTGGAAGTGGCGATGGTCATACCCAATTGCTCGATATACTCGTCGTCACTTATCGACATCGTCGAAGACCGAGCGCTTTGTTGCGGCATGTTCGGTCGAGGATGGCTCCTCTTTCTTCTGCGTCACGATATGAGTCCAGTCCGTATCGTCTTCGACCTCCTCGTCGCGCTCTCGCTTGCGCTCTTCGAGTGCGTCGATCGCGCGCTTCACCTGATCTCGTGCGTCAACGATAAAACTGCCGGCGTCGTCGTCCATATCGACTCCCATCTCTTCGACACAATCGAGAGTACCGAGCAATTTCTTGAAGTGACTGTCGGGCTCTTCGTCCAAATCGGCGTCCGCAGAGATCTCATCGATCTTTTCCTCAAGTGCTGGCAATACAATTGTTCGCAGCGCCAAGCCCAGACCGACTAGACGAAACGGGGGTATGAGCGTGAGCATCACCTCGTCGGCGAAAAAGGAGACATCGAAATCAGTGAGTGCCGCGGATTCGAGGTTGTTGGCCGCCTTTTGCCGTAAGTCGCCCGGCAAGAGGCCGAATTGATGGGCGCGAGCGTAGAAGTGAAAACGGGGGTCGTTAGCAAGGGGATCCGTCTGCCAACAGTACCGTTGGAGTAGGTCCGGAAACCGTTGCATCAGTTTGGTGAAGACCGCGTCGTTGGCCCTATAGGCCAGGAAATGAAAGAGCATCCAGTTTCGATGCGTCTCATCCGGCGTGCGGCTGAGCCGGACAACCAGTGCGTCGTCGAGTGTAGCTGGAATTGTAAGAGCGTCGCGAATTAGCGGCGCCCCCTCGCAGCTGAAGCTTCCGAGTATTGTGTCGATTGGTGCGCCACGGATGAGTGCCGCCATCATGTGAGGCTTTTGCCGCAATATTTCGGTCAGGGCGTCCGAGATCGTTGGATGCGCGAAGGTCCATTTGGAGCCGGCCAGCTTGAGAAATGAGCCCTTTAACTCGACAAAGCATTCCTGGATCTTGGGGAGGGAGAAGCCGGTCAACTCCGCAACCGCTTGGGCGGCACCGGCATCATGATCGTTCGGATCGAAACCGGCTTGATGGACGTAGACGAGATAGAGCGCGGCCTGAAGTGGCTCATCCAGAGCGTTGACCGTGTCGATAAGGTGCTCGGTCGGCTCCTCCATGAAGCGCACGAGCGAACTCTCGCGGGGCGCCAGTCCTTTGGTGAAGTTCGGATCACCAAGTCGTTCGGCGATGCCCGGTAAGAAATCGTCGACGGCTGCGACCGCGGCGAGGTGCGATTTAACGCTCGAACGCCAACTCTGGCTCTGCTCCCCGAAATTGATGTGGTTGTAGAGGATCTGCGCCTTCTCTTCGAAGGTCAGCTCGCCGACGTCGACGACGGCGCTCCTGTCGGCGAATTGCGCAAGGTTGCGCTGCCCCAACCGGCGTCGAGCAGCTTCATAAATATGCTTCCGCGAGGTCAGCAGGAAGCGGTTGCCGTGCTTGATCGCCGCGCGCAGCTTCGAGAATGCCGATGCCCAGTCCTGTACATAGTCGTCGCGCAGCACGTTTGAGCCAAAAGCGTCGTCGATCCAGAAAAAGCGGCCGGGATCGTTGGGATTCCAACCTGCTTCGAAATCGCGTGGGCTGGTCAAGGCAAGGACCGTGTTGTCGGGCTTCTCAGAAGCGATCGTCGAAACGATGGCGCCGATCGCCGATTTGCCGCTTGACGGGTTGCCGAGCAGCAGTACCACGCCATGCTCCGAAATGGCGTTGACCGCGTCGCGATGCGCTTGGGTCGGAACATAGGTGCGCAGCTTCGGAATCCAGCTATCCAGTAGCGCCCGGCTTTGCGTGCTAAGCCGCTCATCCATGATCGAAGTCAAATCCCCCAGGCCATAGACCTGCGGGACGAGAGCGCGCAGGCGTGCGCTGCTCCTGATTGCCCGGACTATATATTGGCGGCCCAGAATGTGCGGTTTGCGCACGCCAAGTTCTCGCAACTTGGTGCGCATGGCAGCTGCGACGGGCGCGTCCACGCTCATATTTGTCATGAAAACGTAAGTGTCTGCCTGGCCGGCTTTGACCAGCTCTTGGACGTTACTGATCTCGGCGGTAAGGTCACTAAACTTCAATGCCTTTCCGGCGTCTGACGTATGCTTGCACTGAACCGTACCTACGGGCGGTTCATCGGACGCCGAGGGGACCAGGAATACCGCGTCCTGACCGCCGTCCTGCGCTTCGCGAAATATCTCCACGGGACGACCCAATACCACTTCGCAAACTTGCGAGCAGAGATCTTGAAAAGCGCGCCAGCCGATTGTGTGAAGCGCAAGGTCGCTCCACGGGCCGTGCGCGAGACTCGCATTTGTCGTCATTGATACGGCTTGGTCGACCTCGACTTTCACGCCGCCACCAAGCCATAGAGGGGGGACAATCCCGACATCTCACGCCTTCCCGTCATATGTGGCAACTTCTGCCTTCTCTTTCGCTACAGCTGGCTTGAACGCGAACTGGGTCTCGCATTTTTCATGCGCACAGACTGGCCTTTTCAGTCCGAATGGACGCTGGTATTTCGCCCGGCCGCACACACATTGAAACTGCTCGCGGAAGGCCTTGAACTCGTCCCATCTGGTCTTTTCATCCCCAATTGAGCCGTCGCCGTAGGGTCCATCCTGAAAGTGGCTTCCAAAATTCTCGATATCGCCCTTGATGAGGCTAGCGATGAAGCGGTTGTTTACGCCCGGCACATCGGTGGGAGTCAGCTTGAGGTCGCTGAGGAAACTGCCGATCGCTGAGGCCAGCTCGGCACGCTCGTACGAATAGGCCTTTTCGAGCTGTCGGATGCGAACATTGACGCCGAACCCGCGGGCGATGCCCAGCAGCCATTCTTCCTCGGCCTGGCGCATTTCGTTGGCAGCGGATTCTCCCTTTGCCCAGCGGTCGGCGATCATCTCATCGGTGACCTTGTGGTCGGCGAACCGCGGCCCGAACGCCGGGTCCAATCCGATGATGCGAGTGAACTGCCAATCTTTCGCGGCGAGTTGGTCCTTCAGATGATTGAAGAAACGCTCGTCATGGGTGACCAAGATGATCTGGCAGTTGGTGAACCTCTTCGCGAGCAGAGCACCGATCGCGCGACGGTGATCAGCGTCATAGGACGTCACGACATCATCCAGCGCGATTACAGGTGCCGTACCGTTAAATTTCTTGATTGCCGCAAGGCGCAGCGCGAGCGCTACTGTATGGATCTGCGAGTCGCTCAGGTAGCCGCCCGGCGCTACACTTGGACGGTTGTCTGCAAAATCGATCACCAACTGCATTCGCTGCTGGTTGGCGTCCTCCTCACCAGGCAGCTCCAGTCGTATCGACTTGGCTTTTTCGCCTTGGATCTCCTTGTAGATGTCGTTCATCGGCGCCTGAAGCGTGTCGAGCAGCGACTGGACCTTTTCCCGGATCTTGGCCGAGACGAGCGTCGCCTGGGTGACGAGCGCTTCGCTTAGCGCGGTCAGCTCCTCGGCGGTGCGCTTTGCCAGCGCCACGTCCTTCTCAAGTCTAAGCAGCCGGTCGATGCTGGCCTTGGTCTTGACCCAAGTGTGTTCGCCTTGCTTCGCTTCGATATCCGTAATCTCTTGGTCGAGATCTGCTAGGAGAGTCTCCAGTTCGGCGACAATGGCGGTAGACTCAGGTACGTCGGCGTCCGGCCATCCGACAATGCCGGTCTGATAGGCGATTACTGCGGCCTTGAACGCATGGCCGTCATCGTCGGGAAGATGCTCGATCATGGCGGGAAGACGCGCCACAAGTCGTTGGTGCGCTTGGTTAGCGACGGCATCGGCTTCATCCAGCGCGGTCTTCGCATCGTTGTAGCTTTTCAGATCCTCGAGATGGCTCTGCAATAGATCTCGGATCGCGGGGACGTTCCCGGCAGCTGTATCGCCGATTGGCGTAGTGCATACCGGGCAGATTTCGGGCGATTTCTGGTCGTCGCCAAACAACTTCTCGGCTTCCTTCCACACTGATCGGAAAACAGTGCCGGCCGCCTTGTCCCGCTCATCCGCTTCAGTGGCTTTGGCCTGTGTCTGGGCGGTCAGCGCCTTTTCGAACGCTGCGATTGTGCCGGAGAGTTCCGCGTCGCCACCTTCTTCGGGGACGGTCCTCTGCCACAGCGCCACCACCGAATTGCGCTTCTGTTTGAGACCAGCGAGCCCGATCCGCTTTTCCTCCGCCTCGACACGTTTGACGATCTCGACATAGGCCTCGTTTTCGGTGTTGAGCGCTGCAAGCTCCAATGCCGCATCGAGCGGCGCGATGAGGTTCACGTTGATGAAGGCGAGCACATCCGCCTCGTCCCAGGCCTGAACGGCCTGGCCGGTTTCGCTCCGCAACACATCGGCAAGGCGATCCTGTTCGGTGGTGCTCTCGGCAGCGGCTTTCACATCCCGGCGCAGAAGGCGAAGGTTCTTCTGCACTTCCACCAGCGGTGAAAGCTGGAGCCAGTCCGCCACGTCGCTATAGCGGTTCTCCGGGCTATGCGTTTCAACGAAGGACCGCAGCGTATAACCGCGAATGATCGGCGAGACCACGAACCCGGCCTTCATCGCGGTCGCCGCAGCATGAATCGGGCGCTGGTTACCTCCGGCGAAGCGGCGTCCCTCGGCCGTCGTCTTACCGGTGATCGTCGTAAATTTGACCGCAGGTGTGATGCCCGCCGCCTGCGCACCATTGTGTACGAGTGCCAGCGGGCCGGCCTGGTTGTTCAGGGTGCGCTGCCCAAGCCTCTCTAGCGTGCCATGTTCGGAGAAGAGAAATTCGAGCGCGTCTATGATACTCGACTTGCCCAGACCATTCGGCGCAAAAATTGCGAGGCAGGGCTTTTTGCTGAGATCGAAGGTTTTCGGCTGAAGATAAGCGCGGAATCCTTCGACCGTCAGCGTGTGCAACAGCGTCGGATCAGCCACCGGCATTTTCCTGAGAGGGAGCCGCACGCTTCAAAGCGATCGCGACGATCGCGGACCTTGCATCAGCCACTGCGTTGGCCTGTGGCGTGATGGTTAGCAAATGATTGGTTAGAATGGCGGCAAGATCGGCATCTACGCCGTCTGACGCCTTGAGCGTCTCAGACAGATTAGTGAGGAACACTTCAGCGGTGTCCGCCTTTTCGGCCTGCAACGAAACTTCTGCCGACAGTATTTCCTCAGTCGCCGCGTCATTTTGCTCTGCCGTCTCGTCCTGTGCCATAATTCCGCCCTGCTAACTTAACTTTTCCAGACATGGCGACAATAATGCCGTAGCGCTGTCGCAGCATTGACAGATGGTTATCATGGCCAATTGTAAGTGCCGCATATTTTTCCCGATACTCACCGTGAAGCCTGAAAACATTAGCGTCAATGATCGAAAGAACTTCCTCTGGCGGCTTATGGGCGAGCCCGATTAACGTCATCGAGGTTGGCCATTTGATTTAGACCGAACACGCCGCGGGTGATCAACTATAAGTGGATTATCTTTCTTAAGCCAACAGCGAAAGAGCTTCCAAGTCGACTAGCACTATAAGCTCGACACCCACTTTTGCGTTTTGGGCAGTTATTTCCAATTACGACACTTCGGAACTTCAAGGTTTGTCAGCGGAGTCTACCCGCCCCAGGATTTCAAGCCAAGACGCATCGATAGCGGCAACCAATTGAAGAAATTCAATCACGTCAATTCGACGCTCTCCGAGTTCAATTTTGGCGACATAGGACTGTGGAACGCCAAGCAGTTCAGCAACTTGTTGCTGGGACAACCCAGCCTCGCGGCGGGCTGTCCTCAGTTCCTGAACGAGCTTGCGATGTGCGGGAGTTCGAAGAGTCTTATTCACCACGGCACCACGGACAAAACCAGTTGCCCTCGTAATCCCAATAGTGGATAATCCCATTTTGGGATTATTTATGCGTGATCGTGGAGAGGAATGATGACGAGTAGAACGGCTACTCCAAAATTTGCACACATGTTGAGAGCGAATGTTCGAGGCCGAAATGGTCTCTTCAGTGAAGATGTCGCCAGATCGCACTCAAATGCAGTTAGACAACACGGCTCACCATAGTGTTCGCCTGTTTGCTATCAAAGCATCTATTTCCGGGCCTTGCGCGGACGTTTGAGGAGTTCGTCGGGTTCAATCTCGAGGGCTGTGGCGAGTTGTTGGAGGACGTCGATGCTCGCACTATAGATGCGGCGTTCGAGCAAGCTGACATATGTGCGGTCGATGCCTGCCAGGTGAGCCAGTTCCTCCTGCGAAAGGCCTTTGGCCTTCCGGTGTGCCTTCAGATTGAGCGCGAAGATTTCCCGGATGTCCATGGTCCGAGAATGCGCCTGTTGAGTAGTATACAACCACGGAGTATACTACTCAAAATTGACATGCCGGAGATTGGGAAAGTGGACATTGCAGGATTGCTTGTGAACGCTGGAATGGCTGGGAGGCGCGACTCGCTCCCTTCGGATGTTGGGCTTGCAGAAACGGTGGCGGCTGGGATCCATGCCTGCTAGCGCGGCCAGACTGAAGCCTGTGGCGAAGCGGCAGTTACTGTCGAGCAGGGACGGAGGTTGTGGACTCAATCTGAAACCCGTGAGTGAGCTTGACGATCTTCCTGGCGCAGATGTGCTCACTGAACTGTATCGCGCCCAGTTTGACCAGCTGGTCAGGTTGAGCCGCATCCGGACTGGCGATGCGCCCGAAGCCGAAGACCTGGTCCAGGATGCGTTCGTGGCGGTCCGGCGGGCCTACCCGGACAAGTCTACAGATGAGCTCCGGCCGCTCCTGTTCACGACGCTCCGGAACCTGACCCTCAACTACCTGAAATCCGGCAATACGAAACGCCGGCAGGCATCGGTCGAATTGCTGGGAAGTGATGACCGGCTCGGCTGTCCCCGCACGGCGACGCCGGAGACCCAGCTCATGGACGCGCAATTGCTCGCCATTGCCGAGCAGACGATCGCGGCGATGACAGCGCGCCGCCGGGAGGTGCTGAAACTCCACCGTTTTGAGCATCTGACCTATGACGAAATCGCAGAGCGCCTGTCTGTGTCACGCTCGACGGTCAAGAAGGATCTCGCCGATGCCATTGCGGAAGTCGCTGAAGCACTCGCCAAGAAGAGCGGGCAGGGCGTTGATTGGCTGGCGGATCGCAAATGACAATGCAGGAGCCGGGAAATGCGCCTGCTGCGAGACGTCCCCTGGTAGGGGAGTCTTTCGCGCTTAAGGGAAGTGCGGCGCTCGATGAGATCTTTCGTCTTCAGTATGACCAGCTCCTGAGATTCAGCCGGATACGTATCGGCAATGCCTCTGATGCCGAAGACTTGGTGCAGGAGGCTTTTCTGTCTGTGAGGCGCGCCTATCCGGACAAGGGGATTGGCGAATTGCGGCCGCTTTTGTTCACGACCTTGCGCAACCTCACGCTGGACTACCTCAGATCGGGCTATGCCAAGCGCGCGCGAAAGTCGGATGCGCTCAGCGACCTCGGCGATGTGCTTGCGTGCCCCCACTCGCCGACGCCCGAGACACAAGTTATGGATGCACAATTATTGGCGATTGCGGAGACCGCCATAGCCGCGCTGGGGGACAGACAACGCGAGGCTTTGCGTCTCAGCCGGTTTGAGCGCCTGACTCATAATGAGATCGCTCGGCGCCTGTCGGTGTCACCGAGAACGGTGCGGAGCGATATCACCGATGCGTTGACAGCCATCTCGAAGAGCCTTGCGCGTGCAGGCCGGCGCCGTCCGGGCGAGATCGGGTAAAACCGATGACGTGCAACAAGGACCATTCCGGCAGGCTGGGCGAGGCCGCCCGCTGGTACAGCGACCTGCAGGATCCAGATGTCGCTCTCGAGACCTGGGAAGCGTTTCTGGAATGGGAGCATGACCCACAGAACGCGGCCGCTTTTCAGGAAATTGAGAGAAGCCTGGTTGTTCTCGATAGAACGAACCGGGCTTACGGCGGGATGGGTCAATCCGCTATAAGCGGCGGCGGGGCGCCGACGAGGTTGGTAAGCCGATTGGCGGGGTCCAGGTCCTCTTGGATAGGTGGGATTGCAGCGGCCTTGGTGCTGGCGACGGTGTCGGCCATAGCGGCTATGCCCATCTCTCATCCCGAACCCATTAGATACGCAACATCAGTTGGCGAACAGCGCAGCTTCGACCTCGCTGATGGGTCGGTGATGACGCTCAACACCGATACTGAAGCTGAAATCTCATTCACAAGCACCCGGCGCTATGTCCGGCTGGTCCACGGACAGGCCCTGTTCGAGGTCGAGAAGGGGCAGCGGCCGTTTATTGTTGAGGCAAGCCGCAGCCAGACGACGGCCTTGGGTACCGTTTTTGACGTCTACGCAAAGGTGGGCTCGGTTGAGGTCACCTTGATAGAAGGCTCGGTTGGCGTCGTCCCGGTGCAAGCCGAGCCGGAATATTGGGATTGGATTCGCCCCGTTTCCCGGAACGGCGCTGCCGGGCGAACGCTCGTGCCGGGAGAAAGGCTTGTCATACGGGAGGATGGACTGGAATCGGTTTCGGAAATCAATCCTTCAGAAGCAGGCCTATGGCGGAGCGGTACGGTCTGGCTAGATAACATGGCGCTAGCGGATGTCGTGACCGAACTGAACAGGTACGCACGAGTAAGGGTGCGGATCGACGATCCAGACATCGGCGCGGAGCGCCTGAGCGGGGGCTTTCGCGTCGGTGAAGAGGAGGAGTTTGTCGGGTCGCTGGTGATGATGTTTGCGTTGGAAGCGGAGCGGGTTGGGAATGAGGTCGTGCTTTCGCGGGGGCCGGGTGCCGAGTGAGGCTCTGCGTTCATGCCTCAGCGTCGAGAGCAAGGCTGGTGGGCTTCAGGAAGCGAGACTGCTGGCGAGCGCTGGAATGAATTTTTTGACCCAGCCTCTCAAGAAAAGGAGCCTCCGGCAAACTGGGGGCGGTTCAAATAAGTGGTGTAGATTCATCTGGGCGAAATGAATCGATCTTATAGCCTTATCTCCATGGCTTGCACACGTCGAACAGATCAGCCCTTAGTTGCGGCGGCAGTATCGATTTTGTGCGAATAAGCCTGACATTGTCCAAGTAGATGTTTTCGATTCCAGCCAAACGCGCTTATCAACCAGCCTGACAACGAAATTAGAGGGCAGGCATGGCAACGAACGGAACAGAACTTGGCTTTGAGGCGGAGCTGTTCAAGGCCGCCGACAAGTTGCGCGGCAATCTTGAGCCGTCGGAATACAAGCATGTCGCGCTTGGGCTGATCTTCCTGAAGTATATTTCAGACGCTTTCGACATTCAGCATGCCCGGCTGGAGGCCGAAGAGTTTGCCGATCCTGAAGACCCGGAGGAATACCTTGCCGCGCGCGTGTTCTGGGTGCCGCCACTGGCACGGTGGGCCAATCTCAAGGCCAATGCCCGTGCGCGCGATTTGGAGATCGTGGACCCGACAACCGGCAAGAATCGCAAGGTCGACATTGGCGGCCTGATCGACGCGGCCATGGAGGCCATCGAGAAGGCCAACGAATCCACGCTCAAGGGTGTGCTCCCCAAAGATTACGGCCGCCCGCAGCTCGACAAGACCATGATCGGCGATCTGGTCATGCTGTTCTCCGACATCGGCATGCACAGCAAGGATGGCCAGTCGACGGACCTGCTGGGCCGGGCCTATGAATACTTCCTCTCGGGCTTTGCGGGCGCTGAAGGCCGGCGGGGCGGCGAGTTCTTCACGCCGCGCTCCGTGGTGCGCACAATGGTTGAGATGCTGGAGCCCTATAAAGGCCGCGTCTATGATCCCTGCTGCGGCTCGGGCGGCATGTTCGTGCAATCGGAAAAGTTCATCGAGGATCACGCCGATCAGAAGGATGTCGAGAAGGCCAAGCGCCAGATCTCCATCTACGGGCAGGAGCGCAACCACACGACATGGAAACTCGCCAAGATGAACCTGGCGGTGCGCGGCATCGATGCCGAAATCGCCTGGAACAATGAGGGCAGCTTCACGCGCGACGCCTTCCCCAATCTCAAGTTCGACTACTCCCTCGCCAACCCGCCATTCAACATTTCCGACTGGTGGAATGAAAGCCTGGCAGAGGATGCGCGCTGGCAGCACTTTGGCACGCCGCCTGCGGGCAATGCCAACTATGCCTGGCTGGCCCATATCTATCACCACCTGGCCCCGCGCGGCACGGCGGGTGTGGTGCTGGCCAATGGCTCCATGTCCTCGCAGAGCAGCGGCGAGGGCGAGATCCGCCAGCGGATGATCGAGAAGGACGCGGTTGACTGCATGGTCGCCCTGCCGGGCCAGCTGTTCTACTCAACCCAGATTCCGGCCTGCCTCTGGTTCCTGGCGCGTGACAAGTCTGCCAATGGCCACCGCGACCGGCGCGGCGAAGTGCTGTTCATCGATGCCCGCAAGCTCGGCACGATGGTAGACCGCACCCGGCGGGAGTTTTCCGCTGAAGACATCGCGAAGATTACCGGCGCCTATCATGCCTGGCGCTGCAAGCCGGAGGCGCTAGCGGCAAACGGGCTCACGCCTTACGAAGACGTGCCGGGCTTCTGCGCCAGTGTCAGCCATGCCGACATTGCGAAACAGGGCCACGTCCTGACGCCGGGCCGCTATGTCGGCGCGGAAGATATCGAGGATGACGGCATTCCGTTTGCGGAGAAGTTCGCCGAACTGCGCACGACGCTGGCAGAGCAGTTTGCGGAAGGGCGAAAGCTGGAGGCGCAGATCGAGGCGGCGCTGGCGGGGGTGCGTGAAGGTGGGTGAGTGGCGCAAGTGTGAGCTCGGTGATGTTATCGAGCTGAAGAGAGGCTACGATCTTCCGAGCAGACTCCGAACTGGCGGAGAGTTCCCGCTTATTTCATCGTCGGGTCGATCAGATACGCACGACCAATCCAAAGTTTCTGGACCGGGTGTAGTCACGGGGCGATACGGTACGATAGGGCAAGTATTTTATATTGAAGAAGATTTTTGGCCGCTCAATACGACGCTGTATGTTCGTGATTTTAAGGGCAACAATCCCCGCTTTATCTACTATTTTCTTCAAGGTTTGAATTGGGAGTCTTTCAACGACAAAAGTGGTGTTCCGGGCGTAAACCGCAATGATGTGCACAGAGCAATTGTTTCTATTGCCGATCAGGACACGCAAAAGGCAATAGTTGGTGTGCTTTCTTCCATCGACGACAAGATCGAACTGAATCGGCGGACGAATGAGACGCTGGAGGCGATGGCGCAGGCGATCTTCAGGGACTGGTTCGTCGACTTCGGCCCCGTCCACCGCAAGATGCAAGGCGAAACCGATCCCACCGCCATTCTCGGCGGCCTGATCGAGCGCTCTGCGAAAGCCGCCGCCCTGGCCGCGCTCTTCCCCGATACGCTTGACGACAATGAGTTGCCGCAAGCGTGGAAGTTCGTGCCATTGGACAGCTTGGCTGTCGTGACTATGGGGAACTCTCCAGCCGGCTCTACCTACAATGGGGAAGGTATCGGAGTTCCGCTTGTGAATGGTCCTGTCGAGTATGGCGATTTCTTTCTCCGAAAGGTTAAGTGGACGACCGCACCAAACAAGCTTGCAAAGCGTGGTGATTTGATTGTCTGTGTGCGCGGATCGACCACTGGCCGTCACGCCTTCGCGGACGCAGAGTACTGCCTTGGGCGAGGTGTTGCCTCGATTCGAGGAAGAGAGGACGATCAGGAATACGTCGAAACGGCAATGTTACAGAGCATGGATCGTCTATTGGAGAAGACAACAGGTTCTGTTTTTCCAAGTCTATCATCCGGTGACATCAAAGATTTTGATTTGATCGACCCAGGAAAGAACCTCATTCAAGCATTTGTAGAACTAGTCCGGCCGATGAAGCGGAAGACTTGGCATTCTGTAAAGGAGGTAAGCGAACTGGTAGAAACCCGCGACTACCTCCTCCCCAAACTGATGTCGGGTGAGATTCGGAGCGGGGCATTCTGTTGATAGAGCAACTCGTACCTACTCTTCTTGACTTGGGGGATGCGACTTCGCGTGGGCTGGCTTTTGCTTACCGGGATGATGTGGAGATCAGCTTTGGTGAGGAAACGATAACGGAAACAAACCTGCTAGCGCTCCAAAGACGACATCCCGAGCGCATCAGCATTCGGACATTCTCCAAGAAGACAGAAGCGGACAACGGTACCGATTGGGAATGGAACATCATCGGAGATGTGAAGACGATCCGAATGCGGATTCAGGCAAAAAGAATCAACAAATCAGGCCAGCTGGTCGGTCTTCACCGAAAATCAAAAACTGCGAAACTGAAACAGATAGACGCGCTAATCTCAGCTGCGAAGCAAGATGCCATGATGCCATTGTATTGCTTCTATAGTGCAGAGCAACACCGGGCCAAATGGTTGAATCCTACTCATTCAATTCGCTTTGCCTCTTATGAGGCGGGCTGCCTGTTGGCGGACGCGCGAAAAGTGAAGAAGCTGCATAAGCCGACGTTCAAGGACGTCGAGAGGATCAGCGCACCTTGGCACTTCCTAATCGATACCAATAAATACACGCGATCCACATTTGCTACTTACAGTCCTGGTGTTTCGAGAATTTCCACTCTCGAATTGAAGTTGTCACCAGACTGGTTTCCCAAAGATAGTGCCGAACTAATCCAATCATCAGCCTCACAGGGCGACACCAGTCTAAGTGTTCTGGGTATACCTCTGCTGACCGAGCTCAATGAAGAATCGACTGAAATCGATTCGATGGAAGGCGTGATGCCTACAAGCCTTGATCTGCTCGCCCAGATACAAAGCGGTGGTCGAGACTCAAGTTCGCCTCCGCGCGGCGCTATCATAATAGACGTGCGTTCTGAGGAAAGAAGAGATGGCTAACCCTGGCTTTTCCGAGGACCATGTCGAACAGGCGGGCATTGAGACGCTCAAGGGCCTTGGCTGGCGCTATCTCGATGGTATCGCCATTTCGCCAGACGGCGCGGCGCCGCAGCGGACAGGTTTTGCCGACACGATCCTGACGCGCCGGTTCGATTCTGCCGTGCGCGCGATCAATCCGGGCTTGCCCGATGAGGCGATCGAGTCAGCCCTGCGCCAGGTTCTGAACACGGACAAGCCAAACCTGCTGGAAGAGAACCGCCGCCTGCATAAGCTGATCACGGATGGTGTCGGCGTTGAATACCGCGCAGACGATGGAAGCGTGAAAAGCGACCGGGTCTGGCTGGTCGATTTTGACACGATCGCGGCCAATGACTGGCTGGTGACAAACCAGTTCACCGTTGTTGAGGGCCAGCGGACCCGCCGCCCCGATCTCGTCTGCTTCCTGAACGGCCTGCCCGTTGCCGTGGTGGAGCTGAAGAATCCCGGCTCTCAATCCGCGACGCTGACATCGGCCTATAATCAGCTCCAGACATACAAGGAACAGGTGCCGTCCCTGTTCCGCACCAATGCCGTTCTCGTCACCTCCGACGGAATGGAAGCGCGCATCGGCTCGCTCTCGGCGAATGAAGAACGCTTCATGCCATGGCGCACGGTGACCGGCGAGGACTACGCCCCGCCCGGCACGCCGGAACAGGATACGCTGTTGCGCGGCGTGTTCGACAGGCGCGTGTTCCTCGATCTGATCCGCGACTTTACCGTCTTCGGCACGGGCGATCAGGGCCTGTTCAAGATCGTCGCGGGCTATCACCAGTATCACGGCGCGAAGAAGGCTGTGCGCGAAACGATCGAAGCGGTGAAGCCGGGCGGTGATCGCAAGATCGGCGTGATCTGGCACACGCAAGGCTCTGGCAAGAGCTTCCTGATGGCCTTCTTTGCGGGCCTCGCCGTCAAGGCGAGGGATCTGGAAAATCCGACACTGCTTGTTCTGACAGATCGAAACGATCTGGACGATCAGCTGTTCGGCACGTTCAGCCTGTGCAGCGATCTGATCCGCCAGGCGCCGAAACAGGCCACGAGCCGGGAAGACCTGAAAAGCCTGCTCGATACGTCGGCGGGCGGTGTGATCTTCTCGACCGTTCAGAAATTTTCCCCCATGCCCGGCGAGGAGCATTTCCCGCTACTCACCGATCGCCGGAATGTCATCATCATCGCCGACGAAGCCCACCGCAGCCAGTATGGCCTGTCCGCGAGGATCGACGCGGACACCGGCGTGAAGCGCTATGGCTATGCACACTATATTCGCCAGGCCCTGCCGAACGCCTCATTCATTGGATTCACGGGAACGCCGATTGAAGGTAGCGATGTCAACACGCCCGCGATCTTCGGTGACTATATCGACGTCTACGACATCTCCCGTGCCGTGGAAGATGGCGCGACCGTGCCCATCTATTACGAAAGCCGCCTCGCCCGCATTGAACTTGACGCAGACAAGAAGCCGCTGATCGACGCCGAGATCGAGGCGTTGACGGAGGATGACACGCTCAGCGAGGCGGAGAAGTTCAAGGCGAAATGGTCCAATGTGGAAGCGCTTGTTGGTTCGCATGAGCGGTTGCAGCAGGTCGCCGCCGATCTGGTAACGCACCTGGAGAAGCGCATCGAAGCGCTCGACGGAAAGGCGATGGCTGTTTGCATGAGCCGGCGGATCTGTGTTGCGCTCTACAATGAGATTGTTGCGCTTCGGCCCGACTGGCATTCAGAGGATGACGAAGGCGGCGCGATCAAGATCGTGATGAGCGGCGCCGCGTCCGATCCCCTGGAATGGCAACAGCATATAGGCGGGAAGAGGCGTAGCGACGCACTCGCCAAGCGGGCGCGTGATCCGTCCGATCCCCTGAAGCTCGTCATCGTGCGCGATATGTGGCTCACAGGATTCGACGCGCCTTGCATGAATACGATGTATGTCGACAAGCCAATGCGCGGGCATGGCCTGATGCAGGCGATCGCGCGGGTGAACCGCGTGTTCAAGGACAAGCCAGGCGGGTTGATCGTTGACTATATCGGGATCGCCCAGAATCTTCGGACCGCGCTCGCCGATTACAGCGACTCGGACAAATCGAAGACGGGTATTGATGAAGAAGACGCCGTCGCGGCGCTTCAGGAATACTACGAACGCGTCAGTCTCGTGTTCCATGGCTTCGACTATTCGGAAGGCATCCACGGCACACCGCTCCGGAAGCTCGCGGCTTTGGCAGGTGCCCTGGACTGGGTGCTGCGCTGGCAGGAGGTTGAGGCCGGAAAAGCCGCCAATGATGCCGAGAAGAAGAAAGCGCACCGCGCCTTCAATGACCTGGTTCTGAACCTGTCAAAGGCCTACGCGCTGGCGGCGGCAAGCGACTACGCGGCGACCGTGCGGGATGAAGTCGGCTTCTTCCAAGCGGTCAGGGCAACGCTCAATAAAAAGACGGTCACAGGCAAGCTTTCAGCGCATGATCGCGCCTTCGCCGTCCAGCAGTTGATTGACCAAGCCGTCGCATCGTCGGAGATCGTGGACGTTCTTCGCGCGACCGGCTTGAATGCGCCTGATATTTCCATCCTGTCGGATGAGTTCCTCGCTGAAGTCGCGGGGATGAAGCAGAAGAACCTAGCGCTGGAAGCGTTGAAGAAGCTTCTGAACGGCGCGATTTCAGCGCGATCGCGAACGAACCACGTCGAGGCCCGAACGTTTTCCGCGCGACTGGAGGATGCCGTGGCCCGGTATCACGCCAACGCCATATCAGCGCTCGAAATGATTCAGGAGCTGATCGCGCTTGCCAAAGACCTGAAGGCCTCGCAGTCACGCGGACTGGATCTGGGCCTCAGCCCTGAAGAGATCGCCTTCTATGATGCCCTTGCCGAGAATGAGAGCGCCGTTGAGGCGATGGGTGATGAACGGCTCCGTGTGATTGCACATGAGCTTCTGGAGAATTTGCGTTCGAATGCCACTGTTGATTGGCACCGAAAGGAAAGTGCGCGCGCCCGAATGCGTATTCTTGTGAAGCGCATCCTGAAGAAATATGGGTATCCCCCGGATCTGTCTGATGAGGCCGTGCAGACGGTTCTGGCGCAGGCAGAAATTCTCCTCCGCGAGGTTGGCCGGTAGCGGGTGCGTCGTCGAGGACCCTGCCGACTGATTGGTGCTCCATGCGAACCGCTTTTCATCCAAACGAAGCCTGATAGTTCGTTGGTTCGAGTACGAGGCGATGTTCAAGCGGAGGTTCGATAACGAATGCCTTTGGCGCTTTGGCAAAGTCATAGAGCCGGAAGAGCCGGAACCCGTCTGGGCGTTCCTGTGAGAAACGAATCTCGTTTCGTGACAGGTAAAACGGTGTTCGACTGTACCCGACCGTAGTTTTAACTTCCAAGTATCGCTCGCTGCCGTCTTTCTCGAAAGACAAAATGTCGTAACCCGCTCCGTCGCCATCGAGTTCTGAAACCCAACGGATTTTGTCGGCTAGATCAGCTCTGCCGTCGCTGGTGAGCCGGGTCTGCTCGGATGCGAGCACGCGCGCCTCTCCTAGTTTACCAAGTTCGCGGTTGCGCGCATCACGCGCCGCCGGGTCGAACTTGCGGATAAGCCGCTTGATACTTGCGTCATCTTCGACTTCGCCCTGTGTCATGTCGGGTGCTTGCTCAAGGAAGAGTTGTGCGGCATCTGCCACGCCCTTCTTTTGAACAGGAAATGGAATGACGCGCCCGGTCTGACTTTCGATAAAGCGCTCAACGCCTTCGATGAGCGCGGTTTGGAAATTCATCATCGGTTTGTAGCCTGATATCCAGGGCTCACCGAGCTTCATCAGCACGGCGCTGATATTTTGGTGTTTGAACTCAATCGATCCGCGTGATCGTCCGGTGAGAGATTGCAAGGCGGCATTGCGCTGCGATTTCACATATCGCTCACCGCGAAGCTCCATATCGCGCATGTCGAAATAGTCCGCGACGATCAGGTCGACTTCTTTCTTGTTCCAGTCTTGGCCTGTACGATCTTCCGAACTCATTCTGCGTGTCCACTATCATGTCACTGCGGCACACATCTAATCTGGTTCTAACAAGATATACCAGGGACTGATTTACGCGAACGCCCCTCTGGGGAGGGGGCTGTTCGGAGGCTGTGCGCACATCGCCTTGCTGCTGCCGGACATCGCCCGGCCCACCTTCGGCCGACAGGCGGGCGAGACACCGACCTTTCGTCCGGCGATCACGTCCGCCTGCCTGATATGAGCACCGCCTCCGGCCCGGTTCGTCTCCGGTCACGCCGCTGCGGGGCGCGCTGCGGGGGCTCACCGACTTGTCGCCGCGCCTGCGCTTCCTCGCTGCGGGGCAGAGGGGGTCGTAGGCGCGATGGGAACACCGGCAGGATCGTGTGAAGGCATCGGTGAGTATTTCCGGAATGCCGGTCCGGGGCGGACGGCGCGTATGCCAGCGCGCGGCCTGCCCGCAAGGGGGCGGGCTTGGAGGGCCGTCTGTTTCTGTGTGGCGTCCTACCTGTTCCCCTTGCAGCCAGTCCTAATGCGCGCTGGCTGACGCGTCTTCCGCCGCCCCATCCCGTCTTCCCGGGAAAAGCGACAGGGCGGGAAGGAGGATGATATGGACACCAGCGCTACACCCGCACCGGCAGTACCTTGCCGGGCAGGCCGCCCCCGAATCTATGTGGCATGCCTTGCTGCCTATAATGGCGGGCGACTGCATGGCCGATGGATCGATGCGACCGAGCCGGACGAGGTCTGGAAGGAGGTGCGCGCGATGCTCGCCGCCTCGCCGGAGCCCGATGCCGAAGAGCACGCGATTCACGACTATGAGGGGTTCGAGGGATGCACGATTTCGGAATGGGCGAGTTTCGACACGGTGTGCGAGCTTGCCGATTTCATAGAGCAGCATGGACGCCTTGGCGCCAGGCTATATGGCCATTTCGGGAACAGCCTGGACGAGGCCCGCGCCGCATTCGACAATCATGCGGGCGAATATCGCTCCCTTGCCGACTTTGCCGAAGAGATCACACGCGAGAACGGTCCGGAGATTCCTGACGCGCTGCAATACTATATCGACTGGGAAGCCATGGGCCGCGATCTGGAACTGAATGGCGATGTGTTCACCATCACGCTTGGCTTCGATGAAGTGCACGTGTTCTGGAACCGGTGACGGCGATCGCCCGGGGCTGCCTTGTGTTCCCTTTCGCCGGGCAGCCTTTTGGCCCGTCCTGTCCCTGTCTCTTGCCTTTTGACCTGGACGGCGCAGCCCGGCCCTGAAACCGGACGTCCCCACGAATGTCCTCTGCGCGTTCCGCGCATTCATCGCGATCCAAATTCGCGGGGCCTTGCCGGTGCGCCGCTTCGCTTTGCCCCTTTCGGGTTCAGGGCCGGGCCGCGCCGTCCTTCTGGTCAGGCGTCGACAGGGACAATCGGGCCCGGGTCGGCAGCCACGCAAACGAAAAGGAAAACATCCCATGGCAAACGCACTCGGCTACGTCAGCGAAACCAAAACCGGCTTCGAAGGCGCCCTCGCGATGATGAACCTTACCGCGCCCATCCGGATCGAGAAGAACGCGGACAAGACAGTCGACACCCAGCCCGACTACCGCATCTTCGCAGGCGAGATCCAAACCGAGATCGGCGGCGGCTGGATCGTCAAGGCAAAATCCAGCGGCAAGGACTATGTATCGCTGACGCTCGCCGATCCGAATATCGGGCCACGCAAGGTCTATGCGAACCTGGCGCCTGTGAAGGGCAAGAAGGGGCGCTACGTGCTCCTCTGGAACCCCAGGGACTGATCGCACTGGTGACGGCTCCCAGAGGAGCCGTCACCTCGCATTCGTGTTTCGGACGACGTGCTCGCTCCACCAGTTCATCATCTCGACGCGCTCGGCCTTCATAGGTCCAGATCGTCCAGGCGACGCGCGCGAACGTGGGCGCATCGAAGATGGCTGGCATGTGGCGCACCTTCCGCGAGATCAACGCACTGTGCAGGACCGGTGTCGGATCTGTCTCGGCGCGCAGGGTGGCGACTGCGTAGCGCAAGACTTCCCCAATCGTGGCGCGCAGGCACTTGGCGGTTTCATAATCGCTTTTCGCCTCGACTGTTTGCAGGAAGGTGAGGACGTTGCGCGGCTGGATGCCAGAGCAGGGCATGATGCCCAGTTCTTCCCTTGCGAAGTAGAGGAGCCAGGCTTTTTCGGGAGGGAGGTTTCGGTGAGCCCCTCGTTCTTCCACAAAAATCGGCGGCGATCACGTCGAACGTTGCTTTGGCGAGGCCGCTTCTGCGACACTGCTGAACTGCGGCGGGTAGATAGTCGGTGAGTGAGTGACCTTAAACGGAACATGTACTTATTCGACATGACTCGACAAAGCTTCATGCTATTTGTTGCTTTCGACTACGAAGGGTGATTGGCGGATGAACGATACGGAATTGCGGTTGTCGTTTTGGCGAGATGGTTCGACGAAGTCGGAACGACTAGCTGCTGCTGCACTGAAACTCTCAGGGTATGAGGAGATCGATCCTCAAAATCCGCTCGGCGGACCCGACGGGAAAAAGGATATCGTTTGTATTAAGGGTGGAGTTCGGTGGGTGGCCGCTGTCTTTTTTCCTGGCGGGCCCAAATCCTTCTCTGCCGTTAAAAAGAAATACTTGTCCGACCTAGCGGGAGCTACAAACGAGTACGGCGGCTTCGTTTTCGTGACAAATCAAACTCTCACGGCAAAGCAGAGAGTGACGCTTACGAAGTACGCGACCGATCTACGTAAAGAAGCCGACCTTATCCATCTCCAGCAGTTGCAAAATTTACTCGATTCACCGCATGGCTATGGCGTCCGTATCCAATATCTATCGATCCCAATGACCTTGGAGGAACAGCTTTCTTGGGCAGTGCAATCTGATTCGCAAACAGCACAAGCGCTAACCGCTCACACGCGTGAATTGCTGCTGTTGCGAGCTTCTATCGAGCGCATGAGCGCTGGGCAGGAAGATATCGTCCGAACATTCAAACTATCCGCCCCAATGGCCCCACCCACCGCTGATCTAATATCGGTTTCTTCTTTCGTGAAAAGTGATTCTTGGTCCAGCATTTCAGTTCAGCTAACTCCCGCGCATATTCTGTTATTTCATAGACTGCTATGTTTTGATTTGCCCAAACGCTCGGTGGGTCAATTGCGCACTGAAGATGCTTGGTTAGGAACTTCAAAGGGACGAAGCACTGAGCTAGCTCAACCCATGAGACCACAGGACATAAAAGGAGGTTTGGAAGAACTCTGCAAAGCTTGGGTTGACGAATATCCCGGACTTCGAAACCCTGATGACAAGCTTAGGGCGATTTCTAAGTTCCACGCCAGATTGCTCCTTATACATCCATTTTTGGATGGAAACGGACGTGTTGCACGTGCAGTTCTGATGCAACAATGCCTTGATCTATTTCAGCGCGCAGAAATGTCCTTACTCAATAAAGGCGCGGACTACTACTCGGCGCTAAAAAATGCGGATCAAGGTAACATCGATCCATTGATCGACTTGATACGACCGATAGTTTTTGACTAGACGCTTTTCGGTATAGAGTTGGGTGTCACACCCCATGCACCTTCGATGCTGACAAATCGCGAGCGATTTTGTTTGAAACACCCACTGCAGAAGGGAAATTCGCGCGCTTATCCTGTACACGAATGGTGTGCAGGGCGATTACGGAGCGAACAGGTTAGGCGCAAAAGTTACCAGCGCAATTGGGCCTGTCGCCGTGTACAATGCGAAGCAGCACATTTTCAGGTTTCGCGACGGGAACGGGCGAGCTATTTAGGAGCGGGCGGAAAGGCCCCCGGCCAGCTTGGAGAATCCTCATGGAACGCGATCCCAACCTTGTCTTCTCGTCCCGGAATGGCTGGGTGACGCGCAATGGAATGACGGTGGAATTGTGCATCGTGCGTCTGGAGCACGGAGAGGAATGGACTCTGGAAGTGGTGAACCAGAACGGGACCTCGATTGTGTGGGATGATCCGTTCGAGAGCGACGAAGCCGCCTTCGAGGAATTCGAACGGACGATTGCCGAAGAGGGGATGGAGGCTTTTCTTGATGACGCCAGGATCATCCCGTTTCCGCGCCGCTGAGCCGTCCGGCAAATCTACTCTGAGCGCAGGTGATCCCGTCTTCTATTCTGCTTCACGTTCCCGCTCAATCCGTCTCTGACGCAGGTTTACCGCGATGCCCGGCATGCCTGTTGACGCGCGCGAGACGGCGGCGATTGCGGTGAGCATTTGTCTCGCTGAAGTAAAGACGCGGCTTGCGGATTTGGTGGCATTGCCAATGCCCGGTTCGGGCGTTTGTTGTTGTTGGGGCGCTGTTTGTAATTGCTGTTGGCGCGATGTGGCGAGATCGAAGCCGAGCGTTCTGGCCTCTGCCTGCCATGCTTGGAACAGTGCCGTACGCTCCCGTGGGCGCTTGGCTTGCCTCGTGCGCAGCGCTGCGAGTTCCATGCCTTTGGGCGTCCGGTAGCCGTATGTGTCGGCGGCCTGTTCGATCGCCTGCCTGCGCTTCGAGAATGCGCGTTCGATGTCGCGCGGGATGGCTTTCAGACGAAAGCCTGTGCCATAGCGCTCGACGGCATGGCCGCCGCGTTCGAGCCGGTTGGCGAGGTGTTCGCGATAGACTGCCCCAACCTCCTTCTGGGCCTTGTAGAGATCGCGGCTGACGAGACTGCCCCAGGTTCCGTCCCGGCGCGGGGCTGTGTTGAAAATGAACGCGTGCGTGTGCAGCTGAGGATCGAGATCGCGGCTCGTGTGATGATGAAACCGGGCAATGGTCAGCCCGGCGACGGGCTCGCGGATCGCGCCGCCCTTGCCGCGGCGGGTGAACGCGTGATGGTCTTCAAGGTGTGTGGTGGCGGCATGAACGGCCTGGCGGTGCGCGGCGTCGATTGTCTTGCGATCGGCTGGAGCTGAGAGCGCCCACATGACCGAGACCGACTTGGGGGCTGAGAGCGTCATGTCCCATCCCGGCGCATGGGACTTGCCGGTCTGGGTGAGGCGTTCGCCGGTCTTCGGGTCGATGCCGTTCAGGGCCGCTTCGAAGTCTGCCTTCGAGACGGGGCCTTCAAGGGCGAGGCGTTCGGCGCCCCGCCCATCCCATTCGCCATCTGCTTCCGCTTCGGCCTCACCCTTGCCGGTATAGTATTCGTCCTGGGCCATGTGCTTGAAATAACTGACGGCGGCGCCCACCGATTTCCGGGCGGAGATGGAGGCGACCATCAGTCCATGCTTCCGGGCTTCGGCTTGCGAATGCGGGCAATGACGTCAGCCGAGAGCAGGCCCGCTTTTTGCGGCCGCTGGATCGGTGAGGCAGGGCGAACAGGTGCAGGATTGGCGCCCAGAGGTTCGTGATTGGGCCGGGTCCAGTCAGCCGGTACATTCGCCGGACGCTGGGAGGGAAGGATCGTGATCGGCAGCTCGATTTCGTACACGTCTTCCCCGAAGCCCAGCACCAGCATCCGGACCTTGCGACCCTTACGGCCAAGACGCGACGACAGTTCACTCGGCGTCATCACCGGACGCAGCGAGTGTTCGGTCGATATGTTGACCGAACTGTTTCCGCCGGAATGGCTTTTGCTGCGTGCTTCCTTTTCTATCTCCTGCATGCCGATGGCCCGGCTGATATCCTCGGCCCCTTCACCGGGATTCATGCGGCCGATGATGTGGGTGCCGATCATCGACAGCCAGGCATTGGTCCGGTCGCGGCCATACCTGATGCGGATCTGGGATGTATCCTGAGCAGCCAGCACCACGCACACGCCCTTCGATCGCCCGAGGTCTAGCAAGGCGGCCAGGTCATCCATCGCTTCGAGTTGCGGAAACTCGTCAAGGAAGAGCCAGATGCGGCGCTGGCTGCTTTCGCTGAATGCAGGACTGCAGACATGCGATGACAACAGGCTGACCAGCCCGCCGATCCAGGCATTGGTCAGCTGGGGGTAGCGCCCGTCGCGTTGCAGGATGACAGGATTGGTGGCGTGGGGATCGGTCAGCCAGTTCGCAGCGCTGAACTTTTCCTGATCCCCTGCGCTCCAGGCTTCTGCCATGGCTTCCAGCACATGAATATGTGCCTTGAACGTGGTCAGGATGGACATGGCCGTCTTGCTGGACGGATCGCCGATCATCTGCGCGGCGGCCGGATGATGGGCGAGCGCCATGTCTTTCAACGCGTCGGCACCCAGCAGAGCGCGGGCATGGAGATCGCCCCACGACCAGGTGGCGGGCATTTCATGCTGGAGGCCGACAATACAGGCAACGAGCAGCTCGCGGGCAGCCTCTGCCCACATCGGGTCGCTGCTTTTCGGAATGAACCGGGCCGCCAGCTCCCGCGCGTCCTGCTTGGTGACGCAATCGGCTGAGATATCCCAGACCGCTGATCGCTTGTCCTGCGGTGCAATCAGCGTGATCTTGCCCGGCAAGCGTTCGGTCATGTCGCCCTTGGTGTCGAGGATGAGCATCTTGTCGCCCCAGCGCATGGCTTCCAGGATCATGTGCTGGATGGTCTGGGTTTTGCCGGAGCCCACAGACCCGGATGTCAGGCAGTGACGCGATTCCCGGTCTCGGCTCATGGGGAGGCCGGGTGGAAAGTCGATCCCCGCACCGGTCTGCCTGATCTCCTTTCTGCTTATCTTTCTTATCGCGGCGTATGCTTTTCTCCCGGTCAGGCGCACGGGACCGCGTACGACTTTGGGTGCCGGCTTTTCGAAGCGAAGGGCGATCAACGCGGAGGCAAAAAGTAGCACGGTCGCAAAGACCCCCGCCGCAAATATCCCCCATCGCAAATGGACCGCGCCTCGAATGCCGGCTGAGCCCAGGACTTCATCACAATATGCCTTCTGGTTTTGCGCCTGCGCCACGCCAAGACGGGCAAACAGTTCTGCCTTCCCGCAACCGGTCATGTAGCTGGGATGAAGCGTAATGATTTCACCGGATGGAAGCGGATAGGTCGGTGTGATCCTCAGAAATGCGATTTCGTAGAAGCCCCATGTCGCCAGAACCAGAATGCAGCCAGTGCCGGCAAGCAGCTTTCTGATACTAGGCATGACGTGCCTCCAAAGGTTCGACCTCGCCGCCGAGCGCTTTGAGCAGCGCGTCGAACATGGTTTCAATCTGTTCGAGTGAATGGGAATGCCCATCGGTTGCGGTCATCATTCCCCGAAGATCCTGGGACAGCACCGCCAATCGGCGTTCGATTTTCAGGAGTCGTTCGGCCTGCGTGAACGGGTCGCCGTCAGTCAGGCCGGACCGAATGAGTTCACGGGCCACCCCGGTCGGTGTACCGGAAATGCGACGGGCGCGTTCGGCGAGATGGTCGATGTCCTTGACTGCAAGGCGAATGGACAAGGGGCGGGTTGGTTCAGTCATGGATCACCCCGTCGCGGTCGATATAAGGTGCCTCGCAGTCCGACATCCAGGACAGGACGGCGCGGCGACGGTAGCGCACACTCTTGCCAAGTTTCAAGAAGCGTGGTCCGCCGCCCCGGCTGCGCCAGGTGGTCAGGGTGCAGATGGGGACACCCGTCAGCTGACTGACGGAAGGGGTGTCGATAGCCTCGTCAAGCCAGCCTGGATTGCCTTGAAGAATCTCTTCCAGATCTGGAAAGTTGTGATTGTGGCTGGACATGAACGCGACTCCTCTCGTTGCGAGTAAGAAGAAGGCCAGCACGGATTTTGAAGGCAAAAAAGCGAAAGATATCGATCAATATGGAGCCAACTTGCGCATTTATCTGCAATTGTTCGCCCAACGCGAGGAGAGGAGTTTTGGCGACTCGCGCAACGCGAGAGTCAGTCTACTGGTGATTCCAGAAAACTCGACTCTCCAATCCTCGAAAGACTGACACCGGATTCCGGCACCTGACAACAAATAGCGGAAGTCAGACCACTGAAGCGCCCCCGAGGTCAAGAGGCAGGTGTGCGTCCCTTTCCGGTCGTTCAAAGGCAACACGGAATCCGGCCGGATATCGCCGATAGTGGACGTAACAGTAAGTCAAGTTGAGTGCAGTGATACCCGCCAATTTCGGGACGCCGCGCGTATCGCGCCAATGCCTGAACCTGGGCAAAGTGTATTTTGTGCATCCTACGGCGCAGAACTAAAAAACGATTCCCAAAGATTTGGGGTATTCGAATTCGATTCCTAAACACGGCTCATCGTGCAGAAGGTCACCCCAGAGCCCAAACTTGCTTTGATCAGGCGAAGTTCCGCCAAACGCCCAAATTCCTGCAAGCTTCAAATCGCGATCAATACGCACCTCGCCAGGATCGAAACGCCCCACTCGATTCAAATAAATCGCGAGCGTCAGGTCGTCAGAGTTCGTGTATTTTTGCTTCGCTTTTTCCAGCAATGCTTCAAATGTTTGACGAGAGTTGAGATGCTCTGGAACCAGCTCTTTCAGTTGCACGGGAGCAAAATGTTGCGCGTCTCCATCAAACCATGAAGCTACAAAATCGTAGTCATCTCGCTCTTCAGGCGAGAAGAGTACGGGTTTGTTTATCGCAACCGACATTCCATAGCAGAACAATGCCGCTTGTCGCATTTCGCGAGAATTCTTGAGATCATTGGTGCGAAGGGCATGTGCCTTGTGAGGCATATCGATTGTGCCGGCTTCGCGATGCCTCGCCATCTCAAGCTCGATAGATCGAAAATGACGCAACACCTCCGCAGGGTCGTGGAATTCCTTCTTCGCTATTTGCCTGATCCGATCCTGAGCCAAATGGGTGGCCCTTTTTGACTTCCCCTGCAGAATGCGACTTTCTAAACGTAGTGCATTTCGAGCATCAATGCACCGTGCGGTTGCTTAGGGTCAGGTCGAGCTGCTAAAGCCTTCGTCACCCTGCGGTTAGACTGCGTCGGAAATCGTGAGTGCGTTACAACAATGAGCCAAACCAATATGGCGACTGTCCGGGCTTCAAACAACAACGAATGCAGCTATTTCCGCGACTGAGTTACCCGAGGCGCAACGCTCCCAAATATTGAAAAGCCAGAATTAAACATTAGCTGTCTGAGAAACTTGAATTAGAAAGATCAGCCGATGAATATTAGTATTCGGATCACATTGCCCGAGGCACCAGACGAAAACTTAGCAGAGAGGATTTCCATTACAGGATTCACCTCACCGTGTGCTGACGAATTGCATTTCGAGACCGAATACAAAAATATGAAACAGCACTTCGCTGACGTCCTTGTTTCGGATGGAATCATCCCCCCCGAACGACGGGGTGATCTCTTGTTCGATTTTGGCTAGTCTTCGTTCTTGGCGGTTCAAGGTTGGAAACTGACTTAGATGCAGAACGTTTCGGCGCCACTTGCAGGAAGTTCACTGCGCTTCTTTGTCCACTGCATGGTTCCCCCAATCTCACCAGACTGAGATTGGGCGTCGTAATGGATCAACCGTGAGCAGGATTGCCCAGCAATCCCAACTCCTTTTCCAACGCACTGAGACAGGCATCGGTGATCTCATCCCACGCCGTCCGCACTGATGCTAGCTGCCGCCTCCCAAATGAGAATGTGGATTTCCCCCACGCCTCCGAAGCCGTCGCAGCGTTAGCTGCCCACCTCACATTCGCGTTTGCCGCACATAATGCAGCCTTCGCTGACTCGGCTTCCGCAGCGTACCCACACTGCAAACCAGAGCTGTCCTTGGCGTTGTTCGGGTCGGCCCTCACCGCACGTGCGGACTCCGCCGCCTTGCTCATTTCTGCCGCCACTTCCTCCCCTCCTAACCGGCGATGCAGTAGGGTAATCGTTGGCTGAACAACATCTGCTTTATCGTGAGGCAAAGCGATTTCAAGCGCGCGGATTAGCATGTAATCACGTGCACGATCGGAGGCTTGGGGGGACAAACTGTCCATACGACCCAGCACGGCCCGATAGCGAACCATGAAGCCCATCCATCTATCATTGCTGGTGCCTTCATCCATTATATCCGTAAGACTCGCGAGCCATCGTGGCATGATCGAGGTCGGAACATCGTTTACACAGGAGATCGACGGACCAAGCGCGCCAAGCCAGCCGGCGACCCGACGGCCTTCTGCATCTTTTTCTTGAGTTTGGAAGGGACCGAAGTCTGGCACAACGCTGCAATCATTGCGGATAATGCCGCCATAAGCAGCAAGAGTGTCCCAGTTAATGAGCGCTTGTTTCAAAGTCAGGTCAGTCAATCCCAATCTCCTTTTGTCGGCGGTTCGAATGAGGTCCTCCACCTGTCTTCAATTTGCCGAGACTAGCAATTTTGAGCTGACATTCTAGAGCCTCTTTCGAACGGCAAATTGGGGCCAACTCTACCATGTCGCCGTCCAGCTCCTAAATGGTAGAGCCGATCCAGTCCGGTCGTTCACTCCGGCTGATCGCTCAGGCGTAATCTCGCCGATTGCAGACGTCCTGCCAAGACTATAGAGCGAGCCAATGGCAAACGCAGCACAGCCATTCCTGTTCATGTTCGGCTTTGAGAGCCCTACCGAACACGTTTTAAACGAGCGCGACGGCACAGACTTCGAGTCGAGCTGGGCTGTTTGGATTTCAGCCGACGACGGTGAGGCAGCGCTCGCGTGGGGACGGGAAATAGCCGAGCGATTTGTTGGTCTTCTCTACGAGCGGGCGAGCATGCCTCCACGCTCTTGGATCAATGACGGGTTTGCTCATTGGGTCAGCGATGACGCGCGCGAATTGGAAAGCGCGCGCTCTCAATCGTCTATTCCAAGTGTGCTCATTGGCCAGTTGCCCGACTTCTCTTGGGCGCTGGAACACTGGACGCGGTAGAGTCCACATTGGGCCAAAGTCTTCCAGTCATGCTTCCTCCGTTGAGTGGCGGGCACACTCCAATCGTGACATTCACGCCTGACGGGTGGTCGAGTCTGACCTGGCAGCATTCCGAAGCCGCTTCATTTGTCGAACAATCGTCGAGAGCGCAAGAATTTCCTGCTCGGGAAACTCGGAAGTGAGTGTCGCATGCACGGTCGAAGCGATTTCGTTGTTGTATCGATCAGGGTTGGCGCGGTGAAGCTCGGTTACCAGTTCCTGGATCCGCGGCCAGAGATCGGAATTTGGTCGCCCGCGCACCGGAGGCGGACTTGCCACCATGAATGGTACTGCTCGTTGTGGCTCGTTGCAGTTGGCGGCAGTCTCGTATTCGGGCAACTGGCGGCTGGCAGGGTGCTTTGGCGCGGACATCAGGCCTGCGATCTCGAACCAGTGCATGAGGCGGTTCCGCTCAATCAGAACGCCATCGAGCAAGTTGCGCGCATTTTCGCTGAATTGCTCTATTGGGAGAGTAGCCAGAGCAGCGCAGACTTCTGCGGCCGCTTCCCTGGTCAAATGCTTGGGCGTGTCCATCGGAAGCGCCCCGACTTGATGTAGCGTCAGAGCGACATCCCGGCTTGTCGCATATCTGTAGTCGAAATCGGCCATCGCGCTGGAGCGGACACAGAGCAATCTTGCATCGAACACAGACAGGTCAGGAATTGCGATTGTCTGCGCGTTTCGGAACCGCGCGTGCCCATACCGGGAATGCACAGGCTCGATATCGGGTGGATCGAACACGCCGAGAAAGAGGTCAGACACAAGAAGCTGCATCACCCTGTCACCGCTGATTCCCACATTCAGCGATTCAAGCAATTCTGCCAGCTCTGCGAGCCGGGAAAACCGGGCTTCTTCGGAAAGTGACAGTGCGAGCTTCGGAATGGCCGACTCCATCAGTGTAGAGCCTTGCCGAAGCACGATTGATGCCAAAAGGGCCGTCTCGGCCCTTTTTTGACGGGATCAATCGTATGCGGCTGCAGAATAGTCCGCGAATGCGGCTTGTACGATTTCCTCCAGTTCGGCGACTTCTGCATCGGCCAGACTGGCGAAAGCGCCTGTACGTCTCGCCTTGGACAGATGGCCGTTGTTCTGCCGAACGAACATGATGAAATCCTTGGCCAGACGGTCCGGCATTTCGATACGGTTCATGATATTACGTTCAGCGTCATCATGGGCTCGAAGATAGGCGATTTCCCTTGGGAGATCGGTCTCGATGGTTCGCTGGACGCAGGCATACAAGAACTCTGCCGCCTCTGTTGCGTCGAAGTAGCGATAGAGATCGCCCGTGTCATTGAGCACTTCGACATTGCGCTCAGGCGTGGCGCGCCAGTCAATAAATGGCATCAGCGGAGCGGAGTGGGCTTGCAGTGTTGCCCTGTATTCGTCGATCCGGTCGAGCATGACGCTGGAGACCGGAAACACCATGCCCGCAGGGGCAAATTTACGTTCGGCCAGAACATGATGGATCAGGCAGCGGTGCAGGCGCCCGTTTCCGTCTTCGAGCGGGTGAATATAGACAAAGCCGAACGCAATGACGGCGGCTTGGATGACTGCATCTACGTCCGTCAGGCGCAGCCTGTTGTTGCAAGTGTTCCAGGCCAGCATCAGCCCCGGTAGATCGTCCGGCCTTGCGCCAATGAACTCGGGCAATGGATCCTGATTGTGGTCGCGTTCGCCCAGAAACACACCGTCAGTACGATACCCGACCGAGGTGAATCGGTCATCTCCCAGCAGAATTCTGTGTAGCCTATAGATTTCCGTCTGGTTCAATGGGCGCTTGCCAGCCTCCTTGATGGCGTTGGCCCAGCGTTCAAGACGGTTGCGCGGGGGACGTTCGCCCTCGATTGCAAAACTCGCCTGACTGTCTGCCAGAAGCATGAAGCTGGCTGCTCGGGAAATCAGATGCGCGCCGGTCTGGCCCACGGTTTCCTGCGCTGCGTGTGCAAGGTCTCTGGCAATGAAGCCTTGCAGAGCCTCGGTTCTGCGCACGGTCGGGCAGAAACCCTTGCCACCCAGAAGATTGTCCCTGACACGGTGGCGCTGCGAAAGATGCGGACGATCAAGGGTAATATAGTCACCGGGATCAAGCGCATCGATTGCCGCGATGCTTGGCGCATCGGGGATATCCAGTTTCTGGTCGGTGAACTCTTCGTAGAAGAACCAGAGCCTGCGGGCGAATACGCCTGTTGGTGCGCTTGCAATATAGGCTTCAAGGGGTTTCGGGCCGAGGGCATCGAATGCGCGCTTCAGAATCAGCAGGTCGAATGTCTCGTTGCGGAGCGCGAAGACTATGTGGGCGATTGGATCCTCGCCCGGATTGTATCTCTTGTCGAACAGCCGCCAGGGTCCTTCGTGCCGCTGACTTCCGCTGATATGGCCAGACGAGACACAGGCGGGCTCACGTACAGGCGCGTCAAGCCCGAGACCGTGCACGAGGGCGGCCCATCCGATGAGGCCGGAGTTTTCCGGGAGCAGTTCGTCCTGGAAGCTGGCGGGAGAGTCTGAAAGGAAGGCCATGCGTCGAAAAACTCTTATTGACGTCGAAATATGATTGATTTTTTGCAGCATCGTCGAAAAAGGAAAATTACTCGATAACGTCGAAAACCGCAATCGATCGTCGATAATGGCCTCATAGGAAGTCAATTCGTCGAAAAAGGCATAAAAATTGTGCGAATTCGAGCCAATCATTCCATGGGCCAACTCATCCTGTCGAAACACCCAATGCGGCCGCCACCATGTCCGATACATCATTGGCCGCTTGTCTTGCTGCGATGTCGGTAAGGTGTGCGTAGCGCTGAGTGGTCGATGTATTCTTGTGGCCGAGCAGGGCGCCGATGATGGGGAGTGACAGCCCGTTGGCTGCACCGAAGCTGGCAAAGCTGTGCCGCAGGTCGTGCATGCGAAAATCTTCCAGACCGGCAGCCTCGCGCACCTCGCGCCAGATCTTGGGGAGGCCCTGATAGGGGCCCGTGCCTTTTGCATCCGGAAAAACCCAGGTTTCATGAACGCGCGGCGCTTCAGACAGAAGCTTTTGAGCCGCGCCTGAGATGGGTCGGATAGACTTGCCGGATTTCGTGGCATCCAGCCGAAGGAAGCCGCGCTCGAAATCAATCTCGGACCATCTCAGTTCCATGATCTCGCCCCGGCGAGCGCCGGTCAGGGACAAGAGGCGAATGATGCGGATGGCGCTTGCCGCCTCGCCGCGCGCCTCGAACGAGGAAAGGACTTCTCCCAGCCGTTGTGCCTCAGCTTGAGTGAGATATCGCTCACGCTGCACACCGGGGGGAATGCGGACACCGTGGCAGGGGTTCTTTTCCAGGAGTTCGAGATCCAGGGCATAGGCGAAGACGCTCTTGAGCATCGCGATCGTACGACGCGCGGTGCCCATACCGCCTTTGACTTCCTGAATACCACGAGATTTCGTTTTCTGCTTCTTGGCTGTAGCGCCAGTCGCGATCCCGTCACGCAGACGAACGATGTCGTGCTTCTTGACCTCGGTAATCGGCATCTTGCCGAGAATGGGGTTCACGTGGACCCGCAACAGCCGGATGTCGTCATTGTACCTTTGCGACTTGCGGGGTGCGCCTGTTCGGCGATTGAAAGGCGCGGCTTCCTTTCCCCACAACTCAATGAGGGCTGACACTTTCATGATGCCGAGTTCGTCGCGCCGGCGTTCGGCTTCGGGATCGAGGCCGATGCGGGCCTCGGACCGGAAGTCCTTAGCCTTGCTTCGTGCCGCTTCACACCGAAGGTCAGTCGTCTTACCGAGGGTAACCATGCGCTCGCGCGCCAGACGCCCCTGGCCGATACGATACCGGATGATGAAGGACTTCACGCCTGTTGGCATCACCCGGAGACCGAAAGCGGCGATCTCGGTGTCCCAGATGATAAAGCGCTTGTCTTCTGGTTCGACTGAGTCGATAAAATTCTGAGTGAGCTTGTGTTTTCGTGGCGACATATTACGGCTCATACCTCCCATATTTTCATCTGCATGCGGCTGTTTCGTGCTCGCACCATGTCCGCACGGGCGGCGCTATTGTGCGCAAATGCAGTCAAGCGCGCGCAGACATTAATATCTTATAACACTTTGTTTTAGTTGTAAAATATCACGCTTGCTCAGAGGTCCGCAAACTTGCGCATAGGAAAAAAAACCTATTCGTAATGCGGGGGTCAGGTGTTCAAGTCACCTTAGCGGCACCATTCTCTCTTCCCGAAAATTCAATACCCTCAAGCGCTCGCCTATCTGCGTGCGCTCCCCAGATACGTTTCATGTACCGGTCTCTGCCAGTGAATGCTCGGGAAGCAGGTGATTTGCGGGAAGGCGCCTGCTGCGAGAAAATGCGATCAGTTTGTCGACTGCCATAGGGCGCCCCGTGAGGTAGCCTTGGATCGCATCGCAGCCGAGCGCCTTGAGTGCGTCATAAGTGGCTTCATCCTCGACACCTTCGCACACCACCCGCATGCCCAGCGCATGTGCAAGATCGAATGTGGATTTCAGGATCATGCGGTCACGCTGGCTGTCCCGGACATCCGAAATCATGCTCCGGTCGAGTTTCAGTTCATCGGCCGGCAGACGCTTGAGATATGCAATTGAGGATTGCCCTGCGCCATAATCATCAATCGCTAGCTTGATTCCGGCATCGCGGAAGGCATTCGCTGAGCAGATGGCGAGTTCAGGCTGCTCCATCACAGCCGTTTCGGTGATCTCGATCGCAATCGTTGCGCCGGACTGATTGATCGTGTCAGCGAGCTGCCGACAGAAGTCGATCTCAAGCAGGGACCTAGCAGACATGTTCACGGCAATGGCGGCATCTACCCCCATCCGGCGCATCGTCGATTGATCTCGTATAGCCTGCTTGATCGCCCAGAGCGTCAGCTTGTCGATTGCACCGGTTTTCTCGGCGACGGTGATGAAGCTGTCCGGCGCGATCTGACCGAAGGCCGGATGGTTCCAGCGCATCAACGCTTCGACGCCGACGATTTCGTTGCTTCTGGTACATATCTTGGGCTGGTAGACGAGGTGGAACTCATCACGGTCCAGTCCCACGTTCACTTCCGTCAGCAGGGCGAGCCTGAGCTGGGGATCTTCAAACTGGGCCTCTCCCCAGCGAACCAGGTCGCGTCTTGTCCGTCGGGCATGGTCCAATGACAAGGAGGCGCGGGACAACGCTGTCTCCTCATCGTCGGTCTGGCTTGCGATCATGGCGACGCCTGCCGAGAGCTCGATATGGAGCGACTGACCGGCGACGACGATCGTGTGTTGCAGCGCCGATCGAACGTCATCGATGCATTTGTCGACGCTGTCCTGGTCGCCCACTCTGATTAGCGTGCCGAGGACAGATGCTCCCAAATGGTAATGTGTAAGACCTGTGCCGGTTTCGTAGAGACGTTCGGCAGCCGACCGGATCAGGGTTTTTGCGTTGGTGTAACCAATCGCGCCGCGTAGTTCGCCGAACCTCCTGATGCCGAATGTGACAACGAGTATGCTCGCCTCGGGGTCTGTTCTGTGCAGGTCCGTCAGGGCGGCCAGCATGGAGCGACGATTGGGCATGCCTGTCTCGGAATCATGTTCGGCCATATAGGTCAGATAGTTTGATTCCTGCTCGAGAAGTGCGCGCTTGTGCCTGGAGAAGGCATTCCAGATGCCCGCAGCGGAACTCCATCCCAATGCGAAGATCAAACTGGATGTGTTGATGCTGATTGGAAAGAAATTCTGTATGATGAACGGAATGACAAGAACGGAAGACATCACAAGAACATGGATGCCGAACAGCTGTCGCAGCGGCGTATGTCTTGCCACCACACTGGTTATCATGAGCAGCGCCATTCCGAGGATGAGCATTGGAAGTTTGGACGGGCTGGTCAGGGCTCGGTTTTGAACAAGGCTCTCATAGCCCAGCGCATGCACATAGACGCCCGGCATGGCAGGGGAATGCGGAGTAGAAAGCAGGTCTCCCAGTTCGAGTGCCGTGGCACCGATGACGACGCTGCGGCCAGCGATCAATTTGGGATCAAACCGATTGTGTAGGACATCGTCAAAGCTGATCGTATCTATCTGGTCTGCATCAATACCATAGTCGATCATGAATGCGCGTGTATCGCTGGGCTCCGCTCCGGCAAGAAGGCCTCCCAATGTGGGAATGTACTTTCCTTCATGGACAAAACCGCGACGATACTTGCGCAGGCGCCCGTCGCGGGAAAGCTCCACATTCACACTTGCGATGACGGCGTTCTCTGCCAGTTCACCAAACGGAGTATTTGACTGCCTGTAATCCCGCTGGAGGAAAGCCGGCAGGGCGATCCAGCCCGCATTGTCCTGGACAGCCTGAACCAGTGCCGCATCGCCCTCCGGTGACGACCGGGCGCTGAAATCCACGTCGAGGGCGATCATGCCAGCACCGGCGGCGTTCAGATTGTCCAGTGCCTGTGCGAAACGCTCGCGCGGCCATGGCCATTCGCCAGCCTTGCTGATGCTTTCAGCGTCGATCGTGACGATCGTGACCGTGCCGCTTGGCGCGAGCGACAGCGCATTCATCCGTGCAGACGCGAGATTGTTGTCGAGGGATACTGAAGCGCCGGAAAAAGAGAATACCACCAGGGTCAGGCAGCCAATCAGGCACCCGCGCATTCGCCAAAAAAGATCATAGACGGCGGAGAGTTTCGGACTTTTGGACACAGTGATTAGTCGTCGTCCCGATCGTCGTCACCATCATCACCATCGTCACCGTCGAAATCGTCCGACCCATCTCCGTTTCCGTTACCATTGCCGTTTCC
>NZ_DGMZ01000012.1:671343-721444 GCF_002388685.1 Hyphomonas sp. UBA4505 | reverse complement strand
TTTCCGTTACCATTGCCGTTTCCATTCTCGGCACCGTTTCCGTTACCATTGCCGTTTCCATTCTCGGCACCGTTTCCATTGCCATTCCCGTTCCCTTTATCAGCGCCATTTCCATTCAGGCTGGCATTCCGAGCATTGGTTGCGGCGGCGAAGGCTGCGGCTGCCGCGTTGGCATTCGGTCCGCCAGCGTGCTCGTCTGAACTCCCCTCAGAAGCGGTGTTCGCCACAGAGTTTCCGAGCCCCTGATTGCCATTCGACCGGTCTTGCGCGGCTTCGACGCCAGCTTCGACAGGCTCAAGCAGGTTTTCCGAGGCTTCTGCGTAATCGATTGGAGGTACATTCAAGCCTTCAACACCGTTGGATGCGTCCTTCGGACCACGCACGGTGATTTCGTCAGGCGCACTGCGAACGATGGACGCCGTTTCGCCGGGGTGTACGTCTACAGAGTTATCTGCGCCTTGCGAGCGCACTTCTACCAAGCCATTTGACACGTGTACCCTACCGGCTTCCGGGCTGGCTGAGACCGTGAAGACCGTACCCTTCACCACAGCTGCGATGAGCGCAGTGTCAACGCGAAAGTGTTTCGACTTGCGGCGATCGACTTCATATGCAGCTGAACCAGCATCCTGACGGATACGGGTCATTGCGTCGGAGTTTTCCGACAGGACCAGCCGGCTCTCGGAGGCGATATTGATGCGCTGGTCATTTCGTACGAGTGTGGCCGTGCCTGTCTTGCCGGTCGTGACCAATGTTCCGGTGGGAAGCTCCATGCCCGACCGCGCCTTGGCGATAGCCGTTCCAGGCACCATGACGCGAACGACACCATGACTTTCCGCGAGTTGCCAGGAGTCTGAATCCGCACACGCGAACTGAAAACTTGCCGCTAGGCACGCGCTGAGAATACTGGCAACCAGAAATCGAAACATCTTATATAAACCCCATATATATCAGGGTATTATTAGACATCACGGCTCTAAATACCGAGTTAATATGAAACGCAGGTATTTAAGATGGCATTCACAAATTCCGAATAGGAACGAGTCTCATACTCTAATAAATGGAACACGGTCTTGCGAGCTGCGCGCACGAAAAATCTTCGCTTTCGCCTGCTCGCAGTTGCGTCGATGATAACGGTATCATCTGTATTGGCCATTCCAGCACACGCGTTGTCGAGCTTGCTGCGGGGGCGTCTCGAAAGTCCGGAAAACGTTGCGCCATCATGTCAACTTGGCGACGAAGGATGCTTCACTCTTCTGGGTGTATCGGTCGTCGGTGCAGTAACGATTTCGCCTGAGCAACTGTCATTTTCTTACGACAAGCAGTTGGCCAAGCCGACTCAAATGTCAGATCTGGTGATCATCGCGGATCGTATTACCCAGGCCTACCGGGACGAAGGCTACTTCCTGTCGCAAGCGGTGGTTGACCGGCAGGCGCTCGAGTCGGGCATCGCCACGATCACGGTCATTGAAGGTCACATCTCACAGGTTGAGTTCGATGGCACACGTACTGACCTGGCGTCGCCCATCATGAAGGGCTTCACCGACGCACCGATTGCGCATCTCCCAGACCTTGACCGTCGACTGGCCCGGATCAAGGCGATCCGAGGCATGTCTGTCACCTCGCGTATCCGGCCCGACCCGGAGGATCCTTCCCGCCACGAATTGGTGCTGACGACAGATTTCGATCCGGTGGAAGGTTATGCAGGGCTGAGCAATCGGGGGTCTGAACGCGTTGGCCCATTGCAGGCATATGGAGGAGTGGCGTTCAACTCCGTCCTCGCAGATCGCGACCAATTCCGGCTGAACGTGTTCACAACGCCCGTTGACCCGGGCGAGTATGCCAGGGTGAGCGCCAATTATCGCTACTCGTTCCAGCCGGGCGACAGCCTGATTTTTGGGGCCGCAACGGCTTTGTCGCAGGACGGGCACAATCCGAACAGTCCCGAAATTGGCGGAGAGTCCCTGTCACTCTGGATGAAGTATGAGCGTCCCCTCATTCAGCGGCGGACGCACCGTTTGTATGCGAGCGTGCAATTCGACGCGGCACATTTGGAGAATGACTGGACGTCAGGGGGCGGGTATCGAGACGAATTGCGAGTTGCACGTGTGGCGCTTCGCGGTCTCCAGACGGATGATGGATCAAAAACCTACTTTTTCGTCGAACTCTCATCCGGGTTGGACATTCTCGGCGCGTCTGGCGAGTCCGTTGAGTTCCGATCCCGCTACGATGCAGATGCGAGTTTTACCAAGCTCTACGCAAAGACATCCTACTATCACGACATTGGGAAGTATTTTGGCATCTACGCTTTGCTGTGGGGGCAGGTTTCCGATGGGCCATTGTTGTCCGCAGAGGAATTCTCTGTGGGCGGACCGGTAATGGGACGCGGGTACGGCTATGGTGAAATATCCGGTGATGAGGGCATCGCTGGCCTGTTGGAATTGCGCGCAGGCTTTTCGCCTGAGAGCGATCTGATCTCGTTTGCGCAAGGCTATGTTTCATACGACGCTGCGATGGTCTGGAATGACACGCCGACCGGGGTCCGACAGAAGGACATGGAGTCAGCTGCGCTAGGATTGCGGATCAACATTCTTGACCGACTGTCGGCAGGAATCGAACTTGCCAAGCCTCTCACCCGTACGCCGTATGATGAAGACAACCGCGACTGGCAGCAGTTCTTCCAGATGTCGGTGACCTATTAGGCCAGCTGCCGGTCAACCCAGCACATAGTCGGCCTCAGCCACATAGCGGCTGGGTCCATCGCCCAAATGGCTCGAGTACAGATGGAAGCCCTCGGCCCAGAACACAGTGCTGCGATAGGCATGATGGCGTTCGACCCATGCCGCGGCTTCGTCGAGCAGAGTGCCGTGCAGGTAGGCGAGGGTAACGTGCGGCGTGAACGGGCGCCGGTCCGGCGCAAGGCCCAGGCGACGGGCGGCTCGTTCGCATTGCGCGGACAGCGCACGCAAGGCATCGCTCTCGCGCACTCGTGCCCAGACGGCGGAAGGTTCCCGCCGGCCGAACCATCCCATGCCTTCCAATGACACCTCGAACGGCGCACAGGATATCTCGGCAAGCAATTCGTCGAGGTCGCGAGCGTCGGCGTGTGAGACGTCTCCAAAGAAACGTAATGTAATATGAAAATTCCGGGGCGGTCGCCAACGGGCACCGGACAGGCCGGTTTGCGTCTGGATCAGGCCCGGATGAATTTCTTCCGGAACAGGGAGGGCGGCAAACAAGCGATACATGGACCGGTTGAACAGGTTTCCGAAGCAAAAGAAAACCCGGTACAGCGACCGGGTTTTCAGAAACTTTTGCTTTTCGCCCAGTTCAGCTGGCGAGTGCGTCCAGCTTACCGAAGTGTTCTGCCAACAAATAGTAGAACGTCACGCGTGACTTTGAGCCACCTTCGGCGCTCATCTGGTCGCAAACTGCCTTGATGGCTGCGTCCAGCTCGCCTTGAGTGTGCGGCAGACCCAGCTTGCCGCGGCACCACTTCTCGCGAATGCGATCAAGTTCAACAGAATCGCTGCAGGCGACAATGGAACTGTCCCGATTGCGCAAGGCAATCCCCAGTCGTCCCACGATCTTTTCTGCTGCGGCCTGATTGTAGCCTTTCGCATATTTCTTGATGTTTTCGGCATATTCAGATGCGTCTGCCATTTTTGTCCCCTTCATTCTTGGCGTCCCCACTGTTGGAATTACGCCAGAACACGAAAATTAACCTTGGGTAATTTCAAGTCAATCCATAAGACCTGTCTGATTGCAGCAGGAAAGGGCCTGATCCTTCTCCCAAATGAGCTTTCAGGACAACACATCGCGCCGGAGGTCAGGATTCATGGCAGGTTCTACTAATTCGACATAGGCTCAGATGCCTGATCGCCTGCGGGCATTGCGAACGGAGGCGGTCGCATTTACCGCTGGTTTAACTTGCTAAACTTAACTGTCAGCACCATATTCGAGATCAGTTTGGCGGGTGATAAATCCCCGCCTTTCAACCAGAAAGGGTATTGCACCTATGAATGACTTCAATCGTGCCTATTCGCCGGGGCCATCGGGCCAGACGATGGACATGTCGGTCAATGAAGGTCTGCGCAGCTTCATGCTGGGCGTCTACAACAAGATGGCGCTTGGCCTGCTGCTGACCGCAGCATTGGCTTATGCCTTTGGCGCGCTGGTGCCGGAAAGCGTCACACTGACCCTCCTGACCGGACCAATCGGTCTTGTCATCATGTTTGCTCCATTGGCGATCCTGCTTCTGTCAGGCTTCGTCATGAAGAACCCGTCGCCCACAGCGGCGAACCTTGTTTATTGGTCGGTCGTCTCCCTGATCGGTGTCGGCATGGGCGCCATCGTGTATGTCTATGCCCGCCAGCCGGACGGCATGCTGATCGTGTCGAAGGCCTTCCTGACAACGGCCATCGCGTTCGGTGGCCTGTCGCTCTACGGGTATACCACAAAGCGCGACATGTCCGGTTGGGGCGTTTTCCTGATCATGGGCGTCGTTGGCATCATCGTCGCGTCAATCCTGAACATGCTGATCTTCCAGTCGAGCATGATGCACATGGTGATCTCGGTGGTCGGCCTTTTGGTGTTTGCTGGCCTGACCGCATATGACACCCAGCGCCTGAAGAACATGTATTTCCAGATTGCCGGCAATGCCCGGGCCATGGCGGTTGCCACAACCTTTGGTGCGCTCAGTCTTTACCTGGACTTCGTGAACATGTTCCAGTTCCTGCTGGCCATCATGTCGGGTCGCGACTAGCGTCGCTGGTTTGATAAGAGTAGACAAAGCCCCGCTCGCAAGGCGGGGCTTTTTTATGTGCGGTAGGCGGGGGATGTCATCATGGCCATAGGTCCGACAATCGAGACCGAACGATTGCTCCTGCGTCCGCCTCGCGCAGAAGACATCCCCGCGTGGAACGCCTTTCATGCCGATGAAGACGTGATGCGCCATCTCGGCGGCGTTCAGGGGCCGGAGCTGACTTGGCGATCAATATGCACAATGACCGGTGCGTGGACGATTGAGGGCTTCTCCATGTTTTCTGTGATCGAGAAATCTACTGGAGAATGGGTGGGCCGGCTCGGCCCTTGGAGACCAAACGGCTGGCCGGGTACGGAGATCGGCTGGGGACTCGTGCGGTCGTCCTGGGGCAGGGGATACGCGACCGAAGGCGCGACGGCGGCAATGGACTATGCGGTGGATATTCTGGGCTGGAGTGAGGTGATCCATACGATCCTGCCAGAGAACGCAGCCTCTGTTCGCGTAGCCGAGCGTCTGGGTAGCCGCTTCATGAGAAAACGGGAAACGCCGCCGCCGTTTGAGGGCATGATGTGGGATGTCTACGGCCAGACGGCCGATGAATGGCGGGCCCGCCGCAACTGATAACGACCGATCAAGCCTGTGTGAGGTGTGCCGTTTACGCCTCGCCACTGATCCGGCATGCGGGTAAGGCTGGTGCACAGACTTCAGAGGAGACGCCCCATGATCCGTACGCTTACTCTTGCCTCCGTGCTTGCCATGCTGCCAGCGGCGGCGAACGCTCAGGATGCGGCCGATACAATCACAGCCTCCCCGGATACGGCCACCGAGATGCAAACACCTCAGATTGGTCTGGCGCTTGGTCAATCTGCGCCTTCGGTCAATCTGGTGAGACACACTGGAGAGGCGACGAGCCTGTCTGAACTCATGGGAGAGAAGGGGATTGCGGTCGCCTTCGTGCGTTCAGCGGACTGGTGCCCTTACTGCCAAAAACAGCTTAAGCAGATTGATGATATCTCGGCCAACCTCAACGACTTGGGCTGGCCCCTTGTCGCAATTTCGTATGACGATCCCGAGATTCTGTCGAAGTTTGTCCGCAAGAACAGTCTTGGATTTGAACTCCTGTCCGATCCCGGTTCGGAAGCTATTTCGGCGTTTAATTTGCTGAATGAAGAGATGAAGCCTGGCTCGCGCTATTTCGGCATTCCCCACCCTGCAATCATGTTTATCGGCACGGATGAGACGGTCCGGGCAGTATTGCGCGAGGAAGGTTACAAGGACCGCCCATCGCTCGACCTTATCCTGCAGATTGCTGAACAACTTTAGGCAACGGGGCTATTCACTCTGCTCGAAGGACATGTAGTCTTGCGCTGCATAGATCATTGAGAGGCACAGCGGATGAGACAGATCAGGCATATTGCGGGAATATTGGCTGGCATGGCCATATTGGTCGGTGCGCCGTCCTTCGCGCAGGATGCCGATCTGTCGCCGGAAATCGCGGCAACGACGGATCAACTGATCGCGGATGCTCTGCTGGATGAGGTTGGCCTGCAATTTGTCGAAGACCTGACGACAGAAGTCGGGGCCCGCCTTGGCGGCTCGCCGGATGAGGCGCGGGCGCGTGTTTGGGCGATGAACGCGCTCAAGGAGCTGAATTTTGACCGCACGCGCGTTGAGGATTTCACGATCCCGTATTGGGCGCGGACCCGTGAATCGGCCCGCGTGATTGGCGCGAATGCGCAAGATCTCGTGATCACGGCGCTCGGCGGCAGTCGTGCGACGCCTGAAGGTGGACTGGAGGCTGATATCGTCCGGTTTGAAACCCTTTCCGATCTGAAGGCGGCTGATGCTGACAGCCTTGCGGGAAAAATCGCGTTTATTGATGAGCGCATGTACAAGACCCAAGATGGCTCGGGCTACGGGCTTGCCGTGCGCAAGCGGGGCGGGTGTGCCAATGCAGCCGCAGAGAAGGGGGCAGTTGCCTGCCTGATCCGTTCTGTCGGTACACAGCCACACCGCATGCCGCACACAGGTGGCATGTTCCGGGAAGGGGCGCTCGGCGCGCTCCCCGCAGCGGCCTTGTCTGGCCCTGACGCTGATCAGCTGACACGATTGTTGGATAGGGGCCCGGTCCGCGTGAATCTCGATATTGGCGTTGAGTATGCCGATGCTGCGCCGTCCGGAAATGTGATCGCTGAAGTCGAAGGATCTGATCTGGAAGACGAAATCATCCTGATCGGATGCCATCTCGACAGTTGGGATCTTGGTACCGGCGCACTGGATGATGGCGCGGGCTGCGGAATCGTCGTCGGGGCCGCCAAGCTGATTGCGGACTTGCCGGGAAAACCTCGCAGAACGATCCGTGTCGTTCTCTACGGCTCTGAGGAAGTCGGCCTGTTTGGAGCGAATGCTTACGCTCGGCAACATGGGGATGATCTCGACAAGCATATGCTTGCGGCTGAGAGCGATTTTGGCGCCGGCCGCATCTGGCGTTTCCAGACCAATTTTGGTGAGGCTGCAATATCCTATGCGGATGTCATGAAGCAGGTATTGACCCCACTGGGTGTGTCAGAAGGCGACAATGCAGCCGGCGGTGGGCCTGATATCGGCGTCCTCCGCAGGGCAGGGGTGCCTGTCGTAACGCCCGCGCAGGATGGCCGGGACTATTTTGACTACCATCACACCCCAGACGATACATTCGACAAGATTGATCCGGAGGCATTCCGTCAGAATGTTGCGGTGTACGCGGCGTTCACATACATTGCGGCCCAGACAGGATGGGATTTCCGGAAGTCGGAGCCGACATCGATGGGTTCGGACTGACGTCCTCGTATGTCGGCGTCTGAAAAAGTGGGGCCAGCCCTCGCGGCCGCGCTCGAGGGGCTGAAACTGGCCCACCGGGAACTGGATCATGTGGATCAGGATCCCGAACGTTGGCGCTGGGTTGCAGTTGGTCTCGTCACGGCGATTAATTGCGCGATCATTGCTGCCCTCTCCGGATATGAGACCGCTTTGGAGGAAGATACAGCTGATCTGAAAATGCCTGGAAGAGTTGCACCTCTGAAATTGTTGCTGCGACGCGCGCGGTCAGATCGATATCTCTTGCCTCCGGAGCAGCTTCCCGCAACGTCGGGGCAGGTCGACGCCGTCCTTCGGCTTGCTGAATACCGGAACGAGGTCGTGCACGGCGTTCTTGCCGGGCGGCCGAGCACGATTATTCGAGACGGGCAGATCGTCGTGGAGATGGTCACGCATCTGGTTTGCCTTGCTCCGGCCTTTGATCGGTCGAATCATGCCGTCTATTGCGCACTGATTTTCGATCAGGTTTCTGCGATCAGAGAGCGACTTGCCGTGCTTGGTTAATATTGAAGTCATGACCGACTGCAATAAGGTAGAGATGAGCGCATTCTGGCGACCCCTGACAGTATCGATTGCGGCGTTTGTCTTGACGGCGGCAGCGCCGGATACGTTTTCCCGGGAAGAGTTGCAGGCACTCGAAGCTGAGCGGCAGGCCGCCGAGCAAAAGCTTGAAGCGCTGCAGGCCGCCGGCGAAAATACGCTGAGCGATTTAAAGAACATCGACAGCCAGTTGATTTCGGCGGCTATGGAGTCCCAGCGCCGTGAAGAACAGGCTTCGAACGCCGAGAAATCCCTGATCGATCTTGGTGCGCGTCGAGTATCGGCGCAGATGAGCCTGCTCGAGAACCGCCAGGCTCTGGAAGACCTGCTTGCAGCGCTTGCCGCATCCAATCGCCGGAAGCCGCCTGCCTTGATCGTGTCCCCGAGCAAAGCGAACACGGCTGTGCGCCGGGCCATCCTGATGAGCGAGACAACTCCGCGCCTTGCGACGGAATCGGAAGAATTGTCGCGGGAAATCGATACGCTGAACGAGCTTGAGCGCCGTATCCGCGGCGAAAAAGCCAAACTCGACGCTGCCGAAGCGACACTAGCTTTGAAACAGGTCGAGATTGAGCGGCTCGCCGCTGCCAAGCGTGGGAATTTCGAGGATTTGTCCGGCGATATCGCGTTGTTGAAGGCACACGCGGCAGAGATTGGTGCCAGGGAAGAAGATTTGAGATCATTGCTGGCATCGCTCGAGGCTCAGGCGCCGTCTGCGCCCGGCGCCAAACCGGACCTCAGACCGCGCCTTGTGTCCAATTCGCCTTCGTCGAAACCGTCAGCCACGTCCGCTGTTGCGCGTACACCAGCTTCGCGACCACTGGGGCGTGCTGTCATCGGGGCGCTGAAGCCCCCCGTTGCAGGTTCGCTTGCGCGGGCCTTTGGCGAAAAGTTGCCCACTGGTGGCAAGTCGGAATGGGTCGCCTTTGCCACGCGGGCCAATGCCCAAGTGGTCGCACCGGTTGGCGGTACGGTTGAGTATGCGCGGCCATTTCGAACGTATGGATCAATGTTAATTTTGCGGACGAGTGACGGTTACCATGTTATTCTTACAGGCATGAGCCGGATCTATGTCACTGAAGGCCAAGGCGTTTCTGTGGGCGAGCCTGTTGGACGCATGCCTGATCGAGCCGAGCCGGTTCCCGAGCTGAATATGGAATTAAGGCTTGGCGACAAGGTTATGAATCCGGCAGACTGGCTGCCAGGCCGGAGCTAAGGTCAAAAGGATTATGGAGGACTGGAATATGCGTTCACTACTGACAGGGGCTGCCCTTGGTGTCGTTCTGGGTGGCGCGGCTGTCGGATTTTCCGCCTTCGCCTCTCCTGAGGACCGGGCTGAAGATCCGCGCATGGTCACCTACCAGCAGTTGGACCTGTTCGCAGAAATCCTCGCCCGCGCCCGCCAGGATTATGTAACGGAAGTCGACGAAAAGGCCGCCATGAAAGCCGCCATCAACGGCATGCTTACCTCACTCGACCCGCATTCCAGCTATCTCGATCCGGATGATTTTCGTTCGATGCAGGTTCAGACCAGCGGAGAATATGGTGGTCTCGGGATTGAAGTCACAATGGAAGATGGTTTCGTCAAAGTCATCTCTCCGATGGATGATACACCTGCGAGCCGTGCAGGTATCCAGCCGGGTGACCTGATCACATCCATCAATGGGAAGCCGATCATCGGCCAGACACTGAACGAAGCTGTCAAGGAAATGCGCGGCGAAAAGGGCACCGATATCGATGTCACGATCCTGCGCGAAGGCGAGGATCCCTTTGACGTCACTTTGACCCGGGAAGTAATTCAGCAGAAATCCGTTACCTGGAAAATGCAGGAAAGCGATATTGGATATATCCGTATTTCAACCTTCAACGAGCGCACGACTCTGCTGCTTGAAGAGGCAGTCGAAGGCATCGCTAAAGAAACCGGCTCGCGTCCACGCGGCTTGATTGTGGACTTGCGCAACAATGGCGGCGGTTTGCTGGATCAGGCTGTTTCGGTCTCCGACATGTTTCTTTCTGGCGGTGAGGTTGTGTCGACGCAGGGCCGACGCATTTCCGACATGGAGCGCTATAACGCCCGTTCCGGGGAAGTCTTTAAGGGCGTCCCGATGATCGTGCTGATCAATGGCGGCTCAGCCTCGGCTTCCGAGATTGTCGCTGGCGCTTTGCAGGATCGGCATCGGGCCACCGTTTTGGGTACGACCAGCTTTGGCAAGGGATCAGTGCAAACCGTCATTCCGCTTGGCGCAGATCGCGGCGCAGTCCGCCTGACGACGGCGCGCTATTACACGCCAGCGGGTCGCTCCATTCAGGCGCTCGGCATCGACCCGGACATCGAGATCACCCAGGCACGCCTGTCTGAAGAAGAGCTTGCCCAGATCAAGCGCTGGTCCGAGGCCGACCTGCCGCATGCGTTGGCCAATGAAGACGGTGAAGCGCGCAAAGATGTTTCCTTGCCTGATGAGCAGCCGCCTGAAGATTGGGATGGTGAGGATTTTCAGCTCAAGAGAGCGATTGAAATGCTCAAGGAAGGCACTGTCACGGCCAGTGCAATGAGGCGCGCAGGTTAACCGGATGTTTGCAACCTGTTAACCAGTTGGATGCAATTCTGATTGTTCAGAATTCTTTTAAACTGGTTTGACGAGGTCCATCGATGGCTAGCCGCAGGGATGCCGACCCATCTCCTTTGCGCACGGGTCTGACCCATGCTGCTATGAGCCTGCTTGTATTTGGTGGAGTGGGTGCCAGTCTTGGTGCCGCGATCCATTATTCCGGCAATCCCGCAGATTCCGGACCGAGCGAAGTGCTGGCCTTGTTTGAGACCAGCCAAGGGTCTACCGCCGCACTCAAATCCCGGCTGAAGGCGGAGACGCCCCAGGATTTGGGCGCGCGTGTTGTTTTGGCACAAGATGATGCGGTTTCTGATCAGCCAAGCCTGGGCGTGGAATATGCTGAGGCTTCTGCGCCCCGTCCGTCGGAAGTCCCGACCGGGCAGGGGGATGAAGAGTCCTCAGGTGAGGGCATTCGGATCAATGGAAAGCTGGTGCGTCCCGGCGAGTCCTATGGCGAGGTCACGCGTGTAGCGTCGCTCGATACAGCGCCTGTTCCGGGCCTGACGGAGCGGATCAACGGACTGTCTCTGCCGCGCATTTCTGCTGACGGCCAGGCACCGTCCGATGTGTATGCTCGCCCCTTCGCCAATCCCGGCAACCAGCCGATCGTGGCGGTCGTCATTGGCGGACTTGGCATCAATGCGACCCATACCAAGGCAGCAATCGAAGAGTTGCCGCCTGAAGTGACCCTGTCCTTCGCGCCAGACGCGGGCAATCTACAGTACTGGGTCAACAAGGCGCGCGAAAAAGGACACGAAGTCCTGATCGAAGTGCCAATGGAATCCTTCGAGTATGGTCGCATGAAGATGCATCCGCAAACCCTGTTGGCCGGCGACACCGGTGAACGCAATTTGCCGCGTCTCGAAAAGCTGCTCAGCCGGGCAAGCGGATATTTTGGGATCATCAATTATCAGGGTGCCAAATTCGCCGAAGATCCCGGCGCTGTCGGCCCCGTCCTTCAAGCCCTGCATGATCGCGGCATCGCCCTCGTCGAGGATGGCAGCTTCCAGACCGGCGCCTTCGACCGCGCCGCCGGACGCACACAAATGAAATTTGCACGCGCCGCAGCCACAATTGACGCAAAGCTGACCGCAGATGACATCCGGACCGAGTTGCTGGGCCTCGAAACGCTCGCGAAGGAAAACGGCGCGTCCATGGGAACTGGGTATGCCTTCCCGCTGACAATCGAGATCGCCAAGGACTGGACGAAGGACATGCAGAAACGTGGGGTCGTTCTGGCACCGGCGTCTGCCCTGATTTCGGTGTCTGCAAAAACTTCCCAACCGAAGCGCGTCCAGACTGGAAGCTTGTCTCAGGCTCCGGTAAACCCGGAAGGGTGACGATACACGCGCCCGATCCCGACCTCTACAGACCCAATGTCGGTCTCGCCCTGTTTTCAAAAGCAGGTTATGTTTTTATTGGGCGGCGCATCAATGGCCGGGGAGCGTTCCAATGGCAGATGCCGCAAGGTGGGATCGACAAGGGCGAGACGCCCTTGGTCGGCGCACTCCGCGAACTCGAAGAAGAAGTCGGCGTACCGGAAAAACTGGTGGATGTTCTCGAGGAGACGTCGGACTGGTTGTTCTACGATTTCCCACCTGATTTGAAGAAGCGTTTGCCCGGGCCTTATATTGGTCAGCGGCAGAAATGGTTCGCTTTCCGGTTCAAGGGGGCCGATAGCGATGTTCGCCTCGACCGGCATACGCCGGAATTCGATGCTTGGCGTTGGGCGCGGCTCGAGGAAGTTCCTTCGCTGGTCGTACCGTTCAAGCGCATGGTGTATTCTGAAGTTTCCCAGCGGTTCACCAGTTGGGCCGAACCGGTCCCCGGCCACAAGGAAGTTCAGGGTTGAAACCCTCCAAGCAATAGAGGCGTAAACCGATGACAAAATCCTTGCTGATGATCCATGGGATCGGGTGTGGCGGTGAGGTCTGGGATCGGATGCGCGTGGGGTTCGAGGCGGCAGGCTGGAACTGCGACGCTCCAACACTGTTTCCGGACCAGCGGGTGCCTGACTCTCCTCCAGCTTCGCTGTCTGATCTCGGCCTGGATGACTATGTGAAATCCATGGCGGATACGGTTCGCCGGATTGAGAGTGAAACTGGCAGCCCGCCTGCCGTGATTGGCCATTCGATGGGGGGCTTGATTGCCCAATGCCTGGTCGAGCAGGGGCTCGTGAGTCAGGCGGTCTTCCTGACGCCGGCTCAGCCCAAGGATTGCAGCGCGGTGACCCTGTCGGTCGCCTATACATTTCTCAACATCCTTATCAGCCGGAATCGTTCGAAAGCTTACAAAGTTTGGGAGTCAGGATTTCGTTATGGCGTGCTCAACAAGGTGCCGTCGCGTCGTCATGCAGAGATCTACGCTGATGCGCTGTACGACTCCGGGAAGGTTTACGGCGACATCGCAGATGGAATCGAGATCGACGAGACCTTGTTTACAATTCCAACACTGACGATCGCTGCTGGTGCAGACCGTGCGACGCCTGCCAAGGCCGTCCGCAAGGTGGGGCAAAAATACGCAAAAAGCCCAGTAGCGGGTGACTTTCTGGAATATCCGAACAATGCCCATTGGATCGTGGATGAGCCGGGCACTGACAAGGTGGTTTCGGACATTGTTGCCTGGCTTGCAAAGACGAAACCTGCTGCTTGAGGCGGTCATGAAAAGAGGCACCCGCCGATTGGCGAATGCCTCTAAACCCGTTCAGTCCTTCCAGCCGATCAGTCGGCAGCTGTGATCGTTGCCGTGCCGGATTGGCCCGCAGTATTGGTAAAGCCAGTCGAGAAGCCGACGTCTTCGCCCAGTTCGTCGAAGGTTGCACAAATATCACCTTCGGGTGTCTGGCCACAGATTGTCTTGGATTCTTCATCCATCGTGTACGGAATGGGATCGCCTCCATCCATGGAGGCCGTGCCGTTTTCATAGAATACAACAAGCGCGGTCGTGCCATCGCTGCTTGCGAATTCGACCGTGGTGGATTGTGCCATCGCAGGCAGGGCGAACAGCGTAATTGCCGCACTCGCCGCTAAAAAGAGTTTCATGGAAGTCTCCTCCGTCTTTCGGGATTGTTCTTTTGCACTCTACCTCGGTTTCGAGGCTATCAATGCTGGGGACGGAGTCCATAAAAAAACCCCGGCATTGAGGGCCGGGGTTGATCAATTCTGAGAGAAAGTCGGCTCAGCCCTTGCCGGCCATACGCAGGAAGCGATTGCGCAAATCGGCATCCGATTTGAACACGCCAGTAAACTGCGTGGTGATCGTGCTGACATCCTTGTGGTGGACGCCCCGTGTCGACATGCATTCATGCACGGCATCGATCAGGACCGCCGTGCCCATCGGGGCAAGGCTGTCGGTAATCGCGTCACAGATTTGCGCGGTCATGGTTTCCTGCGTTTGCAGGCGCTTCGAGAAGATCTCTACGACGCGTGCCAGCTTGGAAATACCAACAACGGCTGCCGACGGCATGTAGGCGACATAGGCCTTGCCAAGGAAGGGCGCCATGTGGTGCTCGCAATGGCTCTCCACGTCGATGTTGCGCAGCATGACGATGTCATCATAGCCCTGCACGTCCTCAAAGGTACGCGACAGGTATTTGACGGGATCTTCCTCATAGCCGGAAAACCATTCCTTGTAGGCGTTGACAACGCGCTTTGGCGTGTCGAGCAGGCCTTCGCGACGCGGATCGTCGCCAGCCCACGCGATGAGCGTGCGCACGGCTTCTTCGGCCTCTTGAACGGTAGGGCGCTTGATGGGCTCTGCGCGTGCCTTGTCTTTATTGGGAGTGATGGCATCCATGGCCATGATTGAAGTTTCCTTCGACTGAGGGACGAGGGTCGAGCCGAGGCTTGGTCTGGGAAAGCGTAAAAATGCTCCCCTGCCCGGACTTAACGCCCGCCCGGAGTTGATACCCTCAGGGCGATATGAGGAACATAAGGGTGCGATGGCCTTGTTTCCAGCCCTTTCTACGCTGACGTCGCGCGACTGGATGACTCCATTCTTGGCTTTTCTGCGCGCCGATGATATCGCCGTCGACATGGAACGTGTTCGATTTTGTTGTCGTCCTGCCTGCCGGTGTTGCTGTTAACGCATCAACACGCCATTAGGGCTGGCCAGCTACCCGTAGCGCCAGCGATACGTCCAGACTTCCGAAATCGAGCCCAAAAACCATGACAATCCGCATCTACGACACCGCCGCGCGCAAAAAGCGCGTTTTCCATCCGCAGGATCCGGCGCGCGTGACGATGTATGTCTGCGGCCCGACTGTCTACAATTACGCCCATATCGGCAATGCGCGTCCGCCCATTGTGTTCGATGTGCTGCGGCGCCTGCTGATGAGGGTGTATGGTGAGGATGCGGTGATCTACGCGCGCAACATCACCGACATTGAAGACAAGATCATCAAGGCCAGCGTCGAGACCGGCGAACCGATTGAGACGATTACGAAGAAATTCGCCCAAATCTACAATGCCGACACGGCTGCACTGAACGTGCTCGCGCCCGGCATTGAGCCTTGGGCGACCGATCATGTCGGCGAAATGATCGAGATGATCGAGAAGCTCGTCCGCAAGCGCTATGCCTATGTCGGCAAGGAAGGCGTCTGGTTTTCGGTCAATTCCATGCCGGATTATGGAAAGCTGTCTGGTCGCAAGCTCGAAGACAATGAAGCCGGCGCACGCGTTGCTGTCGACGAAGACAAACGCGACCCCGCCGACTTCGCGCTCTGGAAATTCGCCAAGGAAGGTGAACCAGAAGATGCGATCTGGGACAGCCCGTGGGGCAGGGGACGTCCCGGCTGGCATATCGAATGCTCGGCCATGGCCGCAAAGCATCTCGGCAAGACGATCGACATTCATGGTGGCGGGATTGATCTTCAGTTTCCGCATCATGAAAACGAAATTGCCCAGTCCGAATGCGCGCATGGCGAGATCATGGCGAACTATTGGATGCACAATGGCTTCCTGGATATGGGCGGCGAGAAGATGTCGAAATCGCTCGGCAATGTCGTTCTGGTGCACGAGCTATTGAAGCAATGGCACGGTGAAGTGCTGCGCTTTGCCATGCTGAGCGGGCATTACCGCGCGCCGCTCGACTGGACGGAAGACTTGCTGAAACAGGCCAAGACAACGCTCGACCGGATTTATGGCGCGTTGCGCCGTGTGTGGGACGCTGAAGGCGGTGAAGTCGATGACCGGGGCGTCTTCGACGCACTTTGTGATGATCTGAACACACCCGAAGCGCTCGCTTCGCTCTCGCGCATTGCCGGCGAAGCAAACATGGCGGCGGACAAGGGAGATACGGATGCTATGGCGACGGCCCGCGCAAATTTGCTCGATGCCGGCGAAATGCTTGGGCTTTTGACCCTGACTCCCAAAGCCTGGGAACAGGGCGGGGATGATGATGGCAATGACCGCATCAATGGACTTGTTCAGGCGCGTATCGATGCGCGCGCAGCCAAGGACTGGGCTGAAGCTGACCGAATTCGTGATCAACTTGCTGCCGAAGGTATTGAGATCATGGATGGGGCCGGTGGCTCGACTTGGCGACGTATTTGATTTTTCAGGCCGACTGCAATTGCCCCGATGACGGAAGCTTTAATTGACCTTAACAGGCCGCTCCTGTGTGTTCGGGCCATGGCCTGAGCGCCCCGTTTTCAATGCACGACACGCCTTTGCCGCCTGCCTCGCGTTCGCGCCTGAGTCAGGCGGCATTTTTTGTCACCGTGCCTCAGCCTTGCGCCGTGCGCCTGCGAAGGCCATGTTTCAGGCGATGAGCGAACTGTACCATAATCGTGTTCTCGAACTCGCAGCAGACATCCAGCATGTGGGTGATCTGACAGATCCTGACGGGTCTGTCCTGAAGGTATCGCGTGTGTGCGGTTCGACCGTGAAGGTTGATCTGAAATTGGACGAAGCGGGCGCACGCATCATGGCCATCGCAGTGGATCCAAAGGCTTGCGCTCTCGGGCAGGCGGCTACCTCGATCCTTACAGAACACGCTATCGGTGCAACGATCGAAGAGGTGATCGCGGCGCGAGACGCTTTGAAAGACATGCTGAAAGACAATGGACCTCCGCCGGAAGGCCGCTTCTGGGAGCTGCGCCATCTGGAACCCGTGGCCGATTATCCCCCTCGCCATACGTCCACGCTGCTGGCTTTTGAGGCGGCGGTTGCTGCCATCGAGGAGGCATTGGCAAGCCGCGGTCTCGCCCGCCAGACGGCAGGCTGAGATGGCCGGTTTGCGGCGTCGATCAGCGAATGGTCTGCTTTGGGTCTACAAGCATGGCCCAAGCCAGGTGTTCTACGCGTTCGGCGCGCGCTGTCAGCACACGCCAACCTGCAGTGAGTATGGCGCCGAATGTGTTGCGCGGTTTGGATGGTGGCCGGGCATATGGATGGCGCTGGCGCGTTTCATCCGGTGCCGACCGGGCGGCAGTCTCGGCAAGGACCCGGTGCCGGAAACCCTGCCAGATGTGCCGGTCTGGCAGCCTTGGCGGTATGGCGAATGGTCGGCGCGCAAGGCCATGGAACGAATTGAAAACCGCCCGTCGTCATGCCATATGAAACCTGATGAGTGAAAATCGTTGCCTTCTTGGCCCTGTTGGCCTGACCACACGAACTCGCCGGGGTGCCTGACGCGCCCCTTGGCTGCGCCTTTGTGCGCGCCCGCTTCATGTACCCATAAACAGCCCAAAAGAAGCCCGGATAGGGTCCGAAAACCCCGCCACTGCGCGAGAAATGCGTATGGGGTGGGAAATCTGGTGAAGTCGCGTTAAGCAGACGCCGGATAAAGGGCCTGACCGGAACCGAATTTGCCGCGCTGTACAGAGCGCAAGAATGCACGAAAAGATTAGACCATGATCAAAGTATCCCTGCCAGACGGCTCCGTCCGCGAATATGAAGAGGGCGCGTCGCCCTTTGACGTCGCCAAATCGATTTCCAATTCCCTCGCCAAGAAGGCGCTCGCCGCCCGGGTTGACGGCGAGCTGAGAGATTTAATGCGCCCGCTCGATGGCGACGCAAAGGTGGAACTCGTCACGGCGAATGATGCCGAAGGCCTCGAACTGATCCGCCATGATGCGGCCCACGTGCTGGCGCAGGCAGTGCAGGAACTCTATCCCGACGCGCAGGTCACGATTGGCCCAGTCATTGATGATGGCTTCTATTACGACTTTGCCCGCGAAGAGCCGTTCTCGACGGAAGATTTCGAGAAGATCGAAAAGAAAATGCGCGAGATTGTCGACGCGGACTATCCGATTGTCCGCCAGGTCTGGGACAAGGACCAGGCCATCGAGACGTTCAAGAAGATCGGCGAAGACTACAAGGCGCAGATCATCGACGACATCATTCCGCCGGGCGAAGCAATCACAGTCTACAAGCAAGGCGACTGGTTCGACCTTTGCCGCGGCCCGCACCTGCCAAGCACGGGCAAGTTGCCGAAGGCCTTCAAGCTGATGAAGCTGGCGGGCGCCTATTGGCGTGGCGACTCCAAGAACGAAATGCTTCAGCGCATGTACGGCACGGCTTGGGCCAATGAGAAAGACCTCAAGGCGCATCTGCTACGCCTCGAAGAGGCCGAAAAGCGTGACCATCGCAAACTCGCGACGCAGCTCGACCTGTTCCATCTCGACGGCCTGGCGGCGGCCGGGTCCATCTTCTGGCACCCGAAAGGCTACCAGATCTGGTTGCAGATCGAATCCTATATGCGCCGGCGTCTCGATGCGGCCGGCTATGAAGAGATCAAGACGCCGCAATTGATGGATTCGGTTCAGTGGGAGAAATCCGGTCACTGGGGCAAGTATCGCGAGAACATGTTCATCGTGCCGGACTTCATTCCTGAAGGTGATGAAGGCGTGGACATTTCGGTGCCTGACGATGCCAAACTTATGGCGTTGAAACCCATGAACTGTCCGGCGCATGTCGAAGTCTTCAAACAGGGCCAGAAATCCTATCGCGACCTGCCGCTGCGCTTGGCGGAATTCGGGTGTTGCCACCGCAACGAGCCGCATGGCGCGCTGCATGGCATCATGCGGGTCCGTCAATTCACGCAGGACGATGCGCACATCTTCTGCCGTGAAGACCAGATCGTCGAGGAGTCTATCCGCTTCTGTCGCCTGCTCGAAAACGTGTACCGGGATTTCGGCTTTGAGAATATCGCCGTGAAACTCTCCACACGTCCGGATGTCCGGGCCGGGGATGACGCAACCTGGGACCGGGCCGAGAAAGGCCTGCAGGACGCCGTTGATGCAGCGGGCCTGCCCTGTGAGATCATGCCCGGGGAAGGGGCCTTCTACGGACCCAAGCTTGAATTCCAACTCACGGACGCGATCGGCCGGGTTTGGCAATGTGGTACGTTGCAGCTGGACTATGTTCTGCCAGAGCGTCTCGGCGCTGAATATACGGCGTCGGACGGTTCAAAGCAGCGCCCGGTCATGTTGCACCGCGCCATCCTAGGCTCGATGGAGCGCTTTATCGGTATCTTGATCGAGGAGTTTTCCGGCGCTTTCCCTATGTGGCTGTCACCGGTGCAAGTTGTCGTTGCGGCGATCACAGACGCAGCGAACGAGTACGCTGAGGAAGCAGCGGCTGCTCTGCGCAAGGCCGGACTGCGCGTCGAGACCGATCTTCGCAATGAGAAGATTAACTACAAGGTTCGCGAGCATTCGGTTCAGAAAGTGCCAATCATTGCGGTGGTTGGTGGTCGTGAGGCTGAGGACCGTACACTGGCGTTGCGTCGGCTTGGCAGCAATGGTCAGCACATGATCTCGCTGGAGGATGCCTGCCGCGATCTCGCCCAAGAAGCCCTCGCACCAGACCTGAAGTCCGACTAGTCCGGATCAACAGGTGACAGGTACTGCGGAACACGAAAAGATGCGCGGCATGAGCTACGCACCTTTTCTCGCCGCGGCCTTCCTGTTGTGGCCTTTGACCTCCATGGCAGGGACGCAGGGTAACGTTCTGCTGCTCGCGCTGGCTGCGATTCCTGCATTATTTGTTGCACGACCCGGTATCCGTCCGGCCCACTACCTGCTGGCGGGCATGGCCTTTCTGGTCTGGGCCGTTGCGAGTGAGTCCTGGTCTCCGGTCTCGCGAGGAATCATCAGTGGGACATTGATGGGCGGCGACTTTGCCATTCGGTCCGCCGGCCTGCGCATCATATTGACGCTTTTCTTCACCACGCTCTTGATAGCCGGTGCATTGCGAACTGCGCCCGGGCGCGCACAGATCTCGTCCCGCCTGATATTGGGAAGCCTCTCCATACATGGTCTGCTGATCCTGCTCAGCCCGGTCTTCGCGACTTCAGTGATGCCCGTCTTGTACGGGGATGATCCGCTCAATCATTCCTCAGGCTTTCAGAACCTTGATCGGGGTGCGAACGCTTTTGCGCTCGTACTGCCTATACTTGTAGCATATGTCGGGGCCCGGCCAGGCTTGGCATGGAAGGGGCTCGCACTGATGATTGCGCTGGCCAGCCTTGTCAGCTTCGGCGTTCTCGGATCGTCAGCCGCCATGTTTGGCGCGGCTTTGATGCTCGTCGCTTTCGTTATTGTTCGGGTCTTCCCAAAGTATGGCCTGCGCGGCCTGTTCACGGCTGTCGCTGCCTATATTGCGCTAGCGCCGATCTTGATGAGTGGGCTGCTCTACATGCTGGAGCGAAGTGGTGTGAACTTGCCGGGGTCTTTCCAGTCTCGCGCCTGGTCGTGGGAAGTCGTGATCGGGAAGATTCAGGAGACACCGCTGATGGGGCATGGTATCGAAGCATCAAAATCCTGGCAGGACACGTATGCAGCCTATCCGGAATGGATGGCGCAGTTGCCGGATTTCTGGGCGCGGTATCCGGTCGTTCCGGGGCATCCGCACAATATGGCCTTGCAGATATGGGCCGAGACGGGCGCAGTTGGTGCATTTGTTGCGGCACTCGCCGTTCTGCTGATCGGATGGCGACTGCCAATTGGGCACAATTTACGCACGGATATTCGCTACGCGATTGGCGGCATGCTGGCGGCGGCGTTCTGCCTGTTCAGTTTTTCCTATAGTGTCTGGAATGAAGCTTTCTGGTCTACCTTGGCGCTCGCTGTCGTTGCGCTGATTGTTCTGTCTCGCCGTGTGAGAGGATCGCTTGGATGACTCTCCCGACAATTACGGCGATCGTTGTGACCTATCATACCGGCCCTCGCTTGCATGAATGTCTCTATGCCCTGAAGTCCGATCCGGACATTTCTGAAATTATCATTGTCGACAACGGAAATCGGCCAGAGGAACAGTCCTGGATCGATGAGTTCGAGGCAAATTCAGATAAAGTCCACATCGTCCGTGATGGCACGAATCCCGGTTTTGGGGGCGGGGTGAACAAGGGTGCGGCGGGGGCGCTCGGCAATCTGCTTCTCGTCATCAATCCGGATGCGGTTCTGCGCCGCGGTTCGCTTGCAAGACTTGTGGCGGCAATGGAGAAGCGTGCTGAACCCGTCCTGGTCGGCGGCAAGATTTTTGATATCCACGGTCGTGAGGAGCGAGGCGCACGACGCAACACGCTGACGCTCTTGCGTGCGATGGGGTTGGGGAAGTGGACGTTGGAAAATGACCCGCCGCCCCGAAACTCCATCGAAGTTGGTGCAGTGTCAGGTGCCTTTTTCATGATGGATCGTCAGGCCTTTCGCAAGATGGGAGGGTTCGACGAGGGCTATTTTCTGCACGTCGAAGATGTCGACCTTTGTCGCCGTGTCCTGAAGTCTGGCGGTAGCGTAGTCTATCAACCTCATGCGGGCGCGTTGCATTATGGGTCGACGTCGGACGTTCCCTCTGAGGCTGTGGTCGAGCACAAGGCGCGCAGCCTTGTGAAGTATTTCAGGAAATTTGCGAACGGCCCGTTGGAGCGTCTGATTGTGACGCTGATTTCACCAGTCATGGTGCGCGCCCTCAAGGCTCGTCGCTAGACGGTTGGACGCCAATCATGGGGGGCCATTTCAAACCCGCTAAATTCGAAGCCGGGGGCAACAATACAACTGACCAGTGTCCATGCGCCCAGCGTTTCCGCTGTCTGCCAGTGTTGCGAAGGGACGACAAGTTGCGGGCGATGCCCAGCCCGCAGGTCAGGACCGAGCGTCACCGCACTTGCCCCTTGGCCGTCGGGTGGCGATAGCGTGAGGGAAAGAGGGCCGCCCGCATGCCATAGCCAGAATTCGTCAGCATCTACTCTATGCCATGCCGAGACTTCGTCAGCTTGCAGCAGATAGTAGATCATCGTGGAACTGGCGCGGCTGCCGTCCGATGTCGGCGCGCGATACGTTTCCCGGAAGTGTCCTCCCTCTGGGTGAGGGGTCAGATCCAGCATGCGGATGATCTCTCGGGCGCCGAGATCTCCGGAAATACCCCGCATCAGAAGCGGTCCTTGCGTCCACGTATTTCGGCGAAGGTTTCGACGGTGTTGCCGGGATGACCCATCGCCGCCTGGAGTACAGGATCGTCGGCACGCAAGAATGGGTTCGTGGCAAGTTCTTTGTCCAACCGCGTTGGAACAGTTGGAAGGCCCTCTGCACGACGCTCGTCAATCCAGAGCGCGTAATCCGTCAGTGCTTTATTCTGCGGGTCGACCGTGACGGCAAACCTTGCGTTGGCCTGTGTGTATTCATGCGCGCAGTAGAGCTGGGTTTCTGACGGCAGAGCTTTCAGCTTGGACAGGCTGTTCCACATCATCTCCATCGTGCCTTCAAAAACACGGCCGCAACCAAGTGCAAAGACAGCGTCTCCGACAAATGCGACGTCTTGATCTGAGAAATGATAGGCGATGTGGCCTAGCGTATGCCCGGGCACATCCATCACGCGCGCGTTCGTACGCCCAAATTCGACGATATCGCCTTCGGATAGTTTCACATCAATGCCGGGAATTTTTTCCGCTTCACCGGCTGGTCCGTAAATGGTGCATCCCGTGACTTCCTTGATCCGCAAGTTCCCGCCCGCATGGTCGGGGTGCCAGTGCGTGTTCAGGATGTGCGTAACCGTCCAGCCTTTACGATCGGCCTCGGCAAGGTATTTTTCGGCATCCGGCGTATCGATTGCCGCAGTCTTTCCTGAGACCGGTTCATGAACCAGATAGCCGTAATTATCGTTCAGGCAGGGAAATTTGTGTATGTCGAGGGTGATTTTCGTCATTAGCGTCTCCTGCAGACCAGACTAGCACAGGCCACTTCATGCGTCAGGATGCCGTCACCTTGCAACGTTTCTATGCCTCGCCTTTGGGGCAGGCAGCGACGCGCATCCTGTCCGGCAAGCTGACGGATCTCTGGGGAGATGCGCGCGGCCTCTCTCTGCTGGGTCTGGGATACGCCATTCCGGTGCTCGAGGCCTTTGGTGCTGCGCCGGGGCGCAGCGTGGCAGGTATCCCGCTCGATCATGGACCTGTCTCATGGGACCCGTTCGGTCGCGGCAATGCGGCGGTCGCCATAGGCGATGTTCGACTGCCCTTTCCGGACGGCATGTTTGATCGTGTGATCGTGCTGCATGGGATCGAGGAATCGGGTAATCCGCGAGCCTATTTGCGGGAAATCTGGCGGATAACGGCTCCAGAGGGTCGTATTGTATTGGCGGCGTCCAACCGGTCCGGCTTGTGGTCGCGCGCGACCAAGACGCCGTTTGGCCAAGGCCGCCCCTGGACACGCGCGCAGCTCATGAATCTGCTTTCGATCGGGCTGTTTCAAGTCACAGCGTCCAGTAGTGCGCTTTACATGCCGCCAATGGCGACACCTTTGGTGAGTTCGGCGGCCGAAGGCTGGGAAGTGATGGGCCGAATGCTCGCGCCGGGGCTCGGTGGCGTGGTGTTGGTGGAGGCAGTGAAACGCCTTTATGCCTCTCCTGGAGGCGGCGCTACAGCACCAGTGACCGAAAAAGTGCGTCTGGCGCGGCCTGCGACAAGCAATGGTCGCGAAAGCCATTGACGCCGCTACGCGCGCCTCGGTAGTTTAGAAACTCCTAATTCGCATTACAGATCAAAGGATTGCGTGCCATGAAACTCGTAACAGCCATCTTCAAACCGAGCCGATTGGATGCGGTGATTGACGCGCTGTCCGAAGCTGGCGCGACAGGACTGACCGTATCGGAAGTGCGCGGCTATGGTCGCCAGCTTGGCAAAACCGAAGTTTATCGCGGCGCGGAATACGAAGTGCGCCTCCTGCCCAAGGTCAAAGTGGAAGTCGCCTGCCCTGACGCTTCGGCCGAGCGCTACGCCGAGGCCATCACGCAGGCCGCCAATACGGGCACAATCGGTGACGGCAAGATCTTCATCTACGATCTCGACAGCATTATCCGGATTCGCACTGGTGAGCGCGACGAACAGGCTGTGTCCGGCTAGTTCTGGTCTTCCGACTTGAAGCTTGCCTGTTCAGCGCCATGGTGGAGCTGAAGGTTCAGCAACACGCCTTTTGCAACCGGTAACAACCACAAGCATAGTCCAATCACGGCCGCACATAGCGCGATGAAGGCAATGACCATCGGCACCAGGGGCAGCGGACTCATCGGCAACAGGAACAGAAACGGCGCCAGCAATAGCAGCACACCGAAACCTACGAAAAAGGCCGGGCCGTCTGCAGTATCGGCCGCCGTCATGTCACGTCCGCAAACGGGGCAGGATTCGTTGAGCTTCAGATAGGAGCTGTACAATTTGCCTTCGCCGCACTGGCCGCATCGCTGACGGATACCGGAAATGATGGGGGAGGGGTGGCTCATGATTCTGGACCTCTTTGAGCCGGATGCTTGGTCAGACCTTTACCGGCACTTTCCATACCTATGTAAGGACCGCTTGGTTGGTGTCATCTGCGGTAGATGGTTGCAGGGGCATGAAGGCCTTGACGTTGGTCGCCGTATTCCGCACCAGAACGGGCGAAATCTGACTGCAGGAACACCATGACCGAACCCGTCTTCAACAAGATCGCCATCATTGGCGCCGGCCTCATCGGCGCGTCCATCGCGAGGGCGGCTGTGCAGTACGGCGCGGCTGGGACTGTGAGCCTTTATGATTCCAGCGAAGATGTGCGCCTGCGCGCCGCTGGAATTGCGTTGGGGGATGTCGCGGACAATCTTGCCACTGCTGTGGCAGAGGCAGATTGCGTGTTCCTCTGTGTCCCCGTCGGTGCCTTGCAGGCCGTTGCTGCGGACGCTGTGCCGCTGATGAAGGCAGGAGCCGTCCTGACCGATGTGGGCTCAGTGAAAGGCCAAGCCACCGAAGCGCTTGCGGCCGCCGCCGATGGCCGCGTGCACATTATCCCGGGCCACCCCATTGCCGGTACGGAGCAATCCGGTCCGGAGGCGGGCTTTCCAACCCTGTTCCAGAATGCCTGGCACATTCTGACACCCCTGGCAGACGGGGACGACAATTACGACGCTGCTGTATCGACGCTGGAGGCGTTCTGGACGCAACTTGGCGCAACGGTTGAAACGATGGATGCAGCGCGGCACGACCGGGTCCTCGCGATCACTTCGCACCTGCCACACCTGATTGCGTTCAACATCGTTGCAACCGCGTTCGATATGGAGACCGTCGAGCAGGGCGAAGTCGTGAAGTATTCTGCTGGTGGTTTCAGGGATTTCACCCGTATCGCCGCCTCCGACCCTGTCATGTGGCGCGATGTTTTCCTGAACAACAAGGACGCCGTACTTGAGTGCCTTGGCCGGTTTTCCGAGGATCTTGCCGCGCTGCAACGCGCGATCCGTTGGGGCGACGGAGAAACGCTTTTCAACGAGTTCAATCGCGCCCGTTCAATCCGCAAGGCCATCATTGATGCGGGCCAGGATTCTGGGGCAGTTAACTTCGGGCGGAACCTGCCCAAGGGAGATGAGGATGAAGGCGCTTGAACTGACCGAGGAGCGTCGCGCGACGTTGCGTGGCCATTTGCAAACTCTGTTTGCAACCGAATTTGACGAGCGCCTCAGCGATTTTCGGGCAGATGACATCGTCGACCTGATGCTGAAGACGCTCGGTCCGGCCGTCTACAATCAGGCTGTCGCAGATGTCCGCGCTCACCTGCAGGGCAAGCTGGAGGATCTCGACGGTGAAGTCTGGGTCGAGGAAGCTGGCTGACATGATGCTCACGCGCTTGTGTGTCGTGCGGGACTGAACCTTTCGGTATGGTCCCGCGTATGAACCGCATGACCCACACGATTTCCCGACGCTCGCTGCTCCTGTCCGGCGCCGCTTCACTGGGCCTTGCCGCCTGTTCCATCAATTCTACATCGGAAGCAGCAGACGCTGAAAACGCCGATAATGAGGAGCAATATGCTGATTCCGAATGGCGCCGACTTACCAATGATGACTGGCGTGCGCGCTTGAGCGCGGCCGCCTACGGCGTTATGCGGGAAGAGGGTACCGAGCGTCCCTTTACATCGGACCTGAACAAGGAGGCCCGCACAGGTACCTATCATTGCGCCGGGTGTGACCTCGCCCTGTTTTCATCGGACACCAAATTCGATTCCGGCACGGGCTGGCCGAGCTTCTATGATGTCTTGCCGGGCGCCATGGGAACCAAACCTGATCGCAAGCTGATTTATGTGCGCACGGAATACCACTGCGCCCAATGCCTGGGCCATCAGGGGCATGTATTCGAGGATGGGCCGGAACCCACCGGCTTGCGGTATTGCAACAATGGCGTTGCGCTGACCTTCAAGCCGGCCTGATTCCGGATCACTCGATGATTTCCATGCCCTCGGGGATTACGAATGGCGTGGTAGCGACACCGACATTTCCGGCTTCAACTACCTCACCAGGACCGCCTTCCCGACGCTCATAAGCCTGAGCCAGCGAGAGATATGGCGGGACGTGAACCCAGCCCGCACCACCATCATTTTGTGTGATTTCGAAATGAAGGTGAAACGTTGTGGGCGTGCCGCCGAAATCATTCGAGACATACCCAATATGCTGGCCGGCCTCGACTGGGTCCCCCGCCTTTACCTGCAGCTTGTCCATGTTCATGTGCATGTATTTGAAGATACGTCCGCCTGCGCGCAGATTCACGCTGTAAGTGCCAACGTGTGAGATGACACCATCAGACACCGCGACAACCTTGTGCAGGGTGCGGTCACTGGCAGCTGTCCTGCGCAGTGTATTGCATTCCTGTGGTGTGCCGACCCGAATGTCCTGCCCCTGGTGGACTTTGGGTTGGGGGCAGTAAGGAGAGGTCCGATTGGCGCTGCGTACTTCGCAGAAATTGTCCCGCCATGGATAGGCGTAGTTGCGGGAATCGCACTGGTCGCCCCCCGCGACACCCCCGCCAAAGCTGAACACTTGGGACTGTAGGTAAGTTGGTGCATCCGCGATAGGAAATACAAGATCAGGTGCGTATGCAATCTGCTCCGGTGCACCTTGGCCTGAGCCAGGCAGAAGCGCTCCGGCTTCAAAATAGCTGAAGGTTGGTTCGACCGGCTCAACAGGGTCGGGCAGGCTGGCAGCCTCGTCGCCATCATCACTGATATCTTCAGCCGGAATATCTGTGTCATCAAGCGTGTCGCCCGGTGTTTCGGTATCCGTGTCCGTATCGGTGTTAGCATCCGTTTCAGGGTTGGTGTCCTGGTCCGAAGCGTCATCATCTTCAGGAGTTGTCGCGGGATCAGTATCTGGTGTGTCGACGTCGGGAATGTCGTCGGTGGGGGTGTCGACATCAATCGGATCGGTAGCGGGGTTGTCGGCGTCTACTGGATCAGGTCCGTCCCCGAGATCATCCGTATCGGGCGAGTTGGCTGTATCTTCCGCATCACCCGCAGTGTCCGTTGGCGTGTCCTCACCGTCTGCCCCATAGGGATTGTCGACCGGCGCAGACGGCGGCGGAGGTCCGGGCGCTCCGGGCGGTACAGCAGGCCCCGCATCCGGCGTAGTCGGACTTGGTCCGCCATCTCCCGGAAATCTGACAAAGTCGCAGGCGGACAGCATGAGGGCTGCGCTCGCCAGCAGCAGCAATCGTGTTGGTTTCATCAACGCGTCCCCGCAATTACTAGCTTGTTGGTCACATCGAGAGCTTCTTGCTCCGTGATGCAGTCGGCTTCACCTCCCTTGATGGATTTGCATTCAAATTCCACGAGGTAGTCTGCGCCATAACGAGAGAACGAGACTTGTGCACCACTCATCGTTGGCGTGTAGGTCAGGACGGGCGTATCGTCTTGGGCATTGGTGGTATCAACTCCAATGACTTCATTCGTGCCATTGACGACAATGTCATAGTCTATGCCGGGATAGGCAGCGAAATAGCCGTCCGACATGGGTTGAAAGCGGATGCCACTCTCGGCGCCCTGTGGCACGACGATGCCGGTTGGAAGCAAGACCGGTACGGGCGGCGCGGTGCCGCCGGATTCCACCTGGAAACTCGTCTCGCGCTGCTCGCTGGGTGTGGCAGCAAGATCTGCTCGTGCAGCGTCCCAGTCGATTGTTGCAGTGCTGGCGACCATCACCGGACCGTCAGGTTGATCTGGAACGAGCGTAGCTTCTTCTACAGGAGCAATTTCCGGCTCTTGGGTTTCAATCGGTGCTGGTTCGTCGCGGTCTCTCGCAATCAAGAAGTCGCATGCGGTAAGCGAGAGCGCGCACCCACCGACAATCAGGATGGTACGGATAGATGTCATTTGCGTTTGTCCTCTCCGGGATGAGCTACGAAGTCAGGGTCTGCATAGGCGACGCCATCAATTGACAATATCTGTTGGCGGATTTCTTCAATTCGCCCGCGTGTCGCCTCGACACCGGCGGGCAGTTGGTACACCAGATTGATTTCGCCGGAATAGCTGGCGCCCACGAGACGGAAATCCTTCAGGATGGGGATGTCTTCTACGAGATCCGAATATGCGGCATCAGCGGTCTCGCGATCGCGTTTGAAATTGCGCGCAATCGTATCAACTTCAGACCGCCCCTTGAGGCGGACGATAAAGGTGACTTCCGCACCGCTCGAACTGGACGAGCTGCTGCCACTGACGGCAGCAGGCTTGACCTGTTCTACACCCACGGTGCCGATTGGCGGACGTGGGTCGGTCGCCGCCTGTGTGGCGGGGCTGTCCTGTTCAGGCCGTGAGTGGGAGCTATTGCGGTCATCACTCCCCACGATAACCAACCCCACCGCGCTGGCCAGCAGGGTGACCCCTGCAAGGCCAAGCGGCCCGCCGAGATGGACGGGAGAAGGGCGCCGTTTTGGCATCAGTCTCCGCCACCGCCGGTCGGCCGTTCCGGTACCATGGCGAGGTCGAGCAAGCCTTGACCGCATGGACGTGTGCACATGTCGGAGCTTCCCTCAATCGGAGTGGTGCCCGGGTAGAGTGCACATGAGCCAGAGCATTGCATCGCAGATCGCGGGCTGGATGCAGCGAGCAGGGTGGCTTTCAGCTCTTCCGGCGTGGCGTCAGGATCGCGTGCCTTGAGGAGGGCAAGTGCTGCTGAGACATGCGGCGCTGCCATCGATGTGCCCTGTTCAAAAGCGTAGAAGCAGTCTTCGACGGCTTCACCCGTGACCGGGTCATAGCAATTCGTTGCAGCCTTGGTGGACAGGACGCCATCTGGACGACCGTCCCCATTGTCGTCCCGTGTCAGGTCTCCACCAGGGGCGAGGAGATCTACTTCCGGTCCGAAATTGGAATAGGGGGCTATATGTCCCCGGGCATCGCCGGCGGCGACTGTGATCACATTCGCGCAGCCACCCGGCGCATAATACTGCGTCGCAACGCGGGCATTGCCGGCTGCCGAGACGACCAGCACACCACGCTCAGTGACCGAATCAATCGCATCCTGCAGCGATGCAGGACAGTATTCGAACAGCCCGATGGAGAGGTTGATTACGTCAGCCGGATTGTCGTTCCAGATCTCGTTGCCTTCCTCATCCTCGGCCGGGATCAGGCCGCCTGCCCACCGGATGGCATCATTGATGTCGGAGAGACGCCCACCACATTTGCCGAGCGCGCGCACTGGAACGATTTTGACGTTCCACGCCCCGCCCGCGACACCTGAGGCATTGTTGGTCGCGGCTGCGCCAATCGTTCCCGCCACATGTGTGCCGTGAAATGTGTCTTCTGCAAATGGGACTGACGGATCACAGAGATCGCCCGGATCGTTCGGATCGCCGTCACGGCCGTCACCATCATTTCCCATACGTGGATCGGAGACCATATCCCAACCCGGTGCGATGTTGGGGGAATCCTTGATGTCGGGGTGTTCCAGTTGCAGGCCGGTGTCTACAACAGCCACGACAACATCTGCTGATCCATCTGTGCCCTGACGGGTCCAGAATTCCTGGAAGCTTGAGCCCCCTACGGACTCGCCTTCGCCTGTACCATTGTTCTGGAAATGCCATTGAAGTTCCCAAAGCGGGTCATTCGGGGTGATGGTTGTGTCGGTGATGACGTCCGGGGTCACATCGGTTCCGGTGGCCGGTGTGTCGGGGCGTGGTTTACGAGCGAACTGGTTTTCGAAAATATAGTCTTTCTCGACATATTCGAACTGACCAGACGCTTTCAGGTCTTTCACGATACATTCTGTCGCGAGCACCGGGCTCGACTGAACGGTGACCATATCAGGATTGTCTGGGCATTCGAGTTTCGCATCGACGGCGAGGAAATTCTGCATCGTGTTGCGAGGGGATCCGGCTGGCGTGAACCGAGTGGGGCTGCCACCATCCTCGCCGATCTGTATGACCATCTGCCCCTCGCGAGACAGGGCCACTTCGCCGCCCATTCCATACTTCGACAATGTGTCCAGCATTACGGAATTGGCATCGCGTTGCGCTGTAATGGCATCACGACTGATAACAGAACGACGCGCAAGCTTGCGCGCTGCGACTTTTTCCTGAACCGGTGCAGATTCCAGGGAACGGGGATTGAGGGACCGGGTGCGCGCCGTTGGCGATGGTTCTTTCGCGGCGGTCTGTTCCAGTTGCCTGGATGCCTTGTCAATTTCCTGCAGAGTTTTTTCTCGTGCTTTTGGGTCGAGCTTCACCTTGGGCATGACGCGTGCAGGCTGAACCGACAGGCTGCGTGACGGGGCAGGCGCAGAAGTGATCGGTGCGGTGGCATCGGACTCTGCAGCAGGGGCGCTTTCAGCCTCGACCGGATCGTCGGAAAATTCGTCAAAGGCTTCCGGATCTTCCAGGAAGACTTCATCGTCTTCCACGACCGCCATGGCTTCAGCAGGGGGGATGTCCCGTGGCTTGGCAATGATCGATCCGACCGCAAACATCGGGCTCGCGCTTGCCGTTTCGAAATTCATGTCATTGCGCAGCGTACCGGCAATGGCTCGGTCCATGACGTCAGCTGCTTCCAGCGGTTTGGGAGCGTCCGGTTCAACAATGGTCCGACCGCTCAACTGGTCCATAGTCGCCTCGGCGAGATCACGAGCGCGTTCGAGCCTTGTGTCTTGCTGGTCGCATGAGGACAGCACGAGCAGGCTGGCCAAAGCAGTTCCGAGCGCGAGGCGGCCCGGCGTCGATATCAGTTTCCGCAGCATGTGAGATATCCCCGTGTGTTTCCCAAGATACTCCCAGCTCCTTAGATTAACCCTTTAGCAAGATTATGACGAGGGTGGGGCATTGTCCAATGCAAACGCTTTTCAACCTGACACTTGTTGACGTGAAATCGGAAGCCCGGCTTTCCTTACGGCACCATTTTCTTGTTGCTGGACATTTCCAGAAGACCGGCCGATGACATGAGAATGAGCGAGGGGCAGACGATTCCACCAGACGTGTCCAGACCGGACCGGCGCAACGCTTTCTTCCTGTTGTTCTTCTCATTGATGGCGATCGGGGCTGGCAATACGATGCTGATTGCCGCCGTATTGCCGCCACTGACGCGAGAGATTGGTCTTCCGGACTGGATGGCCGGGGCTATCTTTGGATTGTCGGCGCTGTGCTGGTCGTTGATGTCGCCGTTTTGGGGTGGTCGGTCCAACCGCTGGGGAAGGCGGCCTGTCGCCGCCTTGGGACTTGTGGGATATGGCATCTCCATGCTCCTGCTGTTCCTGACCGGCTGGCTTACCATGACTGGCGTACTGACCGGCACGTTCATGATGTTTGCCTGCCTTGCCATGTCGCGTTCGATTTTTGGGTTGCTGGGCTCTGGCACGAACCCGGCTGCGCAAGCTTATGTTGCTGATCGCACCAGTCAGGCCGAGCGACAGTCCGAAATCGCGTTCATCACATCGGGTTTCAGCGTTGGCACGGTGATTGGCCCCGCTTTTGCCGCGGCGCTGGTGGCAACGCTTGGCCTGCTGAGCCCCTTGCTACTGACGGCGGTTATTGCCTTTACCATGTCGGCCTTGATCTGGTTCCGCCTCCCGGAAGAGCGCGAGCCGGTAACGGATGCGACCCAGTTTGAAGAAATTCCCGGTGCGCGGGGTCTTTGGCGATCCGGGCCGGTATTGCCCTTCCTTGTGTTCGCCGTGTGCCTGTCGCTGACGACCGGTGTATTGACGCAGGTTTTTGTCTTTTCAGTAATGGACAAACTGGGCGTTTCCGGAAAGGAAGCGGCGCAATTTACCGGGCCGGCCTTTACCGTTGGCGCACTCGCCGTACTGCTGGCCCAGCTTGTGTTGATCCCTCGCCTCAAGCTCAAGAACAAGACACTCATGTGGGGAGGCTGCCTGCCTTTGCTGGCTGGGGCGTTGCTGATGGTCTTCGCAAATGACTATGCAAATTTGATCCTGGCGCAGTTCTGCATTGGCCTCGGGCAGGGGCTCGCGCGGCCGGGATTTTCAAGCGGGGCATCACTGGCCGTCTCACCTCAGCTTCAAGGCAACGTCGCAGGTCTCGTAATCTCGGCGAATGGAATGGGTTTCATCATCACGCCCTTCTTCGGCTTGTTCATCTATGAGTATGTGAACCCGCATCTTCCGTTCATATTCTGCGCGGGCCTGCTGAGTTTCATGATCCTGTATGCCCGGTTCGGGTTGAAGGATGGCGTCGGCGAACCGGATGAGGAAGCCGACGCAGTTTGATCAATTTGTGCCGGACGGGCTGGATGCGACACCAACATTCGCTTCGCCAGTGACCAATGCCAGGGCCTGCTTTGTCGGGTAGCCGTCCGCAACGAGGCCCCTGGATTTTTGGAATGCTTGCAACGCGCCCTTGGTCTTGCGACCGGGAATGCCGTCCACGCCGCCTGCGTCAAAGCCCTGGGCGTTGAGGGCGGCCTGAAGGATCTTGATCTCGCTAACGGTGAGAGGTGACAGATGTGTTGGCCAAGACGCGATGGGCCCATTCTGGCCTCCCATCGCATCGCCGGACAGGCCCACGGCGAACGCGTAGGAATCGGCATTGTTGTAGGTCTTGAACGCCTTGAAATTGTTGAACAGCAAGTATTTCGGGCCTTCCGCACCGGCTGGCAGCCAGAGTTCAGCATAATTGGCTCCGCCTGTTTCGAAGGTGCCGCCGCGTGCAGGTACCAGGCCTTCAGTTGCCCATGTTTCGATCCGGCGTTCATTGCCATCTGCCAGTCCGAAATCGAACCCGGTGCGGGCCAGCACTTCAATGCCCCAAGGCTGATTCAGTGTGTAGCCGGAATTTGCCAGATAATTGGCGGTCGAGGCGAGGGCATCAGCCTCACTCTCCCAGACATCCTTCTTGCCGTCGCCGTCAAAATCTTCGGCATAGGCGATGAAGGTCGATGGCATGAATTGGGTATGGCCCATCGCGCCGGCCCACCCGGCGATCAGGTCGTCGCGCTCTGCATCGCCTTGTTCGAGAATTTTGATCAGGGAGAGCAGTTCACGCTCAGCGAGGCTCTTGCGTCGACCTTCCACAGCCATGTTGGCCAGGACGTTTGGCGCGTCGAAACTGCCTTTCACGGCACCAAAGCTCGTTTCCATGCCCCAGATCGCGACGATGGCTTCGCGGTCTACGCCATAGGCGGCTTCAAGAGAGTCGAAAAGTGCCGGGTTTTCAGCAAGGCGCGAAGCACCTGTGCTTATGCGGCTATTGCTCATCGGCACGCGCAGATAATCCCAGATCGGCTTGGCGAATTCGGCTTGGTCTTCGATCCCTGTCTTAGCGGGTTGGAAAGACGATCCAATCCAGAGTTCTAGCGGAGATATGCCGGTAAGGACAGATTTGACGACCTCGCGATCATGACCAGCGGCGAGTGCTTTTTCAGAGAACGCTACGCGCCAAATGTCCATTCCGGCATGGCCGGAGGAGGCGTAGGTGATCGCGCCTGTCTCGGGAGCGGGTACTGGCGCGGCGATCGGTGGAGGCGCAGCCTGGCCCGGACTATGGGCACAGGAGGCAACCAGCGCGGTCATCGCCGCAGCCGCGATGATATGTGAGCGCCGCAGCGCAATCTGTGCCATTCTTCCAGCTCCTGAAACCGCACGTTCATGACAGCGTGCAACCTTGACTCTTCTTACCGGATTCATTACCCGCTCCGCTTTCCAATTCCTTATGATCCACAGGCTAGGCCCATGAAAGTCCGCTCGTCTCTCAAATCGCTCAAGTCGCGCCACCGCGACTGTAAGATCGTGCGCCGCAAGGGCCGCGTTTACGTCATCAATAAAACTGACCCCCGCTTCAAAGCAAAGCAGGGCTGACGTGAACATGAACAGGCAATAAGGCGGCACTATGGCTGCTGAAATTGCCCTGTTCGACCTTGGGCATGTGGTCCTCGACTGGGACCCTGCACGACTTTACGCGAAGATCATCGATACGCCGCAGGAACGTCAAATGTTCCTGGCGGATATCTGTAACATGGCGTGGCATACACGGCATGATGCTGGTGCAAGCTTTGCCGAGAATGCCGTTGATCTGATCCGGCAATATCCTCAGTACGAAACTGAAATCCTTGCCTGGGGTCGGCGATGGATGGAAATGTTCGACGGCTATGTGGAAGGTACCGCCGAACTGATCCGGCGCCTGGATGCCCGCCAGGTGCCGCTCTATGCCCTGACGAACATGCCAGCCGATCCTTGGGACGAAATGCTCCAGGAGTTCGAGATCCTGCGACGGTTCCGCGATGTGATCGTGTCTGGCCGGATCGGCCTGATCAAGCCCGGCACCGAAATCTATCATGTCGCCCTGGAGGTCATGGACCATCCGGAGCCAGCAAACGTGCTGTTTATTGACAACAGCCTGCCCAATGTTGAAGCGGCTGACGCGCTTGGCTTCCGGACACATCATTTCAAGCATGCAGAGGGCCTGGAGACCGCTTTGTTGTGTGAAGGCCTGCTGTGACAGCAAGTTGTGGTTGCCCCGCCCGGCGCGCGGCATAATATCGGACTGATGATAAGAGCGCTCCTTCTGGCCGTCCTGTTCCTCGTGGGCGCGGCGCATGCGGAACCATCCGATGAGATGTTCGAGAAGCTGCGGACTGCGCCCAGTGACAGCGAAGCCAATGACGTGGCCATGGATATCTGGGCCTCCTGGATGGAATCCGGCTCACCGACGGTGGATGTCATCATGGAGCGGGGCGTCGATGCGCAGACCGCAGGAGATTTCGAGACGGCGCGCGCCTTCTTTGATCGGGCCATCCTGATCAAGCCAGACTATCCCGAGGCGTGGAACCGGCGAGCTGCCCTGTTCCTGATGGATGAAAATTACACCGAGGCATTGCGCGACCTGAACGAGACCTTGCAACTCGAGCCGCGCCATTTCGGCGCGTGGTCCGGGTTGGGCATGATGTTCGAAAGCATGGGATCTCCCAAGCATGCGCTCGAAGCCTATCGCGAGGCCATTGAAATCTATCCGCGCATGCAGCAGGCACTGGCCGCAGAAAAGCGGTTGTCCAAGCTTGCTGAGGGCCAGGGTCTTTGAGGGGCGTGATTACGGCAACAGCCCTCGGCATATGCGTGCTCGGTACGGGGGCTTGCGTGACCAGTGCAGCCTACAAGAACAAGGTGGAAGCCACCCACCCACCAATTGGCCGGCCCGTATCGGTAGGAACTGAGACTGTGCATGTCATTCAGCGTGGAGAGGCAGGTCCACCTGTCCTGATGATTCATGGTGCCAGTGCCAATGCTCGTGAGTTCACATGGACGCTCGCGCCTCGGCTGGAGGGCGCTTACCGCGTTCTGATGGCAGATCGGCCCGGGCACGGTTATTCCAGCCGCCCGGAAGACGCGCAGGATCTTGGCGTGCAAGCGACACAAATGGCGGGCGTGTTGGACCAACTCGCACCGGACGAAAAAGCCATTTTGGTCGGCCATTCCTTTGGTGGAGCCGTTGCCCTGCGCGTGGCGCTGGACCGGCCTGATCTTGTAAAAGGGCTCGTCCTGCTCGCGCCGGTGACCCATGATTGGGGCGGAGGCGGGCAGGCATGGTACAACTCGTTCGCTGCTCGGCCAGTCGTTGGTCCTGTGTTCAGCCAGCTCTTGCCATTGGTTGGCCCTGGCCAACTTGCCCGTGGGATTGACGGCGTCTTCGAGCCAGCACCTGTGCCGGACAATTACTCTGAAAATTCTGCCATCGGACTTCTGTTTCGCCCGCCAAACTTCCGGGCCAATGCCCGTGATGTGAAGGCGCTGGAAGATCAGCTGGCCGCGCAGTCCAGACGCTATGGTGAACTGGAAGTGCCAATCACGGTGTTCTCTGGCAGCGGCGATACCGTGATTTCCCCAAGACTTCATGTAGGTGAATTGAAGAAACAGGTGCCAGTGGATCTCGTGATCCTGCCGCATGAGGGGCACATGCCACACCATGGCGAAGGTGCAGCTGTTGCTGATGCCATTCGCCGTCTGGCCAGCGAGTGAAACTCCCGCTAAGACGCGCCTTCTTTTCCGATCCCGATTCCCAAGGAGCCTCTCATGGACGACGAAGCCTCGATCACCCATCTCACCGAAGCGACCCGCGAGAAACTCCGCCAGACCGTCGCCAAGATCGAGCGTCTGGAAGAGGAGAAGAAGGAAGTTGCCGAGCAGATCAAGGAAATCTACGCTGAGGCGAAGGCTTTCGGTTTTGATACCAAGGCACTGCGTCAGGTGATCAAGCTGCGCAAGGTCGACCGGGCCGAGCGCGAAGAGCAGGAAATGGTGCTCGACACCTACCTGCTGGCACTTGGCGAAGCCTGACCCGGTTTGCCTCCGGCACAATAATCACCATATTCTCTGCCAATGGGCCGAGATGTTGACGAACGCAAGAAACGCGCCGCGCTCCGTAAACTACGGAAGGCAGCGGCATTGGCTGAGCAGGGGCTTGGTCCGCCCCTGTCTGACTGGGAAAAGCAATTCCTTGAAGAGGTCGAGGAGCGCATCGAGACCTATGGGTCTGCGTTTGCAGATCCTTTGAAAGGGAGCGACGGCGAAGCCCTTTCCAGCCTGCAGCAGATGAAGCTGAAGGAAATTGACAAGAAAGCTCGTGGAAAGGCCAAGACTGGCTTCGGCGCAAAGAAGAAGCCCGGTGGCTTCAACAAGCGGCCGACGCCGCGAGTGCGCCAGTTGGATGATGATCTGATGGAAGACCCGGCCGCTCGACATTCTGAGCCGCCCACCCGGAGCTTGCCGAAATTGGTCCGTGCGTCGGAGTTGACGCCTGTGGAGCCCACCTCTCCTGTCCCGGGATCTCCCGAAGATGAACCGCCGAAGAAACGTCCCGCCTTCCGGGTCATTGAAGGTGGAAAGCAGACCGAGTAAACCCGAACACGAGTTTGATGCGTATAGTTTCCATATTCCCCGAATTGGAAGGACGACCCGCATGAAGACTGTTGTAATCACAGGTGCATCGACCGGTATTGGCGAAGCGACCGCGCTCTACCTCGCAAAGCATGGGTGGCGCGTCTATGCCGGGGTCAGAAAGCAGTCCGATGCCGATGCGCTATCCGCGAGCTCCGAAGGGGATATTCGCCCGCTTATTCTGGATGTGACGAGGCAGGAGCATTTGGAGACCGCTGTGCGGACTGTGTCCGAAACCCTGAAGGGCGAGACGCTCACGGGTTTGGTCAACAATGCGGGTATCGCAAATATGGGGCCGCTCGCGATTCAACCGCTTGATGATTTCAAGGCCCATTTCGAGGTCAATGTTTTCGGCCTGTTGCGCGCATCTCAAGCCTTCGCGCCACTTCTTGGGATGGACAAGACTCGCACCGGTGCTCCCGGTCGGATTGTCAACATCACCAGCGTGGGTGGTCGCATTTCGGCACCCTTCCTTGGGGCCTACACGGCCACTAAGCATGCCGTTGAAGCGATGACAGACACGTTGCGCCGGGAACTGGTGATCTTCGGCATTGATGCCATTGCCGTAGGGCCAGGATCAGTGAAAACGCCGATATGGGATAAGGCAGAGGAAGCCAATTCAGATGGCCCCTATTCTGGAAGTGCCTGGTCGGACGCGTTGAAGCAATTTGAGCAGGTGATGCTGAAGGGGGGGCGCGACGGCTTGCCGCCTGAACAAATTGCGAAAGTCATCGAAATTGCGTTGGAGGACGCCACTCCCAGGGCGCGCTATTCCCCTGTGCCGAACAAGCTGACGAATTGGTACATTCCGACGCTGCTGCCCAAGCGTGTTCTGGATGGGGTCTTCCGCAAGCGATTCGGCATGACGAAGCCCGGCAAGTAAATTTTCCTGCGGGCATTGACGAACCGCGGGGAAGGGGCGCGCATTCTCCTGAAAAACGAAAACGGGAGGAATACGCACATGGCCAATCTTGACGGCAAAGTCGCCATCATCACGGGAGGGGCGAGCGGCATCGGTCTTGCGGGAGTCGAGACGTTTGTTGCGGCTGGCGCGAAAGTTGTTGCTGGAGACATTCAGGACGAAAAGGGCATGGCGCTTCAGACGCGCTTTGGCGACGACAAGGTCCTGTTTGTCCATTGCGACGTGACGGACATGGCCGAACTGGAAGGTATCATGGGCAAGGCCGTCGACCATTTCGGACGGTTGGACATTCTCTGGAATAATGCGGGGCATGGTGGCACGCCGGATTCGGTGGAGGAACTGGATCTTGATGCCTATGACCAAACCATGTCTCTCCTTCTGAAACAGGTCTTTGCCGGAACCAAGTTTGCTGTTCCACACATGAAGGAAAATGGCGGCGCTATTATCAACACGTCTTCAATCAGCGCCGTATGCGCCGGATATGCGCCAATCACCTACTCTGTTGCCAAGAAGGGGGTGGCACATTTCTCCAAATTGGCGGCTGCAGAGCTCTCCAAGTATGGCATTCGCGTGAATGCGGTCCTGCCGGGCTTTATCGCGACCTCGATCTTCGGCGCGTCGCTCGGCTTGCCGCGCGAGCAGGCAGACCAGATGGCGGCCATGCTGATCGAAGCAGGTGGCAGCATGCAGCCAGCTGGCCGGGTTGGCAAAGGTGAAGACATTGCCGAAATGGCAGCCTTCCTCGCCTCCGACGCAGCGAGCTTCATTACGGGCGGCGAATTCCTCGTGGATGGCGGCATGACGGTCGGTCCACGTCATTCTTGGGACGAGACCGCCGGCGGTCCACTCCTGGATGCGCTTGGCATCACGCCGGAACAAGCCGAACAGATGCGGGAACAGATGAACAGCTAGGTCGTTGGTGAGGCGCTACGGGTCTTCCGTCAGCGCCTCAAGGCCTGGAATCAGCTCCACTTTTTTCAGTAGGGCGGGGAGTGTTTTTGCACGAGCGACCGGACGACCTCGCTCGTCGGCTATGACAAAGCCGGTTTTTGACTTAGTGAGCGGGAACCGGCGCCAATGTGCGCGAGTCCTGAATATCCAGACTTGGTCAGGTTCGCTCCCTGAAGCGGCCCAGCCGGTCCACATGTGATCGGCTGGCAATTCCCGCCAAAGACGGTCGATCTCGTCAATTTCGGAAGGCGTAAAACAGCCCATGGATTCTCGCCCCGATCAGTCTCAGCAGACAGACCTAGAGGTGGGGCCCGCACCGCGCAATATTGAAGGCGCGCTCTGGATGCTGGCCTCCGGGGCCACCTTCACCGTGTTCCTCACGCTTTCCAAGGTCCAGTCTGCAACCTTCGATCCAGGCTTCCTTGCCTTCTGGCGCTCTGGCGTTGCGTTGATCGTCGTCATTCCGGTTATCCTGCAACAGGGCTGGAGTGTGATGAAAATTCACCAGCCGGGTCTTATCTTGCTGCGCAGCCTGTTCGGGACGCTTGGCTTTGCCCTCGGCTTCTATGCCGTGTCGGACGCGGTTGGCCTGCCGCTCTCCGAATTCAATGCGATCAGTTTTTCCCGGGCCATGTTCGTCACCTTTCTCGCGGCCTTCATCCTGAAGGAACGGGTCGGTGTGCATCGTTGGGGCGCCACAATCGCCGGATGTGTCGGGGTCATGATCATGATGCAGCCCCAACTCGGTATTAGTCTGGGCATGGTCCTCGCCGTATCGGCGGCGTTCTGCCTGGCTGGGGCGATCACACTCGTGAAATCTTTGACGCGCCTGCACAGGCCGGTGACCCTGTTAATCTGGGCAAACCTTCTGTCGTCGATCCTGTTATTGCCGCTCGCCATCCTGACGTGGCCGGACGTGGCGCCCTCTGTCATCGACTGGTCCTGGATCGGCCTGATGGGCGTATGCGGTGTGACCGGCCAGTACTTCTACATTCGCGGCATGAGCGTTGGCGATGCATCTTTCCTGTCGCCGATCGACTATATGCGTCTGCCGATGGCAGCACTGGTCGATTGGGGTCTGTTCCACATGCTGCCGGGTTTCTGGACCTGGGTGGGCACTGCAATCATCATTGGAGCCACCCTGTACATCACAATCCGGGAACAGCGCCTGCGCCGGCTGTCCGCGCCGCCGCTCTAGGTCAGGCGGCTTCGGGTGAATGAACGGCGCCGCGGAACGTCGCGCCTGCCGCGATGAAGCTGAACAGCGCCATGATGGCAGAGACCACGCCATTCCAGCCCGCCATGGAAAGGCCGAGAATGTAGAAAGGCGCATCCGTGCAGGACGGCACATGCATCGGCTTGCTGAAGTCCTGAATCGCCATTGGATCGATCACCCCTTCACCGGAACAACCATCTGGTGGCGGCAGCAGGCCCCACTCGACACCGGAATGGTAGAAGGCAACCACAACACCGACGACAAAGACGAGTCCGATCATCATGTTGAGTGCGACCAGGAACCGGCGTTTCGGGATCCATCGCCAGAGCACAAGGCCCGTCAGCGTCATCGCGATCAGCGCCCAATAGACTTCCCGCTGCCGCAGGCAGAGTGGGCAGGGAGGCAGGCCGCCAAAAGTCTCAAACGCGTGGGCGGCTGCCAACATGAAGGCGGACACCGCCACGGCCACCGCGGGCCACTTCCAGTCTTTCAGGAGAGATCGCATGAAATCCATGCTTCAGCTAAAACCGGACTGCGTCATGACCACAATGCGGCGCAAGGTCACTTTGCCGTTATTTATCATCCAAACAGGCTGACCGCACCGAGCATCACGGCGCCTATCAGACCGCTGACCCAGGCTGTTCCTATGATCAGGCCGCCAATCACCATCAAGCCGTCTTTCTGCATGAGACCAAAAGACGCTATGGCCACGGCAAAGCCCGGCACCGTGTTGGTCATCGGCAACGGCACGAGGATTGACGCGCAGAATATGCATAGAAACAGGCCAATGACGCGTTCCGACCGCTTGCCGGTAATGACGGTCAGGCGCGGGCGTACAATGTGCTCGATCCAGCCGAGCCATTTGCGGCCGCCGGACGCCATCTGGGTAAGGCCCTTGCGATCAATGTGGCGATTGGCGAGCTTGTCCGGCATCCAAGGCTGCTCGCGGCCCATCGCCATTTGGGCCGCCAGGGCCATCATGGGCAAAGATACGACCTGCGGCACCCCATAAAGAAACGGAATGCAACAAGGAAGGGCAAGCAGGAACAGGCCAGCGCCAAATGCACTTTCATCCAGCTGATCAAAGATTTCCCGCAGCGAGAACCCGTTCTCGGGCGCACCTGCGGCAAGCGCTTCGATGGTCTGCAACAGGGTTTTTTCGGTCGGAATCTCGGTGGAAGACATGCCTAAGCTGTTAGATGTCTTTGATCGCTACGTCGAGTAGATTGACAGGAGGCCCAGCTATGCGGCAGGAGAAGCGCTCCCTGCAAAGGGCCTCTGTGGCGGAACTGGTAGACGCGACGGATTCAAAATCCGTTTCTGGTGACAGAGTGCCGGTTCGAGTCCGGCCAGAGGTACCAATTGCATAGGACGCGCGCTGATCCTTTCATGGGTAACTGGTCTGGCTTGCGAACATCACATTTTGACAGCGACCCTAAAATTTCTCTGTGAACGAAATTCGCTTGGTTCCAACGCAAGATGACGGGTGCTTACTCGACTGAGGGCGGTCCATCGCAAACCGTAGTAAATTCTACAGCATGCGGTCCTGATCCGGTGTTCGGCGCTTTGCTGAAACGATCGGATTCTGGGGCAATCAAAACATGAGCAACCTCGTCCCGCGCGAATACCGATCTCTCGCCAGACCGCCTGATTAACCTGACGATCATCTGTTTTTGCAATCAATTGCAGACGCTGGATTAAACCTGAATCCAGCGTGGAGGACATGCGATCATGAAACTTGGAACGCTATTCTTGCGGCTCACACTGGAGCGTCGCGCGTGCGCCGCCACGTGCGAGCAAGCCGGCCTGAGAGTTGTGATACTTTCATGATCGAACTGGTGCTTCTCGACCAAACGATTCCTGCCATGCCGTCGCCTGTTCAGACGGACCTTCGCAGCCTGTATGCGCAGGGCGTGGAAGCGAGGTTCGCCGGACGTTTCGACGAGGCTCTTGGAATGTTCGAAGCGTTGCTCGCCACAAATCCTGAAGACGTAGACTCCCGTTTGAACGCGGCACTCTGCCTGATCGCACTGGAACGCCTTGATGAGGCCGAAAGCGAACTCGAACACGTCATTGATCAAGCTCCCGACTATGTGGATGCCTATACCGCGCTGGCGCGCGTGCGCAGAATCAAGGGAGACGCACAAGGTTCCCATGAGTTTATCGACGCTGCAGAAACCTTGTCGTCCGATCATGCCGACTACGCTGCCATGCGCGAACAGGCATCCCGGCAGGATCGCAATCGTATTACGACGAATTTGACAGCAAGCCGCAGCAGTTTGACGAAGGACTTGCCGGACTGGACCAGCCTGTCCCCGGCAGTGGCAGTCCGAGTATCAGATACGCTTACACTCAGTGCCTCCGCGCTATACGCCGAGCGCTTCGACCGCTCGAACACGAATGTGCACATCGGCGCCGCAAAGCGTACGGGGTTCGGGCATGTCCGAATGGAAATCGGGGGAGGGACCAACACGACCTTCCTGCCCAACACCACAGTTCTCGTTGGCGCAGGTGTTGCCACGCACTATCCGGGCTTGGAACTCCTGTCGGACATCAGAACTTCAGAATACCAGAGCGGCCGGGTGACGTCCTTTCTTCCGGGCGCCCAGTACACTTTCGCTGGCGAGGCTGCGGAGATTGAAGTGCGGTACATCAACGTGCGAGACGAGAACGACCAGCATCGCTCAGGCTATCGTATGCGCTCGACTTTCAGGCCGACAGGACCTTGGGCGGTGCATCTCTATTACGCCGACGCACCGGAAAGTTCTGATGGCGCAACAGTGGAAGTGCAGTCCTATGCGGCGGGACTGGAAATGCGCTTCGGTCGAACCACCGCGCTACGCCTGACGGCCGGCAAGGAACTTCGTACTACCTACGATCGCACAGATATCTCCCTTTCGCTTGCGCGGAGTTTTTGAGGGTGAATTATCTCATCCTGATATGGCAGATTGCATGCGTATTGGTGCTTGCGTCCCTACTGTGGATGATCACGCTGATACTTCTTCGGATTATCCGTACGCACAGGCAGTCACTCTACACAAAGCAACGCCAACAAATTCTGGAGGCAACGGCGCAAATCCTGTGGGATGAAAAGGGTGAGGCCGCGATTCCCGACGAGACCCTCTGGAAATCCCCCATGGTGCCGGAAGTCTTTCTTGAATTCGTTGCGCTGGTTAGAGGCGAAGAGCGCGACCGTCTCGTCGCGCGGATGGTCAGGTACCGGGTGGACGATGAATTCCGCCGCCTCTTGCGACATCGGTTCAGATTTGTCCGGCACGCTGCCGTTGAGGCACTGGCCTATTTTCCCGGCCTGCCAACGGCCAAAGCCGTTGATTCGCTGGTGGAGCGGTCAGCAAACCGTGACCTTCGCATCGCTGGAATACGAACGCTGGTCGCCGTTGGTGCCTATCCAACAGTGCCGGATGTCATGCGTGAATTCTCGAAACTGAACGGTAGCACGCGTAGCCTGCAATCGGTTCTGTCGAAACTGGCGCTGCACCGTTCAAGGGACATCCTGGAATACCTCGGACGGCCCGGAGTTCCGGACCTCGAACGCGCGGCCTTGCTGTCCGCCCTGGGCGGGAGTGCGGATTATTCAGTACTTGGTATTCTCGAAGCAGCGCTCTCCAGCGATGTGCCCCTGATCCGTGTCGCGGCACTCGACGGACTTGCAAGTCTGGAACACCCGGACGCTGCTCCGGCCATTGCCAGTTGCCTGAAGGATACCGACTGGAGTGTGCGCGCAGGCGCGGTGAAGGCGCTTTGTGAGATATCCCACGATACCTACGCGGCCCAGGTCGCAGACTTGCTTTCCGATCCCGTGTGGCTGGTCCAGTTTGAAGCGGCGCAAGCTCTGGCCGACATGGGGGCGTCGGGTCGAGAGCTACTGGAAGTGTCGGCAATATCAAAGGGCAATGAAAGTGCGAACCGTACCGCAGCCCTGGCGCTTGCGGAGCTGAGTGCGATGGAGGCCGTCCAATGATGGAATCCGTTTTCATCGTAGCGAAGTATGTGGGGCTGGTGGTTATCTTTGCCGGTCTCGTCCAGTACACAAATTATTTCATCCAATTGCTGTTAGCGGCGTTCCAGCTGGCCAAATCGGGGCGTGCCGCGAAGGTTGACGCCCTTTGGCGCCGCTACTCGGATTCGGCGCCGCCCATCGCGATTCTCGTGCCAGCTTATAACGAAGAGAAAACTATTGTCGAAAGCCTTTCATCGCTGATGGCTATTCAGTATCCGAATTATGAGGTCATCATCATCAATGACGGAAGTTCGGATGCCACGCTGGAGGTGCTGAAAGATGCGTTCAATCTTGTAGAAACTTCGCGCCTTTACTCCCCTTTGGCGCCGCACCAACCCATCAAGACGATTTACCGGTCGCAACATCAAAAGCGTCTTGTCGTGATCGACAAGGCAAATGGTGGAAAAGCCGATGCGCTGAACGCAGGTATCAACGTGTCCCGGGCACCTTTGTTTTGCTGCGTTGATGCAGATTCCGTTTTGGAGCCGGATGCGTTGTTGCGCACTGTGAAGCCGTTCATGGAAGACCCAGAGCGGACGATTGCGGTGGGGGGGACTGTCCGGATCGCCAATGGCAGTGTCATCCGGAACGGTCAGATACTGAAGGTGCAGTTGCCCAAGAAGATGCTCCCGCTCCTGCAGACGGTCGAATACCTGCGCGCCTTTCTGATGACCCGAATCGCTTGGAGCCGACTGAATACCGTGCTCATCATTTCAGGGGCCTTTGGCTTGTTCCGGCGCGACGCCGTCCTGAAGGTTGGCGGTTATAGTCTCGGGACGGTCGGTGAAGACATGGAGTTGGTGGTCAAACTGCACAGAACCCTCATAGAGCAAAAACAGGATTATCGTATCCGGTTCATCCCGGAGCCGGTCTGCTGGACCGAAGCGCCCGAGACGCTGAGCGTGCTCCGCAATCAACGGGCCCGTTGGCAACGCGGCACGCTGGAAACATTCGAGCGTCACGGCATGATGGCGCTCAATCCACGCTACGGATTGGTGGGTGTCCTGGGTTTCGGAAATGTGCTGATCACAGACGTAATTGGACCAGTCGTGGATGCTATCGGGTTCATCCTGTTTCCGATATTGGCATTTACGGGCTCGCTTCCACTCGACTACTTCCTCGCCTATATCGCAGTGACGTCAGGCTTTGGATTGGCCATTTCTGTGGGTTCTCTTGCATTGGAAGAAGCGCAGCTGCGCCGTGTGCCCAAGGCATCTGACCTAGCGCTCTTGACGGCAATTTGTGTGTTGGAAAATCTTGGATACCGCCAGCTGAACAGCTTGTGGCGCGTTCAGGGGTGGGTTCAGTATCTCAAGAGAAGCGGCTCTTGGGGCGTGATGACCCGGAAGGGGTTCACGGCAAGTTGATCGCTTGGGGGAGGTCGCACCTGCAAGAGCTGCAAAATGACCCGAGATAGATCAAATTAAATATAGTTCGTTTGACGGATGTTTATCGTAATTTGGCACAGTGAGCTGAGTAAAAACCTCGCTTGCAGAAGGACTCTTGCAAATGTCCAATAAAATTCTAGTCGCAGACGATGATCGCTTGTTGCGCGGACTGCTCGAGCACAAGCTCGCGGTTGCCGGATTTGAAGTCGATATCGCGGAAGACGGCGGTGCAGCCCTCGAACTCGCGCGCACCATGAAGTATGACCTGATGGTGCTTGATGCGATGATGCCCGTGATGGACGGGTTTGAAGTCCTGCGTCGACTGAAGAATGATCCCGATACGGCCAGCTTGCCGGTGGTGATGCTAACAGCTCGTCGCGGCGAGCATGATGTTCTGGATGCACTGGAGCGGGGTGCCGCTGAGTACCTGACCAAGCCTTTCATTCCGGACGAACTGGTTCTGCGTATCCGCAAGCGTATCAAGGACGAGCGCGCCCGTTTGGACGTGTCTGATCTCCAGCAGGAAGTTCCGACCGAACGCTTCGCGTAGGTCCGACGAACCGTCCCGAGCGAACGCTTACCGGTCCATTGAAGGCATGTTCATTGTAATTGAGAGTTCTGTGCCAGCTGCAGCAATGTAGACGGACCCCGGTGAAAAGCTGACGCCATCGGGGAGCGGGGATTGGGGTATCCAGTCCGTATCCAGATCCAGGCGAAGACCCTGTATGGGCAATTCGCTGTCCACCGTGATAACCATCTCGTCTTCAAAGATGCGGGCGTCGACCGATACGCCATCGCGCATGGTCCACCAATCGCCAAATTGCTGCAGTGTCCCGAACCAGGCGAAACGCTTCAGTTCAGGAACCACGGCGTTGAGGAATTCGATTTTTTCTTTCGTGACGTTGGGATGGATCAGCACGACATAGCAGCCCCCATATTCGGCGAGCCGCTTGGCGAGGTCCACGGCCGGTTCCTCCCGCAAGTTCATGTGCGGTGGAATTTCGTCTTCGATGGCGATGGGGAACTGGAAAACGCCTGTTGCACTGTCGTAGCCCCTGCTGAAAGTCATGCGGTAGGGCAAATGCGTCAGAACATTTCCCGATGTGGCACTGGAGGCGTATTTGTACCCGCTCGCGTCCAAGGCTTCAGGAAGGCGCGCCGGTGTGGCGAGGTAGCCTGGACGAAACGATACCACTTCTGTTTCCGTGACCTGTTCCAGCAGATACTTGCTCACGCGCAGTTCGCCCAGAATTGAAGCATTCCAGGTTCTGCCTTCATTCAATACGCGGGGCTGGTAGTCAGGAAAACGCTCGGATCCCTCGCCAAGCGGCATGTCCGAAAAAGTCTTTGCATGCGTCACCGAATGGCTGGCGACCTCCATTCCGGACTCGTTTAGATGCTGTACAATGGGCAGCGTAAAATCATTGAAGAACGCCTTGTCGTTGTAGTCGTCGAAATACTTTGTCTGAATGAAGAAGGTTCCCGGAATTCCGAGCTCTGACAGGAGGTCGCTGAATGCCCTCGTATTGGTCATGGAGTTCGAATAATCGATGTCGAAGGATATGACGACGGCGAGATCTCGCCCTTCCGGCGCGGAGTGAAGCGTGATCGCGGCCGGTTCACTTTGAGTGTAGACGGATTTTATCCATCGCAACCATGTGTCGACAGATGGCTCATAGGCGTTCGCGTAATTTCTCGACACGCCACCATTGCGCCCGTTTGCGGACTTCAGGATGAAGAAGCCGAGATCAAAGCCGATAGCATAAGCTTGTCCACCCTGTTTGGAGGCGTGCGCCACCATAGCTGCGGATCCATCATCGTAGGTGGCCAGAATATTTGTCGCGCCAACGAACGCTTGGGTGCCGATGCGGTGTAGGTCCTTATCAGGGTTTCCAATCCTGACGGTCCTTTCTTCTGGCCGGTCGATAAAGGACAAGGTGGGGTGAGATCCGGAAAAGCGAATCTCCGAATGGTCACGGGATTCTTCGATGCGGTCGAAGCCAAACACGCCTTGCAATCCTCCGCCAAGGATTTGCGTCGCGATCAATGTGCCGCCGGATTCCACGTGCTGGGCGAGGGTCTCCAAGTCTTCGGCATCCAGCAGACGACCTGAAATTGCTGGATACGCGAGCACGACCTTGTGTTGGACAGCCGCTTTGGTGTTTCGCGTGATCAAGAAGGGGACACCGATGCTTTTCAACCCTTCAGCCAGTCCGAGCCAGGAGGAATCTTCATCGGTCAGCAGGATGGCGAGTCGCGATTCCGATCCATCGGCGTGAACTGACCAACTGGACGATTGACCATCCGCAATGATGCTATCTGCGGTGGGACCATTCAGACCTGCAAGTCCCTCAAGCGATGGGCGCCGCACATATGTGAGGATGCTTATGGTGATCGCCGCAATTATCAGGGCAGAAATCAGGACTGCGACGCGTTTGTTCCAGAACATCCATTTGTGCCTGTTGAGAGGGTTTCATCCCCAGAAACCGTGAAACCACCTATATTTCGTGAACGCGTTGAATAGTAAGTCCTAGTACTCGTATTTCTCGATGTGAGTCAGCTTGAGCGTATAGGCGGCGTCCGCCAGTTCGCTCTCCTGCGTCTCGGCGGTTAGGATGCCTTCAACCCAGACGGCCTGCGCCAGATCTTTCAACAGGATGGGCTCGTCCGTCGTTACGAATACGGTTTGATTTGGTGGCGGGGGTGGGGCGTGGATACAGGCGCCGAAATAGGGGACCATAAGGAATTCGGTCACTTCGGCTTTTGAGCCATATTCAAACGGCACGGTATAGCCCGGCAACCTGATCGATTTGCCGTTGAGTTCCTTGACGGTGTTGAACGTGCCGATCTGCACCATGGCGTCCGCAGCCGACCCTTCTGCTACGCCTCCGCCACCATAGAGCATCGACATCTGACTCTGGTACATCTGGGCGAGACGTTCTTCTTCGCCTTCCGGCATCAAGTCTTCCCAGCCGATCTCGGTCACGCCGCGCGCTTCGGCCTCGGATTTTTTGCGGGCCTGATCTGCGGCGCGCGCGGCAATCGTTGCTTCGCGTTTGGCTTTGCGCTCAGCTTCGCTTTCGCCAATCTTGTCGCCAACTTGTGGGGCCGTGGCATCTGGTCTGGCTTCAGCAGGTGCGGGTTCGGCTGGCGTATCTGCTTCACTGCAGGCTGCCAGTAAGCCCGTCATGAGGGCGGCGGTCAGGAGGGGAGAGAGTTTTTTCATGATGCCAATCTAGGATGCGCGGGGTGGCCCCGCCAGTGGATGTGAGCGGTTAGAGCCGAAGGGATAATCCATCGGCCAGCGACCTGCGGAACGCCATCCAGGCGGGTATCGCCCCGGCGACCAGGGCGGCGCCCGTGACCGCCAGCAGTGTATACAGGTCGATCAGGCTGGGCCCGGTGCCAATTAGGGATATGCCGTAATGCGCTGAAACAAGCGGACCGACCACTGCCAGCAGCCCATGGATGAGAAGAATGCCTAGCAACGCGCCGAGGAGGCCCACCAACCCTGCTTCAAGCACCAACAGCGTGAAGATGTGACCGGGTCGAGCACCGACCGCACGAAGGATCGACATTTCGCGTCGCCGCTCGTTGAGGCTGGTGAGGATGGAGGTCAAAATCGAAACCACGCCCACCGCGATGACGAATATCGAGACGGCCAGCAATGCCCGTTCGGCAATTGCGGTCACACTCCATAGTTCCGCGAGCGCCTGTGATGGAATGATCGCCATCAATGGCTCGCCCTTGTTGATGTTGATCTCGCGGCGTGTGGTCAAGATGGTGCCTTTACGTTTCAGGCCGAGATAGATCGCCGTGACAGTCTTGGGTGTGAGATCGAAGGACCGCACGGTCTCTTCGGAAATACTGTCGGCGAGAGGATTCTTTGCGCCGGTTTCCCAGCCGACATGGATGGCGGTGATGGCTTCCAGTGAGACATGTACCGTCTGGTCCACCGGCGTACCAGTCGGGGCAAGAATGCCAACAACCCGGAACGGGCGGTTTTCATGACTTGAGCCAAAGTCGGCTTGGCCCAGCCCATGCGACAGGACCATGGGGCTATTGATCGAATACCCCAGTTCGCGAGCCACATCGGCGCCGATGACCGCATCGAACAGATCGTCAAACGGTTCGCCCTGCGCGATCACCAGGTCCTGATTGCGGCCAAACTTGTAGCGGTCAAAATATTTGGGCGTTGTACCCATGACGCGAAATCCGCGATGGCTGTCTCCGAGGGAGAT
>NZ_DGMZ01000012.1:244506-671259 GCF_002388685.1 Hyphomonas sp. UBA4505 | reverse complement strand
AACAGCCCAGTCTATATCCGGCCGCGTGGCGATCTCCTGATAGGTCGGCCACGAAATTTCTGCTGTCGCGCTGCCCATTCGAAAGACCGAATAAAGCAGCAAGTTCACGCTGCCGGTAGGTGCGCCGACAATCAGTTCGGTGCCAGAGATAGTGTTACCGAAGCCTTCGCGGGCGCCTGTGCGGGCTTTGTCTACGCCCAGAAAAAGTGCCACCGACAAGGCAACTGCCAACAGGGTGAGCAAAACAGATCCCTTGCGGTTCATGAGGCTCTGCCAGGCGAGAGACAGGATAGCGCTCATGCTGACACTCCCGCGCGATTTATCTCGCCGAGGTCTACCGCCCGGTCGAAATGTGTGGCGAGCCCGGCATCGTGGCTGACGAAGAGAAGTGCTGCGCCTGTGCGCCGCGCTTCCTCGCTCAGTAGATCAATGAATTGATCACGGGCATCCGCATCAAGCGCTGAGGTCGGTTCGTCAGCGATCACGATTTCGGGGCCGCCGATCAGGGCGCGTGCGGCGGCGACACGTTGCTGCTGACCGACAGAAAGGTCAGAGACACGGCGTGTCAGTAGAGTCTCGTCCGTCAGGCCCAGCCGCGAAAGCAACCGTCGGGCTTCATCGTCTTCGTTACCGTTGATTGCTGCGCGGCGCTTGGGAGAGAAACGTAGAGGCAGCGTGACATTCCCGATGACGGAGAGATAAGGCACGAGATTGAACATCTGGAAAATCACACCGAGATGGTCCGCCCTCAGGCGGTCCCGCGCTGCGGGTTCCAAGGTCGCCAGATCCTGTCCGAGAACGATGACCTCACCAGAGCCCGCCTCCAGCACACCAGCGATGATGCCGAGAAGGGTGGATTTTCCAGAGCCGGATGCTCCGCGCAGAAACAAGCGCTCGCCCGCCTTCAATTGGAAGTCTGAAATGTCGAGGACCTCATTGCCTGGCGTCCAGGCAAAGGAAAGATTCGAAATAGAGACAATCGGTTCTGCCATGTCAGGATCCGAAGGGCAGGAAAGGGCTGTCCGGTGTGAGTGACGCAGAATTGGATTCCCCTTCTTCACCAAGATAGATGGCGTCGACTTCCTCAAAGGCGGGATAGTGTTCAAAGCCGGTGAACATGAGGCCATCCAGCTGGCTGGGGCGCTTGCAATCCCAGACTATGGACAGGGTGAGTGCAGCATGATCGCCCGATCGGCGCACTTCTGCAGAGCGCTCGACAAGGTCGCAGCGCGCATTGCCCATGAGTTCTGTCAGGCCCTCGGCATATTTTTCAAGCTCGGTGGATTTCTTCTTCGTTTTTTCCGATAGGCCGTAATTTACGAGCGGGGCGTCAACGGTGATCGTGACGAAACTGGTGTCGAGCGCAACGGCCAACTCTGCAGCGCCGTGTACATGGGCTTCGCCGCCAGCATATTCACCATGGTCCTCGTCATGACTATCATCGTCACGGTGCTCTGCCGTATGAGCCGAGTACTCCATATCTGACGCAGGAGGAGTGGATTCGACCGTCGGTGGAGGCTCCACTGCAGCCGGTTCAGGTTCGTATGGCACTTCTGCGCTACAGGCGACGCACAGCGTCAAACCGGCACCCGCCAGAAGCATTTTTGCGCCACGGCCCCATGATCGGTCTATCATATCGCTCCCATTGCCCCGATTGGGGAATTCAGTGTTTTCGGAAAATCTGCTCGCAAGCTGAATAATGATACCATATAACACTTCTTCGCAAGGCCGCAGGACGCGGTTATAGACCGCACCTGACTGTTAACGGACCGGCTTACCGCTTTCCATGTTTGAATCCATGCAGGCCCCTTTGTTTTTCGGCTTGATCGCGGCCTTTGTGACCACGGTCGGCCTCATCGCTGTGGCGATGCGGGGCGATTGGAGTGCGCGGTTCTCTGCCGTCATGGGCCTCGCGGCGGCGGGCATGCTCGTCACGCTCAGCCTGTTGCACATTGCGCCGGAAGCCTTTGCCGAAAGTTCTCAGGCGCCATACTTCATGCTGGGCGGATTCCTTGGCGGGCTGATACTTAATTACGGCCTCAACACATTCTTCCCGGAAAGCGTGAATGGCGGCCGGATGGCGGCTGTCACCCCCATAATCGCGATTGCCATCCATTCCTTTATCGACGGCGTCATCTATTCGGTGACCTTTGCCGCGAGCTTTTCCGCAGGTGTCTATGCGGCGGTCTCGCTGATCCTGCATGAATTTCCGGAAGGTGTGATCGCGTTCGCGATCCTGCGCAGGCACAATTTTTCGAACCGGCAATCCTTCCTGTGGGCCTTCCTGGCTGCGTCCGCCACGACCCCGCTGGGCGTGATTATGTCGTCGCCCTTCATGTATTTCCTGGGCAGCGAGGCGGTTGGCGCTCTGTTCGCGGCCTCTGCCGGCCTGCTCCTCTACGTTGCGACCGGCCCCTTGATGGCGCCGATGAAGGAGGAGCCGCCGCTGCGCAGCCTGTTGGCTCTGTCGGCCGGTGTCGCCATAGCGCTCGTGCTGTCCTTCCTGCCGGTACATGACCATGATGATGACCATCACGAGGCCATCCGTATGGAAGCGCCGCATCCGCTGCCGGACGAGATTTGATGCGGCATCGGCTCATCGCCTTTCTGGCATGCTGTCTGATAGCCTGCCTTGCTGTCACATCTGCGCCGCAAGCGGCGTTCGCCCACCCGGAAGACGAGCTTTGCCTGCCGGGGGGAGGGATGGACCCCGCTTTGTGCCGGGAGCTTCAGGAACTGGACAGGGCTGGTGACGCAACTGAAACAGGAGACAACGTCTCAGGCAGCGAGGTTGAACTCGACAGATCCGGGATCGAGACGGCGATCTTCTATGTTCGGATCGGATTCGAGCACATCCTGCCAATGGGGGTGGACCATATCCTGTTCGTCCTGGCGCTTTTCCTGTCCAGTCGGCGGATAAAGCCGCTGCTCTGGCAAATCTCCGCCTTCACGCTGGCGCACACATCCACGCTCGGCCTTGCGGCTGCCGGGGTGATCTCGCCTCCGGCAAGTATCGTCGAGCCACTGATTGCTCTGACAATCGCCTGGGCCGCGCTTGAGAACATCCTGTTCAAGGAACCAAGCGCCTGGCGTCCGGCACTCGTATTCGGCTTTGGCCTGATCCACGGCATGGGTTTCGCCGGTGCGTTTGGGGATCTTGGCCTGCCACCGGGGATCTTCTGGCCAGCTTTGATCGGATTCAATGTCGGCGTTGAGATCGGCCAGCTCGCCGTTATCGGCATGGCGCTTGCAGTGGCCGTTGTCATCAGGGGCGCCCTGAAGCAGGCCGGCCGGCCAGACCTCTACCGGCCAGTTCTGGTATGGCCGGTATCGGCGGCCATCGGAGCAATTGGGCTCTGGTGGGCAATCGAGCGGACCTTCCTTAACTCTTAGCCTGGCAAAGTGCGCTTCGACTCGGAACGGAACGCGCTCAATGGCCTCTCGCGACTGGATCAGACATCTCAGCTCGGCTCTGCTGGCTTCGGCACTGACGGGTTGGATTGGTTTTGCAGAATACGCATCGGCGTATGTGCCCCCTCCAGCGAACGTTGAAACGACCTCGCCGCGCTCACTTCTGAAGGAGCCTGGCCTTGCCCTGAGGCAGGTCTATGCTGAGGCAGCCGCATGGCGCGGTGCCGAAGCAAAGCAGGCGCGCAATGCCATGATCGCTGCCTGGCTTGGTGGACTGAACGATGCTGGTTTGGCGGACTATTCAGTACGCCATCTGGACAAGGGCTTGATCTATGCAATCCGTTTCCGAAACCCTGTTGTCGAGGATGACATCCATGCGCTTTGGGTTGCGGTGCCGGATGGTCCGGATCTGCCGTCGTCGGTCCTGCTACGCACACCTCATCGCGGCGCGGCTGACCTGACCATTCTGGAACTGCAGTCGTGTACCTCTCGTCGGACACTGCAAGTATCCGATGACACCTTACTGACGGAGCAGGCTAAGGCCCGTGCAGTTTCTCAGCTTAGCGCCTATCTCGACACACCTGATCCGATGCCCATCACGGTATTGAGCGAAGCACGAGACATTTGTCGTCAGATTGCGCGAGTCTTGCCCACACCTGAGAAATAGTCCCAAAAGCTCAAGCCTGTTCAAGACGTTTTTCTGAGTCGCTCCGTGGCGGCTTCGTCGGCATCCCGCATCGTGAAGCGCTTCGTGAATTCAGTTACGCGCGGAGCGATCTCGGTCTGAAAGCGTCTGCCATTGAATACGCCGTAATGGCCAACGCCCGGCTGGATATAGTCGGTCTGCATGTCTTCCGGCAACTTCACACATAGGTCGTGTGCAGCCTGTGTTTGACCGATGCCGGAAATATCATCCTTCTCGCCTTCAACCGTCATCAGCGCGACATCGCGGATCAGTTCCGGTTTGACGAGATGTGTTCCGCGATAGCGATACATGCCGCGGGCCAGCTGGTGCTCCTGAAACACGCGTACGATTGTTTGCAGGTAGAATTCTTCCGTCAGGTCGAGCACCGACAGGTATTCATCGTAGAATTCCCGATGCTTGCCGACATTGTCGCCATCCCCTTCAACCAGATGATTGAAAAAGTTCCAGTGCGCATCGACATGGCGCGACCAGTTCATGTTCATGAAGGAAGCGAGCTGGACAAAGCCTGGATAGACTCTCCGGAACATGCCCGGGTAGGGGCCCGGCACAGTGTGGATCATGTTCTCTTCAAACCACGAAAGCGGTTTTTCCTCGGCCAGCACGTTCGGAACGGTCGGACTAAGCCGTGTGTCGATCGGCGACCCCATGAACGTCATGGAAGCGGGCCGGGCCGGGTCATCATCCTCGGCCATCATGGCGACAGCAGCAAGCACAGGCGGGCCTGGCTGACACACGCCAAGTACATGGGCGCCCGCGCCCAGATGAGTCAGCATCGATCGTATGTGATCAATATAATCGTCCAGATCGAACCGCCCCAACCAGACAGGTGCCATACGAGAGTCCTGCCAGTCAGTGATGTAGACATCATGGGTCGGCAGGAACGCCTCAACTGTCCCGCGCAGCAGAGTGGCATAATGGCCAGAGAGCGGGGCAGCTATCAGAAGACGGGGCTGAGGGCCGAGCTTTTCTGTATTCCGGGCGGCGGCAAGCGCTTCTGGATCCTTCTTGAAGTGGATCATGTTGCACCAAGGCGAGCGCCACGCCACAACAGGGGTCACATCAATGGGCGCGCTATTGATCCGCACCGTATCGATCCGCCATTCCGGTTTACCGTAATAGCGTGTTGCGCTTTCAAATACGTCCGCCATGGCGGACAGCGAGCGACCATAGTCGGTCTGCCCCATCAGGTTCAGCGGCGAACTCAGCGCTGCGCGACTGGCGCGCGCGGCAACCCGCATGGGTGCCATTGCCGCCCGGTTCATTTCGACAAGTGAGTACAGCATCAGCTACACACCTTTCATGTTGCGGTGCAGCATAGATGGCAATCCCTAACAGGGCAAACATATTCGCCAGATAGGCGTGTGTCGGGACGGGAACTTCATGGTTTCATTTTTCTGCAAAATTGATCGAATTCAGCAAGCTTCAGCTTAACCGGGACAAGGTAAATTGTCCCCGAAATGGAGTGATTGCCATGTTCCTCAAATGCCAACCCAATCCCCATCGCGGCGGTCGCATGACCCGGGCCATCATCTATGAGCAGGCTCCGGGCCAGCATTTTGCGATTGATGCGGAAACTCTGCACAAACAGCCGGAATTGCTCAATGATTTCGGCAGCTACATGCACACGCGCTTTCGTGTTCTGGACGCGTTGGCCTATTTCATCTGCCTTGCGGGTGTATTGGCATCTCTGGCCTTTGTCTGGTGGATGTTCCTGCCGGGCATTGCAATTTGCACCATGATGCTGGCTGTCAATCGAAAGGCCGCTGGCGAGATTGCGCTGCGAGCTGCCCGGAAATCGGCCGACAATTTCAGAAAACTGCACGAAATGGGCTGTCTCTGGCTCGTATTCGCCTGATCCCCGCTAGATGCGGATCATGCCGAGTACGACGGATACAATCGCCACCAACGTAAACATCAGGGACAGGCTGACCGAAATGGCGCGCTGACCCTTGCGGCTCGTGCGTTCGCCCTTTTGCTTCTTCCCGGGTGTCAGCATCCAGCGATTGGAGAAGAATCCGAAAGCTGCGAGCAAGGCGGTGACGGCGGCTGCCCAGCTTGAGGCAAGCAGGAAGAACGCGCCGGAAGCGAGCATCATGCCGGCAATCGGCGTGGACGTCTGGAGCAGCAATTCCCGGACGTGGCGATCAGCGCGCGATCCGTCCAGCTTGTCAAAGCTGCAATTGGGCGACGCAATGGCCGCGACCCAGGACGCGCCCACGGCCATCGCACCAGCGAGCAGACCAAGATGCGTGGCGGTGGTGGAGATTCCTTCGAACATGCACTGCAATATGCGCCGGATTCGCGGGCTGGCCTAGAGAAAGCTTCGAGAGACGACGGCGGCGATCATCTTTTCATCGTCGGGCAGCTGGCCATCCAGTATCAGCATCGACAATCCATGCACGATCGACCAGGCCTGAAGGCGTTTGACCATCTGTAATTCGGGCGGCGTATCCTTCGGCAACACATCCCCCAACGTGTTGGACAACATAGCGAATGCGCCGGTCTCTTTCGCCTGATTTGGCTGAAGCACTTCGGCGCGAGGCGCTTTCGTCATCATCAGGCGAAACAGAGACGGATTGTCTATTGCAAACCGGACATAGGTTCGCCCCATGATTTCGAACGCATCAATGCCCGCTGGAGTTTTGGAAAGGGCATCCCGGAACGTATCAGACAGCTTCACGCTCCCAACTCCGCACAAAGCGCCTAGAAGCGCGGCCTTATTGGGAAAGTGTCGATAAACTGCCGTCGCTGAAACACCGACATTCCGGGCAATTTTTCTGAGGCTCACTTTCTCGGCCGGGCTGTTGCTGATCTGCGCCAATCCTTCTTCGATCAGGGCGGCCCTTAGATCACCATGGTGGTAGTTCCGGCCCTGAGCGTTCATGTTGACACTGTTATCATTCCTCGGCATGTTATCAGTGTAAACATTGCGGCGCAGACAACAAGCCGCGAGGATGATCTCCATGCCCAGCCCTGTGAAAACAGCTATTCGGGGAGTCGTGACAAAAGGAGTCATGGCGGTGGCGGGATTCAACCGCAGCCGGCGCAAGGCAACACAGCCCAACATCTTTCTTGAAGGCGTTCATACCCCGCTGACGGAAGAGATCACCGAAATTGATCCAAAGGTGACGGGGGCTATTCCCGCTGGTCTGAATGGCCTTTACGTCCGCAATGGCCCGAACCCCGTTTCGCCGGTCAATCCAGCTGCACATCATTGGTTTGTAGGGGATGGCATGTTGCACGGTGTCCGCCTGCAGGATGGCAAGGCGCTTTGGTACCGCAATCGCTGGGTGAGGTCCAACAGTGTGAGTGATGCCCTTGGCGAGCCGCGTGCGCCCGGTCCGCGTCACCCCAGAATTGATGTGGCGAACACGAACATTGTTGGTCACGCAGGAAAGATCTGGGCGATTGTTGAAGCGGGTGGGTATCCCGTCGAAGTGTCCGAGGACCTGGAGACGCGTGCGCATTCGGACTTTGACGGGACTTTGGGTCAATCTTTTTCCGCGCACCCGCATTACGACCCCGACACAGGCGAGATGCACGCCATCTGTTACGAGTCGCAGCAAACCAATCTGCTTTGGCACAAGGTGCTGGGCGCTGATGGCCGCGTGCGCCGGGATGAGCCAATCCCTGTCGAGCACGGCCCAATGGTTCATGACTGCATGATCACCCCGAAATACGTGATCGTGATGGACCTTCCGGTGACGTTCTCCATGAGTGCCATCATCAGTGGCATGAGCTTTCCGTACCGGTGGAATGAGAACCACAAGGCGCGTATTGGTCTGTTACCGCGAGAGGGGAGTGCGGATGATATCATCTGGTGTGATGTCGATCCCTGTTACATCTTCCATCCTGCGAATGCCTATGAAACCGAGGACGGAAAAGTCGTGATGGACGCATGTGTTTATGATCACATGTTTGCCCCTGACAATACTGGCCCGGACGGCGTCCCGAAATTTGAATCCCTGACGATTGATCCGGCGACGCGAACCGTGTCACGGCGTGTGATAGATGACCGCGCTCATGAGTTTCCGCGCTATGATGAGCGGCTGACCGGAAAACCCTATCGCTATGTTTACACAACGGCTGTCGCGGCAGACGGCTTCCTCACCGAAACACGCATCTTCAAGCATGACCTGACCAATGGCAGCTGCGAAGTTCGCGATTTTGGATCAGGACGGGTGCCGGGCGAATTCATTTTCATTCCTGCCAGCGAAACGGCCTCAGAGGATGAGGGCTGGCTGATGGGCTATGTGGTCGACACGAACGCGGGCCTATCCGAATTGGTCATTCTCGATGCCGCAAATTTCACCGCACCGGCGGTTGCAACCGTGCACATTCCGCAACGCATTCCGCAGGGATTCCACGGTAATTTCATTCCAGTTGGCTGAGTGGGGGGACGAGGGGGCCGTCGATGACGGCCCCCTTCCACGTACCCTTAAAGGGCGGCCTCGTAGACCTTTGCATAATCATCCGCGCTCATAGGCTTTGGATTGCCGAAATGGGCGAGGTCTTTAAGTGCATACTCAACCACGCCGGGGGCGTCGTCTGCCGACAATCCGATGGCGGACAGGGTGGCTGGGATGCCGATATCGGCATTCAGCTCTGCAATTGCGTCGCCAAGATCCGCGCCGGGTTTCAGACCCATGGCCTGACGAAGACGCACATATTTCTCATCGGCTGAACCCTCATGGAAGCGTAGGATATGCGGCAGGAAGATCGCGTTCAGCGTGCCGTGGTGCAGTCGCTTGTCATGCAGACGGCCCGCCGCGTGTGACAGGGCGTGGACCCCGCCAAGGCCTTTCACGAATGCCAGAGCGCCTTCATAACTCGCCATCATCATGTGCCAGCGGGCGTCCGCGTCCGAGCCATCCTTGACCGCCTTCTTCAGCCAGCCATTGCCGACGGCGCGGAACACGCCCTCATACGCAATGCCTTCGGCAGGCGGATTCACGGTTGGGGACAGGACTGATTCAATGCAGTGTGTGACGGCGTCCATCCCAGTGGCGGCCGTCAGTCCGGCAGGAAGGCCAAGAGTCAGGTCCGGATCGCAAATGGCTGTGGCAGGGATCAGGTTTGGAGAGACGATGGTCTCCTTGCGGCCATTCTCCAGTACAAGGACCAGGCCGACTGAGACTTCTGAACCCGTACCGGATGTGGTCGGGATGGCGATCAGCGGCGGGATCTTGCCGATCTTCTTGGCACCGCCGGTGATGGCAGCATAATTTTCGAGCGGTTCATCATGACTGACCAGCAGGCCGATTCCCTTGGCATGGTCCATGGACGAGCCGCCGCCGAGTGCGATCAGGCCGTCGGCGCCGCATGCCTTGTAGGCGGCTGCCGCTTCCTTGGTCTGCTTCTCGGTCGGGTTCGGCACGGTCTCCGCGAACACGCCTGCCGCTGCAACGCCCAACGCATCTTCGACCTTCGCCAGAATGCCGGCGGCCTTGATGCCGGGGTCCGTCACAATGAAAGGCCGGGTCATGCCGAGCTTCTTCGCCGTACCGGCGAGCTGCTTCAAGGCACCTGAATCAAAGATGCAAGTGGTGAGATAATTTATGACGGGCATGGTGTGGTCCTCATTGGGATGGTTTCCTCACCCTCCATGTGCCCCAGCGGAAGCGCACAGTTCAAGCCTGACCGTGGGAGAACCGGGATGGTACGCCGCAGCAGGCGGATGGATATAGCTCGGACGGAAGCGCACCGAACCAAGATCTCAGGAAGTGCTCACCGGCGCAATTGGGAAGAATACCTAGTCGCGATGCCATGACGCGCGACACGCGCCCGCGCGTCAAAACGGGCAATTATCCTCATCAAATCATCGGAGTAGGCGTTTGGCATCCGGCGCGAATTGGTGCGCCAAAACAGGAGTTAAACGACATGAAACAGCTTCTCCTTGCTACTCTGGTTGCCGGGGCAACTTGGGTCGGGACAGCACCTGCTGCCTCGGCAGACGAGAATCCCTGGATGGTCCGCGGACGCGTCATCGGGGTCCTGCCGGATGAGTCCGGCGATCTCTCCGTCGCAGGGTCGCGCCTTGCAGGGGATGTGGACATTTCAGACCAGTACGTGCCCGAATTGGACATTACTTACTTCTTCACGAAGAATATCGCTGCCGAGCTGATCCTTGGCGTGACGCCACATGATGTGAAAGCCACGGGCGTGACCGTTCCAGGCGCACTCGATAATGCAACGATCGATCTGGGCGATGTCACGCTGCTGCCACCCACTCTGACGGTGCAATACCACTTCGTGAATGACAGCCAGTGGAAGCCCTATGTCGGTGCCGGCATCAATGCGACCTTCTTCTTCAACGAGGATGAAGGCCCTGTCGCAGACGGCATAGATTACGACACCAGTGTCGGTCTCGCGCTTCAGGCGGGCGTAGATTACGATCTTGATGGCGAGCCAGGTGGCTGGGCTGTCAACGCAGACATCAAGAAGATCTGGATAAATCCGGATGTGACTGTGGATTTCACCACGGCGCTGGGCGCAACAGTGGATGCTGACGTGGACATCAATCCACTCGTGGTGGGACTGGGGCTCGGATATAAATTCTGAGCGCCATACCATGAGGGCAGGGCTTTGACCCATTGCGCCCTGTCCTCACTCTCTCTTGGGCCGTGCTATTTCCCGACAGCGCGGCCTTTTTTCCGCTTTCTGCAGAGCGGTCGTTGCACGCCCCGCCCGCGCGTATACAGAATGCCAGCATGGCTATTCTTTCTGTCAAAGATCTTCGTGTTTCCTTCGACACACCTGACGGTGTGGTTGAGGCTGTCAAAGGTATAAGTTTCGACGTCGCCAAGGGCGAATGCCTCGGCATTGTCGGCGAAAGCGGCTCCGGGAAGAGCCAGTCTGCGCTCTCGGCTCTGGGTCTGTTGGCAGGCAATGGCACTGCAACCGGCCGGATTGATTTCGATGGCACCAATATGCTGGAGGCTTCGGACGCAACACTTCGCAATATCCGTGGCGCGCGGATGTCGATGATTTTTCAGGACCCGCTGACCAGTTTGACGCCGCACATGACAGTCGGCGCGCAGATGCGCGAAGTGTTGGCGCTCCATAAGGGCCTCAAGGGCGAAGAAGCGGATCGCATATGCGTCGACTGGCTGGAGAATGTGCGCATTCCGGAAGCAGCCCGGCGCATGAACCAGTTTCCGCATGAGCTTTCAGGTGGCATGCGCCAGCGCGTCATGATTGCCATCGCCATGCTTTGCAATCCTGAACTGTTGCTCGCGGATGAGCCTACCACAGCGCTGGATGTGACCGTGCAGGCGCAGGTGCTGGAACTGATGGACGAGCTGAAACGCGAGACGGGTACCGGCATCGCGCTGATCACTCACAATATGGGTGTGGTCGCCCGCATGTGCGACCGCGTCATCGTCATGCGTCATGGCGAGATCGTCGAGCAGGGGAGCGTCGACGACATTTTCTACAAGCCTCAGGCAGACTATACGAAGATGCTGCTCAATGCTGTGCCGCGCATCGACGAACCTGATCGTCCGGGCCGACCCGTCCTGTCGGCGCCGCCGGCGCCTGAAACTGAGCCGGTTCTCAAGGTAGAGGACATGAAAATCCATTTCCCGATTGCGGTGAAGGGCGGTCTGTTTGGCAAGACGAAGCCGTTGAAAGCGGTGGATGGTGTTTCGTTCGATTTGAAACCGGGCGAGACGTTGGGAGTTGTCGGAGAATCCGGGTGTGGCAAGTCCACGCTCGCGCGCGGCGTGTTGAACCTCATCCCTCCAACCGATGGCACGGTTGCCTGGCTGGGGCGCGACATATCCAAGGCGAGCCGCAAGGAAATGAACGGCCTGCGCGACGATCTCCAGATCGTGTTCCAGGACCCGCTCGCCAGCCTTGACCCCCGCATGACCATCGGCGCTTCCATTGCCGAACCGTTGCAAGTTCACCAACCCCGCCTGTCGCGCGCGGATCGGGAAGCGAAAGTACGCGAAATCCTGCCGCGGGTCGGGCTCGACCCGAATTTGATCAACCGGTACCCGCACGAATTGTCTGGGGGCCAGAACCAGCGGGTTGGCATTGCCCGTGCCATGATCCTTCAGCCGAAACTGGTGATCTGTGATGAAGCGGTTTCCGCGCTTGATGTGTCTGTCCAGGCGCAAGTCGTGGATTTGCTGATCGAGCTGCAGAAAGAGTTCGGCCTCGCCATGATCTTCATCAGCCACGATCTCGCCGTCGTGCGGCAGATCAGCCACCGGGTAATGGTGTTGTATCTTGGCCGCGTAGTGGAACTTGCCGGTCGCAATGCCATCTACACCGAAGCGCGCCACCCCTATACGAAAGCGCTGATTGCGGCTGTGCCAAACGCTGATCCGACCGGGGAGCGCACGCGGGAACGCTTGCGCCTGACGGGCGATCTTCCGAGTCCGCTCGACAGCCGTGCATCGCTGCGCTTCATGAAGTCCAAACTCATTGATGATGGGGACGCGGAACAGTACCAACCGAAACTGGTCGAGATTGCTCCAGGCCACCTTGTGGCAGAGCATGACCCCGTGATGGGCGGCGCAGGATTGCGAGCCAGTTAAGCGCTGCAGGCAGGGCAGGGTGTGCGCTGTAAGCTTGGCTTAAGACGAATGTGTCATGGTGCAGGCTGAGTTAATGCCGGAGCCCGCGCGTCTTGCCCCAATTGATTGGTCTTGTTCTTGTGGTCGTCCTCGTGATGGGCGGCCTCGTCCTCACGGGCGGACACGGCGCCATGCAGGCGCTGCCGTTCGAACTGGCCCTGATTGGTGGCGCCGCGGTCGGCACCATTCTGATCGGTAATTCGCCGAAAGTTGCCAAGGAAGCTTTGGGTGGGTTCGTTCGCTCGTTTCAGGGCAGCCGTTGGCAGCGTGCCCAACACCGCGAATTGCTGGTTCTGCTGTCCAACTTGATGCGCAAGGTACGCCAAGGCGGGTTTGTCGCGATTGAATCGGATATCGAAGACCCGGATGCGTCGCCCTTGTTTGCTTTGTCCCCTGCGGTGCTTTCCGATCCTGCTGCGCGTGACATGATCTGCGATTCCTTTCGCCTGATGGCGCTCGACCTGTCAGACCCTGCACGGGCTGAGGCGCATATGGAGCAGTCTGTGGCCCTGCATGTCGACCAGCGCATGAAAGCAGTGAGTGCACTCAATACTGTAGCCGATGCCTTGCCAGCGCTCGGTATCGTGGCGGCTGTGCTGGGCATCATCAAGACCATGGGGTCGATTGATCAGTCGCCTGCAGTGCTTGGAATGATGATCGGGTCAGCTCTGCTGGGCACCTTTCTCGGTGTATTTTTGGCTTATGGCGTAGTTGGGCCTGTCGCCGCTCGCTTCGGACAGATTGTCGAAGATGAGGCCCAGCCTCTCGATGTGATCCGCACGGTGTTGTCTGCATTTGGCGGCGGGGTTCAGCCAGGCATTGCCGTAGAACTTGGCCGCACGGCCATTCCCGTAGATCAGCGCCCCGACGCGGAATCGGTTGAACGGGCCCAGACGAGCGCCCGTTTTGCTGAACGCGCCGTCGCCTGAGACAGCCGCCATTCTGCGTTGACCCCGCAGGCATGAGGCCGCATCACCGATGAATGCCTGATATTCGTTTGGCCACGTTCAATTGCGAAAACCTGATGATGCGCTGCGATTTCGCGCGCTCAGGTCTCGCCAATGCGCGTCGCAAGCTGACCGATGTCGACGACGCCCTGGTCGCCGAACAGGTGGATGCGGTTTTCGATGTCCTGTCCGAGGATGACCGCACCCTGACCGCGCAGGCTCTGGTCGCGACCAAGGCCGAAGTGTGCGCGCTGCAGGAGGTCGAAAACCTCGTCACCTTGACCGCTTTTGACAATCGCTATGTCGGGCGCTGGGCCGGAAAGCCGTTTGGCGAACGTGTGCTGCACGAAGGGAATGACAGCCGCGGGATTGATGTGGGTCTGTTGTCGTCGCTTACGGTTGCATTCCAGCGCAGCCATGCGCGGGCGACCTTCGGACGGTTGGGCATTCACCCCCCCAAAGGGGCTTCCATCAATGACTACGTCTTTCGCCGGGATTGTCTGGAAGTGGATGTGGAAAAAGACGGGCGGCTTTTGACACTTTTTGTCTGCCACTTCAAATCCATGCATGGTGGACGCAAGAGGACGGTTGCCATGCGTGAAGCTGAAGCTCAGGCTGTGCGCCGGATTGTAAGCCAGCGATTTGATGACCCGGCGAAAGCGGAATGGGTTATTCTGGGTGATTTCAATGATTATTGGGAAGTAGATGGCCGCCCGGCACGGCCGCATGGTCTGGGGGCGCTGGTAGGCGACGGGTTCGCCATCGATCTGGCCAGCCGCGCCATTGCAGACCCCTATGACCGCTGGACTCACCATTATAGCGGCGACGACACCTATGGCGCGCTGGATCACATCTTCCTGTCACCCAAGCTCGCCGCCCTGAATCCTGCTGCCAGGGTTGAGATTGTGCGGGCAGGATCGCCATATAGAGCCGCGAGATATGATGGGGCTCGCTTTCCCGGCGTCGGCTGGATTACGCCGAAAGCTTCTGATCATTGTCCGATGGTGGCGACTTTAAAATTTGAAGGTCGCCCTGCGGCACCCTAATTTATGTTGGCTTTGGTAATGAAGGGGGCCGTCAGGCTGTGTCACGTTTTGATAATCTGATCGAGACGGTGGAGGCCTATCAGGCCCTCGCTGCTGAAAATTACGACCGAATCCGCACACTGGCGGAAGAAATCCGCAGCGGGTTTTGCGAATTCCTTGGCTCAACCGATGGCGTTTGTGTCCACCTCGTCCCGCCGGCCGGGGCCTACAAACCAAAGGCACATGGGGATGCAGCCTTTTCGATCCCGCCGCGAGGCTTCCGGCTCCTGGGGCCAATATCGTTCGGCCTTGCTGTGCGCGTCACGCGCGATACGGACTGGCTGAGGCTGGTGATGCAGTGCCGCAAGATCGGCGACAAATTCAAAATTCAGATTGAGGACGGTTCGGTATACGAATTCAGCCTGCCGCTGAAAGATGCTGACCCTGAACCATTCTATGAACACCTTTACCAGCACATCCTGCTCTGGTTCTCCGACCATATCGAACGCTACAAAGAAGGCGATTATGGTACCCGCGAGATCGGATTTGACTTTGCTGATGACATAAACGCGGCTCAAGCCTAGTTTTCTGATCGCCCGACGGGCAGAATGCACCACGAAACGGGGCTTTTATGGACCAATTCAACTTTGCACTGGCATCCGCCGGATCCAGCGAGCTGATCTTCGCCTGCGCCCTGATCGGGGCGCTGGGAATTGGTGCGCAATGGGTCGCTTGGCGTATACAGGCACCCGCCATTGTGCTGATGGCGTTGGCAGGTTTGGCGGTCGGTCCACTGTGGACTGTGGTTTTCGGCGAGCCTCTGCTCAATCCTGAGAAGGTGTTCAACAGTGGCAGCAGCGAATTGTTGCGTCCCATCGTGTCGCTGGCCGTTGCCGTGATCCTGTTCGAGGGCGGGCTCGTCCTGAAATTCGAGAACCTGCGTGATGCCGGTGCAGCTGTTCGGCGCATGGTATTCCTTGGTGGCCCGCTGGCTTGGGCGCTGGGCACTTTCGCAGCCCATTATGCCGCCGGTCTCGATTGGGGCAGTTCTGTTGTGTTTGCGGGCGTACTGGTGGTTACCGGGCCCACCGTGATCATGCCATTGTTGCGTCAGTCCAAACTCGGCGGGCGAACCGGTCAGTTCCTGAAATGGGAAGGCATCGTCAACGATCCGGTTGGCGCCCTGTTTGCCGTGGCTGCTTTCGAAATCATTCGCGTGGCCGCCACGGGGGAGTCGATCCTGGGTAAGGGCGCCATGATCATCGTGGCCGCTGCACTGGGTGTCGGGCTGGGCTTCGCCTTCGGTTGGGCCATCGTGCGCGCCTTCCGTCAGGGGTGGACTCCGGAATACCTCAAGGCGCCGATCATCTTCGCGTCCATCATTCTCTGTTATGCGCTGGCAGAAATGATCGAAAAGGAAATCGGCCTCGTTGCCGTCACGGCCTATGGCATGACGCTGGCCAATTCGCGCCTTGCCGGGCTCGCAGAGCTCCGAAAATTCAAGGAGGATATCGCCGTCTTGCTCGTTTCAGGCGTGTTTGTCATCCTGACGGCCAACCTCACGCCAGATGTCATTCGCCGCGCACTGACCTGGAATACGCTCGCCTTCCTGTTGGCAATGCTGTTCATCGTGCGGCCGCTTTCGGTGTGGATCGCCACATTCGGGACGTTGAAACGCAATGAAGCGATCCTGCTTGGCTGGATTGCGCCCCGCGGGATCGTGGCGGTTGCCGTTTCCAGCCTTTTTGCAACCCTGCTGGAGGATCTCGGGCGGCGCGGAGATTCCCGGTTCTATTTCTCTGGTGCAGAACAGATCACCCCGCTCGCCTTTGCCATGGTGTTCGTGACCGTGGTCCTCCACGGCTTTACGATCGGGCCAATGGCCCGGCGATTGGGACTCGCCCGCAAGGAGCGACCCGGCGTCTTGCTGGTAGGTGTGAACCCCTGGAGTATCGATCTGGCCAAAGTGCTGAAGGATGTCGGCATTGAACCGATCCTTGCAGACAATAACTGGAGGCGCTTGCGACCTGCACGCGAGGCCGGGCTCAACACCTTCTTCGGCGAAGTCCTGTCAGAGGAAGCGGAGGTTCGGCTGGATCATGCCGCCTTTGACCAGGTTGTTGGCTTGTCTGCCAATGAGCCGTACAACGCGCTCGTTTCCGGACATTTTGCCCCTGAACTCGGCCGCCACAGGGTCTATCAATTGTCGGCACAGGATACCGAAGAAGAAGATCCCCGGGCCATCGGCATGGGCACACGCGGGCGAACACTGATTCGTCGGGGCAGGGGCTATGACAGCCTGATCCGCGACCATTATCGCGGTTGGACCTTTGGCAAGACGAAGTTGACGGATGAATACGACCTTGAAGATTATCGCAAGGATCGACCGAAAGTGGACCTGATCGCTGAAATTCGCGCAGATGGCACGCTGATCTTCCTCGGGCCGAATCGGGAGGCCAAGGGCGGCGACGGGGTCACGTTGATCAGCTTTGGTCCGGCCCGCGATGTCGAAGTCGCAACTGAACCTGAAGAGGTTGCTGCCAGCTAGGCCGCACTATTCGCCGGCTGCCTGCAAGCCAGCGCCATGCTCACGCAGCCATGAGCGTTGCCGCTTCCAGTCGCTGCAGCAGGTTGCAACATGCGCCCAGAACCGCGGGGAGTGGTTCATTTCCAGTAAATGTGCGCATTCATGGGCCGCCACGTAGTCAAGCACTTCAGAGGGCGCCATGATCAGGCGCCATGAGAACGACAATTTACCATCGGCCGTGCACGAGCCCCAACGCGAGCGGGTATCCTTCACCGAAATGCTATTGTACGAGACGCCCAACGTGGCGGCATGACGGTTTACTGAGCGGGTGATATCTGCACGCGCCTGTTTCTTCAGGTAGCGGGTGACTCGCAAATGTAGTGTTTCCGGGTCACCTGGCGCGCAAAGTGTGTTCGGCTGACCGGTTATCATGCGGGCTACGCGGCCCGAGCCTTCTGCAGTCAGGCGGCAGGGAGCACCCCGATACGAAATCAGATTGTTTTCATCAAAGCGAACAACTTCTGGAAGGTGTTGGAGGCGCGTTGAAATCCAGTCGATTCGCTCGGCTGCGAATGCGGCGGCGTCCTTGATCTGCCGCCGCGATGGCGCAATCGCGACCGCTTCCCGGCGGCGTTCATCCAATCTCAAAATCAACCGGCGTGCCTTCGAATTCACTTCAAGGCGAACACGAATTTCGTCCCCGTCGGGGCCATTGAATGTCACGGTCTGGCCATTGTTGTATGCCATGTTAATAATCTCACTCTAGGTGACGGGCGCAAATGAAACGCTGGCATCAATCATTAAAGGGACCAAACATGAAATATCTGCTCACAGGCGTTGCCGCCATCGCCATGCTTACGGCTTGCGGAGACAAAGACAAGCCGGTTGATGGCGCTGGCTCTGAATACGCCACAGATGCCGCAAAGGACGTCAAGGCCCGCAAAGGTGATCCAGCAACCGCGCCACAGGCGCTTGCGGCTTTTGCTATGGATGAAGCCGACGACAGCCGCATTTCCTTCGGCAGCAGCACGCTGAACGGGGACAAGGCCGTATTCACTGACGTGACGCTTCTGGCAGGCGACGATGACGGGTCCGACGACGATGAAGACGGCACGCACCTGGATGGTGCTGATGTAAAAGCGAAAAAGCTGGAATTCGACGGTCTTGCCATGATTGACGGCAAAGCGAGCTTCTCGCGCATGGTCATGTCCGACATTTCGCTGGTTCCGACTGATCCCGAAGAAGCAGAAGATGGCAGCGCGTCCATTGGCTCCATCGAACTGGTCAATCCTTCACCTGCGCTGGCAGCATGGGTCGCGAGCGTGTTTGCGGACGCAGAACCTGCTGACATGCCTACAGGGGAGGCGCTCTCTTTCGATCTGTGGACCATGAACGACATGAACATGCAGATCGATGAAGACGATGGCGAAAGTGGTACTTTCCTCGTGGACACGATTTCGGTCTCTGGGATGAAGAATCAGAAGGCTGCTCAGATGATGCTGAAGGGCCTGAAATTCGACATGTTCGATCCTGAAGACGACATGACCGTCAAGGCCAATCTCAGCAATGTGGATATTCGCGGGTTTGACTGGTCGGTGTTTGCACCAGCTGAGGGCGACTCTCTGGAAGACAGCTTTGAGTCTGGCTTCATGGCCGGCATGAACCCGAAAGATCCGGCCAATCCCGGTTACAAGTCTATCAATCTGAAAGATCTGAACTTCGATGTTTCAGGCGTCAATTTCGACATGCCTTCGCTTGTATCCAATGTAAGCCATGACAAGCAGGGCCGTGCCGTAAAAGTGATCACTGAGCCTGTCAAAATGGTTCTGAACGCTGGTGATGGTGAACTTGGCCAGCAGTTGGGCACCCAGCTTGCGACGCTCGGGTACGAAAAGCTTGAGCTGACCATGGCCAGTGAACAGGCTTACGATCCTGATGCAGACGTGGTGACGCTGGAAAAAGGCAAGAATTACTGGGAGCTGAAAGATGGCTTCCGCTTGAATTTCGGCGCGAAGTATGAAGGTGCCAGCGCGATGGCAGCAGCTCAGGCTGAGCAGGATATGGACTCTGCAGATCCATCGGCAATGCTGGGAGAAGTCATGGAGAAGCTTACGCTCCACTCCATCGACCTGTCTTTGGATGATGATGGCATTGTGGACCGTGCGTTCAATGCCTACGCCGCGCAGAGCGGTGAAGACCCGCAGCAGCTGCGCAATCAAACGGCTGGTCTGCTGGCCATGGCACCCATGATGGCGTCAGGTTCGGGGATCGACATGGAACTGGCAACTGAGGCCTCCACGGCCCTGTCCAGCTTCATCACGGATCCGAAGACGCTGACCATTTCGTTGAACCCTGCGACACCGATCAAGATGTCGACATTTGCAGAGATGGAAGACCCGTCTACGCTGACCAAGTCGTCGCTCGGCTTCTCGGCTAGCAACGAATAGAGTCTACTGGAATCCGCTCTAAGCGCGCGCGTGCCGACTGGGCGCGCGCGCTTTTCTTTGTTCTCAGGCCGGGGCATAGACTTTTCGCCATGAAAATTGCCTTTTTTGGAGATGTGGTCGGAAAGCCTGGCCGACAGGCTGTCCTGGACCATTTGCCGGGCCTTAAGGCGCGCATGCGTCTGGATTTTGCTTTAGTAAACGCTGAGAATTCGGCGGGGGGCTTCGGCCTGACAAGCGTCATTGCGGAGGAATTCTTTGCCGCAGGTGCTGATTGCCTGACTCTCGGTGATCATGCCTGGGATCAACGCGAGGCTTTGACCTATATCGAACGCGAACCCCGTTTGTTGCGCCCCATAAATTACCCATCGGCTGCCGGCGCACCTGGCAAGGGAGCCAATCTGTTCAGCTTGCCGGATGGGCGTCGTGTCGGGGTCGTCCAGGTGCAGGGGAATGTGTTCATGCGCCAGACGCTGCCGTGTCCCTTTGCGGCCGTGGATGCGGCATTGGATTCCATGCCGCTTGGCGCTGTGGCGGATGCCATCATTGTGGACATGCATTGTGAAGCGACCAGTGAGAAAATGGCTATGGGCCACCACTGCGATGGGCGGGCAAGTCTCGTGGTTGGAAGTCACACCCATGTCCCCACAGCCGACACGATGATCCTTGAGGGCGGCACGGCTTATCAGACGGATGCCGGAATGTGCGGTGACTATGACAGCGTCATCGGCATGCAGAAGCAGATTTCCCTGTATCGATTCCAGACACAATTGCCTGGAGAGCGTTACCAGCCCGCTTTGGGGGAGGGGACCTTGTGCGGAACCTATATAGAAACCGATGACGCCACAGGACTTGCCACAAGAATTGAAGCTATCCGCATTGGCGGCCGTTTGAGCGATTCTGTTCCGGCCTGAGCGCTGCGCGGACGCACAGAGAGATTTCATTGATGAAAATTGTGGACACGGTCAGGCAGGATTTGCGCTTAAGAACCGCTGACCATCATGCGCGCGTGGACGAATTGATCAGCCGCCATGACCTCACTCGGCCGGAAGGGCTTGCCGCCTTTCTCGCAATCAATCATCTCGCCTATACGACGATTGAGCGTCATTTGCGACCGCATGGCGGGTTCGCATTGCCACACTTGCCCCTTGAAGAAATAGAGGCTGATCTTGCCTCACTCGGCGCTGGAATACCGACCTGGCAGGCAGAGCCCAGTATGGAGGCGGCGCATCCAGTTGGAATAATTTATGTTATCGCGGGTAGCCGCCTCGGTGGTACGGTTCTGCACAAACGATGGCAGCAGGCCGATGATTCGAATGTCCGGCTTGCAGGTCGCTTTTTGAGCCAGATGACAGACCGTTCTTGCTGGACAGATTTTCTTGTCCAGGTTTCAAACGCGCAAATTAGCCAATCGGAATTTATTGATATAGTAGAATCTGCGAAGGGCTGTTTCTCGATTTTTGAGGCGGCTTGCCAGGACGTGACCAGAAAGTTTGCCTATGATCCGCCACAGCCCCGAAACTGACGGGCCCGCGAGCGATGTTGACCTGACGAATTGCGACCGTGAACCCATTCACGTCATCGGGCGTGTACAGTCCTTTGGTGGCCTGATCTCCATGTCGTCAGACTGGATCGTGAACCATGCTTCGGTAAACGTCAAAGAGTTCATCGGAGCCGCAGCGGAAGAGCTGATAGGCAAGCCCCTGAGAGACTGTTTCTCGGAACAGGCCTTGCTGTTGATTCGATCCCGCATGCCGATGCTGGCGTCGCCGGATGCTGTTGAGCGCGTATTCGGTGTGGCATTGACCGGGGATGAGCGCTTGTTCGACCTCTCCATGCACCTGTCGGGGCGCTCAATCGTGATGGAGTTCGAGCCTCGGGACGATGCACGCGATACCAACTATGTGAACTATGTTCGTCCCATGGTGGAGCGTATATCTCGCGCCGATTCTTCACAACAATTGTGCGATGAGGCGGCGCGCCAGTTGCGCAACCTGATTGGGTTTGATCGGATCATGGTTTACCGCTTTGCAGAGGATGATTCCGGCGTTGTCGTATCTGAATCCGTCAAGCCGGGAATGGATAGTTTCAAGGGATTACATTATCCGGCGTCTGACATTCCAAAGCAAGCGCGAGCACTCTACAAACGTAACCTTCTGCGTATCATCGCGGATGTATCGGATTCGGGCGCGGAGATCATTCCTGCCATCAATCCTGAGGGTGTGCCGCTCGACTTGTCTATGAGTGGTTTGCGGTCCGTCTCGCCCATTCATCTGGAATATCTGGCAAATATGGGCGTTCAGGCATCGCTCTCCATTTCCATCCTGAAGCGGGGCAAGCTCTGGGGGCTTTTCGCCTGCCATCATGAGAGCCCGCGAGTGCTTGGCTATGAAGTTCGCACGGCCGCGGAACTGTTTGGGCAGCTTTTCTCATTTGTATTGGACCAGAAAGAATCTGACGAGGGCAGGGATGAGCAGGAGCGCGCCCAGTCCCTGCATGACCAACTCATGGCTCAGCTTGCCGAAGATGCGTCGATATCTGACAATTTTGATACCATCATCAGCGGTATCGCCTCGGTCATTCCTTACGACGGAGCCGTTGGGTGGGTTAACGGAGAATTCGAATCGATCGGACATACGCCGAGCAAGGAGGAATTTCTTGGCTTGGTGAGTTTCCTGAATACGACGGCCGCCAGCCGGATTTATCACACGGACAGTGTTGTTAAAGCCTATCCCGCTGCTGCTGGGTTTGTGGATCGCGCTGCCGGTATGCTCGTCTTGCCCGTGTCGCGGGCGCCGAGAGACTATATTGTGCTGTTCCGCAGGGAGCTTGCAAAATCTGTCACATGGGCCGGGAATCCGGATAAACCCGTCGTTTCTGGTCCGAATGGCGACCGTCTCACCCCGCGCAAGAGTTTTGAGGCATGGCAGCAGATTGTGCGGAATACATCTGCCCCCTGGCAGCCCGCCGAAGTGCGCGCCGCTGAAGCGCTGCGGCTGACATTGCTCGAAGTCATTTTGCGTATGTCGGACGCAACATTGCGCGAACGGGCTAAAGCGCAGGAGCATCAGGAACTTCTGATTGCCGAGCTTAATCACCGAGTGCGGAATATCTTGAGCTTGATTGGTGGGCTTGTTGAACAGAGCGGATCCGAGGCGCGCTCCATCTCTGAGTTTACGCATGTTGTGGGTGGTCGGATCCATGCACTCAGTCGTGCCCATGACTTGATCACGAGGCAGCAATGGGAGCCTGCTTCAGCACGAGAACTGATACGCATCGAGGTAGAGGCCTATCTTGGGGCAAACGCCGAGAAGGTGAAGATTCAGGGGCCGGACGTCCACTTGCGACCAAAAGCCTTCACGGCTGTGTCACTGGTCGTGCATGAATTGCTAACCAACTCGGCCAAATACGGGGCGCTTAGCAAAACAAATGGCGTCGTGCAGATTGGCTTCGCGCGGCTCTCGGACGGGGCCTTGTCAATATCGTGGTTGGAGACCGGTGGCCCGCCCATCCAGTCGCCTCCTGTACGCCGGGGCTTCGGTTCGACCATCATTGAGCGATCGATTCCGTATGAGCTGGGTGGTCGAGCCGAGATTAGGTTTGAGGTCACCGGTGTCTCAGCGGATTTCGAAATTCCCCCTGCACATGTCGATGGATTTTCCGATGCCTTGCACCCGGAGACCGGAAACAAGATGGATGAACGCAAGCAGGCCAGCCTGTCTGGGCATGCGCTGGTACTGGAAGACAATTTGATCATAGCGATGGATGCGGAGGACATGCTTCGGTCGCTAGGTGCGACGGAAGTGTTCGTGGCGTCAAACGTGAAGGAAGCCCTCGATTTCATCGAGAGCGAGACCCTTCAATTCGCCTTGTTGGATGTCAACCTCGGATCAGAGACCAGTGAACCGGTCGCCGAACAATTGCACGCACAAGGCATTTCCTTTGCATTTGCGACGGGATATGGAGATTCCATCGATTTGGCAAAGCGTTACTCATCCGCGCCAGTGGTCAAGAAACCATACGATATCGACTCGATCAAAGCAGCTTTGCCAAATTGAATTCGCTTTCAGTGCCTTCCGTGCGCTGATGGCACGGAAGGTCAGGAGGAAATCTATTTTTCCGGCTGAGGAGTGTAGCGCAAGTACGGCTTCACCGCCTTGTAGCCTTTCGGAAAGAGCCTGGCGATTTCGTTCGGGTCAGTCAGAGAAGGCACGATGATCACATCATCGCCGTCGTTCCAGTTCACTGGCGTCGCCACTTTGTGGCCGTCCGTAAGTTGAAGGCTGTCAATCAGGCGGAGGATCTCATCAAAGTTCCGACCTGCGCTTGGGGGATAGATGATGGAAGCGCGAATTTTCTTGTTGGGGTCGACGACATAAACTGCCCGAACCGTGACTTTGGCGTCCGCATTTGGGTGGATCATGTTGTACAGCGTTGCCACGCTGCGATCAGGATCGGCAATGATCGGAAATTGAACACTGGTATTCTGGGTTTCCTCGATATCAGCGATCCACTTCTTGTGGTCTTCGAGGCTGTCGACTGAAATAACGAGGGCTTTTGCGCCACGCTTTGCGAATTCATCCTTCAGTTTCGCTGTATAGCCAAGTTCGGTGGTGCAAACCGGTGTGAAATCTGCCGGGTGGGAGAAGAACACGACCCAGTCATCGCCAGCCCATTCGTGGAAGCGAATGCGGCCTTCTGTTGTCTCGGCTTCAAAATCTGGGGCGACGTCGCCAATCAGAAGGCTCATATTACCATACTCCTGTCTCTTGATTTCTGACCAGAAAATGGTGCCTAAGAAGAAGCAATCCAATGCGCGGCACCTGAAGCTGTCGATAAGTTTTTCTAATGCCCGATCCGGGAAGAAGGAATTGGAATGAAGCGCCTGATCCTGATGCGACACGCCAAGACGGAGCCTTGGGGCGAAGGGGTAGACGATTTCAGCCGCGCTCTGACGGCAAGAGGCAAGGAGGACGCGCAGCGCATGGCCGAGGAACTGGTCGCGATGGGATGGTGCCCGGAGCGGATTTTGGTATCCAGCGCCCGCCGCGCCCGCGAAACCTGTTCTGAAGTTGCCAGGGTTGTGGAGGGCGAGAAAGTACGCCCGATGGAGTCTCTCTATTTGTCGGGTGTGCGCGGCTTGACCGAAGCTGTGCGGCATAATGATGGTGCCGGTACGCTCATGATCATCGGTCACAATCCGGGCCTGCATGACTTCTCGATGGAAATTCTTCGCGAAGCCGGTAGCCAGGACCATCAGGAATCGATCCGGTTAATAGAAAAATTCCCAACCAGTTGCTGTGCCTTGTTCGAGAGTGATGAGGATGAAGCGTTTGTGCCTGCCCATTTCCGACTTGCGCAGGTCCTGCGGGCAAAGGACTTCCGGGAAGCCGACGCGAATTCCTGACAAGAAAATGCCCTGCTGGTGAGAGCAGGGCAAGGATCCGGACCGGGCGGGCGTGTGTTTGGAGAGGCAGGAGGCCCGCCAGAGCCGAAGAAGATTAGTTGGATGCGTAGTGAACCTTGGTGAAGGTCGCGTCATCCACGAAGGCGACGACCTTTTTCATCATCGAGCGTTCGCACTTTTCGACCACATAGTCCTTCGCGAAGCGAAATGTGTCATGTTCGGCGGCGCAGCGCTCATGAACATCCTGACGAATGCGCTTGTATTCTTGGATTGCGCCTTCCTGCGTCTCAAGTTGCGTGCGGTTCAGATCGATTTTCATCTGGAAATTGTCGGACGCAGCGAAAGCAGGCGCCGTGGCGATGGAAGCGGCAATGGCGATGGCTGTGATTGAGCGGATCATGGTGAGATTATCCTTCTGGGCTTGTGAGTGTGGGGGCGGGGGGAGGCCGGCGCCACGATCGGCAGGGGAACCGATTGTCGCGGCGCCGGCAGGCGGGCTTAGTGCGCTTCGCGGCGGGCGAAGCGGCGGCGGCGGCGAACCAGAAGATTCTGACGATCCTCCGCTTTGACATCATTGGCCGGCCGGGTCCGGTGAGTTGCCTCTCCGGTCATGATGGAGAGGGCCATCACGTCATTCTTGGCGGGAGCGGCGATGTCGGTATGACGAGCGCGGGGGATCATGATTTTCAATTCCTTCTAGCTGTTTTCTGAATGTCCTTGGCGAGACCATCCCGCCGCCGACACAAACAATCTAGGTTGGAAATTATCGAAAATCAATAAGTTTTTATCGAAAAAAGATAAATACGAGCAATTTCAAGGCTCTGTTATTTGTTGAATATCGATATGGGCCGGCCAATTGCAAGTCAAGCCGAAGAAAAAATCTGAAGCAGAATTAATGCAAAGGATTGTATTGTGCGGCCCCCCAATCAGGCTTGGCTCTGCAAATCAAAGCTGAGCTGGATTGGGCTATGGCCTGAGCGCTTTGCTGTCATGTTGCGGCCGATAGTTGACCTTCTGATGCCCAGCGGCTTTCGGGCAATAGAATGAAAGGGCAGTGGGCGAGACGCCCCGTCAGGGGAAAGCCTGCGTTTTGCTTCTCGGGCGGCTGCGACATGGTCCACCAGCGGCATAGGGTAGGATTGTCCGAGAATGATGCCGTGCGCGGACAGGGCCGACTTGGGAGCTTCCCAGGGTGCATGGAGATACTGGTCGGGTAGTTCGGCGATCTCGGGAATCCATTTGCGGATGAACGCGCCGTCTGGGTCACGAGACAGGGATTGCCTGACGGGGTTGGGGATATATGCCGGAGCTGCTTTGGAGAGGCCGATGACTTGGCTGGCACTTACGTAGTACATCGCCGGAGCAAAATCGGTGCAGAGTTGCGCCAGGACTTGAGCCGGGCGAACCGGTCCCAGCCAGAGATGACATGTTGCAAAGGAAAGAAGCAGGCTCCTGAGGCTCGATTCCAAATGCCCGGTGGCCTGAAGACACCGCATACTCGCATCCAATAGCGGAAACCCCGTTTTTCCATTTGTCCAGGCAGACAAACGAGGATCAGCCAAACTGGCTTCTTCTCGGTTATGAATGTCGACCGGGAGCAGGGACGTGTCGGTCAGACTGACCCGGGCAGATGCCTGAACACGTCGAGATCGCTTGGCGAGCTTTTCGGTGAAGCGGTGAAGTGCCGTGGCAAAGGTCTCGTCCCCATCGGTGACCAGTGCCGCCTGGGCTTTCATGGCGGCTTGCCAGACTTCGCGTTCTGACACTGAGCCCATCGTCAAATGAGCGGACAGTCGCGATGCGGTCGCCTCACATGCCGTTATGGACAAGTTTGCCTTCCCAGCATTGCGACCACCGCCCGACAGGAACCACCGCAATTGAAGGATCGCATTGGTCCGCCCGCCCGTTTGTCGGTTTGGGCACCCGTCTGATTCCAGACCGAAATCAGAAGCGATCGGCCAGCCTTCCGATGGAATTGACAGCGGAGGAAGAGCTGCGGGCGCCGCGATACGAGGCTTTCTCATATGTCTGCGCCACGCCGTATCCCAATCAGAATGCGGCGAAATTGAATGTTGTATCCCGGTATGCTCTCTCAGGGGAATCCCAACCTTGAGCGCCCAGGTGCGAACCTGCCGGTCCTGTTCCGCCTCTGCAGGCGTATTGCCGAGAGAGTGGAAATGAAGGGAAGCGATGCCATGCTGGGCATGCAGGCGTGAGAGAACTTCCGTCACCACGCCGGATCTGAGGCAAAGCTGACTACCGCGTTGGCGCAGGGCGCGATCAAGATCAGCAAGAGATTCCACTGCAAACTCAAATTGGCGTTCCGACGTGTCGGCCCGTTGCCAATAATTCGGCTCGAATATGAAAAGCGGCACAATCTGTCCGCCCGCTGCGCAGGCAGAAGCTAGTGCGGCATGATCGTGAACCCGAAGGTCCCGTCGAAACCAGATGATGTTGAGCTCAGTCATAGAACAAATATAGAACAAACTTTGCGAGAGTCTATATATTTCTATCAATTGGGGCATTCGTTACGATCTCGAAACGAATTCAACTTGTGGTTTCTTGAGCTTCGTCCTCTTTACTCATCAATGCATTTCATGGGTGGTGATGGGGCGTCCGCGCGGGAGAGATTTCCGCAGCATTTGTTTGATGACCTTGCTGAGCCTCCGCCGGACGTGCGTCTGGCGGAAAGGGCAGCGGAGGCGTTCCCTTCCCGATTCCAAGGCATGTCTGCAAAGACAGGACTTGACGAGGCACAGTCTCGTTTCGTCGGTCGGAGCGCGGCCACACTTGGTATTTTGGGATTGTTTGCGCCCGGGTTGATCCTGACTGGGCTTGGGACGCTCAGCCTGGTCATCTTCGTTCTCATCATTGCGTATAGACTCGCATTGGCGATCTTTGGGGACAGTCGCGCCTACCTTCTGACCGATCCAGCCTCCCTCTCCTTGTTGCTGCCGGTATATACGATCCTGATAGCGCTCAAGGACGAGGCCGCCTGCATGCCCCAGCTATCAGACAGCCTGATGTCGCTCGAATATCCGCGGCATTTGCTTGATGTGAAACTGTTGTTGGAAGCCGGAGACGACGCAACGAAGGATGCGATCCATGCTCAAATATGGCCGGAAGGAACCGAAGTTCTGGTCCTGCCCCCCGGCGATCCAAAGACCAAGCCCCGCGCGTTGAATTATGGCCTCGGACGGGCCCGTGGGGCATTTGTGACCGTCTATGATGCCGAGGACCGGCCCAATCCGGGGCAGCTCATGGAGGCGGCACGCCGGTTTGCGTGGGATCCGGACCTGGCTTGTGTACAGGCTCCCCTGTCTGGGAATGTGCGCTTCGGTAGTTGGCTGTCCCGACACTGGGCACTGGAGTATGCAATTCAGTTTCATCGGCTCATGCCAGCGCTGGCTCGGCTCGGCATGCCCATACCGCTCGGCGGAACAAGCAATCATTTCCGCCGCAGGGCGCTACTTGCGTCGGGCGGGTGGGACGCTTGGAATGTGACTGAAGATGCGGACCTGGGTCTGCGGTTCGCACGCCTTGGCAAGAAGATTGATGTCATCGCCCCATCAACTGTTGAGCTACCGCCACAGCATCTGAATGTCTGGCTTGGTCAGCGGTCGCGATGGTTGAAGGGCTTCGTGCAGACTTGGTTGGTGCTGATGCGCGAACCCGTCACTGCAGCACGTGAAATGGGGGCGCTGCGCTTTGTCTCAATGCAGCTGACGCTTGGCGCCTCCATTCTGTCTGCGCTCTTTCACCTTCCTTGGCTGGTCTGGTGCGTGGTCTGTATCGTGTCTCCGGATGCCAACCTAAGCCGCATCAGCTGGGCGATGCTCACCGTTTCTTATGCGGTTGGTGCTGTGACCGCCCTCACAGTGCCGTCGGCTTCCTTCGCAATACGCATGCGAGACCTTATCACATTGCCATTTTATTGGCCGCTGCAGTTCTTCGCGATGGCGAGAGCCCTCTACAGCTTGGCGCGCAGACCACATTATTGGGTCAAAACGCCTCGAGAGGGCGTGCCTGGCGCGGGAGGCGCGCACCAATTCTAACGCTAGGTCAGTGCTTGGCGGTGCTATCTGATGGGCATATGGTTGGGCAAAGTTCTGTTGCCCCTTCAGGAGTCCGATATGGCGTATGATGAATCTGTCGATTTAGAGCAATTCCGTGCAGAAACGCGGGAATGGCTTGAGGAGAATTGTCCGCCGTCTATGCGCACGCCCATGAAGGATGACGAGATCGTCTGGGGCGGTAAGCGCGAAAAGTTCAAGAATCCCGAAGCAAAGCTCTGGTTGGAGCGTATGGGCGAGAAGGGGTGGACCTCTCCTGAATGGCCAGCGAAATATGGGGGTGGCGGACTTAGCCGCGCGCAGAATCGTGTGCTTCAGGAAGAGCTACGCCGCATCAAGGCGCGCCCGGCGCTGTTCTCCTTTGGCCTTTGGATGTTTGGCCCGGCCTTGCTTGAGTTTGGCAACGAGGAGCAGAAACTTCGTTTCATCCCGGACATCGTGAAAGGCAAGACGCGCTGGTGTCAGGGATATTCAGAGCCCGGCGCGGGGTCTGACCTTGCCGACCTTCAGACGCGTTGCGAAGACAAGGGCGATCACTACCTGATCAACGGACAGAAGGTATGGACATCTTACGCCGACAAGGCCGATTGGATCTTCTGTCTCGTTCGCACTGACACGAGCGTGAAGCATGAAGGCATCAGCTTCATTCTGTTCGACATGGAGAGCCCGGGCGTTGAGGCGCGTCCGATCCAGTTGATTTCGGGTGAAAGCCCATTCTGCGAAACCTTCTTTTCCGACGTCAAGGTGCCGAAGGATCAATTGGTCGGCGACGTGAATGGGGGCTGGCAGATCGCCAAGCGGCTGCTTCAGTTCGAGCGCTCTTCAATCTCTGCTGGCGGATTTGGCGGCACGGGAGGCTCCGGCATTCTTGGGCCTGAAGAATATGCGAAGATGCATATCGGTACCGACAATGAGGGACGTCTCATCGATGGCGATCTACGCGGACGGATCACGGACCACAAGATGTATGCGAAGGCGTTCAATCTAACCGTCCAGCGCCAGGCCGAACAAGCCAAGGCTGGCCAGCAGGTGGGCCACACAGCTTCCATCCTGAAATATGGTGCTGCCAAGATGAATCAGGATCGTCACGAACTACTCGTCGAGGCGCTTGGAACTGAGGGGCTTGGCTGGGAAGGGGAGGGCTTTGACCCGTCTGCCAAAAAGGTTACGCGCCAATGGCTTCGCTCGAAAGGCAACTCAATCGAGGGCGGCACGAGCGAGATCAATCTCAACGTGATCTCGAAACGCGTACTGGGTCTCAAGGACCACAAATAAGCATGTCGTCCACGCAGATCATCATTCTGTTTCTTGGCACACCGTTCATGGCCGGAGTCCTGGCTCCGTTTTTCCGTGGGCGCTGGCTTACGCAGGTGGCTGTGTGGACACTTGCGCTGTTGTCGACCCTTGTCGTTGTCTACGTATGGGCAGGCATGGAGGCAGCGCGCCTCGAATTGACAAACATCCGGCTGGTTCTCGCTGCCAGCGCCCTTTGGAGTACGGCCGGTTTGGCCGGTCTGCTCGTGGGGCGCGAAGCGGAAAATGTCCGCCGTGATGCAATAAACACCAGGGAAAAACGCAAGGCTTCGGAGATATTCAGATGACGTTCCTTTTGACGGAAGACCAGGAAATGCTGCGCGACACCGCTATGGCGTTCGCGCGTGACGAAATGCCAGTGACTCGCCTGCGCCAACTGCGCGACAGTGGAGCAAATGGCGTAGACGCAGAGACACGACAGAAACTCGCCGAACTCGGCTTCTTTGGTGTGATCATTCCGGATGAGCCAGGTGGTGAACACTTCGGCCTGGTCGGACTTGGCCAGGTTCTGGAAGCGCAAGGCCGTACACTGGCGCCAACACCGGTTCTCCAGACAGCCCTGATCGCGGCCAGCGCCTTGCAGCTGGGCGGCAGCGCAGAACAGCAGGCGGAATGGTTGCCCAAGATTGCCGGGGGCGCAACCAGTTTTGCCTTGGCGCTCGACGAAACTGCGCATTTCAATCCGCTGGGCGTCGCCACCGAGGCGGAGAGCAATGGGCAAGGCTACACGTTGAACGGCATGAAGCGGTTTGTGCCGGACGCTCATCATGCCGAGATGCTGATTGTTGTGGCGCGTACCTTTGGCGAAGCAGGTGACCGTCACGGCCTTACGCTGTTCATGGTTCCGGCGGATGCAAAGGGCGTGTCTATCCAAGCGCTGAACTCCGTCGACTCTCACGGCGCGGCTCATGTCGTGCTGGAAGATGTGATGGTTCCGGCAACAGCTGTCATCGGCGCAGTGGACAAAGGCGCAGACGTATTGGAGCCGGTTCTGGACCGGGCGGCGATCGGCCAGGCGGCGGAAATGCTGGGAAGTGCAGATGCGGCGTTTGAGATGACATTGGAGTACCTCAACAACCGGAAACAGTTCGGCCAACTGATTGGATCGTTCCAATCATTGCAGCATCGTGCCGCAAAGATGTTTACTGAGCTGGAGCTGACGCGTTCCTGCATTGCGGCTGCGCTGGCGGCCGTTGATGACGGCAAGCCAAATATTGCGGAACTGGCAAGTCTGGCCAAGGCGCGCGCCGGCGAATTGATTCATCTCGTATCAAACGAGTGCGTGCAGATGCATGGGGGTATTGGCATGACGGATGATGCAGACCCTGGCCTCTACATGAAGCGGGCTCGCGTACAGGAAGCGCTCTATGGTTCTGCCAGCTGGCACAGGGATCGCTACGCGCGCCTTGCTGGATACTGATCCAGCATTCAACGCAAAAAAAGCCGGGAAGGTTACAACCTTCCCGGCTTTCTTTTTCTCCCGTGAGGGAAGAGTGCTTAGCCCTTGAGGACCGAGCCCTTCTTGAGCGCCTTCGCGATCAGGTAATACATTACCGGACGATGCTTTGCGCGAACGGACTTTCCGTACTTTGCAACAGCATCCGCAATCGCGGCATCGGCTTTTGCGTCGTCAGTAACGCCAAGCTTCTTTGCGATAAAGCCCTTCTTGATGCGACCCAGCTCTTCCTTGTCGGAAGCAGCAACGGTTGCGGAATCGGCCTTGTAGATCGTCGGCCCACAGGCTTTGACGGCTGCATCCAGAAGCGCCATGTCAGAGCGTGTCTCACCAACCTTGTCTTTCAGGTCAGTGATGTACTTCTCCATCAGGACTTCCTTCGGTGAAGGTGCCTTGGCTGGTTTCGTTGTCTTGGGCGCAGCAGCTTTTTTTGGCGCCGCAGCTTTCTTGGCTTTGGTTGCTTTTGCCATGGGAGTGTCTCCTCAATGGGCCCGACGGACGGGCGTGTTTAAATTTACGCAGCTCACAACACGAATCAGTTTGAAACGCTGTTTGAACACTGACCCGTTTTTCCACAGCCTGCCAACCCCTTTTCGGTAGTGCAACAATATCCCGAAGTAGTGTGAGCACGGATTGAATGACCAATATGCCGTCTTGGGCGGTTCGCTGGAAGCGTATGGATACGATTGATTGACCTCTCTATGCGAGGAGTTCACACCCAATGGCGATACTGGCCGTGAAGTGAGGATAAAATGTTTCGTTACCTGCCTTGGCTCGCAACTGTTCTGCTGTTGGCGCTATGCCTTGTGTTTTGGCGACAGCACAGCTGGTTGATCTACCTCGCTGTCGCCTTGATCCCTTTGGCCCTGACAGGTCTGTATGATGTGCTTCAGCGTCGACACAGTCTTTGGCGAAACTTTCCGCTTTTCGCGCGCATTCGATGGGTCGCGGAGGAGTTGCGACCTTTCCTGCGTGCCTACATTGTCGAAAGTGAAACGGAGGGGCGTCCCTTCAATCATGAAGAGCGCACATTGGTGTATCGGCGTGCAAAGGATGTTTCGTCCGTTGAGCCGTTCGGCAGCCATCTTGATATCGACAAACCGCCTTATGAATGGCTGGCGCATTCCATAGCGGCGAAACATCCGGAAGAGGCAAACCCGCGTGTGCTGGTTGGCGCGCCGGAAACATCGCAGCCTTACTCGGCAAGCGTTTTCAATATCTCTGCAATGAGTTTTGGCTCACTCGGCGCGCACGCAATTGAAGCCTTGTCACAAGGCGCATCCCTGGGTGGCTTCTATCACGACACAGGAGAGGGTGGCGTGTCACGTTACCACCGTCAGGGCGGCGGCGATCTTGTCTGGGAACTGGGCTCTGGATATTTCGGGTGCCGCGCAGCTGACGGATCTTTTGATGCGGCCAAGTTCGCGGACACGGCCTCTGACCCACAGATCAAGATGATTGAAGTAAAGCTGAGCCAAGGCGCAAAGCCGGGGCATGGCGGCGTGTTGCCGGGAGAAAAGGTAACACATGAGATCGCCGAGGCGCGCGGGATCGCAGTTGGACAAACATGCGTTTCGCCGCCCGCGCATTCCTCCTTCTCGACGCCAATCGAGATGCTGGAATTTGTTGAGCGCCTGCGCGAGCTGTCAGGTGGCAAACCGGTCGGGATCAAGTTTGCTGTCGGCAATCGTTGGGAAACATTGGCCATCTGCAAAGCCATGTTGGAAACTGGGTTGCGGGTTGACTTCATGGTGGTCGATGGTGGGGAAGGGGGCACTGGCGCAGCGCCTGCTGAGTTTCTTGACCATGTCGGTGCACCCTTGAGACAGGCCCTGGTGCTGGCTCGCAACGCACTTGTGGGGACGGGTTTGAAGGGTGATGTGCGGCTTGCCTGTTCCGGTAAACAGATCAGCGCTTTCTCCCTTGCATCTTCCATGGCGCTGGGAGCTGACTGGGTGAATACGGCGCGTGGCTTCATGTTCTCGCTCGGCTGCATTCAGTCGCTGAACTGCCACAACAATACATGCCCGACCGGCATTGCGACATCCGACAAAGCGCGCCAGCGCGGATTGGTCGTGGCCGACAAGGCGATCCGCGTCAGGAACTACCAACGAAATACGGTCAAGGCATTGATGGAGGTTGTTGGTGCCGCAGGATGTGAACATCCGTGCGAGCTGACCCCGCGCCACGTGATGCATCGCGTGACCGAGGACATCGCCTACACCGCGGAACGCGCCTACCAGCTTGTGCGGGCCGGACAATTGTTGAATGCCCCGGATGAAACCCAACTTGCGCAAGAATGGCGCATGGCACAAGCCAACAGTTTCCTGCCAGCAAGCTAGTTCTGTGATTTGGCGGGAACCATCTCCGCGCTACTCAGATTTATGGTAGTGCTCACAAAGCGAGCAGGGTGGGGGTTTCTGCACTCAGGTACAGCGCTATGTCTTTGGCAGTGATGCGTCACGCGTTAGACGGGGTGAGACAGGATGGGCAATGACAGAACATAAAGTTTCAAAAGGCTCACGACTGATCGCAGTCTCAAACCGTACCGCGGCGGGACAGGAAAGCCGAGCCGGAGGGCTCGCAGTTGCGCTTTGGGATACGCTCGCCGACACACAGGGCCTCTGGATTGGCTGGAGCGGCCGTATTCTCGACTTTCCCAGCAACCGCGCGAAACGGTCTGCAGAGGACGGCGTTGAGTTCGCCTTGACTGACTATTCCCGCGACCAGTTTGACGGTTTCTATCTCGGATATTCAAACAGTGTGCTCTGGCCGGTCATGCACAACCGGATTGATCTGGCCGTGTTCGATTCCGCGTATTATCGGTTCTATGTCGAGATCAATGAGAAGTTTGCGGAAATCGTACGGCACCAAGCAGACGAAGCCGACATTGTCTGGGTCCATGATTACCACTTCCTGCTGCTAGGCGACATCTTGCGGGAAGACGGGTGGCAGGGAAAATGTGGTTTCTTCCTGCATATTCCCTTTCCCGCACCAGAAGTGTTCCGTGCCATTCCGGAACACCGCAAGTTGGCAAAGGGACTTTGCGCCTATGACGTGGTCGGCCTTCAGTGCCGCAAGGACCTCGCCAATCTCGCGCAATACCTCGAAGAAGAATTCGGGGCCGAGGAACAGCCGGATGGGAAGTTCAAAGTAGAGGGCCGCATTGTCCACCTGCTGCACTGTCCTATTGGCATTGATAGTGAGGGCTTTGCTGCGGCGGCAACCAAGGAGCCAGCAGACCGGGCGGCGACCCGCCTGTCACGTTTTCTAGGTGAACGCGACCTCGTCATCGGGGTTGACCGGATGGACTATTCAAAGGGTCTGCCGCAGCGGTTTGAAGGTATGGCCGACTTGTTCGACCGGTATCCGGAATTACACGGCAAGATTTCGTTCACTCAGATCGCACCGCCCTCACGGTCTGTCGTCGAGGAATACGCCCAGCTCCGTGAACAGCTTGATGCGCTGTCCGGACGGATCAATGGCGACTATGGCGACCTCGACTGGATGCCGATCAGATATCTGGCGCGCGGGTACGACCGCGAAGAAATCGCCGGGCTCTACCGTCTCGCAAAGGCCTGCTTGGTGACCCCCTTGCAGGACGGCATGAATCTTGTTGCGAAGGAGTTTGTCGCCGCGCAAGACCCTCAGGACCCGGGTGTTCTGATCCTGTCGCAATTTGCCGGTGCGGCAGAGCAGATGAAGGAGGCGATCATCATCAATCCATATGACAGCTCGGCCATCGCGGAAGCCGTTAAGCAGGCCATAGAGATGCCGCTCGACGAGCGGCAGGACCGTTGGCAGACGCTCTTCGACAATATTGCCCAGCAGGACATCAACTGGTGGCGCCACCGCTTCATGACGGCGTTTGAGGGCGTTCCTGCATGAGTAATTCCTCTGTCGTGCCGCCGGCGCTTGACCAAGGTGTCGCCTTGTTCCTGGATTTTGATGGAACGCTGTCTCCGCTTCAGGATGATCCAGATGCCGTGTTTCTGGCGTCAGGTCTGGATTCGGTTCTCATGCGTGTCTCTCAAAAGCTCGATGGTGCATTGGCAATTCTCTCTGGCCGTGACCTGACAGATTTGTCGAAACGTGTGCCTGATACGCTTTGGAGGTTCGGCAATCATGGCCTGAGATCAGCCGCACCCGGCGCGGCAATGACCGAAGGTGTGCCGTCCGCGCCCGAGTCTCTGCTCTCCGGTATCTCATCCGTCGTGGACGTGCATGATGGTGTACGCTTGGAAGAGAAAGGGCCGGTTCTCGCAATCCACTATCGTGCGGCACCTGAAAAGAGTGAGCAACTCACTCACGAAATCAGTAGCGTAATTTCTCAGTACAAAGATTACTCGTTGCAATCGGGAAAGATGGTGCTTGAGGCAAAGCCGAGTGGGGCCAATAAGGGCGTTTGCCTGCAAGCTGCCATGGAGACTGCGCCGTTCGCTGGGCGCCTGCCGGTGATGATTGGCGACGACAAGACAGATGAAGACGCCTTCCTTGTGGCCAATAAGCTCGGTGGCTGGTCGATCAAGGTCGGGGAAGGCGAGAGCGCGGCAAACTATCGGCTGGCGTCTCATCGCGACGTCGCTACCTATCTGGAACAAGTGTTGGGAGAAGTATGAGTCTCGATCTGGGAATTGTTGGCAACGGAACCATTGCGGGCCTGATCAATGCGCGCGGTGACTATGAGTGGTTCTGCCTGCCACGCTTTGACGGGGAGCCCGTCTTCAACAAGCTTTTGGGCGGTGGCGGTTCATTCAGTGTGTGGATGGAGGGCCTGTCCAAGCGTACGCAGTCCTATGACCGAAACACCGCCATCCTGCGCACGCGTATGGAGTCTGAAGATGGCGCCATCCTGGAGATCGTCGACTTTGCTCCGAGGTTTGAACGCAAGGGTCGCACGTTCCGGCCCGTCAGTCTGGTGCGACGGTTTGAAGTTATCGCGGGCACGCCACAGCTGAAAATCTCCCTGACGCCGGAAACTGACTGGGGAGGGCGTCGGCTCAAGCCCATACGCGGTGTCAATCATGTGCGGTTCGTCGATGAAGAGTTTTCATTCCGAGTCACGACTGACGCGCCGGTTTCCTATATTCTCACCGAAACAAGCTTCGTCCTGGACAAGGATGTGACGTTTATTCTTGGGGCAGACGAATCGCTGACCGATTCCCCGAGTGTCATCGCACGCGACTGGGAAGAGCGCACGCGTCAGTATTGGGCGAAATGGGCGCGGAGCCTTGCCGTTCCGTTCGAGTGGCAGGATGAGGTTATCCGCGCGGCCATAACACTTAAACTGTGCGTGTTCGAAGAGACTGGCGGCATTGTGGCGGCGCTGACCACGTCCATTCCGGAACATGAAGGTTCTTCACGCAACTGGGATTATCGCTTTTGCTGGATCCGGGATGCCTATTTCACTGTGACAGCGCTGAACCGGCTCTCAGGCATGGGGACGCTGGAGCACTATATGAGGTGGGTACGGAATATTGTGGCGCATTCCAAAGGCGGCCACATCCAGCCCGTGTACGGGATCGGACTCGAGGCTGACTTGACCGAAGACCTTGCACCGAACTTGCCGGGCTTCCGCGATTCAGGACCGGTGCGTCGGGGTAATCAGGCCGCCGAACATGTACAGCACGATGTTTACGGCCAGGTCGTACTCGGCGTCGCGCAATCCTTTTTCGATCACCGGCTGCTTGCGCAGCCCGGCATCGCCGAGTTTGAACAACTTGAGCCCGTGGGCGAGCGCGCATTCGCGGTCTATGACACACCGGATGCAGGCATCTGGGAGTTCCGGACCATTGCGCATGTCCACACATCGTCGGCGATCATGTGCTGGGCAGCATGCGATCGCCTGTCGCGTATTGCCGTGCGGCTCGAACTCGACAATCGCGCGGCCTATTGGCGTGAGCGGGCGGACATCATTCACGCCACCATTCTGGAGAAGGCCTGGAGTGCAGACGTCGGCGCGTTTACAGCGGCCTTTGGTGGCACCGACCTTGATGCCTCTGTCCTGCTGATGGCCGAGATCGGCTTTCTCCCGGCAGGCGATCCGCGTTATGTCGCAACCGTTGAGGCTGTCGACCGCGACCTTCGAATGGGAAACCATGTTTATCGCTACAAGGTCGAGGATGATTTCGGAAAACCGAAGACTGCCTTCACGGCGTGTACTTTCTGGTTCATTGATGCGCTCTACCGGGTGGGGCGCGTCGAGGAGGCGCGCGAAATCTTTGAAAGCGTGCTTGCCAGCCGCAATCATGTTGGATTGCTGTCGGAGGATGTTGATCCGGAGACCGGCGAGCTTTGGGGGAACTTTCCTCAAACCTACTGCATGGTCGGGATAATCAATTCTGCGGCCCTGCTGAGCAAGCCTTGGGCAGCGGTTACCTGATATTGCGCAGTTTGTACGAACGCAGGCTATTGATCATCATGATCGCTGACTGAGTTTGTTGAAACTATCCAGCGTTTGTGTGTTGCTGGGTCCATGGCTGATGGTGAGGACGTATTCGACGAGATGCATGGATTTGGCGAAGGCGTGCGAGCGCCTTATGCCGGATACAATGGCTGGTTTGACAACACGACCCCTTCGGCTCTGCTGAAGAAATCACGGGATGCGCAAACCTTCTTTCGGCGAACCGGTATCACCTTCAACGTTTATGGAAAATCTGAAGCTGACGAGCGGCTGATCCCGTTCGATCTGGTGCCGCGCATTATCGGCGCCAGCGAGTGGGCCTTGCTGGTTCGCGGCATCGAGCAACGGGTCAAGGCAATCAACGCTTTCCTGTACGATATCTATCACCGACAGGAGATCGTCCGCGCCGGTCGCCTGCCGGAACACCTTATCCGCGAGAATGACGCCTTTCTTCCGAAAATGATCGGCTTCGATCCACCGGGAGGGATTTACACGCATATTGTCGGGATTGATCTGGTGCGCACCGGCCCCAACGAATTCTTTGTACTGGAGGACAATGCCCGCACGCCCTCTGGCGTGTCCTATATGCTGGAAAACCGGGAGACCATGTTGAAGATGTTCCCGGAACTGTTTGCGCAGATGTCGGTGCAGCGTGTCTCGGGGTATCCGATGGCGCTGCGGCGTTCGCTCGAACGGTCTGCACCGGCACAGGCCTCGGGCCGACCCACGGTGGCGATCCTTACACCTGGTATCCATAATTCAGCCTATTTTGAGCATGCCTTCCTGGCGGACCAGATGGGCGTTGAGCTTGTCGAAGGTCATGACTTGCGCGTCGTTGATGGACGGGTCGCCATGCGAACCACGCAAGGCTACGAAACCATTGATGTGCTGTATCGACGAGTTGATGATGACTATCTCGATCCACTGAATTTCCGCTCGGAATCCATGCTGGGCGTGGCGGGCATCTTTGATGTTTACCGGGCTGGGGGCATTACGATTGCCAATGCTCCGGGCACCGGCATTGCCGACGACAAGGCGATCTACTCATACATGCCTGACATCGTCGAATTCTATACGGGGCAAGCGCCGCTGCTGAAGAATGTGCCGACTTGGCGCTGTGCGGAGAAAGACTCCTTGTCCTATGTGCTGGAGAATCTGGAAGAACTCGTCGTCAAGGAAGTTCACGGCTCCGGAGGCTATGGCATGCTGGTCGGGCCCGCAGCGAGCAAGAAGGAAATCGCTGCCTTCCGAAAGAAGCTTCAAGCCAAGCCATCCAATTATATAGCCCAGCCCACATTGGCCCTTTCGACGGTGCCTGTGCTGACGAAAGCTGGCCTGTCACCTCGCCATGTCGACTTGCGCCCATTCGTACTTGTTTCATCTGATGGTGTTGAGGTCACGCCCGGCGGATTGACCCGCGTTGCCATGAAAAAGGGATCGCTTGTTGTGAACTCCAGCCAGGGCGGGGGCACCAAGGATACTTGGGTCCTGAAGGAGGGCTAAGTCATGCTGGGCAGGACTGCATCGGGTCTGTTCTGGATGGCCCGGCTTCTGGAAAGAGCCGAAAATACCAGCCGCCTTGTCGAGGCGGGCTTCCGCATGGCGCTCACCCGGACCCAACCGGGCGAGGAGGAGTGGCGATCTGTGCTCGTCACTGCTGGCTGTTGTGATGCCTATCTGGCGCGTCATGACACAATCACGGGCGACAAGGTTGCCGATTTCGCTCTGCGAGATCGCAGCAATCCGTCCAGCGTGATGTCAACGCTGCATGCGGCGCGAGAAAATGCCCGCATGACCCGCACCGCGCTGACGCGGGAAATGTGGGAAGCGATCAATGACTTCTGGATGGCCGTGCGCGATGCGTTGAAGCGTGCGCCATCCGAGACGGACCTGCCAGAAATCCTGACCATGATCCGCCAGCAGGGCGCGCAGGTAAGAGGCGCGACCACAGGCACTATGCTCCGCAATGACATCTATAATTTTATCCTGTTGGGCATCATGTTTGAGCGCGCTGACAATACGGCGCGCATTCTCGATACAAAATACTACGTCCTGCTACCGTCCAGCGCCTCGGTCGGCTCGTCGCTCGACAATGTGCAGTGGGAGATGATCCTGAGGTCGGCTTCGGCAGAGCGGTCTTTCCACTGGCTCAATGGCGGCAATATCACGCCGCGAGCGATAGCCGATTTCCTGATCTTCGACACACGTATGCCGCGCTCGCTGGCCTATTGTTACGACACGATCACCCACCAACTGGATTGTCTGTTCCGGCAATATGGCCAACGGCTGGGGACCCATGATCTTGCCGAGTCTCTTGAGGCGAGCTTGACGGCCACGACGATTGAGAGCGTGTTTGAAAACGGATTGCACGAATTCCTGTCGGACTTCCTGAGGCGGAATGCATCCCTCTCGGCGCAGATCGAAACAGATTTCAGGTTCGCGGAGTGATGACATGCGACTGACCGTAGACCATTCATCAACCTACACATACGAACATGGCGTGTCCTATGCGCTCCAGCAGGTTCGCAAACGGCCGATCAGCCTTCCGTCGCAATCAATCCTGTCTTGGGACGTGTCGATTGAAGGGGCGCACTGGGAAACAAGCTATACCGACCATCATGGAAATCTGGTGGATCTGATCCAGTTGGAGCCGGACGTCATGAGCGTGTCGGTCAGTGTAAAAGGTGAGGTCGAGACGCATGACACGTCCGGTGTCATGGGGGGGCACAGTCAGCTTGTGCCGCTCTGGCTTTACCAGCGACCGACCGAACTCACCATGCCGGCGAAAGGATTGCGGGCATTGGCGGGCAAGTTCAGTCGAAGCCCGTCACAAGATATTGGCGTCCTGCATGAGTTGATGGTGGAAATTGCGGACAAGGTTGCCTACCGGACCAATGAGACAGACTCGCGCACCACGGCAGAAGATGCGCTGCAGCAGGGGCAGGGGGTCTGTCAGGACCATGCGCACATATTCATCACGGTCGCGCGCCTGCTTGGCTATCCTGCGCGTTATGTCAGCGGATACCTGATGATGACGGACAGGGTGGACCAGGACGCCGGCCATGCCTGGGCGGAGGCTTGGGTCGATGGCCTTGGATGGACGGGGTTTGATGTTTCCAATGGTATTAGCCCGGATGCGCGCTACATACAGGTAGCGACTGGCTTGGATTACAGCGACGCGGCCCCCATCAGAGGTTTGGTCTATGGTGCGGGTGCGGAAAATCTCGTGGTTTCCATTCAAGTCCAGCAGTAAAGTTAGTCGAGATATTGATCGGAGAATCATCAAGTGACGTATTGCGTTGCGCTTCGGCTTGACCGGGGGCTCATCTTTATGTCGGACACTCGCACCAATGCGGGCATCGACAACATTTCGAAGTTCCAGAAGATGTTCACATGGGAGGTGCCCGGCGAGCGGGTCATCACCATTTTGACTGCGGGAAATCTCGCCACCACGCAGGCCGTGATCAGCCTGTTGGATGAGCGCCTGAAGGCACCGGAAGAACGAAACCCCAGTATCATGGCAGCTGATACAATGTTTCAGGTTGCCAGATTGGTCGGAGATACGGTGAAGGAGGTCATCCGCACGCAGGGCGATGGAGGGCCGGAATCAGAGGCGGCTTTCGGCGCGACGCTCATCGTGGGGGGACAGATCTCCGGGATGGAGCCGCGTCTGTTCCTGGTCTACCCTGAAGGCAACTTCATTGAGGCCAGCGACGAAACGCCTTTCTTCCAGATTGGCGAGACCAAATATGGCAGACCGATCCTGCTGAGAGCCTTCAGCCCGGACATGACGTTCGAAGAAGCGGTAAAACTGCTCTACGTCTCATTTGACTCAACACTCAAGGCAAACCTCTCGGTGGGGATGCCGCTTGATCTGCAGACGATTGAAAAAGACATTTACAAAGTCACTGAGAAGCGACGCGTCGAAGAGAATGACCCCTATTTCACGGCGATCTCTTCGCGTTGGGGAGACGCGCTGAAACTGGCTTTCAACTCGCTGCCCGACTATGAATTCTGACTTGGCCTAAAAGGTCGGTTCCGGGACATGGTTGCGGTAGAGCCTCTTGGCGAGCTCGACACGGGCCAGTGCATCCAGGCCCTCAATGTCTGCCTTCAGAGTCGCGTTCAACAGGGGGCGAATGCCGATCCGGTTGGCGACCTGAATCGCCAGGCCGGGACGGGCATTGAGCTCCAGCAGGAGCGGCCCCTTGGTCTTGTCCAGTACGATGTCGGCGCCGAGATAGCCGAGCCCGGTTACATCATAGGCCTTTGCTGCCATTTCGAGCATTGTGTCCCAGTGTGGCACCGAGAAATTCCGCAGCGGGTTTGCCGTGTCAGGATGGATGTCAGTGGTTTTGCCATTCTGCATGCCGCTGAGTGTCTTGCCGGTCACAAGATCCAATCCGACACCAACGCCGCCTTTATGGAGGTTTGCCTTACCGTCAGATTCTGCGGTCGGCAGACGCACCATGGCCACGGCAGGAATGCCCCGCACGACAATGATCCGGATATCCGGTACGCCGCCGAATGAGATCGGATTGAAGATTTCGTCGAACTTCACCCGGTACTCAAACATCGCCACATCCGGTTGGCCGCTTAGGCTGTACATGCCCGACAGGATGTTATTGACGTGGAAACGGATGTCTTCGAGCAGGGCGCGCTGCCCATTGGAACGGCGCCAGCCGCCACGCATTGGCTCCATCAGCACTTGAATCCCATTTCCCTGAGAGCCATTGGCGGGCTTGATGACCACGCCATCCGGCTTGTCGAGATAGGATTCCAGATGGCGCATGTGGAACGGGTTGGCGATCACACCATAGAGTTCCGGTGTGGGAATATTGGCTGCGTTCGCAAGTCGCTTCGTCTCGCGCTTGTCATCAACCAGCCGGATCAGTCGCCTCGGATTGAGCTCATTGACGAGCCGGACATTCCGCTCGTTGATTCCGAGCAGTCCGGCACGTCGCAATGCCCGGTAGCGTCCGATCATTTCCGGTCATCCAGTTCACGGAAACGGATCAACTCGCTGAGGCGCAAGCCGGTATATTTCCCCATCAGCAGGCAGATCGCCATGATCACCAGGAGCAGTTCAGGGAAATTGAACATCAGATATTCGACATGCGTGTTGGTCATCACCAGATACGATGCTGCCGCCACCATGAGACTGCCAATACCTTGCTTGATGGCCTCTGTAGCCGAGTATTCTTCCCATGCGATCGACATACGCTCGATCGTCATCGTCAGAATGACCATGGGGAACAGCGAGATCGATAGACCGATGCGCTGACCGTTATTCGCCATGATCTGGGCGATCACAGCCATACAGATAACAATGAACACAACCACCGTCGCCAATCGCGGCACCAGCAACAGCTTCAATTTCTCTAGATAGAAGCGCACAGCGAGGCCCAGCGCGATCAGTGCGGTGAACAGGATCACGCCATTCACAAGAGCGGTTTCACGGAACGCAATTCCGATCAGGACGGGCATGAACGTGCCGAGTGTCTGGAGCCCGATGAACTGACGCAGGAAGACCAGCATCAGAATGCCAACCGGGATGGTGACGAGCACCTGATAGACCAGCTGAGTGGTAATGGGCAGTCGGTTGAAGGAGAACCATTGCATGGCCGAGCCTTCTGCTTTGGCGACGCGCTGCATGACATCCGCCACGTCTGCGTTTACCGGCTGCAGGCTGACTTGCAGGTCCAGGTCCGAAATGCCTTCCGCGCGAATAAAATCATTCGTGCCATGCCAGATCGTGAAAAATTCTTCGGGGTCCGGGCCGGGGAAGTAGCGTCGATCGGCTCCATCGGCATGGTATTCAAGCCAGTGACGGATTTCGGCCCGTCGGCGTGCCTGGTCCATGTAAACACCATTAGCGACCCGCGCTGGAATTCCCTGACTTGTCAGCACATCACGTGCGAGTGCAAGGCGGGCGATCTGACGGGTGAGTGTGGGAGACAAGAGCGCTTCCACTTCATCGACATCGCCGTCCACGAATATCTCTTCCAACACCAGATCGGCGAGAGATTCATCGTCAGCGGATCGCCGGCGCAGATCTGTCGACCAGACCAGGAAGGCTTGCCGTTCAAGGTCATTCTCGGCTTCAGGCGCGGCGCGGCGCAGCTTGCGCTGCATGCTTTCCGGCAAGGGGCTAGCGAGCGTTTCGCCGAGCAGGCGCGCGCGGTAGCGGAGCACTTTCCGGTCATTCGGATAGCGGTAAGTCCAGATCGCGGTCCGGCCATCACCCTCGCGCGCATTCAGGCGCAGGCCGAAGGCGCCGTTGTAGAATTGCTCCTGAGACACCCTGCGGTTTTCACTGTTCGACGGAATATAGGTTTCCAGTCGGACGGGTTGGTTGCTCGTGTCGAAATCGAGGTAGATTTCGAAATCCCATGTGGTCGTCCGTTCGCCGGGCGTCAGGGGATAGTCCAATTGCAGAACTTTGGTTGCGAATATGCCGAGACCGATAGCGGCCAGAACCAGCGCAAGTAGTCGGGTATGTGTAAAACTATTCACTGTCTTCTTTTTCGCAGCTGCCTTCGGCGATGAATGTCGAAGAGGAATCAACAAGCACGCGGGATGCCATGAACTCGCGGCCTACCAGGAAGTCGTACTCGAAATCCTCGCGGTCAGCCAAATTGACTTCAGCGAGTCCACTGACGCCGCCGATGCAGAGCGGCAAGTGGATGACGGGACGCCGGATGGTTCCGCCGGTTTTCAGCTTGATCAGCGCGAAGCGACGGACATTCTGGTCATATCGCACTGTGCGACCATTCTTGCCGACCAGACGAAACCGGACCCAGTCGTCCTTGCCAGATTTATTGTAGATATGGACGTCACGGGCAAAAACAGAGCTTGAATCAGCGCCGGTATCCAGCTTGCCCTTCATCTCCAGGCCGAGCTTGCCGACATAAACATTCTCGACATAGCCCATCACTGCCGGTTCGCTTGAGCGGTCGCGACTGTCCGCAATGGCGGAAACTATGGGCAGTGAAAGAACGGCCGTTGCGGCCAAGACGTGTCTCAGATACTTCACGAGAATTCGTTCCTCTTGCCTCAGGATCGGCATTTTTCGTCACCTAACATGCAAGGCATGCGGGCGATAGCTATCCGATCACTAGGTGGTCCCAAAACGGGACGCAAGGATGATTGAATAGTTCCCTTAACAGCCCGATTCCGCCTGAAAAACCTGATTTCGTGGCATTTCTATGGTGAATGCTGGGATCGTCTGTGGCCTTGCCTTTGCACCTAAATAGAATGGCGCTTGGCAGGTGTGCCATATCCCGACGAAAATTAACCAAGAATAGAATTTGAAAAAATATCTATTTCAGGTTGCGTTCATTGGCTGCTGCTTTACAGTAGTTTCTGGAGGGAGAGAGCTGAGTCTGTCTCACGGAACACAGTAGAGGGTTTTGACACGTCTTAGGAGGTGCGTTTCCTTTATCTGTGTTCAAATGTACGAGTCACGTCCGTCCTCGAAGAAATCGGGGTCAGCAAGCAGGAAGGCTTTATGAGTCTGTCGGTGGATCAGGTTCTGGACCGTGTTCGTGAGAATGTCGGGCTATTCGTTCGCGACGGTTCCCTGCGAGCGGACGAGCAGGGCGCTCGTTCTGTCACACTTCCTGCAATTTATCCTGAATGGTTGGGGGATGCAGCCTTTGCGCAAGCGCAGGGCGCGCGCTTCAACTATGTCGTCGGCGAAATGGCCCGCGGGATTGCGACGCCGAAGATGGTGATAGAAGCCGTTCGCGCGGGATGCGTTGGCTTCTACGGCAGCGCGGGGCTGAAACCTGAAACCATTGAAGAAGGCGTGCGCGAAATCAAGGCTGGTATCGCACCGGGGCAAACTGCTTGGGGCGCGAACCTGATCCACTCTCCGCAACAGCCGGGCTATGAAGCGCGCGTCGTCGATCTGTTTCTGGCAATGGGAGTCCGGCGGGTGTCGGCTTCAGCCTATATGAGGCTTTCGCCAGACATCGTCCGTTATACAGCGCTCGGTCTCACACGCAGCGCGGACGGCAAGGTCCAGCGCGCCAACCACGTATTTGCCAAGGTCTCTCGCGCGGAAGTTGCCACCCAGTTCATGCAGCCTGCGCCCGAAAAAATACTGAGAACGTTGGTTTCTGAAGGGAGCATTTCTGCCGAGCAGGCCGAACTTGCTTCGAGAGTACCAGTAGCGCTGGATATCACCGCTGAAGCTGACAGTGGCGGTCACACAGACAATCGTTCTGCCGCTCCGCTCTTTTCCTCGTTGTCCCTGGCGCGAGACCGTGTCGCTGCAGAAACAGGCATAGACGCAAATGCGATCCGTATCGGCCTGGGCGGGGGTATAGCGACGCCACATGGCGTGGCCGCAGCATTTCAGATGGGCGCAGCATATGTGTTGACTGGCTCCATCAATCAGGCCGCCGTAGAATCCGGCTTGTCTGAACCTGCGCGACAATTGCTGGCCAAGGCAGGGCCGGCTGATATCGGCATGGCTCCCGCGGCCGACATGTTTGAGCAAGGCGTCGAAGTGCAGGTGCTGAAGCGCGGTACGCTCTTCGCGATGCGGGCACGCAAGCTGCACGCGCTCTACAAGTCTGGTATGTCTTTTGAAACCATGGACCAGAAAGATCGCGACTGGCTGGAAGGCGTGCTCGGGGAATCCTTCCAGAGCGCTTGGGAGCAGACGCGGACCTTCATCACGGAGTCGAATCCAAAGGAGGCGGCCCGCGCCGAAACCGATGGCAACAAGCGGCTCGCGCTCGTTGCGCGTCGCTATTTGTTCATGGGGGCTCAATGGGCGCGTGATGGTGCTCCTGACCGCGTTTCCGATTACCAGATCTGGTGCGGCCCGGCGCAGGGTGCGTTCAATGAATGGGTCGCTGGCACATTTCTGGAGCCCATCGAGAACCGCACAATCCGCCAGATCGCCCTGAACCTGATGGAGGGCGCGACGCGTCTGACACGCGCCGGACAGATGCGCGCCTGTGGGATTGGCGTGCCACCCTCAGCGTTCTCCTACACGCCTCGAAAGTTTCTCTGATACGATGAATGACAAGGCCAGCAGATCATGAGCTCAAAAGCTGCCACTCCGATTGCCATTGTGGGCATGGGCGCAATCTTCCCGGGCCGGGGAGACGTGACCGGCTTTTGGCGCGATATTTTCGAAGGGCGGGATCTGTTGTCCGACGTGCCAGCAAGCCATTGGCTCGTGGATGACTATTATGACTCCGACCCGCTGGCGAAGGACAAGACGTACGGTCGGCGCGGTGGGTTCATTGATCCAGTTGCCTTCGACCCCCTGACGTTCGGCATCCCGCCCAAAACGATGGAAGGGACCGACACTGCGCAATTGCTGGCACTGATCGCGGCCTATGCGACCTTACAGGATATCGAGCGGGACAGTGAAGGCCGGATCGACAAATCCCGCACCAGCGTGATCCTCGGCGTGGCGTCGGCGACAGAACTGACCGCTCATATGGCAGGCCGTCTGCAGCGCCCGGTCTGGGTCAATGCGATGCGCGAAGCAGGCATGCCAGAAAGCGAGGTTGTCGCACTCGCTGAGCGGATCGAGAACCATTATGTCGAATGGCAGGAGGCGACATTCCCCGGCTTGCTTGGGAACGTCGTGGCAGGGCGGATCGCCAACCGCTTTGACCTGGGCGGCAGCAACATGGTCACCGATGCCGCCTGCGCCTCCAGCCTGTCAGCCCTCAGCATCGCCCTGCACGAACTTCGCGCCGGAGACAGCGATACGGTCCTGACCGGAGGTGTCGACGCACTGAACGATATCCTGATGTATATGTGCTTCTCGAAAACACCGGCCCTGTCGCCGACGGGCGACTGCCGACCGTTTTCGAATAGTGCCGATGGTACCATGCTGGGGGAAGGTATTGGCATGCTGGCGCTGCGCCGGTTGGACGATGCCGAGCGCGACGGCAACACGATACATGCGGTAATTCGTGGACTGGGTGGCGGTTCGGACGGGAAGGGGACGGCGATCTATGCACCGGTTCCTGAGGGACAGGCCCGCGCGCTTAAACGTGCCTATGTTCAGGCCGGATATGGTCCGGAAGCTGTCGACTTGATGGAGGGGCATGGCACAGGCACCAAGGCTGGTGACAAGGCAGAACTGGACGGCCTGCATCTCGTGTTCGGTGAAGTCAAATCCGACGAACCATGGTGCGCGCTCGGATCCGTAAAATCACAAATGGGGCATTCCAAGGCGGCTGCTGGCGTTGCGAGTCTCGTCAAGACTGTCAACGCGCTCAGTCGTAAAGTCCTTCCGCCCACGATCAAGGTTGAGGAGCCCGCGGATGTCATCAAGGAAAGCAGTGCTTTTTACCTGAACACCGAACCCCGTCCCTGGATCACGACAAAGAAGCGACCGCGCCGGGCATCAGTCAGCTCATTTGGGTTTGGTGGAAGCAATTACCATGTGACCCTGGAAGAATATGTCGGCAAAACCGCAATACGACCGTACCGGGTCTTTCCGGCGGAACTTTTCCTGTTCAGCGCAGACACGCCCGGTGCCCTTGCGACAGCAATCGAGGCCAGCGCATCCGGCGTGGATGACGCATCGCTGGCGTACGCCGCTTCACAAACACATGCGGGCTTCGAATCGAAAGCTCCAGCACGGGCTGCGATCATTGCTGAAACCGCAGACGATCTCAAAACCAAGTCGGAGAGTCTCGCAAGCCAGATTCGGGCAGGGGAGGTAGGTATTCGTCCGTTCAGGGCCGATTGCTTTGCCTCATTCGATGCGCCTGTGGACGGCAAGATCGCCTTCATGTTCTCCGGTCAGGGCAGCCAATATGTCGGAATGGGCTCTGATCTGGCCATGGCGTTCCCGGAGGCTCGGGCAGTATGGGATCAGGCAGCCAGCCACAAGCGCACGGGCAAGCTGAGGCTCGACAAATTGTCCTTCCCGCCAGCGGCTTTCGATCAGGTTGATTTCGGCGCGCAGACCCAGACACTGACGGAAATGCAGCATGCCCAGCCAGCCATCGCAGCGGTGGCCTTGTCGCAGTTGGGCCTTCTGTCACAGCTCGGCTTGCAGGCAGACATGGCCGCAGGCCACAGCTTCGGTGAGATCATGGCTCTGCATCTGGCTGGCGTGATGGATTCCGACACGGCCCTCACGGTGGCTGCGGAGCGTGGTGCGCTCATGGCCAAGGCGGCGGGCAACACCAAGGGCGCCATGTTGGCAGTCCAGACCGATTCCGAGACAATAGCACCGGTATTGAAGAAGATCGGCCAAGGCCTCGTACTTGCCAATGACAATGGGCCGGACCAGGTCGTTCTGTCGGGTGCGCAAGACATTGTTGAAAAGGCAAGACTGGAGTGCGAAGCGCTTGGCCTGAAGGCTCGCATGCTGCCGGTGGCGACAGCGTTCCATTCGGAGATTGTTGCCGAAGCCGTGCCGCCTTTTGCCAAAGTGCTTGCAAAACAGAAACTGCGCACGCCGAAGCTTGATGTCTTTGCGAATGCTACGGCGCAGAAATACGACGCCAAGGTCGCAGATCTTCCGGACTTCATATCCGATCAGCTAATCCAGCCGGTTCGTTTCCGTGAACAGGTTGAGGCGATGCATGCGGCCGGAGCCCGCGTGTTCGTGGAAGTCGGCCCTGGCGGCGTGGTCACGGGGTTGGTCGGCCATATTCTGGCTGGCAAACCCCATCTTGCGATCTCATTGGATCACAAACGCCGCAATGGCGTGAACCAGTTCCTCCTTGCCATCGCAACGCTCGGCGTCTCAGGCATCGACCTCGACTATGCCGGCCTGTTTGCAGAGCTTCCGGCCCAGCCGCCAAAGCCCGCGCCCTCCAGGCACGCCGTGAAGATTTCCGGCGGCAATTACAACAAGCCTTACCCTCCGGCGAATGGTGCGGCAGGCCGCGCTCCATCAAATCCGGAAAGGCCAGCAGTGCTGGAGAACCCAGCCGCGCAATTCCCATCCACCAGCAATCCCGTTCAGGCGCAGTCTTCCCCACGCCCCGAGCACAAAGTCCTTCCAGAACAGACAGGCAGTCCTATGACCCAAGACGCATCCTCAAAAGGCCCTGAATACGCCGTGCAGCCCCGTTCCTCAGCTGCGCCCGCTGCAACAGTCTCTGAGCGGATCATGCATGAAGTTTCCCAGCGCCATGCAGACTACATGTCTGCCATGTCGACAGCGCATTCGGCTTTCCTGAATATGGCCGCCCAGATGGCGGGCCAGGCACCCCTCGAACCCGCACGTATTCACGCGCCCGTTGCCTTGCCAGCTCCAGCTCCAGCTCCTGCTCCTGCTCCAGCGCCAGCGGCGCCGGTCCAACCACAGCCTTCGGTCAGTGATGTGAAGCCAAATGGCGCCTATCGTGAAGTAGAGTCTGCAGCCGCTCCCGCGCCGATGGCGGTCCCTGTACCCGCGGCCCAACCCGCGCCTCAGCCACAAGCCTCCGTTCAGCCTGCTCCAGTGGTGGCTCCGGCTCCAGCACCCTCTGCATCAGGGGGAGATTCCATCAGCCTGGTCCGCGGCATCATCGCCGAGAAGACCGGCTATCCCGAAGACATGCTCGAGCCCGACATGGACCTCGAAGGGGAACTCGGCGTCGACTCGATCAAGCAGGTCGAGATCCTGTCGACCCTGCGCGAACGCATGCCAAGCCTGCCAGAGATTGATCCGGAACAGCTCGTGGAGTTGCGCACGATTGCCGCGATTGCGGGCATGATCGACGCGTCGGGTGTCGCCTCGGCGCCTGCACCAGCAATGAGTGCGGCTCCGGCGGCTGTGACGGCCTCGTCCAATGGCGGCGTTACGGCCGACACGGTCCGGGCCCTGATCGCGGAGAAGACCGGCTATCCGGAAGACATGCTCGAAGATGACATGGACCTCGAAGGAGAACTTGGGGTCGACTCGATCAAGCAGGTCGAAATCCTGTCGGCCCTGCGTGACCAGCATCCGGAATTGCCGGAAGTCGATCCCGAAGTGCTGGCGGACCTTCGCACCATCCGGGCCATCGCAGATTTTTTTGCGTAAGGGGCGGCGGGGCGCCCGCTGCGCTCTCCCGTCCCGGCCCGCCGGCCGGTCCGGTTCCCACCTATGAGAGTTTCGTTCGGGTAGTCTCGCCCGGGTCTGCGCAGCCCTGGGTGGCCGCTCAGGATCTTTCGGCATGGGGGCCGTTTGCCGTATCGGCTGGGGCATTGGAGATCGCAACCGAACTGGTTCAGGCGCTCACCGGACGAGGTGCTCAGGCGGACCTTCTGGGCGATAGCGTTCAGGGTGTTCAAACGGTGATCGTAACCGAAGGCCTTTCGCATTTGCCGGTAACGGAACGACACTGGCAGGTTCTGGACATTTGCAAGCGGCTATATGCGAGCGGTGCCCGGATTGTGATTCTGGAGCATGCGGGCGCTGGCGGTTTTGCGCAGCTTTGCGGTCTGAAAGGCCTCTCGCGTACACTCCGTCAGGAATGGCCTGATCGGTCCATAGTAACGTGGTCCCTTCCTGCTGGCGTGTCGCTGAACGCACAGGCTGAACTGGTCCTTGGCGCCGTCGCCTCCAATGCTCCCGAGGCAGATCTTGATGCGGCGGGTACTTCGGTGATGGAGATCGGCGCCGCACCTGGGCTGGTGCAGGCCGCTCCAACAGATGCAAACGTCTGGTTTGTGCCGGGAGGTGCGCGCGGTGTGACCGCAGCCTGCGTATCCGAACTGGCGCGTCGACAAGCGGGATCGACCTTTGTTCTGGCAGGCCGGTCCGGCATCACGCCCTGGCCAGAAGGATTGCAGCCAACAAGCGACGTGAAACTTGTCCGGGGTGCGCTGATCTCCGCAGCCAAGGCGCGCGGCGAAAAGCCTGCCTTGCCTTCCATTGATCGTCAGGCGCGCGCGCTGCTGGCAGGACAGGAAATTCGTCACACACTGGACGTCATCGCGGCGGCAGGGGCGGGGGCTGTCTATTTGCAGGTAGACATGTCGAATCGCGACAGCGTTCTCGCCGCCGTTCAGAAGATTACGGCTGAGTGCGGGCCGATTACTGGCCTCGTGCATGGGGCAGGGGTGCTGGCAGATGGGCTTGCCCTGAAGAAGACGCGAGAAGATGTGGAATATGTCTTCGGGCCGAAGGTCGAAGGCTTGGCAAACCTGATCGCCGCTATCGACCTTTCGCAGCTGCGCCATGTCGGCCTGTTTTCGTCCGCCTCCGCCGTATTCGGCAATACGGGGCAGAGCGACTATGCGATGGCCAATGCCTGGCTTGGCGCCGTTGCGCGGAAGCTCGCAACGCAACTGCCCGCCGCGATCGTCAAGAGTTTCTGTTGGGGCCCTTGGGATGGCGGCATGGTCGACGCAACACTGGCGGGACATTTCGCAACACGCGGCATTTCGTTGATTGGCCTTCAGGATGGCGCGCGCATCTTTGCTGACCAGATTCTTCAGGGAGACAGGCAAGAAATCGAACTATTGATCGGGGATGAGTGGGCAGGATGACGGGTGATTGCCGATTTGAGCCGATTGCTATTGTCGGCCAGGGCTGCGTGCTGCCGGGGGCCATGAGCCCGGCGGAGCTTGGCGATCTCGTCTTTGACAAGCGCGTGGTCTACGGCCCGGTGCCTTCTGAGCGGCTTGGGCTTTCGGAAGCAGATGCAGCTTCCCGAAACTATGTATCCGGAACGGTGCAAGGATTCGAGGATATCTTCGATGAGGATCGTATTCCGGAAGCGTGGCGCGCAGCTGCCAGGATCGACCCGGTTTGCGCCTGGTCCGTTCATGCCGCGTTGGATGCGTGGAGCAACGCACGTCGTCCGAAGGTCCGAAAGGGCCGCGCAGGTGTCTTTGTGGCCAATCTTTCCTACCCAAGCGCGGCGCATGCAGACTATGCCGCACGCCATTGGGCGGGGCAGGCGCTTTCGGAACCGCTTGCGACGTTCAATGCTTCTCTTCCGCCCCAACTGATCGCTCAGACGCTCGGCCTGTCCGGTCCAGCATTCTCGCTTGATGCGGCGTGCGCCTCATCGCTCTATGCGCTGGAGATCGCCTGTCGACGGCTTCAATCGCAGGCGATTGATTGCGCCGTCGTTGTCGGCGTCAACGCGGCCGACAATCTGATCCTCCATATCGGGTTCGAGGCGTTGAAGGCACTCAGCCCGACCGGCCAGTCACGACCCTTCGTGAAGGGCGCAGACGGATTAGTGCCATCTGAAGGAGCGGTCTCGGTTGTCCTGAAACGTCTGTCTGATGTGAAGAAGAAGGATGTCGTTCACGGTGTTATTCGGGGCATCGGCCTCTCGAATGATGGTCGGCGCAAGGGTTTGCTCGCCCCGTCCGGCGAGGGCCAGACTGAAGCCATGACGCGCGCATACACAATGGCGGGCGTGGATCCGAAGAGCGTGTCCTATCTGGAATGCCATGCGACCGGCACGCCGACTGGTGACGGTGTCGAGGTGCAGGCATCTGCGGACATGTTCGCAGGCAACAAAAATCTCGCCATCGGATCCCTGAAGGCCAATACAGGGCATCTCATCACGGCGGCGGGCCTGGCCAGCCTCCTCAAGCTGACCGAAGCGTTCAAGCGCGAAGCCCTGCCGCCTACACCGATTAGAGGTAACCTGATCGAAGTTGCTAGCCGGAACGGTATGACAGTTCTGGGGGAGGCCGCATCGTGGGAGCCGCGTAACGGAATTCGCCGCGCAGCTATCAGCAATTTCGGTTTCGGCGGCAACAATGCGCATCTGATCCTCGACCAGTATAATCCGGAATCGGATTTGGTTGAGGCGCGGGAGGCCAAGCTGTCCGAGCAGGACATCGTGATCTGCGGGACAGGCCTGCTGGCGGGTTCTGACCGCGGGGCGGACGCCGTCACGCGCCGCATCATGAACCAGCCGATAAAGCCTGCCACAGCCTGCCGAAAGGTGGGCGCAGATCCGAAGACTGCGCGAACTCCGCCAACGGATTTGCTTGAGGCGGAACCTCAGCAGCTCGCCATTGTCGATGTGGTGGAAGAAGCGCTGCAATCGGTAAAGCCTGTCGCATCTGATCGGGTGGGCATTTTTACCGGCATGGGCTGTGCGTCAGATTCGGCGCGTTGGCTGTTAAGAGAACGCTTGGCAAATCTGGCAGGATTACCCCGGAACTCCGAGGAGCTTGCCACTGCGCAGGCCCTCATTGCGCCACCGCTTCATGCAGCCACCGTTCTAGGTGCCATGGCGAACATGACCGCCAATCGCGTGACCTATGCGCATGATTTCCAGGGCATGGGGTTCTCGGTGTCTGCCGAGGCGGCTTCCGGCCTTGCCGCGCTGGACCTCGCCGTCGAAGCGCTGCGCTTGGGTCAGCTGGATATGGCCATCGTGGCCGCAGCAGACTTTGCGACCGAACCGGTTCGTGCCGCTGCGCTCGCAGATATCGGCATTACAGTGCGACCTGGTGACCAGGCTGCGGCCATCGTCCTGAAGCGAAAAGACGACGCTGAAGCCGCATCGGATCGGAACTTCGGGTCTCTCCATGACGTCAACTGGTCTAAGGGCGGAGCGTCCGAAACAGGCGTCATAAATCGCGTATTCGGCAAGGCTCCTTGCGCCTCGGTCGTGTTCGAACTGGCCCTGCAAGCGCAGCTCTGCGCACGGGGGCATGTGCTGACGGCGGAAGGCGCGGTGCCGGACATACGGGAAACGTCTCTTCCGGTCGACATCTCGGTTGCAGCAACGCAGCTCAACACCGTTGGCTCCGTCACATTCGATCCTGCGGATGCGGTGCCCATACCAGATGCGCTGCGGCCGACACCCTTCCTGTTCTGGGCCTCGGCAAAAGACAAAGCGACGCTCGCCGCGCGCATGGCATCCGGCAAGGCCGGGGGCAGGGGCAAATGCCGTATTGCGATAGTGGCGCCCACTGAGGAAGCGCTCGCGGAACAGTTGGATTCTGCGCAGCAGATGCTGGAGCAGGGCAAAGCCCCTGTCGGCGACGGCGTCCACTTTGGCGAAGGCAAGCCTGAGGGCGAACTGGCCTTCATGTTCACTGGATCTGCGGCCGTTTATCCCCGCATGGGACGTGGTCTGCTCTCGGCCTTCCCGGAATTGCGCCAGCGTCTCGCCAAACTCGACAAGGCGGACGAGATCGCCCCACTGCTCGCCAAGGCAAGCCTAACGGAATTTGAACAATTGTGCGCTGGCACGCTGATGAGCCAGGCACACGCAATCCTGTTGCTGGACCTTCTCGGTCTCAAGCCGGATGCGGCGCTCGGCCTGTCGCTTGGCGAGAGCAACGCGCTGTTCGCTTTCGGCTTCTGGCGTGATCCCGGCGCTCTGCTGGACGAGATTTCCGATGCCGCCATGTATGAGCGCCATATCGGCGGCGAGTTCGAAACGGCAAAAGAGGCGTGGGGCCCGAACGTCCCGGCGGACTGGACCAATTGGCGTGTCCAGGCGCCGGTTGATGCCGTGAAGCGTGAAGTCGCCAAACATACCGGCGTCGAGATTACGATCATCTATTCGCGAACAGACTGCATGATCGGTGGCCCGGCTGAGGCCTGTCGCAAGATCTGCGAATCTCTTGGGCCCGGCAGCGGCGCAAAGATGCACCAGCATCTGATTGTGCATGCCAAGGCCATGCAACCCTTCGCGGAGACGTGGCGCAAGCTGCATACACGCAAGATGCATGATGGGGGCGGGGTGCGTCTCTACGCCAATGCCGTCAATGCCGCCTATGAGCCGACCAGCGAAACCTCGGCAGATATGCTAACCCGGCAGGCCATCGATACAGTAGATTTTCCGCCTACGGTCGAACAGGCATGGAAAGATGGCGTGCGCACCTTTGTGGAGCTTGGCCCGCGCGACACGCTGACCGCAGCACTTGGCAATATTCTTGAAGGCAAGGACTACAATGCGGTCGCCACCGACCGCATTGAAACAGCGGACTTGGGACAGGTCGCCGACCTCGCCGCCTTCCTGTTCGCGGACGGGCGCGCTCCCAAGATGAAGCCCGTCGCAGACGCGCTCGACGCCGCGCGACGCAACAGGACCGTGCGGCCTGCGCCCTGGGCGCTGACACGCGATGTCCCTTACGCCAAGCCTATTGTTCCGGCCCTAATCCCAACAAGCCGGATGCCGGTTGCGCCGATTTTGGCCGCCGTGAACTATCCTGCGCCATGCGATTCAAAAGTCAGCACCACGCAGGTGCCATTCCCCGCGCCGCCGGCAGACCGACCGATGCCTGCGCCGCGCAAGGTGACTGCTGGAACAGAGCCACTTCTGCCGCGATCACCCGCAGGACCGCACTGGAACTCTCCCGAGATCGAGAAATCCACGCGTGAGAAGATGTCTGACTTCTTCGGCGCCGCATTCAAACCGCAGGACCAATATGCTCGTCAGGTGCGCCTGCCAGCGCCCCCTTTGCTGCTCGTCGACCGGATCACCGGAATCGATGCAGAGGCCGGAGTCGAGAGTACCGGCATCATCTGGACCGAAACCGATTTGAAGCCGGATCAATGGTTCATCCATGATGGCCGGATCCGGCCCGGTCCGCTGATCGAAAGCGGGCAAGCTGACCTGACCTTGATTGGCTGGATGGGGGCGGACTTCAAGAACCAGGATGACCGGGTCTATCGCCTTCTGGGGTGCGAAATCACATTCCATGAGGGCGGCCTGCCAGAGCCCGGTGAGACGCTACACTTCCAGATCGAGATCACCGGGCAGGCGACACTCGCCGGTGTCCGCATGTTTTTCTTCCAGTATGATTGTATGGCGGGCGACCGCCGCGTCTTCTCCGTGCGAAACGGTCAGGCCGGCTTCTTCAGCGATGAGGAACTTGCCTCCGGAAAGGGCGTCATGTGGGATCCCGCCAAGGATGCACCGCCTACCGCAGACCCCGCGCCATTTGCCGCCGAGGGCGCGAGCCGGAAGCGAGCTTTCAGTGCCAAGGATCTGGACGCTTACCGTGTCGGTAATGCCTGGGCATGCTTTGGCGACGGGTTCGAACTGGCGGCCGCGCAGTCACGTCCGATCCGTCTGCCGGACGACAGGCTGGCTCTCTTCGATGATGTCGAAGCCTTTGACCCCCATGGCGGGCCGTGGGGCAGGGGATATTTGAAAGCCCGCGCGCATGTACCCGTCGATGCCTGGTTCTATGAGGGTCATTTCCACAACGATCCCTGTATGCCCGGCACGCTCATGGCAGAGGCCGCCGTGCAGACACTGGAATTCTACGCAGCGGCCGCCGGCCTGCTGACCGAACGTGACGGGTATGTCTTCGAACCGATGCCGGGCCATATGGCGCAATTCGTCTGCCGGGGGCAGGTCATTCCGGATACGGATCACGACGTGACCTATGAGGTCTTCATCGATGAGATCGTTGATGGAGAAACCCCGGAAATCTATGCCTCCCTTCTGGCAAGCAGTGACGGCAAGAAGGTGTTCTATTGTCCGCGCTTCGGCCTGCGCCTGCGCCGTGATTGGCCAGCACCACGCGTCGCGAAAGCACCGATCCGAACCGGGCCGATGGGGGAGAGTCGGGGTGACCATGCCGCGCTGCTAGATTGCGCCAACGGTGCGCCATCGGCGGCCTTTGGCGAAATGTATGACCGGTTCGATACCAAAGGCATTGTACCCCGTTTGCCGCAAGAGCCATATCACATGATGACGCGGGTCATCGACGTGTCCACACGGCCGGGCGTGCAGGAAGTTGGCGCAAAGGTCCGCGCCGAATACGATATCCCAGCGAATGCCTGGTATTTCGAGGACAACCGGAATGGGGCCATGCCCTTCGCCGTCCTGTCGGAGATTGCGCTGCAGCCGTGTGGCTGGCTCGCCAGCCATTGCGGTTTTGCCTTGTCCGGCAATCTGAAATTCCGAAATCTCGAAGGCGATGGTGTCCTGCATCGCGAGCTTCGCCCGGGCGATGGGACGATGGTCGTTGACAGCGAGTTGACGGCCTTCTCACGTGTCGGACCGATGACCATTGTGACCTTCAGCGTTGTGGTCACGCTAGCCTCAGGCGAACCTGTCCTGGACCTGACGACCCAGTTCGGATTCTTTCCAGCTGCCGCGCTGGTGCGCCAGGCCGGCCTGGCGGCCAAGCCGCATTTCTCTGCTGCGTTCGACCTGCCGGGCGAAAAAGTGAAGACGCGCATGATTGAAAAGCGCCTTGCAGGCGGCAAGATGCGCATGCTGGACGCGGTCGACTATTTCAACCCGACCGGCGGAGAGGCCGGGCTTGGTCTGATCCGGGGCCGCCAAGCAGTTGATCCGAATGCGTGGTACTTCAAGGCGCACTTCTATCAGGATCCGGTCCAGCCGGGGTCGCTCGGCCTTGATGCGCTCGCACAATTGCTGGCGCACGCCATTCTGCTCAAGGGACTGGATGAGGGCATGAGCGACCCGCACTTTGAAACCATTGCGACCGGCGCACCGTTCAAATGGAGCTATCGCGGACAGGTGACGCCCGACAAGAAAGAAGTCGTTACCGTGATGGAGATTGTTTCCATAGAGAAACGCGACAAGGGCTGGTTGGTCACTGCACGAGGAAGCCTGTGGCGGGATGGCCTGCGTGTTTACGAAGTCGGTCCCTACAGCCTTGCGCTGGTGGACAAAGGCTAGGCGCACTCGCTCGCGACGCAAGTGACAATGTCTCCGTGCAGGAAGCACGAAATGTCGAATATGCGATCCGTATGCGATACTTGTCCCTGGGAAGTCTCACCAAGGATGAGGCTTGCGGATAGGTTGATCGTCGGTGCCCCCATGCGGAATCCCTGACCGGCGGCTTTCATGATGGCCTCCTTGATCGTCCACAGCCTGTAGAATGGGAGGAGATCGTCGTTAGCGATACCGCTGAATATCTTTCGCTCCGAAGCCGAACACATCATCGGCAGCATCTGTCGCCAATCGATGTCGCGAACCTTTTCGATATCAATTCCGACCGCTTTGTCATGAGAGGTGGCGAAGGCAGACCAGCCCCCGGTGCGAGAAATCGACAGATACAGTTCCCGCATATTTCGCAGGGAAGGCGCCCCGAGCGTATCATGTTCGAGAACTATATCCGCCTTCGCTTGGCCGAGATGATTTGAAAGGCCGGTTCGCACAGCTGCGAATGAGCGTTCCAGATCAAGACGTATGTCTGGATCGAACAACTTTCCAAGGCGCGCGTACTCGGTATTGGTGAGGACCGATGACTGCGTCTGTACTTCCGAATGATCCAGAATATACGCCGAGATGCTCGGCTGCTCCGGCGTGCGGGTCTGAGATGAGGGAATGTCGAGTTGGATCATATCAGTCAGGCTGCAAGTGATATACCGGATCAGCGCGGGAAATGATCCAATTACAGCCAAGAATATACACACACCGCTTGTTTCCGCTAGAAGTCGGAATGAGCCCGTATATGCACTTCCGGACCTGACATTGACTATGCCATCCAGCCTTTCCTACAAGTTTTCGATCGCGCCCATGATGGACTGGACGGACCGGCACTGCCGCATGTTCCATCGGAGCCTGTCGAAACATGCGCTGCTCTGGTCTGAAATGATGACGGCTGATGCCGTCATCCATGGAGACCGCGGCCGCTTGATTGGCTTCTCCGAAGCTGAGCATCCCGTCGTCCTGCAACTGGGTGGCAACGAGCCGGCAAAGCTCGCCGAAGCGGCCGCCATTGCCGAGCAGTTCGGCTATGACGAGGTAAATATCAATTGCGGCTGCCCGTCCGACCGAGTTCAATCAGGCGCGTTCGGAGCTTGCCTGATGGCGCGGCCGGACGAAGTAGCCGCGTGCGTTGACGCCATGAAAGCCCGCGTGTCCATCCCGGTCACGGTAAAGTGCCGCATCGCCATTGATGATTTGCCAGCGGAAGAAACTCTGTTTGATTTTGTCGAGAAAGTCAGCGCAGCAGGTTGCGAGGTTTTCACCGTTCACGCGCGCAAGGCTTGGCTTAAAGGCCTGAGCCCGAAGGAGAACCGCGATATTCCGCCGCTTGATTATGACCTTGTGGCGCGCCTGAAGGCCGTGCGGCCTGACCTGACCATTATCCTGAATGGCGGCATCACCACAATCGAGGCTTGCCGCGACCACCTCGATACTTTTGATGGCGTCATGCTGGGGCGTGCCGCTTATCAATCCCCAGCCCTGCTGGGCGAGGTGGATTCCGCATTGTTCGGGGTCGGCGAGCCTGTCTCACCAGAGGTAGCCCTCGACGCGTACCGGCCTTATATGGCAGCGCGTCTGGAAGAGGGCGTCGGGTTGCATGCGATGACCCGTCATATGCTGGGCCTGTTCAACGGACAGCCCGGCGCGCGCCGCTGGCGGCGAACACTCTCTGAGAAAGCCGTGCGTAAGGGCGCCGGTCTGGAAGTGTTGGATGAAGCGCTTAGCGCGGTCATGCTCGACGCCTGATACAAAGCAGGTTCAACTTTTCGGAATTTCGTTCTTTATTTGTTCGCAATATTCTGTTAACCATTTGCCCCATGCTGACAGGGGTTGGAGATGGTTTGCAGGGTTACGACGTTTGCATTTGAGGGCGTAGACGCCCAGCCCGTGGATGTGCAGGTCCAGATGACCGGCGGCCAGCCAGCGTTTCATATTGTCGGCTTGCCGGACAAGGCGGTTGGCGAGAGCCGTGAACGTGTCCGGGCCGCTTTTGCCTCCCTTGGGCTCGCACTCCCGCCGAAACGGGTCATCGTGAACCTCGCCCCCGCTGATCTTCCCAAGGAAGGCAGCCATTATGATCTCGCCATCGCGCTTGCCCTGCTCGCCATGATGGGCGTGATCCCACCAGACCAGTTGGAGGCCTACGCGGCCATTGGAGAACTTTCGCTTGATGGCGCGCTGGGCGAAACGCTCGGGGTCCTGCCAGCCGCCATGGCCGCTGAAGGGATGGATTTACAACTCATCTGCCCACAGATTTGCGGCGCTGAAGCAGCCTGGGCAGGCGGCAGTGTTATTGGCGCAACAGGCCTGATTGCCCTGATCAATCACTTTACTGGCCGCGCTGTTATCAGCCCTCCGCAGCCGGGCGAGCTGGCAACCCCGCCCGCCGGGCCGGATCTGCGCGATGTGAAAGGTCAGGAAGGTGCCAAGCGCGCACTCGAAATTGCAGCCGCCGGGGGGCACAATCTCCTTTTTTGCGGCCCGCCTGGGTCGGGGAAGTCCATGCTGGCCCAAAGATTGGCTGGCATATTGCCGCCATTATCTGCGCGGGAATTGCTGGAAGTTTCGCAAATTCAGTCGATTGCGGGCCTGTTGGAGCGCGGACGCCTCTCGCGGAGACGACCCTTTCGCGCGCCCCACCATTCGGCCTCCATGGCTGCTTTGGTCGGGGGCGGAATCAAGGCCAAGCCCGGTGAAGTCTCGCTCGCGCATCATGGCGTGCTTTTTCTTGATGAATTGCCGGAATTCCCCGCAACGGTGCTCGACAGTTTGCGACAGCCGCTTGAGGCGGGCGAAGCCGTGGTGGCGCGGGCCAACCGGCATGTGCGGTATCCGGCGCGGTTTCAGCTGATCGCTGCCATGAATCCATGCCGGTGTGGGGGAGGGCCCGGCGCAGCCGCCTGTCGGCGGGGTCCCCGCTGTGCACAGCAATATCAGACCCGCTTGTCCGGTCCGTTCCTGGACCGGATCGATCTCTACTACGACACGCCACCAGTTACCGCCGTTGATCTTGCGCTGCCGCCGCCCTCGGAAGGCTCTGAAGAAGTTCGCGTGCGCGTCGCCCGGGCGCGTGACATCCAGACAGAGCGGCTGGGGCATATGGCAAGTGACACGATCCGATCGGTTAACGCCGACACGCCTCTTTCCGAACTGGAAAAGTCGGCAGCGCCTGATGAGGCTGGTGCCGCTTTGCTGGCGGATGCCGCTTCGCGGCTGCAACTGACCGCGCGGGGCTACAGCCGGGTGCTCAAAGTGGCACGCACCATTGCAGATCTTGAGGGTTGTGACGGCGTGCGGCGGCTTCATGTCGCTGAGGCACTATCCTATCGGCATCGTCCGCCGGGCATGCCCGAGCCAGCCGTATCTGCGGCGCGCGGCGCTGCAGCCGGGAGCATGGTCGGTTAAATGAATGCTAAAGGCTTTGCGATAAGTCTGCTGCCCGATGACAGACTCACAAAAGCCTCCCGCAAATCCCGCCAAGCCGGAAGACACCTTCCTGGCAACGGCGAGTCATGAAATTCGCACGCCCCTGAACGGTATTCTCGGCACAGTTTCCCTGTTGCTTGAGACCGAACTGGCCCCAGCGCAGCGCGAATATGCCGAGGCGATCAAGATGAGCGGCGGGCGCCTGCTCGATTTGCTTAATAATGTGCTGGATTATGCCCGGCTCGATGCGTCTGCAGTGGAACTGGAAGTCGAAAATTTTTGCCCGGTGCGGCTGGGCCGTGAAGTGATCGAACTGCTCAGCCCGCGTGCGCATGCGGCAGGGCTCGACCTTGCTGTTCGCGCGCAGCCTTTGCCGATGCCGACCTATTCCGGCGATGCAGGTCGTATACGACAGATCTTGTTTAACCTGGTGGGCAACGCCCTCAAGTTCACGCGCCAGGGTTCGGTCCTGCTGGATATCGCGGCTCGAACGGATGGGCTCGAATTCCGTGTCATCGACACCGGTCCCGGCATAGCTGAAGCGGATCGCGTGCAATTGTTCAGCGCGTTCAAACAATCGGCCACGCAGGATGCTTTCAATGATGGCGGAGTCGGGCTTGGCCTTGCCATCGTCAAGCGGCTGACGGAGCTGCTGGGTGGACGGGTAGACATTGATGGTGCTCCCGGCCTGGGCACCGCCTTCAAGATATTCCTGCCCCTGGCACGTGCAGACATGCCGTCCACGCATGACCTGCCGCAACTCGACATGACCGTTGGCCTCGTCGGTCTCCCGGCCGCCACCACGCTTGCAGCCGCGTCTGCGCTTTCCGGGTCCGAGGCCAGGCCTTTTCTGATCGACCCAGTCGCGGGGCGTGTGCCCGGTCACGTCGATATATTGTTGATTGGCGCTGATTTACGCGAAAAGCTCGTCAGAGAATTTGCCTGCCAGCGTCCAACCCTGGTGGTCCTGCGTCCCGAAGACCGTGGCGCGATCGAGCGGTTTCGGAGTCTGGGCTGCACAGGCTGGCTGGTAAGACCGCTGCGCGCATCCTCGATTGCAGAACGTGTCTATGTCGTCCAATCAGGTGAGCAGGCGATAGACGAGCCGGAGCAGAAGACAGGGGCAGGGCATGTGCTGATTGCCGATGACAATCCGGTAAATGCACTGATCGCACGACGCGCCTTGGAATCGGCCGGTTTTACCGTCACTGTAGCCTCCACCGGAAGCGAAGCTGTGGAGACTGCAACGCAAATGAACATCGCCCTCATCCTGATGGATTTGCGCATGCCAGTCATGGATGGCTTTGAAGCCATGCGCCGCATTCGCGACAACGGGTCGGACGTTCCGATGCTGGCTGTCTCTGCGGAAATGAATCCGAACATCGAGCGACAGGCGCGCGCGGCTGGCGCAAACGGCGTGGCTGCCAAGCCTCTGGATGCCGAGGCACTCCGTCGCCTTGCGCTGCACTGGACGAGCGCGCCGGTCCGGCACGAAGGCGCTGCATGAGCGACACCTCAGCGCCAACGCCTCCTGAAGTTCGCGAACCATCGCGCGCTGTCCGCGCGCTGAAGGCCCTGAAGGATCGCCGCATGGCGGCTATGCTCATCCTGTCATTTGCTGCCAGCATACCATATGGCGCGGTGGTTGGTGTCTTGTCGGCCTGGCTTACTCAGGAAGGCGTCGACACAAACACGATCGGTGTGCTCGCGCTGGTCTCTCTGGGTTACTCGTTCAAATATCTCTGGGCGCCCATGTTTGGCCGCGCTCGAAACGTACCATTTCTGCGCATCGGGGGACGCCGATCCTGGCTGATCGTGTGCCAATCCGTGATCGCTTTGCTGCTGATCATCCTGGCCTTTAGCAATCCACCGGAAAATATTGGCCTCGTGGCGCTGATCTGTTTCGTGATCACCCTTATTGGGCCGACCCATGATCTGATCCTCGATGCCTGGCGGATCGAAGTGGCGCGCTCTGAAGAGGACAAGGACCTCATGTCCGCCCTCTACCAGTTCGGCTACAAGTCCGGCGGTTTCATCTCCGGCTTTCTCGCCTTGCTGGTGGCCGCACGTGTCGGATGGACCGTGTCCTATGTGATGATGTCGGTGTTCATTGCGCTGACCGTGCTGGGCAGTTTGCTCGCGCCGGAACCGGAATCTTCGTCCCGCCCTGATACGAGCCGTATGAGTTTCCTGCCCTCGCTGCGCAGAAAAGTTACTCTTCCGGCCGTGATCGTCGTCGCACTCAGCTGGCTCATCGGCTTCACGATGATCGGCACTTTTGTCGTGCGCAAACTGGCCTTGGGCGCAGACATATCCTCGCGGGTGTTCGTTTCCGAACAGGGGCCCGTCATTGTCTTGCTGACCGTGGTCCTGCCAGCCGTCGTTGCCGCCTTGCTGGTGTTCACACAAAAGGCTGTTGCAACAGAGGCGCCCTTGCTGGTGGTGGGACAGAGTCGCGGCGACAAGCTGTTGGCCACCCTGTTTCGGGCGATCTTCGACCCATTGATGGAGCTCATTTCCCGGCTCGGCTGGTGGACCATTCTCGTGCTCGCACTGGCACTGACCTACCGGTTCACCGATGCGGTCTGGGGCTCGTTTGCCTATCCTTTCTATTTGCGCGCAGACCTTGATGCGTTGGGACATACGCTCGACGATGTAGCCATCGCCTCGAAATTCTTCGGTGTTGTGGCGACCATTCTCGGCTCGCTCATCGGTGCGACGCTGATCGCGGTGCTCGGCCGGATGCCAGTCTTTTTTGTTGGTGGGATCGTCGCGGCTGCGACCAATTTGCTTTATGCGGACTTGGCGGCTGGCGCGGCGACGGTTGATGCTTTTCTGGCGTTCACCCATCTTGATGCGCCATTGATCACCTTTGCGGATTGGGCCGCAAAACTCCAGCCTGAGGAAGTGGCAATTGCCTCTGACCAGGGCCAGCGCATGGCGCGCCTGATGGTGACGATCTTTGCCGAGAACATTGCAGGCGGCTTCGCGCTCGTCGCAATGACGGCCTATCTGACATCAGTGGTCAATCCGCGTTTTGCCGCCGTTCAGTATGCGTTGCTGGCCTCGCTCACAATGCTGATCGGCACGCTGGGCCGGCCTTGGCTGGGCGAGATGATTGAACAGAACGGGTTCTATGACGTGTTCATCATTACCTTCTGGCTTGGGGGTGTTGCGGTCGTACTCAGTGCCATAGAGTGGGGCCGTCAAACCTATCTCAAGCGGTCGGTATCGGCCGGGTAAACCTCATTAATACTGGAGGAAGTCCCATGCGTTCAGCCCTGATTGCGTTCGTCATGCCCCTTGCCATATCGGCCTGCGGGACTGTTCAGGGCCAACCGGCTGGGGTGAGCGTCGCTTTGGAAGTTCAGGAGGAGGCAGCCATCACGGCGATGCTTGAGGCGCAAGACGCAGCCTGGAATCGCGGTGATATACCCGCCTTCATGGACGGATATTGGAAGTCTCCCGACTTGCGCTTTGCGTCTGGCGGCAACATTGCGCGCGGGTGGGACGCAACGCTTCAACGCTATGAAACACGCTACGATACGCCTGAAAAAATGGGCACGCTGGTGACGTCCGACTATGAGATTGAAATTCTGTCGCCCGATGCCGCCATCGCACATGGCCATTGGATGCTCGAAGTCGAAGGCGACAATCCGTCCGGACTGTACACGCTGGTCCTGCGCAAGATTGATGGCGGTTGGGTGATCATTTCCGACACAACCACGTCAGCGGACTAACGGGTTGCGATGACGCCGACATAAGCCATTCCAAGCCTTGGCAGTCGGCCCAGTTACGGGCAAAACGCCGTGTGGCCTCACGACCGAAGGGGAGCCGGCACAGACCATGAAACGCGCAACACTCGATTTTGAAACCCATAATTCTGCGCTGGAGCGCGTGATCGAGCGGCCATGGTTCCGGCACCTGGTGATCGCCTTGATCATCGTGAACGCCGTGATTCTTGGCGTGCTGACCTATCGCGAGACACTGCCCGCGGGTCTTGTCGTGTCGCTCGACGCAGTTGACCAGACGATCACATATGTCTTTGCGGTCGAGATCCTGCTGAAACTGGTAGTCTATCGGTTGCAATTCTTCCGGCGGGGTTGGAACTGGTTTGACTTCATCGTCATTGGCGTTTCGCTGATACCAGGAACTCAGGCATTCGGCGTATTGCGTGCGCTCCGGGTCCTGCGGATTCTCCGATTGCTGCATATCGTTCCAATGATGCGCCGGATTACCGAGGCGCTGATGAAGGCCCTGCCGGGCATGGGCGCCATTTTCGCAGTGCTGGCGCTGATCACATATGTTGCCGCCGTAATGGCGACCAACATGTACGGCAATACCGAGAATGAAGAGGTCACCGAACTGTTCGGGGATCTGCCGCGTTCGGCCTATTCACTTTTCCAGGTCATGACGATGGATGGCTGGCGGTTCGAAGTTGTCCAGAAAGTGATTGATGATGGCAATCCCTATGCCTGGATGTTCTTCCTGATCTTCATCTTCATCGCCAGCTTCGCCATTCTCAACTTGTTCATCGCCCTGATTGTGGATTCGCTCGCGGCCGAACAACAGGCGATCATCGAGGAGGGACTCGACGAAATCGAAGGAGAATTGGAAGGTGAACTCATGACCGCCGAGAAGGAGCGCGCCGCCGTCCTTTCGGCAATACAGGAGATGCGATCAGAGATCGCCGCCTTGAGAGCCTCGGTTGAGGCGCAGTCAAAGTAGATAAGGCCCGCCTCTGTTTGTGGGCGGGCCTTCAGCATCGCTTCGCTTTGCAGATCACCTTAGCCTTTGGGCAGAAGGACCTGGTCGATCACATGGATGACACCGTTGGAGGCCATGACATCGGCTTTCACGACGGTGGCGCCATTCACCGTTACGCCGTCGGTGCCATCGATTGCTACGTCGCCATTCAACGTGCTTGCGGTCAGTGTCTTTCCGGCGAGCTGGTCAGAGGTCACCTTGCTGTCAGCGATCACGTGCAGTTTGAGAATGTCGGCAAGTTGGTGCTTGTTCTCCGGCATCAACAGGATTTCGACCGTACCCTCGGGAAGGGCGGCGAAGGCAGCATCGGTTGGCGCAAACACGGTAAGCGGGCCTTCGCCCTTCAGGGCATCGACCAGACCAGCTGAAGTCGCGGCAGCCAGCAGCGTGTTGAACTGGCCAGCTTCGGCGGCGGTGTCGACGATATCCATCTTGGACCATTCGCCTTTGATGAGCTCGGCCTCGACATGGCTAGCCATGCGATCCTTGGAATACTGACAGGTCTCTGCGAGGGCCGGGGCGGCCAGGAAGGCGAAAGCAGCGGTGAGCGTGAGAAGACGTTTCATGATTAGGGGTGTCCCAATTCAGAAATTTTCCGATGGAACCATATCCATCGATGCCACTCTTTACGGGTCGTCCGTCCCGGAGGATCAGAATCTAAAAAAGAATTCATTTTTGGAAGTGTGAGCAGGACTTCACGCAACTGTCAGCATGCCGCGCTCCCAAAATTGCCAAAATAGGGTATAGAATTTCCCGAGATGTCTTTGTGGACCCGAGTGCTTGAGGGCGGACGGCGCCTGTTCGATCCTGACAACTCTGACGGCATGCTTGCCGACGGAGCTGATTTTGCGTGCGCGCCAGATCCGAATGATGTCGGGTTTACTGCGGCGGTCGTGGGGCTCGGTGCAAAGCTTGCCGTAGCTGACGGCACCGTATCGGATCAGGAAATCATGGTGTTTTCGCGCGTCTTCCGCGCCGCGCCTGAAGATGCCGACAGTGTTCGCCGTGTCTTCAATATCGCCCGCCAGACTGTGCGCGGCTATGAAGGCTACGCTCGCAAGATCGGCCGGAAATACCGAGACCGCCCATGCTTGCTGGAAGGCGTGCTGGACGGCCTGTTCCAAATCGCGGGTGCGGATGGCGTCGTGACGGCGGATGAGATGGACTATTTGCGCACCGTATCCGATGCCTTCGGCTTTGATGAGCTGACATTCCGCCGGATCAAGGCCAGCCATTTGGGCCCGGATAGCGACGACCCATACCACATTCTCGGCGTCTCCCATGATGCAGAGTTTTCCGATATTCGTGCCGCCTATCGTCAGTTGATGTCTGATCACCATCCGGACCGTGTGGTGCAAATGGGCGCACCACGCGAATTCGAGGATGCCGCGCATGCCAAGGCGGCATCGATTACAGCCGCCTATGCGCAAATTCGGACCGAACGCGGTCTGCTGATCCGGTCGGATTGAGGCATTTCCGCGAATTCACATAGTATCGGCATGCCATTCCATTGACGGAACGCAGCACTGGCGCCATGTTTGCACTGTAAACGAGAGATTCATGACCCAAGCAGCTTCCAGTTCCGGCCGTTTCAATATTGCAGACGCATTTTCGAGTGCGATCAGCCTTGTGGCGCGGCTATGTATTGGGCTCTTGCTGGTGCTGTTTGCCGGATTGCTAGCCGTGATGACCGCTATCGCAGGCGTCTTGCTGGCTTCGGCGGCCTTGTTCATGCGGTATGCTGGCCGGAAGGGCATCCCCCCGCAAGCGCGCGACACGGCTGAAGAGCCGCTCATTCTCGACGCCCGCCGCACGCCGCGCGGCTGGACTGTCGAATAACAACTCCGAATTATTTGGAATTTTGAAACGGATGGGGAGCCTGAAGCCCCTAAAAGCACTCGCTTGACACTGGTGCGCTACAACTGTAGCGTACACGTGACTTTGATAGCGAGATTTGCATGTCCCAGCCCAATCCTTCCGAACTCAGCGTGTTGAAACATCTCTGGTCACATGGCCGGCAAAGCGCACGTGAGGTGCATGATGCCATCGGTCCGAGGCAGGGGTGGAAGCCGTCGACGACCCGCACCGTCATTGCTAGGATGGAAGAGAAGGGCTGGGTCAGCCGTCAGGACATGCATGGCATCGCAGTGTATGCCGCCGCTATAGACCGGACCGCCACATTGGGCGGATTGGTCCGTCATCTCGCCCGCCAGGTTCTGGATATGGACGGGCCGTTGCCGGCGGCCTTGTTTGCGGAAAGTCCACACCTCTCCGATGCCGAACTTGACGAACTCGACGCCATCATCAACGCGGCGGCGGCCGATACGGAGGGCAAGGCATGAGCTTGTTCGGACTGATCGCACTCGCCTTTGGTTGGAGCGCGGCGCTCTGGCTGCTCGCCACCGTGCTTTGCACGCTCAAACCCTCACCCAGGATGGCTCAGGCCATATGGCGCGGCGCAGCAGCTTTGATGTTCGCACCATTCCTGGCATCTGCTTTCATGCCGGGTCTGACTCAAGTTGCCGCACAGGCCTTGCCGGACTTGCCGGTCATGGATGCGCTGACGGTCCAGTCTGATGCCGTCTTTGTTGAAGAATCTACCACAGAATTCCGTATACCGCCGGTTGCGACACTGGTGCTGTGGGCGCTTGTTGCCGGGTGGTTCGTGCGTGCGGTCTGTTGGGCTGTGGGGCAGGCCAGACTTCAGCGCCTGAAGCAGACATCCCGTCCGGTCATCCGCCCGGTTCGCCACTGGGCCGACGCGATTGGATTGCGGCGCGTGCCGGATGTGCGGGTTATCCCGCAGGGGGCGCCGTTCCTTGCCGGTATCGTGCGCCCGGTCGTCTTCATACCGGCAGCGCTCATCTCGAAACAACACACACCACAAATCATCGTGCACGAACTGGTTCACCTGAAGCGGGGTGACCTGCTGACCCGCCCATTTGACCGTATGGTCGCAGACATATTCTGGTTCTCTCCTTTTGCCTGGGCCATGCGCGAGCGCCTTGATTATTGGCGCGAGGCGATCGTCGATGAAGAGACCGCCGAGCTGACGGGTGACCGGATCGCCTATGCTCGCGCCCTGACCCAGGTGGCGCGTCTTGCCCGGCCTGCGCTCATCCTGCCGGTTGCAGCATTCACGCTCAAGAAAGAAGGAACCCTCAAAATGCGCTTGACCCAACTCCTGAGTGAGACCCACCACCGGCCGAAACGTCTTGGCTTGGCAGTCGCGGCAGCGCTGGCGCTCGCGACCCCGCTCGCCTTGGCGCAGGGATCACTGATCCGGGGCGCCGCCGCGCTGCCGACCGACGCGGTTACATACAGTCATGCCGTGCTGGACAAGGCGAAGCTGACCAGCGCCTTTGGCGTGCGTAAACACCCTGTCTCAGGCGAATTGAAACAACATCAGGGCGTCGACTTGGCAGAGGAAGAAGGCAAGCCGATCTATGCGCCGACTTCAGCAATCGTGACCCGCGCAGAAATGACAAATGGATACGGGAATCTCGTCGAAATCGCTGCGGGTGAGACTGTGCTCCGCTTCGGGCAGTTGAAAGATATCAAAGTGTCACTGGGGGAATCCGTCTCCGCAGGTACTGTGATCGGCTCGCTGGGCCAGTCCGGCCAAGCCACCGGGCCACACCTGCACCTTGAAGTCTGGCGCGCAGGCCAGGCGGTCGATCCGATGGCAGAGCCCGGGCTCATCCTGGCGGACTCCCTGTTCATCACGGCAAATTCCGGCGCGAAGGTTCCACAGCCCCCCGCGGCTCCTGTGCCGGATGCCGCGCCCAAGCCTGCCTCCATCCCGGCTGCACCGCTGGCACCAATCAAGCGCGATGTGGCTTTTGAGGAGATCCGAGGTGAAGTTGGCGGTTGCGAGGTCATCGCAAACTGGGCCAACACGCGCGAAAAGTCTGCCGTCTGGTTGGCAAGGCTGGATGCATCCAAGGCCGAGAACAAGCTTGCTGGCCTGTCGCTAAACGCAAACTGGACGCCTGAGGCTGTGAATTATCCAAGGCCATCCTATCCTGCCGACGCGGCCAAGAAACGACTCAGCGGTGGCTGCATGGTCCTGTTCGATCTTGGCACTGATGGCGTTCCGCAGAACATGCTCGCAGAATGCACCGATCCGGTCTTCGAATCTTCGGCGGCAGCACTGAAGGGCGCGACGTTCAAACCGCTTACCAATAAGGCAGGCAAGCCTGTCGACGTCAAAGGCATCACATATCCGATGGAATTCTGTATCGCCTAGCGCGGACTGGATGACGATGCTTGGAACTTTCTGATCCGCCGACGCGTCTAATAGCAGGCGCGTCGGCTGTCAGGAGGATTCTCGATCATGGCAAACCCCAAACCGGTCGGGAAATCCACTCCAATCATTGGGGGTGTACTGACATTTGCCCTGTTTGGCATCCACCGTCTGTTCGTCGGTCAGATATATTCCCGATCCGAGGCGGTGAGCCTTGTGGAGGCGCTGTCGGATTCGTCCCTCTATTTCGGATCGGCTATCGCCAGCGCGTCGGCCACGATCCTTGCCCTTATGCTCACCATGCTCGGGATGATGCACAACAGTAGTGCCGACATCGGCATCTGGTTGTTCAAGCGCGTGCGCATGATTGCCTGGTTCGCCACGATCAGCCTGTGCAGCGCTGTGGCGCTTTTGACATTCTCATCCATTCCAATCGGGGAATTCGAAGATATCCCGACGAACTGGTATGTGATGTCGTATTACGCCATTGCCACGCTGATGGCTGTGCTGGCGGGTTTGCTGGTGACGAGCATCCTGTTGATCCTCGGCGCGGTCCGGTATTTGGTGAATCGGCTGGCGCCTGAAGTCGACTAGTGAGTCCTAGCGATCGAACAGTTTCGAAACGCTTTCCTCGTTCGCGATACGGCGAATGGCTTCGCCCAATAGCGGGGAAATGGGCAGGATGCGGATAGATTCCGATTTAATCGCATCTTCGGACGGCTGAATCGAGTCGGTCATCACCAATTCGTCCAGCACCGATTTCTCGATCCTCTGAACGGCATTGTTTGAAAGCACGCCATGCGTGACATAGGCAGAAACCGATTTGGCACCATGCTCTTTCAGGGCGGCGGCGGCGTTTGCCAGCGTGCCCCCGGAATCACACATATCGTCCAGCATGATGCAGCGCTTGCCGGACACATCGCCGATAATGTTCATGACTTCTGACTTGCCAGCTTCGGGGCGGCGTTTGTCGACGATGGCAAGGTCGGCCTCCAGTCGCTTGGCCAGCGAGCGGGCGCGCACCACGCCGCCAACATCCGGAGAGACCACCATGAGATCCTTGTTCCCGTAGCGCTCCTTGATGTCATCGACCATGACGGGGCTGCCGAACAGGTTGTCTGTTGGAATATCGAAGAAGCCCTGGATCTGGCCGGCATGCAGATCGACGGTCAATACGCGGTCGGCGCCCGCGCTGCAGATCAGGTTTGCGACCAGCTTGGCGGAGATGGGCGTACGACCATCCGTTTTACGATCCTGCCGGGCATAGCCGAAATAGGGGATGACGGCGGTGATGCGACGGGCCGAGGCGCGCTTCAGCGCGTCCATGCAGATCAGCAACTGCATCAGATTGTCATTGGCGGGGTAGGACGTGGACTGGATCACGAAGACATCTTCGCCGCGGACATTCTCGTCGATGCGGACAAATATTTCCTGATCCGAGAAGGTCTTCACCTCAGACCGCGTCAGGCGCGTGTCAAGATAATCGGCGATGGCTTCCGCCAATGGCCGGTTTGCGTTGCAGGAAAGCAGTTTCATGATGGAGCGCCCGTGCTGCCCAATTGGTGTCGCTTTTGTAACATAGGGCGGCGAGTCGCAACCGGACTCTTACGACTTTTTCAGAAAATTACAGCGCAAGCATGATGACTGAGGCATTTCGGCCATAGTCTGGCTCGCCCCGCTGATTGCGCCGCCGGTTGGAAAAATAGGAGTCTTTCAGCGCGCATGTGTCCAGCCCGGTGTCGTGAACGCTGTGGACGCCGAGCCCATCCAGCCTTTGTCGACAATAGCCCGGCAGGTCGAACTGAAACCGGTCTCCCTTGCCGGGCAAGAACAAGGCCGCGTTATGGGGGGAGGCGTCCAGGAAAGTGTTTCGGAATTCGGGGCCGACTTCATAACTTGCCTGCTGGATCGTGGGACCAATGGCTGCGCGAATCCGGCCAGCTTCGGCGCCAAGTTCAATCATCGCCGCAACAGTGGTGTCGAGCACACCTCCGATGGCGCCTTTCCAGCCCGCATGTGCCGCACCAATCACGCCCGCTTCGGCATCGGCAAACAGAACCGGCGTGCAGTCGGCCGTCAGGATGCACAGGGCGATTCCCGGAATTTTCGTCGCCATCGCATCGGCCTCCGGGCGCACGCTCCACGGTTCGGTGACATGTGCGACATCGGCTGAATGAATCTGGTAGCAGGAGAGCAGCGCGCGCGCGGACATGGCGGTGCGGATTCGCTCGCGATTGGTCGCGACGGCGCCGGGCACATCCCCTGAGCCTTCCCCGGCATTCAAACTGGTATAGAGACCACCCGAAACACCGCCCATTCGGCCAAAGAATCCATGGCGGATCTCCGGCAGGCCTGAAAGATTATCACTCGTTTCAAAGGGGGGCGTATCGGTCATTGCCCTAGCCGTGGTTTGCTGCGGCGCGCCTGTCAAGCGCGCCGCCGCGATACCATTCAGAAGTGATAGGCGGACTCACCATGAGTGGCTGAGTCGAGGCCGTTCTCCTCATCCTCGGTAGAAACGCGCAAAGGAATGAACAGCTTGATGACGAACAGGATCGCTCCGGTCATGATGGCCGAATAAACGGCGACGACTGCTACACCGAGCAGTTGCACACCAAACTGTGCACCGGTGGACATCTCCAGTCCCGGCGCCAGCGGACCTGCGGCTGCGAGGAATGGGATCAACAAACTGCCGAGAATACCGCCAACGCCATGCACGGCGAACACGTCGAGGCTGTCATCGATCTTCAGACGTTGCCGGATCAAGCCAACGGCTGCGTAGCAGACGCCTGCGGCTAGGATGCCGATAATGATGGCACCGACCGGGCCGACGGATCCCGCCGCCGGGGTGATCGTCGCGAGGCCTGCGACCATGCCGGTTGCGATGCCGACGAGTGTGGGTTTGCGAAAGCTGACCCATTCGATCAGCATCCAGACAAGTGATGCTGTGGCGGCCGAGATGTGTGTGACCAACATGGCCTGCGCCGCGCCATCATTGGCACCGAGGGCCGAGCCAGCATTGAAGCCGAACCAGCCGACCCAGAGCATGGCCGCGCCAAGCATCACGAATCCCGGACTGTGGGGCGGACGCATATCCTTCGGAAAATGGCTACGACGTCCCAGCATCAGTGCGAAGACGAGTGCGGAGATGCCGGCTGTCGTGTGCACCACGATACCCCCTGCGAAATCGATCACGCCTTGCTGGGCCAGCCAGCCTCCACCCCAGACCCAATGGGCAACAGGCGCGTAGCAGAGCACGAGCCAGAGCGCGGAAAAGATCAGCACAGCCGCAAAATTCACGCGCTCCACGAACGCGCCGACAATCAGCGCCGGGGTGATGATGGCAAAGGTCATCTGGAACATGAAGAACAAGGGTTCGGGAATGGTCTGCCCGTCGAGTGGCGCGCCGGTGACGTTTGCAAGCATGCTCTTCGCGAACCCGCCGAGATAGCCCGTCGCGCCCGGACCGAAAGCGATGGAATATCCACACACCAGCCAGACCAGACTGACTAGGCAAGCAATGGCAAAGCACTGCATGAAAATGGAAAGCAAATTCTTCGCTTGAACGAGGCCGCCATAGAACAGGGCAAGTCCCGGCAGGGTCATGAACAGGACCAGCGCCGTGGCGGTCAGGATCCAGGCTGTGTCTCCGGTATCGGCATGGGCGGGCAGGGCAAGTGCCCCGATGGCGGCCACAACTAAGCCTGCGCGTGCAGCGCCTTTTATTGATTTCAGCATTTCACTCCCCGTTTTTTCGTCATTTCTGACGAAGCTCGAACGGTTCGTCAATCAACGAGCACCTGTCTCGCAGGGACAGGGAGTGTGCAGATATCCACGCGTTTTGGAGGTGTAACCACAAAGGCATCATAGATGCTGTAATCGCGTTTGGAGGTCTTCAGGTCTTCCCATTCTGCGCCGGGCGTTGCCATGACTTCCCAGCGTGGGCGCAAACTTTCGGGCATGTCAGCCGCGAGCCCGACAGACAAGATCTCATTGGCTGAGAGGGCCTGCGCGCGCGCCGCAAATGCTTTTTCGGATGTGTCCGGATTCTGGAAGGATTCTATCTTGTCCTCCTGCACAGGCTCCACGCGTTCCAGTCGGTTGATATGGGCCATGCCCGAAATGACCCGGCCAAATATCGTATAGTTCCGATCAAGATACCGGCGCTGGCCGATGGGAACAAAGAATTCGGTCGAGCCGGTCTCCGGCGGGGAATTGCGCGCCATGCCAAGGGCGCCGGGACAATGCAGTAACCATTCCTGTCCGCTCTCTCGGCCAACTGCGAAGCCATTCCGGTGGCCCACCTGACCGGCGAACAGGTCCTCATTGCCTAGGGGCACGAAGCCGTCTGCGTCCACGGCCCGCTCGGCTTCCAGCGGTAGCTCGGCCCAATCTTCCAGAAGGTGTTCGAATTCGAGTCCTGCCTGCGCCACATGGCCATCGATCACGCGATAGAAATATTCGCCATTATAGAGATTGCTCCGGATCGCCTCACGAAACTGTGCCACATGTTTGGGGGCTGCCTCAGGGGCGAGTTCGATCATGACATCCCCTGTCACCGTTTTCAGGACCACAAGATTTTCAGGGGCCACCTCACGCCATGGCGCCACAGGGGCCGGAGCGTCTACCATCTCGGAGGCGGGGGCAGGGCTCGGATCGGGCGCTGTTTCGCAAGCGCCCAACAAGGAGATGCCGATGGCAACTGCCATGAGAGATATCCGCACCATCTTTGTGTCCTTCCCAAGAAATCATCCGCCTGCTAAGCGCCGCTCATGTATCAGATAAGTGCAAAAGGCGCGCGGGCGCCAGTTGAAACGGCGTGGGATGCGCTGGCCTGGGCCGATCCGTCGCCAGCGGGCGCGGTTGATGCCAAGGAGGACAGCCGGACCAGTTGGCGGCTCGATGCGTTCGCGGAAACGCTCGAAGACGCCAAAGCCTGCGTTGTCATTATCGAAGAAGCCGCGCCGGATCTTGTCGCGCGGATCGAACAGGTGATCGAGCAAGACTGGGTGACGCTGTCACTCGAAGGCTTGCCACCGGTCAAGGCCGGACCGTTCGTTGTAGCGGGCAGCCACGCCCTTGCGCGCCAGTCACCGGGAAAGATTTCCGTGCTGATCGAGGCCGGCCCTGCGTTTGGAACGGGCCATCATGGCACGACGCTCGGATGCTTGCTGGCGCTGGATGATGTGCGCCGCCGCCGGTCCATCGGCAAGGTGCTTGACCTTGGCACGGGCTCCGGCGTTCTGGCGATTGCTGCTCTGAAGGCGGGGGCATCCTCGGCGATCGGTACGGATATCGATCTCGATAGCGTGCGTGTGGCGAATGAGAATGCCCGCAAGAATCATGTCAACGGCTTCACCGCCTTGCATGTCACCGGTGCGAACACGCCACGCATTCGTCAGGGCGGGCCGTATGACACCGTGTTTGCGAACATCCTGATGCGGCCCCTGATCGGGCTCGCACCGGATATTGCGTCTCTCACGGCGCCGGGCGGCACAATTATCCTGTCAGGACTGCTGCACCACCAAGCGCCGCCAGTCCGGAACGCCTTTGCGTCCCGCGGGCTCGACTTCCAGACACGTATTCGCGAAGACGGGTGGTCGACGCTGGTGTTCCGGAAGCCGGGTTAAGCCCTGCAGGATCAGTAAGCGGCGCGGCGCGCCCAGCGCGCAGAACGGCGTGCCAGGATTTGCGGACGCTGGCTTTCGGCGCTCTGCAGCGCGTTCACGAAGGCTGGCTCAGCCATCTCGTTGACCATCAGCGAACGGCCCTGGCCGTTGAGGATTGCCATTTCTGGCGCAGTAATTGTGTTTTGACGTCTCATAGTGCGTCCCTCTTTTTGTATTGTGCGGCGCACAATTTTTTGTGTGGGCGCTATGTAGCGTAAAAGCATAAACAAAAAAGCATAGAAAAGCGGAAAATAGCATGAATAAATGCATAGCAACGATGCGGCTTTCTATGGTCAAAACCACGCTTTCGCACTAAGTAGGGGACATGAGACAGACATTTGATATCAAGGGCGGTCCGCAGGACGGCCGGGCGCATCTGCCCCTCGTTCGCGAACAGCTTTCCGCGCAGGGCCTCGACGGCCTTTATGTTCCGCATGATGATGAATACCAGAACGAATACCTGCCTGACGCCAATGAGCGCCTGGCTTGGGTGAGCGGGTTTACCGGTTCGTTCGGTTCTGCATTCGTCTTCACAGACCGCGCGGTGATCTTCGCCGATGGCCGCTACACGCTACAGGTCGCTGACCAGACCGACCCGGATCTCTGGGAAGTTCAGGCTGTGCCGGAGCCCGGCCCGTTCGGCTGGCTCAAATCGCAGGACATGACCGGCAAGCGCATCGGCTATGACCCGAAACTGATGAGCCCGAACGATGTCGCGGCCATGGGCACGGCCGCCAAGGCGGCTGGCGCTGAACTGGTCAGCGTCGCGAACAATCCTATCGACCTCGCCTGGGCCGACCGGCCAGACCAGCCCGCCGCGCTCGTCGTGCCGCATGAGGTAAAATTTGCAGGCGTCGCGCATGACGAAAAGCGCGTGCAGATTGGCCACGATCTCAAAGCCGAAAAGCTCGACGCGGCTGTGATCACGTCGCCGGCGTCCATCGCCTGGGCTTTCAACATTCGCGGCGGTGATGTCAGCTGCACGCCGCTGCCGCTCGGCCGCGCCATTCTGTTCGCAGACGGGTCAGCTGACCTCTTCCTTGATGAAGTGAAAGTGTCCGACGCGCTCCGCCAGCATCTTGGCAACAGTGTCACTCTGCGCCCGTTGGCCGATCTCGAAAAGGGCCTTTCAGACCTGAAAGGCAAGACGGTCAGCGTTGATCCGGATGTGGCCTCAGCCTGGTTCTTTGACCAGCTCGAACAGGCTGGTGCAACGCCTGTACGCCAACGCGACCCGGTGGCTCTGCCCAAGGCTTGCAAGAATGACGCGGAACTCGCAGGCTCGGCCGCCGCCCATCTTCGTGATGGCGTGGCCCTGACGCGCTTCCTGCACTGGCTTGATACGGACGCGCAGAGCGGCGAGATCACCGAGATCGACGCCGCCATCAAGCTGGAGGAATTCCGCGAAAACCTTGGCGGCCTGAACGATTTGTCCTTCCCGACAATTTCCGGTGCCGGCCCGAATGGCGCGCTGCCGCATTACCGCGTTTCGACAGCCTCGAACCGAAAGCTGGAACGTGGCAGCCTCTATCTTGTCGACAGTGGCGGCCAGTATCTGGACGGCACGACAGACGTGACGCGTACGGTTCCCATCGGTGATCCGAGCGCGGACATGCGGCGTCACTACACGCTGGTCCTGAAGGGGCATATCTCGCTGGCCATGGTGCGCTTTCCGAAAGGCACGACCGGAACCCATCTCGACATTCTCGCGCGCCATGCGCTCTGGCAGGCCGGGCTCGACTACCAGCACGGCACCGGCCATGGGGTCGGCGTCTATCTCGGCGTCCATGAAGGCCCGCAGCGCATTGCCAAGGCGTGGAATTCCGTGCCGCTGGAAACCGGCATGATCGTCTCGAATGAGCCGGGCTACTACCGCGCCGGACAGTACGGCATCCGCATCGAGAACCTTCAATATGTCACGCCACCGGCGGCCATCGAAGGTGGCGAACTCGACATGTATGGCTTTGAATGCCTGACCTTTGCGCCCCTCGCGCGGGACCTGATCGATCTGGCTCATCTGACCAAGGACGAGCGGGACTGGGTCGATGCCTATCACGCGCAAGTCTACGAATTGCTGGCCGACCGTCTGGACGGGCCGGTGAAGGACTGGTTGCGCGCGGCCTGCATGCCGCTTTAGGCAGTCTGTGAAAATCGCGCTTGTTCCGGTTTTGTTCTGGTGATAAATCATGGCCAGTAGACTCTTTGGAGACTGGCCATGATCCTTTCATTGTCGATACGTGATTTCGTCCTGATTGACCGCCTGGACATCGAACCGGGCGCCGGGTTTACGGCGCTGACCGGGGAGACCGGGGCGGGCAAGTCCATCATTCTCGATGCCCTGTCGCTTGCGATGGGGCACGGGTCCGACCGTGGGATGATCCGGGCGGGGCAGGACCAGTCGAGTGTGGCGGTTGAGTTTTCGCCCCCGGTCAGCCATCCGGTCTGGTCTGCACTGGCCGAAGCAGGCATTGACGCTTCGCCGGACGAGACCCTGACCATGAAACGCGTGATCCGCCGCAACGGCCCCGCGCGTGCCTTTCTCAATGACCAGCCGGTCAGCGCGGCGCTCCTGTCGGAGATCGGGGACCTCTTGGTCGAGATTCACGGCCAGCACGCGGCCTCCACCCTGCTGAAGCCATCATCTCACCGCCGTTTGCTCGACCAGTTTGCAGGCAATGAAAAGCTTTTGGACATGTGCGCGGCCACTCATGCTGCGATGGCGGAGGCCAGCGCCCGGCGTCAGGAACTTGAAGACGCGCATGCCGAAGCCATCGAACATCGCGAATGGCTGGCCGAGGCTGTGGCCGAGCTCTCCAGCTTGAATCCGCAGGAAGGCGAAGCCGCCATCCTGACAGAGCGTCGGACCCTGTTGATGCAGTCGGAACGCGTCACCGAGGCCGTGCGTGAAGCCGAAAATGTGTTGGAAAAGTCCGGCGTGGAAGATGCCTTGTCCAAGGCGGCGCGTGCCACCGAACGGATTTGCCGCTTGCCGGGATTTGAATCCTCTCAGGACACGCTGCCGGTTGCCGCACGTGCCGCCGCCGAAGCAGTCGAGCGGGCCTTGATTGAAGCGCGCGAAGCAGCAGGCGCGATCAGCCAGCTCGAACGGCTTGTCGATCATGATTCTGCTGAACTGGACGGCGCCGAGGCGCGGCTGTTCGCCTTGCGGGCCGCGGGCCGGAAGCATGGCTGCGATCCCGATCTCCTGCCAGACATGCTCACCTCATTGAGTGATCGGCTCGACCTGGTTGAAGCGGGCGAAGACGCGCTGATTGCTGCCCGCAAGGCTGAAGCATCTGCCCGGGCCGACTGGCATCAGGCGGCGGGCAAGCTAAGCGACGCCCGGCAGGCGGCCGCGTCGCAATTGGAAAAAGCCATCGCGCGCGAGCTGAAGCCGCTGAAACTCGGCCGCTCGGTGATCCGGGTTGCGATCACGCCGCTGGCAGAGGGGGAGGGCGGCCCGAACGGAATCGACTGGGTCGAATTTGATGCCGAGACCAATCCGGGCGCGGGTTTTGGCCCGTTGCGCAAGATTGCGTCCGGCGGCGAACTTGCCCGCGTCTCGCTCGCCCTGAAATGCGCCCTCGCCGAAGCAGGCTCTGCGCTGACGCTGATCTTTGACGAGGCGGATCAGGGCGTCGGCGGTGCGGTGGCGGCTGCGATCGGGGAACGCCTGATCTCGCTGGGTCAGGCCCGGCAGGTCTTCGCCATCACGCACAGCCCGCAAGTGGCCGCGTCCGCTTCAGCCCAGTGGCTTGTGGAGAAGGAGCAGGATGGGGCTGGCGGCTCACGCATACGCGGGCTAGATGACAGCAGCAGGCAGGAAGAAATTGCCCGAATGCTGTCAGGCGCCGAAGTTACCGCTGAGGCCCGCGCAGCCGCCGGGAGGTTGTTGGAGGGTGCATGAGCGAGAGAAGAGTTCGAAATCGCGATCATTTGCCTGCGATTAGGCTTTTTTACCCCCAAGTGTTCCAGGGGACGATCGAATCTGCGATCGATAAACTTTCGCCCGATGAGAGAAAGCGCGTCGTTGGGACCTTTCGGAGTACGAGTAATTATTGTCTCAATTGCCACGACTTCGCGGAACTAGAACAGCAAGTTTTATCTAAGCGACCGAGCCTAGTGGAACGTTTAAGAGATGCAGCACGCATACTTTACCGGTTCTACATCGATGCGGATGACCGATATAACTTCACCCAAGATTCTCCACTTTCGGATGGAGAATTCGATGAACTTAGAAAACTGGTAATATTACTCGGAAAAGAGCTGAGAATCCAATGGGAGGAAGACCCAGAGGAGCGCGTTGGACCAACTCCACGTGATGGATTTGGGAAAGTCCGACACGGCGCTGCGATGCTGTCTTTGGACAATATTTTTTCCGATGCGGACGTGTACGACTTTGTAGACAGAGTTCGGAGGTTTTTGAGTCTGCGAAGAGATGAGCCGGTCGCGTTTACGGTGGACCCTAAGATAGACGGATTGTCGGTTAGCCTGCTTTACTTGAAGGGTGAGTTTGTGCGCGCGTCGACCCGTGGAGACAGCCACGTTGGAGAAAACGTAACTGCCAATGTCGCAACTATTGGCGACGTCCCCGAGCATTTGAGAGGTAGCGGTTGGCCCGACTCAATAGAAATTCGGGGCGAAGTTTTCATGTCGAAACATGATTTCAATGAGCTCAATAGAAGAGAAGAAGCCGCGGGTCGAAAAACTTTTGCAAACCCCCGAAATGCTGCGGCGGGCAGTTTAAGACAGCTAGACGTGCAGGTTACCAACTCTCGGCCACTGAGCTTCTTTGCGTACGCTTGGGCGTCAGAAAGTTCGTCTTTTGCAGTTTCTCAATTTGAGGCGGTGAAGAAGTTTGCGTCTTGGGGGTTTAAGACCAACCCGCTTACGACGCTTGCAGATTCAGTAGAAGATATCTTGCGCGCATATCGAATAATCGAGGAGCAAAGGCCAGAACTGCCTTACGATATTGATGGCGTTGTCTACAAAGTTGATCTCCTCGAACTACAACACAGATTAGGTTTCGTTAGTCGCCACCCACGCTGGGCCATCGCACACAAATTTCCTGCCGAGAAGGCAACGACCCTGCTTGATGCTATCGACATTCAGGTCGGCCGCACAGGCTCGCTGACGCCGGTCGCGCGCCTGGCCCCGGTTACGGTTGGCGGCGTCGTGGTTTCGAATGCAACGCTTCACAATGAAGACGAAATTGAACGCCTTGGCGTGAAACCCGGCGATACGGTCGAAATCCAGAGGGCAGGGGATGTCATCCCGCAAGTCCTGCGCGTGGTGCAGGATGGCGGCGGCAAGGTCTGGCATATGCCGGACACGTGCCCGGTCTGTGGATCGGCCGCTGTGCGCGAAATCGACGACAAGGGCGAGGCCGATGTGCGCCGTCGCTGCACGGGCGGGCTCGTCTGTCCGGCGCAGGCAGTCGAGCGACTGAAGCATTTCGTCTCCCGCAAGGCGCTCGACATTGATGGCATCGGCGCGAAACAGGTCCAGCTCTTTCAGGAGAAGGGCGTGGTGAAAGCACCGCAGGACATTTTCCGATTGGCCGCGCGCATTGAGGCGGAAGGCCTGCCGCCACTTGAAGAATGGGAAGGCTTCGGAAAAGCCTCAGCGAAGAAATTGTTCGACGCGATCGATGCGCGCCGGACTGTGCCATTTGCGCGCTTTCTCAACGGGCTCGGCATCCGCCATGTCGGCCAGACCACGTCCCAGCTCTATGCCCGGCATTTCCTGAATTGGGCGCCTTTCTGGGAAACGGTCGTGCGCGCAGCCGAAGGCGGACAGGAATCCGAATCCTTTGCGGAACTCACTGGCATTGATGGCGTCGGCAAGGCGGCGGCGGGCGCGCTCGTCGATTTCGAGGCGGAGCCCCACAATCGCGACATGCTGAGCGCGTTGCTTGAAGAAATCAGCGTCGAAGCCGAAGAAGCTGCCTCATCGGACAGCCCTGTCGCCGGCAAGACGATTGTCTTCACGGGCACACTGGAGCGGGTGACGCGCGACGAAGCCAAGGCGCGAGCCAATGCGCTGGGTGCAAAAGTGTCGGGGTCTGTTTCGGCGAAGACGGACATCCTCGTCGCCGGTCCGGGCGCGGGCTCAAAGCTGAAAAAAGCCGAAAGCCTCGGCGTTCAGACGCTGACAGAAGACGAATGGTTTGAACTGATCGGCGGCTGATCCGCCGGGCGGTTATTTGCCGCCGGGAATAATCCGCTGCAACAGGGTGCGGCGGGTCTCGGCGTCCAGCGCTTCAGGGTCCAGCCCTTCATTGGTCAGCAAGCGATAGCTCATCTTGTACCAATCGCTATTGGGATAATTGTAGCCAAGCGTCGATCCGACCGCGAGCGCCTGATCCCGCAGGCCAAGCGTCAGATAGGCTTCGACCAGACGGTGCAATGCCTCGGGGGCGTGAGAGGTCGTGTCATAGGTCTTCACAACCGTGCGGAAGCGATTGACCGCAGACAGGGTCTGATTGTTACGCAAATACCAGCGGCCAACCGTCATTTCCTTGCCAGCCAGCTGGTCGCGAACCATGTCGAGCTTCACGCTGGCATCACGGGCATACTGGCTGTCTGGGAATCGGCGGACCACGTCCACCAAGGCATCACGCGCGCGTTCCGTTGTTGCCTGATCTCGACCGACATCCGTGATCTGGTCGAAGTAGCTCGCCGCAATCAGGTAATACGCATACTCGGCCTCGGAGCCGCCAGGATGAAGCGCAAGATAGCGCTGGGCGCCACTGATCGCTTCGTCATAATTGCGGGATTGATAATGGGCGAAAGCCGTCATGACCATCGAGCGGCGGGCCCATTCAGAATAAGGGTGCTGGCGCTCGACTTCGTTGAACAGCAGGACCGCCTGATCAAAGTCGCGTTTGTCGAGTTCGCTAGCCGCCTGATTGTAGAGCGCCTCCACGGGGCGTTCGACATAGGCCAGTTCTTGACGGCGCTTGTCGCGCGACTGGCACGCCGTCAGCGTGAGGGCTGCAGTGGCAATGAGGAGGATCGGAAACTTGGAGGACAGTCGCATGGCAGGGCAGGCGCTTTCTGCTGTGATGATCTGGCTACCTGCTTAGCGCGAACCAGCGGGGTTTTCCAAGCAGGTTTCTCAGGGATCGGTGGGGCAACGCCTCAGACGGCGGCCGACCGGCGCGCGTCTATGCGGGTTGCGTCTGCCGTATCGGTTTCCCAGCACCAGGCTGAAGGCGTATCGAGCAGCTTGCGGACCAGCAGATTGTTGATCGAGTGACCGGGTTGAACCGCTTCATAAATCCCGGCAATCGGTGCACCCGCCAGCATCATGTCGCCAACGGCATCAAGCATCTTGTGACGCACGAATTCGTCCTCTGAGCGCAAGCCCTCAGGATTCATGACTTCACCATTGTCCACGACGACCGCATTTTCCAGCGACCCGCCCCGGGCAAGGCCCATCGAGCGCAGCATATCCACATCGCGCGCAAACCCGTAGGTGCGGGCAAAGGCCAGGTCGCGGGCAAACATGCCTGGCGCGAGTTTAAGCGCCATCTCCTGCACGCCGATCAACGAGTCGTCATATTCAATGCGCGCATTGAGCGTCAGAAACTTGTCGTCGGAAGGCGACAGGCGTGCCCGCTTCGGGCCGTCTTCAATCTCGATCGCTTCCAGGATGCGAATGCGGCGGCGCGGCGCGGACTGGCGTTGCAGGCCAGCCTGCATCAACAGTTCACAATAAACTGCCGAGGAGCCGTCCATGATCGGCACTTCCGGCCCGTCGATTTCGATGAGGAGATTGTCGATGCCCATGCCCGCGAGTGCGGCCATCAAATGCTCGACCACTGCCACAGAGACACCATCATCATTGGTCAGCGTGGTGCCGAGTTGGGTGTCGGAGACGTATTCGGCATCGGCCTGAATGGCGGTATCGCCGCTTTTCACGTCGGTCCGGCGGAAAACGACACCTGTGCCAGCAGGGGCAGGCTTCAGGACGAGCTTTGCCTTCTTGCCGCTATGCACACCGACACCTGCACATACTGCAGGCCGCGCGATCGTTTGTTGAAATTCTACACTACCGGACAACACACCAACCTCCAGTTTCGGAGCTTAGTTTGGGGTGTATGTCTCCAGGATACAAAACACGGGTTGTTTCGGCGTATTACAAAGCGGGCGAAGATGCCCGCCTTCGCCCTGTAAACATTGGTGATTTATTGTAACAATTCGCGTTCGCTGAGACTGCAATCGAATGCGAAATCAGTGATTGGCAGACCGGCGCAGGAAGGCCGGTATTTCGAGGTCTGCATCATCGAACGGGGCGGGTTCGGGGTGATCGTCCGGAGAGGACACGATTTGCGAGCCGGATTCGGCAGACGGAGCGTGATCATTCTCGCCCTGAGCGCCGCGGCGCCAGCCGAAAAGGTTCGAGAAGCCGGACGGACTCGGGCGGCCGTCTTCCTCGACCGGAGCTTCGGTCTGCTTGCTGAAAACGGCGTCGGCCTGGATCTGGTCTTCGCCTTCACTGCCTTCAAAATGTTCTGCGGGCAGGGACTGTCCCGTGAAGTCGTCCCGCGGATCGACATCGCCTGAACGGAGCGGGGAGGCATGATGCAGGATCACTTTCGGGCGATCGTCTTCTTCTGCAGCCACTTCCACTTCGGTCTCCGATTCAACTTCGGCGACGGGCTCCACATGCTCTTCCTCAATCGGCTCTGCGATGGGCTGGCGCACAGTCTCTGCGACCGGTGCATCCTGCTTCAGAGATGGCATCACGGCATCGACGCCTGCGGCGACGACGGAGACGCGGATCTTGCCTTCAAGTTCGGTATCGAAGGCAGACCCGAGAATGATATTTGCATCCGGGTCGACCTCGCGGCGCACCTCATTGGCGGCCTCGTCGAGTTCAAACAGCGTCATGTCATAGCCGCCGGTAATATTGATCAGCACGCCCTTGGCGCCGCGCATCGAAATATCGTCGAGCAGCGGGTTGTCGATGGCCAGCTTGGCAGCTTCGAGAGCGCGGTTTTCGCCTTCGGCTTCGCCCATGCCCATCATGGCTGCGCCCATGCCGCGCATGATCGAGCTGACGTCGGCGAAATCGAGATTGATCAGGCCGGGCATGACCATCAGATCGGTAATGCCTCGGACACCGGAATACAGCACATCATCTGCCATGCGGAAGGCTTCGGCGAAGGTCGTACGGTCATTCGCGATGCGGAAAAGGTTCTGGTTCGGCACGACGATCATCGTGTCGACGTATTTCTGGATGCCAGCGAGGCCTTCTTCCGCAAAGGTCATGCGGCGCGTGCCTTCAAAACTGAACGGCTTGGTGACCACGGCGACGGTCAGAATGTTCATTTCCTGCGCGGCCCGCGCAATCACCGGGGCTGCGCCGGTTCCGGTTCCGCCGCCCATGCCAGCGGCGATGAAGACCATGTGGGCGCCTTCGAGGCGCTCGCGGATCTCATTCATGGATTCTTCGGCGGCTTTCGCGCCAATGTCCGGGCGGGCGCCTGCGCCAAGGCCAGAGGTCGTTTCCGGGCCGAGCTGGATGCGGTTTTCCGTTTTGGAACGGGAAAGGGCCTGAGCGTCAGTGTTGGCAACGATAAACTCGACACCTTGCAGGTTTGCCTCGATCATGTTGTCGACGGCATTGCCTCCGGCACCGCCAACACCAAAGACCAGGATCCTGGGCTTGAGTTCATGTGTCATTCGTCGTCCTCACCTTACCGCCATAAGCCATGCTGAAGCGCTAAAATGACGCGTTGCAGCTAAGAAGCGGTTAAGTGATTCGCGATTGGTATCAGAAATTTTCTTTCAACCAATGGAACGCCTTGTTCACGGCTCCGCTTCGGGCTTCTGCTCCGTATTCCTTTGACGCAATGCCAGCCCGTACTGCGTCTGCGAACCCCAACTCGGGATACAGTAGCAGACCTGAAGCTGTAGAAAAAGCTGGTGTTCCCAGTGTTTCGCCAAGGAACTCAGCATTTGTCGGACGGCCGAGCCGCACCTGCGCTTCAAGGATGCGCGTGGCGACGTCGCGAACGCCCGGCAACTGGCTCGCGCCGCCGGTCAGCACCACGCGGCGCGGCAGTACTTTGCGTACACCACTGCCTTGCAGGGTTTGCTGAACATATTCGAAGATTTCCTCGACGCGCGGCGCGATGATTTCAGCGAGCTTGCCCCGTTCCATCCGGGTGGCTTGCAGACGGCCATCATCACCCAGGCGAGGGGCCTCAATCCGTTCTGCCAGGCCCGGGCCTTCGAGATTGGCGGTGCCATAGACACTTTTGAGGCGCTCGGCGGCGGCGAATGTCGTGCCGATGCCCTGCGCGATATCGGAGGTCACATGTGTGCCACCAGCCGGGATAAGGCCAAGCCATGCGGGCGAGCCGTTCAGATAGACTGAGACCGCCGTAACGCCGGCGCCCATGTCGATACAGATGGCACCATTCTCGATTTCGTCGTCGATCAGCGTGCCTGCACCGCTGGCAATGGAGGAGGGGATCAGGGCATCGACGCTGAGATGCGCGCGGCCGACGCATTCGACCAGATTCCGGACGATGGACTTGGGCGCGGTGACCACAGACAGCATCAGGCCGAGTGTGTCTGCGTACATCCCGGCGGGCTCACGCACGCCTTCCTGCGCATCCACGCGATAGGCAACCGGCCAGGCAGCAAGCACATCGGAGCCCTTGGTTGAGATCTGCGCCATGGCCTGAGCCTGAACCCGGCGGATGTCCTTGGGGGTCACCTCGCGGGCGCCGATCTCGGTGGTCGCGGTGACCAGTTGGCAATTCAGTTTCGGCCCCGTTATGCCCAGCATGACCTGATTGATCTGCTCGCCCGCTTCGCGCTCGGCATCTTCGACGGCCAGACGGATCGAGCGTTCGAGACCCTGCATGTCGGTGATCGTGCCGCCACTGAAACCGCGAGATTGTTGGCGCCCTGCGCCAAGGATCTGGAAATTGCGGGGGCCGGTGCCGTCATTTCGGCCTATCAGGCACGTGATTTTCGAACAACCGATGTCCAGCGCCGCAACGGGGCTGGACGTGCGCGACCCCACAAGAGGCTTACGCCGGGCCTGAACGTTTGCCATCAGCTCCGGGCCGCCTCTTTGCGTGCTGTGAAGTCAGGATCGTTCACCGGGTCCAGATAGACCCGGCCTTTATTGCGCAGGTCGATGGTCTCTAGCGGGCGCTGCATCAGCGCTGTGCGCACCTGCAGGGTCGACAGGCTGTCCAGCGCAGCCACCATCTGGTGATCTTCCGGCATGCGGACCGTTGCGCCGGAGACAAGACGCATGTCCCAGCGGCGATCATTGATGCGGGTAGCGATCGCGATGCGCGGCGCGACGTCCGGCTCAGCTTTGAGGGCAGTTACGAGGGCCGGGGCGGCCTTGGCGGCGCCGCGACCCGCCAGACGGATGAGGTCCTTGTGGTCATCGGCGCGGGCATCCGGAATGACGCGACCCAGACCGTCCACGACAGTCCATGCCTTGCCGTCATGCCACAGCGCAACCGGCTCGGCGGCGTCCGCGATGATTACGACCTGGTCGGGCCAGAGTCGATGGACGCGCACATTCAGCACCTTGTGGGTGCCTTCGACCCGGCGACGGATGACATGCGGGTCTGCGCGAAACATGTTCTCGCCGGGCTCGATCATGGCGGCGGCGCGAATATCCTGTGCGAGGGCCGGATCCTGTTCCAGGCCGATGATGGACACGTCATTGACGGAAATGCCGACCGTGCGCGCCGTGTCGTCCATGAAGCTGGCAAAGCGGTTCTCGACCTGGGATATCGAGCCGCCCATCCAGGCAGCGGTTGCCACGACAATCGCCACAAGCATGACAAAACCAAAGACGACGGACGAAACGCGAACCTCTTCACCCGTCACTTCATCTACGATGACAGCAGGGCGGCGGCTCGCCTTCTTCTTGGACTTTGGCACAGTCTGATTGCGGGTTACCTTTGGCATGAAGCATCCTCGATCATCCAGGCGACCAGCTGTTCGAAGGACATACCAACGAAAGCGGCCTGTTCGGGGACAAGCGAGGTGGGCGTCATGCCGGGTTGTGTATTTGTTTCCAGGATCACGAGCCGGTCTCTCTTGTCGTCATAGCGAAAGTCGGACCGCGTCGCGCCCCGGCAACCGAGCGCCTGGTGTGCCTTCAGCGCAAATTCCATTGCGGCTTGGGTCACAGGGGCAGGCAGGTCTGCCGGGATCACATGCTGCGATCCACCAGCTTCATATTTTGCATCAAAATCGTAATAGTCTCTTAAGGTCGTGATCTCTGTGACAGCCAGTGCTCGGTCGCCCAGCACGGCCACGGTCAACTCACGGCCGGGGATGAATTCCTCGGCCATCAGATGGTCGCCATAATGCCAGTTCGGCCCGGTCAGCTCCTTGGCCGGCCCATTGGCACCCTCGCGTACGATCAGCACGCCAAAACTCGATCCTTCCGCGACCGGCTTGATCACATAAGGGGGCTTGAGAGGATGCGCGGTAGCCGCTTCTGCGCGGGTGACCTGCTTGTCTTCCGCAATCGGAATGCCCGCCTGCCGGAAGACCGCTTTCGACTTCAGCTTGTCCATGGCGAGCGCCGAGGACAATACGCCCGAATGGGAATAGGGCAGGCCCAGCACTTCCAGTACGCCCTGCACACACCCATCCTCGCCCCAAGGTCCGTGCAGGCCATTCAGCACCGCGTCCGGTTTCGCATCGGTCAGTTGCGCAGCGAGGTCACGTCCGGCATCAATTTCAACAACATCATACCCGGCCGTGCGCGCCGCACTCGCCATCTGCTTGCCCGAGGTGAGCGACACGTCCCGCTCGGACGACCAGCCTCCATAGATCACGGCAACACGTTTCATGAGATTTTCCTGCAAGCTGGCGTTCTGACTATACATCGCGTCTGCAGGGTTAAAGCGGCCTTAGCGTGGCAGCTACAAAACCTTTTCTCGGCAGGATGACAAAAAATATAGGTTTGGGCCTGTTGCCATATTTAGACTACGTATGTAGTCAATATCGATATTCGACATAGACGCGGTGGTGAGACACCGGATTTTTTCCAGACATCTGCGGGGAGGATACGCAGCGTGATCCCTTTCACACGGCTTGCCGCCAGTGCATGCTTCAGCTTGGCCACATCATTCATCGCCCTGTCGGCTGTGGCGGATATGGCACCGGAAACCACACCCGGTGCAACCATCTACACGATGGACGATTTCAGTCAGTATGCACCGCGCACGGCGCTCGAAATGGTTTCGCGCATTCCGGGATTTTCGATCCAGGGCGATGATGACGGCTCTCGCGGATTTGGTCAGGCCAGTGGGAATGTGCTGATCAATGGTCAGCGCGTATCTGGAAAGTCCAATGGGGCGACCGAGTCGCTGGACCGGATATCCGCCTCCAGCGTTGTGCGGCTCGAACTGGTCGATGCGTCAGCCTTTGAAATTGCCGGCCTGTCCGGGCATGTCGTGAATGTCATCACCAATGGAGATGGGGCGGTCTCAGGCACTTGGCGCTGGCGTGCCCGGTTCCGTGACAACCTCCCGCCCTTCTACAACGGCCTCAATCTCACACTATCCGGCGGGCAGGGGGATATCAGCTGGTCATTCGAGGCTGAGAGCAGCCCGGAGCGCGGCGCCTCCAACGGTCCTGAATTTGTCACCGACGGCTTCGGCGACCTGATACAGCGCCGTGAGGAAGACTTTACCTATGCCGCCGAATATGTCTCCGTATCCGGATCGGTTGGCTGGACGCCAGCCTCGGGGGCTATCGGAAATCTCAACGCAAAGACCACACTGTTCCAGCCAGACAGGAAAGAAACCTCGAAACTCTTTCCGGTTAACGGGCCAGAGGGGCGGCGCCTGTATGAGGGCGCTGAGGATGAAGTGTTCGTGGAAGTCGGTGGCGATTATGAATTTGGCTTTGGGCCGGGCCGGCTAAAGGCAATCGGCCTGGTTCGCCGAGAGGACAGCCCCATCATTGACCGCGTATTCCGCGGTAATGTTGATGGGACGGATATTTCCGAAAGCCTGTTCACGCGCGATATTGAAGAGGGCGAATATATTCTCCGGACGGAGTATGGTCTTGCATTTGAGAATGGAAACGACTGGCAATTCGCGCTGGAGGGAGCCTTCAACTATCTGGATCAGCAATCTTCTCTTGCCAGTTCCGAAGGTGGCAGTCCGCTGGAGCTGCAGACTCTGCCGAACGCGAATTCACGAGTTGAGGAACAGCGCGGAGAAGTCTCCGTGACGCATGGTCGCCGGCTTTCCCCCTCAGTGACCGGGCAAGTTTCCATGGGCGCCGAAATATCGGAACTTTCCCAGTCCGGCGATGCGTCCAATGTGCGGACCTTCACCCGCCCCAAAGGCTTCGCCAGCCTATCCTGGCAGGTGGATCCGTCATTGAAACTAGTCACACGCCTTGAGCGGGAAGTGGGGCAGCTGGACTTTTTCGATTTTGTCTCATCGGTCAATCTGAGTGCCGGGAACGGCGAGAATGGCAATCCTGAAATCGTTCCTGAGCAGAGCTGGCGACTGAGCGCCCAGGCCGAGAAGAATTATGGCGGCTGGGGCGCCGCGACGCTCGAAGTCTTCTATTCCGATATCGAGGACATTGTTGACCGTGTACCCATCGGGACGGGCGACGGTCCCGGAAACCTCGACTCGGCCTGGCGGGTCGGAGCGGAGTGGGACGCCACGTTGAAATTCGACAAAGTCGGTTTTGCCGGCGCGGAATTGTCCTTTGAAGGCGAGTATTTCGAGTCGGAAGTGACCGACCCGCTCACCGGAGAGGTGAGGCCGATCAACGACAGTTCGAAATACTGGATGCTCGCCGAGATGCGCCAGGATGTTCCGAGAACGGATTGGGCTTGGGGTGTCGGGTTCGAGCGCTGGGAACGCAATCCGTATTATCGCCTGTCCGAGACAGGGCAGGAAGGGGCGCGCCCAGGATTTGGGTTCGCCTATGTCGAGCACAAGGATCTTTGGGGCATGACCGGTCAGGCCATGATCGGGAACGTCGCGAACCAGAATGACACGTTCCGCCGGCAATTGTACGACACCAATCGCCTTGGCAATGTCGTGCGCGTTGAAGACCGCGCGCGCGATTTCGGCCCGATCTTCACAGTCCAGCTGGAAGGCAAGTTCTAGGTTCGCGGTGCCCGATCAGGGGAGGGGAGGCTTGATGCGGCCGATGCGGCGCACTTCCCAGCGCAGCTTTACGCCCTGAGAGTCCCATACTTGCGCGCGAACAAGCTCGCCCAGCGCTTCGAGGTCTGCGGCTGTGGCATCGCCGGTATTGATCAGGAAGTTGCAGTGCTTTGGCGAAACCTGTGCGCCGCCGACCTTCAGGCCGCGGCAGCCCGCAGCGTCAATCAGTTTCCATGCGGACCGCTGGTTTGGCGTGCCGGGCGGGTCGGGGTTCGCAAACGTGGATCCGGATGTCTTGTCCTTGATCGGCTGCGTCTCGGCCCGGCGGGCCTGTAGGGCTTCGATTTCTGCAAGGATCGCGTCTGGTGCGCCTGTGCCGCTGCCTTCCAGGGTCAGCTTGGTGACGACCAGGTCATTGGGCAGGTCGCTGTGTCGATAGGAAAACTGCGCTTCCGGCAGGTTGCCGGCCCGGCCCGGCCCGCGATAGGCGATATGGGTGCCATCGCGCAGGTAGCCTTCAAGGCCGACCAGCACGTCCCGCAATTCCTGACCATAGCACCCGGCATTGGTGCGGGTCGCCCCGCCGAGCGATCCTGGAATGCCGGACAGGAACTCCAGCCCCCTGATGCCGTGCCGGGCGGCAGTCTTGGCGACGGACAGGTCCAGTGCACCCGGCCGCGCTGTCAGGGTCAAATCGTCCCCGGCTTCCACACTCCCCCAGTATTTTCCCATCAGGCGGATGACCACGCCCTCGATGCCGCCATCGCGCACGATCACATTCGAGCCAACGCCGAGTACGGTCACCGGAATGGCCGGGTCGAGCGTCTTCAGGAAGCCGGCAAGGTCGGCTTCGTCTTCGGGCAGGAACAGCCAGTCGGCCGGCCCGCCCACCCGGAACCAGGTATAGGGCGCGAGGTTCGCGTCCTTCAGCAGCTTGCCGCGAACAGGGGGAAGTGTCGTCATCATAGGGCCTAGGCGTTCGGGCACTTCCCCCTCCATGTCAAGCAGCGGGGGCGGAGGTCCGCTCACCATACCAGTCAATGTTGCGGGTCATGTACATGGTCAGTGCGATGGCCGCGAAACTTGCCAGAGCGCCCGCCAGCAGGGCATGGCTCTCGGCCCGCATCAGCACATAGATCAGCGTGTAGATGCCGGACAGGATGGCCAGCGCGCGCAGGCCATAGAGCCGTGAGCGGAATACGCTGGCCGCATAGGCGGCGGTCAGCAGCACGGTCATGCTTGCGGCGATCAGGAAGGCTCCGTCAAAGCCGATACGCTCCGACATGGCGAGCAGCAGGATGTAGAAGATCGTCTGTGCCAGTCCGACCAGGACATATTGCGCGGGGTGGGCGCGTGCGGCGCTGGTCACTTCGAACAGGAAGTAGGCGAGGAAAACGAAGCCGACAAACATGACGGCATATTTCAACGCGCGCTCGACGCTCTGATAGGGATTGCCTTCCTTCATGAACCGGACAGCCATGTCGCGACGGTTCCATTCTGTCAGTTCGCTAAGGTCGAGATTGGCCCCTGCGCCGGCAATGCCGCGGGCCAGATAGGGCACGCGCCAATGCGCCTCGAAGCCTTCCGACTGGCCGTCGCCTGCCGTATGGCGCTCGGGCAGTACGCCGCCCTGGAAGCTGGGATCATTCCAATTGCTCACAAGGTCGACCCGCGTATCCTTTGCAAATGGCGCGATGGATAGGCGTTCGGCCCCGGACAGGCGCATGTTGGAGGTCAAAGCGATCGGTGATGTGGCAGTTTCGAGACCAGCAATATGGCCGCCCGCAAGGGTCACACCGGAGGGCGGCACAGGTTGGTACTTGCCGGCATTGGACGCGTAATAGGGCGTTGGTTCGATGGCCAAGTCCGTGCCATTCGCTGTGACGGTGATCGCATCCCGGATGCCGCGCGTGTCCGAGACCCCGAGATAGACCCTGGCATCCGACCAGATCGGGGTGGCGTCGTCGGGCAAGGCGGCGCGCAAGGCCGCCGGATCGAATACAGCGTCCATGCTGATCGTGGCATCGAAGACAGGGATGGCGTGAATGCCGCGGGTACGCATCTGAACATCCACATCGGCCGAGGCGGTGCCGGTATCGGCATAAGCGACCACATAGCCGTAAACCAGTTCATTGTGCCTTGGGCCGAGGGTGCGTGAATAGGGTACGGACAAGACCGGTCCCAGCACGGATTGTTGGCCTCCGACCATTTCACTGACGTCGGCAAGCGCGCGATCCGCGCCCATGCGGCGATCCTGGACCACGGAATGTATGAAGAGGGCGGGAATGGCCATCAGGAGGGCAAGTCCGCAGACGAGCAACAATTTCAGGCCGACGGACCGTTGCGGCACAAGGCTCGCGAACGGCGATGGAGGTTGAGACGTATCGGTCATGTTTGGGATCCCCAAAAAAAGATTGGAGACACGGTTTATGACCCGCTGGTCGCGGCGGAGGTGGGGCGCAGCCGGGGCCAGTCCAAGGTTACATTGCGGTCATCTTGTGACGTGGTTACCGGTTGGGCGATCCATCCTGATCCAGCTCGTCGGAAATCTCGTCGGCCGCATCAGACACTTCATTCGCAAATTCGGATGTTTCCTCGGGCAGATCTTCCAGCGTCGCGTCCATGCGCGCGCCAGCGCCTTCGAATGAGCCTTCCTGCAGATAGAACCAGCCGAGTGCGATCACGAATGCGACGCAGAGGAAAGCGATGATGGCGGTGAGCGTGCGGCCCATGATGAGTCTCCTTGAGAGTATTCATCAGGGTGAACGCGGCGTTTACTACGAGGTTCCGATTTAGCGCTTTACCCGATCTATTTTACGAGGTGGAAAAGATCATCCACACAGTCTGCAATCGGTCGGCCAGCCGTATCGACTGTTCCTGAAATCTGGGGGTTCGGCTCCCAGATACGCTCGCGGCGTTCTTGAAGACTGATAGGCAGCAAGCCGTCGATGCCCGTCTCACGAGTGCGCAGCCTCATGGCGGCTTCGTCTTCATTCGTACACACAATTTCGATCTCGATGACGCGCGTGCCTGTTTCCTGAGCGATGGCTCTCCAGCCCTCGCGTGCCGGTTCCACCGCATTAACGGCGTCGGCGATTACGTCTTTGCCTTCCAGAAGATGGCGCCGGGCATGGTCGTAGCCAATTTGGTATCCTTGCGCGCCGACATCAAAATCGCTGCTATTGACGTTGCGCAAATCCTGCTCGAATACGTCGACCCTGAGAAGGATAGCGCCTGAGAGGTCACTCAGGCCTTTCGCAAGCGTAGATTTTCCGGAGCCCGGCAAGCCCGACAGCACGATGAGCCGGGCCAAAGGACTAGGCCTTCTGCGTGGTCAGGGCGCCGTGGCAATGCTTGTACTTCTTGCCGGAGCCGCATGGGCAGGGGGAGTTGCGGGGCGTGCTGGCCCAGCTTTCCTCTGCTTGATGCAGGGCTGGTCCGGGCGGCGGCGTATCGTCGCTCGACATCTCATTATGGCCCGTATCCGGATCAAGATGCGTTTCGCGCATTGGCGGAACAGGCGCCGGCGCTTGCGGCACAGGGCGTCGCTGTTGCGCTTGCTGTTTTTCTTCCGGTGTCTGAACCCGGATATGCATCAGTGAGCGGGTCACGGTCGCGCGCAACTCGTTCAGCAAATTGTAGAACAAGTTGAAGGCTTCTTCCTTGAACTCGTTCAGCGGGTCGCGCTGACCGTAGGAGCGCAGATGGATCACTGACCGCAATTGGTCGATCATCTGGAGATGCTCGCGCCAACGCATGTCGAGGACCTGAAGCAGGATTTGTTTTTCAATCCGCTGCATCTGTTCAAGACCGACTTGCTCTGTGATCGCCTCATAGACTTTGGCGATTCCATTGTGGACGCGCTCGGCCACTTCCTGATTGGCAACGCCTTCTTCGGCGGCCCAATCCTTCACAGGCATGTCCACGGCAAAATCATTGCGCAGGGCTTCGGCCAGCCCATCCATGTCCCACTGCTCGGCATAGGCCTTCTCGGGCATGGTACGGGCGATCAGGCCGTTGATCACGTCTTCGCGCATATCAATGATCGTGTCGGAGACATTCTCGGCGCGCATGAATTCCATGCGCTGCTCAAAGATGGCCTTACGCTGATCATTGATCACGTCATCATATTTGAGGACGTTCTTCCGGATCTCGAAATTTCGCTGTTCAATCTTCTTCTGCGATGTTTCCATCGCCTTGTTCATCCAGGGATGAGTGATGCCCTCATCTTCCTTGATGCCAAGGCGACGCATAACATTGTCCATCCGCTCTGCCGCAAAGATGCGCATGAGGTCGTCTTCGATGGAAATGTAGAATTTGGACTTACCCGGATCACCCTGACGGCCTGTTCGGCCGCGCAACTGGTTGTCGATCCGGCGGCTCTCGTGACGCTCGGTACCCAGAACGTAGAGGCCGCCAGCGTCCAGCGCCCGCTTTTTCTTGACCTCGATGTCGGCCTTGATCTGGCTGGTCAGCAGGGACAATTCGCCTTCGGTCAGTTCGCGGCCAAGCTTGGCTTCCTGTTCGGCCTTTTCCTGTTCAACGCGCATTTCGAAGTTGCCGCCGAGCTGAATGTCGGTACCGCGTCCGGCCATATTGGTGGCAACGGTAATGGCGCCCGGCACACCGGCATTGGCCACGATCTGGGCTTCCTGCTCATGGTGGCGCGCGTTCAGCACTTTGTGTGGAATCTTGGCGGTCGTCAGCAGGTTCGACAGGACTTCGGATTTTTCGATCGACGCCGTGCCGAGCAGGACCGGCTGACCCTTGGCATGACACTCGCGGACGTCCTTGACGATCTCGGCATATTTCGCACTTGCGGTGCGGTAGACGACATCATCCTCATCAATCCGCTGGATCGGCTTGTTCGTCGGCAGGTCGATGACACCGAGATTGTAGATATCGGCAAATTCGTCGGCCTCTGTCAGCGCCGTACCGGTCATGCCGGCCAGTTTGCTGTAGAGGCGGAAATAGTTCTGGAACGTAATCGACGCCAGGGTCTGGTTTTCCGGCTTGATGTCGACCTTTTCCTTGGCCTCGATGGCCTGGTGCAGGCCTTCTGACAGGCGGCGGCCTTCCATCATGCGACCCGTGAATTCGTCAATCAGCATAACCTGACTGTCTTTGACGATGTAATCCTTGTCGCGCGCATACAGTTTGTGAGCGCGCAATGCCTGATTGGCATGGTGGACGATGGAGATGTTCGCCGGCTCCCACATGGAGCCTTCCAGCGTGCCGGCCTCGGTCAACCAGCCTTCGATCTTTTCCGTGCCGGTTTCGGTATACGTGACCGAGCGCTGTTTTTCGTCGAGTTCGTAATCCTCATCCGTCAGGCGCGGCATCAGGGCATCAAGCGCCATATAGAGTTCGGACCGATCATCGGTCGGGCCGGAGATGATCAGCGGCGTGCGCGCTTCGTCGATCAGGATGGAGTCGACTTCGTCGACGATGGCAAAATGGTGTTCGCGCTGGGCCATTTGGTCCAGCGAGTATTTCATATTGTCGCGCAGATAGTCGAATCCGAACTCGTTGTTCGTGCCGTAGGTAATGTCAGACGCGTAGGCCTTGCGGCGCTCCTCGTCGGAAATGCCATGAACAATGATGCCGGTCGACATGCCAAGGAAGCCATAGACCTGGCTCATCCACTCGGCGTCGCGCTTGGCGAGATAGTCGTTGACCGTGATGACGTGAACGCCCTTGCCCTCAAGCGCGTTCAGGTAAACCGCCAGCGTCGCGACCAGTGTTTTGCCCTCACCCGTGCGCATCTCGGCGATATTGCCGGAGTGCAGCACCATGCCGCCCATCAACTGAACGTCGAAATGGCGCATGCCGAGCGAGCGTCGTGCGCCTTCGCGGACAACCGCAAAGGCTTCTTCAAGCAGGCTGTCGAGTGTGGCGCCATCGGCGAGGCGTTTGCGGAATTCGTCCGTCTTGCCGCGTAGGGCTTCGTCGGAGAGCGCCTCCATCATCGGCTCGAGCGCGTTGATCCGGTTGACGCGCGCGTGCAGCGGCTTCAGCTTGCGATCATTAACTGAACCGAAAATCTTGCGGGCAACAGAAAGCATATCAGGTAGCACCAATTGATCTGGGGCGACAAAACTCTAATCCTGACAGCGGAACCGGCAGAATATTTGTGGGTTCTCCCACAGCACACTCGCTGGCTGAAACCCCTCGACCAGCGTTCGGGTCAGACTTAAGAACGCCGCATTGGGGTGTCAATGCAGCGCCCTCAGCCTAAAGGAGACTTTACCGTGCTGCTTATGAAGCCCTTTCCCCGCGCTTTGCCTGCACTGCTTGCCGCTTCCGCGCTTTTATTGGTCCCCGCCTGCAACCGGCCAGTCGAAGAAGAACCCGTCATTCAGGTCGAGGCCGCAGCTGCCGTCACGGTGAATGGCGATCCGATTTATGTCAGCGAAGTTGAGCTGGAGGCCGTTGCGCGCGGCCTGATTTCACCGGGCGACGCGTTCGGCCCCGGCGACGAAAACTACGATCTGGTCCTGGACCAGCTGATCGACCAGAAATTGATGGCGCAAGAGGCGCTGAACCGCCGGCTCGACAAGGGCGCCGCAGCAGAGCGCCGGCTTGAAGTTGCGCGCGAACGTATTCTCGGAAATCTGCTCGTGGAGAGCCTGGTTGCGTCTGAAGTGAATGAGGACAGCATCGAGGCCATGTACAAGGAGCAGGTCGCCCTCCAGCAGGAGGACGACGAAGTCTCGATCGCGCATATCTTGGTTGAAACCGAGGAAGAGGCCCGGGCACTTCATCAGCAAATTCAGGACGGCGCCACGTTTGAAAGCCTCGTCGTCTCCAACTCGCTTGATACCACCACGCGCATGGAGAATGGGGGCCTGGGCTATGTCGCGCCAAACAATATGGCAGATCCGTTCCCGGTCGTGATCGCCAACACAAAGGTCGGCGAAGTCTCTGAACCCTTCCTGTCTGCCGATGGCTGGCACCTGTTGAAGGTGAAGGATCGCCGAACCAGCCCACCCAAGACCCGCGCCGAGATGCGGCCGGAGATCGTGACCTTCCTGACGCTCAACCAGGTCAGCAAGATCTTGCGACGCCTGCGCACCGAAGCGCAGATCGAAAAGGGCGAGAAATCGACAAACATTGTCCCGGATGCCGCACTTTCGCTTGAAAGCGACGGCGATCTCCTCAAAGAGCAGCCCGCATCTGATGAACAAGGACGTGAACTTTGAAACTGACCCCATCTCCCTTCGCCCCGGCTCGCTTTCCAGACCTGCCGGTCGTCAAGGGTGTGCGCGCGGCCACCGGTTCGCGCGGCTTCTATGCGGCACGTGGCATGACGCGCGATGATGTGTTCCTCTTCAGCTTTGAGGAAGGTACCCACTGCGCCGGCGTGTACACGCTGTCTCATACCGCGTCGGCGGATGTCATCTGGTGCCGGGAGGCCTTGAAGTCAGGTGCCGGCAAGGCCCGGGCCCTGATCGCAAATTCGGGCAACTCGAATGCCTTCACCGGTGCCAAGGGCGTTCTCAAGAACGAGGCAACCCTCAAGGCGCTGACCGATACGCTGGGCGTGGAAAAACAGGAATGTTTCCTCGCAGCGACCGGCGTGATTGGCGAACCCCTGCCAGACCCGAACTATGTCGGCGCGTTCGTGCCCGATCTTGCGGGCAAGCTTTCGGCTCCTGACTGGGAAGCCGCGGCACGCGCCTTCATGACGACTGATACTTTTCCCAAGGGCGCAGGGCTTGCGACCAAGATTGACGGCGTGAACGTCAATCTGGCCGGCATCGCCAAGGGCTCGGGCATGATCGCGCCCAACATGGCGACCATGCTGGCCTATGTTTTCACTGACGCCGCCATCGCGCCAGACCTGCTGCAAGGTCTGTTAGAAGAGGTAACGAACCAGACCTTCAACAACATCACGGTGGATGGCGACACGTCGACATCCGACACACTGATGGTATTCGCCACCGGCGCCAACGGCATGGCCGAGATCGCCACACGGGACGATCCCCGTTTCGCCGAATTCGCCACCGCCTTGAAGCAGGTCTGCCTCGACCTCTCCCACCTCATCGTCAAGGACGGGGAAGGGGCCAGCAAGTTCGTGACAATCACGGTCGAAGGCGCAGTGTCGGAAACCTCCGCAAAGGTGGTCGCCTGTTCGATTGCCAACTCGCCCCTCATAAAAACGGCCATGGCTGCCGGAGACGCCAATTGGGGACGGATCGTGATGGCCGTTGGCAAATCGCTTGAGCCGATAGACATGGACCAGCTCGCCATATGGTTTGATGATGTCCAGGTTGCCTCTGCGGGCGGGCGCATGCCGGACTATAGCGAAGCAGCCGCCGGCGGGGTATTTGCCCAGCCGGAATTCACCATCCGTGTCCACCTCGGCGTGGGCGAGGCGTCTGCCACGGTCTGGACCTGCGACCTGACGCATGGCTATGTCGACATCAACGGAGCCTATCGTACATGACGCGTAGAATGGTGCTTGTGGTCGCCGCTGCGCTCTATGATGCCGAAGGCCGTATCCTGCTGGCTCAACGCCCCGCTGGCAAACCGATGGCGGGCCTCTGGGAGTTCCCAGGCGGAAAGGTCGAGACAGGTGAGACGCCAGAGCGGGCGCTGGTGCGGGAATTACAGGAAGAACTCTCCATCATGGTGGACGAGACCTCTCTGAAACCGATCACTTTTGCCAGTCATGCTTATCCAGATTTTCACCTTTTGATGCCATTGTTCTCAACGGAGAGTTGGGAAGGCGAGCTTTCGCCCAGGGAAGGACAGGCCTTGGCCTGGGTCAGATCATCGGACCTTCATCTCTATCCGGCGCCTGCGGCAGACATTCCCCTGTTTGACGTGCTCTCGGGTAACTAGACAGACTCGGAGCGAACATGATGGCCTCGAATACAATGATACGCCGCTTCCTGCGTGACGATACGGGCGCAACCGCCGTGGAATACGGACTTCTGGTAGGACTGATCGCCGTTGCGATCATGGGCGGCCTCGTGGCCGTGGCCACATCCATCAACCAGACATTCACAACCGTTGAAACGGAAATGTCCTGATCGATCACTCGTCAGGTCTTGCGACCAGACGTCAGGAAGATTTGTGATTTCGTACAGCGTCGGCGAGGCTGACCCTGGCGCTTCCGGGTTTTAGCGGTTTGGGTTGGGAGTCTGCCGGGCTCCAGCCAGACATATGCACCACTTCAAATGTTGCGCGCACACGCCCGTCCGGATCGCTATAGTCATTTGCATAGATTTCCATGGCACGCATCAGCACACGGCGCGGCAGGGGCCGCATTGTCCCGGCTGCGAATGCCGCCCGCTCGCCCATACCTTTCAAATCGGCTAGCAAGCCCATCGGTGATCCGTACCGGACCACAACCTGATCGCGGTCAACGACTGGCAGGGCGAAGCCGGCCCGTTGCATCAGGCTCGCCATATCGCGCAGGCCGGGCAGGGGGGAGACACGTGCCGCGACGCCGCCGGTCAGTTCCGTTTCCGCCTCCATCAGGCTGGCCCGCAGCTCACTCAGCGTGCCCGCACCGAATAGCGCGCCCAGGAACAAGCCGTCCGGTTTCAGCGCCTGACGGATCTGCACCAGCGCACCGGGCAAATCATTCACCCAATGAAGGGACAGGGCCGACACGATCAGGTCCAGGCTGGCCTGTGGAAATGGCAGGCCCTCTTCATCCACCTGCTCTGCGTTCAGACCGCCGGCCCGGCTGAGCGCCACCATGCCGCTGGATATATCCCCGGCTTCGACAGACCCGACCTGGTCGCTGGCCTGAAGCAGTTTGGCGAGTTGGCCATCATGTGCGCCGAGATCAAAGGCGCGATCAAAGGAATGAGACGTATCCGCCAACCGGTCCGCGATATCGCTCGACACGCGCGCTTTCAGGAAGTCATATTCTTTGAAACTGGCTGCGGCCCGGCTGCGATTACGGGCCACCCGTTCGCGGTCGAACAGGCGGGGCGGCGCAGAATTCGGGGGGACCGGGGAAGGCATGAGCAGCGATATGGACCACCGGGCCCGCATGGCAAAGGGGCTAATGCGCGGCGCGGCTGAATTTCTCTGGCCCCAACGCTCCCTCGTCAGTGGCCAGCGCGGCGCAGGCAAGGGGCCGCTCTCGCCGTCCGAATTCGCCGCCATCGGGTTCCTTTCCGATCCTGTCTGCGAAAGCTGTGGCCGGCCAATGGAACTGGACCTTGGGCCAGGGGCGCAATGTGCGCCCTGTATCGCCCGCCCGCCGCGTTGGGACCGGGCCCGCGCGGCGCTCGTCTATGAGGCCGCCAGTCGCCGCATCGTGCTTGACCTCAAACGATCCGGCCGCCGGGACGGGCTGCATGTCATGACCGGCTGGATGCACCGGGCGGGGGGGCAACTGGTCGCCGAAGCCGATCTGATCGTGCCCGTGCCGCTGCACTATACGCGCCTTGTCAGTCGAGGCTTCAACCAGTCAGCCTGGCTGGCACAGGGTATTGCCCGCCGTGCCGACCTGTCCTGCCGCGTCGATGTCCTGAAACGCCGCCGCCGCACGCCCACTCAGGGTGGGCTCAGCGCGAAGGCTCGCCGTCGCAATGTGGCGGGGGCATTCAAAGTCTCCGACCGCGCTGCAACCCATGTGCACGACAAGCGTATCCTGCTGGTGGATGATGTCCTGACGACGGGTGCGACCCTGTCTGCCTGCACGCGTGCCCTGAAACAGGCAGGCGCGCGACAAGTCGACGTGCTGGTGCTTGCGCGCGTTGTGCGGGAAACGGATGTCACCATATAAAACCGGAAGAAACTATTCAGGAGCCCCTCAATGGCTGATGTCACAATCTATACGCGCCAGTTCTGTCCTTACTGCACGCGCGCCGTCTCCCTGCTGAAATCCAAGAACGTCAATTTCAATGAAATCGACGCCGGAATGGATGCGCAGAAAAAAGCCGAAATGGTCGAACGGTCTGGGGGCGGTCGCACCTTCCCGCAGATTTTTATCGGCGAGAAACATGTTGGCGGTTGTGATGACATGATGGCACTGGAAAAGGCCGGGAAGCTGGATTCCCTGCTCGGCGCATAATCCGCGGCAGCCATGATCCGTTACGCGCTTATCTGTTCCGATTGCGACCATGACTTCGAGGCATGGTTTGCGTCGTCTTCGGCGTTTGACGACCAGTCCAGCCGGGGCCTTGTCAGCTGCGCGATGTGCGGCGGCGAGAATGTGGTCAAACAGATCATGGCGCCGTCTGTGCGTACATCCGACGGTCGCAAGGCCGCGCCGGATGAGGCGGCGATGGCGCGGGAATTTCTTGCGAAGGCACGCGACCACGTCTCGCGCAACTTCGACTATGTCGGCGACAGCTTCGCAGACGAGGCGCGTTCGATGTTCTATGGCGAGACCGACAACCGGCCGATCTGGGGCGAAACCTCTGCCGAAGAATCCGAAGCCCTGCGTGAAGAGGGTATCCCCGCAGCGCCCTTGCCACGGGCAATGACGCCCAAGCGGCCCAAATCGAACAAGCAACTAAACTGAACTGGAGCGCTTTGACGCGCTTGACCCTGCTTCGCCCTGATATATTACGCAGGTCACAAGGTTTTTGACGGGGAGTGCCCTAAATGGCTGCCAGTGAATATCATCGTGGAGACATGGACATCAGCGCCCAGAAGGCGACTTGGGATGGTTTCATGGTGGGAAGCATCTGGGGCAGCCTGCTCATCATCCTGACCGTCGGCTATGCAACGCTCGCCGTTGCCATTGGCATGAACTGGATGATTGCCCTCGGCCTGATGACCGTATTCGGCATTGTCTCCGGTCTGGTCATGAATTTGGGTGGCCGCTGGATGGCCACTGTCGTGCTGATGGTGGTGCTGGCCTTGGTCGTCCAGCTGTTCATCGCACTGTTCGGACTCGTCCTTTAGAACACTCAGATCGACAGGTTTTCCGGTTCCTTGCAATCGGCGCATGTCGCGATGGCCGGATCAGCCTTGAGCCGTGTCAGCGGGATTCTGGCGTCACATCCTGTGCATAGGCCATAGCGCCCCGCTTCCATGCGGGCGAGGGCGGATTCGATCCGGGCCAACTGTTCTGCGTATTTCTCAAGGGAACCAGGCGGGCGCCGGATTCCGTCAGCACCTGCATCTTTTGTCAGGCGATCCAGTCCTGAAAGGGGAGGCATCGTCTTCATCTGGAATGATGCTGCGACTCCTTTAAGGGCTTGGCAAGGCGTTTCGGGCGATTGAGGGTAATCCATATCGACAAACACTAACGACCTGACGTCGATTGCCTACAAGGACGCCATGCCGATGCCCTCATCGCCCCTGATCATGACCTCTGTCACCAAGCGGTTTGGGACATTTACCGCCGTGGACAACCTGTCCCTTGAAGTGCCGGACGGCCAGATCATCGGCTTTCTCGGCCCGAACGGCGCTGGCAAATCGACCAGCTTGCGCATGGGACTCGGGATCATGGAGCCGGATTCAGGCGAGGTGGAACTGTTCGGTGCGCGGCCGAATGTCCGCGCGCTTCAGCAGGTCGGCTTCCTCCCGGAAGAGCGCGGCCTGTACAAGAAGATGACCGCGCGCGACACGATCAGCCATTTTGCGCGCCTGAAGGGCCTGTCAGCGCATGATGCGCGGACGCGCGCTGACGAACTGCTCAGCGCTGCGGGCCTTGAGGAATTCAGCCGCGCGCGCATCTCGAAATTGTCCAAGGGCATGGCACAGAAGGTCCAGATCCTGTCCACGCTGGCGCACCGGCCCAAATTCCTGATCCTGGATGAGCCCTTTTCAGGCCTTGATCCGGTCAACCAGCAAGCCCTTGAAGATCTTGTCCGTGCCGAGCATGCACGCGGCGCGACCATCCTGTTCTCCACCCATGTCATGGAACATGCCGAACGCCTCTGCGACCGCATCGTGATGATGGCGCGGGGGCGCAAGGTTCTGGACGGAACGCTGAAGGAGGCCTTTGCCACGCTGGGGCAGGGGGCACGGATTTCCGTCGAGAACGGGTTTGATCTGTCGAGCGCACTCGGCCCGAAAGGGTTCGAGGCGGTCCGCACGACAGATGCCGGACATGGCGAGACCTGGCGGATCGATCTGCCGCCGGGCCGGGAGGCGCAGGACGCCTTGCGCGCCGCAATTGAGGCCGGCGCACCGATTACCGGCTTTGCGCCCGAAGAGGCCCGCCTGCGCGACGTGTTCGTGTCGCTGGTGGGCGAGGCAGATGCAGCCGCTCTGGCCGCATCGCTTGCAGAAGATGAGGCCGCCTGATGCGCAACATATTGCTGATCTTTCGCCGGGACTATCTTGGCTATGTAAAGGCCTGGGGCTTCTGGCTGAGCCTGGCGGCTGTGCCGCTCTTCATGATCATCGGTGCGGCGCTCGCCAGTTTTGCGGCGCAATCCTCGCCGGTGCGCTACTATGCCGTCATCGAGCCGGGTGGCATCTATGCCGAGGCGATCGAAGCCGAGTTCCAGCGCCGGGAAATGGCCAATGCGGAACGTACAAGCGAACTTGCCGAACAGCTGGACCTGCCCGTCATGAGCGAGGATGAAGCCCGCGCCGCCGCCGAAGGAGCCAGCATTGCCAGCCGGAAATTCATCCCGGTGCCCGCGCCCGCAGATTCCATTGACGGATTGCGACCCTATCTGCTCGGTGAAAAACTGGTCTCCGGTCCGCTCGGCGACAAGCCGCTCTTTGCGGCCTTTGTGCTGGCCGAAGATGGCGGCGAGCTCGAATACTGGAGCGACGACGTCAATGTCGACCAGCTGCGCTATCTCGCCCAGGATGCCATGCTGCGCCTTGCCCGCCGCGATGCGCTCAACGAAGCCGGGCTTGGCGAAGACTTCCTCCAGAACGTGGATGATGCGGCCTTTGACGTGCCGGCACGCCGTATCCGCACGATCGAGGAACAGGATGCCACCGGCGCCGAAGTGACGATGGCCGACCGCGCGCCGATGTTCGTCGCGGGCGGGCTCGCCTATTTCCTCTGGCTGATGGTGTTCTCGATCATTCAGTACTTGCTGATGGGCACGATCGAGGAGCGCTCGAACAAGATTTTCGACACACTGCTGACCTCGGTAAAGCTGCCGGAATTGCTGGCAGGCAAGATGCTCGCCGTGTTCGCGGTCACCTCCACCATGATGCTGTCCTGGGGCCTGTTTGCCTTTGCGGGCGGCACATTGGTCGCGACACAGATTCCGGGTGTTGGCAGCATTATCGAGCCATTCCTGGCGACGCTTGCCAATCCGGCCATCATCGTGCCGGGCCTGATCAGCTTCATTCTCGGCTATATCATGTACGGCATGATCTTCATGGCGCTCGGTTCGCTTTGCGATACGATTCAGGAAGCGCAGACCCTGCTCAGCCCAATGATGATCCTGCTCATGCTACCCATGTTCGCGATCTTCATCGCCTTTCAGGATCCGGGCTCTCCATTGGTCGACATCGCCTCATGGATTCCGTTCTTCACGCCCTTCCTGCTGATCCTGCGCATGCCGCATGATCCGCCGCTCTGGGAAGTGCTCGCCCAGATGGGCCTGATGGCCGGGTTCGCCCTGCTCATCCTGTGGCTGTCCACCAAGGTCTACCGCGCAGGCGCCGTCCACGGCGCCGGCATCGGCGACATGGGCGGCATGCTCAAGCGGATGGTCGGCCTGAAAGGGAAGGCGGTTTAGGGCGAAGTCCACGCTTTAGTCTTCTTTGGGGCAGGAGGGGAAATACCCAAGCATCCGAGTCTTCCCTGCTACAGCATAGTGCTACATAGCTCTTTAGGTCATGTCGAAGTTCAAGTTATCGCCTCCCCTGCACGACGCAGTGTTCAACGTTGCCGCATCAATTCTCAAAGGGAAGCTAGATGATGATGCGCTTGCCTCATTTGTAGAACAGACCAACTCAATAAATTTGAAGCACATCGCCCAATGCGAGAGCGAAATAAGGTCGATAATATATAAAGCGCAATACGAGCTCGGTCGACGTCAGTTATGGAAACAACGAAAGGATCACCGCTTCGTCTTTCCTTGGTTTGATCTGTTTAGTGGCGATGGATTCCGACGCGAGAGATCGCTTCGAACAATTAAATCCGGAGCACCAACCGCTTTTCTACTGGCCATTCTGCTGCGCAGATTAAACGACTGGGTTCCTCAAGTAAGAGAGGCCGCTAGAATTGCTGTCAAAGAGGTTTTGGCCGAATCGGATACCGAGATTGTCGTGTCCGTTGCTTGGGTATTGTTGCCAGTTCGGTCCACATGGGGGCGATTGGAAGACCGCGACCTTCAAGTCTTGGATACTATCACGGACCGCGAATCCGTTGCGTCGCGCTTAGCTGATACAATCGAAAGGGCCGATAGCGGTCCCGCTGCCACAATTCTTCGACAAGCAAGTCGGCGTCCCGCATTGGATAAGTTCTTACCTCGACTGGCAAAGCAGGCAGTACAACCTGCTGTTCGCGCTTTAGCTCACCGAATGCTCATCCAACGACAAGCGGTTTGGCTGGTGGGGTGGCAGTGGCGATGGACTGACAAATCTCTCGGAGAACGAGAGAAAGAGCCAAAACTATCGATCCGCTCAATCGATCACGCACTATCTGAGGCTCAGCTAATCGAAGCGGCGGCTAACGATCCGGCAGCTTCTGTCCGCAGGGTTGCTGGTGACGGACTTATCACCAAGAAAGGTAACCTCACCGAATTTGAACTCGAAATTGCTAGACAGTTAGAAACTGACCCATATCCGTCGGTCGCTGAGCGCGGGCGTTTTGTTTTGCGAGAAGATGCCTCTGGTTGATAGATAATATCCCCTCCGACGCCGAAAGCGGTCGCCCCAAAAACAAAAAAGCCCCGACTGCTTGAATCTCTGTTGCTGTCGGCGCAGCGCGCTTTAGCCTTTTACCGCAATCATTTCGACAGGTGCGATGAGGCCTGCGGCGATATTTGCCTCCATGTTTCCTACCTTCTCGGCTGTGCTGTGCTGCATCAATGTGTGAAGCCCGAGCGGTGGCGGACCGCCACGGGTCGCGTTGGCTTCCCGGATCTTGCGGAAGAAATCCAGTGCGAAAGCACCCCGGTTGTTCTCAGTCAGACACTCAAACCCGGCTGCCTCAAGCGCTTTCCTGTAGCCTTCCGGCCCAGTGAGCCAGCTCGTGTCGCGACTGCCGGCCCATGGCACTGGATAGGCCAGGTCGCCTTCGCCCGTTCGCATGATATCGTAAATGCCGAACCGCGCACCTGAGTCCAAGACACGGTGAACCTCGGCAAACAGGGCCTCCTTGGCGTCGATATTCATGCCGACATGCATCATGTAGGCACGCTGGAATTCGCGATCAGGAAAGGGCATGGACAATGCGCTGCCTTGCCTCAGAGACACCCGGTCGGACAGTCCCACCCAATCGCACAGCACCTGACCCGTCTCCACATATTCCGGTGTGAGATCAATGCCTGTGACCTGAGCCTCATAAGTGGCCGCCGCAAACCGCGCCCCACCGCCAAGGCCGCACCCGATATCCAGCACTGTCATGCCTGCATTGATATCAAGCTGGTCGAGAAAGTGCGTGCTGGCGATGCGGCCACCAATATGAAATTCGTCAACCGGTCCCAAATCGTCGACCGTGACCCTGTTTGGACCCAGTCCAAGATTCGACAGGCCGTCCTCGATTGCCTGCAGCAAATCGCCGTGGCGATAGTGCGCAGCAATCTGTTCATTGAGGGTCATGTGCGTGCCTGACTGTCAGCTTGCCGATGGCGATGATCTTGATCGCGACCACGCTCCAAATCAACTCCGAAAGCAAAAAGCCCCGCCAGCGCGAACTGGCAGGGCTTTTATGGAAACCGGTAATCCGGAGAGGCGTCTATACGATGCCTTCGCGCTGGGCGCGCTTGCGAGCCAGCTTGCGGGCGCGGCGAACCGCTTCAGCGCGCTGACGAGCTTTCTTCTCGGATGGCTTTTCGAAGTACTGACGGGCCTTCATTTCCCGGAACAGGCCTTCGCGCTGCATTTTCTTCTTCAGCGCGCGCAGAGCTTGCTCGACATTGTTATCGCGGACGACGATCTGTACGATTGTTCTTCTCCATTCGTTAGGGGCGTCGCCCCGATTCAATTCGGTTGAGGCCTACAGACCTCGGAAGCGGGGCCTATATCACGGCTCTGGCCGATTGGCCAAGCCCTTAAAGCCATCAGGTTCAGTTATGACACAAACACCGTCCGAAGTCCTTAGGTTCCGCTGGCTGGACGCAATGCTGCCGGACGTGCCGTTCGATGGCTGGACAGAGGCCACAGCGGCCAGGGCCGCCAAACAGGCAGGCCTCAGCGAGGGCGAACAGGCGCTGGCGGCGCCAAATGGCGTACCCGACTTGATTGACGCCTTCTTTGACCGGGCGGGGCAGGCGGCTCGCGAGGCGCTTGCGGATCAGGATATCTCGGCCCTCAAGACGCCCGCGCGCGTAAAGGCGGGTGTTCTGGCATGGCTTGCTGCGCTGGAGCCGAACCGGGAAGCGGTCCGCCGCGCCGCCGTTCGGGGCCTGCTGCCCTGGGGCGCGGCCTCTGCGGTCCAGCGGACCTGGCGCATCGCAGACATGGTCTGGGACGAGGCGGGCGATACATCAGAGGATTACAATCGCTATTCCAAGCGCGGCCTGCTGGCGGCGGTGATCCCGCCGATCATCATGTATTGGCTCGACCAGCCGTCGGATGAACAGCTCGATACCTATATCGACCGGCGTCTCAGCCTTGCCTCGGGCATCGGCCGGAATCTCGGGCGAATTGCCAAGCCATTGCTTGACGTATTGCCGGTCTCGCGGCCCAATGGGTCCACGAAGGCGTAGGTTAATTGTCAGGGAAGGGTAAGTTGTCGGACAGAAGCTGAACAAACGCCCCAGGGGGCTGGGGGGGCTGATGGGTCCGGGGTGTCTGCTGAACACCTCCGTCCGACAATTAGAAGATGATTGTCGTCGGGGGCGGACGCAAGGCGTAAACATGGCAAAACTGCCCCAATTACCCCCGTTTTGCATTAAATCGCGGTTAGGCGAGCTTACCAGCCACCTTTTCGCGTCTCAGGAGAAACCAGAAAGGGAAAAATGGCTGAAAACACGCACCGGATAACGCCCCCGGAACCGCGAATCGCTTTTCACAAGACCGAACTCCAACCGATTCTCGACGTCTATGGCCGATTGGTCATGGCCGGCAAGGCAAGGGACTATGCCATTGGCATGCACAAGGACGTCGCGATCTTTGCCATTTTCAGGCGACACGCCGAAAACCCCACCTGGCGGATCGAGAAACAGCCCCATCTCGCAAACATGCAGGGCCAGTATGTGGTCTACGGACAGGCCGGTCAGGTGCTGCGCCGCGGCCGCGAACTGTCGCAAGTCCTGCGCGTTTTCGACCGCAGCCGTTTCCGCGTCATTGAGTGAAATTCGATCGAATGCGTTAACACGCTGTTAACTAAAAAATTCTTGCGGAACGTTCTGGAACATTATAGGAACATGCTCATCAGAACGGAGCATGAACATGGGTATCGACGTAAGATTTCGGGGACGGTCAGGCAAAGCCTGGGATTTCAAACGCGTTCCATTGGATGCGCCTTGGGCGCGCACGGCAGGCGTGGCATTGTTTGCCGCTCCGGACACATATGGATGGCGCATCATCCGCACGATTGAATTGTCGGGCAAGCCAAACGACGTCCAGCCAATCTGGGCACTCGCCGATGCCGAACGCTACGGCGCGCGGGCGGTCTTCCTCGCCACGGAATTCGATGCGCGCACGCGCCGCCTGATCGTGAACGATATCGAGGCCGGCTTCAGCCCGGTCTGCGTAACGGATCGCAGCCGGGCCGACGCCGCACCCATCGCGGCCTGATCTATTCGATTTCCTGACCCGGCCTGTTCAGGGCGGCCTGTGCTTCGGCCGTTTCTGCCAGCCGGGTCAGTTGTACGAATTCCGCGCGATAGCCGAATTCATCCGGGCCCTTGGCGCCATTCGCCAGATTTCGGATTTCCTCCCAGCCGAAACCGGTGCCGAGGGCCTCTCCCCCTTTCAGCATCTCGCCATAGCCTGCCACCGACGTGGCAAAGCGCGCCCATTGCGGGGCGGCGGCTGTGCTGGCCACACGGTCGGAAAGGGTGACAGGACGCTCCAGCAGGATGGAGTCCTCCGCGCCGGGGGCCTTGTAGCGCAGTTTCACAAACGCATATTCCCCGGACGGATCGCTGGCCGACGTATCCGTGTCACCATAGCGCAGCGGATCGATCTGAGCGGCGTCTGAGCCAACCGGCGTGATCTCATAGATCGCGGTGACACTCGTGCCCGCGCCAATATCGCCGGCATCGACCTTGTCATTGTTGAAGTCTTCCCGGTCCAGCATACGGGTCTCGTAGCCGATCAGGCGATACTCGGCGACGCGCGCCGGATTGAACTCCACCTGGATCTTCACATCATCCGCAATCGGAAAGATATTGCCCGACAGGTCATCGGCCAGAATCTTGCGCGCTTCGCTCAGCGTATCGACATAGGCCGCCGTGCCGTTTCCGGTCTGGGCGATCTTCTGCATCATCGCATCATTGTAATTGCCGCGCCCGAAGCCGAGCACGGACAGGTAAATGCCGGTCTCGCGCTTGCGGGAGACGAAATCCTCCAACTGTTCCGGGTCGGAAATGCCGACATTGAAGTCTCCATCGGTCAGCAGCATGACGCGATTGACGGCATCTTCCTTCAGGCCCTGTTCGGCCAGCGAATAGGCAAGGCGCAGGCCTTCACCGCCCGCGGTAGAGCCACCGGCTTTCAATTCTTCCAGCGCCGCAACAATCTTGCGCTTCTCGCTGACCGGTGTCGGCTCCAGGATTTCCCCGGCGGCGCCCGCATAGACGACGATGGCGATCGTATCGGTTGGCTTCATCTCCTCCAGCATCAGCTTGATGGCCTGCTTGGCCAGCGGCAGCTTGTCGTCGGAGAACATGGATCCCGACACGTCCATCAACAGGGTGAGATTGATGGGCGGGCGGGCATCGCGGTCTATGTCCCGGCCCTGAATGCCGATCTGCATCAGCTCGCGTCCCTCTGCAAAGGGTGAGGGCATCACATTCACCTGGGTCGAGAAGGGGGCCTCGCCTTCGGCGGGCTGGGGATAGGTATAGTCGAAATAATTGATCAGCTCCTCGATGCGCACGGCATCCTTGGGCGGCAGGATGCCGTCTTCCAGAAAGCGCCGCACATTGGCATAGGAGGCCGTGTCGACATCAATCGAGAAGGTCGAGACCGGTTCTTCGCTGACCAGCTTGACCGGGTTCTGCTCGACATCCTCATACTGGTCCCGGAATTCGGGTGCGGGCGCCAGGATCACTGGTGCGGCCATTGCTTTGCCGACCATGGCCCGGGATTCCATCACCATTTGCGGCGGTGGCGGAGCAGGGGGCGGTGGGGGCGGCGCGGATGAGTCCTGCTGGCTGCCCGTGACAGTTACCGTTTGCAACTCCGCGTCGCCTGCCTGACCGGTCTCACTCGTTTCACAAGCTGTCAGTATTGCGGCGGCGGCCACTCCGGCCAGAACCATTCCTCGCATGCGCATGATGTCCCTCCTCATTGCGTCCTTGAGGTGACAGAATGGTAAGCCGCGCATGGCGTCAATAAGGCGAAGCCCGGATAGTTTGTGGCAAAAAGCCTAGTTCGACAGGTCGACTTTCGAAATGTACCAGCGCTCCACATCTCGTTCGAGCAGGGAGAGGGGGCGCGGTCCGCCGCCAAGAACAACGGCGTGGAATTCTGCCAGATCGAAATCGGGGCCGAGCACGCGTTGGGACCGTTCGCGCAGATCCAGTATGCGTTGCGCGCCCACCCAATAGGCCGCTGCCTGTCCGGGCCAGACGGCATAGCGGTCCACTTCCTGGGCCATGGCCTCTGGCGATTGCCCGGTCGTCTCAGCGAGGTAGTCGATTGCCTGCTGGCGGGTCCAGTGGTCTCGATGCATGCCCGTGTCGGCCACGAGACGTGCAGCGCGGAACAACATGGACTGCAGGAACCCGATCCGGCCCAGCGGATCGTCCGTGTACAGGCCGCGATCATGCGCGAGGATTTCGCCATACACGGCCCAGCCTTCGCCATAGGCTACATTCCAGATCATCTGACGGATCAAAGGCAGGTTGGCGGTCTCTGCGGTGAGAGCGCTTTCCAGATGGTGCCCCGGAATCGTCTCGTGGAAGACCAGCGTCGCCAGCATGAAGTCCGGCCAGTCCGTCATATCACTGAGATTGATCTCGAACTGGGCCGGGGCCGAGCCATTGGCCGGGGCCGCGCTGTAGAAGGCCGATGGGGCAGATGCTTGCAGAAAATCCGGCACGGCACGGATCGTCACGCCCGTCCGCGGCATGCCGGGCATGATTTCGGCCATGTTCGTCTCTGCGCGAACCATATGCGTCCGCATGCGTGCCAACAGGGCCTCGCGCCCTTCCGGCGTGTCTTCGTACAATTGGCCTTCGAGTAGTGACAGGGCCGCCAGCCGTTCGGTCAGCGTGCCTTCAACCAATTCCTGTGCCTCCAGCGCGGCCATCAATTCTTCGGTCAGTTGGGCCACTTCGGCCAAGCCCTGTGCGTGCAGGGCTCCGGCGGTGATCCCTTCATCCGTATAGGCCGTCAGGGCGGCGTCATAATAGACATCCCCGCCGGGCAGTTGCCAGACGCCGGGCTCTTCCGGCGCGTCGTCCATCAGCGCCTCCAGCGCGGCGGCGAACTCGGCATAGGCAGGCAGCACGTCATTGCGCACAAGCGCGTCGACGCGGGCGGCGAGTTCTGTCTGCTCCTGCAGGCTGAGGCCATCCGCGCCTGAGGCGAGATTGTTGAAGGTCGTGACCAGCAAATGTGCCTCGGCGGGCCCTGCGCCGATTGTTTCCGCCAGTGTTTGCATACGCTCCAGCACGAATACGGGCGGCACGATGCCGGCGCGGGCATCAGCCTGAAGACGGCGGCGCTCGTCCTGCAACGCACCGGGAAGCTGCGCCAGTCGGCTGACATAGTCGCGCGCATCCTGAGCGGTGCCAAACGGATGCGCGCCGGTCAGCAGGTCCGGCACATCAATATACGCCCCGCGCATATGATCGGCGACATAGGGATAGGCGTGGCCAAGACCGGTCTGGCCATGACCGGCGACAAACAGGGATTCCGCGGTCTCATACGCCTGGATAACCGTGTCGAGGTGCCGGGCCTGTTGCCCGCCTTCGACCGGGCGCGGCGCGGCCAGCAAGGCTTCGAGGATTTCGAGCCGTTTGACACGTGTCCGCTCAAACGCGGCCTGGGAGCGGTCGGTGAGATAGGCGTTGAAATCATACCCGGTGGCGTCCTCGGACAGGCCCAGCCGGGTCGCCATTTCCGGATTGTCAGCAAGTTCATTCGCGGCAATCGAGGCCATCAGATCATCAACCTGGCGCGCAATCCGGCGGGGTGTGCCCGCATCGTCCACAGCCGGCGTACAGGCAGCCGCCAGCGACAGGACAGCCAGTCCGCTGAAAGCGCCTTGGAAAACAGATCGCATTGAGGCTGGGAAGCGCAGTTTCATTGGAGAAATATGACCTTTTCCTGACTGTAGTTCCCACGCTTTGGGGTGTTGTGGGCTGTGGCTATTTCCGGTAACGATCCGGCAACAATTTCGGGAGTCTCCAACGTGAACACAACACCTGCAACCCCGCCAGCGGGCGGACAGCCGAACCTTTCCGGCACCGTGATGTTCTACAAGCAGCCTCAGCCGCTGTCTGCAGAAGCTCATGCTGGCCTTGGCGTCAAACAGATCGAACAACCTTTCGCGTTCCTGCGGGAGTCCCATGCTGTACCGGTAACGGTTTCCGAATTCGGAAGAGCGGCGAGTTTTTACCCGCTGATCTTCGTCGGCGAAGAACGCACACCAGTTGCCGTGATGGGCATCCGTCAGGGCCAGAACCTGTATGTCGACAATAACGGATTCGTGGCTGACGACCATTACGTGCCGGCCTTTGTGCGCCGCTATCCATTCGTCTTTGCGTCTGATGAAGGCTCAGACCGTCTGGTCCTGTGCGTCGACCGCGCCGCGCCGATGGTCAGCAACCAGCCGGAAGTGCCTTTCTTCGAAAACGGCCAGCCGAGCAAATTCACCAATGACGCCATTGAATTCTGTAAGGAATTCGAGCGCCAGCGTCAGGCCACCGTCGAATTCGGTCGCATCCTGAAGGATATGGATCTGCTGGAGCAGAAGACGGTTTCCTTCCAGCCGCGCGACAATCAGGGCAATCCGGTTGGCCAACAGCAGAAGATCGCTGACTATTGGGCCGTTTCCGAAGACAAGCTGAACGCGCTGCCAACCGAGAAATTCCTCGAACTGCGCAGCAATGGTGCCCTCGGCGCAATCTATGCGCACCTGATTTCGCTGATGAACTGGCAGGTCGTGATCCAGCGCGCGGTTCGCATTCAGGCGACCGAGGCGGTCGCAGCGCCCGTCAACTAGGCTTCACGCCCATCGAACAGGAAAAGCGGCTCCATCCGGAGCCGCTTTTTTCTTGCGCGCCATGCCATGGTCACTGTGTCATCACGTTTGAGCGAGGCCCTTCATTCTGCGACCAATCGCAGGCATACGGGCACACCAGTACATATGCCGCCTAAAGGACCTCTCATGATCAGAGCTCTCACCCTGCCGTTTCTCGCCGCCCTGATCGCGATGATGCCGGTTGCCTACGCCCAGCCCGTCGATGGGGGCCGGGCCATGGTCGAGCTGATTACCGAACGCGAACGCGTTGAGCCCGGTGAAACATTCTATGCCGCGATCAAGATGGACCTCGATGCGGGCTGGCATGTCTATTGGCGCAATGCCGGGGATGCTGGCCTGCCGCCGCAAGTCGATGTGCTGGACGGCAGTGACATTACCGAAGCCTCCATCGGCCCCTTTGTCTGGCCCATTCCTCATCTGCTGCCGGTCGTGGAAGGGGAGATCATGGATTATGGCTATGATGACCGCCTTGTCCTGCCATTTCCGCTGACCATTCCCGCCGATGCGATGGGCAGCGTGCAGCTCAATCTCCTCGCTGATTATCTGATCTGCGAAGAAATCTGCATTCCCGAAACCGCCGAAGTGAGCCTGACCTTGCCCGTCGGCCCCAGCGAGCCGCACATCGAAGATGGCATGCTGATCAGCAAATGGATCGCGAAAGCGCCGCGTGATTTTGATGGCGAAGCGCGTATCGACGCCAGCAGCAGCCTCTGGAAGCTGAGCCTGAAAACCGAAGGCGGCTTCGATCCCGGCTCCAACATCCGGTTCTACCCCTTTGGCCATGAAATCAGCCACCCGGCAGACCAGCCGATCAGTTTTGGAAGCGATGGGGCCACGCTCAGCCTCACGCCCGCCGATGACAGCCTGGAAGCAGCACTTGAGGGCATTGTCGTCGTCGAGACCCCGGACGGAGACCGTGCCGGCTATACGATTGCCGCCGATCAGGGGAGCGTCTTCGAGAATACGGCGGGCATCGCCGCCCGGTCGGCATCGTCCGGCGCAGGTGGCAAAAGCCTGATCGCGCTCGCATTGGCGGCGGTGATTGGCGGCCTGATCCTGAATCTGATGCCCTGCGTCCTTCCGGTGCTCTCCATCAAGGCGATGGGCATGGTGCATGCGGTCGCGTCCGGCCATGAAAGCGAAGTGCGCAGCCACGGGCTCTGGTATACGGGCGGCGTCCTCCTTTCCTTTGCCGCGCTTGCCGCCGCCATCATCGCGATCCGCGAAGCTACCGGCACGGCCAATCTCGGCTTCCAGCTGCAGAACGGCCCAACCGTTGCCGTGCTGACGCTGATCATGTTTGTCATCGGCCTCTGGCTGCTTGGCATGTTCGAGCTTGGCACATCGATCCAGAATACCGGCAGCAGCCTCGCCTCGCGCAGTGGCTCGATGGGCGCCTTCTTTACCGGCGTGCTCGCCGCTGTGGTGGGTGCGCCCTGTATCGGGCCCTTCCTCGGCGCCGCGCTTGGCGCGGTGCTGGATCGTCCGGCGATCTCGGTCCTGATTGTCTTCCTCGCCATGGGGCTTGGCCTGGCATTGCCCTATCTGGTGCTCAGCTTCGTGCCGGGCCTGTCACGCCTGCTGCCCAAGCCGGGGCGCTGGATGGAGACATTGAAGCAGTTCTTCGCCTTCCCGATGTTCCTGACTGCGGCGCTGCTGCTGTGGACGCTTGGTGCGGTCTCTGGCCCGGCGGCGGTTGCATGGACCGTGGCGGGCGGCACGCTGATCGCCTTCGGCATCTGGCTGGCCAAACGCGGCGGGGGCGCGCTCGCCAAGGCAGTCGCCGCGATCGCGGTGATCGCGGGGCTTGTCTATCCCGCGCTGACGGCGAACTCGTCGGTGGCGGCAGGGGAGGGCAACGCCCAGTATGCGGAGAAATATGAAACCGAAGCCTGGAGCCCGCAGCGCGTTGCGGAACTCACTGCAGAGGGGCGCCCGGTCTTCGTGGACTTCACCGCAACCTGGTGCGCCACCTGCCAGCTCAACAAGGCGACGACGCTGAAATCGAAAGCCGTCCAGAATGCTTTTGCCGCGCATGATGTGGCTTTTCTCGTGGCGGACTTCACCCGCAAGGACCCGGTCATTGCCGAGGAGCTGAAACGGCGCCAGCGGGCGGGCGTGCCGATGTATCTCTGGTATGCCGCCGGGGCGACCGAGCCGGAAATCCTGCCGGAAGTGCTGTCTCAAAAGCTTGTGATTGGACTTGTCACGTCTGAGTGAGCATGATGCGAACTCCACGACATATTGGAGGATCCCGCATCATGATGAGCCGACGCAACTTTTCTCTCGCTGCTGGCATGGCCACCGCTGTGGCACTCAGCGCTGGCGCCCTGATCGCCTCGACGGCCCAGGCCGCCCCCGATGCAAGCGAGCCCATGATCGCCCCGGACTTCACCGGCACGACCGCCACCGGCGAGACCGTCTCCCTGTCAGATTATGCCGGCAAGCGGGTCGTCCTGGAATGGACCAATGATGGCTGCCCGTTCGTGCAGAAACATTATGCCGTGCCGCCTGCCAATATGCAGGGCCTCCAGACGGATGCGTCCGAGAGCGATGTCGTCTGGCTGTCCATCATCTCCTCGGCCCCCGGCAAGCAGGGCCACCGCACCGGCGCGGAAATCCTCGACATGAATGAAGGGCGCGGCGCGACGCCTGAGCATGTCATCATTGACGAGAGCGGAGACATTGGCCGCCTCTACAAGGCCAAGACCACGCCGCACATGTTCCTCATCACGGCCGACGGCATGATCGCCTATCAGGGCGCGATTGACGACACGCCGTCGGCGCGCGTTTCCGACATCGAGACTGCCACCAATTACGTCTCCGCCGCCATGCAGAGCGTGGCTGCGGGCGAACCGGTCGAAGTCGCCAGTTCCAAACCCTATGGCTGCTCTGTCAAATACTGACGAGGGATACAGCAAACCCACTGCGTCCAAATCGGCGCAGGAAGAAACTGTCGCTTGAACCGGGTGGCAATGCGCCGTACACGCGCTCGCCATGCTTCAGATTGTGCCCGAAACGCCAGACCTACACGCCGATGCGATCGAAGACCTCTTCGCGCGCACCTTCGGTTCGGGCCATTTTGCCAAGACGGCCGAGCGGCTGCGCGAATATTCCCGTTCCCTGCCAGAGATCAACCGCGTCGCCGTGCTGGATGGCAAGGTGATTGCCGTCTGCCGTGTCTGGCCCCTGAAGGTAGGCCCGCAGGCTGACCGTGCCCTGTTCTATGGCCCGGTCGCCGTTGGCCCCTCCCACCGGGGCAGCCGCCTTGGCCTGAGTGTCACGGGCGAAGCACTTGAGGCCGGCAAGGCCGCGGGCTGGCCCGCCGCCATCCTGATCGGCGCGCCCGCCTATTTCGGCGAGATCGGCTTTACCGTCACGCCAAAGCACCAGCTCATCTTCCCCGGCCCTCAGGACCAGTCCCGCGTCATGGTGAAAAGCCTTGCGGGCGATGCCAGCCAGCTTTCCGGCCGCGTCACCGCCGCCTAGCCACACTTCCCGCTTCTTTGACGTTGGGGCAGGGGCGCTAGGGCTCATGCAACAAAAGATCAAAGGGAGGCCCCGGCCATGAATTATGATGACGTCGTCAAATCACGCCGCAGCATTCGCGGATATCTCGACAAGCCGGTGCCGAAAGAGCTGATCCGCGAAATCCTCGAAATCGCCATGCGCGCGCCGACCTCGATGAACTCCCAGCCCTGGAATTTCTATGTCGTGGCCGGTGAGGTGCTGGACCGGATCCGCAAGGGCAATGTCGAGCGCAATGTCGCCGGCGTGCCCGACAGCCGCGAGTTTCGCATGGGCCCGCCCTATGCGGGCGTCCACCGGGATCGCCAGGTCGAGATCGCCGTCCAGCTTTTCCAGGCGATGGGCATTGAGCGCGGCGACAAGGAAAAGCGCATGGACTGGGTGCTGCGCGGCTTCCGCCAGTTCGACGCACCGGTCTCCATCGTCATCACTTATGACAAGGCGCTGGCCGGCGGCGACATCCCGCCCTTTGATTGCGGCGGCGTGGTCAATTGCATCGTCAACACGGCCTGGTCGCGCGGGCTCGGCTGCGTGATCAATTCGCAAGGCATTATGCAGAGCCCCGTCGTGCGCGAAGAGGCCGGCATCCCGGACGACCAAGTCATCCAGACCTGTGTCGCCATGGGCTGGCCCGACGAAACCTTCCCGGCAAATGCCGTCGTCTCAACACGGAAGTCCGTAGACGAAGCAGCGGTGTTCAGAGGGTTTTAGGTCTACTCCGAACTGAAGAAGCTTTGCCCAGAAATTCCGGCCTTATCGAAGAATGCCTGATTTCGGTTTCGAGCGTCAGTAATCAAGTCATCCCAGCTAATGAGTTCAATTGAACCTCGAAAACCGCTGTCTGGTCTATATACTCTGCCTCGTCCGTTCGCGGTTCTTTGCCAAGAATAAGACCAGTCGTCCATTTTTCCGACGATATCAGCGACAATGAAACAATAGAAAATTGTATTGCCGTCCAACTTAATAGGGCGGCCTTTGATGTCAGTGAGATTTCCAGATTGGAGTTGTTTGACATAGCGTTCGATCTGAAACTGGGGGTTTTCATCGGCATTGTAACTGGTTCGGCCAGGGCGCTTGAACTCAACAAGAAGAACTTTTGACGGTTCTTCCGTTTGTCGTAGTCCGTGCACATAATCAAAAACTAGAACATCCGCTCGCTCGTCGCTGTCCATCGTCTCGGATATCTTACTAAACTCAACATCTGAGCTGAAATACTGTGCGAATGTCAGTCGCTCGTCCACTATCCACAGGTCGTGAGAGCTGGCAGCCGAAAATTGACTGCCTCCCTCCGTCAAAGTCTCAACACGGATTGGGCAGATGAAAGAGTGCAAAACATCTTCTCTCTGATAAGAGCTATCTTTGGTGTCTGCACGAACCTTTTCGAGCAAAATTTCAATGAAGTCGAGCACGACTTTTCGACGCACAACATATTCAGCTAGACTTTTTTGCTCAGCTTCTTCGATTGCAGATCCGGCATCCCGAATAGCGTCAAAGAAGTCATCCACTTCGACTGATGTATCTTTCAGTCGTGTCAGCACGTGTCGAATTTTCTCTGCTTGGCGCTCGTCGCGTCTGAAGCGTTCGCGGGCTAGGTGCCCGTATATTGCGTCTTCTTTCAACTCTCCGGATGGTACACGCTGTTGAAGTTCTTCCATGGCACCAAAAGCTACAGAGGGATAGGTTGCAGTGATCTGTTCTATCTTCTCTCGTTGCTGCCCTCGTAATTCAGAAATTGGACCTTCCAAAAAAACTTCGATTTCAGGTGAGCAAACGTCGTTGATTATCCGCTCAATAACTGCGTCTTCAAAAGTGAACGCTGTTCGTTCCTGATTAACATTGGAGTCTAAAAATTGTCCGGTGACGATTGCGTGAAAAACCCTGTCACTGTTTTCACCGAAGTAGTTGAGTCCAAGCTTTCCATCTATGCATTGAGAGTGAACAGTTCTATCGTGGGCGATGAAGTGGACGAAGTGTTTTCCCTTCAGATCTGAACTCGCGACTTTGCTGCATTCCATTAAAGTGAGTGTCAAAACTCCATACTCTGCAGTATCGAGATCAATAGCATCATCCTGACGGTGGACAATTTCAGATATTGCGTCCGGGTAATCGCGTGATTCACTTCCAACTATAACTTGGATGCGAGGGCTTCGCCCTCCAATAAAAGATGGCAAAAAGTGAGAAGTAAAATGTTGAAAAATGAAGCTATCTCGACCAGGAAACTTATCCCGGTAGGCATTATTTCTCAGTCCCGTAAAGCGAACGAAAAAGCCGACGTCAACTTCTTCGCCGATTGCTTCATCACTCAAATTTCTGATTTGATTGTCGAGGGCGAGTACGAAATCAAATGACTTCCGCCTTAGGGCTGAACCGTCATTTGTATAAGTGGATTTTACCCGAATTGATTCGAAACAATCCAGCCACATCAGGCGACCTACACCCTTTCCGCCGATTTCGATTTTGTTGTCTGTGTCGGTGGTTGTGAATGCGTCCCAATTTTTCTCGTTAAGGCCATTTCCATTGTCTTCGACTGTGGCCCACACCTCATTTTTGTTCCGACTGGTATTTACAGTGACCGTTACACGCCCTTTTTCCGATACGTCATCTCCAAATCTTGCTTGAGTGGAGTGGATCGAATTGCTTACGGCTTCAAATAGTGGCTGCATTGCGCTCGCCACATTGGTGGGCTTAGGAAGTCGCTCTATTCGTTTAACTAGATTTGGTCGAAGAGATGTCATGCTGTTCCTATGAGTAGATCCGGCTGATTTGATTTTCTACCGCTTCCTTGATGCTGTCACCCAAAAAGTGAATTGCTTCCAACTTTAAGAAAACTGCAAAATTGCTGCTTTCCCTCAAAGTTCGCGCATACCTTATCGCACTGATGGTGGCACAGCACTTCCCAAATCCGTCTGATAACTCCCGCCCCTAGACTCTCCTGCATGAACGGGATGGCGGCATTCATCGAACAGGGGCTCAAAGCCGCGCAGGGCGCGGTGCTGGATGTGCGGGCGCAGGCCGGGCTGCATCTGGAGCCGGACTCGGTGTCGCGGCGCGTGCGCGCCAGGGTGCGCGGGCGGCTGAAGGTCATCGAGACGATTGTCCGGCGGCTGATCATCCTGATGGCGGCGGCGCTGGACCTGCCACCCCTGCCGCAAGCCAGTCCCGGCCAGACCGGCGCGGCGGCCTCCGCCCCGCGCCCGGCGCTTGCCGACACGGTAGAGGATGTTACGGACACTTTTGGGACCAGTTATGGACCAGTCCATCGCCTCAACCTGACCGGGCGGCGCGCCGCCGGTCTCATGGATTGGCAGGACGCCTTTGCGGGGAAGGGGGCCGCGCAGACGCTCGTCGCCGGGCCGGTCCCGGCCGCGCCGCTGATCGCGCACATCATCGCGCTGCAACGCCTGCTGAAAGATCCCGCACCGACCGCCAGACGGCTCGCCCGCCATCTGGCGCAGATGAAGGCAAGGCAAGAGCCGCGCCCTGTCTGCCCGCCCAGCACCGGGAATTTCCGCCTCGGCGCAGAGCTGGGCAGCGTGGCCAGCGCCCTGCCGGGCCTTGTCAGCCGCGCCGTCGCGGACTGGCCCGACACGTCCTGAGGTGTCCCTGAATTTTGTCTGATTGCCGGTGCGCTATCCGCGACTCCGGTCGCAGGCACAGGCGGCGAGCTTCGCTCTCCTTCGACTTCGCTCAGGATGAGCTGATCTCTTGAGGCGGCTTACGGACTCATTCCGCCTCCCTTGCTGACTCATCCTGAGCGAAGTCGAAGGATGAAGCCACCGGGAGCAGAAGCCCGGCGCTTGCGCTTCGGGCCTTCTCGGGGACATCGCATTGCGATGTCTGACCCCTCGAAGCCTGAGCGAAGTCGAAGGATGACCGATCAGGAAACCAGGGAACCTACTTGCCCTCAAAGAAGGAATAGACCGCATCTTCCGGATGGCTCGCGCCAATCGGCGTGCGCGGGCCGAAACGCTCGGCCTCTGTGCCCGGCGGCAGCGGCATTTCCTCGGTCCAGTCGAACACGACGAGCCGGTTCAGCACGCGCCACTCGCCATCGCGCTTCACGAACCAGTCGAGATAGCGCCCTTTCATGTCCCATTGCTGCATCTGGCGGTCGGCGCCCGGCTGGCGCTGGAAGGCAGAGAAATAGCTCTCCACCGCCGCGCCGCCCTCGCGGAATTCGATCAGGATGTTGTGGATCTGGTGAATGCCCCGCTCGATATAGGGCAGCGTCTTCATCGCCCAGTCGACAAAGCCCGACGCGCTGCCCTGGTAAGGCCCGTGATGATCGGTGCCATCCGGCCAATAGGCCGAACGCAGCATTTCCTCATCCGCCCGGTCGATGCCGCGCGCATAGCGAAACAGGCAATCCCGGATCGCTTCGCGCGCCCACAATTCCTCGACTTTCTGTTCCAGCGTCAATTCGGCCATGGCGGCGCTCCCTGTTTGATTGCCTGCTAGGTACAGGGCTTTTCCGGATTGTAAAACAGGTCAGAGCGGCCTGAAATGGGGCGGTGCCAAATATGCACTGGGCGGGCAAGTGGGTCACCACGCCTTCGCCAGCGTGCATTTGGGCGAAACGTGCTTCACCGGACAAGTCCTTGTTACAGCTGTGAAATTTGAAGATTTCGCCCGGATGAACGGGCAGGTCTCCGTGCAAGTGAAAGTGACTGTAATTCGCATAAGGAGCAGTTCGCCGCCGACTTTTCCGGGCCGTCTTGTCCGCCCCGCCTGCTTGCGTCAGGACAAGGCAAAAATGACGGAGGTCTCCCATGCTGAAACTGAACCTGCTGGCTGCGAGCGCTTGTGTCTTCGTGACCGAAAGCCTCGCAGAAACACGGGTCATCGGCGAGGCGGCCATTTCCAGCGGGCTGCATGATCGCGGCGAACAGATCGGCCCGCTGACACTGGAAACAGAACTCCTGCTGGAGACAACCGGCGCGCATGGCACGCTTTATGGCGGGCTCTATCGCCTGACTCCCATCGGCGCAGACCAGGCGGCCTTCGCGGACGAGACCGACTATGTCATCGGCTACCAGTTCGACATCCAGGGCGGCAGCATGGACCTGACGGCAAGCTGGCTGACCTATCCGGGAACAGAGGATGAAGAAAGCCTGGAGCTTGCCGCAAGCTTTACGTCCGACTTGCCCTACAGCCCGGCGCTCGCCGTGTTTCACGATGCCACGCTGGGCGATTTCGGCGCCGAAGTCTCCGCCGGCCCCTCCTGGAAATCCGGTGCATGGGATGCCTACGTCCTTGCCCGCGCAGGCTTTGTCGATGCCGGGGACGAGTCCGGCGATCGATCCCATGCAGGCCTCGAACTGGGCGCGGCAAGGCCACTTGGCCAGCAGGCCGAAATCGGCCTCTACGCGCGCTACGACATATCCGACGCGGACAGTTTTGCCCGCGAGATAAATCAGGGCGTGGTGACCGAGTTTGCCAGTTCCGGCCTCGCCGTCGGTGCCGTGATCGGCGTGGTGATCCCCTAGATCACCGCCCTTCACGGCGCCAGGCGAGCAGCAGCAGGCCAATCAGCAGCGCCGCCGCAATCACCCCCGGCAGCAGAGGCTGGCTGCTAGACGACCGCACGGCATAAGCGCCGCGCTCTCGCAGGCCGAGCCAGTTGCCGCCCGCCGAATTTCCCCGCGCGCTGGTGCGCCGAATGTCCGGCAAATTCGTGCCGCTGGCATTCAGGCGGAAGACGCCGCCACTGGTCGCGTCGGCCAAAGGCTGCAAAACTTCGGTCGTGGACTGAAGGTCTGCATATTCCTTCGGATTGGCCGGCCCATTCAGGGCGACCGCTTCCAGCCCGCCCGCTTCGGCGCGGTAGAGGCCGAGCTGGTCAATCGGCGCCTCAGCCACGAACCGGCCCGGCCCGTCCTGGCGCCATTGCGGCTCGAGGAAGCTGCCTTCCGGCGTCTCGACCACCAGCGGCGGTGCGCTATCCAGCAGCGTACGCAGTTCCACGCGCGCTGTATCGCCTTCGGCCACAAGATTCAGCTTGCGCTCTTCCAGTTCCGGCTCCTTCATCATCCAGTGGACAACGCGGCGCATCAATTCGGCAAACGGTCCGCCCCCATCATGCCCACGCGCCCATAGCCAGATCTGATCGGTCATCAACATGCCGACGCGGCCATCGCCCACGCGGTCCACGATCAGCAAGGGTTTGCCGCGCGGCCCGCTCATCAGCACATCTCCGGCTTGGGCTTCGGCATCGATATAGCGCATCCAGCCGCCCCATTCGCGGCTGGCCAACGGCATGGTCACGGCGTGGCGCTGGCCCGGCTCGGTCAGTTCTGGTGTGTACTCCCCGGTATAGATATCGCCCGTAGGGGAGGCAGGCAGCACTGAAGCCAACGGCGAGCGCGCCAGGCTACCCGGCCCGGCAAACGGCTCGCCCGCTGCAATGAACAGCGCGCCGCCTTCGGTCACATAGCGGGACATATTGGCGAGGTAAGACTGGGTGATCACACCCCGGCGCTCATACTGATCAAAGATGATCAGGTCGAATTCTTCCAGTTTCTCCTCGAACAATTCCTCGGTCGGGAAGGCGATCAGGGCAAGCTCTTCGGTCGGCGTATAGTCCAGCTTGTAGGGCGGGCGCAGGATGGTGAAGTGGACAAGGTCCACCGAAGGATCGGATTTGAGCAGGTCGCGCCAAACCCGGCCCGCCTGGTTCGGCTTGCCGGTGACGAGCAGCACGCGCAGCCGGTCGCGCACTCCAGAAAGGGTCGCCGCCGTGCGATTGTTGGCCAGTGTCAGCTCCTCGCGTCCCTCTGGCGTCTCGACCACGATGACATTTTCGCCGCGTCGTTCAATCTCGATCGGTACACTCGTATTCTCGCCGGGCGTCACATTCATCCGGCGCGGGGTGCCGCCATTGACAGACAGTTCAATCTCCACCTGCCGACCGTCTGGCAGGTCGGGATCATCCACCCGCACGACCAATTCAGCCATTTCGCCCACGATGCCAAAGTCCGGGGCATCGACAATCGACACGCGCCGATCACCCCGGTTGGGGTCGCCTACGATCAGCCCATGCAAAGGGCCGATATGGCGTTCGTCAGAGTCCGGTTCCGGCAAATCATGAACCTGTCCGTCAGTGATCAGGATGGCGCCTGCAATCCGGTCGCGGGGGACATCAGCCATCAGGCCTTCCAGCGCGCCATAGAGATTGGTGCCATCCGCACCCGGATCGCTCTCCAGGATGCGCACTTCCAGGGATGGGTCCGCTTCCAGTTCAGCATTCAGCGCGGCGAAAGCCGCTGAGGCCGTCGCTTTGCGTTCGCCGAACTCCATGCTTTCGGACCGGTCGAGAATGATCGCCGCCACCGAGGGCAGGGGCTCACGCTCTTCCTGTACGAGTGAGGGGTTCGATAATGCCGCAGCCAGCAAAGTCAGCGCCAGCCCTCGCGTTAGCCACGCTTTGCCGCGCAGAAACGCATAAGCGAGCCATGCCAGCGCAGCAAGCGCCACGACTGCCCACAGGATCGGCCAGCCAAGAAAGGGCTCAAAGCCGAGGCGCGTTGCGTCAATCATTGCGGCCCTCCATCGGGAATGCGGGTCGGCAGGCGGACCGGGCTTTCATCCAGCTGCTCTTCGTCGCCATTGCCGAGACGTTCCAGCAGAGCCGGGATGTGCACCTGGTCGTCCTTGTAGTTTCCAGTCAGCACATACATGACCAAATTCACGCCGAAGCGTCTCGCCATTTCACGCTGTTGCGCTCCGCCGTCCACGGAATAGAGGTCGCGGCCCTGTTCATCCACGGCCCAGGCCGAAGCCCAGTCGGCATCGCCGATAATGAGGCGTGAAACGCCGTCGCCGCGCGGTGCACTGGCATCGCCCGCCTGCTCGATCCAGAGATTGCGCTGCGCATAGCGCCCCGGAAAGTCGTCCAGCAAATAGAAGGTTCGCGTCAGAACATGGTTTTCGCCCACCGTCTGCAAGGGCGGTGCATCAAGCCCTTCCAGCAAGGTCTCCAGGCGGGTCACATCGGTCTGCGTTCCAATCGTTCCGCCTGCGCGCGTATCAATCACCAGCGCCCCGCCAGAGCGCAGGTATGTATTGAGGTGGGCAATCGCAGTGTCCGACAGCGGCGGCATGGAGTCGGGTATGTTGAGATAGATCAGCGGGTACAGCTCAAGCGCGTCGGTCTCCAGATCGACACTATGGGGATCAGCCGGTTCGACGGACGTACGCAGGCGCAGGATATTGGACAGACCGAACAGGCCGGCGCGCGTACGCGCATTGAGCGAACGGTCAGGTGTTTCCACATAGGCCAGGCGCATCTCCAGCGCCGCGTCGATCTCCTTCTGGGTCGCGTTTCCGTTGGGCGGCAGTCGGATCGTCTGCGGATTATTGTCCACTCGGCGATAGGTGCCGTCCGGCAACAATTCATACTGGAAGGGTTGGGCCGCCGCATCCGGTGTCGGCACCGCGACCAGCGCGCCACCAGCCACCACACATGCCATCGCTGCGCCCTTGCCAAACCGGCGCAGCCGTCCGGCCACGAACAGGGCGATGAAAAGGTCCAGCGCCAGCAATACGGCAGCAAGGGTCAGCAACGGCCCTGCAAGGCGCAACGACCGGGCCTCGGCATCGCCCAGCAGACGAGCCGAAATTGGCCAGTTCGCGATCAGCTCCGGCCGCTTGCCGGCACCCGCATTCAGGGCGCGCGATCCGGCTGGCCCACGATAGAGCCCCGGTGGGTGAGCTTCAGACGGTTCGGTCGTTGCAAAATCGGTGGCCTTCAAGGGCGCGGCATTGGCCCCCGCGGCCGACAGGCGCCCATAGCCGTCCAGGGTCAGGAAAGGGGCGTAAGCCCCCTCCGCATCGCCGACGGATTCGCCACGTCCGGCTGCAATCGACCGGCGCAGCATCTGCGAGAACGTGCCGGAATAGGCAAGGTCGGCCCAGTCCGGCCCGGCGGTTGTGTGGAACAGAATCAGCGTGCCATCGCCGCGCATGTCGGCGGTCACCAGCGGAGAACCATCTGCCAGTCGCGCCCACGTCTTCGATGCGAGTTCCGGCCCCGGCCGCGCGAGCACTTGCTGCTTGATGCGCACGTCACCGGGAATGGGCAAGCCTGCAAAGGGGGAGGTCTCCGGGAACGCCGCCATGGCTTGCGGCTCATCCCAGGCCAGCGCTCCGCCGAGCGCGCGAGAAGACCGGCGCAGCGCAACCGGCAGCAGGTCATCGCCCTGCGCGGCGAGGCGCGGACCGGCAAACCGGATCAGCGCGCCGCCTTCCTCGACCCAAGCGTGCAGCAATTCGGCATCCTGCGGCAGGATCTGCCCGATATCACTCAAGATGATTGCATCCGGGGACGCGGCCACAAGGTTCTCGATACTGCCTTCGGATATCGTCGCGAAAGGCTCCAGCGCCTTGCGGATATAGTGCATGTCCGACAGCAGCGGCTGGGCCGTGCTGCCTGCATCGACGAGACCCACCCGGCGTGAGCGATCGGCGGAATCCCATAGCCAGACCGTACCTGCGCCTTGCTGGCCTGTGACGCTGAACCGGGCAACGCGGGCGAGTGCTGCGGCAGGGATGGTAAACTCGGCGGCCGCTTCGGTCTGCCCATCGGCAAATTCCAGGGGCGCAGTCGCGAGGGCTGAACCATCAATCGTCATGGCAGATACATATCCGGTTGCGATGCCGCGCGTGGAAGCGCGGCGGGCGGTCACGCTGACAGAATCTGTTTGCGACCGAATGCCGGAAATCACGACCGGGCCCGTCGGCGCTGCGGCATAGACGGTCAGCGGCGCGAAACTTGACAGCTCCGCGGCAAAGGCCTGGCCGTCCTTGCCCTGCAAGCCGTCGCTTGCCCAGAAGATGCGGTCAGGCTTCAAACTTGAGTCATTCAACCGCCGCAACGCATCGGCGCGGTCCGGAGCCCAGGCCTGCGGCCTCAGCGAGGTCAAGCGCTTGCCCATGTCGGCGCGGGAAATACGCTCGGCCGGGTCGGGATTGAATTGTTGCGGCGCGGTCAGCAACAGATGGACCGGCGCGTCGCGATTGCCCGTGTCCAGCGTTGCGGTCGCGGCATTGACGAGGTCCGGCCAGCGCGGCGCAGACGGCCAGCCATTGTCGACCACGATCAGCAGACTGCCGGTGCCTTCCACAGTCTCGGTCTGCGCGCCCGGCGCATAGACGGGTTGGGACAGGCCGAGGATCGCGGCGGCAATCGCCAGCGTACGGATCAGCCAGACCCACCACGGCGTGCGCGCGGGTGTCTCTTCCTGCGGCTCGATCCCGTCGAGCAATTGTAGCGACGGCAATTCCGCATGACGTGGGGCAGGGGGCGTTGCCCGCAGGATCCACCAGATGATTGGCAGCGCGGCCAAAGCGGCAAGCGCCCACGGCGCGCCGAGCAGGAATGGGCCGAGCGAGGTCATGCCTTGGCCCCGAACGTCTCGACCTGCGCCTTCAGCCGGGCGGCGCCTTCAAGGCTGGACGTTCCGACTGTATGCGTCACCAGCCGCCAGCCCATTTGCGTGGCCAGTCTGCGCAATCCGTCCCGCTGTTCGGCAAAGCGGCGGAGGTAAGCCTCACGCATTGTCTCGGCCCGGCCAAGGATACGGTCGGACTCGGTGCCGGGGCGGCTGAGCTTGGTGCGGCCTTCAAACGGGAAGCTTTCCTCGATGGGTGCCGAGATCGCCAGCAGCACGCCTTCCGGGCATTTCGCGGCAAGCGGCGCAAGGCGGGCCTGCCAGTCTGCGAGCGGCGCGTAAAAGTCAGACGCCAGAATAATCGTTGCCGCTGATTTCGGCGGCGAGGGAAACTGGCCATGCGTGCCGCGCTCAAGGTCTTCGGCGAGCCGCGCCACGGCCTTTTTGCCAAAGCTGGCCGTCCGGCCCGCGCCCAGCATGCCGATGCGTTCGCCATCCTTCGACATCATGATGCCGATGGCCAGCATCAGGAGTTGGGCTTCTTCGGCCTTGGTGCGCAAATCGCCCTCGCCCTTCCAGCGGAAACCCGGTGCATCATCACTCCAGAACAGCACCGTGCGCGCGGTTTCCAGTTCTGTTTCGCGTACGAACAATTCCGTGCCCTTGGCGGAGCGGCGCCAGTCGACCCGGTCGGCGGCGTCTTCCTGCGCATAGCGGCGATACTGCCAGAAATGCTCGCCCGTGCCCGCGCGGCGACGGCCTGCCGAGCCGATATGCGCAGCCTCGCTCGCCTCGGCCTTGAAGTTCAGGCCGGGCAATTGCCGGGCAAGGCTCTCGGCTTCTGAGCGAAGATCGGCGGACGGGGTCATCGAGCCAGAGCTTTCCGGCATGCCATTGCTTCAGCGGCAAGTGCCTGCGGTGATGTGCTGTTGGCTTCGGCTTCAGCGATTGCGGCATCAGCAGCGCCTGAATAGGCGTGCAAGAGTGTGGATGCGCGCTGGGCAAGTTCGTCCGCGTCCAATTTGTCATCCCGGAGCAGTTCGTTCTGGCTGGCGATAACGGCCTCCAGCAGCGCCGCGTCGGCTTCATTGGAAGCACCCTCCAGCATAGCAATTGCTGACATATGCATGATCAGGCAAGAATCGAAGTTTGTCACTCCAGCAGGCGTCGCCTGCTGCCCGCAGGAAACAAGCCATACAGTCGCAATCACCAAGGCGGATGCGTGTTGATGTTCGCGGGCGGGAATCATTCCTAGAGCGCTAAGCCACCTTCCGGGCAAGGTCATTGATCAGGTCGGTCAGGCTTGGTGCCTCGCCGGTCGGGTCATAGCGCATTGCCATGCGGTGGCCGAGGCAGGGTTCTGCGAGCGCCTCGACATCCTCGATGCTTGGGGCCAGACGCCCGCGCAACAGCGCGCGGCTCCGCGCTGCCAGCATCAGCGCCTGACCGGCGCGCGGGGACGGGCCCCAATCGACCAGGCGCTTGACGCGCTCATCGGTAGTCTGTTCCGGCCGGGCGTCGCGCACGAGGCCGAGGATCGCCGAGACGATCTTCTCGCCCACCGGCATCCGCCGTACGAGGCCCTGCAGCGCGATCAGCCGGTCGGCGTCCAGCGCCGGGCGGACCACATTGTCATCGCCGGTCGTCGTCTCGATCAGGATGCGGCGCTCGGTGTCGAGGTCAGGATAGTTCACGTCGACCTTCAGCAGGAAACGGTCCAGCTGCGCCTCGGGCAGGGGATAGGTGCCTTCCTGCTCGATCGGGTTCTGCGTCGCCAGCACATGGAAGGGCGCCGGCAAATCATGGCGCACACCCGCCACGGTGACATGGCGCTCCTGCATCGACTGGAGCAGGGCAGACTGGGTGCGAGGGCTGGCGCGGTTGATCTCGTCCGCCATCAGCAGCTGGGTGAAGATCGGCCCTTTGAGGAAGCGGAAGGTGCGCTGCCCGCTCGGGCTTTCGTCCAGCACTTCAGAGCCGATAATGTCTGAGGGCATCAGATCCGGCGTGAACTGGATGCGCTGGTTGGCGAGACCAAGCGCGGTGCCCATCGCCTCGACGAGGCGTGTCTTGGCCAAGCCGGGCGCGCCGATCAGCAGGGCATGGCCCCCGGCCAGTACGGCGGCGAGCGCCAACTCGACCACGCGGTCCTGTCCGAATACCGCCTTCGCAATTTCGGCTTTCACCTGCGCCAGCGTTTCGGCGGCGGATTCGGCTTCTGCGATGATTGCATCACTTACCTGGTCAGTATCGGCCATCAAAAGGGCGCCTCCGGGTTTTCGATCTGAATAAACAAACCTATGTCTAAGGCCGGATCATGGCGGAGCAAAACGTGAATTCCAGTGCCACAACCACAATCAGTCTCGAAGAGACGCTTAAAGCGATCCTTCCCGATGGCAAGGTAGATGGCAAACTGCCGCCGGTTCATCTGTGGAATCCTGAGCGCTCAGCTGACATCAACATGGAAATCCGCGCGGATGGCAGTTGGTGGCATGAAGGCGACCCAATTAATCGCGAGCGACTGGTGAAGCTGTTCTCGCGCATCCTGCGCAAGGATGAGGACGGTTCGGTCTGGCTCGTCACGCCCTACGAAAAAGTGATCGTGCATGTGGCCGATGCGCCTTTCCTTGCTGTGCGCGTCGAGCGGGCGGGCGAGGCCGGACCGCAACAGACACTGGCCTTCGTCACAAATCTGGGCGATGTGACGCTGGCAGGGCCGGACGCGCCGCTGCGCGTCGAGACCGATCCCGAGACCGGAGAGCCTTCCCCCTATGTATTGGTGCGCGGACAGCTCGAAGCCAAACTTGCCCGGCCGGTCTTCTACGAACTGGCCAATATGGCAGAACCTGCACCCGACGGATCAGATATGCTGGGCGTGTGGAGCCAGGGTGTCTTCTTTCCTCTCGGACCGGCGGCCTGATCCGGCATGAGCTGGAACGGGCTGGACGATTTCCTGACGCGGGTCTCAGACCGGCTTGACCCGCCCCATGGCGAAGGGCGGCTGACCGAATATGGCGACCTCGACTTCCTGACGCCAGAAGAACTGGCGGTAATCCGCCCGGCGGCGGTGCTGTTTGGTGTCATCCCGCGCAAATCCGGTCCGACCGCGCTGCTCACCCTGCGCCCGGACACGATGGCCAATCATGCCGGACAGGTTGCCTTTCCGGGCGGCAAGATCGATCCGATCGACGTGGACGAAGTCGCCGCCGCCCTGCGCGAGGCTGAGGAAGAAGTCGGCGTGAACCCGGCAGAGGTGGAGGTTCTGGGTCGCGGCGCGCCCTATGTCACCGGCACCATGTTTCGCATCACGCCGGTCGTGGGGATTCTGCCCGCCGATTTCGAGCCCAAACCCGACCCGACCGAAGTTGCGGACGTGTTCGAAACGCCCATCGATTTCCTGATGAATATCGCCAACCATCAGGTCGGCCGAGCTGTCTACAAGGGCAAGGAACGGCAATTTTACGAGATGCCGCATGGCGGCTTTCGCATCTGGGGCGTGACCGCCGGGATTATACGGAAACTGTATCATACACTGTACGACGATTGATCCGGCCCGGTTTTAGGGGTTTGTTCAATCCATCCACGCCTTATCTAAGGTGAAACAATCGGAGGGAACGACACCTTGGCCGGACGCATCGTCTTTGAGCTATTCATCTTCTCGATCCCGTTCATCGTGTTCGGGCTCTACCTGCTGGCAACGTCGAATGCAGAACAGGAGGGCAAACGCAAATGGCCCATCAATATCCTGTTCCTGTGCGGCATTGGCCTTGCGACCGTGGCCTGGTTCGTTCTGATCCTGATGGAGCCGAAAGAACGCGACATCTGCCACGAGCCGGCCCGTATGGAGAATGGCAAGCTGATCCCGGCACGCGACTATCCTTGCGTTCATGATGTCACCAATGTCGGCGTGCCGCGCGAGCGAGACAGTATCCGTTCCGCCACGGGCGCGACCGGGCCCGGCACGGATATCCATGATGCCGGAGAGATCCGCGCCACGGCGCCGGATACCGAAGATGCCGTGCGCCGGGAGGAAGAGCCGGTGATCCTGGCCCCGGACCCCGATGCCGACACACCGGAGATCGTGCGGCCGGACGATGACACGGACTGACCTGACGACCGCGCCCTGGCTGGACTGGCCGGGCACACGCGCCGTGATGGCTGCGCTGGAAGTGGCGCGCCCTGGTGGCGCGCGCTTCGTCGGCGGCTGTGTGCGCAACGAACTGCGCGGCGTGCCGGTCGATGACATAGACATCGCGACCCAATTAAAACCGGAGGAAACCCTCGCGGCGCTGGAAGCGGCCGGCATTCGCGCGATCCCGACCGGGCTGGAGCATGGCACCGTCACCGCCATCTATGACGGCCGCCCCTACGAGATCACCAGCCTGCGCCGCGATGTCGAGACAGATGGCCGCCGCGCCGTGGTCGCTTTCACCGAGGATTGGGCCGAGGATGCGGAGCGCCGTGATTTCCGGCTCAATGCTATCTACGCCGCCGCCGATGGCCGCCTGCATGAGATCGTGCCGAACTCGGTGCAGGATGCCATTGATGGGCGGGTGATCTTCATTGGCGACGCAGACCAGCGCCTGCGCGAGGACTATCTGCGCATCCTGCGCTTCTTCCGCTTTAATGCCTGGTATGGCGCGGGCATGGATGCGGAGGGTCTTGCTGCATGTGAGCGGCAAAAGGATGGACTCGCAAAGATTGCTTCCGAGCGGATATGGAAGGAATTGAAACGCCTGATGGAAGCGCCCGATCCGTCCGACGCCATGCTGGCCATGGAAGAGACGGGCGTGCTGGGAGCTGTGCTGCCGGGCGCGAACGCATCGGAATTACCATCTCTTGTTTCGGTGGAGCAGGGGGCCGGCCTTGCGCCAGATCCGTTGCAACGCTTGATGGCCATGCTTCCCCGTCGCGCCCGCGATGTGACCAGTGTCACGGCGCATCTGCGGCTATCCAATGCCGAGGCCAGCCGACTGGCCGAGTGGGCCGACCCTGCGCTAACTCATGTTCTTGACGTCCAACCGGACGCGCTGCGTCGTCTGTTTTACCACTTTGGCCCACGTGCGGTGCTGGACCGCGCCTTGATCGAGGCCGCGCAGGTTTCTGGAGCGGATGCCCTGACGACGATCAAGGCAGCGGCAGTCGACTGGCAGAAGCCGGACTTTCCGCTGGGCGGCGCAGATGCCCTTGCAGCAGGGCTTAGCGGTCCGGATGTCGGCGCAGTCCTGCGCGCGTTGGAGCAGAGCTGGGTGGCGTCGGATTTCAGTCTGACTCGAGACGAATTGGTCGCGCGCCTCAATTCGTGAACAGGATGTACGCGTTGAGGTATCCGGCGAAACTGATCCAGACCAGATAGGGGATTTGTAGCAAGGCGGCGAGGTGCGAATAGCGCCAGAAGTCCTGCATCATGGCCACGATCAACAGCCAAAGCGCCACCAGAATGCCGAGCGCCAGCGCGACCTCGTTCATGCCGAAGAATGCAAGGCTCCAGCCCGCATTGAACACCAGCATCGAATAGTACAGGCCGAGCGGGCTGACGGCACGTTCAAATGAACCGGCCCGGTCCAGCACCAGCAGGGCGCCTGCCGCCATCAGTACGAACAGAATTGGCCAGACAAGGGCAAACATGACGTCTGGTGGCGTGAGGAAAGGTTTGCTGAGCGCAGCGTACCAGGGGTCGGAACTGCCGCCCGAAATCACTGCTCCTGCTGCGGCGGCTGTCACCGTCGCTAGCAGGAGCAGTATCCCTGCCCCCCAGGGAAAGGCTTTCGCACTGGTGACCATCGACCACGCTTATACCTTCGAATGAAGTTTTCGTCATTTCCGAAACGTTAATTCGAGCCACAATGCTCTGATCGTCATCGCTTTTTTCCGTCGGTGCCCAAAATCCGGACGGGATTTCGCGACTAGTCCTCGTCCCGGTCCAGTATATCGCCCGGCTTGCAGTCCAGCGCGGCGCAGATCTTGTCCAGCGTCTCGAACCGTACGCCTTTGACGTGTCCCTGTCGTAGCTGCGACAGGTTCTGCTCGGAAATGCCGATTGCCGCGGCCAGTTCTTTGGACTTCATCTTGCGCAAGGCAAGCATCACATCGAGGCGGACTATGATGGCCATCAGATGAACTGCTCGTTTTCATGGGCGATGTCGGTCGCCTGAGTCAGGATCTGACCGATTACCAGAATCACCGCGCCAATCATCAACAAGATGACGGTATTGGAATTGATTCCAAGTGTGAGTGCCCGGTTACCCGGTCCATTGTCATAGGTCAGGCCGAGCACCATCAGCGTAGGCAGGATCAGTTGCACGGCAGCAAACAGGAAAATGGTCAGGCCCAGGAAGCGCACTGCCCGGACAGCGGCGGGCGCAAATACCACGCCTTTCTGGAACACGCTGAAGACACGCGCAGCGCCGATGACGATCAGGGTGAGGCTGAAATAGCCGATCGCTGCCAGGACATGCAGGAGCAGTTTCTTTCCCCCGGAATAAGAGACGTCCTCCCGGACATGCGGCTGAAGGCCCTCCCAGGCCGAATCCAGGATGGTGGATGAAACGTCCAGCAGGAAATAGGCTGCCACCATCAGGACGAGGATGAGGAGTGCGAGCCATTTCAAGACGCGGCAGACGAGGCGTGTCCGGTCAGGCAGGAGTGTGGGAGTGTTCATTATTCGTCCTTGCCAATTAAAAATTCATGTTTTACGTGAATTAGTTATTGAAAGAAGGGTATCTGCATGTTCGCCATTATCGCAAGGATTTTCGTCATCGGCGCAGGTGTTTTTCTGCCCATGGCCTGCGCAAGCGTGCCGGTGACCAGCCTGCCGAAACTCGCTGCGCTGGATCCGACGACCATGGATGCCAGCCAAGTCGAGGTCGCTGTGCGCGCGCCGGATGACTACGACTTGCCTGAGGACGCAGCAACGCTCGTTTTGTCAGTCTGGCAGGAAGAGGGGAACAAGACCCGGGAAGAGCTGTTCCACCTTGTCCCCGTGCCGGACGCGCCAACCCGTTTCCTGAACAAGCGCGCAAAGGCAGGGTTCATGATCCATCGGCTGCATATCCACCCAAAGGACGCGCCGCGCATGGACGATTTCCGCGCGCATATGCTGAGCCTCAAGGAGGCACCCGGTCAGAAAAGCCTGTCCGTCAGCGTCACCACGAGGCCCTGCCTGAAGCCGGGTGCCAATCCCTTCAAGGACCCCCGTGTCGCCATCTATCTGCGCCCGGCACAGGATGAGGAATATTTCACCCTTGTGAAGGAGCGGAAAGTCTCGATTGAAATGCCGGATGGCGACGCACATTATTGCGCGACAGACTAGGGCCTCACGGCCACTTCACGACAGGGGGCATGGAGGAGAGGATGCTCGTCACGTTGCCGCCGGTCTTCAGGCCGAAGGTCGTGCCGCGGTCGTAGAGCAGGTTGAACTCCACATAGCGGCCGCGCTGGATCAGCTGTTCCTCGCGTTGGGCTTCGCTCCAAGTCTGGTTCATGCGCCGGGCGACCAGTTTCGGGTAGATCTCCGCGAATTGCTTGCCGACTTCCTGTGTGAAGGCGAAATCGGCGTCCCAGTCGCCCGAATTGAAGCGGTCATAGAAAATGCCGCCCGTGCCGCGTGGCTCATCCCGGTGAGCGAGATGGAAATAGGTGTCGCAGGTCTCTTTCATCTGCGTGAAATCGGCGCCCGGATGCGTGTCGCAGGCGGATTTCATGGCGGCGTGGAAATCGACCGTGTCTTCGAAGTCTTGATCGCGCTGGTAATCGAGCAGGGGATTGAGATCTCCGCCGCCGCCGAACCAGGACTGGCTGGTCACCAGCATGCGGGTATTCATGTGCGCGGCGGGCACTTTCGGATTGCGCGGATGCGCGATCAGCGAAATGCCCGAGGCCCAGAATCGGCCATCTGACTTGTCCGCGCCGGGGATTTGGGCAGCGAAGGCTTCAGAGAATGTGCCGTGGACTTCGGAGAAGTGGACCCCGACTTTTTCGAACACTTTGCCGCGCATCAGGCCCATACGGCCGCCGCCCAGGTCTTCGCTGCCATCGCCGCGTTTCCACTCGGTCAGTTCGAACCGTCCCGGTTCGCCTGAATAAAGGGGGCGTTCCGCCGCATTTTCCAGCGCTTCGAACCGCGCGCAGATGTCTTCCTGCAACACCCTGAACCAGTCGCGTGCGCGAGTCTTCTTCGTTTCGAGATCACCATCTGTCATGGCGCGACACATGGGGCGAGGACTGCGACACTTGCAAGCGCCCTGTTGTCACAGGCGCCAAGTCAGGATAACGCGCTGCCAATAGTAGTTTATGGGGAGGCACCCGCGCCCACTTGCCGCAATGTGCAAGGGGGCGGGCTCCTGTATGACGGGCCCAGATTTCTGCCTTCGCAAGGGACGGGATAAGCGTGACTGACACACCTGCACACGAACACGGCGAGATGATCGACGACGATCGCCGCAATTTCATTCACATCGCCACTGGAGCGGTCGCCTTTGGCGGCGCTGCCATGTTTGCCTGGGCCGCTGTTGACCAGTGGAACCCGGCCGCTGACACAAAGGCCGCTTCGGCGCTGGATGTCGATGTGTCCAAAATCCCTCTGGGCGGCGAGATCCGCGTCCTGATCGGCGGCAAGCCGTTCTTCGTGCGCCACCGCACAGCGGCTGAGATTGCTGCGGCCGATTCGGTGAATGTCGCGACATTGCGCGATCCCGAGACCGATGATGCGCGTCTGCGTCCCAAGGCTGACGGGTCGTTGAACCCGGCCATTCTGGTCACCTCGGGCTCTTGTACCCACCTTGGCTGTGTTCCGGTTGGTCCGGCGCAAGGCAATACAGGCGATTTCGGTGGCTGGTACTGCCCATGCCACGGCTCGCACTACGATACGTCTGGCCGCATCCGCAAAGGCCCGGCCCCCACAAACCTCCCGGTTCCGGACTACAATTACGTGTCCGACTCCGTGATCAACATTTCGCTTTAAGGGAAGGATACCGCAGATGAGTGGACACGAATCCTCCTACACGCCGACCAATGCCTTCACGAAATGGCTTGATACGCGTTTGCCGCTGGTCCGGTTTGCCCAGGACACGGCGATCAATTTCCCGACCCCGAAGAATTTGAACTACTGGTACACTTTCGGCGGCATCCTTGCCGTCTGTCTCGTGATTCAGATTCTGACCGGTATCATCCTGGCCATGCACTATGAGGCCAGTGTCGACGGCGCGTTTGCGTCTGTTGAGCGTATCATGCGCGATGTGCCGTATGGCTGGCTGCTCCGCTACATTCACGCCAATGGCGCGTCGATGTTCTTCCTTGCCGTCTATATTCACATGTTCCGCGGGCTCTATTACGGCTCCTACAAGGCGCCACGCGAAGTGCTGTGGATCCTTGGCTGTGTCATCTACCTTCTGATGATGGCCACCGCCTTCCTCGGCTATATGTTGCCTTGGGGCCAGATGTCCTATCACGGCGCAAACGTCATTACGTCGCTATTCGGTGCCATCCCGCTGATCGGCGAGAGCCTCCAGACCTGGATCCTCGGCGGACCATCGATTGGTAACCAGACACTGCAGCGCTTCTTCTCGCTGCACTATCTGCTGCCCTTCATGATCGCCGGCGCAGTCATCCTGCACGTCTGGGCGCTTCATGTGCCGGGCAACAACAACCCGACCGGTGTTGAGGTTCAGGACGTTGCGAAAGACACCGTGCCATTCCACCCGTATTACACGGTGAAGGACGCCTTCGCGATCGTGATCTTCCTGATCATGTTTGCCGTCTTCGTCTTCTACGCACCGAACGTGCTGGGCCATGCCGACAACTATATCGAGGCCAACCCGCTGGTGACGCCTGCGCACATCGTGCCAGAATGGTACCTGCTGCCATTCTACGCCATCCTGCGCGCCATCACGTTCGATCTCGGCCCGATCCCGGCCAAGCTGCTCGGCGTGATCTTCATGTTCGCAGCCATCGCGGTCCTGTTCATCCTGCCTTGGCTCGACACGTCGAAAGTGAAGTCCATGCGCTACCGTCCGGTGGCCAAGCAGTTCTTCTTCGGCTTTGTCGCCGTCTGCCTGCTGCTCGGCTGGTGCGGCGCGGCCAACCCGGACGATGCCGTCATCCCGGCGCTGCAGGGTGATCCGAAACTGGTGGTCAGCTATACGGCGGATGGTCAGGAAGCGACCAGCGAATACAAGGGTGGTGGCGAAGCCTATATCGATGCGAAACGGTTCATGGAGAGCCTGCCAGCTGACGCGAACCCGTCTCTGTCGGCTGTGCCGGCTCCGACCTTCATGTTCCGTCACTTCTCGCTGATCCTGACCTTCTGTTATTTCGGCTTCTTCGTTCTTCTGTTCTTCCTTGGTCTGACCGAGAAGCCGAAGGAATTGCCGGAATCGATCCATAAATCCGTGCTGAAGCGCCACAAGGCGTCAGCGTCGGCCGTGCCGGCTGAATAGGGAGCTTTGGGGAAAATCATGAAAGCGTTCCGCATTCTTACTGCCGGTCTTGCCGGTCTCATGATCGCCGCGTCAGCGCATGCTGCCGGCGGCGCTGCTCACCCGCACGAACCGGAAGAGGGCTGGCCCTTTGAAGGCGTGACGGGTCAGTTCGACCAGGCCTCGCTGCAGCGTGGCTATCAGGTGTACCAGGAAGTCTGTTCGTCCTGTCACTCCATGAAGCTGCTCAGCTACCGCAACCTCGGCGATCCGGGTGGCCCGTTCTATGACGAGGCCTATCCGAACCCGAACGACAACCCGTATGTGAAGGCTCTGGCCGCGCAGAACGAAATCCTCAGCCCGACGCCAAATGAAGTCGGTGACTATGATTTCCGTCCGGCGACGCCCGCCGACACATTCCGCAGCCCATATGCGAATGACAGTGCGGCCCGTGCGGCCAATGGCGGCGCTGTGCCACCAGACCTGTCAGTGATCTACAAGGCCCGCCATGATGGCGCGTCTTATGTGTACAGCCTGCTGGCAGGCTATCCGGACGAGGACGTATTCTCAGAGCGCGTTGTCGCTGAAGCATCTGACGGGGGCACGCCGGATGATCCGAGCGACGATACGCCTGCCGAAGTTCAGACCGTTATCGACGCGTCCAAGCTGCATATTGGTCATGGTGATGACCATTACGAAGGCTACCTGATCCAGAATGCCGGCCAGTACTACAATCCGTACATGCCGGGCGATACGGTTCCGCAATTCGAAGGCGATCCCCGCCATGCGCCTCCGGGTGGCTTCCTTGCCATGCCGCCGCAGCTCGTTCCGGGCCGCGTCGAGTATAGCGACGGCACCGAAGCGACCATCGACCAGATGGCCTATGATGTTGCGCAATTCCTCGCTTGGGCAGGTGAGCCGAAACAGACCAACCGCAAATCGCTTGGCCTTGCCGTGATGGTGTATTTTGGCATCCTCGCGATCCTGCTCTGGTTCTCCTACAAGCGCATCTGGCGCAACGTAGAGCACTAGGCAGTTCTGACAGAACCTTGAATTGACGACCCCGTCCCTGGCTGATCCAAGGGCGGGGTTTTCTTTTTCCGGAGCAGATCATGAGCAAATGGACCCTCGGCATTATCGGAGGCTCGGGCCTTTACGAAATTGACGACCTGGAAGACCGCCGCGAGGAACAGGTCGAGACTGCCTGGGGCAAGCCATCTGACGTGCTGGTGCGCGGCCGGATAGGGGAGGTGGAGCTGGTCTTCCTGCCGCGCCACGGAAGAGGTCACCGCATCACGCCGACCGAGGTGCCTTACCGCGCCAACATTGCTGCACTGAAGGCGGCGGGTGTGACGGACATCCTGTCAATTTCGGCTTGCGGCAGCCTGAAAGAGGAATACGCCCCCGGTGACTTCGTCGCCGCAGACCAGTTTATCGACCGCACCTTTGCGCGCGACAAAACCTTCTTCGCAGCCGGCATGGTGGCGCATGTCTCCATGGCCTACCCGGTCTGCCCGCGCCTGTCGGGGCTTGCAGCAGATGCGGCGGAGGCTGTCGGATCAAAGATGCATCGCGGCGGCACGTATCTGGCCATGGAGGGACCGCAATTCTCTTCGCTCGCGGAATCAAAACTCTATCGGCAATGGGGTTGCGACGTGATTGGCATGACCGCGATGCCGGAAGCCAAGCTCGCCCGAGAGGCCGAGTTGCCCTACGCTATTCTTTGCATGGTCACCGATTATGATTGCTGGCGGGCAGAAACCGAGGCGGTATCGGTGACGAATGTGCTGGAAATCATGGGCCAGAACAGCGCGGTGGCCCGTAAGGCTGTTGTACGGCTTGCTGAAGCCCTGTCCGGAATGGAGCGTACGTCGGATCCGAACGGCACGGATACGTGTCTGGATTATGCGTTGATTACTGCGCCACAGGCGCGCGACCCGGATTTGCTCGACCGTCTTCAAGTGATTGCAGGACGTGCGCTCAAGGGCTAAGGTTTACCAACACTTAACCGGTCGCCATGCGGGGGAAGCATGGTTTACGGTGGACGCGTTGAGGGGATCTCAGAATGAGTGAAGCGCAATTCTACACATTCTTCACCGGCGGGCTCGGCCTGCTTATCGCAGCAGCATTGATGATCGCCTGGCAGCTTTGGCGGCTAAGGGATGAAGAACGCGATGGCGCGATCTCCGCCCTCGACGGCATCAGCCATGAGATGCGAATCAATCTCCAGCGCATGGTGAATGAGGTCGCCCAGATCGTCGACACGCAGGAAGCCGGACCAGATGTCCTGCTGCCGGTCCAGCATCCGCAGCTCGACGGTGTAAACGCTTCCCTGATCAAGACCAATCGCAATGCGATCGCCGTGATCGGCGCGACCTATCAGGAACTTGAGGCGCGCAAGATGGCATTGCGGGCGGTGCTGGCCCAGAAGCGCGATCTCAGCGCAACGCTCGACGACGCGATGGATGCGACGATCAACGGCATTGCGACGCTCTATATGTGGGAAGAGCACGCCGGTGTACGTCCTTCAGAGGCGGGCACTGTGCGCAGCTGGCACGTGCGCGACTGGATGAAAGCGCATGGCTTCTCGGCAAATTCCTTTCCGGGCATGCATCTGCGCGATGAAGTCGTTGAACGTCTGCGCCAGTACGGTCTGCACCTGACGCCGCGCCCGCTGACCCATACCGCCCATGAATATTACAGCATGCAGTATGACCGGAAAGCCGATCCGCATGCACCATTCTGGAAGCGCAAGCCGAAGACCGAGGAAGTCATGGCCGTCGCGGCAGCCGACGAAGCAGCTGAATATATCGATGAGGACTTCGAGGACACCTATGAGGGCGAAGCCGATATCACGCCGTCGGAAAACGTCGATGCCGCCCTGGCCGAGATTGAAGCGATGGACGACGACCTGCCGGAAGAGGACGAGGCCTATGCCGAGGAAGACTCCGACGAAGCCGGCCGCTTGCCCAACTGATCCCCGCTAGCGTTTGAACGTGCCCATGATGCCGCGCAGGATGTAACGGACGATCTCCCGGCTGGCCGTTCGGGCGGCCTGATTTCCCGCTTTCTCGAGCGAACTCATCCGGCGGGAGCTACGGCGCGTGGTCGTTTTCTTTTTCTTCTTGTCCAGCTCGGCCTGAGCCTTGGCCTCTTTCTTGGCAAGTTCCTCAGCTTCCTTTGCGGCTTTCACTTCGCGCGCTTCCAGCACTTCATAGGCCGACTCACGGTCAATTGACTTCTCGTACTTTCCGGCGACGGGACTGGCATTCTGGACCGATTTGCGCTCCGCGTCCGTTGCGGGGCCAAGTCGTGAGGCTGGTGGGCGGATCACGGTCCATTGTACCACGCTTGGCGCGCCCTTGGCGTCCAGCGTTGAGACCAGTGCCTCGCCAACGCCAAGCTGGGTGATGACTTCCTCTGTGTCAAAAGTCTCATTCTCGCGGAAGGACTGCGCCGCGGCGCGTACGCCTTTGCGTTCGGCGGGCGTATAGGCGCGCAGGGCATGCTGCAGCCGGTTGCCCAGTTGTGCGAGCACGCTTTCCGGCAGGTCGCGCGGGTTTTGGGTAACGAAATAGACGCCCACACCCTTGGAGCGGATCAGCCGCACGACCTGCTCGATCTTCTGCATCAACGCCGCAGGAGCGTCGTCGAACAACAGGTGGGCTTCATCAAAGAAGAAGACGAGGCGCGGCTTGTCCGGATCGCCAATCTCGGGAAGCTGCTCGAACAGTTCCGACAACAGCCAGAGCAGGAATGTGGAGTAGAGTTTTGGACTGTTGATCAGGCGGGTGGCATCCAGCACGTTCACGATGCCGCGCCCATCGGTATTGGTGCGCATCATGTCCGACAATTCCAGTGCGGGTTCGCCGAAGAAGAAATCGGCACCTTCGCGTTCCATGACGAGCAAGTTGCGTTGCACCGCGCCAAGCGACGCAGAGGCAATGTTGCCGTATTCCTTGCTGAGTTCGTCGCGGACCTCCTTGTCGCTCATATGAACGAGCAGTTTGCGCAGATCCTTCAGGTCAAGCAGCAGCAGGCCATTATCGTCGGCATATTCGAACGCGATGTTCAGCACGCCTTCCTGCGCGTCGGTGAGGTCCATCAGCCGCGAGAGGAGCAGGGGCCCCATTTCGGAAATCGTGGTGCGGATCGGATGGCCCTTCTCGCCGAACACGTCCCAGAACACGGTTGGCGCAGACGTGTACTCATACTCGCCGAGCCCGATCTTGTTGGCGCGTGCAACGAATTTGTCGTGCAGCTTGTGATCCGTGCTGCCGGGTATGCAGATGCCCGAAAGGTCACCTTTCACGTCCGCGCAGAAGACAGGAACGCCCGCATCGGAAAAGCCCTGAGCCAGGTTTTGCAGGGTGACTGTCTTGCCGGTGCCGGTTGCGCCCGCGATCAGGCCATGCCGGTTTGCGATTTTCAGCAACAGGTTCTGCGCCACATTTGGCGTGCCGGTGCCCTCGGCATCTGCGCCCCCGATAAAGATGGAATCCATCATCCTGTCCCCTTCATTCCTTACAGGCTGCGACGCTAGAGAATTCGCCGGATTCGGCAAGGGTGGAGGCGCAGGCTCTTGACGGCGCGCGAGGCTCTCCTCACCCTGTGGTAACCACAGCTCCGGGGGATATTATGGATCGCGCGACGAAGACCGGCATCTGGATCATCGCGACCGGCGTCATCCTGACCTTTCTTCATTTTGGCCGCAGCATCCTCGCGCCCTTTGCGCTGGCTGTGTTCCTGTTCCTCGTCATCGAGGGCTTTGCCACGATGATCGATAATTGGTCTCGCGCGCTCAAGATCGGGCACGCCCGGGTTTTCGCGGTCCTGATTGTTTTGGGTGGATTTTTCGGATTCATGGCGCTGCTCGCAAATGGCATCGCCGAATTTGGGCGCGACGCCGGAGAGTATGAAAACCGGATCAACGACATGATCGCGGACATGTATGAGGTGGTGCACATGTCGGGTGCGCCGACACTGCAGGAACTGCTGTTCAACGAAACCGGACAACGTTTCTTTGCGACCATCGCCAACGAAACCGGTGACCTGTCCGGCGATCTGGTCCTGATCCTGATCTATGTCGCCTTCCTGTTCCTGGCGCAGTCCAGTTGGACCCGGAAACTGGACAATATCTTCCCCGGTTTCGAGCAACGCGCGCAGGTGCGCCAGGTGGGCGATGAAGCGCGGCGCAGTATCGAAACCTATCTGTGGACCCAGACTGTGATCTCCGCCCTGATCACCGCATTGACCTATTTCTCATTGCTGGCCTTGGGGGTGCAAAATGCGCTCTTCCTGTCGGCTTTGATATTTGTGCTCAATTATATCCCGACTGTGGGGTCAATTGTTGCGGCACTGGTGCCCCCGCTGTTTGCCATCGTGCAGCCGGAACTTCCGGCCTGGGTGCCGGGCACACCACCGCAAGACAACTACATCTATGCGGCGATCGTGTTTGCTGCCGTCAGTTTCTGGCAGTTTTCAATCGGCAATTTCATCCAGCCGCGCATGATGGGGGAGTCGCTGAATTTGTCAGCTTTGGTCGTCCTGCTTTCCCTGGCCATCTGGGGTGCGATCTGGGGCATTCCCGGCATGTTCCTGTCGGCACCTTTGACGGTTCTGATGATGATATTCTTCGCGCAATCTTCCAGCACGAGATGGATTGCAATCCTGCTTTCTGCAGATGGTAATCCACAAGGCAAGGGTACCAATACGGAGCTGTCGGATGCAGTCAGCGCTGCTCAGACCTATGGTGAAAATCGATAAATTATGCGAAGTGTTAGGCAAGTTAATAATTGCGAATCCGGTTCAGAGCCCATACTCAATTATTGGTAACATCAGGCGCTGCTGACGAAGACTTGTATTCGGCACAGCGCTTGCAAATTTAGTGAGATCAGGCCCTCCGCGTGCGTCCCCCCACCCAGCCTGCGGAATAGGCCTGTAGGACCCGCCGGACACGTCCCCGTTCGGCGGGTCCGTTTATATCGGGCCCTGAGGGCCCAAGATTCGATCCCCCAAAGACCCGTCATGACGCTGGGGCAATTCATTTGCCCCTATGTGTTGTGCCGGTGTGCCAACGCAGTCTAGATGGGAACATCGTTAAGTTCTTTCGCGAGACACCCACATGACAGTAAATTCTGCTTCACATGAGCCGTTGGAGCAAGTTTTCGACCAGATTCAGCGGGAATCAGGGCACGAAGACCTCACCGGACTGACGGATGGCGACCTAAAATTTCTTGCGCGCCGCCATTGGGAATGGGCAGAGACGGTCGCTCCGGGAGAGCAGGATGTGCGCGTCCTGCTGGAGGTCGATGGGGAAAACGGGGACTCCCTGTCACGTACCATTCTAGAGACTGCCAGCCCGGACATGCCATTCCTCGTGGATTCGGTGCTTGGCGAGTGCGGCGCGCAGGGGTTTGAGGTCGCGGCCCTGTTTCATCCGATTGTCAAACGACAGGACGGGCGCAGCGTGTCCGTCATCCAGGTTCATTTGCCGATCCTGACCCATGATGAGGCGGCGCGCCTGAAAGCCGGAGTTCGCCTGGCGCTGGCGCACAATGCGGTTGCCGTATCGGACTTTGAGCCCATGCGGGCGCGCATGCAGCAGGAGATCGACCGGCTGAAGGGCGTCACGCATCTCAAAGAGATGGACCGCGACGAAGCAGTTGCCTTCCTGAAATGGCTTTCGCGGGAACATTTCGTGTTCCTCGGCTGCCGCGAATACGAATTCGAGACAAATGCCGATGGGCAAGTGCTGCCCGAAGAGCCGATCATGGTGGAGGGCTCCAATCTGGGCGTGCTGCGCGATGAAGAACTGAACGTTCTGTCTCGCGAGGCCGAACCCCTCGTGTTGACGCCTGAGATTGGCGCACATCTGTCGGAACCGTATCCGATCCTTGTTGCCAAATCGACGCTGACCAGCCTCGTGCACCGCCGGGTCGCTTGCGACTATGTCGGCGTGAAGAAATATGATGCGCAGGGCAGGGTGAATGGTGAAGTTCGCTTCCTCGGCCTTTTCACCGCCGAGGCCTATGACGAAACGGCCCGCTCGATCCCGCTGATCCGCCGTCGAATTGCCGCCATCCTCGAAGCTTCTGGCGCAACGCCCGGCGGACATACCGAAAAGGCGTTGACCAATCTGCTGGAAACCTGGCCGCGTGACGAGTTGTTTCAGACCTCTTCGAAAATCCTCCATCCGATCATTGTCGGCGCGCTGCATCTGATCGGGCGGCCACGCACGCGCCTGTTCGTGCAACAGGACCAATTTGACCGGTTTGTCACCGCAATCGTCTATGTGCCGCGTGAAGCCTATGACACCGCCATGCGTCAACGCATCACGCAGGAACTGGTCACCGCTTATAATGGGCATGTGACGCGCTTCCGACCGTATTTTGATTCCGAGACCCTGGTCCGGGTCCATTTCGAAATCTGGCTGGGACAGGGCCATCCCTTGCCGGACCTTGCGGCGCTCGAGAAGCGTATCGTCCAGATCACGCGAACATGGGAGCAAGGCTTCCGGTCGGCGCTGGTCCAGTCTGACCTTGAACGCGCACATCAGGAAAATGCACGTTCCTTCATCGGGGCTTTCAATGCAGCCTATCGCGAAGCCTTCGGGCCTGACGAGGCGATGCGCGATGTTGCGGCGATGGCAAATTTGTCTGCCGGTCACCCCATCCTGACGCGCGCCTACCGGCTGGAAGGGGATTCCGACAACAAGATACGGGTCAAGATATACTCCCGCAATGGTTCGATCCCGCTGTCTGCCTGTGTGCCAATCTTCGAGCAAATGGGTTTCTTCGTGGATTTCGAGACCGGCTATCCGGTCCGTCCGACGGAAAAGCCAGCCGACGATGCGCCCGAGACCTACTGGATCCACGATGTTGTCATGTGCGCGACGGCCGGCGCAGCAATTGACCTCGATGCAATCCGAACCGCGCTGGAGGATGCGTTTGTTGCGGTCTGGAGCGGACGGGCCGAAAATGACGGCTTCAACCGGCTGGTGCTCAGCGCTGACGCAAGCTGGCGCGATGCGGCCCTGATCCGGGCGCTCGCCGGATATCGCCGCCAGAGCGGCATGGATCAACCGCAATATGTTCAGGAGACGGCGCTTTCGACTTATCCGGCGATTGCCCAGAAATTGCTGGACCTGTTCGCTATCCGCTTCGATCCGGCGCGCGATATGTCACTCGCCGAACGCACGCATGAAGCCGAGAAAATGCGCGCAGAGATCGAGGACGCATTACGCGACGTGTCGGCGCTGGCAGACGATCAGGTGCTGCGCCGTCTCGCTGATCTGATCCTGGCCGTTCAGCGGACCAATTTCTACCAGACCAATGGCGATGGCGCGCCCTACAGTTTTGTCAGCCTCAAGATTGCCAGCCGCGAACTGGAAGACCTGCCGGAGCCGAAACCCTTCCGCGAGATATATATGTCGAGCCCGCGGGTCGAGGGCGTGCATTTGCGCTTTGGCGCGGTTGCGCGCGGGGGGCTGCGCTGGTCGGACCGTGCATCAGACTATCGCACCGAAGTTCTGGGCCTTGTGAAAGCGCAGCAGGTGAAGAATGCGGTCATCGTGCCGGTCGGCTCCAAGGGTGGATTCTTGCCAAAGCAATTGCCGGATCGTTCTGACCGCAATGCCTGGTTCGAGGCTGGACGGGATGCCTACAAGGAATTCATCCGGGCGTTGCTCGGTATCACGGACAATCTCGTGGAGGGGCAGGTCACCCACCCGGCGGACACGATTGTCTGGGATGGTGAAGACCCCTACCTCGTCGTGGCGGCGGACAAGGGCACGGCGACCTTCTCCGACACCGCCAATGCGATCAGTGAGGAGATGGGCCACTGGCTGGGCGATGCGTTCGCGTCGGGTGGTTCGGTTGGCTACGATCACAAGAAGATGGGTATTACTGCGCGGGGAGGCTGGGAAGCGGTCAAGCGTCACTTCCGCGAACTCGGCAAGAACATCCAGACCGAACCTTTCACCGTGATCGGTGTGGGCGACATGAGTGGAGACGTGTTTGGCAATGGCATGTTGCTATCGCCGGAAATCCGGCTGATCGCGGCCTTCAACCACATGCACATCTTCATCGACCCGGACCCTCAGGACGCTGCCAAGAACCTGACTGAACGTCAGCGTCTGTTCGACAAGCCGCAATCGAGCTGGGCGGACTACAACAAAGGAATCCTGTCGAAAGGCGGCGGAATCTTCGAGCGCTCCGCCAAGTCGATCACGCTGAGCGATGAGATCAAGGCGCTGAGTGGCTTGTCAAAGGATGCGGTCACACCCGACGAGTTGATCCACGCCCTGCTGAAGACGGATGCGGACTTGCTCTGGTTCGGCGGCATTGGCACCTATGTGAAAGCCGCGCATGAAACTCATGCGGCCGCCGGTGACCGTGCCAATGATGCGATCCGGGTTGATGCAAATCAGCTGAAGGTGAAAGTCATCGGGGAAGGGGCCAATCTGGGCGTCACCCAAGCCGGGCGAATCGAGTTTGACCTGCATGGGGGACGGATCAATACAGACGCGATCGACAATTCCGCCGGCGTCGATTCGTCTGACCACGAAGTGAACATCAAGATTCTGGCTGCTGAGGCGGTTCGTGAGGGCGACCTCGATCCGGCAGACCGCAACGACCTTCTTGCGGAGATGACCAGTGACGTGGCGGCGCTTGTCCTGCGTCATAATTATACACAGACCTTTGCGCTGACCCTGGCCGAAACGACGGCCAAGGAAGACCATGATGCGCTTGAGCGCCTGATGGAGTATCTGGAAGACCGAGGCGTATTGAACCGCGCGCTGGAAACCTTGCCGGAGACCGGTGAGATGAAGGTGCGTGCCGAGCGCGGCCAGCCATTGACCCGGCCGGAATTAGCCGTCTTGCTCGCCTGGTCGAAGATCACTCTGTTCGACGATATTGTGGCCTCCGATATTCCGGACGATCCGTATTTCGAAGACCTGTTGGTCAATTACTTCCCGAGTCCGATCAACACCTATTCAAAGGCGATGTCGAACCATCGCCTGAAGCGGGAAATTATCGCGACGATCATTGCCAATCGTGTGCTGGACATGGCCGGGCCGGTGGCCCTGCTGCGTCTGCGCGAAGTGACCGGCGGCGACAATGCGCAAGTCGCGCGCGGGCTCGAAGCGGCGCGTGCCGTTTTGAACTTTGACGGCTTCCAGCGCGAGGTCGACCAGCTCGACACGATCGTGCCTGCGGATGTGCAAATCGATCTGCGTCTGCATGCGGCAAGCGCCATGGTCGATGCGGCGCTCTGGTTCATTGAAACCCATCCGGACCTGCATGTCGGCGACGCCGTGCAACATACCGAAGCGCCTCTGAACGAGTTCAAGGCCATTCTCGCCGGCATTCACTCGCCGTTCCCGGCTGCGCGCATCGAGCGCGAAGTGCGTAGCCTGATGAAGCGCGGCGCGTCGGAAGAGATTTCGCGATGGGCGGCTGCGATGGGCCAGTTTGCCCAAGGGCTGCTCGTGGTCGATCTGGCTGGCAAGGCGGGTGTCAGTGTGGAGGCGGCCGGCAAGGCTTTCTACACGATTGGCGACCAGCTGCGCATCGACCGGCTTCGCGCCATGGCGCGGGACAATCTGCTGCATGCAGATTATTGGGATCGCGTGGCGGGCCGTCGCCTGTTGAACGAACTGGTTCGGATGCAGGCGGATGCAACAGAGAAGGCTCTCGCCGGAGACGGGGCAGATGCCTGGCTCGCCGAGCGCAATGATGCGCGCAAGGCATTGCTCGCAGAGTTGCATACGCTGGGCAAGGATCGCAATTGGGCGTTTGCGCGATTTGCGCTTGCGGCCGACGCGTTGCGCCAGTTCATGCGCCACTGATCGTTGCACCAAGAGCCGGACAGGGCGTGTGCCCTTCCGGTTTCCTGTCATCCAAGGTCCTTGCGGACGGAAGGCGGCGCCTTCGGCAGGGACGGTATTCATATTGGTGTGGGAAGTCGTGCCCCTGCAGCGGGCCGCCTCCCATCCGCTGGCCGGGGCCTGAGCATACCCCGACCGGACCGCCGCTTCCCATTTGGGCAAGAAGCGACCCGGACAAGATACAAGCCGGAGATCTCAGACAAATTCGATCAGCGACAAAGCCCGTTATCCGGGCCGTGCCGGGCCGATTACTGTTGGAAGAAGTTGTTCACATCCAACGCTTTCTGAGCCCTTAGCGCGCTGCAGAGCGTTGCCTTCTCCGTGCCCTGGGCCAGGGATCGCTCATAGCCTGGGATCAGCTGCGCATTCTGTTGAAAGAAGTCTTCCGCGTCTGCGGCCTTTCTGACGCTGCAGAAATATCCCGTCAGGCCCGCGAGCTTTGGCTGACGGATTTCGGGCATGCGCTCCACAACCGTCTCGAAGTTTGTGGTTATCAAATCCCATGCGGTGTCTTGTGCTGCCGGGTTGGCCATGGCGCCATAGACAACCGTAAAGACTTCGTCGGTCGAGTTCGGGCCGTTCAGAACCGCCGAGAACAGGTCTGACACGACATCCTTGCTTCCGCGACTGGCCAATACTCTCAGGATTGTCGAGCGTTCATTCTGATTGGTTGCAGTGGTGACGTAGGCCTTGGCAGCTTCATAGAAGTCAGCGCCGCCATCCTCTATGCCGATGATCATGGCCGTGGAGAGATCCTCCGGCGCAAGCGCCGTCGCGTCCGGGCTGCCTTCGAGTCCGACATACTGCCGGGCACGGGCGAGCAGGGCGCGGCGCTCAGCGGGGCGCTCGCCATATTCCAGCAACAAGCCATATAGCCTGTCGCGCAAAAGCATCTCCTGCTGGCTCAGCGCCGTGGCCGGACGGGATTCCAGATATTCGGCCAACGGTCCATAGGTGCGCTGGACCCACGCGCGAAGGCCCGCTTGCTCGGATGGCTCCAGCATGCGGTCGAGCGTGCCAATAATGCCGAACCCTTCAGAAACCGCACGCGGATGACCGCTTGAGGTTGCGGCCAGTCCAGCCATCAGGTCATCGGTGCTGATCCGCCCTGCACGGAAACCGGAGGTCAGTGCATCCGCAAACATGATCTGTTCGGCGTCAGACAAGCTGTCAAAGTTGGAAATCAGCGCCGTCAGGTTTTCCGCATTCGTATCGAAGCGCCAATAGCCCGTGCCGCCGGCATTTGGCATCACCCAGTCGGGGCAATCGCCATCCAGAGGAATCTCGGTGACCGGTGCGGTCAGCATCTGCCGGATCGTGCGATCACCCACAGGCCCTTTCAGGCGCGCAGCAAACGGCACGTTCCAGGTCTGAGCATTGGTATCAATATCAGAGCCAAGCGGCGCATAGCGCTTTTGAGTGACCGTGATCAGGCCCGCATCTGGAGCAGGGCAGGACACGGCGACATCCAGCGATGGGATGCCTGGCTGGTTGATATAGCTGGTGAAGGCTTCAACAATATCCGGCTGGCCGGACCCGTCGGCGAGGCTCTGCATGAAATCGTCGGCATCAGCGACGCCATCCTCGAAGCGACGCATGTGCAAGCGGATACCTTCGCGAAAGGCTTCTTCGCCCAGATAGGTCTCGAACATGTTCAACACGCTGCCGCCTTTGCGATAGGTAATGGAGTCGAACGCGTCGAGAATATCGCCATTGGTGTTGATCGGATTGCGAATCTGGCGCGCCGATTGAAGACTGTCGGCCCCCATCGCGCTGAGCCCTGCCAGGATTGGGCTGAGGCCCCACTCGCCGTCCGGGTCAACCCCGTCCATCGTCTTGTAGCTGATCCAGGTCGCAAAGGCCTCGTTCAGCCAGATATCGTTCCACCATTTCGGCGTGACGAGATTGCCGAACCATTGATGGCCCAGTTCGTGGGCATGTGTCGTCAGGATGCGGCGGCGGCGTGACAGGCTGGTCTGTTCGTTCATCAGGAGGGCGGCTTCGCGATAGATGATTGCGCCGGCATTCTCCATCGCGCCATAGGCAAATTCCGGCGCGGCGATCAGGTCCAGTTTTCCATAGGGGTACGAATAGTCGAAATAGTCCTCCTGCCAGAGCAACATCTCGTCAGTGATGTCGAGTGCCTCGCTGAGCTGGTCTCTCTTGCCGCGGGCAGCAAAGCCGCGCAGGGGCACCGACGCCTCGCGCAGGGCATTGGCCGGAATGGCCGGGGCGGGCCGCATCTCGTAAGGGCCGACTGCGAGGGCGACCAGATAGGACTGGATCGGGCGAGTTTCGGCAAAGACATGCCGGGTCCAACCGTCTTCGGCCGGTTCGGCGCTGATTTCCTCGCCATTGGAGACGACCTGCATGCCTTCTGGCGCGGTGACGGTCACGCTCCACGGTGTCTTGAAGCGCGGTTCGTCAAATGAGGGCACCATCCGGCGCGCATCAATCGCTTCCATCTGGGTGGCAAGATAGTCCGTATCGGATTGAACCGCCTTGTAGAGACCGGCAAGGCCCATATTGTAGGGCGCTGTATAGCTGATTTCGAGCGTGGCCGTGCCCGCCGGGATCGGCGAGTCGAAGTCGAGCCTTGAAACTCCGCCCGGTGCCTGATTTCCAGTAAAAGTTGCCGGGATATGTGTTCCATCGTCCAGCACGGCCTTGGTCGACAGCACCGTCTGATCCACCGAATGCAACCAGATGCGCGCATGCGGCGCTGTCAGGGCCACATCAATGGCTACATTACCCGAGAAACTGTCGGCATCTGGATCAGTTTTCAGCTCCAGCCGGTAGGCCAGCGGTGTAACATCCGTCGGCAACTGCCCTGCGGGCGGTACTTGAATCTGGACAGGCTGGGTCTGCGAACCGAGGCTTGCCTCAGAAGCGGAATTCGCATTTCCGCAGGCGTGAAGTGCAAGGAGAGAGACCGCGCCCGCCAAGGCAGCGCGAAACCGGAAATCGTGCATGAATGTGGTCCTGTAACGGTGGAAACAGTTTGAAGCCAAAAAACATAGGATACGGCCCAGCAAAAGCGATCAGATGCAGCTGAATTTAACACCCCTTTCAGTGATGCCATGAGAAGTTGAACCCATGAAACGGCTCTACCATTGGCCTCTTGATCCGGCCGGACGGCTGGTCCGCCTCGCCTTGGGCGAGAAAGACGAGGGATTCGAGGCGTTGGAATCGCCGCCCTGGTCAGCTCATCCGGACGTGCCCCGCCTCGCACATGGGGCTGTTGCGCCCGCTTTGGTTGAGATCGACAGCGAGCCGCGCATGTTTGCCTGCGGCACGCGCGCCATATGCGAGTATCTTGAAGAGACCTCCAGCGGACGGGGCCTGTTGCCATCAGATCCGGCGGCGCGCGCTGAAGTCCGACGCCTGTGGGCCTGGATTGAAGCTGCGTGTGAAGAGGTTACCGATACACTGCTGACCGAGCGCGTGATGCAATGGGTGCGCCGCGATCGGCACCCGGATTCAGCGCGTTTGCGCCGGGGGGCGCATGCGCTGCGCGGACGTCTGACCTTCCTGAATGGCCTGCTGGAGCTGAATGGCTATCTTGCCTGCCGGGAGCTCACCCTGGCCGATCTGGCTGCAGCGGCGCACTTGTCTGCCTATGACTATTTCGGCGATGTCGAATGGAATGCTGTGCCGGAGCTGAAAGACTGGTATGCCCGGATCAAGTCGCGTCCGAGCTTCAGGCCCTTGCTGGCCGACCGGTTGCAGGCGGTGCGGCCCGTAGCGCACTATACCGATTTGGATTTCTAGACCTTGCCTGATCCCCTCCACATCCGCGTCAAGCACCTCGCCCGGTCGCTTGGCTTTGATGACGTGGCGATAGCGCGGGCGGATGAGGCGTGGGACGCAGGCGACCGGCTGGAAGCATTCGTAGAAGCTGGCCATCATGGCAGCATGGACTGGATGGAGACGACGCTGGAGCGGCGCAAGGCGCCGACTGCGATGTGGCCGGATGCCAAATCTGCCGTCGTCGTCGCGCTCAATTACGGCCCGGACCATGATCCGCTCCACACTCTGGAACAGAAGGCGCTTGGTAACATCTCCGTCTACGCACGGGGGAGGGACTATCACGACACGTTGAAGAAGCGGCTGAAACAGCTCGCCCGGGAGTTCGTGGCCGAGACCGGAGCTGAGGTGAAAGTCTTTGTCGATACCGCGCCTCTGATGGAAAAGCCGCTGGCCGAAAAGGCCGGGCTCGGCTGGCAGGGCAAGCACACCAATCTGGTCAGCCGCGAACTGGGGTCTTGGTTTTTCCTGGGTGTGATGCTGACCGCCGCGGAACTGGAACCTGATCAACCGGAGGCGGATCATTGCGGTTCGTGCCGCGCCTGTCAGGACATCTGCCCGACCAATGCGTTTCCCGCGCCCTATCAACTCGATGCGCGGCGCTGCATTTCCTATCTTACCATCGAGCATGCCGGGCCAATCCCGGCAGAGTTTCGCGCGGCGATGGGCAACCGCATCTATGGGTGTGATGATTGCCTTGCCATCTGTCCGTGGAACAAGTTTGCCGAAGCCGCCAGCGAGATCGCCTTCCATGCACGGCCCGAACTCAAGGCGCCGGGGCTGGATGAACTTGCCGCGCTGAACGATGCCACATTTCGGGAAGTGTTCTCCGGTTCGCCCATCAAGCGGATCGGGCGGGACCGGTTCGTGCGCAATGTCTGTATCGCCATCGGCAATTCAGGGGAGGGGGCGCTGGTCGCCAGCCTGCTGCCGCTGCTGGATGATCCGGCGTCGGTGGTACGTGGGTCTGCTATCTGGGCGCTCGCCCGCCTTGATCGTGCCCGATTTGCGACGGAAAAGGCCGTCCGGATGGAGCCGGAAACGGATCCGGGCGTTCTGGCGGAATGGATGACAGAGTGATGAGCGGTTTCTGGACCTTCCTGACATGGGCGGTGCGCATTCTGGCGGGCCTGTTTGTGGCGTTTCACCTCTATGCGCTGGCGCTGGTCTGGCTGCCCATTCCGGGCACGGTGCTGATGGTGCAGCGCGCGGCAGGTGGCGAGACGGTACGGCGCGATGCGGTGCCCTTGTCCGAGATTTCGCCTCACCTTGTGCGCGCGGTCATCGCGGCGGAGGATTCCCGCTTCTGCGAGCATAATGGAATTGACCGTGCCGCGATTGAAAAGGCGCTGGATGAACGCCGTCAGGGCAAGCGCACGCGCGGCGCCTCCACGATCACACAGCAGACCGCCAAGAATGTCTTCCTCTGGAATGGGGGCGGTGTGCCGCGCAAGCTGGGCGACATGTGGATGGGAGTGTTCATCGACAAGTTCTGGGGCAAGGCCCGGGTCATGGAAGCCTATCTGAATGTCGCCGAATGGGGCGATGGCCTGTTCGGCGCAGAGGCCGCCGCGCAGGCGCGGTTCGGCAAGTCCGCGGCAGACCTGAGCGAGCGCGAGGCCGCACTGCTGGCCGCCGTTCTGCCGAGCCCGAACAAATGGCGCGTCGATCCGCCGGGGCCATATGTCAACACACGCGCCGGCACGCTACAGGCGCGCATGCGAGTGGTGCACAGCCAGGGCCTCGCGGCCTGTGTGCTGGGCGATACGCGGCCACCACCACGCCCGCAGCCGCAACAGGGCCAGCCCGCGCCGCAACCAGAGCCCTTGCCGGATTTGCCGCCGGAACCGGAGACCGGGCCGGAAGCGATCGAGCCGGAAACCGTTGAGCCCGAAGTGGCTCCGGAAGACGATGAGTTCGATGCGTTTCTGGAAGGCGCGCAGGAACGGTTTGGCGAGGCCGGGCAATCTCCTGAACCCATCGAGGAAGAACCTGAGCCGTTGGAGCCCGAAGCCGCAGCGAGCCAGTCGGAAGCGCAGGATGGCGGGCCGACCGATCTGCGTCCGCGGTCTCTGGAGCCGGTTGAAGACCCGGCCAGTGAGGACTCCCCCGAGTAGCGCGCCGTCTTAATCGGCTTCCGGCGGTCGCGCTTTCGTTTCATCCTGTTTCATTGTGTTCGATTCCGGCTCATTTTCCTCCGGTTCCGGTGCGGGGGCCGGATCAGGTGTACGCTTCGGGCGGGATATCTCGACCTTGAGCGCGGAGTCCGGTTCGATGAACAGCTCCTTGCGGCGCAGCGGCACGGACATGCCATTCTCGGTGAAGCGTTTCCAGACTTCGCGCAGGATGTTGGAGCCGACATTGGCCGTGCCATTTTCCGGGTCGATGATCCAGAAGCGCATCTCCAGAACAATGCACTCATCGGTGAAGTCTTTGACCAGGCAGACGGGTTGCGGCCAGCTGATCACGCGCTCGGTCGCCTTGGCGGCGGCGATGACGATGGCAATCGCCTCTTCCAGGTCGGACGTATAGTCGATGCGCAACTCCTTGTGGATGCGCACGCGCTTGTTGGAAAAGCTCCAATTGATCACCGTATCGGTCATCAGCTTTTCGTTCGGGATCAGGAATTCCTTGCCTTCCTGCGTCGTGATCGACGTGTAGCGCAGGCCGAGGGATTCCACGACGCCGAACGTCTCGCCGACCTCGATCACGTCCTGCGGCTTGATCGAGCGCTCCGAGAGCAGGACGATGCCGGAGACAAAGTTCGAGACAACTTTCTGCATACCAAAGGCAAAGCCGAGGCCGATGGCACCGGAGATGACCGTTAGCGCGCCGAGCGGAATGCCGAGCCCTGCGAGGGTGAGCAGGGCAGCCGCCACAATGAAGACAATCTGTATGGCATTGCCAATCAGAATGCGGATGGACGGTTCGACTTTCGGGATGTGATTGACCCGCCGCTTCATCGATTTTGCGGCGCGGTTTGCAATGAACAGCAAGACAGCGGCGGTCAGGATGGCCTGGAAGATGAAGACCGGGCTGATCCGCCGATTCCCGAAGGATGGACCAATACTCGAAAGCCAGTTCATGACATCCGGCAGGACGCCGAGGGCGAAGAATATCGCGAACGTCCATGTCAGGAATGATGCAAGACCGCGCAATTCTTCCGGCAGGAAGGTCATGGTCACGCGGATGGCAAGCCAGGCAATCGCGAGTGACAAGGCTGTCCGAACCAGGATCAGCGAGTGGTCAATGGAGCTGAGCAATGAGACCGCAAGCCCCAGAAGGATGGACCAGAGCGCCGGACGAACCGCCTTGTGCAAGACGTCCAGTCCTTCGCGGCGGGGCGGCTCGACAAAGCGTCGCAGCGTGACCGTGATCAGGCGCTTGAAGGGTGGGGTGAGCAGGGCGCCCAGCGCGAGCGCCAGGATAATACAGCCGAGCTGGATCAGGATGGGATAGAGAAATTCAGGCTGTTGCGCCTTTGTCTGAAGCCAGCCGGCTGGGTCGTCGAGAAAGGGTCGAGCAGGCTCTATCCATTTGAGTAGCGGATTAATGACGTCTTCTACCGGCGGAAGGATATCCTCCGATGGCGGAGTGGCTTGTCCGGTCGCTTCCGTCGCATCCACCGGACGGCAATAGGTTTCCCCATCACCGCCGGTGATGCATTTCTGGTAGGTGACGCCATCTTCCGCCAAGCGCTATCCGCCTAGACTGGGTCGTAGGGGAAGACACTGGCCGAGGCGCCCATGTCGAAGAAGTTGGCTTTCATGGCGGGCATGGCCTGTTCGAGCAGGCTTTCCGGCGTCCAGCCCTCCATACGCGCCAGCGACTTGACCGGACGCGGCTGGTCGAACAGCACGACTTCATTGCCGCGCACGGCAAAAATCTGTCCGGACACGTCATTGGCCTTGTCGGCGCAGAGGGCGACGGCGAGCTGTGCCACCTGGTCGGCCCGCATGCCCTGGCGCATCCGCTCGACACGCTCTGCGCCGGCTTCGTCCTTGACCGGGATGGAGGCGATCATGCGCGTCCAGGCAAATGGCGCGATGACATTGGAGCGGACATTCTTGCGCGCGCCTTCCATGGCGACGATGCGCGACAGGCCGACAATGCCCATCTTGGCGGCGGCATAGTTCGCCTGGCCGATATTGCCGATCAGGCCGGATGTGGAGGTGAAGAGGACGAAATTGCCGTCTTCCTTTTCGCGGAACAGTTCGATGGCCGCGCGGGTGACGTTGAAGCTGCCCCGCAGGTGCACGTCGATGACGCTGTCCCAATCATCTTCGCTCATCTTGTGGAACATGCCGTCCCGCAAGATGCCGGCCGGGTTGATGATCGAGTGCAGGGCGCCAAACTCGTCCTTGGCCTGTTCGATCATGCCTTGGACCGCTTTCATGTCGGTCACGCTTTCCGAGTTCGAGACAGCCTCGCCGCCCGCCTTGCGGATTTCCTGAGCCACGGTTTCGGCCGGGCCTGCACTGCCTTCATCGGCGCCGGTCAGGCTGCCGCCCAGATCGTTGACGACCACTTTTGCGCCCTCGCGCGCCGCCAGCAGCGCGGTTTCCTTGCCGATGCCATTACCACCGCCGGTCACGAGGACCACTTTGCCTTCCAGAACGCCCATCAGACGAAACTCCCTTTATATGTTGCAGTCGCCGCCACACTAGAACTCGGCCCGTAATGTTCAAGGTTTGAAATCGTCGCTGGTGCGGGTAGAGGTGCTGGCATGACAAAGACATTCCAAGCTGTAATCTGGGATTTCGGGGGCGTATTCACGACCTCTCCCTTCGACGCCTTCACCCGTTACGAGGCCGCGCATGGCCTGCCAAAGGATTTCATCCGCACGGTCAATGCGACCAATCCGCTGGACAATGCCTGGGCCAAGCTCGAGCAGAGCCTCGTCACGGCGGCAGAGTTCGACGGCATGTTCCGCGAGGAATCAAAGGCGATGGGGCATGAAGTGCCCGGCGGGGAAGTGCTGGCGCTATTGTCCGGCTCGCTGCGGCCACGCGTGGTCAAGGCGCTGAGCGTCTGCAAGACCAAGGGCAAGGTTGGCTGCATCACCAATAATGCGCCGGTCGGCAAAGGCGCCTCGATGACCAATGACGAGGCAAAAGCACGCGACGTGGCCAAGGTCTTCGACATGTTCGACCATGTGATCGAAAGCTCCAAGCTCGGCATTCGCAAGCCCGATCCGCGAATCTATGCTCTGATGTGCGAGACGCTCGATGTTGATCCGGCAAGCTGTGTCTATCTGGATGATCTCGGGCATAATCTGAAACCGGCCCGCGATATGGGCATGACAACGATCAAGGTGCTCAATGAAGACCAATTGCTGTCGGACCTTCAGGCGGCGACCGGGTATGAACTGGGCTAGCGCCCTCGTCGGCGCGCTGGGGGCCGCGCTCCTGGCGGCGTGCTCGCCTGCGGCCGAGCCGGAACGGCCATTGGTGCCGGATGAATCCCTGATGCAGCCGCCACAGGTGCCTGAGCCGGTCGTGCTGACTGAAGAAGCAGAGGCGATGCGGGACCAGCTATTGTCGCATGCGAAAGCCGGATCGCTCAGCCGTTTGTCGCGGGTGGCCAATGCGAATGACGGCTTTGTCTCCAATCTGGGCGGTACGCCGCACCGGCAGTATTGGGATCTGATGCGCCGGATTGGCGCCGATCCGAACCGCAGCTTGCGCAAATTGTTCGAACTGCCTCCCGGCATGCGCGAGATTGATGGCGAAGTCTGGTATGTCTGGCCAGACCTTGCCGCGCGTGACGCTGAGGACCTGATCCCGGAAAAACTGTCCTTCCAGGACCGGCGACGCCTCATGGAACTGATTGGCGAAGAGGGAATTGAACGGATACGGCAGGGCGAAGGCTATCCTGGCATGCGCACTGCCATCGCGGGCAATGGCCGATGGGTCTATTATGTACTCGGTCAGGATGCAGAGGACTGAGCTATGACAGACAGGATTGGCGCAGATGCGGCGCTCTCAAAACTGGACGGCTGGGCAAAAGGTGCCGGCGATCGCGATACGATCGAGAAGACGTTCAGGCTGGCCGATTTCAAGACGGCCTGGAGCTTCATGTCGGCTGTCGCACTGAAAGCCGAGCAAATGGACCATCATCCTGAATGGTTCAATGTCTACAACAAGGTCGAGGTTACGCTGACGACGCATGATGTGGACGGTGTGTCTGAAAAGGACGTTGAACTGGCCCGGTTCATGGACGAACTGGCCGCGAAACTTTCCTGATCCTCCTGGCAGGACTGTCGCTTCTCCCAAGGTCAAGCTGGCCCGGTTTCGAGTGCACTGTTACGGGTAGGAAAACCTGAAACAGTGGAGGAGACAGGCATGGGTCGCGTACAGGGCAAGAAGGCATTTATCACCGGCGGTGCGCAGGGGCTGGGCGAGGCAACGGCTCGCATGATGGCTCGCGAAGGCGCCAAGGTGACCGTCACGGATGTGAACGGGGCAGGGGCCGAAGCTGTCGCCGCCTCGATCAATGACGAACATGGCGCAGGCACGGCCTTTGCCTGGCAGCATGACGTGACCAATGAGGCGCAATGGCAGGAAGTGCTGCAAGCGGCGCATGATGCGATGGGCGGCCTGAACGTGCTGGTCAACAATGCCGGCATCGGTTCGCTCGGCTCGGTCGAAGACGAAAACTACGACATGTTCAAGAAGGTGCAGACCGTCGATGTCGATTCCATTTTTCTCGGCTGCAAGTACGCCATTCCGCTGATGCGCGCGCACGGGCTTGGTTCGATCATCAACATCTCGTCCATTGCCGGTATCATCGCGAGTGCGAACTACGTCTCCTACAACACCGCCAAGGCGGCCGTGCGGCATATCTCGAAATCCATCGCGTTGCATTGCGCCAAGGGCGGCCAGATTCGCTGTAACTCGGTGCATCCGGTCTTCATCAATACGCCGATCCTGGACCGGACGAAGGAAATGTTCGGCGAGGAAGAAGCGCTCGCCAAGCTCGGTCGCCAGATCCCGCTCGGCAAGGTCGGTGAGCCGGACGATATCGCCTATGCGGTGCTCTATCTCGCATCGGATGAGTCGAAGCTCGTCACCGGAATCGAGCTGAAAGTGGATGGTGGCATCTCGGCCATGTAAAGGCTTGTCGCTCCCGTCTGTTCCTGTTATGTTCCATTCTGTCCAATTGATGGGAGGGACTTTATGATCGGGTATGTAACAGTCGGGACGTCAGACCTGCAGCGCGCGGCGAAATTCTATGATGCCATTGCGGCCGAGATGGGCACTGGGCGGATGATGGATTTCGACACATTCATCGCCTGGGGCACGCCCGGCGGTGCAGCAGGCGTGGCGGCGACCCTGCCATTCGACAAACAGCCTGCCACTGTCGGCAATGGCACGATGGTGGCGCTGCAGGCCAGGGACAAGGATCAGGTGCACAAGCTGTATGAGATCGCGCTGGCAAATGGCGGCAGTGATGAAGGCGCACCCGGACCGCGTGGCGATGAAGGGTTCTATGCCGCTTACTTCCGGGATCCGGATGGCAACAAGCTCAATGCTTTCACGATGGTGTAAGCGGGCGTTTCGACGTCACGATCACGGCATAGACGGCGAGTGTGCCGACCAAGCCTGCCGATACGTAGAGCGGGAGTTCCGGCATGAATGAGTACAGCATAGCCCCGATAAGGGGGCCGAAGATGAAGCCGGCCGGGGGCGCTGCCGCGAGCAGCGCTGCCGCTGAGCCTTGCTCCTCGCGAGAGACCGAAAGGCTGCCCAGCGCATTGGCGGCGGGCACGGCCAGCGCCGCACCACACCCAACAGCAAAGAAGCTGAGTGCGAGCGACCAGAACGGGAAGAAGAGGTCGGCTGAAACATAGCCCATGGCCACAATGGCGAGGCCAATGGGCAGGATGCGTCGCGGATCGGGTTTGCGCGGCTGAACAAAGCCGAACTGCACCATGATCATGCCCGCAGCGATGCAGGCGAAGGCAATCCCAGAATGAAGCACGACGGCTTCGCCAGCAGAGCGGCTGGCTGTGTCCACAAACTGGTAGCGATCTTCGATGAACCAGCTGATCGTCTGCTGTACGATTCCGATTCCGATGAAATAGGTGAACAGGAAAAGCAGGTGCGGGAAGACGCGCGGGTCGCGCACCGCGAGTGGGGTGGGGCGTTTGGCTGATTTCGGGCGCGGCCTGGTCGGGGGCAGAACCACTGCCAGAACAAGCGCTACGATCAGATTGAAGGCGATAGTCCCCCAGATCGGCATCAGCGCCCCAAACGGGGCGAGCACGGTGGCACCTGCCGGGCCGAGGATGGATCCGATGCTCATACAGGCGCCAAGCATGCCGAGCCCGCCGGCCCGGTCGAGCGGCGTGGTGGCATCCGTCATCGCGGCCATGGCGGCTGGTTGCAGACCGGGCGACAACAGGCCGAACCAGAGGCGCACGAAGACAAGTGTGAAAAAGGCGGTTAGCCCGGTCAGGACTCCTGCCAGCGCGGCGCTTAGGGCGAACACGAAGATCATGTTGGTCAGGCCCATGGCCGCCAGCGAGAAGACCATGACGCGTTTGCGGCCGAACCGGTCAGCCAGCCGGCCCCAGGTTGGAATGAGCAGCGCATAGACGGCCGCAGACAGGGTCAGGATACCCGCGACCTGAATTTCGGTCAGGCCAGCCTTGCGGGCGAGGGGGGCAACGACCACGAAGTTGATGCTCATGCCGGCGCCCATGGCCACCATGGCAATGCCGATCATCGCTTTCTGGACCCCGGTGAGCGGAAGCAGCGGCCTGTCCGGATCTGTCATGCAAGCGGGCTCCCTCGGCAATTGTTATAATTGTTTGTGTTTGCCCGCCTTGCCAAACGGAATGTGTTCCCAACTGGCAAAGCTAGAGAGAACGCCTTGCACAAGCTAGGGGCATCACCCTAAGTGAAGGCAACAACAGAAAAATCGGAGCGTCGCCCCATGGCCGCCATTCTTGATCTCATCATGGTCGTTCTGCGGATCGCCACATTCATCATCATCATTCAGGCTGTCTTGTCCTGGCTGGTCGGTTTCAATGTGCTGAGCCTCCAGAACCCCACCGTACGCAGTGTCTGGGGTGGATTGCAGCGTATTACCGAGCCGGTTTACCGCCCGATCCGCAACATCCTGCCGCCCATGGGTGGGCTGGACCTGACGCCTATGGTGGTTCTGCTGATCATTTTCTTCCTCGAGCGTGTGATCGCGCGCTACGGCTACGGCATCGTCCCGTTCTGATCGCATGCACAGGCTGATCGTTCGCGTTCAGCCGAACGCCTCGGCCGACCGGGTCGAAACATGGGAAACAGACGCTGCGGGCCGGACCTATTTGAAGGTTCGTGTGCGCGCCGTGCCGGAAGGCGGAAAGGCCAATGCGGCGGTTGAAAAACTGATCGCGAAATGGCTGGGCGTGCCAAAGTCTGCGGTCAGGGTGGTGACGGGCCCAAAGAACCGGTTAAAAGGCCTCGACATTGACGGGCCGCCCGATCTGGCGGCGAAACTGGCCGGGGATCAGGGCAATGAGCGCGCAGGTAATTGACGGAAAATCGGTTGCGGCAGATGTCCGCGCAGACGTGGCAAAAGCGGTCAGCCAATTGCCCGGACAGCCTTCACTGGCTGTGGTCCTTGTGGGGGAAGACCCTGCGAGCCAGGTCTATGTGCGCAACAAGGTGCGCCAGACCGAAGAGGTTGGCATGGTCTCCGTGCACCACCGCCTGCCGGATACGGCCAGCCAGGCCGATGTCGAAACCCTGATTGCAACCCTGAATGCCGATCAAAGCGTCGATGGCATCCTGCTGCAGTTGCCGCTGCCCAAGGGTCTCGATGCTGATGCGGCGATCGAGAAGATCGACCCCGACAAGGATGTCGACGGACTGACCGAAGTGTCTGCCGGTCGCCTGACGCTCGGCAAGCCGGGCCTGCGCCCGTGCACACCGACCGGCTGTGTGATCCTGGCCAAGCGCGCGCTGGGCAGTGACCTCTCCGGCAAACATGTCGTCGTGATTGGTCGCTCTATTCTCGTCGGCAAGCCGGCCGCGCTATTGTTCCTGGCCGAGAACTGCACGGTCACCATCGCGCACAGCCGCACAAAGGACCTGCCGGCCATGTGCCGCGAGGCCGACATTCTCGTGCCTGCCGTCGGACGTCCGCAAATGGTCAAGGCCGACTGGGTGAAGCCCGGCGCGACCATTATCGATGTCGGGATCAACCGGATCGACGCGCCCGAAAAGGGCGAGGGGAAGACGCGTCTGGTGGGCGATGCCGACTATGCCGCCAGCGCGGAAGTTGCGGGTCACATCACGCCCGTGCCGGGCGGGGTCGGGCCCATGACCATTGCCTGCCTGTTGCGCAACACGGTGCTGGCCGCCTGCGCCCGGCGTGGTTGGCCTGTTCCAGACGGTCTGTGAGCCAGTCCTTTTCCCCGCCGGACACGCCGCGATTCCGGCAACTTTGGGAAGATCAGGACGGCCTCTGCGCCCTGTGTGGAAAGCCCATGCCCCCCAGCCGGGCCGATGTGGCGCATTCCACGCTCTGGAAGAAATGGCGGCCGACATTCGACCATATCATACCGCGCGCGCATGAGGGGTCGGACGAGATCAGCAATCTCCGTCTTGCCCATGCCATTTGCAACAAACGCCGAGGCACCGGAAAGGGCTAGGCGAGGCCTGCAGCCCGGACATTCGGCTGGTAGGTACGCGAAACCGGTGCTTCCTGACCGGATTTCAGGATGAGAACCAGTTTGCCATTGGTGCGCCGCGTATCGGCGACGCCATTGTGCGAGACCCACCATGAGCGATGAGTCTGCAGGCCGTTGTCTTCGCCCAGTTCTCGCATCGCATCGGCCAGCCGCATCAGGATCAGTTCTTCTCCCCGGTCTGTATGAACGCGCAGATAGTGATCTTCCGAAGAGATGGCCCAAAGATCTGCCCCCCGATATCGCACTGGCAGGCGCGACAGGAAGCCCGCGACCCGGTCTTCCGGTTCGGCGTCTTCCAACTCGGCCAGTTGGCGGGCCCGATCAATGAGGAAACCACCCGTCGTGATGACGAGCGAGATCGCCAGCACATAGGCGAATTGGATGGGGATTTGCGCCAGGGAAATGGACGCGCCCAGAAAAGCCAGGAAAATACAGAGTGAGATCGTGACCGGAATTGCAAGCAGGACGGCCGCGGCCACAATTCTCAGGGCCGGGTGGGACATCTTCATGTGCGTGTGGAAGACAAAGGGTACGACCCAATAGGATGCGACGGACCCGACCAGCATTGTGACGAACCACATCAGGAATCGGAGTTTGAGAGAGCCGCCGGTGCCATAGACTCCGAACCATGTGAAGCCAGCCGCCAGCAGGGTGACGATGCCGAGTGTTTTTCCAATATCCTTCAGGGCTGATGCCATCGTCTCATCCCGTGTATTTCGCGCTTCGTGAATGGGTTTGCAGGTATTTGGCGAAGGATTCCAGCCCGTCCGCGCAATCTGCGTAGCGCCGATCCGGCCCGCGCCACACCCTGTCTTCATCACCCGCCACGGGGCGACCGCCCCCACACTATGGAGACATCAAATGAACATCAACCACACAGTCGTATCGATCCTGGCCGCCATTGCCATTGTGCCTGTTTCGGCGTCTGCCGCTGACCTGACACTCAAGGTGGAGAATATCGGCGAGAATACCGGGGCGCTGCGCATTGCGATCTTCGACGCAGGCGGCTGGTCCGGGAATGATGCTGTTGCGGCGGACAGTGTCGACGTTTCAGAAGGCGCTGATTCTGTCGTCTTCGAAGGGCTGGAGCCCGGCACATACGGTGTGAAGCTGTTTCACGACGTAGATGGCGACGGCGAACTGGCGCGTGGAAATTTCGGTATTCCGACAGAACCCTATGGTTTCTCCAATGACGCGCCGGTTCGCTTTGGCCCGCCAAGCTTCGGCGATGCCGCGTTCGCCCTGCCGACCGATGGCGCCGTCCACACAGTCACGCTGCGCTAAGCCTGTCGCCAAGGAGACCTGCCATGAAAAGCCCTGCCTTTGCCCTGCCATCCGGACTACCCCGCCTGTCGCTGAGACGGCCCAGCAACCGCACCGTGATCCTGATCGGCCTTGCCGCCTATGCGGTGATCAGCTGGATGATCCTGAAAAGCGCGGACAATCCTCCGATCCGGTTCAGGCTGGATGCCGCGCGTCTGGTCGAGTCGCCGGTCGTGCTAAAAATGCACCTGGCGGGAGCGCTCAGCGCGTTTGGTATCGGCACGGCTTTGATGATGGGCGTGAAGGGCAGGGGGCTGCACAAGCGGCTTGGCTATGCCTGGGTTGTGGCGATGGCGATCACGGCGATCAGTTCCTTCTTCCTGACAGGCCTCAATGGCAACAGCTTCAGTTGGATCCATGGCCTGTCAGCCTGGACAATCATCGGCCTGCCCATGGGCATCGCTGCAGCGCGCCGAAAGGACATTGCGAAGCACCGCAAGGAAATGACCGGAATGTTCACAGGGGGCATGTTGGTTGCCGGCCTGTTTGCCTTCCTGCCGGGCCGCATGATGTGGTCGATCTTCTTCGGCGTTTGACCGGAATATGCCTCTTACCGACCCCTCCAAAGACCGCTACACCTATTGCAGGTAGAGGTACCTTGGAGGGGTAGAATGAAACGTATTGTCAGTGCGATTGTCGTTGCAGGGCTCGCGGCGTGTCAGGCGCCGGGGCCGATCACCATTCCGGGCATAACGCGCGCGCCGCAGAATGCCGAAGACGCGCTCGACGCCTATTACCGCACATTGCCGGAAGAGTTTTATCCGACCGCGCCCGCCGGATTGCCGCTGCCTTCGAAAGACTCTGTCCTGTCGCGCGTGCTGGTTGGCTCTTGTCATGATGAGGAAGAAGCCGGACCGTCCGATACATTGCAGCGCATCGCCGCCGAAGACGCGGACCTTTTCCTGATGATTGGCGACAATGTCTATGGCGACAAGGACGGCATGAGCTATGCCACCAATCAGGCTGAGCTCGACGAACTTCGCGAGAGTTTTGCCGATCTCGCCGCCCGTAGCGACTTTCAGGCCGTGCGGGCAAGCCATCCGATGATGGTGGCATGGGACGACCATGACTATGGCGCCAATGATGCGGGCCGAGAATTTCCGTTCCGTCGTCTTGCCGAGCGCGTGCACGAACGCTTCTGGGGGATCGAGAACATGGATGTCGGCGCCTGGCCCGGCACCTATTATGCGCGCAGCTTTGGCCCGGAAGGCCAGCGCACCCAGATCATCATGCTGGATACCCGCTTCTTCCGGTCGCCGCTGACCGCGACAGACGAGTATGGCGTGACCGGCAAGGAGCGTTATATCCAGTCTTCCGATCCCAATCAGGACATGCTGGGCAATGACCAGTGGACCTGGCTGGAAAACCAGCTGCAAAAGCCGGCGGATTTGCGCCTGATCGTCTCGTCGATCCAGGTCTTGCCGACCGATGGGCATGGCTGGGAAAGCTGGTCGCGCCTGCCAGCCGAACAGCAGCGCCTCTACAGTCTGATCAGTGAGACAGGTGCGAACGGCGTGGTGTTCGTGTCAGGCGACCGGCACGCATCCTTCCTCTATCGCAGTGAGACGGCGCTGCCATACCCGGCCTATGAGCTGACGGCGTCATCGCTGAATGTGTCGTTCCAGGATACGACGGACGAGATGGACTCAGCACAGGTCGGCGAAGGCTTTTCGCAGGACAATTATGGTGCAATCGGCATCGATTGGGCCGCTGGGTCTGTCGATCTTGAGATAAAAAACGCCGCAGGCGAGACGGTTCGTCAAACAACCGCCCAATTCCGGTAGCTATGCCACGCGGCAACGGAAAGGCCGCCTGTAGATTATGACCGATACCCGCAATGTCTTCGCCCTCATCCTGGCGGTGATGATCCTGCAAATTGCGGGCGGCTTGTTGAGCATGTTGACCCCGCTTGGGCTCGAAGCGCTGGGCACGGCGCCCCAATTCATCGGTGGCATCGCCGCGCTCTATGCGACGGGCTTCATGCTGGGGGCATGGACCGCACCTGCAGCGCTTGCCTCCTTTGGCAACATCCGCCTGTTCGCTGCTGCCGCAGCAGTCACTTCGGCGGGGTCCATTGCCTTGTCCCTGTGGTATGAGCCCGGCTTCTGGGCCATCGTACGCATCGTACAGGGTGTCAGTTTTGCCTACATGTTCACGAGCGTGGAGAGCTGGTTGGGTCAGGCCGTGCCGGACAAGTCGCGCGGCAATGTCATGGGCCTGTATCACATGGGCGCGAAACTCTCGCTGATGATTGGTCCGTTCTTCGTGGCCGGCCTGTCGCCGCTCGACAGCCGCGCGTATAGCTGGGCCGCATTGTTCCTGACCTTGGCGCTCGTGCCGATCTGCCTCACACAGCAGGAACAGCCGGAAGCGCCGGATCGCAAGGCAATGCCGATTGGGCGCCTGTACAAACTGGCTCCGGCGGCTGTCATCGGGGTGATGCTGGCGGGCGTGATCAATACCGGTACGCTCGCTTTGCTGCCGATCTATTTTGAAAGCTTCTCCATTGGCGGGGGAGGGACGGCGGCTGCCGCAACCGCCCTGGCGGCTGCGTGGCTGGGCGGCTTCATCATTCAATGGCCTGCAGGGCGGTTGTCCGACCGAATCGAGCGCCGATTGGTGATCGCGGTATTGTGCGGCATTTCGGGCATGGCTGCGATGGTGATCGCGATATTCGGACGCAGCCTCGGAGAGGTTGGCGTGATGATGGTGCTGGTCGTGTGGGGCGCCGGTGCGTTGACGTTTTTTGGATTATGCGTGGCCCACGCCATTGACCGAACCCCCAAGGGAAAGATTCCGCAGGTCATGTCCGGTCTGCTTTTCATTTGGGCCGGTGGATCAATTGTGGGGCCACTTTTGTCGGGTATCGCCATGCGCGGTGCAGGTGCGACAGGCCTGTTCGGTCTGTCTGGCTTGTTGCTCATCCTGTTGGCGTTGATCATGGTCTGGCGGGTTTCCGCAAGGGCAGCTCCGGAAGAGCACCAGCAAGAGGATTGGAGCCCGATCCTGCCAACGCCTCTGGCCAGTGTGGAACTCGATCCGCGCAATCCGGACCGGGAAGCCGAAACCTGAGTCCAGACTTGAGTACTCAGCTGGTTTACGGGCCTGCCAAGACTGTTATATAGCGCGGACAATCAAACGGGCCGGCCTGTGCCGGCTCTTTCCGCAAGCCAGGGCAGACAAGGCAAGTTTCCATGAACATACACGAATACCAGGCCAAGGCCGTGCTGAAATCTTTCGGCGCTCCAGTGGCAGAAGGCGTACCCGTTCTTTCTCTCGATGATGTGCAAAAGGCGGTCGATACGCTGCCGGGGCCGCTCTGGGTCGTGAAGTCCCAAATTCATGCCGGTGGACGCGGCAAGGGCAAGTTCATCGAAGCCGCAGCTGGCGAAAAGGGCGGTGTTCGCCTCGCCTTCTCCAAGGAAGACGTTCTGGAGCACGCCAAGGCGATGCTGGGCAATCACCTCGTCACCGCGCAGACCAGCGATGCTGGCAAACAGGTCAACCGCCTCTACATTGAAGACGGCGCCGACATTGACCGCGAACTCTATCTCTCCCTTCTCGTTGACCGCGCCACGGGCCGTCCGGCCTTTGTTGCCTCTACTGAAGGCGGCATGGACATCGAGGAAGTTGCGCACGAGACGCCTGAGAAAATCCTCACCCTGCCAATCGACCCGACGGCTGGTGTGACCGAAGCCGATGCGGCGCAGCTCTGCGACGCGCTGAAGCTGGACGGTGCGGCCCGCGAAGATGGCATGAAACTCTTCCCGATCCTCTACAAGGCCTTCATCGAGAAGGACATGGCGATGCTCGAGATCAACCCGCTGATCGTCATGGAAAATGGCCGTCTGCGCGTGCTCGACGCCAAGGTCAGCTTTGACGGCAACGCCCTGTTCCGCCACCCTGACATTGTCGAGCTGCGGGACACGACCGAGGAAGACGAAAAAGAGATCGAGGCCTCCGAATGGGACCTCGCCTATATCGCCCTCGACGGCACGATCGGTTGCATGGTCAACGGCGCGGGCCTCGCCATGGCGACGATGGACATCATCAAGCTCTATGGCGAAGAGCCAGCCAACTTCTGTGACGTTGGCGGCGGTGCAAACGCCGAGAAGGTCGCTGCGGCCTTCAAGATCATCATGAAGGACCCGAACGTGAAGGGCATCCTCGTGAACATCTTCGGCGGCATCATGAAATGTGACGTCATCGCCGAAGGCGTGATCGCCGCGGTGAAGGAGACCAACCTCGCTGTGCCGCTGGTTGTGCGCCTCGAAGGTACGAACGTCGAAATGGGCAAGGAAATCATCAAGAATTCCGGCCTTAACGTCATCCCCGCCGATGACCTCGACGACGCCGCCCAGAAAATTGTTGCCGCTGTTAAAGAGGCCTAAGGAAACATGTCCATTCTCATCGACAAGAATACCAAAGTCATCGTCCAGGGCCTGACCGGCAATACGGGCTCTTTCCACACCAATCAGGCGCTGGAGTATTACGGCACGCAAATGGTTGCCGGTACGCACCCGAAGAAGGCTGGCCAGAAATGGACCGCTGACAACGGCACCGAACTGCCGATCTTCGCCAATGCCGGTGAAGCCGCCAAGGCAACCGGCGCCAATGCGTCCGTGATCTACGTGCCGCCAGTCGGCGCCGCCGCCGCCATCGAAGAAGCCATCGATGCGGAAATCCCGCTGATCGTCTGCATCACCGAGGGCGTTCCTGTGCTCGACATGGTGCGTGTGAAGGCGAAACTGGAAAAATCCAAGTCACGCCTGATCGGTCCGAACTGCCCCGGCCTGTTGACGCCGGAACAGTGCAAGATCGGCATCATGCCCGGCAAGATCTTCCAGAAGGGCACTGTTGGCGTTGTGTCGCGCTCCGGTACGCTGACCTATGAAGCCGTGTACCAGACCTCTCAGGCGGGCCTCGGCCAGACGTCTGCTGTCGGTATCGGTGGTGATCCGGTCAAAGGCACCGAGTTCATCGACGTGCTGGACATGTTCCTGTCCGATGATGAGACCCAATCGATCATCATGATCGGTGAAATTGGCGGCAGTGCCGAAGAGGAAGCTGCGCAATTCCTGATCGACGAAGCCAAAAAAGGCCGGAAAAAACCGATGGTCGGCTTTATTGCGGGTCGGACTGCGCCGAAGGGGCGCACGATGGGCCATGCCGGTGCTATCGTTTCAGGTGGCCAAGGCGATGCCGAGAGCAAGATTGCGGCGATGGAAGAGGCGGGTATTCGCGTTTCCCCGTCACCTGCACGTCTCGGGACAACCATGGTTGACGTATTGAAGGGTTAGCGCCCGGATATACATCTAAGCCAGGACGGCCCGTCCGGGCCAGTCTGGCGAGGCCAGCATCTGTCCCCGCTCAGGCCGTCCTGGAGAACTTCAGTCCCGGTAGGAACCGGGCAAGTATTTTGTTTCTTAATGTCAGGGAACAGGTCCCAAAGGACGGATTGAAAATGGCAGATGATGGCAGCCCGGTAGACGGCTCGCGCGGCGCAGGTAACAGCGCCATGCTGGAAACAGCGTTCCTGTATGGCGGCTCGGCCCAGTGGCTGGAGCAGATGCAGGCCGCATATGCGAAGAATCCCGCGTCAGTTCCCGAGAGCTGGCGCGAATTCTTTGCAGAATTGGGCGATGATTCGGGCGACGCCGCGCGCAATGCCGGGGGCGCCAGCTGGAAACGGGGCGACTGGCCCCGTCCGCTTACCGACGAACAGGTTGCCGCCTTTGATGGCAACTGGGCGCTGGTCGAGCCAAAGCTCGAGAAAAAGCTGAAATCTGCCAAGCCGGGCGCCTCTGCCGAGGAAATCGCGCAGAACGTCAAGGATTCGATCCGCGCGATCATGATGATCCGGGCCTACCGCATGCGCGGCCACCTGGCCGCCCAGCTGGACCCGCTTTCGCTCGACACGCCCGAAAAACAGCCTGAACTGGACCCGGCCAGCTATGGCTTCGGTGCAGAAGACATGGGCCGCAAGATCTTCATCGATGGCTATCTTGGTCTGGACCATGCGACGGTCAGCGAGATGCTCGACATCCTGCAGCGGACCTATTGTTCGACCATCGGCATCGAGTTCATGCATATTTCCGATCCGGAAGAGAAGGCCTGGCTTCAGGAGCGGATCGAAGGCCCGGACAAGGGCGTTGCGTTCACGGATCAGGGCAAGAAGGCGATTCTCGCCAAGCTGATCGAAGCGGAAACCTTCGAACGCTTCCTGCACAAACGGTATCCAGGCACGAAGCGCTTTGGCCTTGATGGCGGTGAAGCGGCGGTGCCGGCGCTGGAGCAGATCATCAAGCGCGGCGGCGCGCTTGGCGTGCGCGAGATCGTTGTCGGCATGCCGCACCGTGGTCGCCTCAACATGTTGGCCGCTGTGATGGGCAAGCCCTACGAGCAGATCTTCCACGAATTCCAGGGCGGTAACACGCAAGGCGCGGGCGAGTTTGGCTCGGGCGATGTGAAATACCATCTCGGCGCGTCGTCTGACCGCGAGTTCGACGGCAATGAAGTTCACCTCTCGATGAACGCCAACCCGTCCCACCTGGAAGCGGTGGATCCGGTTGTGCTGGGCAAGTCGCGCTCCAAGCAGGAAATGCTGCATCGTGAGAGCGGGACGCTGGACCGCTCGACTGTGCTGCCATTGCTGCTGCACGGCGACGCCGCCTTTGCGGGGCAGGGCGTCGTGTCGGAATGTTTCGCATTGTCGGGCCTGTCGGGCTATCGCACAGGCGGGACGATCCACTTCATCGTGAACAACCAGATCGGCTTTACGACAAGCCCTATCTATTCGCGGTCTTCTCCGTACCCGTCGGATGTCGCTCTGATGGTTCAGGCACCGATCTTCCACGTCAATGGGGATGATCCGGAAGCGGTCACCTATGCGGCCAAGATCGCGACCGAGTACCGCCAGAAATTCGGCAAGGACGTTGTCATCGACATGTTCTGCTATCGTCGCTTTGGGCACAATGAGGGCGACGAGCCCATGTTCACCCAACCGGTGATGTACACCAAGATCAAAGGTCATGCCTCGACCCGTGAGATCTATGCGGAACGCCTCGTCAAGGAAGGCATTCTGACGGCTGAGCAGGTCGAACAGCAAGTCGTCGATTTCGAAGCCTATCTCGACCGCGAATTCGAAGCCGGCAAGACATTCGAAGCCAAGAAGGCAGACTGGCTGGACGGCGAGTGGAAAGGTCTCGGCCTGCCCGATGATGACGAGCGCCGTGGCAAGACCGGCGTGGCCAAGAAACGCCTGCAGGCGCTTGGTCAGACCATCACCACAGTGCCAGAGGGAGTTGACATTCACCGCACGCTTGCGCGCGTCATTGACGCACGGGCGACGGCCATCTCGAAAGGGAAGGGGCTCGATTGGGCGACGGCGGAGCATCTGGCTTTCGCGACCTTGCTGGATGAGGGCTTCCCGGTCCGTTTGTCCGGTCAGGATTGCGGTCGCGGGACGTTCTCCCAGCGCCACAGCCACATCATCGACCAGACCAATGGTGATCGCTACACGCCGCTGAACAATATCAGCGACAAGCAGGCCCATTACGAAGTGATCGACTCGCTTCTGTCGGAAGAAGCTGTTGTCGGATACGAGTACGGATATTCGCTGGCCGACCCGAACACGCTGACCATGTGGGAAGCCCAGTTCGGGGACTTCTCGAACGGTGCGCAGGTCTTCTTCGACCAGTTCATTTCGTCGGCTGAGCGCAAATGGCTCCGCATGTCGGGCCTGGTCCTGCTCCTGCCGCATGGCTATGAAGGTCAGGGTCCGGAGCATTCCTCGGCCCGGCTCGAGCGCTTCCTGCAAATGTGCGCGGAAGACAATTGGCAAGTCTGCAATCTGACGACGCCGGCGAACTATTTCCACGCCCTGCGCCGCCAGATCCATCGCGACTTCCGCAAGCCGCTAATCATCATGACGCCGAAATCCCTTCTGCGTCACAAGCTGGCAACGTCCAGTCTGGACGATCTGAGCACGAAGTCGTCCTTCCACCGCATCTTGTGGGATGATGCCGAGACGCCGGGCCGTGAAGGCAAGGTGAAACTCGTCAAGGACAACAAGGTGCGCCGCGTCGTCCTGTGTTCGGGCAAAGTCTATTATGATCTGTTCGAGGCGCGCGAGGAAAGCGGTGTGGACGATGTCTATCTGCTGCGCGTCGAGCAATTCTATCCGGTGCCACGCAAGTCGCTGATCCATGAGTTGAAGCGCTTCCCGCAGGCCGAGATTGTCTGGTGTCAGGAAGAGCCACGCAACATGGGTGGCTGGACATTCATTCGGGACGAGCTGGAATGGTGTGCGAACCAGGCTGGATCATCCTCTCCGCGTCCGTCCTATGCGGGTCGTCCGCCATCTGCTGCTACGGCAACAGGTTTGCTGTCCAAGCACAAAGCTGAGCAGGATTCCCTGATCTCAACAGCCCTTGGCAAAGACCCTGTAGCTGACAACATCGTCGCCACCTGATTCTGATTTATTACAAACGGACTGATTTCATGACCGATATCACAGTGCCTACTCTCGGCGAGAGCATCACCGAAGCCACAGTTGGCCAATGGCTGAAAGCCAAAGGCGACGCTGTGAAGAAAGATGAAGTGCTTGTCGAACTCGAAACAGACAAAGTGTCTGTCGAGGTTTCCGCCACCGAAGACGGCGTCTTGTCCGAGATTCTCGCCAATGAAGGCGACACGGTCGAAATCGGCGCGCTGTTGGGCAAGCTTGGTGGTGGGTCCGGCGCATCGGCGAAGTCCGAAACGGCTGCGGCGGCACTGCCGGCACATGGCGGTCCGAAGGATCCGGGCGGCGTTCCGGGCAAGGCCGACAAGGGCGAACTGATGGATGTCGAAGTGCCGACCATGGGCGAAAGCGTCGCCGAAGGCACGCTGTCTACATTCCTCAAGGCACCAGGCGATGCGGTCAAGAAAGACGAGACAATCGCCGAGATCGAAACCGACAAGGTTGCACTGGAAGTACCTTCACCCGCTGACGGCATTGTCGCCGAACTGCTGGTTGGTGAGGGGGACTCGGTTACGCCGGGATCTGTTATTGCGCGCATCAGCGCGGGCGGGTCGGCCGCGGCCGCTGCGCCGGCGGCGTCGAAACCTGCAGCCACCACATCGGCTCCTGCCGCAACGGGCGAGCGCCCTGTCTCTCCATCCGTTCGCCGCATTTCATCAGAAGCCGGCGTGAACCCCGCTGATATTCCAGGCTCAGGCCGTGATGGCCGCGCGACAAAGGCTGACGCGATGAATTATGTGAACAGCACGCCGAAGGCTGCTGCGGCTCCGGCAGAAGCGAAGGCACCGCGCGACATTGGTCCGCGGGAAGAGCGCGTCCGGATGACGCGCCTGCGCCAGACGATCGCTCGCCGCCTGAAAGAGGCTCAGGACAATGCGGCCATGCTGACGACATTCAATGATGTCGATATGGGCGCGATCATGGACCTCCGCAAAAAGCATCAGGAAGCTTTCGTTGCCAAACACGGCATCAAGCTGGGCTTCATGAGCTTCTTCGTGAAAGCGTGCGTCAACGCACTGAAGGAAGTGCCTGCGGTGAACGCCGAGATCGATGGCACGGACATTATCTACAAGAACTATTATGACATCGGCGTCGCGGTCGGCACCGACAAGGGCCTTGTTGTGCCAGTTGTGCGCGACTCCGATGACCTGTCTCTGGCTGGCATTGAGAAGTCTATCGCAGACCTTGGCAAACGCGCCCGCGATGGCTCGCTGACGATTGGCGACATGCAGGGCGGTACGTTCACCATCTCCAATGGCGGGATCTATGGCTCGCTGATGTCGACCCCGATCCTGAACCCCCCACAGTCCGGCGTGCTTGGCATGCACCGGATCGAACAGCGCCCTGTGGCCATCAATGGCGAAGTCAAGATTCGCCCCATGATGTATCTGGCGCTGTCCTATGACCACCGGATCGTGGATGGCAAGGAGGCCGTGACCTTCCTCGTCCGCGTCAAGGAAGCTCTGGAAGACCCAGAGCGGATGCTGCTCGAAGTCTAGGCCTTCGCGGTCAGCCAGCCTCGGATAAGTCCTGCCTGCATGCACTGTGCGGGCAGGGCAAATCCGGCACTGTCCATCATGTGTTCAACCTTTGCCGGTCCGTGGCAGGCAAACTGTGAGCCGAACATCTGCTGGTAGTGAGCCCGACCCTCCGGGGTCATGCCCGTACGGGACAAGAGGTTCAGCCAAAGCTCCATCACCATCGGGAAGTCGGGCGTGTTCATGTTGGCGCACAAGTCGGCATTGAAGAGCGGTGCACCGGGGCGCAAGCGATCCGCGATGGAACGGAAGTAAGCGGTCCGCGAGTCTGCCTGGGTCAGGAAGTGCGAGACGAGCAGACTGGTTGCGCCCTCAAAGTCGAATGCTTCGACCTCCGAGACATAAGCATTGTGAAACGTGCAGCGCGCCGCGAAGCCTTCAGCCTCCGCATGTCGGCGAGCGACATCCAACATGGCGCTGGAAGGATCAATGAGCGCAAACTGCCATTTGGGAAATCGTGTGGCGAGGTAGCGGACTTCAGCGCCGGTCCCGGCCCCGGCGACAAGAATGCGTGCATTGTCCGGCAGTTTTCCCAAACCGGTTTCCAGTATCAGATGCAGCAGCCCCTTGATGGCCTGCAATTCTTCAAACTGATTGTCATATGCTGCGGCATGATCCGGGCCGAAGGCTTCAGACAAAGCGAACTTGTCTTGCGACATGGGAAGCTCTCCATACATGTTATTTTATAACATTAACGTTTGACCCATGTGACCGCAACCGGAAAAACGGTCGAGAATGCCTTTGCGGGGTTTTTTGCGAAATTGACGTGCGGGTTCACGAAAAAGGGCAGGTGCGTTTCTGCACCTGCCCATTCGCGTCGTCCCCTTATCGCGGCCTGCCAGGGGGCGTCTCCCCACCCTCCGCGATGTGTTGTATTTATTACGCGTCACAACACAGGTTATGTACATAAGGGGGGCTGATTGAATGGTTCCCCAATGCCTTGTTATTTCACGTTCATTTGATCCGAGGTAGCAAAAGCGGTACGCTTTGGTGCGCTCCGTGGTCGAAATCGACTTCAATCCCTAATGTGGGTGAGCGCACACAAACGGAGGCGGTGGGCATGTGCTGGGCTGGCATTTTCCAAGCGAAATTTGTTGGCACGCGCAACCAGGGGCTCCCCCAATGCGTATCTGATTGAGCCTCAACTGGCGCAACACAACTAAAGGGGACTAACTTCAATGGACGAATTCTGGCGAAATACGGTCGATCAGGCGCAGGCCTATGGTCCACAGCTGATCAAGGCCGCCTTGGTCATGATTGCCTTCATCATCGGCGCTTTCATCGTGCGCTGGCTGATTGCGGCAGCCATCGACCGGACAGGTCTGGCCAAGAAAGCCAACGCATCAACGGCCACCAGTGACAGCAAATCGCTTGGCACCAGCCTTGCGCAAGCGGCATTCTGGGTCACGATCCTGATAGGTTTGATGCAAGCGCTCGCGATCGCAGGCGCAACGCAGATTTCGAGCGCGCTACATGGCGTGATCGATCCGATCCTGTCCTATCTGCCAAATGTCATCGGTGCGGCACTGATCTTCGGCATTTTCATCATTATTGCCAATGTCGTGCGTGAGACGCTGAAAGCCGTACTTGTATTCGGTGACGGCATGCCGGAACGCTTCGGCTTGGCGACCGGACGCGTAAACATCTCCGGCATTGTGGCATCCGTGGCATTCGCCGTTCTGGTGATCATCGGCGCTATCATGGCGTTTGATGTGCTGGCCATCGAGGCGATCTCCGCCCCGGCAAATGAGCTGCTGACCGACATTATCGGCATTATCCCGAATGTACTGGCCGCTGGCGTGATCCTCGCAATCTTCGTGCTGATCGGCCGATTTGTTGCCAATCTGGTGCTGAAGACGCTGCCAGGTACAGGCGTGGATTCGGCTGTTTCCGAACTTGGCCTGCTCAAGGGCGCAGATGGCGGGCTGACTGCCAGCACGGTAATTGCCCGGGTTGCGATGTTCCTGATCGTGCTGCTTGGTCTGGTGGCTGCGCTGAACGCGCTGGGAATTGAGTCGCTGACCTATGCGATGAATGTTGTACTCGATATGGGCGTCCAGATCATCTTTGGCGCGCTGATCATCTTCGCAGGCGTGTTCATTGCCAAGCTTGTGAGCTCGGCCATGGATTCCACTGGGGCAGGGGCAACGGATGTCACTGCACGCGTTATGAAATGGATCATCATCGTGCTTGCCGTGATCCTCGGCATCTCCCGCATGGGCCTCGACCCTACGGGTGGCGTGTTCATTCTGGAAGTGGCCAAATGGATTGTCATCGGCGGTGCCGCAGCCTTTGCCATCGCCTTTGGCTGGGGTGGCCGCGAATGGGCCGCCCGGATCCTCGAATCCTGGCGCAGCACACGCTAGACAGCGCTCAACCCATAAAACAGGGGCCGCGCGAAAGGGCGGCCCTTTTTCATGTCCATGTGGTCTGGAGGCGCTTCGTCGCAGCTGCTTTGTTGCGGTGGCGATTGGGGTCATATATGCGCAAACCTCTCGGCAACAGGGCATATTCCGCATGACCACCTACACTTCCGATCAGCGACGTCACTCATCCGAGACGGCTGAAACCATGTCCGATGTTCGTTATGAGATCGACCGGATTGATCGTCTGCTCGTCGAAATCCTGGCAGAGCGCCAATCCTTCATGGATGCTGCGGCGCGTATCAAGCCGGACCGGTCGAAAGTGCATGACAGCGCGCGGATCGAAGATGTCGTGACAAAGGTTAAGGCTGCTTGCGAAGGCGCGGGCTTGTCGCCGGCCATTGCCGAGCCGGTCTGGCGGACCTTGATTGACCGTTGCATTGCGTATGAGTTCGGCAGCTATGACGCGCGGCGTGGCGGCGACGACGTAAACTCGTAAAGCACCTGGGCGACCTCTTCGAGCGTGTCCCCCAGCGCATCCTTGATATCGCTGATCATGACTGCAGCGGCCGTGACGCTGGGCGGGGTCTCTGACCGGCCGGCTTTTTCGGCTTTTTCACATTTCGACGCCAACAGGATGGCACCAATACCAAGGCTGGCGCCCTTGAGCGTGTGGGCGGCGTCGGCCCATTGGCTCGCCTCGGCGTGCGGATCCAGCATACGTGACCAGATTTCGGCCTGATGCCGGAAGATTTCGATGACTTCCACGGCGAGATCATTGTCGCCTCCGGTCATTGCTTTGAGGTGCTCGCGATCGAGTAAGGCAAAGGTCTCGGTCATGTCAGGCGTCTCCCACAGAATTTGACCGTGACACGAGGCTGCTGCCCAATCGTTAATGATTTTAGCTTTTCAGAGAATCTTTGATCGGGCTGAATTTATCGATTGTCGAAAAGGCAAACTTGAATTATTATTCATCTGTGCCGAGTTTTGACGTGGCACAATTCGTATTTGGCTCTGGGGAATTGCGATGTTGGATTTCGTCGTGTTGGTTCGTAATCTGGTTTTGGCAGCTGCTTTGGCGTGGCTGGGACTGGAATTTGCGCCGGAGCAGGATGACAATTCCGAAGCAGCCCGTCAGGACTCTGTGGTTACGGCCCTGCTGGCCCGTTAACGCATTCGGCCTTCCAAACCTAGAAATGCACACATTCTGGTCTCGCGCCGGTCGAATTGTCGCGGTATACTCCGGCTATGACCGAGCCGTCTGCCGCTCGCCCGTCTGGCCGCGATCTGCTTGTCAGGCAAGAGGCGTCTGAAAACTTCGAGCTCGCCCGCAGTGGTGGCAGCTGGATGGTTGTGACCGGTTTTGTCGTTGCAATTTTCTGGATATTCGGCGCGGCTGCGATGGCAGTTGGCCTTTGGGGTGTTGATGGCCTGAAGGAGTTACAACCATTGGTCTTGGTCGGCGGAGCCATGGCATTGGTCGTCCCGGCGCTGCTGATGATCATGGCGGGCTATATGGGGCGCACCAATCGTCGCTCTTCTGCTTCGAATGCGCTGGTGATGGAAGCCGCCGTTCGCCTGATGGCTCCGGCGCGTGAAGCTGGCACCGAGGGCATCACTTTTGCCGAACAGATGAAACAGGCCGCAGCTGAAGTGGATCGCGCCATGGCGCATGCGCTGTCAGCGATGAAGGCCATGGCGGGAGAGATCGGAGACGAGCGCCTGCGGTTGGAATCGGTGGCTTATGCCAGCGCGGACAATGCCCGCGACCTGACCGAACGGCTTGGCCAGGAAAGACAGGCTCTGGAAGGACTCGCCCGAGACCTGCGCACGCATATGCAATCTCTGAACGAAGCCATCCCGCGACAGGCCCAGATGATGGTGAGTGCCACGCGGGAAGCCAGCGAAGAGGTTTCCCGCGCCGATGAAGCGCTGGCGCGCCGTCTGGAAGCCATGCAGGTGGCGGGTCGCACATTGTCTGAGAAGCTGATCGAGCTGGATGCGCTCGCAGGTGATGCTGCCACGCGCACCGAAACGCTTACCTTTGCGGTCACACGCGTCGAGGAAAAGCTCGACCAGTCCCGCCGCACGGTAGACGCTGCTGTGCGGGCAGGGGAGATCGCTGCAGCTGCCGCAATGACAACCGGCGACGCCTTGAAAGACGCCGTATCTTCAGCCCTGGATGGTGCTCGCCGGGCGAACAACGAAATCAATACTTCTACGCGCGAGGCCGCCGAAAACGCGGCGCGCGCATTGGCCCGGCTGCGCGAAGCCGGCGAGGAAGCTGCCGCAGCTATCCGCTCGGCGGAGTATGCCGCCAAGGCCGACACGGTCCGAATGGACCGCAAGACACGTGAAGCTGCGTCTCTGGCGTTGGCAAGGGATGATCTTGCGAAACCGGTCGTGCCTGAGCGCGCGCCTGAGCCGGAGCCGAAACCCAGCATCATTCCCGCTTCCGCACACCAGTCCGACGAGCTCCACGACGATGACGGTCTACATGATGACGAAGCGTTCGAGCCAATGCCTGTCCGCAATGGCAATGGGCATACGAATGGTTTCCATCTTGAGGACCGCAACGGCCACACGCCAGAAATGCCTGAGACCCCCGTCGCGCCAAAACCCAAGCCTGCGCCACGTGCCAGCATGGATGACGAACTGTTCGATGCGGCGGCCGACGCCTTGGCCAGCGCTGCGCTGACGGACAAGCCGGACAACAAGCCGGACACATCGGCGCAGGACGACACCTGGGATCTGAGCCGCGCCCTCGAAGAGAAGGCACCTGAACCGGTGACGCAGCCCCTCCGCCGCCGCCATGATGACACACCCGCCGTTACTGAAAGCCCATTCGATGAAACGCCGCGCCGGCGCGCAACAGACTTGGTTCCTGACGAATCTGATATTCTGGAGCCCGAGCCAGTAGACGAGCCGATGCCGCTCGTACCTGTGCGGTCGTCCTCGCCGTCATCGGGTGCGGAAATGGGCTGGCGCGACATCATTTCGGATATGAGCCGCGAGGACAAACCCCTGCGCGACCGTGAAGATGTCGCCGACGAACTGATCGACCGGCTGCAGACGTCCGGTATCGTCCTGCCCGAGGCAATCCGCCCGAAAGCCAAACGCAAGATTGCCGAAGCCGCCCGGCGCGGCGACAAGGAGCGCAAGTCTGCAATCCTGTCCCAGGCGGGTCGCCAGGTGGAGCGCGTCACACAACGCCTGCGCAATGACCGCGACCTGATGGATCTGGCGCGGGACTTCCTCGATATGGAAGCTGACGACGCGTTGCACGCGCTGGAGCAAACGCAGAAGACTGGCCGCAATGCCAGCGCCCGGCTTGCCGCTTATCTGCTGCTTGATGCGGCACTCTGATCAGCCGCCAAGCAATACAATCCCAATCACACCCGAAGCCACGAGCAGGATACCTGCCAGTTCGCGCGCCGTGATGCGCTCGCGAAAGACCACATGTGATGCAATCAGGGTAAACAGGATTTCGACCTGACCGACAGCCTTTACGCTGGCAGCGTCCTTGAGCGTGAACGCCATGACCCATGCCATTGATCCGAGGAAGCCGATCAGGCCAACCCATCCGGCTTGTCGCCATGCCCCGAACAGCTTGGCGACCTGGCCGGGCTCGCGCAGTCCGAGCCAGCCGAGCAACATGACCGACTGGATTATCGTGACGAAGGCGAGCGTGGTTGTGGTGCTGAGCAGCAGGCCGACCTCGCCAAGCGACAAGGATGCGCCGCGAAGCGACACGGACGATACGGCGAAACAGGCTCCCGACAACAGCCCGATCCAGAGCGAACCGTCCGGCGTCCATTTGTGCCCGTCAGCTCTGGAAAGCGAGATCAGGATGATCCCCAAAATGCTGGCAATGATCGCCAGAAGGGCGGGCAAGGTGAGCGTATCGCCGAGCAGGATAATGCCGACGAGCGCAGCCTGAACAGGTTCGGTCTTGGTAAAGGCCGTGGCAGCCGCGAAATTGGCCTTGGAGAACAGATGGATCAGTAGTCCGGTCGCGAGCACCTGACTGATTCCGCCTATAATCGTATAAGCAAAGAAGGCAGCGGGCGGCGCGGGCAGGGGCGTGCCCCGCCCGATGGTCAACACCGCCAGCAGGCCGACTGCCAGCGGCGCTGCATAGACGAAACGTGAGGCCGTCGCGCCCCATGTGCTCAGCGTCTGCTTCAGCTGTTTCTGAAGCGCTGAGCGACCATTCTGGCAGAATGCAGCCGCCAGCGTCATGGGAATCCAGAGATCCATGCAGCAATACTCTTTGAGAGAAGACGGGGCTTGCTAGGCGGCCTGCGACCGCTTCGCTTTGCGCGCTTCCAACTTGTTCACGGCGTGGAGGTAGGCTTTTGCACTCGCGACAAGCGTGTCCGGATCCGAGGAACGACCGGTCGACATGATGCCGTCGCTGTTGAGACGAACAGACACGGTCGCCTGGGCATCGGTGCCGCCAGTGACGGCGTGGACCTGATAAAGCTCCAGCTTGCCTTCATGCGGCACGATCTCGCGAATGGCGTTGAACACCGCATCCACTGGGCCATTACCGCGGGCGATGGCGAATTTCTCTTCGCCGTCCACAACGAGATCAATCTCGGCCGTTTGAGGGGCGTCTGTTCCTGCAACCACACGCAACCGCTTGAACGCGATCCGTTCGCCTTCTGCAGCCAACTGGTCATCGACCAGTGCGATAATGTCATCATCGAAGACGTGCTTCTTGCGGTCGGCAAGGGCCTTGAAGCGCTTGAACGCATCATTCAAGGGATCGCCTTCCATCGTGTATCCGAGCGCTTCCAGCTTGTCGCGGAAGGCGTGACGACCGGAATGCTTGCCCATGACCAGTGATGTCTTGGCAACGCCGACATCTTCGGGCCGCATGATTTCATAGGTCTCGGCATTCTTCAGCATGCCATCCTGATGGATGCCGCTTTCATGCGCGAAGGCGTTCTTGCCCACGATCGCCTTGTTGTACTGGACCGGGAAGCCGGTGATGCGGCTGACCATGGCAGAGGCACGGGAGAGATAGGCGGGTTTGATGTCGGTCTCGAAGGGCAGCGTATCGCTGCGCACTTTCATGGCCATGACAATCTCTTCCAGCGCGGCATTGCCGGCACGTTCGCCGAGACCGTTGATGGCGCATTCCACCTGACGCGCGCCATTGGCGACGGCATTGATAGAGTTCGCGACAGCCAAGCCAAGGTCATTGTGGCAGTGGGCCGACCAGATAACCTTGTCAGAGTTCGGGATTGTCTCGATCACACGGCGGAACAGGGCGCCATACTCATCCGGATGTGAGTATCCGACCGTGTCAGGCAGGTTGATTGTGGTTGCACCGCTGGCAATGGCCACGTCGATACATTTGCACAGGAAGTCGAAATCGGTGCGCGTGGCGTCTTCGGCGCTCCATTCAACATCGTCAGTATGGTTGCGGGCCTGGGCGACCGAGCGGCCTACCGCTTCGAGCACGGCATTCGGCCCCATTTTCAGCTTGTGCTTCATATGGACCGGGCTGGTCGAGATGAAGGTGTGAATGCGTGGGCGGGCCGATTTCTTCACGGCTTCGGCGCAGCGCTCGATATCGTTCGGCGTCGAACGGGCGAGGCCGCAGATGATGGCTGACTTCGACTGTTCGGCAATGGCGCTGACGGCGGCGAAGTCGCCTTCGGAGGCGGCAGGAAAACCGGCTTCGATCACATCGACACCCATGGTTTCCATCAACTCGGCGAGTTCGAGCTTTTCATTATGGGTCATGGACGCGCCGGGTGATTGCTCACCGTCGCGCAGGGTCGTGTCGAAGATACGGATATGAGGATTGGATGACGTGGACATTTTGGAGCTACCGGGTCTGGGAATGGGAAATAAGGCTGGTGATCACCCCTGACCGCGCGGCTGCCCTGGCTGACCTAGGCAGACATCACCGGCCAGGGGCCGGTAAGCAGTAGCTGAAGAGGCATTTTATTCCACATGGGGTGTTACATCGGCCTATGGGGCGGCGGTGTCAACCTCGTTTTGCGGGATCAGGGCAACAGATTGCCCGGTTTTGCGCATTCGGGCACGGGCATAGGCGGCGATGGCAATATAAACGCCGACGGCGGCAGCGGCCGCTGCAATAGCAACGAGTGGATTCCCCGTGAAGGCAGCAAGCAGGCTTTGACCGGCGAAGGCGATCAGGGCGATCTTGGGAATGATCCCCACCCCCATGCCGGCCCAGTAATGGAGAAATTTCGCATGACTCACGCCGAAAGCCATATTGACCAGCAGGGCAGGGCCCGCAGGCACATTGCGTACGATCGCGCTCGTCATCATGGCATTGCGACCAACGAACGTGGATAGCTTGTTGGCGGTTTCACCCGCATACCGGCGAAACGCTTTTTCGCCTGCAAGGCGCCCGGCATAGAAGGTGGCGGCGCCTGCCACCATGTTGGCGATCCAACCAAACATCGCGCCGAGCCAGGGGCCAAACATGGCAATCGCGATGGCCAGCAATGCAAATTGGGGAATGCCGAGAAAGGCGCCGACCACAAATAGCAGGATCAAAGCTGGCAGGGCCCACGGGCTGGAGGCGATATCCTGCATGAGGGCCTGCAAGGTGGCGATGTCCAGCAGATTGGTCGTCTTGCCGATTGCGAACAGCAAGATGATTACAGCCAGCGCGATACCTCCAATGATGGCGCCGCGACGGGCATTGGCATCCAGGACTTTCTTGGGGGCGGGCCGAGTATCCATGACAGGGGGCTTTCAAGCTCGAGCCGATTTACGTCAATCCGCCGCCTGCCGCAAAGTTAATTTCAGCAGTGGTTGATCCCGTTGGTCCCCCCGGATACGTACTCCGCCGAACTCTAGTGTCGCTTAAAAGGATTCCGCGCATGACAGACCTCTCCCCTCGCCATGACTGGACCCGAGATGATATCGCGAAACTCTACGCCTTGCCGTTGGACACGCTGATGGCGCACGCATTGACGGTGAAGCAGGCCAACTGGCCGGATGGGAAAGTTCAGAAGTCTCAACTGCTATCGATCAAGACGGGCGGCTGTGCTGAGGATTGCGGCTATTGCAGCCAGTCAGCCCATTTCGATACCGGGCTCGATGCCTCGAAACTGATGCCGCTCGATGAGGTGGTCACCGCCGCGCGCAGAGCCAAGGAAAATGGCGCGGACCGGTTCTGCATGGGAGCGGCCTGGCGCAGCCTGAAGGATCGCGATGTCCCCAAAGTTGCCGCCATGATCGAAGCCGTGAAGGCCGAAGGGCTGGAAACCTGCGTCACGCTGGGCATGCTGGATGACGGCCAAGCCGAAGCGCTGAAATCGGCCGGGCTCGATTACTACAATCACAACCTGGACACTTCACCGGAATATTACGGCAAGGTCGTCTCCACTCGCACCTATGATGATCGGCTTGAAACGCTGGGGCGTGCGCGAACGGCTGGCCTGAAGCTCTGTTGTGGTGGCATTCTGGGAATGGGTGAAAGCCGAGAGGACCGGATTGGCCTGATCCATGAATTATCCAAACTGACGCCGCACCCGGAAAGCGTTCCGGTGAACATGCTGGTGCCGATTGAAGGCACGCCGCTCGGCTACAGTCCGGCCATTTCGGTCATCGAGATGGCGCGGGCCATTGCCGTCTGCCGGGTCGTGTTTCCACAAAGCTGGGTACGTCTGTCCGCGGGCCGCGAAGGCATGACGGAAGAGGGGCAGGCACTCTGCCTGCTGGCGGGTGCGAACTCGATTTTTGTCGGCGACCGCCTTCTGACAACCGACAATCCGGAAATCGACGAGGATGATGCGCTGATGGGTCAGATGGGCCTGGAGGCCGCCGGCCGGGCAGAAATGGAAGCCCCGGCGCGGCGGACCACGCTGATCGGCGGCTGATCCCTATCGGGTCTGCCCACCGTCCACAGGCACGATGGCACCGGTGATGAAGCTGGCCACCGGGCTGAGCAGGAAGGCTGCCGCTGAGCCGATCTCTTCAGGCTTGCCGAAGCGCTGGAGCGGGACTTCGCGCTTGATCCAGCGGGTCCAGGCGTCTCCACGCTCACCATTGATGCGTTCTTCCCATTCTCCATCCGGGAAGATGATGTTTCCAGGAGCGATGGCGTTGATGCGCACATTGTTGCGGCCGGATACCCGGGCGAGTTCCTTGGTCAGATGGTTAATCGCGGCTTTTGACGTGCCATAGGTCAGCGGCGTGCCGAGGCCGGTGAGGCCTGCAATCGAAGAGATCATCAGGATGGCGCCTTCGCCACGCGGGTCCATGCGTCGCAAGGCCGACCGGGCTAGGAAGAAGGCGGAATCGAGGTTTTGCGAAATGCCGGCATCCCAGGTGGCGTCGTCGACTTCAAATCCGGGCGGACAAGGGTGCAGGCCGACATTGGCGACCGCGCCCCAAAGCTCGCCGAGTTCGTTCTCGATCGTGTCTATCATCGTCTCGACCGTGCGGGAATCGCGCAAGTCTCCGGCGCGGGCCCAGACATTTTCCTCGCCATACTGGGCGGCGAGCCGCGCACGTTCCTGTTCCAGCTTCTCTTCCCCACGAGCGGCGAGGGCGACTTTCGCGCCTTCTGCGAGGCAGGCCTCTACGATGCCAAGGCCAATGCCCCGGCTGGCGCCTGCAACGAAGATGGTTTTTCCCTTTAGGCCCAGATCCATGTGCGTTTCTCCCTTTTGGTTATGCCCAGCAGACTAGACGCCGCGTCGACAAAAGAAATCCCCGCCCTCAGGGAAGGCGGGGAAGGATGAGGTGCATATCTCAGGATCAGGCCGCCTTGCGATAGCGTTCATTGACGCTTTCATCGAGACGTGGGGACCGGCCGGTAGCGATTTTGACAAGGCGTTCCAGGGCCGGGAAGAACCGGGCGCGTTCCAGGACCGGATTGGTGTAGTTGGTAATGACGCAATAATGGGTGTCCTTGCCCATGCGGTGATGGGCGGCGTGATGCTGGAAGGACTGGGCGAAGCCGGTTTTCTGCAGGGCGTTGATCAAACGGCCATTCTCCTTCGGGCTGCGATGGGCAGCGCGATGGAACTCATTGGCGAAGACGCCGAACAGGACAGCCGAACCGGTGAACAGGTTCAGCGTGCCCGTGGCCCAGAAGCCGGCGAGGAACAAGGCGCCAAGCACGAAGACTTCCTTGTTGCGCGACAGGAATGAGCCAGCCAGAAATGCACGCGGTTTGAAATGGTGTTCCTGATTGGCGCGGATCGTATGGCCCAGCACAGGCCATTTCGGATTTCCGTACCGGTCTTCAAACCAGTGGATGAGGCCTGAAATGAAATCGGCCAGAAACAAGCCTCCGAAAACGGACGCGGCGGTTTTAAGGGCAGTCGCGACAATCGTGACCGGCATGGGGTCATCTCCTTCTTGCTGTCGAACACTCTTGTGAGGTTAGTATGTGATCATTTGCTCGCAAAAGAGGGCGAAATTGTGGCAAGTGAGAGATCAATCACTCGATTCCTGTCCGGGTCTGAGAGCAGCAGGAGAGGGATCTATTCGTCGCGCAGGGGTTTGCGCGTGATCACATAGACAGCACCGACGGCGATGAGGCCGAGGCCTGAGCCCAGTACCCACGGCTTATGATAAGCAAACGCGGTGACAATCAATGCGGCCAGGCCCATACCGCAAACAGCGGCGATTTTCGCTTCACGCGCCATGGCGCCCGTTTCGAGGAAGGTCTTGATTGCCGGGCCGACGCCCGGCTGACGATAGATCCAATCCGCCCAGCTGGGATTGGATTTGGCAAAGGCCAAAGCGGCGACAATCCAGAAAATGGTCGTGGGCCACACCGGTAAGGCAAGGCCTATCGCGCCGAGCGCGAATGCCACAACTCCGACTGCTCGCCAGATCCACATGAGAAACCCATTCCGCGCTGTGGGGTGGCTGGCAACCCCCAAAGCAGGCCACCTCAGCTGAATGCGGCTGAAATTTGCAAGAATTTCTTTGATTTGACCCATTCACGCCCTGTTCGCGCCGTGGCGAAGATGTGTAAGAGTTGTAAGAAAGCTCAAAGGAGAGGGTTTCCATGTCGCACTTCATATCGGGCACGCGGGGAATTGGTCGGACACTGGTCACAGCCATGATGATCGCCGTGCTCGCGGCGTGTGGAGGCAACAAGGAAGACCGACAATCTGATACTGCCAGTGATGAAGGCACGATTGTCACGCGCTCCGCCGCTGACAATGTGGCTGCTCGCCAGCGCGAACGCCGTCGTCAGGCTGCGATTGACGAGGTTGAGCAGGATTTCTCCTATTTCCGCTACCGTATCGATACCGCCACCGAACAGCCGCTGGCGTGTTTCGTCTTTTCTGCGCCGCTTGATCCGGAAGCGGATTACTCGCCGTATCTCGAATTCCGTCCCGCTTTCCGACCTGCGCTCAGTGTTGAGGGACGCGAGCTGTGTGTTGGCGGTCTGACTTTTGGGTCGGAACGGTCTGCAACACTGCTTTCCGGCCTGCCTTCGGCTGATGGCCGCACATTGAAGAATGAGGAAGTTGTTCCGATCGATTTCGCCGACCGGCCACCTTATGTCGGCTTCAAGGGAGCAGGCGTGATCCTGCCGCGCGAAGATGCAGATGGCCTTCCGATTGAAACGGTGAATGTCGACGAAGTTGAAGTAACCGTGTCGCGCGTCAATGATCGCGCGCTGGCCTTCAAGTCCATTACTGAAGGCCAAACCAATGCCCAGGGCCGCTATGCCTATACATGGGGTGAAGACAATCCTGAGGATGTTCAGGAAATTCTCTTCACGGGACGGATGGACGTGGCCAGCGAGCAGAATGCGCCCGTAGTGTCGGTCTTCCCCTTGCAGGACGTCGTCGGCCCGCTGGAGCCGGGCGCGTATTATGTTTCGGTCAAGGACGCCGCAGACCTGGATAGCGCCGAGCAGCCGCCAGCCTCTTCCAGCCGGTGGATCATGATGACCGATCTGGCCATCACCGCCTATGAAGGTGGCAATGGACTCGATGTCACGCTGCGCTCACTGCAGGACGGTCGCCCAGTGCCCGATACAACCGTGCAGCTGGTCGCGCGCAACAATGACATTCTTGCCGAAGGCCGCACAAATGAAGTTGGCCGGGTGGCCTTTGATGCGCCAATCACGAATGGCCAGGGCAATATGGAGCCCAAATTGATCATGGCCTACAGCGCCAAGGGCGAACTCGCTGTGCTGGACCTGACCCGCGCGCCGGTGGACCTCTCAGAATATGCTGTAGGTGGCCGCCGGGTCTCCGGGGACATCGATGCCTTCATGTATACAGAGCGTGGCATCTACCGCCCTGGCGAAACGGTACAATTGACCGCGCTGCTGCGTGATCATACCGGCAAGGCTATTGAAGACCGTGCCGGCAATATCGTCATCTACCGCCCGAATGGGCTGGTGGCCGGGAAGATACGGTTCGATGATCCTGAAGCGTCTGCAGTTGTTGAGGGCTATGAACTTACCAAGGGTGCATCTCGTGGCCAGTGGCGTGCGACGGTGGAAGTGGACGGTGTGTCGGGCGCATCCGGATCAGTCAACTTCGCAGTCGAGGATTTCGTGCCACAGCGCATTGCCGTTGACCTCGACACTGACAAGGACGCGCCCGTCTTGTTGGGTGAGAGCCGCAGTGTCGAAGTTGCCTCGCGTTTCCTTTATGGCGCACCAGGCGCGGGTCTGACGGTGAAATCCGAAGCCCGCATTGAAGCGGCGCCGACCCCATTCCCGCAATACAAGGGATTCAAGTTCGGCAGGCATGATGAGAGTTTTCGTGAACGCATCCTTGAAATGGATGATACGACTACGGACGGAGCCGGGATCGCGACGGTCACGCTCGCGCCGGGAAATGCCGGCAGTAATGCTGGGCGGCCACTGCGCATCAATGCTGTGGTTAGCGTACTTGAACCCGGCGGACGCGCGGTCACAGAAAGCGTGCGCATCCCGTATCGTCCGGAACGCCTTTATGTCGGTCTGAAACCCGGTTTCGAATATTCGGTCGAAGAAGGCCAGGATGTGGCCTACGAAGTCGTGGCCATGAACGAGAAGGGCCAGGCGATCGCGCAGCGGCTCAACTGGAAACTGCTTGCCATCGACTATCATTACGACTGGTACCGGGACGGTGATCAATGGCGTTGGCGCCGGTCTCGCACGGTGACCAAGGTCAATGAAGGCATTGTGACGACGCCGGAAGGCGGCAGCACCGAGATCCGCGTTTCCGGTCTGGATTGGGGCAGCCATGAACTGGTTGTCGAAGGCAGCGATGCGAATGCGTCCGCCGCGTCCAGTGACGATTTCTATGTCGGCTGGGGCGGAGGTGTCTCAGAGGATGGTGCCGAAGCGCCAGACCGTGTCCGCATCATAGGACCTGAGAAAGCCCCCTCTGCAGGTCAGAGCGCCGATATCACCATTGTGCCGCCTTATGAGGGCCAGGCGCAGATCGTTGTGGCTACCGATCGCATTCTGTCGGTCCAGAATTTGTCCGTTAGTGCACAGGGCACCAATGTGACCCTGCCGGTAACCGATGAATGGGGAGAGGGCGCCTATGTGATGGTGTCGGTCTATACAGAGCGCGATCCGATTCTGCGGGCAAAGCCGCGCCGTGCGGTTGGTGTGACACATGTGCCCGTCGATATGGGTTCGCGGACGTTCGAGTTGACGCTCAATGCGCCCGATATTGCCCGACCTGTTGGGGAGCAGGTGATTGAGGTCGAGTTTGATGGCGGCCCACGTGAGCCGGTCTTCCTGACACTGGCCGCTGTCGATGAAGGCATCTTGCGCCTCACCAAATTCGAGAGCCCTGACCCTGTCAGCTACTATTATGGCAAGAAGGCGCTCGGTGTTGAAATGTACGACGATTACGGTCGGTTGCTTGACCCGAATATGGGATTGCCAGCCGAAGTCCGCTCAGGGGGAGACCAACTTGGCGGTGAAGGGCTGTCGGTCGTCCCGGTGAAATCGGTCGCGCTCTTCTCTGGCTTGGTTGATGTCGGCCGGTCGGGTAAGGCAAAAGTTCGCCTTGAACTGCCGGAATTCAATGGTGAGCTGCGCTTGATGGCCGTGGCCTGGTCGCGATCTGGTCTGGGGTCAGCGGAGTCCAGCATGATCGTGCGCGAGAAAGCACCGTCGGATCTGATCATGCCGCGCTTCATGGCGCCTGGCGATGAAGCTCAAATTACTGCCAGTATCGACAATGTCGAAGTCGGGCCTGGAGCGTTCACAGCCGAGATTTCAGCGGACGGCCCGATTGATGTTGCGGATGGCAAGCTGACGCGTTCGCTTGCAACGGGTACGCGCGCGGATGTGCCAGTTCGGATTGGTGCGGATTCAGAAGGTATCGCAACGGTCAGGTTGGCGGTGACGGGGCCAAATGATTTCGAAACGGACCGGACTTACCAGATACAGACCCGTTCGCCCTATCTGCCGGTAACAAAGAACAGTCGGCAATTGATGGAACCGGGCGAAAGCTATTCTGTTGACGCTGATCTGCTGGAGGGCCTTGTGCCGGGGTCTGCTGCGATCAGTGTCGGCTATTCGACGCTGCCAATGGATCCGGCGACGCTCTATGCTTCGCTCGACCGCTACCCTTATGGATGCACCGAGCAAACCACTAGCCGGGCCTTGCCATTGCTCTACTCCGAACAGCTGATTGCAATGGGGGCTCCAGAACGTCGCGATGATCCGAAGATGCGGATTCAGACTGCGGTGAACACGCTGCTCAACCGTCAGGGATCTGACGGAGCGTTCGGCCTGTGGCGGGAAGGGGATGGCTACGCATCCCCTTGGCTTGGTGCCTATGTGACGGACTTTGTCTATCGCGCGAAACAGGCTGGCTTCTCTGTGCCGGACGAATCCTTGGAGCGGGCCTATGGCGCTCTGCGGCAGGTTTCGACTGGCGATGCATGGCGCGTTTATGGGTACGACACGGATGTCTATGAGAGCCGCTATTCCAACGACACTGCAGAGAAGCTGATGCAGCGCTCGTCGGCCTATGCACTTTACGTGCTCGCAAAGGCGGGCAAGGCCGACATTTCTCGCCTGCGCTACCTGCATGACCGCGAACTCGATTCCATCGATAGCCCGTTGGCACGCGCCCATATCGGCGCAGGCCTTGCCATGCTGGGTGATCGGGCGCGGGCTGCCTCGGCCTTCAAGGCAGCGGAAGACGCGCTCGGTTACGAGAATACCGGCGATTACTACCAGACCCCGCTGCGCGATGAGGCGGCCATCCTGGCCCTCGCATCCGAAGCGGACATGCTGGATGTGGTAGAGCGTCTTGCCGCCAAACTGGGCGAGGATGCGCCAGACCCGACCGGATTGACAACGCAGGAAAAGGCTTTCGCGCTGCTGGCTGTGGACTCCCTGAACAAGGGGGCTGAAGGCTTCCGGCTCACCGTCGAAGGGCTTGGCCGTGGTAATAATAATGACCGGCAATATGCCCTGACCGAAGCGCAGGCCACGGAAGGTGTGACGTTCACGCTGGAAGGCAAGGCGCCGATGTTCCGGACAGTTATGGTCAGCGGTTCGCCAGAAACGGCGCCGCCCGCTGCGACATCCAAGATGGGCGTCGACAAGACATTCTTTACACTGACCGGTGGTCGTGTGAATCTGTCCCGGGTCAGCCAGGGGGACCAGCTGATCGTGCGCTTGACGGTGTCGCCACATGAGCGCCGCCTGAACCCTGTGATCGTGGCGGACCTGCTGCCCGCCGGCTTCGAGATTGAATCGGTGCTGCGCCCTGCAGATGGCAGGCGTGAATATGGCGGATCGGGCGCGTTTGCCTATCTCGGCCAGATTGCGAATGCACAGACTGCCGAGGCACAGGATGATCGGTTTGTGGCCGCCGTCGATGTCTATGCGCAGCCGGTCACGCTTGCCTATGTCGTCAGAGCGGTAACGCCGGGCGATTTCGCAATGCCGGGTGTGGTGGCCGAGGACATGTATCGTCCGGAAGTGTTCGCCCGGTCCAAGCCTGGCCGCGTCACGATCAGCGCAGCGCCCGGAACGATGGGAGGCGGTCAGTAAGCCATGCTGACGCCTCGGCGTATCGTCATCGGGATAGCCGCAGTGTTTGCTGCGGTTATCCTGATGGACTGGGTACTGCCGCCGCCAATTGACCGCGCGGGAGAAATCTCCGCGCTGGTGACCGACCGGGAGGGCAAGCCCCTGAGGGCCTTTCCGACCGAAGACGGACGGTGGCGGTTCCGCGGAGATCTCGACAAGATCGATCCAGAGTTCATCGAGGCGCTGCTTCGGGTCGAAGACAAACGTTTCTATAGCCATCGCGGGACAGATTGGACGGGGCTCGGCCGGGCTGTGGCAGACTCGGCGCGGGCCGGGCGGATCGTATCTGGGGGCTCCACGATCACGATGCAGACTGCGCGCCTGCTGGAACCTCGGGACCGCAATGTCGGGTCCAAGCTGATCGAGATCGCGCGCGCCTGGCAGATCGAACGTCGCTTGTCGAAAGATGAGATCCTCGAACTCTACCTTACGCTGACGCCCTATGGCGGCAACCTTGAAGGCGTGCGGGCAGCAAGCTGGAGTTATTTCGGGCACGAGGCTGACCGCTTGTCCGCTGACGAGATCGCACTGCTGATCGCCCTGCCGCAATCGCCCGAAGTGCGCCGCCCGGATCGTCGGCCACACCAGGCGCAAAAGGCGCGCGATTGGGTCGCAACCAAGCTCGGTTGGTATGGTGTTTTCAGCGAGGCTGATGTGGAGGAAGTAGCCACATCGCCGGTCCCGACGCGGCGGCGTGATTTTCCGATGCGTGCCTGGCACGGCACAGAGAAAGCGCTGGCGAGCGGGCCGCGCGAGGACGTGCGCGCCACGCTGGATGCGGGTCTTCAGGCTGAACTCGAATCCATGGCCTTGCGCAAGGCTGAGGCGGAAGGCCCTGACGTTCAGGTCTCGGCGATTGTGGTTCACATTCCGACACGTGGTGTGCGCGCCCTGATCGGATCTGCCTCGCGCGACCGGGCAGGGGGCTGGCTCGACCTGACCGCGCAAGCCCGCTCGCCGGGCTCCACCTTGAAACCGTTCATTTACGCCATGGCGTTCGATGACGGGCAGGCCGCACCGGATACGCGCATTTCCGATCTGCCCAAACGGTTTGCGTCCTATCAGCCGGAAAATTTCGACCGGATGTTTCGCGGTGATGTGCGGGTTTCGGATGCTTTGCAGCATTCGCTCAATGTGCCGGCGGTGCTTATGCTGGATCGGGTCGGGCCAGAGCGGTTTGCGGCGCAGTTGGCGCTGGCGGGCGCGCGACCACGCATTGGCGGCGGCGCAAATCACGACGCTGGCCTTGCCCTCGCGCTGGGCGGTGCAGGCCTGACAGCGCGCGAATTGGCTGTCCTCTATGCTGCTCTGGGCGATGAGGGTGTGGCCAAGCCTCTGGTCTGGCGCGCCAGTCAAGAAGCTGCAAGTTATGAACGGATGGGACGGCGGCTGGTCAGCGCCGAGAGTGCGTCAGATATCGTCCGTATCCTGCAAAATGGTCCCATGCCGGAAGGCCGTATGCCAGGGCGCCTGACTGCGGGCGCGCCGCAAGTTGCTTTCAAGACCGGCACATCGTACGGCTTCCGCGACAGCTGGGCAGCCGCAGTTTCCGGCGAACATGCCATTGTCGTCTGGGTTGGCAGGGCCGATGGCGCGCCGCGGCCTGGCAAGACCGGCCGGGTGACCGCATTGCCCTTCCTGTTCGAGATTGCTGATCGAACTGCCCATCATTTACGAGATGAAGGCGAAGCTCGCACACGCCTGACCACGCAGCGCAAAATCGAAACACGCGGCGCGCTACATGACTTTTCGCCTGAAGCGCCGCCCGTAATCCTGTTTCCACCCGCGAGCGCGGAATTGTGGGCCGGCAGTGTTGATGGCAAGTCGGCCCGGCCCTTTGTATTGGCTGGACGCGGGGAGGGGCGCGTCTCTTGGTATATCGACGGAAAGCCCAGCCAGATCGATGATGCCGGTGCGCCGGTCTGGCAGCCGACGCAGGCGGGATTTTACACGATTACGGCCGTCGATCAGAGCGGGCGGTCCAGCCGGGTCAGGGTCCGTGTGCTGATGGGGCCGTCCTGACATACTTCCTGCCATGCCAATCAGCCTCATTGCTGACGCAGTTTGGCAACACGCAGGCAACACATTTATGTTAGGACTGACTTTCTGGCCTTCACGGCGGACGGGAGACCGCCATATGACGGACAGAACGCAGCGTGTGTTTGCTGCGACTGTATAGAGTATCGGGAACTGCCATGCGTATGCCATCCGCCCCCACCTTCACCATCGCCGCTGGCTTGGCCGCCATGGCGCTTGCGTTCTTCTCGAATGCGGGCGCGCAGGACCAACCCCTGGCAGAAACGGCCCCCAAGCGGCTGTCTTCGGCCATTTTTGCGGGCGGGTGTTTCTGGTGCGTTGAGTCTGATTTCGACAAGGTTGATGGCGTGATCGACACCGTGTCCGGCTATACGGGCGGTGAAATCGCCAATCCGACTTACAAGCAGGTCTCCAAGGAGAACACCGGCCATTACGAGGCCGTAAAGGTTACCTACGACCCGGATCTGGTCAGCTATGACACATTGGTCGAGTATTTTTTCCGGCACGTGGATCCCACAGATCCCTATGGTCAGTTCTGCGACAAGGGCGACAGTTATCGTACCGCGATCTTCGTCAACACTGATGACGAGCGCGCGGTGGCTGAAGCCGAGATTGCCGAGATCGAGACGTCAGGCGTGCTGAAGGACCCCATCGTGACGCGGGTGATTCAGGCCGAAACATTCTGGCCGGCCGAAGATTATCATCAGAATTATTACAAGAAGAACCCGCTCAAGTATCGCTACTATCGCGCTTCATGTGGCCGGGATGGCCGGGTCGAAGATCTTTGGGGCGAGTCAGTCGGTCATTGATCGGTTGGTGATGGGCAGGGCTCAGGCTTGAATTCCGTCTGTCCATCAAAACGTTCCTCCCATTCGGGTGTCCGGTCCTGACGGTCATATCCGGTACCCAGATAAAGTTGGAATTCCCGCAAGATCGGGCATCCATTGCTACGCGTTCCAAGCGGAATTGAGATCACGCCCACATGGTCAAAGGACTGGAAATCGCTTCGCAGTTTCGGGCGCATGCCGGGATGTAGCGACGCGATGAGTACGCGATCGGCCAAACCGCCCTCAAGTGGCTGGGCTTCTGAAAAACTCTTCGGTCCGGCATAGCGGCGCCATGAAATCATCGGCGTGGTGCGCTCGCGTGCGTAATAGTCCAGGCCGTGCCAGGCTTCTCGCTCATCCACGAGCACTGAGGTTGCGCCAAGTGCATCGGCGCGCGCAAACAATTGCTCAGCGGCGCTATCCCAGCCACGAGTGCGTTTGAGGGCGTTGTCGAAACCAAGCGAGGTCGACAGGGAGGCGGGCAGTAGCGCGAGGGTCAGCAGGGCCAGCATCAGAGCAGCGTGCAGAGACAAACTGGTCCAGAGCAGGCCGGACGGGGAATGGCGCACAAAATGGCCGTAACCCAGAATGGCTGCTGCGACTATGGCACCAATCAACAGGCGCGTGGCGAATGACACATCCGGCGCGAGCAGAAAAGCGACGAAGCTGACCGCTGCAATGATGTACCAAAGTTTGCGATTTGGCTTTGCGCGGGCGAGCCATGAGGCCACCAGCACGCTCGCGGCCGGATAGGCAGTTGCAGCCCAATTGGCATTGGCGCGCGACAGGACCGCTTGTGCCATGATGATCAGCAAGACCGGCAGGATAAAGCAGAGCAGCCAGCGGTCCCGGCCCATGATGCCGTCATCCTCGCTACGCATCACAAAGATGCCGAAGACGAGCGCCAGGAAACTGATTGGCCCGAACACGCCAAGCTGATCGACCAGGAAGGTGAGGGCGTTCTCAGGATTGATAAGGTCGCCGCCAAGATTGGCATTGTCGACCGTGTGGCTCACCGTCTTGAAATCATTCGCGGCATTCCAGGCGAGATGTGGCGCAAAGATCGCTGCTGCCACGGCCAAGGCTGCGAGGCCTTTCCAACTCAGCAGGGCACGGCGACTCTGTACGTCAATCAACAGGACCAGCACGACGCCGATCGCGAAATATAGCATTGCGTATTTCGACAGGAAGCCGAGTCCGACCGCGACGCCGAGACCCAGCGCGCTGACCCATGCGCCTTGCCCACTGCGCAGGCGCCACAGAGCCCAAAGGGCGGCGCACCAGAAGGGGATGAGTACGCCATCTGTGGAGATCACGACAGAAGACAGTATGACAGCCGGCATCAGTGCATAGCCAAGGCTGGCAAACATGCCGACACGTGCACCATACATGTCTCGCGCAAGGAAATAGATGAAGGTGGCACCGGCCGTGTGCAGGAAGGCCGCGGGAAGCCGTACGGCCCATTCTGCATCACCCAATACAGCTGTCACAGCATGGATGACCCACGCAATCATGGGAGGCTTGGAATAATAGCCCCATTCCAGCGTATCGCCCCATCGCCAGTACTGCGCTTCATCTGCATATAGGTTCAGAGGCGAAATGCCTGTGAATACAACCCTCAGTACAAGCAGCATTGCCAGCGCGGTGAGTGTGATGGTCTGCCAGCGGCCAGGCGATTCGGATTCCTCGACGGTCATGGGGTGCTATTCCTTCTCAACTTGAGACTTATGCCGCCCCACCGAGGCAGAATATACCCTGAACCGCACGTAATCTGCGCATGTCCGCCTCCAAACCGTGTCTTTTTTGCATCGCAACATATCGATCCACCGTGATCGCAGCCTTATGTGCTGAACCTTCAAGATCTTGTCACTAATCTGTCATCCGGTGTCGTTATCCGACCCGCAGTACCGGCGACCCGCAAGGGGCGGTTGTCGGCGCATCACCGACTAGGGGAATAGTCATGACAAATTGGACCACTTTCGGGCGTGGGGCAGCAGTATCTGCCATTGCGCTGAGCATGGCCGGCGTCGCTATGGCGCAGGTTACAACTTCAGCCGTCCGCGGCGCAGTGACCGATGATGACGGCCAGGCCGTATCCGGTGCGCTGGTTACCATCACCGATCCTTCCACAGGGCTGACACGGACTGCGACGACCAACCAGACCGGTCTGTACAGCATCCGCAACCTGCCTGTTTCCAGCGGCTATGTCGTTACGGTGACTTCGTCAGAGTTCCAGGGCCAGTTCATCGAAGATGTGGGCCTGAACCTCGGCGATGCGACCCAGGTCGACTTCACGCTCACCAATGATGGTGAAGCGCGTCAGGAAACGATCGTTGTTACGGCTTCCGTCTCCGATCTCGCACCGACTGCTGCTGGTCCTTCGGCGACCTTCGGCCTGGAGACGCTGCAGAGGGCCCCGGCCATCAACCGCAACATCACGGATGTCCTGCGCCTCGACCCACGCATCTATGTTGACGAATCCCGTGGTGATATCAACGCAGTCCAGTGTGGCGGTAAGAACTCCCGCTTCAACTCGCTGACCGTTGACGGCATTCGCATGAATGACAATTTCGGCCTGAATTCGAATGGTTACCCAACCGAGCGCATCCCATTTTCTTATGATGCCATTGAGCAGGTTGCGGTCGAACTGGCTCCCTTCGATGTGCAGTATGGTGGCTTCTCCGCCTGTAACATCAACGCGGTCACGAAATCCGGTACGAATGAATTCCACGGCTACCTCTTCGGCGACTACACAAATGACGGCCTGCGCGCCGACAGCCTCGAAGGCGACGACATCACGACGGGTGAGTACGACGAAACCCGCTACGGCTTCGGCGTCGGTGGTCCGATCATCAAGGACAAGCTGTTCTTCTTCGCGGCCTACGAGAAACTTGACGGCGTGAACCTGTTTGACCGCGGCGCGATCGGCTCCGGCGCTGTCAACGAAGTGAACATCACTCAGGCCGAAGTCGATGAGATCCGCAACATCGCCATGGAACTCTATGGCTATGATCCGGGCACGATCCCGAGCAGCGCTGATAACTCCGACGAGAAGATCCTGGTCAAGCTCGACTGGAACATCAGCAACGATCACCGCGCATCCTTCACCTATAACTGGAATGATGGTTTCAACATCGCCCAGTCGGACGGTGACTCCGATGAGCTGGAATTCTCCAACCACCTCTATGAGCGTGGCGCGGAACTGACGTCCTATGCCGGTTCGCTTTATTCTGACTGGACGGACAATTTCTCCACTGAAGTCCGACTTGCCTATTCCGAACTGGACAATCGTCAGATTTCTGTCGGCGGTACCGATTTCGGTGAGATCACGATCGAGACCGACGATGTTGATGTCTACCTCGGTGGCGACGACTCCCGCCAAGCAAACAAGCTGTACTACGAGACCCTCAGCCTCGCGCTGAAAGGTTACTACACGACGGGCAACCACAATTTCAGCTTCGGCTATGAGCGTGAAGCCCTCGACGTGTTCAACATGTTCGTCCAGCACGTCGAAACCGAAATCGACTTCGATGGCAATCCGTCCTCTGGCGGAGCATTCGACGATGCGATTGAGAACTTCCGTCTCGGCATCGCCGACAACGTGAACTACAACAACTCCCCAACAGGCGATCCGAACAATGCGGCTGCTGACTGGGGATATGAGATCAACACGCTGTACGCCCAGGACGAAATTGACTTCGGCAACGGTATCGTGGTGATCGGTGGCCTGCGCTACGACTGGTACACAACCGACGACGCACCTGAAACCAATGCAGACTTCCTGGCTGACTATGGCTTCACAAATGGTGAGACGCTGGATGGTGAAGGTCTGCTTCAGCCACGTCTCGGCTTCGAGTGGGACTTCTCCGACAATCTCGACCTGCGTGGTGGTGTCGGCCTCTACTCCGGTGGCAACCCGAACGTGTGGCTGTCCAACACCTACTCAGCAAACAACGTGCTGCAGTTCGGTTCGGACGGTGGTGCATTCGGTCTTGAAAATGGCGTGACATCGCTCTTCGACATTGACTACGGTCTTTGTGAAGACGGCGTGCCGACGGGACCGGGCTACTGTGTGCCACAAGACATGATCGACGCTGTCGCAGCTGGCGAAGGCTCGAACTTCGAGATCAACTACCTTGATCCGAACTTCGAAATTCCATCTGAGCTGAAATTTGCTTTCGGCGGTACATACTATGCTGACGCGCCTGGGCTCGGCGGCGAGTATGTCCTCTCGGGCGACATTCTGTACACCGTTGCTCAAGATAGCGCTGTCTGGATCCGCGGTGATCTCGAGCAGACTGGCACAACCACAGTCGATGGTCGCGAATACCCGACCTACAGCAGCGTTCGTGAGGCAGCCTTCGTGCTGACCAATGCGAAAGAAGACGCCAAGTCTCTGCTGGTTTCCGGCTCGATCTCGAAGTCCTATGACTTCGGTCTCGACTGGGCCCTGGGTTACGCCTACACGGATGCAGAAGACGTGCACCCGATGACGTCCTCGGTGGCCTTCTCGAACTACGTCAACCGCGCATTCGGCGACCCGCAGGATGTCAGCGCTTCGACGTCTGACTACAACACCAAGCACCGCTTCACGGCACTTACCAATTATGAGCGCGCTTTCTTCGGCGACAACATGACCACGTTCTCGGCCTTCGGCCAGGCTGTGTCGGGTCGTCCATACAGCGTGGTTTACGGTGGTAGCGCGAACGGTATCAGTGGCTTCAACCCTTACCTCGAAGGCAACCCGTACCTGGCTGCTGGTGCAGAGCGTAACGGCGAAGAAGGTTCCTGGTGGGGCAAGGTCGACATCAAGCTTGAGCAGGAATTCCCTGGCTTCCTTGATCACAAGGCTTCCGGCTTCATTGTTGTCGACAACTTCACAAATCTGCTGAACGACGAGTGGGGCGTACTGCGTGAGCCTGGCTTCCCAGCGGTTTGTGCGGTTGACGACTTCCAGGCTGGTGATTGTGAATCTCGTCAGGGCGACGCGTCGCGCTACGAAATTCGCTTCGGCCTGCGCTACGAGTTCTAGTCACTCGGAACTCCGAAACTGAAAATCGGGAAGGGCGGCTCTGAGAAGAGCCGCCCTTTTCCTTTGGAACAAGGTGTGGCATGGCGCGCTCAATGTCTGACATGAAACCTCATCTCCTGCCCGAATGGGCCCCTCATGCTGCTCTCTGGGTTGGCTGGCCGCGTCTTCTTGAAGAGTGGGGCGGCAACCTTGAAGGTCCACGCAAAGATATCTCCGGATTCATCCGCGCCGCATCGGACTATGTGCCGATCCGGGTCGCGGTAGGGTCAGATGAAGCCGAGGCAACGGCGGGTGCAGCCGTAGGTGATTGCGCTGAGGTCTGCCGAATTCCGACCGGTGACATCTGGATGCGCGACACCGGGCCAATCATTACAGGAACGGGCGATGCGCGCCGCGCGCAGGCCTTCCGCTTCAATGGCTGGGGCGGAAAGTACCTGATGCCAGGCGACACGGAAACGGCGACGGCCATTGCGCAGCACGAAGGCATTCCGGTTTCGCAGCACGCGATGGTTCTGGAAGGCGGGGGCATTGATGCGGACGGCACAGGCCGCCTGCTGACAACCGGACAATGCCTGCTCAATCCAAACCGAAATCCGGGTATGGATCAGGCCGAGATCGAGATGGCGATTGCCGAGGCGCTCGGCGTACTGGAGTTCATTTGGCTCGGCGACGGCTTGCTCAATGACCATACAGATGGCCATGTCGACAATATCGCCCGTTTCATCGCGCCGGGACATGCGATCTGCCAGCATCCATCGGGCGCAGACGACCCGAATGCTGATACGCTGCAGGAGATTGAAACAACGCTCCGCAGGGCTGGGCTCGAGGTTACCACCATTCCCTCACCCGGGCTTGTGAAGGACGAGGATGGAAATCCGATTCCGGCAAGCCATATGAATTTCACAATCACGAACGGCGCGGTCCTCGTGCCCGTTTACGAAGACCGTTACAGCCTTGTGGCGCAGGCCGAACTGAGCGCTCTGTTCGAAGGTCGCAAGGTGATCGGCCTGCCGGCACGCAATATTCTCAATGGCGGGGGCAGCTTCCACTGCATGACCCGCGAAATTCCAGCTTGATTTCCAGGAGCGAGCCATGCCCCGTACCCTAACGCTTGCCTGCATCCAGTTTACGCCATCAGACGATGTGCAGGACAATATCGACCGCGTGGCGGAGCGTGTGCGCGAGGCCGCAGAGCAGGGGGCCGACGTTGTGCTGCCGCCGGAACTCTTCGCGGGGTACTATTTCTGCAAGACACAGGAAGAACAGCATTTTGCGCGCGCCTATCCCTGGCGCGAGCATCCGGCTGTCGAGCAACTGTCGGCGCTGGCCGAGGAACTTGGCGTCGTCATCCCCGTCTCAATCTATGAGAAGGACGGTCCGCTCTATTACAATTCTCTGGTCATGATCGACGCGGATGGGTCGCCTCTGGGCGTATATCGCAAGAGCCACATTCCGGACGGGCCGGGCTATCAGGAAAAATACTATTTCCGCCCAGGCGATACCGGGTTTCGCGTATGGGACACAATGAAAGGCCGGATTGGTGTGGGAATCTGCTGGGACCAATGGTTCCCGGAAGCTGCGCGCGCCATGGCGCTAATGGGCGCGGATGCGTTGCTGTACCCCACAGCGATTGGCGCTGAGCCGCAGGATGCGGGCCTTGATACGGCCGCCCGCTGGCGCCGCGCGATGCAGGGCCATGCTGTCTCGAACACCATCCCGGTCGTCGCGGCAAACCGTGTGGGCGACGAGGAAGGGCAGGTCTTCTACGGAACCAGCTTCATCGCGGACCCAACCGGCGAGATCGTGATTGATTTCGGTCGTACCGAACAGGGCGTGCTGGTGGCAGAATTCGATCTGGATGAAATTGAACGCGAACGGGCCGCCTGGGGGTTTTTCCGGGATCGGCGGACCGACCTCTACAATATTCTCACCTAATTTCGACGAAGCGGCGGGTCATTGCGGACAAAGCGGGTCTCTTCCCGTTTTTCAGGCTTGGGCGCTTTCAGGTCGGCCACGTGAATGATGCCGGAATCCGAGGCGTAGTCTGCGGCGAGGCTGGTGAGAACCGTGTCGAATTCGTCGAAACTGGCGCGCCGATCCAGATTTGGGTCGAAGCGAGCCGGATTTCCCAGCGTGTCGTCGCGGGTCGGCTGGCTTTCCGCCCATGAGAGCTGTTCGAGCGGGCTGAGATAGCCGTCCTTATTGGAATCGGCCTCAAGGAAGGCAGCCTCAATGCCCGTGGCGAGTTCTTCCGGGGTGACATTGCCATCCAGGTTGGCATCGAAACTGACAATCAATCCACCTCCCGCCACAAGGCGTTCTGGGACATGTCCATTCGCTTTGGCACCGCGTCTTGTCGGGCCGGGATAAGACTGCCCCGGCAGGCGCACAAGATCGTCGCCCTCATCTTCGGCACCGGCAGATGCAGGTGCACCAAGACAAACGAGTGCCGCCACGGAAAGGGCAAGGGCCAGATTACGCATGAAGAGACTCCCAGAAGGTTCGAGGGATCAGACTATGTCGGTGTGGCGTTTTTGCAACATGACGTTTCAGTTATCTTGTCTGGACATCGGTCTGGCATTAGCGTCTCGTTAACGCCGCCTTAACGCAAAGGGAGCAATCCGTTAACCAGTTGCGGCCGCCGACCGGTGGTCGATTCGTGCGATTTGGATTGAAGACACTATGGCAATCACGGCGGACCAGGTCCCTATCATCATGTCTGCTGGTGCGACCGCGCTGGGCCTAGCCGCCTTGCTATGGGCGCTGCGCGTGTCTGATGGGGCACGTGGCGCGGCGCGCAAATACAAAGACCGGTCGTCCGATCTCGAGACTCTTCTGGCAGAGCACCGCTCAATCCTTGGTGCTCACCCGGGCGTGATCCTGGTCTGGCAGGGTGAGGCGCTTGAGCCCGACAGTGAAGAAATGACCCCGCCGGAGCTTTACGGTTCGCCGGTGGCATTGGCTGGCCTGCTCAGCTTCACCGACGATGCGATTTCGCCCGATCCGGCGGTGCGCATCATCGAAGGCCTTGCCGACCTCGAAGCGCGTGACAGTTCCGGACAGGACACGACGCTGCGGATTCGCATGCGCGAGCTGCGCGATACTGGACAGGCTTTCTCGCTCACCATCATCGGGCCGTCTGGCCGCTTCCTTGAGGCGGACGGGCGGACGGCTGGCGCGCGGGCGGTCGTCTGGGTCACCGACACCACCATCAAGGGACTGGAAGAAAGCTCCGCCCGCGGCAAGCTGGAAGAGGCGCGCCAGGTTATCGCGCGCGATCCGACAGCCTTCCTTGACATGCTGGGTAAGGCGCCGTTCCCGGCCTGGCGCGTATCCGGCATGGGCAAGCTGCAGTGGGTGAACCCATCTTACATTGAGGCAGTCGATGGGGTGAACCTCGACCGCGTCCTGGATCGGCAGATCATGCTGGACCAAGCTTCAGCTGACCAAGCCCGCAAGACTATTTCTGAAGGTGCGGATATCGACGAAACGCGCCACATGGTCGTGAACGGAGAGCGGCGCGCCATGCGTGTGCTGACCTTCCCTCTATCCGGCGGGGCAGGGGCGATGGCGTTCGATGTGACCGCCCAGGAAAATGCGCGCGAGGAACTGAACCGCCATGTTCGCGCGCATGACGAGACACTGAACCATGTTGCCGATGCTGTCGCGATCTTCGGGGCGGATCGCAAACTGACCTTCTACAACAAGGCCTTCCGCGACATGTGGGATCTCGATGAGAGCTTCCTGCTGGACCGCCCGAACCACGGGCAGTTGCTGGACCGCCTGCGCGAGCGCCGCAAGTTGCCGGCCCGTACAAATTACGCCGAATGGCGGGCGGAGGAGCTGTCCTACTACCTCGATATTGATGGGGTAAAGGAAGATACATGGTCACTGCCGGATGACCGGACTCTGTCCGTCACACGCCAGCGCCACCCGATGGGTGGCCTGTTGCTGTTGTTCAAGGACATCACAGGCGAACTGAACCTTCAGACCAAGTTCAATGCCATTGTGAAGACGCAGGCGTCCACGCTCGACAATCTGCACGAGGCAGTTGTCGTGTTCGGCGGCGACGGGCGGCTGAAACTGTTCAACAAGGCTTTTGAACGGCTCTGGTCCCTGGACCATGACGAGTTGAAAGACCATCCGGACTATAGCGATGTGATCGAGGACTGCGTTCCGCTGTTCCATGACCTGGATGTCTGGGACGCGATCAAGGGCCATATTACGGACCCGTCCGCCCGCGCACGCCAGTCCACCACCGGAGAGATGCGCCGGTCTGATGGATCTATCCTGACATATCTGACCCATCCGCTGCCGGATGGAAACACGCTGATCGCCTTTGCGGATGTGACGGCCACACGCAGGGTTGAGTCCGCGCTGAGAGATCGGGCTGAAGCATTTGAGGCTGCGGACCGTCTGAAAACGGAGTTCGTGCGCAATGTGTCCTACCAGCTGCGGTCGCCGCTGACGGTCATCTTTGGCTATGCTGAACTGCTGGAAACAAAGCGCAATGGCGATCTGACCGAGCGCCAGACAGACTATGTCAGCGCGATCCTGTCAGCTTCCGACCACCTCTCGAAACTGATCGAGAACATTCTCGACCTTGCCATGATCGAAGCAGGCCGTATGGATCTCGATCTGAAAGATGTGGATCTCAGCCATGTCATCGAGGAAAGCATCGACATGGTCGTGTCAAAGGCAGAGGACACGCAGATTGCCGTTCGCGCCGACATCAAGGGCAAGCTTGGAGTCATTCGGGCAGATGAGCGTCGCATCAGGCAGGTCTTGTTCAACCTCATTTCCAATTCGCTCCGCTTTACCGAATCCGGTGGTGAAATCGTCGTCTCGTCCCAGCGCGTGGGCGACATGGTGACCCTGTCTGTGCGAGACAATGGCCGCGGGCTAGCAGCCGATAAACGCGCCACCAGCTTCGACAGTTTCGTTTCGGGCGACCAGCGCGGGGCCGGCCTCGGTCTTGCGCTCGTGAAGCATTTCATCGATCTGCACGGCGGAACGGTCGGTATGAAACCGGTCGATGGCGGCGGTCTGGAAGTGACCTGCTGGCTGCCGGTGAAGGTCACAAAAGTTGTGCAGAACCAGGAAATGTTGCTGACTGAGAGCCTGCCAGCCTGATTACCTGAGGGCCTGTTTAGGACGTCTCACAAACAAGTTTACTGACTTTCTGCGCGCCATGCCTACATGTTGGTTTGACAAAACCAAGCAAGAAGGCACGCAACATGGCTGACGATACCTATATCCCACCGAAGGTCTGGAAATGGGATGCTGAGAGCGGCGGGCGTTTCGCCAGCATCAACCGGCCGATTTCGGGCGCGACCCATGACAAGGATTTGCAGGTTGGGAAACATCCGCTGCAACTTTATTCGCTGGGCACACCGAACGGCGTTAAAGTCACTGTAATGCTTGAAGAACTGCTCGCGGCGGGTCATTCCGGCGCTGAGTATGATGCCTGGTTGGTCAACATCATGGAGGGCGACCAGTTTTCCAGCGGATTTGTTTCTGCCAACCCGAACTCCAAGATCCCGGCCCTGATGGACCATTCGACCAATCCGCCCACCCGCGTGTTCGAATCCGGATCGATCCTTCTGTACCTGTCAGAGAAGTTTGACGCTTTCCTGCCCAAGGATCCGCGCAAGCGCACGGAAGCGCTTTCCTGGCTGTTCTGGCAGATGGGATCGGCGCCTTATCTCGGCGGTGGCTTTGGCCATTTCTACGCATATGCGCCAATCAAGATCGAATACGCGATTGATCGGTTTGCGATGGAGGTGAAGCGGGAACTGGACGTGCTGGACAAGCGGCTCGCCGATAATGAATTCATGGCTGGCGACGAGTACTCGATTGCAGATATGGCAATCTGGCCCTGGTACGGCGCTCTGGCGTCGGGTGTCGTGTATGATGCGGGAGAATTCCTGCAGGTTCATGAGTACGAAAATGTTCAGCGCTGGACCAAACAGATCGCCGAGCGTCCGGCAGTCAAGCGTGGCCGCATGGTGAACCGCACTTTTGGCAAGCCGGAGACCCAACTGCGCGAACGCCACGACGCCAGCGATTTTGATACCAGGACCCAGGACAAGCTGGATCCCGAAGGCTCCAGCTGATCCTGTCTTTGGTCAGGATTTCTCGAATTTGAGAATGTAGCGATCCGTCTGTCTCCGGATAGACGGATCGAATACGTTCAGCGTGCCATCGTCGTCGGGATTCGCGAGTAGGTCACTCTCCTCGACAAGGACGAGGCCGACATCGCCCATCATATCCATCAAGGTGTCTTGCGCCAGCCGATGTGTCACGCCGCCAGTTGTTGCGGGCGCACCGTCAGGCGCGCGGTGATCAATCACGACGAAATGCCCGCCGGGTTTCAGGACGCGCGCAATTTCGGAAAAGGCGACATCCGGATCTCCGAGTGCACCCGGCTCCGCGCCTTCCGGCGTGTACCAGAGCTCATGTGGACCGAGAAACCAGGTTACGAGATCCACCTCCATATCGCCAATGGGTTCGAAATCATCGAACGATGTCTGGATGTGAGTCACGTTGATCAGCCGGCCATCCATGCGTTTCTCGACCGCATCGCCGAGGAAGGTTTCAAACTCTGGTGGGTTCTGAAGGTAGACTTTTCCCTCTTCGCCCACGACCAGTGAGAAGAGTTCGGTATAGATGCCGCCGCCAGCTTCCATATCCAGCACTGTCATGCCCGGCATTACTCCGGTGAATGCAAGGATCTGCCGCGAATTGCGAAGCTCATACTGCTCGAAATCATCTTCCGGTCGACCATCATGCACGAAGACGGAATCGTAATCGAACGCAGGGACGGTAGTTTCCGGCATTGTTGGCATGCTCTCGGGAATCGGCGCAGCACATGCGGCCAAGCTCAAGCAAGCAGCTGCGAAACTTAGTGAATGTCTCATGGGAATGTCCTCTGTCCGCTCAGGCCTTGCTGAGCATGGTCTCGCTGATATCCCAAAGCCGCTCGGCTTTTTCGTCATCACAGATCCAGGGTCGGGCGTGCTCCCAGCGTTGACTCTCTTCGGTGGCAAGCTTGGCAATATCGCAATCTTCGCAATAAACGCCGCCCTTGTCCGCCAGGGCAGGGGAAGTAGCGGCCCAGACGCTGGTGGATGCGCCTTGCTCTGGTGTCTTGAACATGGCCTGAACTTGAGGCGGGATTGTTCCGTCGGGGTTTTTCCAACCGAGTTCGGCCATTTCCTCATCAGTGAGGTGGCGTTGCAGAGGCGTGAAAATCCCTCCCGGATGCACCGAGAATGCCCGCACACCGATATCCTTGCCGCGATGGTCCACGCCCAGAGCAAACAGGGCGCACGCTGATTTGGACTGGCCGTAGGCTTCCCATTTGTCATAGGGATGGGATTCGTAATTGGGATCGTCCCAGATCACGTCGGAGCGCACATGCGCTGTTGATGAAAGGGCGACTAAGCGCGCGCCGTCCGCGCGTTCAAGAGCGGGGGCGAGCGCGAGGCTCATCGCCATATGCGCGAGATGGTTCACGCCCAACTGGCGTTCCCAGCCGGGCCCAACCCGCGTTTCAGGGCAGGCCATGACACCCGCATTGTTAACAAGGATATCAAGTGCGCGGCCTGTGTCCTCAAAATCAGCGGTGAATTTTCGCACGGTGGCGAGGTCTTCCAAGTCCATCGCCGCAATCTCGATATCGCCGGGAATGTCAGCGAGCGCAGCCTCGGCGGCGTCGACGCGTCGCGCAGGAACCGTCACGCGCGCGCCTGCGCCCGCCAGGGCGCGAACGGTTTCCAGGCCAATCCCCGAATAGCCGCCAGTGACGATTACGTTGCGTCCGGTCAGGTCGATGCCGTCGATAACTTCCTGTGCCGTCGACTTTGCATGAAAGCCTGATCCGATCGGCGTCTGGTCTGTTGCGGCCATGTGTTTCCCCTTTGGTCGTTTGGTTTCTTATGCTGAGCCAGCCGGTACGACGGCAAGCGATCATGCGTGATGTTACCAATCTGTAAGCAGCGGTTTACATGGACGCACTCCGTATCGCCACTTATATCCCGAATATAACCAAGGGAGAAATTGCATGCGTATTCTTGCCGCCGCGATATCTGTTGTCGCCATGTCAGTCGCTGTTCTTCCTGCTGCTGCGCAGTATGGTCAGGTTGAGCGGACCCAAGCGGAAATTGCGCTCGAGGAAGCTACGGCTAACCTTGAGACCAATCGCGTCACACGCACCGAAGCCAGTCAGGCCTGTGACACCAGGGATTATCAAGCCTGCTTCGAGCTGGCCGATATGTATCGCAAGGGGCTTGGCGGCGACCAGGATTACAAGAGCGCTGCGGACAATTATCGCAAGGCGTGCGATGGAAAAGTCGCAGAGGCCTGTTCAGGACTTGCCTATCTGACTGTTCAAGGGCGCGGCATGGATGCCGATACCGCTCGGGCGCGCCAGCTTTATGATAAAGCGTGTGATTATGGCGACGTGAGCGGATGTGCAGCCTATGGCAACATGATCTATACCGGCCAAGGTGGTTCCAAGAACGTTGCGGAAGGCACGCGCCTTCTCCAGGAATCCTGCGATAAGGCGTATGAATGGGCCTGCGAACGCCTGTCGACGCTTGGGGCCTATCAGCCCGATGACTCGACTTGGGAGCGTCTTGAAGACGTCAGGCGCCGCTACTGATTTTCACTCAAGGTCGACAGTTTGCGCGCAAGGCTTGAGCCTGGCAGCGGGCTGGCGGGTCGGTTCGGGTCGATAGCGGGGGTCTCGGAAACTGTATCAGCAGTGATATGCTCAGGTGTGTCCACAGCCTCATGCGTCGGTATGGGGCCGTCGGTTGCGACGTTGAGGTCAGCGGTCATCAGCGACCCTGCGTCAACGCGGATGCTGCGGGTGAACACCTTTCCGGTGACAACAGCTTCATTCCATATCTCGAGGCTCTCATGAGCAGTCACATTGCCCGTCAGCTTGCCATGTACGACGATGATTGCCGCCTCCAGCGATCCTTCGATATGACCGGTCGCTTCGATCAATACCAGCCCGTCCGATTTGACCGGACCTTTCATATGGCCTGCTACGGTAAGCGGGCCAGAGAAATTGAAGCTGCCTTCCAGCGCGCATTCCGTGCCGATGAAGCTGCCCTGACCTGAGCGGCCCTTGCCGGCAGCATTGTCCGTTTCGAATTTGGCCATCACCCATACTTTCCCATGTTCTGACCTGATGCACCTGTTGTCGGCGTTGGGGTTTTCATCCGGGCCAGAGAATTGATTTCATTGCTCTTATAGCGCGCAATTGGCCGCGCGCACAGTTCCAAGCAGAGATTACCTTGCAAGATACGGGCAAGTTTTCCTCGCCATAAGGCCATATTCCTGTGTTGAAACAGCTCATGAGCCTGTTTCGGTCCGTTTCATTTACCTTGATGCTGGTTGCAGCGGCGTGTTCACAATCGTCTGAACCGGTTGCAGGCGGTGTTATCCCGTTGCAATCCGGTTTCACCGGCATTGACCTGTCGCACCATAATGGTCGCATCCGCTGGGACGAGTTCGAGGCCGCACCCGTCGATTTTCTTTACCTCAAGGCTACCGAAGGTCGGGACTGGAAAGATCCACGTTTCCTGGAAAATTGGCGCGAAGCGACAACGCGCGGCTGGACGGTCGGCGCTTATCATTTCTACCGACTCTGCCGGCCGGGAGCCGAGCAGGCCCAGAATTTCATTCAGTCCGTGGAAGTGCGGGCAGGGGCGCTGCCGCCCGCAGTTGATTTGGAATATGCGCACAATTGCGAGCCGCGCGGCAGCACGACTGAGACTTTGGGAGAATTGGACACATTCCTGACAGCGCTAGAGGCCGAATATGGCGTGCGGCCGGTGATCTACACGACGCCAGAGTTTCACACCGACTGGCTGGCCGGCAGTTATGATGACTATCCGCTCTGGTTGCGCGGCCTTGGCGAGACGATGCCGCGGACCATCAACGGCCGCGTACCGGACATCTGGCAATACACCATGTCCGGCCGCGTACCGGGAATTGACGGCCGGGTGGACATGAACCGGGTTCCGGACCGTCCACCCGGATAAGGTTTAGTTGCGGGATTTGTCGACCAGGCGATCGTTCTGGGCCCAGTGCATCATGCCGCGAAGTTTCTCGCCGACTTCTTCGATTTCGTGGCTGTTCATGCGCTGGCGCATGGCGTTGAAGCCCGGTGCGCCGGCCTGGTTTTCGAGGACCCAGTTGCGGGCAAACGTGCCGTCCTGGATGTCTTCGAGAACCTTTTTCATGTTGGCCTTGGCTTCGGAATTGATCACGCGCGGGCCGGAGACGTATTCGCCATATTCGGCCGTGTTCGAGATCGAGTAGTTCATGTTGGCGATGCCGCCTTCATAAATAAGGTCAACAATCAGTTTGGTCTCGTGAAGGCATTCGAAATAGGCCATTTCCGGCGCGTAGCCAGCCTCGACCAGGGTTTCATAGCCAGCCTTGATCAACTCGACGATGCCGCCACAGAGCACAGCCTGTTCGCCGAAGAGGTCTGTTTCGGTCTCTTCGCGGAATGAGGTCTCGATGACACCAGCGCGCGTATTGCCGATGGCCTTGGAATAGGACAGGGCAACATCCTGTGCCGTGCCGGTCGCGTCCTGATGGATTGCGATCAGACCCGGCAAGCCGAAGCCCATCTGGTACTGGGCGCGCAGCGTGTGGCCGGGGCCTTTCGGGGCGGACAGCGAGACATCAACATCGGGGCGTGGACGGATGAGGTTGTAGTGCACGTTGAAGCCGTGGCCGAACATGACATGCTGGCCAGCGCGCAGATGCGGTTCGATCTCGTTTGCATAGAGCACGGCCTGCTTTTCGTCCGGGATAAGGATCATCAGCACGTCGGCCCACTGGGCGGCCTCGGCGGGCGTGACCACTTCAAGGCCCTCGGCTTCTGCTTTGGCGCGGCTGGCCGACCCCTCATAGAGGCCAACCTTCAGCTGCTTCACGCCGCTGTCGCGCATGTTCAGAACGTGGGCGTGGCCCTGGCTGCCATACCCGATCACGGCGACTTTCTTGCTCTGGATGAGGGAAAGGTCTGCATCCTGTTCGTAATAGATTTTCATGGGCCTCTACTTGCTCCGCTGGAGGATTGATTGTTGGGGTAAGGGTCTTCAGGTCAGTTGGACTTGCACACCCAGCCATCTGAAAAATTGGCGACGCCGATAACGCTACGGTTCAATTCGGCAATTATGTCTGTGGCCTCCGAATGGCGCGAAAACTGTTTCAGGCCATTGGTGGTTTCAATTGAGGTGATGATGTCGTGCGACGCCAGCAGCAGCTCATAGCTGCGCGATCCGTCGGCATTGACCACCATTTTTTCCCGCGCGCCATAGGCGGGCAGTCCTGCATCGCTGGTGGTCAGGAGAGACAAGGCGACCTTGCTTGCGACGGGGGCAGGCAGTTGGGTCTGCAGGCGACAGAGCGGAATATGTGTGTTGGTGTCGGAATCGACCGGTACCGTTCGCGCATCCAGCATCATTGTGCCGTCTGCATCGACGATATCGTAGACATAAGCGGCCCCGCTGGGCGCTGCGGTGTCCACGATGCGCAGGATGGGGTCATTGGAGGAATCAAACGTTGCATCGGCCCGGTCGGCAATCAGGGCCGCACGGTCGATATCGCATTGCAGCTGAGCCTGATCGGCATCATCTGCAAGCGCCAGGGCCGAGCCGGCCACTTTCGGGCGGCAGCTTTCGGGCTGTTCTTCTATGGCGTGCGCATTGCCAGCGAGAAAAAGGACGCCGAGCGCAATCAGGCTGGTGCGTGTCATCCCTTCTCCTTTCCCCTCTTGATCGACAGAACACCTGTCCGGCTTACCTCAACCAAGCCGAGCGGTCGCATCAGATCCACAAACTGGGTGATCTTTTCAGAGGCGCCTGTCAGCTCGAAAATGAAGCTCTCATTTGTCGTGTCTATCACATTCGCGCGGAAAATCTGAGATATGCGCAGCGCTTCAACACGGGCTTCGCCTTTGCCGGCGACCTTGATCAATGCCAGTTCGCGCTCGATGCCGCGCTTGGACTTGGTGATGTCGATCACCTGTTCCACGGGCACGATGCGCAAGAGCTGGGCTTCGATCTGCTCCAGAATATGCGGTGTGCCCTGGGTCACGATGGTGATCCGCGAGCGGCGCTCATTCACGTCGACCTCGGCCACGGTCAGGCTGTCGATATTGTAACCCCGGCCAGAGAACAGTCCCACAACACGGGCCAGAACGCCTGGCTCGTTATCGACCATGACGGCCAGTGTGCGGCGTTCGACGGCCTCGTCCTCATGAGACAGGAAATAGGCCGATTTCGGATTGCCAGCGGGGGGCGTAGCTGTTGATCCATCGCTCATGGCTGTGTCTCCGGTTTCGGGGTGTCACGATTCCAGAAGTCGATGGAGAGGTCGGGACGGCGAGTCAATAGCTCGTCCCGCAGCGCTCCAGACCGGCTGATCGCGTCGTCCTGGTGTTTCTGCTTTTGTTTGGTGTAGCGGCCCAATAGCTGGTCCATGCGCCGTGGATCGAGATGGGCTTGCAGTTCAGAGACCAGCAATTTGCGGCAAGCATCGATGAAAGCCGCACTGTCCTCGCTTGTCGGGCCGCCTTCGCGGGTCAGGGCATGAACCTCTTCATGGGCCCAGACGAGGCTGTCCAGGATCGGCGCGCGGAAGCCTTGATATGCGCCATCCTTGTTGAGGCCATGACGGTCAGGCGCAAGGTTTGGAAAGAACATCCGTCCACGGTCAATCAGGGTCGACAGGTTAGTCAGACTGTCTGCGCGCGCCTCCTGGAAGGCGCGGTCGGAGTCCATCACGTGGCGGTTGCGCGCCAGCATGGCAGCAGAGGCCAGCGTTTCGATGGCGGTATTGCCCCAGTCGAGGCTGGCGCTGTCGATGCTCTGGCGCAGCTGTTCGGTGCGCAGCTGGTGTTGTTTGCGGGTTTCGGCGCGGCTTGCGAGCGCGCCAAGTACAGCCGCAATGGCGGAGACCACGGTCACGATCGTGCCGATATTTTCCATTCCCCACTGCCACAGATCACTCGCAGCCATCACATTCGTCCTATCAAGCTCCCGCCGGGTCTGGTCGGTCAGACCAGTCCCTTGCCAGCTTCGCCAATCTCATCGCCCTTGATTTCGCCAAGGATCATCTCGTTGTGCGCTGAACCCGACGGTATCATTGGCAGGCAGTTCTCGGCCTTTTCGACACGGCAATCGAACAAAACCGGCCCGGGATGGTCAATCATCTCGCGGATCTTGTCGTCCAGCTCCGCTGGATTGTCACAACGGATGCCATGTCCGCCCATTGCTTCGGCAAGTTTCACGAAGTCGGGCAGGGTTTCCGAATAGGAGTGAGAATAGCGCTCGCCATGCAGCAATTCCTGCCACTGGCGCACCATACCCATCCATTCATTGTTGAGGATGAAGACTTTGACCGGCAGCCTGTGTTGAACGGCGGTGGAGAGTTCCTGCGTCATCATCTGGATTGACGCTTCGCCCGCAATGTCGATCACGAGGGCGTCCGGATGCGCTGCCTGAACGCCCACTGCGGCGGGCAGGCCATAGCCCATCGTGCCGAGCCCACCGGAGGTCATCCACCGGTTCGGCTCGTCGAAATGATAGAATTGCGCCGCCCACATCTGGTGTTGGCCAACTTCGGTCGTGATGTAGGTCTCGCGATCACGGGTCAGCTCATACAGGCGCTCAACGGCATGTTGGGGTTTGATGACCGTGTTGGAGTTTGCGTAGGTGAAGCATTTCCGGGCGCGCCAGATGTCGATTTCCTGACGCCAGGGTTTCAGGTCCGGCTTCTTGGCCTTGCGGGATTTGAACTCTTTCAGGATTGCGGCCAGCGCCTCTGCGCAGTCGGCAATCACGGGGATATCGACTCGGACGATCTTGTTCACCGAAGAAGGATCGATGTCGATATGCACCTTCTTGGAGTTGGGTGAGAAGGCGTCGATACGGCCGGTCACCCGGTCATCGAAGCGCGCGCCCACGCAGATCATCAGATCGCAATCGTGCATCGCATTATTGGCTTCGAAGCTGCCATGCATGCCAACCATGCCCAGCCAGTCCGGATGGGAGGCAGGGAAGGCGCCAAGCCCCATCAGTGTAGAGGTCACCGGATACCCCGTGACGTTCTGGAGCTCGCGCAGCAGATCGGACGCCTTCGGACCGGAATTGATGACACCGCCGCCAGTGTAGAAGACTGGCCGCCGCGCGTGCATCATCAGATCCACTGTCGCCGAAATCGCATCCGGGTGCGGTTTGGTAGTGGGGTGATAGCTCGGCTTGTGAACGCCCTCCTTGCCGACATAGGTGCCGGTGGCGAACTGGATGTCCTTGGGAATGTCGACCACGACCGGTCCGGGCCGACCGGATTTGGCGATCAGGAAGGCTTCGTGGATCGTGCGTGCGAGCTGGTTCACATCGGTAACCAGGTAATTGTGCTTGGCACAGGTACGGGTGATGCCGGTTGTGTCGCATTCCTGGAACGCGTCGGTGCCGATCAGGTGTGTCGGAACCTGTCCGGTCAGGACCACCATCGGAATGGAATCCATCATCGCGTCTGCAATCGGGGTGACCATATTGGTCGCGCCGGGGCCGGAGGTGACGAGGCAGACGCCGGGTTTGCCTGTTGTGCGGGCATAGCCTTCGGCCGCGTGGCCAGCGCCCTGTTCGTGGCGCACCAGAATGTGGCGAATTCCATCGGAATTGTAGAGCGCATCATAGATCGGAAGAACCGCCCCACCCGGATAGCCGAACATGACTTCCACGCCCTGTTCCTTGAGCGCCGTGATGACGATTTCGGCGCCTGTCATGGTCAAGGTTTCAGCTGCGGGCTTGGTCTTGGTGTCGGTTGTCATGGGGAGATCTCTGATGGAACTGAGTTTGGACTGTATCGGAAAAGAAAAAGGGCTCCAATGGAGCCCCGTTTTGTGCGCGCATCCGCAACTGGCTACTTAAAGCCAGCTACGGATGCTTAATAACGAGTACCACGTATTTGCGCACGGTGCGTTTCCTCCAACGTCGGGATTAGGAATAATCTGCCTCAACCGGCCTGTCAATCTCCCTATACAAGGCAAGAATAACCCTCAATCGATCTTCTGGCTCCGGTGAAGGAATGCGCGGCCAGAAGGGAAATTGGCGACCGATCCACGTGAATTGCCGTTTTGCGTAGCGTCTTGTGTCGCGTTTTGCGTTTTCTGCGGCAAATTCTGCCGTTATCTCTCCGCGTGCGAAGGCTGCGAGCCACGGCATTCCATGTGCTTTCATGGCAGGAAGTTCCGGGTCGAGATCGCGTTTTATCAGTTGGCGGGCTTCTTCCATCGCGCCCTGCATCAGCATGCCTTCAAAACGGCGGTCGATCTTCTGATAGAGTTTTGCGCGAGGTGGGGTCAACGCAACGCCCATCCATTCATTCTCCTGCAGGACCGGCGGCTGGCGGTTGCGCTGGAAGTCGGTCAGCGGTTTGCCGGTCGCCAGATAAACCTCATAGGCGCGTGCGAGGCGCTGGCGGTCGCCGGTGCCCAGTCGGTCAGCGATTTCCGGATCGACCGGGGCCAGTCGGGCACGCAGGCCGTCCGCGCCCTCGGCATCGGCAATGGCGCGCACGTCGGCGCGGACATCGTCGGGTACAGGGGGAATATTCGACAGGCCTTGAGTCATTGCGAGCAGGTAAAGGCCGGTGCCGCCGACCAGGACAGCGCGCTTGCCGCGCAGTTCAAGCGTGCGAATGGTCGCGCGGACCTCTTCCAGCCACTCGCCAGTGGAGTAGCGCTCGGCCGCGTTCACATGGCCGAAGAGATGGTGCTTCACACCGTCCATCTCTTCTTCGGTCGGGCGAGCTGAAATCACTTGCAAGTCGCGATAGACCTGCATGGAATCGGCATTGATGACCTCACCGCCCAGACGGCGCGCCACTTCGATGGCAAGCGCGGTCTTGCCGCTGGCCGTGGGTCCGTGAATGAGTATTGCCGGTGTCATCCATATAGACGTAAGGGCTTGTCAGCGACGAGGAAACCCGTGAAGAGGCGGGAATGATTGAGAAAGCAGTTAATTCCATGATCCTGATCGCCGCCGCCAATGCCCCGGAAGACAATATTGCCTCGCGCCTCGGCATGATCCTCGGAGATCTCGGCATTGCCCAGACCTTGCCTCAGATAACAAGGCTGGGGCAGGTCGGAGATGTCAGTGCTGTGGAGATTCCGCTTGCACCGATGGATGCCGATTTCCAGCACGCAGCGCTCGTTGCGCTGGAAGCGGAAGAAATGGACGTGGCCCTGGTGCCCGCAGGAAATCGTCGCAAACGGTTGCTGATCTCCGACATGGATTCCACGATTATCGGACAGGAATGCCTCGATGAATTGGCGGATTTCGCTGGTCTGAAAGCGGAAGTGTCCGCGATCACAGAACGTGCCATGCGGGGCGAGCTGGATTTCGAGGGCGCGCTGACAACCCGCGTGGCCATGCTGAAGGGGCTCGACCTCAAAGCGCTGCAAGACGCCTATGATGCGCGCATTTCGCTGAATACCGGCGCGAAGACACTGGTGGAGACGATGAAGGCGCAAGGCGCGATGACCGTGCTGGTCTCCGGCGGGTTCACCTTCTTCACGGGCCGGGTCGCCGATGATGCCGGGTTTGCTGCCCACCGCGGCAATACGCTGATCGATGATGGCGCAGTGCTGACCGGGGAGGTGGGCATGCCGATCCTCGGACGCGAAGCGAAACTCTCGGCGCTGGATGAGTTTTCAGCGGAAGCGGGCCTCAGCCGGGCAGATTCACTTGCACTCGGCGATGGGGCGAATGATCTTGCGATGATCCAGGCGGCGGGCCTCGGCATTGCCTACAAGGCCAAGCTCATCGTCGCGGCTGAAGCGCATGCTGCGATCAATCACACCGATTTGCACACAGCGCTGTTCTTCCAAGGCTATCACGCGGACGAATTCGTCACTGAATAGACTGCCGGATCAGGAATTGGTCAGGTCGACCGAGATGAACTGATCGAACCAGCCCGCTTCGCCGCGACGCTTCACGCGGAGCAATAGTGGCTGGCGCGGTGTGGTCATCGCCGCTTCGACCTTGCTGATCGTGTCGGTAACCGTGGTGACGCGCTCGAAATTCACTTCAACCAAGACGTCGCCGCGTTGGAGTTTTCCAAAGGAGCGCCCACGCGCAGAGACCGTTGTAACTACAACGCCGTCAACATCCTTTGGAATGCCATAGCGGCGGCGGATATCATCGTCGAGGCTGGTCAGTTCTGCGCCAAGATCGTTGGAACTCGCCGGCGCATCCAGCGTGGCATCGGCGGCGGGCGTATCGGCCTCGTCTTCCAGTTCACCGAGCGTGACATTGACAGTGCGTCCCTTCCCATCTCGCACAATCGCGATGGGAACGGTGCGGCCGATCTCGGTATCGGAAATCAGGCGTGTCAGTTCGCGTACGCTGGTCACGGTCTGGCCATCGAAGCGGAGCACAAGGTCGCCGACTTCCATATCGGATTTTGCCGCCGGTCCTTCATCGGAGATACGGGTGATGATCACGCCGCCCTTGCCCGTGGCCTTGTACGCGCGCACGAGTGCTTCATCCGCATCCTGTACATTGACGCCCAGCCAGGCGCGACGCACGCGGCCTTCCTTGATGAGCTGGTCGGAAATGCGTTTCACGAGATTTGCCGGCACGGAGAAGCCGATGCCGACCGAGCCGCCCGTAGGGGAGATGATCGCGGTGTTCACGCCGACGACTTCGCCGCCGAGATTGAACAAGGGCCCGCCGGAATTACCGCGGTTGATGGCGGCATCGGTCTGGATGAAGTCATCTGAGCGACCCGCATTCAGGTCGCGATTGCGCGCCGAGATAATGCCAGCCGAGACAGAGCCCCCGAAGCCGAATGGGTTGCCGATGGCGATAACCCAGTCACCGACTTCTGCTTTGTCGCTGTCGGCGAGGTCCACATAGGGCAGGGCAGTCGAGGATTTCACCTTGAGCACGGCGAGATCGGTGTCGCGATCACGACCGACGAGTTCCGCCTTCAGGACGCGGCCGTTCGAGAAATTGACGTCAATCTCGTCGGCATTCTCGATGACATGATTATTGGTGATGATGATGCCGTCAGCCGAGATGACAAAGCCGGAGCCAAGTGATCCTTCACGCCGGAAACCGTCTTCATCCCGACCGAAGAATTCGTTGAAGCGCTCCATGGGCGAGCCTTCCGGAAAGGTCGGCATGCCATCGGGCGCAATTGTTTGCGATGTTGAAATATTGACCACGGCCGGCATCAGGCGCTTGGACAAGTCACGGAAGCTTTGCGGTTGGACCTTCTGATCGATTCCATCGACTGCCGTCGACAGGCTGTCCTGAGCATGGGCAGGCAGAACGGCGGTTGCCGAACTCATCAGGAACAGGGCAGCAAGGGCCGGGATACGCATAGGCCGCTGAGCCTCCTTTCGAAGCATAATATACACTAATGTCTGTAAACTATGGCGCTTTGCAGGCGTCTTGCAACAGCTTCAACAGAACCGAACTGCAATGACGATGAAGATTGCGCCGATTGCCGCGGACCCGATCCCGGCAAGCGCAATCTCGCGTCCCGGCATACGCGCTAGATACTCTGCCATACGCCGCATGAATTCGGGGGCGACCGCATAGATCGCCCCCTCAATGAATAGCCACATGCCGATCCCGATCAGGATCAGTTGTATGGACATGCCAAGCCCGTCCTAGCGTGAGCCGCCATTGGCCCGTGCGCGATTGATAAACTCATCACACAAGCCCAGGGAATCCGGCGCCACGACAATGCGTGTGCCTTCCTGGATGGAGTTTTCACACGCGATGAGCGCGCGCTGGAAGCGGAAGAATTCCGGATCCTTGTTATAGGCACTGGCGTATATCTCGGTGGAGCGAGCATCGCCTTCACCGCGAATGACTTCTGACTGTTCCCGGGCCTGGGCCTCAAGTACGGTCTTCTCACGTTCGGCTTGCGCGCGAATCAGTCGGGCGCGTTCTTCACCTTCGGCACGGATGCGCTCGGCTTCCTGCTTACGGGCTGTCTGCATCCGACTGTAGACACCATCGGCCACTTCGCGCGGCAGGTCTGCCTGACGAATACGGACATCGATGATCGAAATCCCCGCATCTGCCAGTTCATTGGCAACCTTTTCGCGGATATTTTCCATCAGTTCGGACCGCTGGCCTGAAATGATCTCAGGCACGGGCACATCGCCCATGACTTCCCGAATGGACGCCTTGGTCACATCATTCAGCTGGTTGGCGGCGCCCGGAATGGTCCGGAGGCTCTGATAGAATTGCAGCGGGTCGCTGATTCGCCAGCGTACGAACGCGTCCACAGCGAGGCGACGCTGGTCGGATGCGAGAACCTGAATATTCTCGATGTCGAGTCCCAGATTCTTGCGGTCGAGTTTTTCAACCGTCTGGATGACCGGAATCTTGAAATAAAGACCGGCTTCATCCGTGCCCGGCGCGTTGATCACCGCGCGTGGTTCCCCAACTTGCAGGATCAGAGCCTGCTCGTCCTGGCGAACAACATAGAAAGAATTGAAGATAGCGACCAGTACGATCGCGACGATGGCAAGGGCAAACCAGCTCAGATTGCGCATCAGTTCTCTCCTCCGCGGTTGGCAGGTTGCACCCGGTCAAGCGGCAGATAGGGAACCGCGCCGGAATTGCTATCAAGAATGGTCTTGTCAGTGCGTTCAAGCACGCGCTCCATGGTTTCGAGATACATACGCTCCCGCGTGACGCGTGGCGCCTTGCGGTACTCCTCATAGATTTGCTCAAAACGGGACGCTTCACCTTGGGCGTCGGCGACGATCTGGTCACGATACCCTTCAGCTTCCTGCAGCAGTCTCTGAGCCGTACCACGGGCCTGAGGCACGATCTGGTTGGCGTACTGGGTGGCCCGGTTGATATTGGTTTCGGCGTCCTGTTCGGCGACGTTCACATCATTGAAGGCCTCGATGACCTGCTGAGGCGGGTCGGCCTTGTCGATCTGAATACTCACGATCTGGATGCCTGCGCGATAATCGTTCAGCAGGGTCTGGACCTGATTGGCCACTTCGGTCTGAACGACGTCGCGTTCAGTCGTGATGACACTTTGAAGGCGCGTTTTGCCGACAACTTCGCGCATCACGGACTCTGCCACCATTTCGACAGCGATATCGGGCTGTTTCACATTCAGGATGTAATCCTGTGGTGCTTCGGGCTTCACGCGCCAGAAGACGGAGAACTGAATGTCGACGATATTTTCGTCTTCAGTCAGCATCAGGCTCTCGTCCATGGTCTGGCCGATCTGAGTCTTTCGGCGGGCTTCGACCTCGACCAGTTCATGCTCCTCGAAGGGGGCAGGCAGGTGGAAGTGGAGGCCGGGGCCAAAATTGGTCTGCCATTTGCCGAAGCGGAAGACGGAGGCCTGTTGGCCCGGATCTACCATAACGACGCTGGTGGACAGCCAGGCAAGCAGGGCGATACCTGCGATGACCAGAAAGCCGAGCGGACCGAAATTGGTTCCGCCGCTGCCGCCACCGCCGCCACGTTTGCGACCACCGCCGCCGCCGCGCTGCCGGAAACGTTCCTGCATGCGCCGCATCTGGTCTTCGAGGTCATTGCCCCCATTGCCGCCCGAGCCGCCGGGACGGTTCCAAGGAGAGCCGCCATCCTTGCCGCCTCCATTGTCATTTCCGCCCTCGCCGCCCCAAGGGCCGCTGGATTTAGTTTTGTCATCCCAGGGCATGAGCCCTCCCTGTATTACTGTGCATGGGTTCTATATAGGCGCTTTGGTGATAAGTGCATGCCTGTTTGCAGGCATCAAGAGCAGCGGAGTCGCAGATTTTGTTCGGATCTAGGGATAAATCACGCCGGAAACTCGAAGAAAAGATCATCGAAGCCCTCGGTCGGCCCGATTGGCTCGAATCGGTTTCGGTGGGTGAAGACGGTCGCGCGGTACTTGTGATCGAGGCAGACCCAGCCGCGCCAGAGGCCGCTGAGGCGCGCCGGATCGAGGCTGAAGGCAAGGTCGAACTGGTCTCCGGGGTCAAATCCGTGAGCAGCGTTCTGACCGCCGAACGCGTTGCGGTCGCTCCGGCGAAGGAGGTTCATCTGTCTCATGCGCCCGCCTCAAAACGTGTGCGCAAGGGCGCCCGCCTGTCGGATGAGGCGATGCAGCAAGGGAATGTTCCGGCCAGCACACCAAAGTCCTCAATCCCCGGTATTTCCAGGATTCTAGTCGTGGCGAGCGCCAAGGGCGGCGTCGGCAAGTCTACAGTCGCGGTCAATCTGGCTGCGGCGATGGCAAAAGCCGGTATGAAGGTCGGCCTCATGGATGCCGACATTTATGGCCCCTCTATCCCGACCATGCTGGGGACAGTGTCGGCTGAGCCAGTGACGTCCGCGGAGTCCGGCAAGCTGCAACCTGTCGAAGCCTTCGGCATGAAGACGCTGTCGATTGGATATTTGTCCGATCCGGACTCGCCGATGATCTGGCGCGGACCCATAGTAATGTCAGCAATCACACAGATGTTGAATGATGCGGAATGGGGTACCGTGGATGATCCGCTGGACGTGCTGATCATCGACACGCCGCCGGGAACGGGGGATGCACAGTTGACGATAGCCCAGCGCGTGCCCGTAACGGCGGCGCTGATCGTCACCACGCCCCAGGAAGTCGCGCTGGCGGATGTGCGTCGCGGCGCGGCCATGTTTGCCAAGACTGAAGTGCCGGTCCTTGGCATAGTCGAGACAATGAGCTGGTTCGAAGATCCGGCGGGCAATCGCCATTATCTGATGGGGCAGGGCGGGGGCACCGCCACGGCGAATGCTCTTGGCCTGCCAGTGCTGGCTGAGCTTCCGATGCTGCAAGCGATCCGCGAAGGTGGCGATTCAGGCAAGCCGGCGGCGCTGTCAGATGAAACAACGGGCCAGCTCTTTCATGAACTGGCCCGCCGCGTTGCGATGGGGTTGGATACGCTTCAATCGAAGCCCGCGCCGCAGATCATCTTCGAGGACTAGGTCGGCTCACTGAAGTATTCTTCAGCGAGCGTGCTCGCTATGGTCAACAGATTCTCATAGCCGACCGTATTGTTGTTGAGGACGACGATGACACCGTCTTGTTCCGGAAGGAGCAAAACAAGGCTGAGATAGCCGATCAGACGTCCATTATAGAAGATGACCTCCGTCGGTTCTCCGCTGCCGATGGTCATTTGAGTCACCGTCCAGGCCATCGGCGCTTCCGGATTGAAGGCCTCCTTCCGGCCAGTTTCGGACAGGAGGTCTCCGTTAAGAACGGCCTGTCCCCAGGCAGACAGATCATCAACCGTTGAGTACATTGAGGCGGTTCCGCGGAACAGGACGGGGTTGGTGATCGGGATGATTTCGTAGCCGCCATCTTCGGAGCGCAAATAGTTGGCCGCCAGATCAATTTCGTCCTGATAGATTTGCCCGGTACGGTCGAGGCCGAGCGGATCGAGAATCTGCGATCGCAAATAGTCTTCGTATCCGGTGCCTGCATGGCGGTCGATGATGCGCGCGAGCAGGTAATAATTCACGTTTGAATAGAGGTAGTCGCTGCCGGGCCGGAATCTCAGCTCGAGCGCCTCAAGAGTGTCCATGAAGGACTCATCGGTGAAGGATCGCTTCACCTCATTGTCGAACCAACCGGGAATGTCGACATAGTGCGGAATGCCGGATCTGTTCTGGAGCAGGTGGCGCAGGGTAACGTCACGCGCATAGAGCGTCTCAAAATCGGGCAGGAGTTCTTCCAGTGACTGGTCCAGATCGAGTTTTCCCTCATCGACCAGTTGCAGGACAAGCGAAGCGGTGAAACTCTTTGTCATCGACGCAATTGGGAAACGGCTGTCGGAATTGACCGGTTGCACGTCTTCGGTTGGCCATGCGTTCACAGCCTGACGCAGGATGATTTCTTCTTTTTTGCCAACAAGAATGCTGCCAGAAAATTCCAGCTCTTCCAGAACGCCCGTGATTTCCCGGGAGGGTTGGTCGTTGGTGTCTATCGCCGGTGCATAATAGGAGGCGGCGTGTTCCGGCGTGCAGCCGATGGTCAGGAGTGCAGCCATCATGGCCAAAATCGTCGCGTAGTTCATGGTTCGCTCCAAATCGTCAGCGCTCCGATCTAGCGGCGCTGGCCGGCATTGCATATCGAAAAGCTGAAAGTTTTTTGAGGCCTTGGCCGAAGCGAACCGGGTCTAATCCAGCCGCTTGCGGACGATATTCTCGCTGCTTGCAGACAATTCGAATGCCATGCCGTCTTCGCCCATAATGATCGGGCCATCATAGGCGTCATCCGTTCCTTTCAGGAATGCCGGGTATAGAAGGCGGCTCGGCACCGCCGGAACGAAATGGCTGAAGACCAGCATGCGCGCACCTGCTTCGCTGGCGACTTCCGCGCCCTCGACCGGCGTCGTGTGGTAGTCGAGGATATCGTTCATGATGGCCGCGAGGCGGGCCTGTCCGTTCGCATTGAGTTGGTCGCGGATTTGGCTGACCATGTCGGCATTCAACGCTTCGTGAACGAGTATGTCCGTGTCCCGCGCCAAGGCGACCAAGCGTGGATCCTTGACCGTATCTCCGGAAATCGTGACGGACCGTCCTTTGTAGTCGAACCGGTAGGCTACAGCTGGCTCAATTGGATCATGATCCACTGAAACTGCGGTAACGCTCAGGCCATCGCGGTCATACACTTTGCGAGCTGTGCTCGCAGGCGTGAATGGAACAGCATCTGCGCCTTGTCCAGATGGGGACAGGACATCCGCTCCGTGATGGGCGATACGGTATGCAGAATCCAGAGCATAGGCAGCGTCGAAGCCAGCGACGATCTGACCGACGCCATCCGGACCGTGGATCGGCAAGGGTGCCTGTGCGCCACCGGCTGCCCAGTGTTGCAGCATCACCTCTCCAAGCCCATCAATGTGATCGGAATGGAAATGGGTCAGGAACACCGCCTCCACATTGGTCCACGGCAGACGCAGCTCTCCGAATCTTCGGCCTGATCCGGCCCCGGCATCAACGATAAAGACGCGGTCTCCCGCAACGACCACCGTCATGGGTCCCACACGTCCCGGATCGGGCAGGGGAGATCCCGTGCCGACAAGTACAACGGTCAGACCGTCTGGTGCGTCGGCAAGCGCATTTTGCCCCAAGGTCGATTTGACCGCAGCTTTGAACGCAAACTCGCCAATTTGTACGCCGAACAGGGTGCGTGCGCCAATCACGGCGAGCACCAGGACTGTGGCGGCGATCAGAATGATTTTGAGAACTCTCATCGCTTATCCTCCTGAATTGCAAACTAGGCGTTGAAGTTCAGTTTCAGGCCCGGCTCCGGCCACCGGCATTTGGCAAGCTGGCCGGTACTCGACAGGGTAACGTAGGCATCCTGCATGTCGTCGCCGCCAAAGGCGATATTGGTGACGATCAGGTCGGGAAAAGCCGTGTGGTGAAAATCTCCGCCCGGCGTGATCGTTGTGATGCCGCCATTCAGAATGGTTGCGACACAGACATTGCCCGCCGCCGTCATGGCCAGGCTGTCAAAATACTGCAGGCCCGGCATGGTTGCGACTACGCGCCCGCCATTGAAAGGGGAGGCAGGTTTGATGATGCCGGGGCTTTCCAAATCAAACGCCCACATGCGTCCGGTCATGGTGTCGGCCATGAAGACGGTCTGCTCATCAGGAGCAAGGCCGACACCATTTGGACTACTATAATGGAAGTCCAGTTCCTTGGCTTCGCTGGCACCATTGGCGAGGAAAAAGAGCCCGCCGAAATCGCGGTGGCGCGAGTAGGTTTTGCCATGATCGGTGAAGTAGAGATTGCCTGCCTTGTCGAAGACGAGATCGTTGGGGCCTTTCAGGGGGTGGCCACCGACTGTGTCCAGTACCCGGTCAACCTTGCCTGTAGAAAGATCAACCCGTTCGATGCGGCCACCATCATAATCGTCCGGACAGTTTCCGGGGATGAGCAAACCGTCCATGTCAGTATAGATGAAGCCGCCATTATTGCAGACCCAGAGTGCGCCGTCCGGACCGATCGCAAGGCCGTTGGGGCCGCCGCCGGGCGTCGCGATCACTTCGGTCTTGCCGTCACCCCAGCAGCGCGTGATGCATTTCTTCTCGATCTCGACAACGATAATGCTGCCATCGGCCATAACGACCGGGCCCTCCGGAAAGCGCAGACCGCTCGTGATGATTTCGAATTCCATGTGGCTGTTTCCTCCTCGCCCTTTTTTGGGAGGAGGTTAGGCGTCGCGATGGGGAAGGACAACGCGTATCCTAGGGGGAAGTGAACGCGCTGATCCGGTCGAGCTGGCGGATGGAGAAGGCGAAATCATTGCCTTCGCCGGCCTCGAACTGTTCTGCGCCGGTTTCTTTCCACTGGTTCGCGTCTAGTTCCGGGAAGTAAGCGTCTCCATCGGGTGCGGCATCGACTTCCGTAAGATAGAGGCGATCTGCAATCGGCAGGGCCAGTTTGTAGATGGCTTCGCCACCGATCACGAAAACCTTGTCGGCGGCGGTTCTGGCGGCCACGGCGCGGGCGGAGTTCGTTGCCGCCGCAAAGCTGGAATAGACACGGGCGCCTTCGGCATTGTAGGCCCAGTCGCGGGTCATCACGATGTTCTCGCGACCTTTGAGCGGGCGCACGGGCAAACTTTCCCAGGTCTTTCGGCCCATGATGATTGGGCACCCAAGCGTCGCTTTCTTGAAGAATGCGAGGTCACTTTTCAGGCGCCAGGGCAGATCACCTCCAGAACCAATCACATTGTTGCTGGCCCTGGCGGCAATCAGGCAAAGTTTTACATGTGCCGACATAGTGACCGGTTCCAATCTACTTGCATCCAATTTCGCGCGCGGCCCTTGTGACCAGAAGCGTCTGCGTGAATACATGCAGAGCCGAGTTTGTATGGTGAATGCAACCTTCTTTCATCAGTTTTCACAAGCCCAAAAACAGTTCCGTGGGGGATAATCAGAATGAAATCGATTGTAGCGATTCTGACCAATGGAAACCCGGAACAAATCGGACTGGCAATTCCTGCTCTTCTGTTGTCGTTCTTGGCAATTTGGCTGCTCAGAGGGCGCGGATGGGCGTTCATTTATGTCGCACTCATTCCCTTTTTGAACTGGTCGTTCGGGATCATCCCGGAGTTTCAGATTCTTGCCCCGACAGGCACCGGACTGACCGCTCAAGGCGTGTCTCTCCATCCGATGACAATGGTAACTGGAATGGTGTTCGTGGTCCGCGATTTCGTGCAACGCGAAATGGGTCACCGGGTGTTGCTTGTGATGGCCATGGCGATCGCCTGGTCGTTTTACTATGCGTGGCCCGTGATTGCGCTGGCCAGCGGCATCGCATTTGCCATTTCCGAGGGGGTGGATTGGCTGATGTTCACCTTCACCAAATATCGGCTATCGACCCGGATTCTGCTCTCCAGCGCGCTGGCAGCGCCGGTCGATACGACTGTGTTCCTGTATGGCGCTGATCTCGCCAAGCAGATGGAACTTGGCATGGACCCCGGAAACTCGCTGCATGTGTGGAACTGGATCGTGTTCGTGATCGGCAAGATGGTCGGCGCGGTTATCGTTTCGGCAGTCATTCGGCGGCGGGAAAACCTCGGTCTCGTGGATCCGGCGGCCGCCTGACTGCACTATCCGGGAATACCCATATTGCTGATGTCATAGAAACATGCATATTTGCGCAAATATGCAAATAAGGAGTCGATCATGGCGGACGGCAAGAAGGACTATGGCGCGATAACGGGTGCGATCAGCGAGGGAATATCCGGGCTTCGCGGCACCGGGGCCAAGGAGACGCTGACGCAGTTCAACGCGATGGCGAAGGCCGCTCTCGCGGATGGGGCGCTCGACACGAAGACCAAGGAACTGATCGCGCTCGCCATCGGCGTTGCCAAGCAGTGCGATGGATGTATCGGCTTTCACACCAAGGCGCTCAAGAGGCTGGGCGCGACGGATGAGGAAGTGGCCGAGACGCTCGGCATGACCGTTTACATGGGCGGTGGCCCAAGCCTGATGTATGCGGGCGACGCCTGGACGGCTTGGCAGAGCCTCAATGATTCCTAGACGGCCACCGGCGCCTTGATGTGAGCGTGCGGTTCGTAGCCTTCGACCGTGAAGTCTGAATACTCCCAGCCGAACAGGTCGGTCTTGTCGGGATTCAGGATCATGCGGGGCAGGGCATGCGGCTCACGGGTCAGCTGGAGCCGGGTCTGCTCCATATGGTTCAGGTAGAGGTGCGCATCGCCGAATGTGTGGACGAACTCGCCAGCTTCCAGCCCGGTCGCGCGCGCCATCATCAGGGTGAGTAGCGCATAGGATGCGATGTTGAACGGTACGCCGAGGAAGACATCGGCCGAACGCTGGTAGAGCTGGCAGTTCAGCTTGCCGTCCATGACATTGAACTGGAACAGGCAGTGACAAGGGGGCAGGGCCATGTCGTTCACATCGGCCGGGTTCCAGGCGGACACAATCAAGCGGCGGGAATTGGGATTGGTGCGGATTTCGTCCAGCACCCACTGGATCTGGTCAATCACCCGGCCGTCCGGCGCGGCCCAACTGCGCCACTGCTTGCCATAGACGGGGCCAAGGTCGCCATTCTCATCGGCCCACTCATCCCAGATCGAAACGCCGTTCTCCTTCAGATACGCGATGTTCGTATCGCCTTTCAGGAACCAGAGCAGTTCGATGATGATTGAGCGCAAATGCAGTTTCTTGGTGGTCACCATTGGAAAGCCGTCGGCAAGGTCGAACCGCATCTGACGGCCAAACACAGCGCGTGTGCCCGTGCCGGTCCGATCTCCGCGTTCATGGCCATTGTCCAAAATGTCCTGCAGGAGATTGAGATATTGCTGCATGTCGGCCTCGGTCGGGAATCGATTTTCAGAGTTCAGGATACCACGGAAACAGGCTGTGGGGGCAAGGCCCGACAGCGGGTTTTAACCAGATGGTCCAGGCCCAATCAGGGTAAATTCTGTCTTTCCCCACTGTACCAATTTTGAGGCCATATCTGAAGACGCAGGAAATCAGTCTGAGCGAAACTCAGGATTCGCAGACAGGTGCTGACGATCGATGGGGCAAGTGATGGATATGTATCCTGCAGACAGGCAATCGCACTCACTCGCGCGCGATGATCGCGGCAATCTGACTGTGCTCACTGCGTTCATTCTGGCCTCTATGGTGGCGCTGGTTGGTTTGGCTGTCGATCTCGAGTTTATCTTCAGGCAACAGGCGCGCGTTCAATATGCGATGGACTCGGCGGTGCTGGCTGGGGCGTTGTCGCGCCAGGCGGGCGCGACAGATGAGGAAGTGACCGCAGACATTCGCGAATACATGAGCCCGCTGATTGCGAGCGCTGGCGGCGGTATGACATGTACACCCGTCACTGTGGTCTTCACCGATGACAGCGAAGACATTCTCGGGAAAATGAATTGCACCCAACCGACCTTCATTTCCAACATCATGGGAAATGACGACATGAGCTTCAACGTCGCTTCGACCTCGACCTTCTCGGTCGGAAAGATCGATGTCTCGTTTGTGTTCGACGTATCGGGCTCCATGAACAGCAACAATCGGCTAACCCTGTTGAAAGAGGCTGCGGTCATCGCGTTTGATGAATTGCTGCCAGATGATCAGGTGCGGGATGGCACGGTCAGGCTGGGCATTGTGACCTACAATAATGCGGTCAATGCGGGGGCTTATTTTGATGAGGTGACGCGCGCGGTCACCATTCCGGCCGACACTTCCAACAGCAATGGGTTGAGCAATTACAATTCCTACAATAGCGCGCGGATGTATGACGACGCGACCGGCAAGCGTTTCATGTACTACGAAAACGGCACGTGCACCGAAAGCGATCCGGATGAGTGTGACCAGCATGGTGACTATGACTGGGACGTTGCCCGATGGTTCTGGGAAGACTCGTCAGCCACCGACACGTGTGTGTACGAGCGGACAGGCACCTATGCTGATAGCGATGCAGCGCCGGGCAGCTTCGCCTGGATCGGGGCAGGCAATCCACGCTGGAACTTCTATGATAGCGATCGCGACAAGTATCGCGGCGAAAACGAGATCGAAAATGGCGGCGCAAATGGCTCTACCGGCGCACTCGATTTCTACTATGCGACGTGCCGCGCCACCGGGCCGGTCCCATTGACCGAAGACAAGGCAGCGCTGACGGCCCATGTGAACAGCATGACGGCGAATGGCGGCACCGCCGGACATCTGGGAGTGGCGTGGGGGTGGTACCTGCTGTCGCCGAACTGGCAGAATGTCTGGCCGGAGACGGCTAAGCCCTGGGACTATGACGAGGTCAATGTGACCAAGGCCGTGATCCTGATGACAGATGGAGATTTCAATACAAACCATCCCAGTGCCAGCAAGAACTCCTTCAGGCAGGCCATGGATTTATGCGACGCCATGAAGGCCGAGCCGTCCAAGGTCCAGATTTACACGGTCGGTTTTCAGGTGCCATCCTATGTGCAGACCACGTCTGATGGGCAAACCATTATGGAATATTGCGCGACAAGCCCGTCTTATGCTTTTGATGCGTCGAGTGGGGACGAGTTGAAGGAAGTCTATCGCGAGATCGCCCAGTCGATTTCAGATCTGCGCATCAAGAGCTAGGTTTCAGGGACTGCCATTCCGTCATCTACGCGCACGGTTTGCGCCCGGTCCCCAAATGCTTCGAACAGGAAGGCTTCGGTGCCGGTCAGCCAGGCTTGCCCTCCCAGCGCTGCCAGCTCATCAAACAGTGCGGCGCGCCTGTCCGCATCAAGGTGGGCGGCTGCCTCGTCCAACAGCAGCAGGGGAGAGGGGCCATCGCCGCCAGCGCGGAGCGCCGCAGCCGATGCGAGGATCAAGCCGATGAGCAGGGCCTTCTGCTGGCCGGTCGAGGCGTCCTTGGCGGGCGCACCGGTTGGCCGGTGAATGACCGTGAGGTCTGAGCGATGCGGACCATCAATGGTGCGTCCGGCGGCGATATCGCGGCGACGGGTCGTTCGGAAGGTTTCGGTCAGCGCTTCGAAGATCGTCTTGAAGTCGTCGCCGCGAATGGCGGCTTGTTCGGCCTTGCCTTCCAGTGCGAGGTCAGCCTTCGGGAAATAGCCTTCGGGTCTTGCATCAATCGCCACCTGCAGGGATTCCAGCACATGGGCGCGGTTGATGGCCATTTCTGCTCCGGACTCCGCCATGCGGGCCTCGATGGCATCGGCCCAGGCCGGATCCACATGACCGCGTTCCAGCAGGGCATTGCGTTCGCGCATCGCTTTCTCATAACGGCCCGCAGCGGTGCCATGGGTCGGCATATGTGCCATGACCTGACGGTCAAAGAAGCGCCGCCGGTCGGACGTGCTGCCACGAAACACACCGTCCATTGTGGGCGTGAGCCAGACGATGCGCACAAGATCTGCGAGGTCGGATGCGGTTGCTGGCGCGCCATCAATACGTACCGTACGTTTCGTACTGGGGCCGGTATCGACACCTACGCCGATCCGCTGATCGTTTACGAGTGCGGCGGAAACAGTCCAACCGCCCAGCGCGTCTTTTCGTATCATTTCCGGCAGGGTGGCCGAACGCAGACCTCGGCCCGGCCCCAATTGGCTGACGGCTTCCAGCAAATTCGTCTTGCCTGCGCCATTCGACCCATAGAGACAGACATGCCGGCCATCGAGTGGCAGGCTGAGCGACTCGTAATTTCGAAAGTCAGTCAGGGTCAGGCGGGTCAGGGCGGTCATTCAGGCTGTATGGAGGGGCCAGAGGTCAGGAGTCGAGACCATGGCCGCCTTCGGGCCGGGTCTCTGCGATGCGTTCCATGCCGGCGATCATTGGGCGGCCCTTGGTGATGGCATCCCGTACGCTTGGCATCGACAGGCTCGCCGTGTGGCTTTCCTGACTATCCCAGGCTTCGGTTATCCAGATGGCGTTCGCGTCGGTTGGATCGCTGGCCACGATATAGCTGAGGCAGCCGGGCATGCCCGAGACGCCATCGATAAGGATGCGCATCAGCGCGTCGCGGTTGCCATCCGTTGCCGTGAACTTTCCGATGAGGCCGTACATGCTTGTTTCCTTCCGGGTCTGGATACCACAGGCCGCCAAGCCGGTCGCTGCGGTTGCGCTGGCAAGAAGGGTCCGGCGATCCAGCGGCTCCACAGACAAACTACACCCGCAGCGGCATCAACACATAACGCGCGCTATCATCTGATGGGTCCAGCACGAGCGCAGGCGACGCAGGATCACTGAACATGAACTCGGCTTCGACAGCCTCGATCTGGCCGGCAATGTCGAGCAGGTATTTCGCGTTGAATCCGATTTCCATCGCTTCGGAGCCATACTCGGCTTCGAGTTCTTCATTGCCCACACCCGTTTCAGCGTGATTGACAGCCAGCACCAGCTTGCCATCAGACAGGGACATTTTTACCGAGCGTGAGCGCTCGGCCGACACGGTCGAAACGCGGTCGACAGCGGCTTCGAAGGCCTTGTTGTCGATGGTCAGCTTCCGGTCATTCCCTTTCGGGATGACGCGGCCATAATCCGGGAAGGAGCCGTCGATCAGTTTAGAAGTCAGGACGGCGCGACCTGCACGCACGACGATCTTCGTGTCGGAGACTTCGATTTCGATGTCGTCATCCACCCCGTCGACGAGGCGGCGCGCTTCCGCAACCGCCTTGCGGGGCACGATGATGCCTTCGAGATTTTCCGCGCCGGCGGGAGCCGGAAGTTCTGCCAGGGCAAGACGATGGCCGTCTGTGGCAACGGTGCGGAGCACGGCCGTACCGTCTTCGGTCTTGGCTCCGTGAAGATAAACGCCGTTCAGATAGTAGCGGGTTTCTTCAGTGGAGATCGCGAAGCGGGTCTTGTCGATCAAACGGGCGAATTCCTTGGCGCCAAGTGAGAATTTGGTCGGCGTGTCGTCAGAGCTCATGGTCTGGAAGTCGGATGCTGGCAGGGTCGGCAGTTCAAAGTGCGAGCGGCCTGCGGTGATCGCGAGGCGCTGGCCTTCGGGTTGGACTTCCAGTTCGACTTCGGAGCCCGCAGGCAGTTTGCGGACGACGTCAAACAGCGTACCGGCCGGGGCCGTGACCGCGCCTTCGCGCGTGACGGTTGCATCCGCGCTGTCCACGGCCTCGATGTCGAGATCGGTCGCAGTGAGTTTCAGCTCGCCATTGCTTGCTTGAAGCAAGACATTGGAGAGGATCGGAATTGTGTTCCGGCGCTCCACCACATTCTGCACGTGAGAGAGTGCGTTCAGCAGGTCGCCGCGTTCAATCGTCAGTTTCATCGTCCGTTCCGTTCATCGGGGGGCCTTGGAAAAGGCCCGGAATTCTTCACCAGTCCTGCCGCTTCCGCCCGGAACCGGCGGTCCGGAATGGAATCGGCCCGCTCTGTGGGGAGAGCGGGCCGAGCACACTTACTCAAACAAAGGCAAAAGCCAAGCGCCGATCGTAGATTCGCCGCTCTCAGCTGGGTTTGCCTAATTCATGCCTGCCGCCTGTAGCTCCAGGATGGTCTCGTTCACGGCTTTGATGTGCGCGCCCAATTCATTGTTCTCAGGCAAGGCCTTGGACACTTTGCGGTGCGCGTACAGGATCGTGGTATGGTCACGCTTGCCGAAACTGTAGCCGATCTGCGGGAAGGATTTCCCGGTCAGTTCGCGGCAGAGATACATGGCAATCTGGCGTGGATACACCACGGCGCGTGCCTTGCTCGGGCTCTCCATGTCAGCCTTGGAAACCTCGAACACTTTCATGGCAGCCTTCTTGACCAGTTCGATGGAGGGCTGGCGGACATCGCCTTCGGTCCGGCGGATGATCTTGTGAACCATTTCCATTGTGGGCGTGCGGATGCCAAAGGCCGCTTCGGTGTAGAGGTTCCAGATCGCCCCCGTCATCTCGCGGGCCTGACCACGGATGCCGGCATTGAACTCGGCGATCATCTCGTCGGTGACCGCAAAGTTCGGGTGACCGGCCTCGATGTGGTCAGCGAGGTGGCGCATGATTTGGTGCCGCATGCCTGCATCCGGTGCGCCAACCTCAACAGTGGTCGCGCCTTTCAGCTCACTGATCATGCGCGGGCTGAACCCGGTGACATCGCCGGGGGCCTTGTCACCCGCCAGCACGACATGGCCGCCATTGGCCGTGACTTCGCGAATGTTCTGAAACAGTTCCGTCTCGGTGCCGGGCTTGCCGCTGATCCGGTGAAGATCGTCGATCATCAGGATCGTCGCCGCGCGCAGCCGCTTCTTGAGGGCGCTCGTATCCTTCACCTTCACGCCATCAGTGTAGGATGAGAGGAACTCCTCGGCCGTCAGATAGACAATGTGACAATCCTCGCCGCGCTGCTCTGCAGCGGTCTTCAATGCGTGCAGGATGTGTGTCTTGCCAGTGCCTTGCAGGCCGTAGAACAAGGTTGTCAGCGTTCCGACCGGCAACCCGCCTGCAATGCGTTTGGCCATCTGGACAGCCAGCTCGTTCGCCTCACCCGTGACGAGCGTCTCAAAGCTCATAATAGGCGCGCCGGAGCCGGAACCGGCAGGTTTCGCCTGCTCGGGCGCGGCCTCGGCGATCTCCGCCTTGGCCCATGGGTCCTCGACAATGTCGAGCAGCTCAGCGGGCGCGGTGCGCCAGCAGACGAGCTTGATCGCTCGGCCTGCCGGGTCATGCTCGCGCCAGATGCGCTGGATCGCATGGCGGTGTGCGCCATACACGCGGTCAAAAGACAGCGGGTCGCGCGCCGCGATCACCATTTCGCCATTGAACTCAGCGACCAAGCGCAGGCCATCGATCCAGCGATCATAGTCTGCGGTGTTGAGGATTGTCGCAAGATGGGCTTTGACAGTCAGCCAAATCTCCTTGCCCGGAGCATTCTTGCCTTTATTCATCTTCTTGAAGTCTACGCCAGTTTTTGAATCAAAGAGTTTGTTCCCGTCCATGCCGAGCCCCATTTTCTAGTTATAATTTCACCCTGACCAACTGGCACGCAGTTTCCCTTCCGAACCGAAATTCGGTCACACTCAATACTCCGTGTCGGGAGAACTTTTCTGTTGGTAAATTGAAATTACTCACTGGGGGTTTTGCTGACAAGTGCTACTTTTATGCGACAACAGGATTTGATGAGTTGACTCTTCGTACTGTACCTCAAACCGCAATCAAATCAGGTGCTTGAGCACTGATCTTTTTTTGTGAGTGAGTCGCCCCACACATTTGTTCGCACCTGTTCTGTCAACAGGGGGCGCGGGTATAAGGCTGTGGATATCTGCAGAAAATCGACGTGTTTCTCAGGATCGCTGACGAGTCCCTACATTACCGCAACCCGGACCCCGTCAGTCAGCCCAAATTCGCAATCCTACCATGAAACATCCAGTAGAAATGATGTTGAAACTCGAAAGGTCCAATTTGTTGTATTAGGAGATTGACATGAAAAAACCCGCCTGAACCATCAGGCGGGTTTCAAATTTCCAATCGGGAAAGTCCGATCAGCCCATCGCTTTGACGCGAGCTGACAGACGCGAAACTTTCCGAGATGATGTATTCTTGTGCATGACGCCTTTGGTCACGGCGCGCATCAGTTCAGGCTGAGCAGAGCGCAGCGCTTCCTGGGCAGCAGACTTGTCGCCAGCTTCGATTGCTTCTTCGACCTTGCGAACAAAAGTACGCACGCGCGAGCGGCGGGCTTTGTTCACTTCGGTGCGGTTCGCAATCTTGCGGACCATTTTCTTGGCGGAACGGGTATTAGCCATATTAAACTCCTGTGGCCCAAAGGGCTCCCTTCGGGCTGAAGGCGGGGGAATACATAAACGGTGCGAAGGCGTCAACCGCGCAATTGAGGCTGGTTGCAGGAAATAGCAGGTGGGCCGGGGCTTTCAGCATCATTTGTCTTTGAAATGAGCGGAGCGTTTCTCGACATAGGCGGCCATGCCCTCTTTCTGATCATCCGTGGAGAACAGGGACTGAAACATGCGGCGTTCAAACTGGATGCCTTGCGAAAGCGGAGTCTCATAGGCCACTTTGATGGCTTCCTTGGTCAGCATGGCGGCCGCCAGAGGCATGGATGCGATCGTGCGGGCGAGTTCCCGCGCAGCATCCATAAGGTCGTCGGCAGGGACGACCCGGCTGACAAGGCCACAACGCTCGGCTTCTTCAGCCTCCATCATGCGACCAGTCAGGCAGAGTTCCATCGTCTTGGATTTACCTATCACGCGGGCGAGGCGCTGTGTGCCGCCGGCGCCCGGCATGACGCCGAGGCGCACTTCCGGCTGTCCGAACCTGGCGGTATCCGCTGCCAGTATGATGTCGCACATCAGGGCCAGTTCGCATCCCCCGCCAATGGCATAGCCGGAAACGGCGGCCACAATGGGTTTGCGGGCGCGAGCTGCGCGTTCCCAGTTCCGGCTGATGAAATCTTCATAATAGGACTCAGGATAGGTTTTTTCCTGAATTTCCTTGATATCTGCGCCACCCGAAAAGGCTTTCTTGCCGCCCGTCAGGATGATGCAGCCAATGTCCGGATCGGCTTCAAATCGATCCAGCGCATCTGTCAGCTCATTCATCATCTCTTCGCAGAGGGCATTCAGGCTCTCGGCGCGATTGAGCGTGATCACGGCGAAGCCGGCTTCCTGGTCAATCTCGGTGAGAAGCGTTTTGTAAGACATTCATTAAATCCTGCTCGTCGCGGTGTGGCGCTGGCAATTTGACCTGCAGCAGCCTTTAACTTTCGGGACACTCTACATTCGGCTGCCCGGGGCCGGCAAAATCTGGAGGGCGATGCGCTTTTTCTGTTGCGGATCAATTCGCGAAGGCGGGCCTATACCGCGAACATGACGCATTTGTCATCCATTGCGAGTCATATGGCGGGAAAGGGCGACAATATACGCGATTGGTTGTTTTCAAGGCAGCACCCTATATCCCACCCATGACGGACGACACACAAACACCCCGTGACCCGGAGCGCAACCGCTTGTCGGGCCGGATTGCGCGCAGCGCACGGGTTGGTGCCAACCTGTCTGGCGCGGGTCTAACCTTCGCCACGCAAAGCCTGTTCGGGGGGGATCAGGGAGATGAAAAGATTGCCCGTGCGCTGGCCGCTGCGCTCGGTAAGTCCAAAGGTCCGCTGATGAAGGTGGCCCAGATGGTGTCGACCATTCCGGATTTCCTGCCGCCCGAATATGCCGCCGAACTCAGCCAGCTGCAGGCTGAAGCCCCTGCCATGGGATGGCCTTTCGTGAAACGCCGGATGCGCGCTGAACTGGGCGCCGACTGGCAGGAAAAGTTCGGCGCGTTCGAAAAGGAGGCCTCGCATGCCGCCTCGCTTGGCCAGGTCCATGGCGCGACCCTGCATGACGGGCGCCGGGTCGCCTGCAAGCTGCAGTATCCTGATATGGCCAGCGCGGTGGAATCCGATATTGGCCAGCTCAGGACCATGCTTGGCCTGTTCAAGCGGATGGATGGCTCTATCGACCCGAGCGCGATGGTGGTCGAAATCACCGACCGCCTCCGTGAAGAGCTCGATTATGCGCGCGAGGCCAAGCATATGGCGCTCTATGCGAACATGCTGGCCGATCGTGATTTCGTCACTGTGCCGGATCCTGTGCCCGAACTGTCCACCGACCGGTTGCTGACCATGAGCTGGGTATCCGGCAAGCGGCTGGATGCGTTTGAGGATGCCCCGCAGGAGGTGCGCAACCGGATTGCGGAAATGTTGTTCTGGACATGGTGGGGGCCGTTCAACTCCCATGCCGTGATCCATGGGGACCCGCACCTCGGCAATTACCAGGTGACCGGGGAGGGGACCGGGCTGAATCTGCTCGATTTCGGCTGCATCCGTATCTTCCCGCCGGAGTTCGTCAGCGGCGTGGTCGATCTCTATCGCGCGATCCTGGCGGACGATTTCGACGCGGCCTATGCCGCCTATGAGAAATGGGGCTTCAGCGGCTTGTCCCGCGAGCTGGTCGAAGTGCTGAATATCTGGGCGCGCTTTATATATGGACCACTGTTGGACGACCGCGTGCGTTCAGTCGCAGACGGTGTGACGCCCGGCGAGTATGGCCGCAAGGAAGCCTTTGCCGTTCGCAAGCTGCTCAAGGAAAAGGGCCCCGTTAAGATCCCACGCGAATTCGTCTTCATGGACCGGGCCGCTATCGGACTGGGCGCAGCCTACCTCCGCCTTGGAGCAGAATTGAATTTCTATCGCCTCTTCAATGAAAGCCTCGAAGGCTTCGATATTGAGAAGGTCGCCGCGCGGCAGGCTGAGGCCAAGGCTGCTGTTGGGCTCGACTGACCCAAAGGAAGTTTGTCTCGCCTCTGGCACTCTCAGGCAGGAGGCGCTAATCCGACTCCCATGAGCGACGATCTTACCAGAAACCAGACTTTCGACACGCCTGAAGGCTATTCAATCCTGCCATGGCATCGCGGCTTTGGCCGCCAGATTGGGCCCCTCTTCGAGAAGCGGGACGAGACCGGCCTGACGCGTGCCTTCAGGGTCGAGGAATACCATACCAATGGCATGATGAACGCGCATGGCGGCATGATGATGACCTTTGCCGACATGGCGTGGGGTGCTGCGGTCGAAAAGGATGAGGACACGTGGTGGGTCACGGTCCGTCTGATGTGCGATTTCCTCTCCGGCGCGTCGATGGGCAGCTTCGTTGAGGGCAAGGCCGAAGTTGTCGGTCGTCAGGGCGACATCTTCACGGTCGAAGGCCGCATCTGGACGGACGACAAATTGCTGATGCGGGGCACGGGCATCTTCAAGGTGATCGAGCGCCGCGACGGCCAGCAGAAGCCCTTCAAGCGTGCCAGCCAGGACGCCTGACGGCCTGGCCAATGGTTGACTCCGGCCGGGTGGCTGCGTATCCGGCGACGCAATGAACATCGCACTGCACCACCATCACCATCATTCGTGACGCGCCGACGAGGCGCGAACCGGTCCGGCTGCGCCTCCTGAAAGTGTTCATTCTTCCGAACCAGACCAGATGAGGCAGGCCGCGCCCGGTCCGCGCTGCGCCGACGTGTTGCCTTTCCAATCTGTGCGTCTCCGTCTATGCGGAGCGCGTCGGCAACCAGGACCTGAGACGATCATGAGCGACAAGGACACACCGCCCCTCACCGGCAAGGATCTTGCCCGCAAGCCGCGCGGCTTTCCGGACAAGCGCGAGAGCCTGATCCATGCTCAGGCCGGGCTGGTCGAGACGATCACCGGCGTTTATCGCCAATGGGGCTTCGAAGCATTGGAAACCAGCGCATTCGAATATGCCGACGCGCTTGGCAAGTTCTTGCCAGATGATGACCGACCGAATGCCGGCGTGTTTGCCATTCAGGATGATGACGAGCAGTGGATGTCGCTACGCTATGATCTGACCGCGCCGCTTGCCCGGTTCGTGGCCGAGGCGGGCCAGTCGCTGGGCAAGCCGTTCCGTCGCTATGCCGCCGGTCCGGTCTGGCGGAATGAAAAGCCGGGTCCCGGCCGGTTCCGTGAATTCTGGCAGTGCGATGCCGACACGATTGGCGCGCCGGGCTATCATGCCGATGCCGAGATGATCGCCATGGGCGCCGAAGCGCTGCGCGCGGTTGGCATGGCACCGGGCGAGTTCGTGATCCGCGTGAACACGCGCCGCTTGCTCAATGGCGTGCTTGATGGAGTCGGCGCGACAAGCGCGGACACGCGCCTCGCGATCCTGCGCGCGCTGGATAAGCTGGACCGTCTTGGCGCCGAGGGCGTCGCGGACCTGCTCGGCGCAGGCCGTATGGATGAGAGCGGGGATTATACAAAAGGGGCGGGACTCGGCGCCTCAGAAGTAACCCGCGTACTCGCCTTCGCTCAGGCGGGGGCCGACACGCGCGCTGAAACGCTGGCCAATCTCGTCAAGGCGACGGGGGATACCGAAGAGGGCAAGGCTGGCCTCGTTGAACTCGAAGCCATCGCAAAAGCACTGGAAGCGCTCGGCGCGCCGGAAGGCGATGTCGTGATCGATCCATCCGTTGTGCGCGGCCTCGAATATTATACCGGTCCTGTCTATGAGGCGGAACTGCTCCGCGAGGTGACCGGCGAAGACGGCAAGACCTATCGCATCGGCTCCATCGGAGGCGGCGGTCGCTATGATGACCTGGTTGCGCGCTTTACCGGCGAAACAGTTCCGGCCACCGGTTTCTCTATTGGCATTTCCCGTCTCGCGGCGGCGATGCAGATCATGGGCGAGACCGAAAAGCTCGATGGGCCGGTCGTCGTGCTGAATTTCGACAAGGAAGACCCGACCAGCGCCTTGCAGCTCGCAACCGAACTGCGCCGGGCTGGTATCCGGGCCGAGGCCTATATGGGTGCATCCGGCATGCGGCCGCAGATGAAATATGCTGACCGCCGGTCATCGCCTGCTGTCGTCATGGTAGGAGAGGACGAGCTGGCCAAAGGCACGGTCACGATCAAGGACCTTGAAATGGGCGCGCTCAAGGCGAAAGCCATCAAGTCCAACGAAGAATACCGGGAAGCCCGTCCAGGTCAGTTCGAAGTGCCCCGCGCCGAAATGGTCGAAGCTATTCGCAAGATCACCGAGGCCCAGAAATGACGCACGAGACTCTCGCCGCTGCAGCACGCGGCGTTTTCGAGGCAACGGGCGCCGAACCGGTAGACCCGGCCTATATCCTGCCGTCTGATATCCCGCTGGAGCTCTCCGGCGAAGCGGTGCGGGCACGTCTCTGTGTGTTCTCCGATCATCGCGGCAATGAAATGGTCATGCGGCCAGACCTCACCCTGCCGGTGGCGGGGCAGGAGGCGGACAGGCGCGCTGCGGGTGGCGACGGAGCCAAGGCCTACACTTATGCCGCGCGGGCCTTCCGACTGCCGGCCTCTGCTGGCGACCCGATGGAATTCACCCAGGTCGGCTTTGAATGGTTCGGCAAGGAAAGCGGCGCAGATGCGGACGCTGAAGCTTTTGCGCTGGTACGCGAAGCCGTTGCCGCTTGCGATGTGTCGCCCACGGCGACTGAAATGGGCGACCTCTCGATTTTTCCAGCCTTTGTGGACGCGCTTGGTCTTGCGCGTATCACGACAGACCTTTTGAAGCGGGCCTTCCGGCAGGAGGGCGGGGTCAGCGAGCTGCTCGATGCTGCGCCTCAACCGCCGGCGTCAGACCTTCAGCCCGTTCTGGATGCAGGCGGCGCGAAGGCGGCGGAAGACGCATTTTTGAAAGTTCTGAGTGATCGCGGCATTCCGATGATTGGTACCCGCAGCGTTGTCGAAATCGTCGCGGGTCTGCGCGGAAAGTCGGCGGTGCATGCCGCAGGTGGTGTGCCGGAGGCGGCGCGGGCAGCGCTGTCTGACCTTGCCGGTGTGAACTGCCCTGCAGGGGAGGCGGCTGACGTGCTTGCCACCATCAGTGACAAACACGGGCTCGCGGCCATGTCCTCCGTAATCGAACGGGTTGCCCGCCGAATGGAGGCGATCCTGTCTGCAGTGCCGGGCGTCGCCAGCGAGGCGCGCTTCCGGTCCGGCTTCGGTCGACGGTTTACGTATTATGATGGCTTTGTCTTCGAATCGTTCGGTGAGAATTTGACCTCCCGCCAGCCGCTCGCCTCGGGCGGGCGCTATGATGGCCTGATCGAAGGCCTGTCCCGGTCCAGGGCCTCGGCGTCAGGTATTGGCGGCGTGGTCCGGCCAGATCGCATCCTGCGTGCAAAAGGAGAGGCGGCATGAGCGTTCTGTCACTTGCGATCCCCTCCAAGGGACGGTTGAAGGAGAAATCCGAGGAGTGGCTGAAAGCCCGTGGATTTGAAGTGCGCCAGATTGGTGGCGAGCGCGGCTACCAGGCGGAAATCTCGGGATTGGGCGAAGTCGATATGCGGCTTCTCTCCGCGCGCGAGATCGCACAGGGGCTGATCGATGGCAGTATCCATGCGGGCGTGACGGGTGAAGATTTGTTGCAGGACCTCGCGCCGACGGGGCCAGAGGATTTCCATGTGTTGGAACGACTCGGCTTTGGTGGTGCAGATGTGATCGTCGCCGTGCCGCAGGCCTGGATTGATGTGGACACGATGTCTGATCTGGAAGCTGCCGGGGCTGCATTCCGCAAGGCGCATCATCGCCGTCTCAGGGTAGCCACCAAATATATGCGGCTGACACGGCGCTTCTTCGCCGCCAAGTCCGTGGGTGAATATCGGCTCGTCGAAAGCGCGGGGGCAACCGAAGCAGCGCCTGCCACTGGCGCAGCGGACGTGATTGTCGACATCACTTCGACCGGCGCGACGCTCAAGGCGAACGGGCTGAAAATTGTTTCAGATGGAATAATATTGAAAAGCGAGGCCGTTCTGGCGGTGTCTGCAAATTCGTCATGGAGTCAGGCTGCTCTGAAGTCCCTGTCACTATTGGGCGGTGCAGCAAATGTTGAAGAATTGCTCATATTGAAAAATTTGAATTCACAATCTTGACACACGCAATAAAGCGCGGCCATATGACACGGCAAGTTTCTGGGAGGAAACGCTGCAAACGGTGGAAGGCGCGGAAGCTGGTGGAAGCTCTCCGCGCCTTTTTTCATTTCCGAAAAAATTCAGGTCCACCAGGACGGTCCGGAGCAACGGCTCAGGTGAGGTAGGGGGCGTTTTGGACATCACCCCGGTCCGTCTTGGCTTCCTGATTATCAATAAGGGATTATCGATAAACGTCAATCATAATTATCGTTTTTCGATTAAACTTTTTTCATGATGCGGATCAGTACAGCTTAATCGTCAGCTTGTAGCGGGCGTGCACCAGCCCGTGAGTTGACTTCGCCCATCGGCGCGGCCAAGCGTGGACCAAACAGGATTTTGCGCACGCAAGGAGTTATCATGAGCGATCCGCGCCAGCACATCATGCCGGTCTACCGGCCGCCAGAGCAGGTTTTCGAGAAGGGGGAGGGCGTCTGCCTCTTCGCCGAGGACGGCACGCGATATCTCGATTTCATCGCCGGCATCGCCGTGAACGCGCTGGGCCACGCTCATCCCGCCATGGTCGAGGCCCTGCAGGAGCAGGCCGGCAAGCTGTGGCACACTTCCAACATGTTCCGCGTGCGCGGCGCCGAAGAACTGTCCGACAAGATCTGCCGCGATACATTCGCTGACCGCGTCTTCTTCACCAATTCCGGCACCGAAGCCGTCGAATGCGCCATCAAGTCCGCCCGCAAATACCACTGGGCGAATGGCAATGAAGCGCGCATCGACATCATCACCTTTACCGGCGCGTTCCACGGCCGCTCGCTCGGCGCAATCAATGCCGGCGGCAATCCGAAATATCTTGAAGGCTTCGGCCCGAAATTGCCGGGCTTTGTGCACCTTGAATGGGGCGACCATGACGCTTTGAAGACGGCAGCGGCCCAGCCGACCACAGCTGCCATTTTCGTTGAGCCTGTCCAGGGTGAGGGTGGCGTACGTGCCATGCCCGACGCCTGTCTGATCGGGCTGCGTGAGCTTTGCGATGAGCAAGGCATCCTGCTGATCTATGATGAAGTCCAGTGCGGCATGGGCCGGACAGGAAAACTGTTCGCTCACGAATGGGTTGAAGGCGCCGCGCCGGATATCCTGTGCTCGGCCAAGGGCATTGGCGGCGGTTTCCCGTTTGGCGCCTGCCTGACGACCGAAGCGGTCGGCGAGCACATGCAGCCCGGCAGCCATGGATCGACCTATGGCGGCAACCCGCTCGCCATGGCGGTCGGCAATGTCGTCTGGGACATCATTTCCAGCGAAGACTTCCTGGCTGAAGTGCGCCGGGTCTCCGGCACACTGGCGCAGGGCCTGAAAAGCCTCGCTGACAGCCATCCGGACAAGGTCGAAGCGGTGACCGGCAAAGGGCTGCTCACCGGTCTCAAGATGAAGTCCGATCCGAAGAGCCTGCAAGGCGTCTGCCGTGACAAGAACCTGCTGGTCGGTGTGGCCGGGAACATGGTTCTGCGTCTCGCGCCGCCACTTGTCATCACGGACGATAATGTGCGTGAAGCCACCGGCATCATCGACGCTGCGCTGTCAGAATGGGAAGGCTGAAGCCAAAATATCTCCTGGCGGCCCTATTGGCGTCAGGGTGTACGCCCGATGCCCCTGTGACCGACCTGTCGCAGGAAACTCTGGCTGATGCAGCAGAACTCTGTGAGCTCGTCCGCACCGACTATGCCTATTACCCGGACCGGCAGGAAAATTGGGAGGCCGCGTGTGCAGGCTTCGCCGGCATGCTCGGCCCCGTCACGACTAAGCCGGAACAATTGCGCGCGCTCGAAACACTGGTCGATGCGCTTTACGATCCACATGCGACGTTCGGTACGCATTCCGGCATGTCGCCGCGTGTCGTGCCGTCAGGGTCCGACTATTGGCTCGAAGGTGACCGCGTCACGGCTGTGCGGCCGGGCAGCGCCGCGGCGCGAGCGGGTCTCGTAGTGGGTGACCAGATTGTCGCCATCAATGGTCGCCCACTGGCCGATGCGATAGTTACGCGCCTCCACCCCAAGAACGCTTCCTCTAGCGAGACCCAGAAGGCCTGGGCGCTGAACGCGGCGGCGGCGGGTTACCGCGATGAGCCCCGTTCGGTGACCATCTCGCGCATTTCCGAGTCTGAGACGCTGTCTCTTGATGGCTATGTCACTGACGCGCAGCAGGTGCCGCTGTCGTCCCGGATTCTGGACGGGAATGTCGCGTATATCCGCCTGCATGACTCGCTCGGGGATTCGCGCACGGTCGCCGCCTTCGATGCCGCGATGGACACGATGCGAGAGGCAAATTCATGGATCGTCGATCTGCGCGACACACCCGGCGGTGGCGACACGAACGTGGCAGAACCCATACTGGGCCGCTTCCTGTCGAAGGCGGCGGAATATCAACAAATCCGTCCGACGGACGCGCCGGAATGGGTGAAGACCGCAGAGCCCCATGGAGACTGGACGGCGAAAGGCCCGGTTGCTGTTCTGGTCGGTCGCTGGACAGGCAGCATGGGCGAAGGGCTGGCCATTGGCTTTGACGGCATCGAGCGGGGCGAGGTGTTTGGCAGCGACATGGCGCGCCTGGCTGGAGGCGTTGAAGATTACCGGCTCAGCCAGACCGGCTTTCCCATCCGCCTACCCGCTTACGACCTTGCCCATTTGAATGGTACGCCGCGCCATGAATGGTCTCCGCCCCATCAGGTTGTGGCTGACAATGGCGACGGACCAGACCTTGCGCTAGCAGCCGCACTCGACTGGATCGGCAGGCCAGAGGATTGAGGCTGGCATGGCTGCGCGGCTACGTTAGAATGAACATATGAGCAAAGTACGTGTTGCCTGTGTCCAGATGCGGTCTGGTGTGGAGATCGCCCCGAATATCGTGGCGGCCTCTGACCTGATCCGCGACGCGGCGGGGCAGGGGGCGCAACTGGTGGCAACCCCGGAGATGACCAATCTGCTGGACATACGTCCCGGCAAGGCACGGCCAAAGATTGCTCCGGAGGCGGATGACCAGACGCTCGGGGCAATGCGCGGGCTGGCGGCTGAGCTTGGCATCTGGATGCTGATCGGTTCCATCGCCGTGACCCTCGCAGGCGAGGACCGGCTCGCCAATCGGTCTGTCCTGATCGCGCCGGATGGCTCCGTCCGGGCCCGCTATGACAAGATCCACATGTTCGATGTCGAAGTGGGCGACGGGCAGAGCTATCGCGAAAGCCGCGCTTACCGGCCGGGCGAGCGCGCCGTGCTGGCGGAGACCGAGTTCGGCAAGCTGGGGATGACCATCTGCTATGATGTTCGCTTCCCGCATCTCTATCGCAAGCTTGCGCAGGCGGGCGCAGGCATCCTGACGATCCCGGCAGCGTTCACGCGCGTGACGGGCAAGGCGCACTGGCATGTCCTCGTCCGGGCGCGCGCCATCGAGACCGGCAGCTTCGTCATCGCCCCCGCGCAGGGCGGCAAGCATGAAGACGGCCGCGAGACCTTCGGCCACTCTCTGATCGTCTCCCCCTGGGGCGAGGTGCTGGCGGAGAAGGCGGATGCTGAGCCCGGCGTGATCCTTGCCGATCTGGATCTGGACGCTGTGGCGAAAGCGCGGCGCCGCATCCCGTCGCTCGGGAATGATCAGGACATTCGCTTCAAGGACTGACGATTAGCGTCCCAAGCGCCGGCGGAATTCCTCATAGCCAAAATCGGACAGGCTCTCGATGATGCCGTCTTCCCAGCGGACCGCCAGATTTGCCAGCGGCGTGCCGTTGAACGTGTTCGTCTTGACGAAGGAATAATGCATCTGGTCGGTGAAGATGATTGTGTCGCCGGGCTTAAGCGGCGCGTCAAAGGAGTATTCGCCGATCACGTCACCCGTCATGCAGGTCTTGCCGCCGAAACGATAAGTGTGTGCCTTCTGGCCGGGCTGGCCCGCGCCGATCACGTCCGGCCGGTAGGGCACTTCCAGCACGTCCGGCATATGGGTCGAGGCGGAGGCATCGAGAATCGCCAGATCCACCTCGTTCCAGTGCAGCGCCAGCACGGTCGCATACAGCTCGCCCGTGTTCACGACGAGGCCGGCGCCCGGCTCCAGCACGACTTCCACGCCAAAGCGCGTCTTGAACGCCTTGATGGCCGCGATCAGCGCGTCGACGTCATAGCCTTCCTTGTTCAGGAAATGGCCACCGCCGAAATTCACCGTGTTCACCTGCTCGATATACTGGCCGAAATTGTCGGCGACGAATTCGATCAGGCCGACCGAGCCCTCGTGCAGGCTCTCGCACAGGGCGTGGACATGGAAGATGTCGATGCCGGACCAGTCGACCTGGTCGAGCTTTGACGGCACTTCGCCAAACCGGCTGCCTGGTGCGCACGGATTGTAGAGGTCGCCGCCCACGGTTGCATTGGAATAGCCTGGATTGACGCGCAGGCCGATCTTGGCGCCGCCGTCACGGGCAATGTCGCCAAAGCGCTCCAGTTGTTCGAGGGAATTGAAATAGATGTGTTCGGCCACCTCGGTCAGGCGGCGCACTTCGGCTTCGGTATAGGCCGGGGAATAGACATGAACTTCCTTGCCGAAGCTTTCATGCCCCATAATGGCTTCCTGCTCGCCGCTGGCTGTGGTGCCGTCGAGATAATCGGTCATCAACGGGAAGGCCGCCGGCAGCGAGAAGGCCTTGGTCGCCAGCAAGATCTTGCACCCGACCGCCTCGCGCACGCGCTGGGCCGTTTCCAGATTTGCGCGCAGGCGCGCCGCGTCCAGCACGAAGACGGGCGTCGGGATATGATCGGGCAGGGCGGGTGGGGTCATGGTGTCTGGTCCTTGGGTGCCCGCTTATGCCTCATCAACGGGCCTTGAGCGAACATTATTAGCGGCGCGCAAGTTCCGGCTTTTGCGGAGTGTGCAGCGCAGATAGGATGCGGGTCGAATGACGGTAACATCTTCCCTGTATATGCGAGTCGCCACGCTGGACGACATTCCGGCGATTGAGGCGCTGATGGCGGAGTCCATGGCGCGACTCCTGCCACACTTCCTTGATTCAAAACAGGTCGAGCGCTCCAGCGAGAGCATGGGTGTTGATACATTGCTGGTTTCCGACGGCACCTATTTCCTCGTCTTCGAGGGCGACGCGCTGGCCGGATGCGGGGGCTGGTCGCGGCGGCGCACGCTTTATGGCGGCAACACGACCGCCGGCCGGGATGATTCCCCGGCGGACCCGAAGACCGAGCCCGCCAAGATCCGCGCCATGTATACCCATCCGGATTTCGTCCGGCGCGGCATTGGCCGCATGTTGCTCGACGCCAGCGAAGCTGCCGCGCGGGCCGAAGGGTTCTCTGCCATGGAGATGGGCTCAACCGCGCCCGGCGTGCCACTCTATGAGGCGTGCGGCTATCGGCTCGTCGAAGACCTCTCCAGGCCCAGCGAGGATGGCACCATCGTGCCGATCCTGCGCATGCGGAAAGAACTGACCTAAGTCTCCACCGCGAACAAGTCTTCCTGATCACCACCATCAACGTCGATGACATGCCAGGGCAGGCCGCGTTTGGCGACGTCTTCGAGGAAGGGCTTGGACGGGAATTGCTCGACATTGAATACGCCGTGGCCAGACCATTCCCCGCGGAAGAACATCGCCGCGCCTGAAACGGGCGGCACGCCGGTCGTATAGGACACGGCCTGCGCGGAGACCTCTTCATTGGTCTTGGCATGGTCGGACACGTTGTAGATCATCTTTGCCTGTGGCTGGCCGTCCTTTGTGCCCCGCACGATCACGCCAATGCTGGTCTTGCCGGTATAGCCTTCGGCCAGGGATGACGGGACGGGCAGGAGGTCCTTCAGGAACTCCATCGGGATGATGTCCATGCCCTTGTGCTTGATCGGTTCGAGGCCGATCAGGCCGATCGATTTGAACACTTCGAGGTGCTTGATATAGGCTTCGCCAAAGGTCATCCAGAAACGGATCTGTTTCAGGCCCTTGATGTGCTTGACGAGGCTTTCCTCTTCCTCGTGATAGATCAGGTAGGAGGCTTTCGGGCCGACTTCCGGATAGTCGATCATCGTCTTGATCGACAGGGCAGGAATTTCCACCCACTCGCCGTCTTTCCAGTATTTGCCATCCTGGGTCACTTCACGGAGATTGATTTCCGGATTGAAGTTCGTGGCGAAGGTCTTGCCATGATCGCCGGCATTGCAGTCGACAATGTCGATATATTCGATCTCGTCGAACAGGAATTCCTGCGCATAGGCGCAATAGATATTCGTCACGCCCGGATCGAAGCCGCAGCCGAGAATGGCCGTGATGCCCTTGTCCTTGAACTTGTCCTGGTAGGCCCACTGCCAGGAATATTCGAACTTCGCGACATCGCGCGGCTCGTAGTTCGCCGTGTCCATATAATTGCAGCCCGTTTCCAGGCAGGCATCCATGATCGGCAGGTCCTGATAAGGCAGGGCCATGTTGATCAGCAGATCCGGCTTCACCTTGTTGATGAGCGCGACGACCTCCGCAACATTGTCGGCGTCGACCTGGCTGATCTCGATCGGTGTCTGGCACAGCTTGGCGACCTTCTCGCAGCTTTCCAGTCGGCGCGAGGCAAGGTGGATATGCTTGAACGTGTCGCGGTCCATCGCGCATTTCTGCGCGACGACGGATCCGGCGGCACCGGCACCGATGATGAGAACATTGTCCATGAGTGATGAAGCTCCCTGGCTGGATGGGCACTGATGTGCCCGTGACATAGGGCAATCACGTCATCTTCGCCAGTATCGATCTGCGGGGGAGTTTCGGAAAGGAATTGCCGCAACGCAGGTGAGCGTATGGGAGGAAACGAGGTGGGCAAAACCTCGCCCTGCGTTGCGGCAAAGGGGTATCAGGCAGCGCGCCGGGGCGTATCCAGGCGGGATATTTCTTCGCTCAACCATGTGTAGTGCTGCTCCACACGATTGATCATCGTGTCGGTAGTGTCCGGGCGGCAAGTCAGCTCGTTTCGCCAAGCTTCCAGAACCGTTCTCTGGTTCTTGAGCCAGCACAGCATGGCGGTATCGTCGATCGGCAGGCACATGGGACGCTCCATCAGTTTTGCGATTCGTTCTCAAAACTTGCATCTCACATCCAATATGCTCTTGCAAGTCATTCTCAATTATTATTTGTCCATGATTCGTCATGGAGAGTGCTTTTTGAAACTTAATGGGTGAAAGAACACGCCACCCAAGGTAGGGTGTTCTGGGCGATTGGGGAGGAAATCATGGCAAACCCAAAAACTGATTATTTTCTGGATTTGATAAACCACTCAGCGAACAGACCGACATTATTCAAACTCAAGGAACGAGTTTATCCTGATATTCACTGGTTCAACCAAAATCGAGCATCGGATCGAATATTTCATGCTGTAGATGGAATTGAAGGTCTGGTGGTCCACGCCACAGCAGGAGGGAGCACATCAGGCGCCCTATCATGGTGGAAACAGCCGGGAGGCGGTCGGGCATCAGCCCACTGGATTGTTCCCGATGAGGACGAAGCGGGACACGGCAAGGAAGTGTTGGCGGTCGTTTATGAAGCGCTTGCAGCTTGGCACGTTCGGAATGCAGCGACCCATGAGAAAGTGGGTAAAAAGGGACGTATCAATCACTGGACGCTTGGAGTCGAAGTTGTGAACCGGCAGACGCCAAATGATACTTTTTCGAACTGGCAGCTGGAGGCGACTGCCCAGATTGTGCGGTATTGTTGGGCCAAGTACCCGAATTTTCGTTACGTGTTTTCACACGCGCTCGTTGATCCAGAGCGTCGTTCTGATCCAGGGGTAAATTTTGATTGGGATAAATTCGTGGGACTTGTGCTTACAGACGAAAATGATCCGCGGCGCGATAATATCGGCACAAAAATCTTTTCAGCTGCCGAGTCGATGACGCTTTCGTCTGGAGAAGAAGCGAAGAAATACTGCTGTGAGTAGCCATCACAGCTGAAATCAGATATTAGCGCCGCTTCGCTCGAACGGAGGGACTCATGTCTGCACGCCATTTCATCGACCTCTGGCATCTGGAATCCGCCGAATTGCGCGAGATTCTGGATATGGCCCATGCGATGAAGAAGGCCCGCGCCGACTGGCCCAAGGGACGGGTCGATACCGGCGCGCCGCTGGAGGGTCACACGCTGGCAATGATCTTCGAGAAATCCTCGACCCGGACGCGCTTTTCCTTCGACATGGCGATGCGCCAGCTGGGCGGCTCGTCGATCACCGCGACATCAAATGACATGCAGCTGGGACGGGGTGAAACGGTGGAAGACACTGCGCGCGTCCTGTCGCGCTTCGTCGATGCGGTGATGATCCGCGCCAATGATCATTCCGATGTCGAGACCTTTGCCGAGCATGCCACCGTGCCGGTCATCAACGGCCTGACAGATCGTTCACATCCCTGCCAGATCATGGCGGACCTCCAGACACTGGAAGAGCATGGCCTCACACTTGAAGGTGCGCGGCTGGCCTGGGTTGGCGATGGCAACAACGTTTGCGCCAGCCTGATCCATGCCGCGCCGAAGTTTGGCTATTCTCTCGCCATTGGCACGCCTGCGCGCTTCGCGCCGGATGATGAGGATATTGAAATCGCCCGCGACCTGCAGGGCCGGATCGACCTCTATGAAACTGCGGAAGAAGCCGTGGCCGGCGCCGACGTCGTGATTGCCGACACATTTGTCTCCATGGGCGATGCAGACGCTGAACGCCGCCTTGAAATTCTTGAGCCCTATGCGGTGACCGAAGAATTGATGGAGATGGCCGCTGGCGGTGCGAAATTCCTGCATTGTCTGCCAGCGCATCGGGGCGAAGAGGTCGACGCCGAAGTCATTGACGGGCCACAGAGCCTTGTCTTTGACGAGGCCGAGAACCGCATGCACGCCCAGAAGGCCATCCTGCGCTGGTGCCTCGATAAATAGGCGTCAGCGCTCCTGCACTTCCTCAAGACCCATGGCGACCGGAATGGCGAGCGCGCTCATAACGGCGAGCAAGCCGACGACCGCTGCTTCTCCTGCCATGTGCGCAACGATGCTGAACCCGCCACCAAGAATGAGCAGCGTGCCGATGATCGTGTTGGAAAGGGCGGTATAGGCCGCACGGTTGTCCTGGCTCGCCATATCCACCAGATGCGTGGAACGACCAAGGCGCACGCCCTGATAGGCTATCATCAAAACGAACAGAACAAGCGGGAGTGCCCAGACATCCTGCAGTCGCCCCGCCGCATTCAGGCCGAGTGTCGTCAACAGGGCAAGCGTTGCTGCGGCCGCTGTCAGGATCAGCACTTTCCGGCTCGACCGGTCGGCCAGCCGGCCCCAGACATAGGAGCTGAGCAGGCCTGCGCCCGCAGATGCAATAACGAGCAAGCCGAGTCCCCCAAGCATTTGGTCAGCTTCTTTGTTCCTTGCGCCCATCGCGACCATGAAGGGCGGAGCAAGTGCAGTTGAGATCAACAGGCCACGGGCCAGGATGAAACGGCGCAACTGCCGGTCTTCAGCGAGCAGCTTGAAGTTGTCCCGGAAGGATTCGATGGGGTTGCCTCCGCCTTCGGTCGATCCCGGTTCTTCTTCCAATGTCATGAAAAGCGCTGCGCCCGTCATCCAGAGCCCACCCGCGAGCAACAGCCCGCCAATCACGAGGCTCATCCGGTCGACCCAACCGACGGCCAGGAGCGCGCCATAGATCAGGACCGCTGCAGCGCCGACCGTGCTGGCCGCGCCGGTTGCTGTTCCGCGTCGGGATTTGGAGACCGTCTTGCCCAGAACGTCCTTGTAGGTGACCGAGCAGACCGACCGCGCGAGCGCGAGAACCGCCAGCGCGCCAAGGATGGCGTAACCCGACGTCTTACCCTCCAGGAAAAACGCTGCGAGCCCCATACTGGCCGCTGACAATCCCTGGACTGCCGAGCCGACTGACCAGGCCCACTTGCGCTGGGGCAGGCGGCGCAGCGCGGCGGCCGTGAACAATTGCGGCAACAGCGCTCCCGCCTCGCGTATGGGGACAAGCAGGCCGATCATCCAGCCCGGTGCGCCCAGCGTGGTCATCAACCAGCTCAATACAAGCTTGGGGTCGATCAGCCCATCCGAGATCTTGCTGGTCGACAGGCTGGCAACATGGGTGAAGAAATTGCCGGCCTCTTCGCGACAGGCGCTGTCGGGAATGTCTCTGCACACCCGGCCATCATCGCCTGAGGTGAGCATTTCGAACACTTGCTGCTGGGTGGTTTCAGACATGACGGCCAAACTAGCGCTCACGACGAGTACGGCAATCTTCACGTTAGGGTGTGCTGCTGCAAAAGCGCTGGAAGCGCCGCCGGATCGCGCTAAACGTAGATGAATGGCCGATAGTGATTATACCCCGACGAAATTTTCTGACCCGGACGTGACCGCGAAGGGCGAGACCCGCGCCAGCGTCGGATGGACGGGCTTGAAGACGCTCTGGTTGAACACCGGAACGCTGTGCAACATTGAGTGCACCAATTGCTACATTCAAAGTTCACCCCGCAATGACCGACTGGTTTATCTCAGCCGATCTGATGTGCGGCAGTTCCTTGACGAGATCGACCAGCCCATCGAGATCGGCATTACGGGCGGCGAGCCCTTCATGTGCCCGGATATTCTCCACATCATGGAAGATGTTTTGTCGGATGGGCACAGCCTGCTCCTGCTGACCAATGCCATGCGCCCGATGATGCGGCCGCGCATCCAGCAGGGTCTGGACCGGCTGGCGGCGCACTATGGCGAACGGATGGTGCTGCGTGTCTCGCTGGATTCCCATGATCCGGCCATTCATGACGCTGAACGCGGAGAAGGGGCCTTTGAAGAAGCCTGCAAGGGCCTGAAATGGTTGGGAGAACGCGCCGTACAGGTGGCCATTGCCGGACGTCAGGCCCTCAATGAGGATGATGCCGAGGCCCGCGCAGCTTATGGCGCGCTTGCTGGCGCACTGGGTCTGTCGATAGATCCCACCAATACAAAGCAACTCGTCCTGTTCCCTGAAATGATCGCCCGGGACGACCCACCTGAAATCACCACGGATTGCTGGGGCATTCTGAACAAGTCCCCTGACGACATCATGTGCGCCAACCAGCGCATGGTGATCCGCCGCAAGGGTGCCGGCAGGGCGACCGTGACAGCCTGCACGCTATTGGTGGACGATCCGACCTTCGAACTGGGCGCCACACTTGCCGAAGCGACAGCCAATCCGGTCAAGCTGAACCATCCCTGGTGCGCCAGCTTCTGCGTGCTCGGCGGAGGTAGCTGCTCGGCCTGATCCCCCGTCTGACAGGTGGCCCTCTTGCGATAGGCGCATGCCGCTGCCACATGGGGGCACCTAATCGAGGTATTCTCCCATGACCGACGCTGCTTATGCCGTCACCGACTTTGTCACGAATTTCCAGATCGTGGACCGTCCCATTCGCGGGCGTGCCGTTCGTATGGGCGAGGGTAGCCTGTCGGGCATCCTGCAACGGCATGACTATCCGAAGAATTTGGCGCGCATCCTTGGCGAAGCCGTGACGCTTGCGACGCTGGTAGGCGCGTCGCTGAAATTCGAGGGGCGTCTGCTGGTTCAGGCCGAAGGTGATGGTCCCGTGTCGATGCTGGTCGGTGAGTACCGCTCTGATGGCGGTGTGCGCGGCTATGCCAAATTTGATGCCGAAGCCTGGGCGCAACTGGACAAGGTGAACAAGGGCGACGCTCCGCACATGCCTCAACTGTTCGGCCCGAGCGGGCGTCTGGCCCTGATCATCATCCAGGACAATCCGGCGATCCAGCCCTATCAGGGAATCGTGCCTCTTGCGAAAGGGACTCTGAGTGAATGCGCTGAGGACTATTTCGAGATGTCGGAACAGGTGCCGACGCGCCTCAAACTGTCGGTCGCCGAACTGGACCGGAAAGACGGGCATCCGGTTTGGGTGTCTGGCGGCATGATGGTGCAGAGGATTGCGGCAGATGATGCGCGCGGAGAGACCGAAGAGCCTTGGCGTGAAGCCGAGGCCCTGTTTGCCACGCTGACCGATGCCGAACTGGCCGATCCGGACCTTCCAATGGAAGAGCTGCTCTATCGCCTGTTCCACGAACAGGGTGTGACGATGGAAACGCCACAAGCGCTGGATGACCGGTGCACCTGTAATCAGGAGCGCCTCGTTGAGACTCTGAAACAGATGCCGGACGAGTCCCTGCGCGAGATGACCGAAGAAGATGGTACGCTGGGTATCGACTGCCAGTTCTGCAATCGCCATTACGATGTCGCGATCGAGGATGTAACCGGCGATACCAACTAATGAGACTTTCGCCTTTCACCTTGTAGGGCGGGGGGAGGCGAGAGGCTCCACAGTTTCATGATTGCGCGGGCGCGCGGGCGCTGGCACAGGTGACAGCCATGAATTTCAAATGGCTCCCCAATGCGTTGACCATCGCCCGCTGTGTGTTTGCCGGGTTTGTGCTGGTCGGTTTCTGGCAGGCTATGCGCCTCAGCCCGTTGCCGAATGGACTTGATGCCGACGCCGTGTCCCGGCAGATCACGCTGCAACAGCTCTGGTTCCAGTTTGCCTTCCTTGCTTTCCTGGCCGGGGCAATCACGGATTTCCTGGATGGCTGGCTTGCCCGCAAGCTGGACGCGCACAGTCGGTTCGGGGTCTGGCTGGACCCCATCGCCGACAAGTTGCTGATCGCGGCGGCCCTGCTGGGTCTGGGGCTGAAATTCCAGACCTGGCTAATCTATGTGCCGGCGGCCATGATTATTGCACGCGATGTGTTTATGACCTGGTTCCGCGCCACGCCGCGCGGACGCTCTGCCATCGTGCCCTCTAATCTGGCGAAGTGGAAAACAGGGTTTGAGATGGCGGCGATCATCGGCCTTATGTTGCCGCTGGCTGTCTTGCGCCCGGATGCCGGGGGCGAAGTCTCCACGGGAACGTCAGTCTTGGCGATTGTGGCCACGGTCGCCGTTGTCGGACTGCTCTGGACGGCGGCGGTTCTGTCCTGGTGGACGGCCGGACAATATATGAGAGCAGCCGGCCGGGTGAAATAGAACGCTGGCCCCAAGGGGCAGAGCCAGCGTTCCGCATTTCAATTCGCGAGCGCAAGGATGAGGGGCAACCTTGGCGCCCGGAAGGGCCGTTCATGCGATGGGGCGTGTCTGCTTTCATGTCCCACCACGCATTTACAATCATCCGCGATGGCAAAGGTTCCGTTAAAACTTGCGGCATCAATGGGGCAGCAAAATCACGAACTTTCCGGCGAATGGCCCGCATTGAGACTTAATGTCGGCAGACAAGGAGTGGATGAGATCACGCACCACTCCCACGACCCGTCTGGTCATTGTCGCGCTGGCGGCGCTGATGTTCCTGTGCCTGCCAGCCTTCCTCGCAATGGCGGGTGCCTGAACTCAGCGTTTTGAGTCGGTCCAATACGGGCTGAGGGGTGCTTTCCCGTAGAATTCTACCAGTCTCTGGTGCGTCCCGTTGGTTGTTCCGTCAGGTAAGTCATCCGGCGAGCACCATCGTGTTTCGGCAATCTCGGCGACTGCCGTTGCCTTGCCTTGCGTCCATGTTCCCGAAGGAATGTGATAGAGCAGGACATGGTCATTCGGGAAAGATGCGTGATTGGAGAACATCCCGACCAGGCTCGGGGTCCCGTTCAGCAGAATGCCGCCTTCTTCCTCCACTTCCCGGCGGAGCGACTCGATGCAGGGCTCGCCCCGCTCCACACCGCCGCCAGGCATGTGCCAGCCTGCAATATACGTGTGACGTACCAGCAGGATCTTTCCGTCTGGATTCTCGACGAGGCCGCGCACGCCCAGAGTCATGGGACGGCGAAGGCGGGCATAGATGTGGAACAACCTGGTTCTGAGGGAAGGCATGCGGTGTCCTGACACTATGGGAGGAGCGCGTCCAATATGAAAAATTACGCAAAGAGAGGCCAAACTTCCTGCCGTTTGAGGCTCGCCAAGCCGTGCAACGCACGCTATTAGCGGTGCAAAGCATGGAAATGCTCAAGAAAACAACAGCGAGACGGCACCATGATCCATCCTTCTCTGATCGCCATTGCCTCCATAGTGGTCGTGTTCGGCATCCTGAATTTCATTGAATACAAGCGCCTCGACTAGAAGCGAGCCTGGCGAATGCCTGATTTAACCCTGATCGCCGCCCTGATCGGGGGGCTTGTTATTATGGCGTTTGCGGGGGATTTCCTGGTAAACGGCGCGGTTGCCGTTGCCCGACGCGTCGGCGTATCTCCCCTCATTGCCGGTATCTTCATCGTCGGTTTCGGTACCTCGGCGCCCGAAATGGTCGTGTCGCTGAACGCTGCGCTGGAAGACCGGGCTGGTCTCGCGCTCGGTAATATTGTCGGCTCCAACATTGCCAACATCTTTCTCGTCCTGGGGATTCCGGCGCTGATCATGCCTTTCGTCGCCGGTGGGCACGGTCAGGGCCGCGCGCTGACGGCGATGCTCGTTGCCACAGCCGTCTGGATCCTGCTGACCGGAATGGGCCCCCTGACTGTATTGGGCGGTATTCTGTTTCTGGCCATTCTGATCGCTTATTGTGTTGTCACTTTCTACATGGCGCGCAAGGCTGTTGCGACGGGCGAAGATCCCGGCGTGGAACTGGAAGAGGCGCCAAAACTCAGCCTGCCGCGCTCTCTGGCCTATGTCGTTCTCGGCATTGGTGGCCTCGTGCTGGGTGCGCACCTGATCATTGCCGGCGGCGTTGGAATCGCCGAGTTCTACCACGTGCCGCAGGAATGGATCGGCCTGACCTTGCTGGCGATTGGGACGTCCCTGCCAGAGATCGGCGCGGCCATTGCCGCCGCCCTGCGCCGCCATGGCGAGGTCGCTATCGGCAACGTACTAGGCTCCAATGTTTTCAACATCCTCGGGGCGGGCGGCATCATCTCGCTCTTCGGGCCGATTGAGATTGCACCGACTTTCACCCATTATGACCACTGGGTCATGGCCTTCGCCGCGCTGTTGATCGGTGGGTTCATCCTGACCCGCGCGCGGCTTGGTCGCCTGATGGGAATATTGATGCTGCTGATCTATGCGGTCTACATCTACGGACTGGTGAACGGGTTCGACATATTGGGCCTGTTCCTGATCCCTCCGGCATGAGGCCGGGCGCGGCGCTCGTCACCGGCGCAGGCGCGCGGCTGGGCCGGGCCATGGCCGAAGCGCTGGGCGCCGATGGCTGGCAGGTCATCGTCCATTACAATTCCTCCGCTGATGGCGCCGAAGAGACCGCCAAGGCCATTCGTGCGGCAGGTGGCGCGGCGATCACGCTTCAGGCCGACCTCTCGGATGAGACTGCAACTGGCGATCTGATCCTGCACGCCGCCGAGAAGATCGGCCAGCCGGTGACCTTGCTGGTCAATTCCGCCTCCGTATTCGAGGAGGACTCTGTCACCAGCCATACTCGCGCGAGCTGGGACATGCACATGAATGCCAATCTCCGCGCGCCGGTGCATCTGGCGCAGGCCTTAGCGGATGCGCTGCCGAAAGGGGAGAAGGGGCTGGTCGTGAACATGATTGACCAGCGGGTCTGGAAACTGACACCGAACTTCTTCACTTACACGCTTTCCAAGGCCGCGCTCTGGCAGGCAACGCAGACCTTGGCGCAAGCTCTCGCGCCGGATATTCGCGTCAATGGCATCGGGCCAGGGCCGACGCTGCGGTCTAAACACCAAAGCGAAGAAGAGTTCGCTGCCGAGAAAGCCGCGACTTTGACCCAGGAAGGCTCCAGCCCGGAAGAGATCATCAAGGCTTTGCGCTATCTCATTTCCGCCAACAGCGTGACCGGCCAGATGATCGCCAGTGATGGTGGCCAGCATCTGATGTGGCAGACCCCGGACACGCAAATCTGATGAATTTCTCTTCCGACACATCCGCGCCAGCCCATCCGAATGTGCTGAAGGCGCTCGCCGCCGCGAATACGGGACTGGAGGCGAGTTACGGGAATGACGCCGTCACGCAGCGTTTGCGTCCCATACTGGCGGATGTGTTCAGTACGGATGATTTCGACTATTGGCTGACCGCCTCCGGCACAGCGTCGAACGCCTTGGCACTGTCCTGCTTTTGTCCGCCTACCGGCGCTGTGCTTTGCCATGCCGGGGCGCATATCGCCGTGGACGAGCGCGGCGCGCCGGAATTTTTCTCTGGCGGTGGTAAGTTGCATTTGTTGCGGGGGCCAGATGGAAAGATCGGCGCGGCGCAACTGGACGAGGCACTGGCTCGCATCAATCATGATTTCGTGCATGAGACGCCGGCGCATGTCCTTTCACTGACGAATTTAACGGAGAACGGCACAGCTTACAGCGTCGCGGAAGTTTCAGACTATGCCGCAAAGGCGCATGCGACGGGTTTGGTGGTTCATCTGGACGGCGCGCGGCTGGGAAATGCGTTGGTCGCGACCGGGGCCAGTGCAGCCGAGATAAGCTGGAAGGCAGGCGTCGATGTGCTCACCTTCGGCTTGACCAAGACTGGCGCGATGGGCTGTGAGATCATTCTGCTGTTCGGCAAGGCGCGGCAGAAGAAACGTGAACTCGAAGCGCGCGCCAAGCGCTCCGGCCACATGCCCCCCAAGATGCGTTATCTGGCTGCGCAGGCCGAAGCGATGCTGGCGGATCGGCTGTGGCTAGACCTTGCAACGCATGCGAACAAAATGGCCCGGCGCATGGCTGACGGCCTGCGGCGGCAAGGCGTGGACTTGGCTTTCGAGCCGCAAGGCAACGAAGTCTTCGCGCTGCTAAGCGAGGCGCAAGTCTCGGTACTCCACAATGCAGGTGCGGTGTTCTATCCCTGGATGGGCGGCAGCCAGCGGCTGGTCTGTTCCTGGGCCACAACGCCTGAGGAGGTTGATGCCTTCCTTGGTGCGCTGAAGGGCTGAAGGCGGACCTGTTCATAGCCCGCCTTCGCCAGATGGTAACTCAGATTGGGGTCAGTTGCCCCAAAGCTTTTGCCACCAGTTCTTTTTCTCTTTCGGCTCGACGCTGACATTGTTCAGGATCGCGTCGGAATAGCCGAGCGATGCCATTTTGGTCTTGATGGCATCGAAGTCGCGGCCGGTCAGCTTGGCGAGCTCATTTGCTTCGTCGTCCCAGCGCTCGACCAGACTTACGGCATAGTCGCCAGCTGCTTCACACTCACCATAGTCGCCGCGCCAAGGGTGACGCAGGACGTAGCGACCTTGGTAATTGGAGCGGTCGCCGGTAACCTGGAATTCCAGATCTTCCGGGAATGTCTCGGCGTCATAGCGCACATGAAGGCGAGTCACGAATGCATCGACCGGCTGGGGACCGAAGCCGGGGCGCATGTCATCATCGGTGTCTTCGTCCAGCCACATCACGCCGAGTTCGCGCAGCTCCGAGCGAGAGAGCGGCTCGGCCGCACACGGATCGCACCAGGACATGTCCCAGGCATATTCCATGAACACGGCCTTGCCGTTTTGCTTCTCGACCTGATGGGCGAACATGTCCTTATAGAAATCGGCAAACTCGTCCTTGATATAGATCGGCACATCCATGTCAGAGGGTAGTTTCACGGTGCGGTAGTTCTTGGTTTCCACACGGCCTTCGCGAGTCAGGGCGAAGACGAACAATTCCTGCTTGCCTTCAGCGTTCACTGTGCCGAGACGGATCGGCAACATGAAGTCCTCATCCTCATAGGCAACCTGAAGCGGACGCAGCATGGACGAGCCGTCATGGCGTTCGAGGTTTACCTTGGCGACGAAGAATTTCATTCCGCGCTTGAGGTAGGCACCTACGGTTTCTTCTGCGCCATCTGGAATCTTGTAGCCATTATTGTTCAGCCAGGTGATCAGTCCATCGGACTCCTCTGCTGACAGGATCAAGATATCATATTCGCCAACCTCGTACTCGGCTTCAATGGTGACGCCGAGCTCTTCGGCCTCTTCCATCATGCCGGCGGCGGTTGGCGCAGGCATCATTGCCATGTCTTCCATCATCTTTTCGCGGCGCGCCATCTCGCAGGGGTTCTCGTCGTAATATTCGACAAGACGCGGGGCAGTGTACGCGTCGATATGGTCGATCAAGGCCGGGTTGGCGACGTGGATCTGTTCTTCGGTCGGAATATCGACCACGGGCACGACCATCGCGAATTCGGAAACATCACCGCGAAAGTCGGATGCCATCGTGATGACGGTGCGTTCGCCGTCACGGGCGAGCACGACCTTGGAGGCGTCGTTGAAGAGGTCGGTATCCGCCTTGGCGACATAGAAGCCGCAAAAGGCCGAAGCCGGCGCTGCGAAGGCGAGGCCGAGCGCGGGCAACGCCAAGGCTGCGGCTAGCGATTTGAGTCTCATGGGTGTGTCTCCTTTGTCCCCTGAAGTGGCATGAGCGAATAGTTCAACTGTTTGGGCGAAGCGGCCGACCGTGGCTGGCTCCACTGGAAGCGGTGGGCGGGCAGAAACCGGTCCAGAACCGGTGTGGTCCAGGCGAGGGCGGCCAGCGCCATCAGCGGGGCGCCGCGCACATTCGGGCCGATTGTGAACCAGGCGGCGAGGCCGGCGACCATCAGCGCGAAGAGAATGCGGCCAAGGCGGCTGTCTGGGGTGGAGCGCGGATCAGTGATCATGAAAAAGGCAAAGATCAGCAAAGCGCCGGAACTCATCTGGTGCATCGGGATCACCATGGGATCGCCAAGCCATGCCGCGCGGACAAACAGGATGGCGGCGAAGCTGAGCAGGAAACCGAGGGCGATATCGAGTCGTTTGGCGCTGGACAGGGTCAGTGCGGCCAGCGCCATCGCATAGCCGGCGACCAGGGGTGCCTGACCCCATTGACCGGGCGAGACCCAGGCCTTGTTGCCGAGCAGAAGCATCATGATGACGATGCCGATGCAGCCGGGATTGAAAATGTGCTTGCCATCAATGCGCACGAGAAATTTCAGGGCAATGCCGACAAAGCCCGCCGCGAACCAGATCCACGGATCGGCCGCACGTAGCAGGAGTGTGATTCCAAGTGCTGTGATCAGGGCTGACTTCCATTCGAAACGATACAGGAAGGGATTGCCGTCTCGGGCATTTGATATTGTGGTGCCGAGCAGTTGCGCGATCATGGCTCCGGTAAATGAGAGGCACAGGGTCGGCAGGGTGACGCCGAAATCGCTGGTCATCCAACTGAGCGTGAACAGTCCACCCAAGGCCGCGACCTGCCAATGGCGCGGATCGGCGTCCATTTGTCGGTAGAGACGGAAGGGAAATCGAGCCACGGCATCCATAGGATTCAGAACATACAGCAAATGCGATCACATTACGGCAGGGTCATGAAACCTTTTTGCCCGCGCAACTGGACGGATCGGGCGACGCACGGCAAACAGGGGCGATTGAATTCACGGGGAAGGGGTTTCGTGTCCATCATGTCCAGTCGTCTACACGCTGCAATGCTCGCAGCAGCTCTCGCCACGTCCACACTATCTGCTTGCTCGACCGCCTATTACGGCGCGATGGAGCAGTTCGGATACCAGAAGCGCGATTTGCTCGTATCCAGGGTCAATGATGCAGCGGATGCCCAGGCGGATGCAAAGACGGAGTTTTCCAATGCGCTGGAAGCCTTCCGGTCGGTTGTGGCGTTTGATGCTGGCGAACTGGAAGCGTCTTACGACTCCCTGAATCGCGCCTATGAACGGTCCGAGGAGAAGGCGGATCGCGTGCGCGAACGCATCAAGGACATGAAACAAGTCTCCCGCGACCTGTTTGTGGAATGGCGCAAGGAACTGGAAGAATATTCCGATCCGGGCCTGCGCCGTGCCTCGGCCGAGCAATTGGAGGCGACACGCGACCGCTATGCCGTGCTGGTCGAAAAGATGGACCGGGCTGCCGCGTCGATGGATCCGGTGCTGGCCGTGTTCAAGGACCGGGTCCTGTTTCTCAAACACAATCTGAATGCGCGCGCGATCGCGGCGCTGGGCGATGAGACACGTAATATCGAGACCGATGTCGCGGCCCTGATTGCCGAGATGGAGCGTTCCATCGCCGATGCGGATGCCTTCATCCAGGAAATGCAGGCCGGTTCGGTCTAGCGCATTTTCAACGGGAAACTTGTTCAGACAATGGGGCCAGATGGCCCCATTGTTGTATCGTGCTTTGAATGCTGCACAAATGACGCCGGAAAAGGCGCTTTTTTTGGGAACCTAATTGTGGGGCGCGAGTTCTGTTCAGGTCTCTGGCAGGGGCAAGCTCACCGAAGTCTGCTCATTCCGGTCTCGGCCGGAATCTGGAATTGAGGGGACACATGTTTCAATTCCAGGCCTCGAATGCGTTCGGGGTGAGCAGATACCGCCCCGCTCGGGTTCAAATCCTGACATGGCTGCAAGAAATGCCCGCGAAGGCGCAAAGCTGAGCGGGTCAGCTTTGGCTGTGCCCGGCATATCACCAATGACCGCGATATGGACCGCGCCGGACGACGTGATTTGCACCAGCATCTGCCGCGCATCCCTGCGAACATGGCGCACAAAGAAAGTCAGCACCACAATCTGCACCCATATCCAGAACCGATGGGTCTGGAGATGGGGCGGCAGATTTCGCAATGTGGCGAAGGCGTCAGTCATGTGCGCAGTGTAGGCTCGGCCATGGGTGCGTCGGATAAGTTTCTGGTCAGATCAATGGCGACACAGGGGCCGGACTCGGCATGTGTGGGATAATTCCTCTGGGCAAGGTAGGATAAGGCGGGCTCCGGCAGGTTGCCGGGCAAGAGGGAGAAATAGCTGATGACTTATGTCGATTGTTTCATGGCGGCCGTGCCGGAGGCGAACAAGGCGGCCTACCTGGCGCAGGCGAAGATGATGGCCGGCCTGATGAAGGAATACGGCGCGCTGAGCGTCACCGAATGCTGGGGCGTGGATGTGCCGGAGGGCAAGAAGACATCCATGCATCTGGCGGTCATGCGCGAAGCGGACGAAGGGATCGTGTTTTCCTGGGTGACCTGGCCGTCAAAGACGGTGCGTGATGCGGCCTGGGCGAAGCTGGAGAGTGATGAACGGATGCAGGGCATGGAGATGCCGTTCGATGGTGCGCGCCTGATCTTTGGCGGGTTCGAGACGATGCTGGAGGCTTAGGCAGCGTCTCAGGGGCATTTCATATCTTTTCATGGGGTTTCATATGCGGGGGGCAGTGCGTGCACATCGCGTCTCGCTTCCCGGCAATTGATTCTCGGGCAGGAGACCAGCCCTTGCTTGCGCTGCGGACCTCTTCTTCCTTCATTCGATCCTCGATCAAATGCTGCCGTATAGCGGCACCGGGAAGTAAGACCAGACGGCCTGTAAGCCGGGTTCTGTTCGCCGTGTTGCCACGGTCTGGCAGCCATTCCTCTGGGATGCCTGTTGCCAGGCACCTCACGCGACACACCCGGGGCACGGGCGTGAAACAGCCCATATGTGCCCCCTATTCGGTCTTGCTCCGGGCGGGGTTTACCGTGCCAGTCCTGTCGCCAGGCCTGCGGTGGGCTCTTACCCCACCCTTTCACCCTTACCTCTCCCGAAGGGGAGGCGGTTTGCTTTCTGTGGCACTTTCCCTCGGCTCACGCCGGGCGGCCGTTAGCCGTCGCCCTGTTTCCCTGGAGCCCGGACTTTCCTCCAGTACGCAGTTACCCGCGCACCAGCGGCTGCCCGGCCGTCTGGTCCAGAGGGGGATATAGGCGGAAAACCTGCTCGGCGCCAGTCATGCTTCAGTCGCCCGAGAAGTCGGGGGTGCGCTTTTCGAGGAAGGCGCGGATTGCTTCGGCCTGGTCATTCGACTGGCTGGCGAGCAGGAATTGATCGCGGTCCATGAAACTGGTGGCAAAGGCAAGGGGCTGGGCGGCGGTGTCGATGGCCTGTTTGGTCATGCGCAGCGCGATCGGGGGCAGGGCCGCATAGTCGCGGGCGAGACGGGTGGCAGCTGTGAGCGTCTTGCCGGACGCGGCAATCTCGTCGACGAGGCCCCAGTCCAGCGCCGTCTGGGCGTTCAGTTTCCGGCCCAGCATGATGAGTTGCTTGGCGCGCGATGGCCCCATCAGGGCGACGAGCCGGGGGACCGAGCGCCAGCTCATATTCATGCCGAGCGGGACTTCCGGCAGGCGAAATTCCGCCGTGTCCGAACAGACCCGGTGGTCACAGGATGCGACGAGAGCCAGACCGCCGCCTATGCAGAAGCCTTCAATGGCGGCGATGGTGACCTGTTCAAGATCGGCCCAGGCCTGGCACATGTCCGGGCCGAGCCGGACGGCACTGCGTTGCTGCAGCAGCGTCATCTCGTCACGGCCCTTGCGGTCGGGATCCTTCAGGTCTGCCCCTGCAGAGAAGACGGATGTGCCGGTCAGGACAATAATGGAACTGGAATCATCGTCTGCCAGTGCCCGCGCCACATCCCGCAGTTCGGTCATGCCCTGGATGGAGAGCGCATTCAGTCCGTCGCCGCGATCATAGGTGACGGTGACGAGGCGGCCTGCGCGTTCCAGCGAAACGAAGTCGCCAAAGCGCTCTGTCGTGGTTGTGTCCGGCATAAACCCTCCCGTCCGGCTGGCCGCCTTTCCGGCGTGCTCCCTGTCAGCGTCACGATCAGGGTGCGGGCGGTGGGAAGTCAACTGCGAACCGGACGTCAAGCTGGCTGGCCATCAGGTCCGAGAGGAGAGCGTCGCGCTCTTGGGGGGACAAGGCACTGAAGTTCAACGGACGTTCGGCCCGGCCCGAGACGATGAGATCGGCCAGCCCGTGCGCCATGGCCCAGGAGGCCATGACGTGTTTCATCGCGCCGGGATCATCGGGGGGATTGTTTCCGACGACGCTGCGTACGCCCGACATCAGTTTCTCATAGGCAGCGATGGAGGCCGCTCCGAGATCGGCCACAGTTCGGTCAGGCTTTTCCGAGCTGAACATCAGGCGAAACAGGGCCGGGTTCTCCAGCGCGAAATCAATATAGCCAAGCCCCACCGCAATCTGTTGTGAGCGCACATCGCGCTCGGCCGCGTCCTGACGGGCTTCCTGTGTGGCGACCAATCGCCGGAAGCCGGACGCCGCCAGCGCGGTGAGCAGGCCGCGGGCATCCCTGAAATGGTGGGCAGGGGCCCCGTGGCTGACGCCCGCGCGCTTGGCGACCGCGCGCAGGGAAAAGGATTCAATACCGTTTTCGGAAAGTTCCCTCTCGGCCGCGCGCAACAGTTCACTGGCGAGATCGCCATGATGGTAAGTTTTCCGGGAAGACTTTTCAGTTGAGGCCATCCGTCTTGATAGCACGTCACTTGACACTGTCTAGATGCGCAGGCAAAGACAATGTAGACAGTGACTAGATGAAGGCTGGCGAAATGAGAAAATGGATTGTCAGGATCGTGTTGGGCGTTGCGGCCGTCATGATGGTCGGCGCGGTATCTTCCTACCTGTTCATCGATCGTGAGCTGACGAGAATGTATGGCGGCCTGACCGAAGTGGCCGATCCTGCATTGTCGAAAGAGAGTATGGACAGTTATGCCATCTTCCATGTGAACGTGCTTGCGCCGGAAGGAGATCGCTTTCTGCCGGACCAGATCGTGACGATCAGGGACGGGGAAATCCGATCCGTTGGCGATTCGACGACAGTTCCCAGAGGCATCCCCTCGCTTGTCGGGCGCGACATGTATCTCGTGCCGGGTTTTACAGACTCGCACGTCCATCTCTGGGAAAGCGAGAATGATCTTCTGCTCTATGTGGCCAATGGTGTGACGCAGGTGCGGGACATGAACAGCCTGCCGGTCAATCTGCGCTGGAGGGACGAGATCGAGGGTGGCAGGATCGGACCGGACATTTTTGCGGTCGCGCCGCAATTTGCGACCTTCGGACCGATGGAGGGCGCATTTGTCGGCTGGGTGCAGCACAAGACCATCGTGCGGACAGCAGAGCAGGTCGACAAGGCCGTCCAGGACTATGTCGCCAAAGGGTATGACGCGCTGAAAGCCAGCAGCTATCTGGATCGCGAAGGTTACATCGCCCTCAGCGCAGCGGCGGCCAAGCATGATATTCCGCTGGTCGGGCATTTGCCGGTGGCGACCGGTCTGGAGGATTTGTGGGCATCCCATCAGAGCGAAGTCGCCCATGTCGAAGAATTCGTCAAAGCGCTGGACCGCGAGTTTGGCGGTTATGGTGCCGACACAGCGGAAGACTTCCTGACCTTTGTCCGGGGACGGAGCGAGGATGTCGCGGATCAGATGATCGCGCACGACATTTCCGTGACCTCCACGCTGGAACTGATCGACAGTTTCCAGAGGCAGAAGTCGGACCTCCAAACGGAATTGGGCGCTGCAAAGCTGGTCTATGAAAATCCCGGCATCGCGGAAGGCACCGTGATCACGTCACGCGGCATGGGGTGGCTGCCGGATGTGAACATTTACCGCTGGCCAGACCAGTGGGATGATGATCGCAAGGCGCGCAGCCGCCTCTATTGGCAAACCTATGCCGAAGCCCAGCACATCCTGTTCGAGGCGTTCATGGCGCGCGGCGTGGCGATCATGACCGGGACAGACGCAAACGTGCCCGTCCGGGTGCCGGGCTTTTCCCTTCATGGAGAAATGACAGCTTTGCAGGCGGCTGGCATGAGTCCGGCGCAGATCCTTGCCTCGGCCACGTCAGTTCCCGGTGATTTCATGGGTACGTCCACGGGCCAGGTCCGTCCTGGCCAGAAGGCAAATCTCGTCTTGTTGCGGGAAAATCCGCTGGAGGATATTGGCGCGACGGACGCCATTGAAATGGTCATTATTGGCGACAGTGTTTTCAACCGAAAAGACCTGGATCAAATGCTGGATACGGTGAAGGCCGCAAATGATGCGAGCCGGACCGTGCCGATACCGGTCGCTGAAGGCGGGTGATCGCCCGTCTGCCCGCCATCGCGCCACGTCAGGACTGGGCAAGGGAAGGCAGGCTGGGGTAGCGTGAGCCATGACCGAGATCACGACTTACGAGACCTTGCAGGCGGCGCTCAATGCACTCGCCCCGGAATTGGCCGACCGGGCGGCCGAGATGGACGACGCGCGGCGGCTGCCTGCCGACCTTGCCGGGAAGATGGCGGCGGCGGGCGCGTTCCGCATGATGACGCCAAAGACCTATGGCGGGCTGGAGTTGACGGCGCGAGAATTCATCGAGGGCGTTGAACAGATCGCGCGCGCCAATGCCAGCGCCGGGTGGTGCTCCATGATTGCCTGCACGACCTCCATGAACGCCGCCTATATGGCGCCGGACATGGCGACGGAAATCTATGCTGACCCGTTGACGATCACAGGCGGCGTGTTTGCGCCGATGGGCCGGGCTGACGTGGAAGGCGATGGCTATCGCGTCACCGGGCGCTGGCAATGGGGCTCCGGCTCAGCCAATTGCAGCTGGCTGGCGGGCGGCTGCATGGTGTTCGAGGATGGCGAGCTGAAACGCCTGCCATCCGGCGCGCCAGATCAACGCATGATGGTGTTCCCGGCCAGCGAGGCGACCCTGCACGACACATGGCATGTGATGGGCCTGAAAGGGACTGGTAGCGGCGATTTGTCGGTGGATAATATCTTCGTGCCGGCGGCGCGGTCTGTTTCTCTGATTACGGATGTTCCCCGCGAAACGGGGCCGCTCTATACGTTCCCGGCCTTTGGCCTGTTGTCATTGGGCGTATCGGCCGTGGCGATGGGCAATGCGCGGGCGAGCCTCGATGCTTTCAAGGATCTCGCCAGCGCCAAGAAGAGCCAGGGCAGCAGGAAAACGCTGGCCGAGCGCCAGACCATTCAGGCGAGCTTTGCCGAGGCCGAGGCCCAGTGGCGCGCAGCCCGTGCCTATATGATGGCGGAGCTGGACGAGACCTGGGCCGTCGCGCTTGGCGTGAAGCCGGGTGAAGGCATTCCGGTCGAGCGCCGCGCAGCCTTGCGCATGGCGTGTACGCACATGACGCGGACCGGCGCAGACATCTGCCGTACCCTGTATGACCTTGGCGGCGGCGCGTCCCTGTTCGAATCCTCTGATCTGCAGCGCCGCTTTCGCGACGCGCACGCGATGACGCAGCATATCGTGACCGCCCCCGCGACATGGGAACTGACCGGGCGATTGCTGCTGGACCTGCCGACGGATGGGGGCATGGTCTGACGGGTCAACTGTTTCCAAAAATCAGCGGCTCTGCTGCTGTGCGGATCAGTGCGACCAGATCGGTGTCCATGAATTTGTAGTCGTCCGGAATGTCGAGCACGTGCAGGCGTTTGAACCGGATATCCTGACGGAAATCGGCCTTGAGGCGTGCGGCATGCTTTTCCTCCATCACGAGGATAAGGTCAGCCCAACGAATGTCTTCCAGCGAGACCTGCCGCCGTGCACTGCTTGCCGTGCCGGCAGAGCGTGTCGCAATGCCGTCGGCTTTGGCGAAGATCGCCTCGCCAGTGGGGCTGCGCCACTGGTTTTTCGAGCAGACGAACAACACGTTTACGGGGTCGGCCTCGGCCATCAGTTTCTCCCATTCGCGGCGGGGCCACAGCTTTCCGAGCTGTTGCGCGCGGCGAAGTTTCACGCTTCGCCCATAAAGGTGTTTCCATTGCTTCTCAACGCCATAGCGGTCGATCCGCTGGCTGCGGGAAAGGTATGTGTCCGGGCGGTGGCGATTGATGCGCCGACGCGCCCCACGATCCTGTGGGTGTGTCATGGTGGTGATCCTCATACTGTGCGGGTCAGCAGCCGCGGCAATACGAGGAATGCGGGGGTCATAGCGTAATGTGTCCCTGTCCGGCAAGGGGCCGGAAAGGACCAGATAGGGAAAAGGTGGGACGGGGACGCGAATTGCTCCATATGGAAGGTCTCACCAATGGAGGCTGTATGCTGAAGTGGATCAAGAAGCTGCCTGTGCCCCAGCCGGTCCGCCACTGGGTGATCTCGCCGCTCTGGTGCGCCATTGTCCGCCTGTCGAAGCCGGAAGTGCGGATCGTGACCGGTGGGATCAGCTTCTATGCCTTGTTCTCCATCTTTCCGATTGTCTATCTGACCCTGACCTTGCTGTTTGCGCTGCTACCGGCAGATCTCAGCCGCCAACTGGGCGATACGGTCGATCAGGTGTTGGTCTCAGCCGTGGCCCCGCTCAGCAAGGCCGACCTTGATGTGATCCATGAGTCCACGCCGCAGGGCGTAACCTTTCGCGCGCTATTTGCGGTGATTGTGGTGTTCTACACCGCAAGCTCAGGCGCGAAGGCTGCGATTACCGGCATCCGCATGGTGGCAGGCAGTGAACAGCGTACACGGATTATCCGCTTCCAGGGCGTATCGATCCTGATGACGGCGCTGCTTATCCTGTCGGTCTGGATCCTGGGCGCGCTGCAACTGATCCTGTCGCTGATCACCGAGCGGGAAGGCTATATTGCGTTCGAACTGGCGCAGACCGTATCGGACATTGCCTCCACCCTGTGGCTGGGGAAGGGGATCGCCTGTTTTGCGGTGTTCTATCTGATTATTGCCCTGTCCCTGCACGGGCGGGTGAAGGGGCACCGGGCCAAGGCAATGGGGGCTGCGGCTGGCGCACTGGCCTGGCTGGTCGCGACCTGGGGCTATCACCTCTACCTCAAATTCAGTGCGCTCGACACATTTTACGGCGCGCTGGCCTCGGTGATCCTTGGCTTCATCTGGTTGTCAGTGTCGGTTTCGGCGCTTCTGTTTGGCGCAGCGCTGGCGGTCGAATGGGCCGCGCGTATGCAGCGGGAAGAGGTGATTGCGGAAGATGAGGATGAAGAGATCGAAGCGGTTGAGTCTCAGGCCGTAAACAGCGCTTGAATGACGCCAATGCGGCGCAGCGTATTGAGGTCGGCTTGCCCGGTGACATGCTCTGGCAGCCAGCGGCGCTGGAAGGCGGTGATCACCTTCTCGCAGGTCTCGCCATAGATGTCGGTCACGTCGAAGCCATAGCCGATTTCTGACAGCATGGTCTGGAGACGCCAGACGCTGGAGCCGGAGGTGCCGCGTTCGAGCCCTTTGCCGATGATCTCTTTCGTCGTGCCGTCGAATTCCGGCCACAGGCTGATGCCGGCGCGGGCGAGCCGTTCCCACGGGAAATGCTCTCCGGGGTCCTGCTTGCGCAGGGGCGCGATGTCGGAATGACCGAGGATGCGCGTGGCTGGAATATCGTGGCGACCGAGAATGTCGTGGACGAGATCCAGCAGGGCATGGATTTGCGGGCGCGGATAGGGTGGCAGGCCGCCATCAGGCAAGGGGAAGTCATGCCCGCCATTGACGATCTCGATGCCGATGGAACGGGAGTTGAGATCCTGCTGCCCCTGCCAGCTGGCGACGCCTGCATGCCAGGCGCGCTTGTCCTCATCGACCAGCTGGGTGATGCGGCCATCCTCCCAGACCATGTAATGGGCAGAGACTTCGGCGGCCGGGTCGCACATGCGCTCCAGGGCCTCCTCGCCGGTCGCCATGCCGGTATAGTGCAGGACCAGCATGTCGAGCTTGTGCTTGCGCATGTTGAAGTTCGGACTCGGCGTTTGCGTGATGTCCATCAGCTGCCTCCGGATCCCATTTTCTTGACGATGGCCGCATCCGGCAGGGTCTTGTTCTGGCGCACGGCGATGACAAATACGCCAGACAGCGAGATGACGGAACCGAGTATCAGGCGTGCCGTGATGGGTTCGTTCAGCAGGACGATGCCGAACACGACGCCCCAGACGGGCGTCATCAGGGTGAGCGGTGAGAGCAGCGAGATGTCATATTTCTTGATCAGCGTATAAAAACCGCCATGGCCAAAAATGGACACGCCGACCACGGCGAACAGCCATGCCACGGCCAGCTGCCATCCACCACGAGACAAGGCCTCCAACTGGCCTGTCTCGATCATGCTGGACGTGATCAGGAGCGGGGCGAAGCTGAACAGGCCGACCCAGGCCTGCAGGCGCAATGCCTTGATCGGGGCCATACGCTTCATCAGGATGCCGCCCACCGAGCCGACAAAGGCAGCGATGGTGATGTAGACCAGTCCGATGGAGATGGTGAAACTGGCCGGGTCGAATGCGATCAGCACAACGCCGGCAAAGGACAGCATGATGCCGAGACCGCGCCGCCAGCCGATGGTTTCGCCGAGAAATGCCATGCTCATCAATGTCGAGAAGGGCGCGCCCAGTTGGCCGGTGATCGAGGCCGCGGACGCTTCGGCATTCTGCAATCCCATGAAGAGGAGAGAGAAGTGTACCGCGCCAATGAACATGGCGATCAGGAACAGCATTTTCAGGTCTTCGGGCTTTGGCCGCAGGAATGCGAGCAGCAGCAGGGCGACTCCGGCAAAGCGGATGCCCGCGAAGAAAATCGGCGGCACGCCGATATCGGCAACAACCCATCGCGTGACGACGATGTTGAGGCCCCAGACAAGGCACACGGCGAACAGGAGAATAAAATCGCGAAAGGACATGCTTTGGCGGTTAGCAGGATTTATCCGGGCTGGGCAGGGGGCTTGGGACTTTCTCTTGCTGGCCGGGCAGCTGTAGAGCAGATTGGTATATTCAGCTTGCAGTCAGGTGCGGCTTGCGAGGGAACTGACGGCTGCGGGATGCGCTAAACAATCGTTAAGAAGATGTTATAGTCATTGGCAGGTGGAAGGCGGGGCCAATCCGGACCTGTTATCAGGAGGTGTGGTGTATGGGACTGATCTGGTGGATTTTGCCAGCAATTGCGGCCGTGATCGGTCTGATGTTGCTGTTTGCAGGTTTTGGAAAACTGGCACGCCTGAAAGCAGGTTCCGGCGCCGTTCGCCTGACCTTTGGCGCCGGAATGCTTGCTTTGGCGGGGGTCGTGGCCTTTGCCGGGCTCAACCTGCAGACCTACAAGCGCCTGACAAAGGAACGCTACGCCGCCAATATCAAGTTTGAAGCGGTCGAAGGCGAAGCTAATGCCTACACACTGGATCTGACATTTTCCGATGGTCGCAAACTGGTTGAGGCCAATGGGGCCCAGCCAGTGCTGCGCGGCAACGAATTCGAGATCGGTGCGCAGGTCATCAAGTTCAAGCCGATGGCCAATATGCTGGGATATGACTCGATATACCGGCTCGACTTCATCGAAGGCCGCATGTCGCGCCGCTTCACACCGGATTCAGTGACCGAGGCGACAACCAATGGGATCGCCCTGGCAACCAATCCGGGGCTGGATGTGCATCGCCTGGCCGAGGAGCAGGGCGGGCGGTTCGGCATTGACGCGCAGTACGGCTCGGCCACTTACCAGCCCATGGGCGACCGGTTTGAGTATGTTGTGAACATCTCTCAGGACGCGCTCATTGCGCGCCCATCCGAGGCGACCAAGACGCTGATCCAGAAACAGCGCTTCCCGGGCTATTCCTCCACTGAGGAGCCGGGTCAGTGAACCCGTGGGATCGCTACGTTGTCCCGCACATTGTAGCGTGTGCCTGCAGCACCAAGCCGATCATGAAACAGCGCGAGAAAGTCGTGCCGAAGGCCACCGGCCGTGTGCTGGAAATCGGTGCGGGATCGGGTACGAATTTCGCGCTCTATGATGGCAACAAGGTCGACCATCTCTATGCGCTGGAGCCTTCCGAATTGATGGTCAACAAGGCTCGCCGCGAAGCGGGACGCCTCGGCATTGGCCACCATATCGATTTTCTTCAGACCGGAGCAGAATCCATTCCGCTGGAAGATGATTCCATCGACACGGTCGTCATAACCTTCGTCCTGTGCACAATTCCGGACTGGGAGGCGTCGCTGAAGGAAGTGCGACGTGTTCTGAAACCCGGCGGCAAGATCCTGTTCTCCGAACATGGCCTTGCGCCGGATGAAGGCGTGTCGAAGTGGCAGCGACGGATCGAACCTGTGTGGAAGCCGCTTGCGGGCGGTTGCCACCTGACGCGCGATACCGAGGCCATGTTTGCCTCGGCCGGGTTCCGGCTGGAAGACGCTGAGACGATGTATCTGCCATCAACGCCCAAAGTGGCTGGCTTCGTCAGCTGGGGCACAGCGGTTCCGGTCTGACACCAAGGCATGCGTGCACCACCCTATCTGCCTTTTCTGGACGGGCCACCCAGCATTGCGCCGGGACTGAAGCCGATTGCCCCCGAAGCCTGGTTGTGGCCGGACACCGAGGCCGCGGTGTGGCTTGCCCCCAAACGTGAATTGATGCGAACGCGCCGATCAGACGTCTTTGCAGCCCATAATGCAGACGCCGAAATGACAGAGGCTGCGACGACTGTACTGGCAGCAACCGGTCCGGCAGTTGGCGACTGGTCCACCCCGCTGGAAGCGGCTTCCGCAATGGTTTCGGATGATCTCTGCATCATGGTGCGTGACGCTGAGGGGCTATGGAGACTGAAGGCCGCGAGCCTCTGCACGCCAACCTATTGGAGCCTCGCCGAGAAGTTTGGCAAGCCGCTTGGCGGACTTCACGCGCCGGTGCCGGGTGGTGACCCAGGCCTTGCGGCGCGTATCTCTCGCATCTTTGATGGGCTTAGGCCGGGCCTCGTGCTGGAACGGTGCAATTGGTCGGTCCAGCCAGGGGATGAGCGGTTCACGCCCAGCTCTGCGCCCCTGAAAGTACGTGCGCAGGCAATGCAAGAGGCAGACGCGCTGGACCAGCTGCACCTGCGCGTGGAACGCCAGACGATCCGGAAGTTGCCGGAGACGGGCGCGTTGCTTTTTACCATCCGTATCGTGATTGATCCGCTGCGCGCAGCGATCTCGACGTCGCACCATGCAGAGGCTTTTGCATCGGCCTGGCAGAGTGTTGATCCGGCCATGGCACGCTATAAAGGCTGGGCAATCTATGATCGTCTGGTTCGGGCTGCACTGGACGCCAGCCTGAATCCGGTTACTTCCAAACGCAGCAGAAAAGACGAGGCAGGATAAATGAAATACTGGCTGTTCAAATCCGAACCCGACGCGTGGAGCTGGGACGAGCAAAAGGCCAAGGGCGATGAGGGCGAGGAATGGTCCGGCATCCGCAATTATCAGGCCCGCAATTTCATGCGCGACATGAAGATTGGCGACCGGGCCTTCTTCTATCACTCCAACAAGGGACTGGAAGTCGTGGGCGTGGTGGAAGTTTCTGCCGAGAGTGCACCCGATTCCACGACAGATGATGAGCGTTGGGACTGTGTGTATCTGCGCGCGCTGGCCGACATGCCCAAGCCCGTGAAGCTGAAAGACGTGAAGGCCAATCCGAAGCTGGAAGACATGAGTCTGGTCACGTCATTTCGCCTGTCGGTTCAGCCTGTGAAACCGAATGAATGGAAGGAAGTCTGCCGGATGGGCGGGCTTGATCCGAAGACGTTGAAGCCGGTCTGACCACAGGTAAAAAAGCCAAAAAAAGCGTCTGGCGTAAAAAATGTTAGCGTGCAACAATACGCCCCAATAAGGGGGTGTATGCGCATGGTCGCCGCCCCTGAGAAACGTCACAGGGAGACCGGCATGGCTATGCAGCGGCATGAAATTCTGAATAAATTCAATCTTCTGGGGGCTGCGGCATCCATCGCACTGTTGACCGGGTGCGCGAGTCTGGACGGACGGGAAACGCCTGCTGAGCTGGTGGAGACCACGGCCGAGACGGCGCCGGTAATCTTGCCCTATATGGACGCGTCCCTGAGCCCGGAAGCCCGCGCCAGGGATCTCGTCAGCCGCATGACGCTGGAAGAGAAAGCCGCCCAAATGTATGACAAGGCTGCCGGCATTCCGCGCCTTGGTCTGCACGAATACAATTGGTGGAACGAGGCCCTGCACGGGGTCGCGCGCGCAGGGCACGCAACCGTCTTCCCGCAGGCAATTGGCCTGGCCTCGACCTGGGACGAAGACCTGATGCTGGAGATCGCCACGACGATTTCCGACGAGGGCCGCGCCAAGCATCACTATTATGCCTCTGAAGATGTGTACGCCATGTATGGCGGGCTGACCTTCTGGTCGCCGAACATCAACATCTTCCGCGACCCGCGCTGGGGCAGGGGTCAGGAAACCTATGGCGAAGACCCGTTCCTGACGGGCCGCATGGCCGTCAACTTCGTCAACGGCATCCAGGGCGATGACGACAAATACCTGAAAGCCATTGCGACAGTGAAACATTACGCCGTCCATTCCGGTCCCGAGCCGTCGCGCCACCGTGACGATTATCACGCCTCTGATGCCGATCTCTGGGAAACCTATCTGCCGGCTTTCAAGATGGCGTTCGACGAAACAGATGTCGGCTCGGTCATGTGCGCCTATAACGCCGTCTGGGGTGCGCCAGCCTGTGGCAGCGAACGGCTGATGGTGGATTTGCTACGCGATGAATTGAAGTTCGACGGCTATGTGGTTTCCGACTGCGGCGCGATTGGCGACTTCTATTATGACGAAGCGAAACATGAGGCTGGCGAAGCGCCCTATGCGGCGCATGACTATGTTGATACGCGCGCCGAAGCAGCAGCCCTGTCGGTGAAGATGGGAACCGACCTCAATTGCGGGGATGGCGAAGGCAACAAGATGGATGCCCTGCCAGACGCCGTGGCACAGGGCCTGATCGATGAGGCCACCATCGACCAGTCGGTTGAGCGGCTCTACACTGCACTGTTCCGTCTTGGCATGTACGATGATCCGGCATTGGTGCCGTGGGCCGATACGCCGCTCGATATCGTGGCGAGTGACGAACACATTGCCCTGTCTGAGCAGGCAGCGCGCCAGTCCCTTGTCCTGTTGAAGAATGACGGCATCTTGCCGCTGGCGCCCGAGACCAAGGTTGCCGTGATCGGTCCGAATGCCGACAATTGGTGGACGCTGGTGGCAAACTATTATGGCCGCCCAACCCAGCCCGTTACGGCGCTGGAAGGCGTGAAGGAAAAGATCGGTGCCGAGAACGTCACCTATGCAGTCGGCTCGACCATCGCGGGCGACAATTACTCCAACTACAAGCCTGTGCCTGCTTCCGCTCTGTTCCATGAGGATGCCGACGGCAATCTCGTGCCGGGCGTGAAGGCTGCCTACTATCCCAACAAGACGCTCGAAGGCGAGCCGACGCTGGAACAGGTCGAAGAGAAGATCGACTTCTACTGGGACCGCACCCCCAGCACAGGCGGTTTGAATGACGAATTCAGCGCGACGTGGGACGGCGTGATCGTACCCGAAGCTGATGGCGTCTATCGTTTCCAGCCTTCGCGCTGGAGTGAGGTCGAGATCAATGGGGAAGCAGTCGGTGAGATGGACGGCGTCGAAATGCAGGCAGGTGAAGCCTATTCGGTCCGTATGGTGCTGAAATTCGACAGTGGCTGGCCGCGCGACCAGCTGGACAAATACGCCTATCTCAACTGGACAGATGTTTCCCGTGACCTGAAAGCCGAAGCCATGGCGGCGGCAGAAGATGCAGACGTGATCCTGTTCTTCGGCGGCATTGATGCCAATCTCGAAGGCGAGGAAATGGGCGTCGAGCTCGATGGCTTCCTCGGCGGTGACCGCACGCATATCAAGCTGCCGGAAAGCCAGGAGACTTTGCTGAAAGCGCTGCAAGCCACGGGCAAGCCTGTCGTGATGGTGAACTTCTCCGGTTCGGCGATGGGGCTGAATTGGGAGAACGAGAATTTGCCGGCCATCGTGCAGGCCTTCTATCCGGGGGAGCAGGCGGGCAAGGCCATTGCAGACCTGCTCTGGGGCGAATTCAGCCCGTCGGGCCGGCTGCCGGTGACCTTCTACAAGTCAGTCGATGATCTGCCGGACTTTGGCGACTATTCGATGGCGAACCGGACGTATAAATATTACGAGGGCGAGCCGCTCTATCCATTCGGCCACGGCCTCTCTTATACCAGCTTCGACTATAGCGGCCTGTCGGTGCCGGAGACGCATGACGCTTCAGAGCCTCTGCCGGTCAGCGCGACTGTGACAAATACGGGCGACATGCCCGGCCGGGAAGTGGTGCAGGCCTATATCCAGCATCAAGACCGGGCGCACGCCGCCATTCCCCAGGTCGAGCTGGTGGCGTTCGAGGTCGTGGAACTTGCCCCTGGAGAAAGCCAAACTGTCAGCCTTACGCTATCGGCAGAGCGCATTGGCTACTACGCGATCGATGGGAAGTTCGTCACACCGCAGGGCACCGAAGCCATCCTCAGTTTGGGCAGTGGTCAGCCCGGCTTTGTTAAGGATAGTGCCATCGAAACCAGTTCTGTTCGCTTTGAGCGGAACGAGTAGTTCTACCTCACAAGTTGATGGATAGTTGAGACGGGCCTGCCTCCAAGCAGGCCCGTCGCCTTTTACATGACAGGTGGACGCCAGTCCTTGCAAACGACTTGCAAAACCCTTTCGATCCTGTAGTGTTTATTACAGATTGTGCGGGGGGATGATTGCCGGAAGTGACGACCTGTGCCGACAAGTGGAAAGACGGTTACGGCGTCAGGCAGTCTGCCCGTTTCCGTAACCGTCCCGCGTCCCACTTTGGCAATGCAGTATCGGAATGCCACCCAGCCTGGTGTCTAGTTGGTGGTACCTTATCGGGAACGAACCGTTCTCGAGCCTCCACATTGGTAATTTTACATACCACTGGTATGTTAGATCGACAACCGAAAAGCTAAACATGTCCAACCGTCGATCCAAAAAGGCCAGTGAGACACGCTCAGCCATTCTGAGCGCGGCGCGGCAACGTTTTACCGATGAAGGATTTGAAGCGAGTCTCTCAAGTATTGTGGAAGATGCGGGGATCACCAAGGGTGCCCTGTTCCATCATTTCGAGAACAAGCAGGCGCTCTATTATGAGGTCTGGCGAACCTTGCAACAGGAAATGAACCAGGACACGCAGGCGGCCGCCGCGGAGGGCCGGTCTCCGGGCGATCCATATTCGGCAATGCTCGCTGGCGCGCGCCGGTATCTGGAGTGGGCCGCGCGGCCCGACTATCAGAGGATTGTGCTGATCGATGGTCGTGCGGCACTGGGACGGGACTGGTATGAGGCTGACTTTGACCTCAGCCAGAAAAGTGTGCGGGTTGGCGTCCAATACCTTGTCCAACAGGGGGCTATAGCGACCGAAAATGCGGCATCTTCTGCAGTCATCCTGCAGGGGGCGTTGAATGGGGCGGGCGTCGCGCTCAGCCGGCAAGTGCCGGGTGTAACAGTCGAGTCGATCTACAACACGATTGAACACCTATTGCGGAAATTGTCCTGATTCAGTTGGCCGTCGCTCAGTCCAGCGGGATCGCGAGCCCATTTATCGCCGGATTTACGCGCCACCACCCTGCAATGCCATAGCGCAGACGCGCTGTTGGCTCGACGGCATGCGGGATCGTCTCCGACAGCATGAACACCACCCCGCCGCCTTCCGGGACAATGCAGGCAACGGGAGAGGCTTCATCGGTCGCGCCTTCAGGCCAGACCAGCAGCGCGCCACCATCGTCTACGCTCCAAGCCTCGTTCAGGTAGACCACGATCGACACGATCCGATTTTTCGCGCCTTCGAAACTATCGAGATGGCGATCATAGAAGCCCCCTTCCGGATAGACGGCGTAGCAGGCTTCGAACTCGAACAGGCCAAGCAGAAGGGTGCGGTTGAGAAACTCCCGCCAGTGTTCAGCCCATTCGGCAAAGGTCAATTGGGCGGCGCTGGAGCCATCAAGCCATGTGATGCGTGTCTTGCGGATGGAGCGGTCGACCTGAAAGTCATCATCGCGCCCGATTCCGGCCGGGGCCAGTGTGGCGTCTGCGTCCAGTCTCTGAATCTCTGCGCGCATGGCGGCCAGCAAGGTATCTGGCAGCAAGCCCGGCTGCCATGACCAGCCCTGGCTTGCGAGGTCTGCGGCGACGCAGCCTAGACGGTTGTCACCCGGTAGGGGAAGGGGAGCGTCCATACTGGGCCGGAATGTCGGGCGCGGTGGCCGGTATCAGGACTTGTGCGCGGCCATCAGGTCCGCAAAGCGCTGGAACAGGTAGAAGCTGTCCTGGGGGCCGGGACTGGCTTCCGGATGATGCTGTACGGAAATGATCGGGCGGTTTTTCACGGCGAGGCCAGAATTGGTGCCATCAAAGAGTGAGCGATGGCTCTCCTCGACCCCCTCAGGCAGCGTGGACGGGTCTACTGTGAAGCCATGATTCATCGACACAATCTCGACCTTGCCGGTGACTAGGTCTTTTACCGGGTGGTTTGCGCCATGGTGACCCTGAGCCATCTTCATGGTCTTGGCGCCAAGTGCGAGGGCGAGCAGTTGGTGGCCAAGGCAAATGCCGAGAATTGGCAGGCCCTTGTTGATGACTGCGCGGATCATGTCGCCGGAACGGGCAATCGTCGCGGCGGGGTCGCCGGGACCGTTGGAAAAGACCACACCATCGGGATTAAGGGCGAAAATCTCGTCTGCGGTGGCATCGCCATTCACGACACTGGTGCGGATGCCAGTCTGGGCCAGATTGCGCAGGATGTTCTTCTTCACGCCGAAATCAACAACGACGACATGGTGTTTGGCGTCGGCCATGTCGCTATAGCCGCCGGAAACCTGCCACAGGCGCTGAGCATTCTCGAAGGGCGCATCTGTATCCACATCTGCGGCGAGGTCGGCAGTTTCCAGGCCGTTCCAGACGCGGGCAGCCTCAATGAGCGCATCAAGGTCGATATTACCGTCCTGCTTGTGGCAAATTGCAGCTTTCTGCATGCCTTGCTCGCGCACGATGCGCGTGATGGCGCGGGTGTCGACGCCTGACAGGGCAACAATATTGCGGCGGGTCAGCCAGTCGCCGAATTCCTCGCCAGACCGCCAGTTGGACGCCGCTGTGATCGGCTCGCGAAAAATCGTGCCGCAGGCCCCATTCGCGCCCGGAATCGAGGATTCCTCATGATCATCAGCATTTGCGCCGACATTGCCCACATGCGGGAAGGTGAAGAGCACGATCTGCGATGAGTAGGAGGGGTCTGTCAGGATCTCCTGATAGCCTGTGATGGCTGTGTTGAAACAGAGCTCACCGACATGTACGCCCTCGGCACCTGCACCTTTTCCCAAGAAAATAGTGCCGTCAGACAAGGCGATAGCTCCCGTGGCGGTTGAGCTGGCTTGCTTTTTGCTTTGTTCGGACATATTTGGCTGGCCTTCCGGGATCGTTGTCAGACGGTTAACTCTCTCCGCCGACATTTTTCCGGGTAATGGGACTGAGTCCCTGCAACGTCAAGCATAGACGAACGTTGCTGGTGTGAAAGGCGTATTTTGAATGGGCCACGAAGATAAATCTGACATGATGACGCTTAAAGCGCGCGTTGCGCAGGCATTGCATGCCGAGCGCGAAAAGGACGGTGGCTGTACCACCCGCCTGTCGACGCTGCGCCTGATTGATGCGGCCATTCGTGACCGTGATGTGTGCGCCCGTGGGCGTGGCGACAGCGAAGGCTGTCCGGATGCCGACGTGCGTAACGTGCTCGAAATCATGATCGCCCAGCGCGAAACAGCAGCCGACGAGCATGATGATGCCGGCCGTATCGAAGATGCCATTCGTGAGCGCGAAGAAATCGAGATTATCCGCAAATTCCTGCCTGAGCCGCTCTGTACGAAGGCGCTTGAAGAGGCTGTTGAAGAAGTGGTTGAAGACCTCGGCGCCAGCAAACTGAAGGATATCGGTCGGTGCATGTCGGCGCTGAAACAGCGCTATCCCGGAAAGATCGAATCCAGCACCGCCGGCAAGGTCATGCGCAAGGCGCTGACATCGAACAAGGCGGCGGCAAAATAGCCGGCGGCCCAGCTGGTTAATTCTGCGAAAGGTTGGAACAAAGGTCGCTAGAGGTCCGTTGGTTGTGCATTGATCACAACGAAAGGACTTTGAAATGAAACGGCTTTTTCTGACTACGAGTGCGGCTGCCCTGATGATGGGTGTTGTGGCCTGTTCGGGCGCTGATACCCACACGCAGACCGCTGAGACCGATACAACGGCGATGACCGAGACCGCGACCTATGATGGCGAGTTCGACACCGAAAATGATGTTTACGGTGACGCGACGACCGAGACCAATATGGCCGAGGCTGACCGCGACGACTATGTGCTGACATCCGGCGAATTCCTCACATCTGAGCTGATCGGCGAAGAAGTCATGGACTCCAATGGCGAGGAAGTTGGCGAAGTTGAAGACGTCATGCTGGCGTCGGGTACGATGGAACCAATGCTGATCATTCGTGATGGTTTTGCCGGTGATCTGCACGCCGTGTCATTCGAGCAAGCCTCAATCTGGTTCGATGAGGAAGGTGAACCTGCTGCGCGTATGGATCTGACCGAGGAAATGCTGGATGACCTCCAGGAGTTCGAGCAGAATGGCATGAACGACTATCGTCTTGCGTCAGAGCTGACTGGCACGAACATCAATCTGGCTTTCAATGACAAGGATGTGCGCGTCACAGACCTGATCATGAAGACAGACGGCCAGGCCAAGTATGCTGTTGTGTCTGATGGCATCGTCGAAGCTGTGACGGACAAACGCTTCCTGATCGATCCATCGAAAATCATGGTTGCCCAAGGCGACAGCGATGGCGAGATCGTCATCGACCTGAGCGAACAGGAATTCAACAGTGCTTTGGGTTTCACGGCTGACATCGACTAAGCCATTTCCTTTGGCATCAAGATCAGGCCCCGCTCGCGCGGGGCCTTTTTTGTGCAATTCCGGTTCCTCAGCAGGCAGGGGAGCGTTCCCCCAATTCCCCATTGAGGCTACACTGCGCCGCTATGAGTTCCCCTGTCCGCATTCCTGATGGCTTCGTCGATGAACTGAAGGCCCGTATCCGGCCTTCGGATGTGATCGGCCGCAAGGTGAAGCTGACCAAGAAGGGCAAGGAATGGGTCGGGCTGTCGCCGTTCACGGCCGAGAAGACACCGAGCTTCTACGTCAACGACCAGAAGCGCATCTTCAAATGCTTTTCGTCCGGCATGGGTGGTGATGTCATCAGTTTCGTAATGGAGACCGAGCGGCTCTCCTTCATGGAAGCGGTTGAGAAGCTGGCCGAAGAGGCCGGCATGGAATTGCCGAAGTCCGATCCGCGTGCCGCCGAAGCCTATGACCATCGCAAACGGTTGCAGGGAGTCTGCGAGGCAGCCGCGTCGTATTTCGAAGAACGACTGCAATCGTCCGAAGGCGCCCAGGCGCGCGAATACCTTGAGGGCAGGGGATTGAAGCCCGCGGCCTGGAAACGCCACAGGCTGGGCTATGCGCCGGATGATTGGCGCAAGACGAGCGCGCACCTGAAGGCCGAAGGGTTTACCGCCGCCGAGATTCTGGAAGCTGGCCTGACCAAGGAAAGCGACAAGGGCGGGGAGCCCTATGATGCGTTCCGGGGCCGACTCATGTTTCCGATTCCTGACAGCCGGGGCGGAATCATCGCCTTTGGCGGTCGCGGGCTGACGCCGGACGCGAAGCCGAAATACCTCAATTCCGGCGACACGCCGCTATTTCACAAATCTCGCGTGCTCTACCGCTACAAGGCGGCCCGTGAAGCACTGGGGCATGGCGAAGGCGGCGGCCTGATTGTCTGCGAAGGCTATATGGACGCCATCGCACTGACCGAAGCCGGTTTCGGACAGGCGGTTGCCCCTCTTGGCACGGCGCTGACCGAGGAGCAGATCAGCCTGCTCTGGCGCGCTGGTCCGGAGCCGGTATTGTGTTTCGATGGTGACCGGGCTGGTCTTGGCGCCGCCTATCGCGCCGTTGACCGCGCGCTGCCGCATGTCGAGCCAGGCCGGTCCTTGTTCTTCGTGCTGTTGCCAGACGGCATGGATCCGGATGACCTGATCCGCGAGCGTGGACCGATGGCGATGGGCGAAGCACTGGACGGGCGAATCGCCCTGTCTGAACTGCTCTGGCTGCGCGAGCGCGATGCCGAACCGCTGGATACGCCGGAACGTCAGGCCGGATTGGAGGCGCGGCTGATGCAGGCTGCAGCCCAGATCAAGCATCCCGGCGTCAAGGCGGCCTATGAGCGTGACTTGCGCGCGCGCATGAAGGATCATTTCTGGCAGATCCGTCAGGCCAAACGGCAGAGTTCCTTTACCAAGGGCAAGCCCGGAGGACGGGGGCAGGGCGGCGCGTCCCCCTATGGAGGCAGCCCATCAACAGGTCCGCAAACCGGCGGCAAACAGAGTCCCGGTGTCCTGTTGCTGATGCAGGCCATTGCCAGTCCTGCAATCTTGTCCGGGATGGAAGAGACGCTGATCGCGGCGGATTTCCGCAATGTAATGTCCAACCGGTTGCGCGACCTGCTCGTTGATTTCCTGATCGAAAACAGGGAGCTGACTTTCGACGCCGTATTGGAATTGCTGGCGCGGGAGGGGCATGAGCGGGAAGTCTCCCAGATCGACATGACGCAGGTGTCGCGGATCAATGTTGACGATCCGGCCTACCGGTCCTGGAAAGCTGCGATCGAGGTGTTCATCCCGGTCGATACCGCCCCATCTGCGGATGACGAAGTGCGGCGTCTCAAATTGAAACGTCGACTGGTGGCCGAGAAGCGTAAGGCCTATGAGGAGCGTGTTCTGGTCGATCAGCAGGAAAAGGCGATGGGCAAGGCGAATATCGGCGATTTCTGGAAACAGTTCGAAGAGAAGAACCCCTGGTTCAAGCCAGATGGCTCCAGCAATTAGGCATCGCGGGTTCAAACGCAGGAAAACCTATTGACCGCAACGCAATCCATGCCCATTTACTGTAAGCAGGGAACATGCGCGCTGACAAACTGCTCAAACACTATCCTCATCTGCCTCTGAACGCGGTTTTTGAACCCGAGGCAAAGGACTGGCCAACGGCCATCGAGCAATTTCTGGAAGACGGACGTTCACACGAGCCTGCTCTTGACCGTGGCATGGATGCTGCGTGCAAGGGATCGACCCTGCCGTCATGTATATGGCACAGGCGTCTTCAGCTCGTTGAGAACCGAACGGTCCCGCGGGACCGCATGTACGAGGCAGCAGGAACAGTCAGCGAAAGCTAACAGGCAGGTATTATTTTGGGAGAGTTCTCGGCAAGCGCAGTCGGGGTCCTCACAGGAGAGATTTGAATGGCAACAGCCACCAAGAAAAAGAACGTCTCCGGCGATGGCGACCGTGATGACGACAAGGACAATGAAAACGGCCTGGTCGATTTCAATGCGACCGACGTCAAGAAAGTCCTGAAGCGCGCTCAGAAGCGCGGCTTCATCACGCATGACGAAATCAACGCTCTGCTTCCCAATGACGAAATGACCTCCGACCAGATCGAGGACGTAATGTCCCAGATTTCCGAGCAGGGCATTGCAGTGGTCGAGAGCGAAGAAGAAGCCGAAGCCGAAGGCAAGGCGCTCACCAAGATTGAAGACAAGAAAGTCGTTGCCAAGAAGGGCAATGCGCGCGGTTCTGACCGCACCGATGATCCGGTCCGCATGTACCTGCGCGAAATGGGCGCTGTTGAGCTGCTGTCGCGTGAAGGTGAGATCGCGATTGCCAAGCGCATCGAGGCTGGACGTGATGCGATGATCCGCGGCCTGTGCGAAAGCCCGCTGACCTTCGAAGCCATGATGGTCTGGCGCGACGAGCTTGTGAACGAGCGCATCCTGCTGCGTGACCTGATCGACCTTGAGGCCACCTATGGCGCGGAAAACCCGCCGCCTGAGCCAAAGCCCAAGGAAGAAGAAGACGAAGCGGACGAGGCGAAAGCCGAAGGCGAAGAATCCTCAGACGATGATGACGACGAGGACGAGGATGATGCTGCGGCAATGTCCATGTCCGCCATGGAAGCCGAACTGCGCGATGGCGTTCTGGCCAAGCTGGACGAGATCGCCGACGATTTTGCGAAATACCGCAAGCTGCAGGACAAGCTCGTCAACCGTCGCCTCGAAGGCAAGGACCTGACGCCGAAGGCTCAGGAAGAGTATGACTCGCTGTCAAACTCGATCGTCGAAAACCTGAAGACGATCCACATCAACAATGCCCGGATCGAAGCGCTGGTCGAACAGCTCTATGCTATCAACAAGAAGCTGATGGGCATGGAAGGCAAGCTGATGCGCATGGGCGATGCCTATGGCGTGCCGCGCAAGGAATTCCTCGAGAACTATTTCGGCCGCGAGCTGGAGCCGGACTGGATCGAGGCTGTTAAAGGCCAGTCGGCCAAGTGGAAGCGCTTTGCCGAAGGCAAGGAAGCCGAGATCACCGAGTCCCGCGACAACATTTCTGAAATCGCGCAGGAAATCGGTATTCCGATCGATGATTTCCGCCGCATCGTGCAGACGGTGCAGAAGGGCGAACGCGAAGCGCGCATCGCCAAGAAGGAAATGGTCGAGGCCAACCTGCGCCTCGTGATCTCCATCGCGAAGAAATACACAAATCGTGGCCTGCAATTCCTGGATCTGATCCAGGAAGGCAATATCGGCCTGATGAAGGCGGTCGATAAATTCGAATACCGTCGCGGTTACAAATTCTCGACCTATGCAACCTGGTGGATCCGTCAGGCGATTACCCGGTCCATCGCGGACCAGGCCCGTACGATCCGTATTCCGGTGCACATGATCGAGACGATCAACAAGATCATCCGTACCCAGCGCCAGATGCTGCACGAGATCGGCCGCGAGCCGACCCCCGAAGAACTGGCCGAAAAGCTGGGCTTGCCGCTGGAAAAGATCCGCAAGGTTCTGAAGATCGCGAAAGAGCCAATTTCGCTGGAAACGCCGATTGGCGACGACGAGGATTCAAACCTCGGCGACTTCATCGAGGACAAGATGGCGCTTCTGCCCGTCGACGCCGCGATCCAGTCGAACCTGCGCGAAACGACGACGCGCGTGCTCGCCTCGCTCACGCCGCGTGAGGAACGCGTGCTGCGCATGCGCTTCGGCATCGGTATGAACACGGATCACACGCTGGAAGAAGTCGGCCAGCAATTCTCGGTGACCCGCGAACGAATCCGCCAGATCGAAGCCAAGGCGCTCCGCAAACTGAAGCATCCGAGCCGCAGCCGCAAACTGCGGAGCTTCCTGGATACATAAGGCGCAAGCGCCGATCCAAGTTTGAAAAAGGCGGCCCGTCGAGGCCGCCTTTTTTTGTTTTTGTTTTTGTTTTTGGATTTGTCGAAGCGTGACTAGCCTGCCGCGTTTAGCGCCTGATCCAGATCTGCGATCAGGTCGTCGGCGTCTTCGATGCCGATGGAGAGGCGGACCGTGTTGGGCGCGGCGCCAGCGGCGATCTGCTGTTCTTCGGTTAATTGGCGGTGCGTGGTGGAGGCCGGGTGGATGACCAGGCTGCGCGCGTCACCGAGGTTCGCGACATGGCTGAACAGGTTCAGGCCGCCGACAAATTTCGTGCAGGCTTCATAGCCGCCCTTCAATTGGACCGTGAACAGCGCGCCCGCACCCTTCGGGCAGATCTTCGGAATACGGTCCTTGTAGGGGGAGGACTCAAGCCCGGCATAGGTAACGCCGGCAACCGCGTCATGACCTTCCAGCCACGCGGCAATTTTCTTGGCGTTTGCAATGTGTTTCTCCATCCGCATGGAGAGCGTCTCGATGCCCATCAGCGTATAATGCGCCGCCTGCGGGTTGAGCGTCATACCGAGGTCGCGCAGGCCGATGGCAATGCCGTGGAAGGTGAACGCGGCGGGGCCGAATGTCTCGTGGAAATTCAGGCCGTGATAGGCCGGCTCTGGCTGGGAGAGGGACGGGAACTTGTCAGAGGCGGACCAGTCGAATTTTCCGGAATCGACAATCGCGCCGCCGGTCACCGTGCCATTGCCGGTCATGTATTTCGTCAGCGAATGGACGACGAGGGTCGCGCCATGCTCGATCGGGCGGCAGAGATACGGTGTGGCCATCGTATTATCGACGATCAGCGGGATGCCCGCGCCATCGGCAATTTCGGCGATCGCGTCGAGGTCCGTGATATAGCCGCCCGGATTGGCGATGGTCTCGCAGAAGATGGCGCGCGTGTCGTCGTCAATCGCGGCCTTCACGGCGTCGAGATCGTCAAAGTCCACGAAGGTGGCCGACCAGCCGAAGCGTTTGAAGGTCTGGCTGAACTGGGTGATCGTGCCGCCATAGAGGCGCGTGGAGGCGACGATGTTGCGGCCGGGGGCCATCAACGGGAACAGCGCCATGATCTGGGCCGCATGACCGGACGAACAGCAGACAGTGCCCGCGCCGCCTTCCAGCGCGGTGATCCGGTCGCCAAGGGCGGCCACGGTCGGATTGGTCAGGCGGGAATAGATATAGCCGACTTCCTGCAGGCCGAAGAGCGCGGCGGCGTGGTCTGCGTCGCGGAAGACATAGGCCGTTGTCTGGTAAATCGGCACCTGACGCGCGCCAGTGGCGGGGTCCGGGTTTGCGCCCGCATGAATTTGCAGGGTGTCGAACCCCATTGGCTTGCCGTCGGTCATGTCGGCTCTCCCTCTTTGAATGGTGTTGTTTCCCCCCGTTCGGGCAGGGGCTCAGTTGAACGTATCACACTGGCGGGGGTCGCCGCTCTCATAACCCCGGGTCAGCCATTCCATGCGTTGTTCGGCCGAGCCATGCGTGAAGCCTTCGGGCGAGACGCGACCGGTCGAGCGCTTTTGCAGCATGTCGTCGCCAATGGCATTGGCGGTCTTCAGTCCCTCTGCCATGTCACCGCGTTCGAGTGCGACCTGGCCATTGGAGGCCTCTGCAGCGCGGGCGGCCCATACGCCGGCATAGCAATCGGCCTGCAGTTCGAGCGCGACCGAATACTTGTTGGCTTCGGCCTGATTACGAGCCTGTTGCTGTGCCTTGCGGACCTGTTGTGAGGCGCCGGTCAGCGTCTGCACATGATGGCCGAACTCGTGTGCGATGACGTAAGCGCGGGCGAAATCTGCGCCGGACGCGCCCAGCTGGGTTTCCATCTGCTGCCAGAAGGAGAGGTCGAGATAGATGGTCTGGTCGGCCGGGCAATAAAAAGGCCCCATCGCGGCCTGGCCATAGCCGCAGCCCGTGCCCGTGCCTTGCGTGTAGATGACGGTATTCGGCTTCTTATAGCCGTCGAGCAGCTCGGCCCAGACATCGTTGACGTTCGTCCCGACAACATCGACGAACTGGCCGGCCTCATCCTCTGGGGTGCCGACTTCGCCGGATTGCTGTTGCTGGCCGGATGACATGCCGCTGCCGGCCTCAAGCAGGGGCTGGGGGTCAATGCCCAGGAAATAGGACACGACCAGCGCGATCAGGACAAAGCCGATGCCGCCGCCCGCAAGCTTGCCGCCGCTCATGCCGCGCCTGTCCTCGACGTTTCCGCCTCTGCGTCCACCTTTCCAGCGCATGTCCCACTCCGTGCAATTGGTTAATCCAGGTAAATATTTGGATACAGGGCGCAGCGTGAGCCGTCACCCCGCAAAGTCATCTGCCGATTGCCCGGCGCAAGATGGACAGGTATTCGGAAGCGATGCAGACCCAACTCACGATTTCGACGCGCGGTTCCGGCCTTTATGAGTTCACCCGCGATGCGGCAGCCTTCGTGGCCGGAGAGGGCGATGGCCTGCTGACCCTGTTCTGCCAGCACACCTCCTGTTCGCTGCTGGTGCAGGAGAATGCCGATCCGGACGTGCAGCGGGATTTGCAGGCCTTCTTCCGGCGCCTTGTGCCGCCCGCCAATGACCCTTCCATGGACTATCTGGTGCATCGCACCGAGGGGCCGGACGACATGCCTGCCCATATCAAGGCCGCGCTGACACAGACCTCGCTCTCCATTCCCGTTTCGGCGGGGCGCATGGCGCTCGGCACATGGCAGGGCATATATTTGTTCGAGCATCGCGACGCCCCGCATACCCGGCGCGTGGTTGCTCATTTCCTCACATCAGGCTGAGGATTGCTGGGCGGGCAAGCCAAACGCGCTTCGCAAATGCGCATCGAAGCGTTCGAAGTCTGCCGCGATTGTCGGCGCCTTGGAAACATCATATGCCGCAAAGCTCGGCAGGGCCTGCATACCGAAAAATCGGAAATTCAAATGCACCGGCCAGAGCAGGTCTTCGACGGAGCGACCTTCAAAGAAATTCTGGTTCGGATCGCCAAATGCCATTCGCGGCGCATTGAGTGTGAGCGACAGCATGTATTGCGTTTCGGTCAGGTGACCGCCGCTGCCATATTGGCGGGACGGGTCCTTGCGGCTGCGCCCGTCTCCCTTTGACAGGCGGCCATCCATACCGGCGGTGTATACCTCATCGAGATAACGTTTCAGAGGCCAGGGCAAGCCCATGGAGTTCAGGGGGAACTGAAAAAGTATCTGACCGGCCCAGAGTTGATTGGCGACCTCTTCTTCCGTGTCCCATCCATCTGCCACATGAGTGGTGCGAATGTTCCAATCGGCCGCCTCGAATATACGCCGAGCGCGTTCGACAAAGGCAGAGTTCAGTGTATCGGGAGAGGTTGGAAAGGGCTGGTGACCATTGACGATGAGGACATTTGTCATCCTCTCCTTCTGGCCGGGCCACTAAAGGACCGCAACTGCATGGGGCCATAAGTGCTGCTAACAGGGGAGGGTTATGGTCGCGTGAGCGGATCAGCCGCCCAGTGCTTTCCAGCGTATCATGGCCTCGCATGTGTTTTCGCCCTGGAAGGCAGACTTGGCGGCGCCATTGAATTGATCGGAGACGGATGCGGCCCAGACCGCAGCGGCCGCGTCATAGGATGTGAATCCGATCTCGGAAAGGCCACGCTCAATCCGGTTGCAGATCAGGCCGGCAACGTCCGGGTCAGCCGAGCTGTTGAGGTAGGAGATGCGATCTGACAGGTCGAGCCGTGAGAAGATGTAATCATACACGGTCAGGTCTTCACCAACATCAAAAGCCAGGATGTCGCCTGAAGTGACGCCGGTAAAGTCCGGGTATCCGGTATCCGAAACACCTGCTGTGAAAATGGACGGGATCGGCTGGTCCAGATACACGGCCCATTGACCGATGGCGCCTTTGCCGCGCGTGTCCTTGATATCATTCGTGTCCGGCAATTGTGCGGAGACAACGAGGATCGGCTTGTCGCTCCATGCCTTCACGGAAAACGCGCTGACCGATTGCTCCGTGATCGACTGACCGAACAGGGTGCTGGTGGAGTTATTCAGGAAGTTGGAAGCCTCCATCATCAGGGGCGCATTGAAATAGGTGACCAGTGTGGAAGTCGGTGCGATCAGATTGGCGGCGGTGGTCAGCGCCCCCATCACATTGGCGCTGGCTGAAGATTCCTTTTCATCCGACAACTGCAGGCGAAAGCGTGCCTCAATGGTCGTGTTGGGTCCGACCTTGAAGTAAGGCGTGGCATAGACCGAGATGCTTTCGTTCGTCGTCCAGGATTCGCCCTCGCGGTTATTCGAGGAGAAGGTGGAGGAGAAGAGCGCGTTGGTTGCGGTGATGTCCGGCTTGGCCACATCGAATTCGGCGATCAGGGTGCGGGTAATGCTGCGCGAAGACATCATGCGAGAGAACCAGCCCCGGCTCTCCTCGTCATAATTGCGAGCCTCAACTTCCTGACTGCGCACGCCGGACGTCACGCCTTCCATGTCATAAGCGTCGGGTTTCAGCGTGACGATCTGGATGCGCGTGTAACGGTCCTGCAGCATGTCTCCGAACTCGGAATAGACGGCTGCCTCGTCAATCGCGACATCGATATAGGGGAGGTAGTCCTTGGCGGGCACGGCGCCGCCGCTGGCGCGGCCCGTATGGCGCCGCACGGTGGGGGTTGGCGCGCCGAGAAAGTCATCATCACCGGGATTGGGTATGCCGCGCACGGGTCCGTTGGGTGCCTGCCCGTCTGCGGGCGGCGGAGACGCGGGTGCGGGGTCCGGGCTGGACGCGCAGCCGGCGACGATCATTGCGATGGCGATGGCGCTTGCGGACACCTGTTTCATGTCGTTCTTCCCCTGTATTATTCCCCAGCCTTACAGATTGTTAACAGACGAAATCCTGCAAGGCGACCCATTTTGATACGGAATTCGCGAGATAGGGGTATGGGAGCGAGGGTATGTCATGACCTCGCGTGAAGGTGAGGCCCAAGCGTCCAATATCGTCTTTACTCACATTTGCTGCGATGCAATAAGCGCCTTGCGCAAGGCCGCAGGCCTTCCTATATGCTCACTATGAGCATAATTATGCGCTCATAATAATCCGGGAGGATCCATCCTTGTTGCTCAATATGCTGAAAGCGAAACTGCATTCTGCGACCGTCACGCAGTGCGACCTTCACTATGAAGGCTCGGTATCGATCGACCAGGACCTGCTGGACGCCTCGGGCATCTTGCCGAATGAGCGCGTGGATATCTGGAACGTCACCAATGGCGCTCGCATTCAGACCTATGCTTTGGAAGCTCCTCGCGGTTCGAAGACGATCGGTGTGAACGGCGCGGCGGCCCGCCACTTTGCGGCCGGTGACAAAGTCATCATTGCGGCCTTTGCCGGGATCGATGCCGACAAGGCCCGCCAGCATGCGCCGACCGTTGTGCTGCTGGACGACCACAACGAGATCAAGCGCCCCGTCTAGCCGGGGCGGTCATCAAACGACAATTCAGTCTTTCAGGACGTTCGCGATGATTTCGAACGAGCGTAGGCGCTTGTCGACATCATACATGTCGGAGACGATCATCAGCTCGTCGGCCTGTGTGCGGGCGAGCAGGGCCTCGACGCCGCGTTTCACCGTATCCGCGTCCCCGATGATGCTGAAATTCAGCATGTGTGACGCGCGCATTTTCTCTTCCGGCGTCCAATAGGTGTCGATGTCGTCAATCGGCGGCTGGGTCAGCTTGCGGTCGCCGCGCACGAGATTTGCGAACGACATCTGCTGGGAGGTGGCGAGATATTCCGCTTCCTCATTCGTCTCGGCAGCGATGATGTTCACGCCGATCAGGGCATAGGGGGTCTTCTGCTGATCTGATGGCTGGAAGTTGGCGCGATAGGTAGCCAGCGCATCATCCAGCGCCTGCGGGGCGAAATGGGAGGCAAAGCCATAGGGCAGGCCATAGGCGGCCGCGACCTGCGCGCCGAACAGGCTGGAGCCGAGGATCCAGAGCGGGACATTCGAATTGGAGCCGGGGACAGCCTCGATCTTCTGGCCGGGCTCGACCGGGCCGAGAAAGGCCTGCAGTTCCAGCACATCCTGGGGGAAACGGTCGGCGCTGTTGGGATCCCGGCGCAGGGCACGCAGCGTCATCTGGTCGGTGCCGGGGGCGCGGCCCAAGCCAAGGTCGATTCGGCCCGGATAGAGCGCCTCCAGCGTGCCGAACTGTTCGGCGATGATATAGGGCGCGTGATTGGGCAGCATGATGCCGCCAGCGCCCACGCGGAGGGTCTTCGTGCCAGCCGCAATGTGCGAAACGACGAGCGAGGTGGCCGCCGTCGTGACGGCCCGCATATTGTGATGCTCGGCGACCCAGAGCCGCTTGTAGCCCCATGTCTCGGCGTGCTGGCCGAGGCGTCGGGCATCGTTCAGCGCGTCGGCGCGGGTAAAGCCCTCGCGCACGCGTCCGAGTTCCAGGATCGAAAGTTCAGCCACATCAAGGCCCCTTGCATTGCATCCCTGAGACATGGGGACCGCGCCGCCAAAGCCAAGCCCGGCTTGCGCAGCGGAAGGGGGGGAGTTGGTCGGAATCGGGCGGTTTCGGTGTTGCCTCGCCTTTCCATCCAAAATAGCCTGAACGCAGTTATTGGGGAGATCCTGCATGAGAGTATTGGTCCTCGCCGTTCTGGCGGCATGGCTCGGCTTTGGCTTCAACACGGCCAGCGCCGAGGTCACCCATCCGCCGCTGGAAGCCTATGGCGACCTGCCCTCAATCCGGTACATGGCCCTGTCTCCGGATGGATCGATCGTTGCCTTTGCCGAGCGCCGGGAAGGGGCGGACTATCTGGTCACGTTTGACTTCGCGACGCGACAGAAGACCTATCACGTGAAGATCGACGACGTTGCCACGCGTGACATCTGGTTCGCCGATGAGGAGAACATCGTCATCCTTGCTTCGGAAACGAAGTTCGTGATCGGGTTTCGGGGGGAGTTTGAATATTCGGGCGCTTTCTCTTTCAGTCTGAAGACTAAGAAACTGACATTCTTGTTGAGGGGTACGGACAACATCTATCCAGCCCAGGGCGATCTTGGGCGGATTGTCGGTGACGATGCCGACCCCGGCTACATCTTCATGCCGGCTTATGTCGGAGATCGCTATTCTCATCCGAATTACAGCCTGCTGCGCGTCAATTTGAAGACCGGCAAAGGAAGACGGTTCAAGAGCGGTGTCGACAATACGGTTGATTGGTTCGTGGACAAGGATGGGACGGTACTTGCGCGGGAGGACTATAATAACACCACGGATACCTACAGGGTTTATACCTATGTGAACGGGAAGCGTGAGCTCATCTATGAACTCGAAACATCGCAACTGCCCCCCGGTGTCACGGGTATCAAGGCTGACCGGTCCGCCTTGCTGTTTTCCGACGGTAGTGATGCCGATGATTCCGGAAACGTTTATGAGCTCGATTTCTCGGGGCATTTGACGCCTGCATCGCTCGGCGGGAAGGGCGGTACGATCGAGCGGATCATCAAGGATGGGAACCGGTTCGTTCTCGGTGTCGAATATTCCGGCGCAGTGCCCTCGTACAAGTTTTATGATCCGGATGTGGACGCGGCCGTCTCGGGCATGGTGAACCAGTTTTCCACGGCCTCCGTAAATCTCGTATCCTGGACCGATGACTGGTCGAAGCTACTCTACCTGATCTATGGCAGCGACACGCCCGGCAGTTATGTCCTGCAGGATCGGGAAACCGGCCAAATGATGCTCGTCGCGGATGAGCGTGACAACATACCCCCAGACGCCGTCGGCCAGATGGTTTCTGTCAATTATAAAGCCCGGGATGGGCTCAACATTCCGTCGATCCTGACCTGGCCGGCAGGCGTGGATATTGAAACGGCCAGCAAGCTGCCTCTGGTCGTGATGCCACATGGCGGACCAGAATCGTATGACGCGGTGGGGTTCGATTGGATGGCGCAGTATTTCGCCAATCGGGGCTACCTCGTGCTTCAGCCGAATTTCCGGGGGTCGTCAGGCTACGGAACTGAGCACCGGATTCTCGGCAAGGGGGAGTGGGGCGGCAAGATGCAGGATGACATCACTGATGGCGTGCAGACGCTGGTGGAGCAGGGCCTGGCAGACCCGACACGTGTCTGCATTGTCGGGGCCAGCTATGGCGGCTATGCGGCGCTCGCGGGCGGTGCGTTCACACCTGACCTGTACAAATGCGTCGTGGCGATTGCACCCGTGTCGGACATTCGACCCCTCCTCGTGGATGTGAAGTGGGATAATGGGCGCAAGCATTGGGCGCTGGACTACTGGCAGGAAAACATAGGCGATCTTGATGAAGAGCGCGAGAAGCTGGATGCTATCTCGCCAGCCAGAGCCGCAGACAAGTTCACGGCACCCGTACTGTTGATCCATGGCAATGACGACACCGTCGTGCCGATCAAGCAGAGCGAGATCATGGAACGGGCTCTCGAAAAAGCCGGCAAGGATGTGACCTTCCTCGAACTGGAAGGTGAGGATCACTGGATGTCGGATGGCGATACGCGAATTGACGCATTACGCGCTATGGCGACATTCATAGACCAGCATATCGGCGCTGAAGCCGAGTAGGGGCGCCTAGAACCCAACCGGCGCGGGCAGGCCCGTGCTCGACAGGCAGATCGCCTTGAAGCGGCTGCCCATGTCTTTCGGGTCGATCAGCCGCTGGGCATTGTTGAAGATCGCGTCGGCATGGTCGGGATTGGCCTCGACCAGCTGGTTGAGCCGTGCCTGTGCCCCGAGCCCCATCAGGAACATGCCCTGCGGTGTCGGCCCGGCCACATCCAGTCCCATGCGCGCGGCAAGCCGTTTCAGGCGTCCGAAATCCACGTCCACGGTCAAATCGGTTTCGCCGGGGCGGGCGAGGGGGGAGACCTGCTCGCCCTGGCTGAAGGCGCGGAGGCTGTCGCCCGGCGTCGCATCGGCGGGGCCGTAGTCAATGAACAGCGCGCGCATCGGCGCGGGGCGGGTGAGGAGGTCTGCAATCAACAGGTCGAAGCCGATCTGGACCTCGACCGCCTCTGACGTTTCGGCGGCGCCATCGGGCGCGCGCTGCTCGTCGGCGGCAAGACCGAAGGCCAGCGCTCCGTCCGCATCCAGCCCGACCACGCATTCGCGCCACTGGCCATCCGCCTTGCGGAACTGGCGGGCGGGCAGGCAGTCGAGATATTCATTCGCGACCAAGATCATCGGCCCGGCGGGCACATTGCCGAGCGTGTCGGCAAAAGACGGCGTATAATCGCTGAGACGCTCTGCCTGCACCTTGCGCAATTCCGGGCTCGGCTCGACGAGGGTGAGTTTGGCGGCATCGGCAAATTCGCGGCCGCCCGCGACATAGGCGAGGCGCAGCGCATCCGCCATCAGCGTGCCGCGACCGGGACCAATCTCGACCAGATGAAACGAGTCCGGCGCGCCCATGGCCCGCCATTCATTCACGACCCACAGGCCGATCAGTTCGCCGAAGACCTGGCTGACTTCCGGCGCCGTGATGAAATCAGTGCCAAGGCCGGGGCGCGTGGCATAATAGCCTTGGGCCGAGTCATGCAGGGCAAGCTGCATATAGGTCGAAACCGGGATGGGGCCGCCGGTCTCGATCAGGCGGATGATGCGATCCTTGAGGGTCATGGGCAGATCAGTCCGCGGCTACAGGCTTTGTCTTCAGCGCATTCCAGACCAGCCAGGCGCCGCCGATCCACATCGGGATGGAGAGCAGCTGGCCCATCGTGATCCAGTCCGGCAGGCCCTCGACGAAACTGTCGGGCAGGCGGAAATTCTCCACGATGGTACGGCCGGTCGCATAGATCAGCAGGAACAGGCCGGCGATAAGGCCGGGCCGCTTCAGCGCACCAAAGCGCCAGATCAGGATCGATCCCACAATCAGCGGTAACCAACCCTCCAGCACGCTTTCATACAGCTGGCTGGGGTGGCGGGCGGTCTCGAAGTCTGTATAGGCCCATTCGCCTGTATCCCAATTATAGGCCGGCGGCGTCGAGCCGCGCACATAACCTTCCGGGAACACCATGCCGATGGGCGCATCCGTGTGGCGACCATAGAGTTCGGCGTTCACGAAATTGGCGAGTCGGACGAGGCCGATGCCAATAGGCGCGACGACGCCGGCAATATCGCCAATCGAGAGCAGAGACACTTTGCGACGGCGCGCGAACAGGATAAGCGCGATGGTAACGCCCAGAATGCCGCCATGAAATGCCATGCCCCCATCCCAGATCTTGAAAATGGTCAGCGGGTTCGCCGCGATCACGTCGAACTGGTAGGGCACCATGTAGAACAGGACATAGCCGAACCGTCCGCCGAGAATGATGCCGACAATGATCCAGAACATGATGTCGTCGAGCTGGTCCTTGGTCAGCGGGCTGGTGCCGCCAAACAGGCGCGGACGCCGGATCATCGCGCTGGCATACCACCAGGCAAGCGCGATTCCGGCCATGTAGCCGAGCGCGTACCAGCGCAAATGGAAGGTGCCGAGGCCAAGAAAGCCGAGATCAATGGAGACCAGCGCCGGACTGACATCCGGGAAGGTCAGCGCCGCAGCGGGCAGGAGGGTTGCAGCGAAGCTCATCATATCCAGCATGCAGCGTCTTTTCCCTGTATGGATAAGGACCTATCTGTTAGGGGACCGAGAACTTGTCCGCCCGATGCCGCGAAGGAGTAGCCGCATGGCCACAACAAATCCACTGCTAGATGACATTGCAGGTCTGATGACCGGCGCAATGGGTGCTGCACGGGCCGCAAGCGAAGAGGCGAAGACCGCTGCCCAGGCCCGCGTGAAGGGCCTGATCGCCGATATGGACCTGGCGGGCCGCGACGAAGTCGAGGCACTGAAGACGCTCGCCACGGCGGCGCTGGAGCGTGTCGAAGCGCTGGAAGCGCGTGTGGCAGAGCTCGAAACGGCCGCAAAATCCAAATAGCGCAACCCACAGACTTTATATGCCTACCTGTTGTTCGGGGTGGACGCAGACCCTGCGCCGCGTTTCAACGGGGATGGCCATTGGGCACGAATCCTGTGTCCATGACTTCAGAAAGAAGGGGAGACTTTCATGAGCCTTGATCTTTCACGCGAAGAATTCGAAGGGATCGATCCGCTCGATCGCGTCGAAGAGGCCCTCGAAATCGCCGGGTGGCAACACGAACGCGACGAAGAAGGCACTATTCAGGCTGTGGCTGAGACCCGTTGGGGTGATATGGGCGCGCTGTTTGCGTTTCGCCCTGAGCCAGCCGCGATCCACTTTTCCGTCACCCTCGACATCAAGCCGATTGCCGATAAACGCCGTCAGCTGTCCGAACTGATCATCATGGCCAATGAGCGCCTCTGGCTCGGCCACTTTGATTACTGGGCAGACGAAGGTGTGGTCATTTTCCGATATACCTTTTCCATGATGGATCGGGATGAAGCCTCGCTGGGCGAGCTCCGTTCGACCATCGCGGCGGCCGTCAGCGCCGTTGACCGGTTTGTGCCTGCGTTCAACTTCCTGATCTGGGCTGGCAAGAGCCCACGCGAAGCGATGGATGCGGTCATGTTCGAAACCCACGGCGAAGCCTGAGACCCGGCGCGTGGCGGCGGCACAGTCAATTGTCCTGATCGGGGCAGGCCGCATGGGCGGCGCACTGGCGTCCGGTTGGCTGTCGGGGCGATCCAAGCCTAGTATTTCCATCGTCGCGCCGCGCCCGACCCCGCAAGTGCAAGAGTGGGCTGAAGCCGGCCGCATCACGCTCAACCCGGACCCGTCGCCTGCGCGCATCGTCGTTCTGGGTATCAAGCCCCAGCAATTCACGCGCGCTGCTGAAAGCATCAAGCAATACATCGATGAGAGAACATTGGTGATCTCTGTCATGGGCGGGATCAAGCTGAGCCAGCTCGAAGACCGCCTCGGCACACCGCATGTGATCCGCGCCATGCCGAACACGCCGGGGTCCGTCGGCAAGGGCGTCACGCTGCTGTCGGCGGCCTCGTCGCTGGGCTCTGTGGATATTGAAACCGCCCGCAAGCTGCTCACACCGCTCGGGCTGGTCGAAGGGCCGATGGACGAGAAGACGATGGTTGCCGCGACTGGCATTTCAGGATGCGGCCCGGCCTATGTCTTCCTGCTTGCTGAGGTGATGACCGAAGCCGGAGAGGCCGAAGGCGTGCCAAAGGACATGGCGGCGCGCCTTGCCATCGAGACGATCATCGGCGCGGCGGCCCTGATGGAACAATCTGGCCAGACTCCAAATGCGCTCAGAAAAATGGTCACTTCCCCCGGCGGCATCACCCAGGCCGCTCTTGACATCCTTATGGATGACGGTGGGATGCCTATATTGCTGAGGAAAGCCCTGCGCGCTGCTGTGACCCGCGACCGGGAGCTTTCCAGAGAGCCGGATTAGAGGACAGTTACCGATGACGACGCAGGCAGGCATATTGGAAAAGGGCCTGCTCGCCGCACTGGAACTTGCCGACGAGACGCCCTGGGCCGATCTGACACTGTCGGCCATTGCGGAGGCCGCAGATACCAGTCTTTCCGAATTTCATGGCCTTGCCGGCAAGGATGATCTTGCCGCACATGCCGACCCCTATTTCGACAAGGCCATGTCGGAAGAGGGCGTGTCGCATGATGAAAGCCCGCGGGAACGCCTGTTCGACGTCATCATGCTGCGGTTCGAGGCAATGGAAGCGCACCGTGCCGGTCTCCTCTCGCTGATGAAGTATCGCGACCATACGCCGTCGCTCTTGCTCTCGCTTCCACTCGCCCGAAAGCGCAGCGCCGACTGGGCGCTTGTCTCAGCCGGGCTCGACAATCGCTCCGGCGCGCCGGTGGGGCTCAAATCCGTCGCAATTGGTTATGTGATCGACACAGCTGAACGCGCCTGGCGCAAGGAAACAAGCGGCGATTTCGCGCTGACCATGGCCGCGCTCGACAAGGGCCTGCGCGACGCCGAAGACCGGATGGAGCAGCTTCAGCGCTTCACCGGCTGGGGAAAAAAGAAAACACGGCAGGACAACACTGCCGACGAGGAAACGAAACCGGAGGAAACATGAATGAGTCGACCAGGCCTCGACGAAGACCCGCTCTCATTGGGAGCTGATTGGTTCAATGCGCTATTTGGAGAGATCGGTATTGACGCCGAGGTTGCTGGCCTCACCGCAAAATCCATCGGCACCGGACAGATCGGCGAGAATGTCCGCTTTGTTTTCGACTATGCGCGCAAGGGGCCGAATGCTCCGGCGACACTGGTGGGCAAGTTCCCGTCTGACAGCCCCGAAAGCCTGATGACTGCCAAGCTGCTCGGCCATTATGAGCGGGAAGTAAAATTCTATCGAACTTTTCCGAAAGTGGCCGGCGTGATTACACCCGCGGCATTTTACACAGATTATGACCCGGACACGAACCGGTTCGCGCTGATCATGGAAGACATGGCGCCGTCAGAGCAGGGCGACCAACTTCAGGGGTGTAGCGTTGCCGAGGCCGAGCGTGCCTTGTCGGCAGCGGCTGTGTTGCATGCCGCGTACTGGAATGATCCTTCGCTTGATACGCACGCCTGGTTGCAGGGCAGTGACCTTGCGCCGCCACCCGCGCTGACACCGGAAGCAGTGAGTGGGCTCTGGCATGGATTCAAGGATCGGTATGGTGAACGGCTGGAGGCTGACGACATCCTTGTGGGCGATGCCTATGCGGCCGCGTTGCCAGCCTGGAGTGAGGGTTATGACGGCCCGCACGCGCTTACGCACAATGATTTCCGGCTCGACAACATGTTGTTCGGCGCGGACGCGGCACCCAAGCCACTGGCCGTTGTAGACTGGCAAACAGCTGGCAAGGGCGCGCCAGCTGGCGATGTCGCATACTTTATCGGCGCCGGCCTGACGCGCGAAGACCGGCCAAAGCACGAGCAGGCATTGCTGCGCTTCTATCATGCGCGGCTGACCGAGCAGGGTATTTCCGACTACTCGTTCGAGGCGCTCTACGATCATTATCGCTGGTTCAGCTTTTACGGCATGTCGGTCGCTTTCGGGGCTGCGATGCTGGTGAAGCAGACGGATCGCGGAGACGAGATGTTCCTCACCATGCTGCGACGTCACGCAGCGCAGGCGCGCGACAATGATGCGCTGGCATTGCTGCCGTAATCCAGGCGAAAGTTATACTTTCTGTAATGAATCCAGCCGATTCCCACAATTTGTCCCGGCCCGGTACAGCTTTCCAAACATTCCTCTAACCGGGGGAGTAAAACTGACCGGGTCGCTTACGCCTCGGCTTAAACCCCACCCTGTATGTTGATTTCCATGGCGCCCGGAGAAGCCGGGCAGTCCTGTCATAGCAACTAGAATGGTGTGGACATGGAACAGCACAATGCACGTAACATCAGCGTCCCCGGCCCGGATGGCCAGATGCTGACCCTGGCGGATCTTCCGTCACCTAACATTTCGCGTTGGGTTACGCGTCGCAAAGCTGAAGTCGTTGCAGCAGTCTCCGGGGGGCTCCTGTCCCGCAAGGCTGCTTGCGATCGCTACAGCCTGAGCGAAGAAGAGTTCGAGACGTGGGAGAAGCTTTATTCCCGTCACGGAACCAAGGGACTGCGGACCACACGTTTGCAGCAATACCGCCGCTAGGACGCGTCACGGTTAACGGACTCCTCTCCGTTAAACACAAATTTAAATGCCAGCGCCTATCACTGGTCCTGAATGCCGGAAGTTTACCCGGCAACAGGAGTGGCGAATGGACCATAAGCTCGCAAAATTCCAAGGCAGCGCGATGCTCTCCACACGAGCAGTCGCGCTGTTTGCGCTTGTCATTGCTGGCGTGCTGGGCAGCTGGCGTGCCAGCGACCTGTTCACCCAGCCCGTTGAATCCTGGGTGCCTGGATCAGCCATTGAAACTTCCCTGATGGGTATTCTTGAGCCGGTGGCTGGCACGGGAAGTATCCGCCTTTCCGTGTCCGGCGATGGTCGCTCAGGCCGATCGGTCCTCATCCTGCTGGCGTCAGATGCGAGCGAGACCGCACCAACCCTGCAACGTCTTGCAAGTTCCGCCATTCTCCTGTCGCCTGAAACCGGCGATCAGTTGATCATCGAACAGGCTGACTTCGCGCGCGGTGTTGCCGGTCGTCCGGATGCAACTGGCTGGACCGAGCTTGGCCTGTACGCATTGCTTTGCGGTTTGTTGGCATGGGTTGGTTTTCGTGCCCCGCTTGATGCGGCTCCCGCGGCGACGAGTACCGGCGCGCCAGCTGACCGAAAGTCGACCCGCATCGAATCTGCCGACATCATTCCGGTGTCCAAACCACGCCCGGTCCGCCAGCCGGACCCGGACGCCGCATCCCTTGTGCGCAAGGACCCCGCGCGCACCGCATCGATCCTGCGCAGCTGGATGCGCGGTGAAGGAGATGCTGCATGAGCGCGCTGGCGATTTCACGGCCGCGCGGCACGACCGGGCTTGCTCGGTCGGCGCGTCTGATGCGCGCTCTGGGGCCTGAGGCCGCGCCAGTCTGGAGCGAATTGAGCCCGCAGGAAGCCCGCGCACTTTCTGCCGCAATGGACGCGCTGGATGATGATTTGCGTGATGAGACTGATGCGCTGGAAAGCTACAAACAGGCGCATGCGCGCAGCGGCGCATCTACCGAAGCCGATACGCCAATCTGGGCTGAAGTGTCTGAACTTGAAACGCGGGACCTGTTGAAATTGGCAGAGGGCCAGCACCCGCAAGCACTTGCCCTGATGCTTTCCCGCCTGGATGGCAAAGCCTCGGCGCGCATGTTGAAGGCGCTCGAGAAACCTGTCGCCGTCGAGGTGATGCAACGCCTGTTACATCTGGGTCCAGCGCATCCAAGCGCGGTCGCAGCGCTCGAAACAGCCGTGTCGGCATGGATGGCCGGCGCCGCGCCAGCTTCCCGAACCGGTGGTCATGAAGGTGTCGCCCGTATCTTCGACCGGATGGATAGCCGTTCAGAACAAAGCCTTTTGTCCGCGCTGGAATCCGCTGTGCCAGGCGCAGGACAGCGCGTCCGCTCATTGATGTTCACTTTCGACGATCTGGCGAATCTGGATGCGGGGGGACTGCAGACCTTGCTGTCTGCCGCAGACCGTACACGCCTCACCTTTGCGCTGAAAGGCGCACGCGAAGAGACCTGCGCGGCCTTCTTCCGAAACATGACGCAACGCGCTGGAGAATTGCTGCGCGAGGAAATCGACATGCTTGGCGCCGTGCGCCGCAGCGAGATTGAAGCCGCACGAATGGAACTGGTTGATCTGGCCCGCACGCTGATCGAGCGCGGAGACATTCGCGCAGGACGTCCGCAAGATGAGGATGAACTCGTCGAATGATCCACCGCGCTGTCAAATCTGTTACGCAATTTGAATTTCGCAGCGATTTCAGTCCGGGCGAAGCGGCTCCGGTCGAGCTCGACCCACCGGTGAAGCTGACCACGCCGGAATTGCTGGAAATGCTGGCGGAAGCCCGTGCGGAAGGCGCTGCCAGTGTGCGCGCCGAAGCGGCCCGCGCCGACAGCGAGCGCTTGCAGGGCGTGACGAATGCACTCAACGAAGCCCTCGCCAATCTCGTGGCGCTGACAGGTCATCTGGAGGCCTGCGCCTATGAGGAGGGTTTCAGTGACCGGGCCCATGCGTTAATAAGGGCCACCGCCCGCACCATTCTTGACGGGCAGGGTGATCTGTTCGACGCCCGGCAATCTCTCACGCGTGTTACACCCGAAGGTACCTCATGACTGATTCTGCCAATCCCGCGCTGAAAAAGAGCCTGATGGATGTGCCTGTCCGGGTGGATGTGGTGCTGGGTGAACTGCGGATGCCCATCGAGGAACTGATGGCCATGGCAGAAGGGGACATCGTTGCCCTGGAACGCCATACGGGTGAGCCGGTTGACATCTATCTGTCAGATCGCCTGATGGCGCGGGGCAAACTGGTTATTGCGGATGGCCAATTGGGCGTGACCCTGTCGGAAATCGTCGACGATCGCGCGGCTGCCTGACGCTTAGGCAATTATCATTAAAACATTGCAAGGCCGCCCAATTCCTAACGGAAGAAAGGAAGTTGTTAACCTTTGCCGGTGTTAACTGCTTCCAACGAAAGCATGTCCTGTCGGCCTATTGGGGTGGCGATCGGCGGGGTGATCAACACAAGGGAACATGCAAACATGCGCATGAAGATGTTCGCCGCGGAGACCCTTGAGGCCGCCAAAGCGATGATTTTTGCCGAAATGGGAGCGGACGCGGTCATCCTGTCTGAACGGGAGATCGACGGCGGTGTGGAAGTTCGCGCTGCAACGGACAAGCTGGGAGGCGGCGTTGTTCCAAGCGAACCGCTATTCCTGCGAGAAGCCCGTGGCACCGGACATGGTCGTGGCTCTGAAAACCCTCTCTACAGTCGCGTTCGCGACGCTCTTTTATGGCATGGCGCCCCCAAGCGCTTTGCGGATCGGGTGGCTCATGAGGGCGCTGATCAGAATGCGGTTCCGGGCGACTCGCCAGAGGATTCGATCGCGGCCGGTCTGGAGCGCATCGTCACCTGCGATCCGATTGCGGCCCGCATGGAACGCGACATCATCCTCGTGGGGCCGCCAGGACATGGCCGGACCTCCACTGCAGCGAAACTGACCCGCCGGGCGGCGGTTGCCCGTACGGCCATCCTGCCAATCGCTGCAGACCTTGATGGAACTGCAGGCGGCGCTCAGCTCGCAGCCTATCTGGAACAGGAGCGTGGCCAGATTCGCAACGCTTTGACGCCAGATGCCCTTTTCGACACGTTGCGCACCGCACGGGCCGCCGGGCATCGCTGTGTGATTGACCTGCCATCGATCAATGCGTTCGACCAGGATGACATGGACAGTCTGCAGGACCTGATTCAGGTCGTGCGCGCCGAGCCCGTACTTGTCATGTCAGCCGAAGGTCACCCGGAAGATCAGGCAGATGCTGCCCGCATCTTTGCCCGCGCTGGCATACGCCGCGCTATCCTGACCAAACTCGATATTGCCCGCAGGCGGGGAGGGGCCATTTCGGCTCTGTCTTCTGCGGGAATCGCCTTCTCGCACCTTGCCGTTACGCCCTTTATAGGCGGCGGGCTGGTGCCGGCAGCGCCGTCCCGGCTGGCTGCCTTGTTGATGGAAGATGCCCCCGGCGATGTGATCGCCCTGAAAGGAGCTGCGTAGTCCTATGAGCTTCATGCTTCGAAAATCGCAGGAACGTCCGGCTCAGCGGCCGACCCCTCGCGTCGCGCCAGCCTCGATCATCGCTGTTGCGAGTGGCAAAGGTGGTGTCGGCAAGACTTTCATGGCCATTACCCTGGCCTCCGCTTTTGCCCAGGCCGGCAAGCGCACACTGTTGGTGGATGGCGATTTGGGCCTTGCCAATGTCGACGTTCAACTCGGCATCGCTCCGGAAACCGACCTCGCCGCGGTCATCGCAGGCTGGGTCGAACTGGATGACGCTGTGACGGCCGTCGATGGCGGCGCAGCAGATGGCGGCTTTGACGTATTGCCTGGCCGATCCGGCTCTGGCGCGCTGGCTGAGCTTCCGCCTGAGGAAGTTGCCCGCCTTGCTGCAGGCCTTTCGGCGCTGGCGCTGCAATACGACCAGGTGGTCGTGGACCTTGGCGCCGGGATCGAAGCCAATTGCATGCGCTTGGCGCGCGCCGCCGACAAGGCGCTCATGGTCATTACCGACGAGCCGACCTCGATGACGGACGCTTATGCGTTCATCAAGGTGTTGCGCGGTTACGCGCCGAACGTCGAACCGGTCATCTGTATCAATCAGGCCGAGTCCCGGGCCGCAGGCCAGCGCACCTATGAAGCGATTGCGCGCGCTTGTCAGACCTTCCTCGGCTTCCGTCCACATCTTGCGGGCACCGTAATGCGGGATCCGAAAGTGCGCGATGCGATCCGCTGCCAGAAGACGCTGATCTCCACAGACCAGCAGGCACAGCCGATCCAGGACGCAATTGCAATTTCCCAGATGCTCATAGGCGCCCGTCAAGGTGTCGATATTGGCTATTAATCTGTGTGAAGAAAGTAGAAGTTTTGGGGGCGGATCGTACGGCTTGTTAACCTTCGTTAAAGGAACAGCCCGTAGGATTCACATTGACAGGAAATGCGGCTAGCTTGGTCGTAATGATGATTCGGGAGACGAGAGATGCGCGTCCTGCTGATTGAAGATGATAGTGCGGTGGCTCGTTCCATCGAGTTGATGCTGAAGGCTGCAGGCTTCAACATCTACACCACCGACCTCGGCGAAGAGGGCGTGGACCTCGGCAAGGTCTATGAGTACGACATGATCGTGCTTGACCTCTCACTGCCTGATATTTCCGGGTACGAAGTGCTCAAGCAGCTGCGCATGGGCCGTGTGAACACGCCTGTGATGATCCTCTCCGGCAATCCCGACATTGAAGCGAAGGTGAAGACGCTCGGCTACGGCGCCGACGACTATCTCACCAAGCCATTCAACAAGGACGAGCTGATCGCCCGCATCACCGCCATTGTGCGTCGCTCCAAAGGCCATGCCGAGAGCGTGATCCGCACGGGCGAAATCGTTGTGAATCTCGACGCGAAGACCGTGGAAGTGGACGACGAGCGCGTTCATCTGACCGGCAAGGAATACCAGATGTTCGAGCTTCTTTCCCTCCGGAAAGGCACGACGCTGACCAAGGAAATGTTCCTGAACCACCTCTATGGCGGCATGGACGAGCCAGAATTGAAGATCATCGACGTCTTCATCTGCAAGCTGCGCAAGAAGCTGCAGAATGCGACCAACGGCAACCACTATATCGAAACGGTCTGGGGGCGCGGTTATGTTCTGCGCGATCCGCGTCCAAGCTCGAAGACGGCGGAAGTCGAAGCGGCGGCCTGACGCCCAGAGTTTTGAAGCTTTAAGAGTGCTTCCCGAACCCCGGCCGAAAGGTCGGGGTTTTGTTTTGCGCGCAAATGGCTTTTGCACGTTCCGGCTTGCAACCAGGCGCAAATAGCTGACATTGAACGCCATGTCCCAGAATTCTGCCGGTCCTGAAATCCTTCGCCTGATTGAACTGATCTCGCGCCTGCCGGGCCTCGGGCCCCGGTCTGCGCGGCGCGTTGCCCTGTTCCTGTTAAAGCGTCGCGACACTTTGCTGAAACCGCTGGCCGACGCGCTGGCTGAGGCAGGCGAGAAGATCGAACGGTGCAAGGTCTGCGGGAATTTCGACACGGTGCAGCCTTGCGCAGTGTGCCAGGCAGGTGGGCGCGATGATGCGCTGGTGTGCGTGGTGGAAGACGTGCCGGATCTCTGGGCGCTGGAGCGCGGTGGCGCGTTCCGGGGGCGTTACCATGTGCTCGGCGGCGTCCTGTCGGCGATCGACGGTATTACGCCAGATGACCTCAACATTCCGTCATTGGTGACCCGCGTGGACGCGGGCGGCATACGCGAAGTGATCCTCGCGCTCAATGCCACTGTTGATGGCCAGACGACAGCGCACTACGTGGCCGAGTTGCTTGAAGGGAAGGGCGTCAGTGTCACGCGTCTGGCGCATGGCGTACCTGTGGGCGGCGAACTGGACCATCTCGATGATGGTACGCTCGCCGCCGCACTCAGGTCACGCCGCGATATCTGATCGGGCCTATTCGGCTTCCGCTTCAGCGATATCCACGCGGAATATGCCGTCGAAATCCTTGGTCGCGACATAGAGGTGACCATCGGGGCCCTGAACCACGTCACGGATCGCATATTCTTCGTCAAACAGTGACTGCTTGCCGACCACTTCTCCATTTTCCATGTCGATCCGCGTCAGCTCCAGTCCGGCCGGACCGTTCATGCCGCCCGTGAAAAGGTCGCCTTTCCAGCCCGGATAAACGTCGCTGGTCAGCATGGTGAGGCCTGAAGGAGCAATTGATGGTACCCAATAAGTGAGCGGTTGAACCATGCCTTCGGCTTCGGTCTCATTCGTTATGATTGTGCCATCATAATTCACGCCATAGGTGATCTTGGGCCAGCCATAATTCGCGCCGGGCGTGGAGATGTTGAGTTCGTCGCCGCCTTTGGGGCCGTGTTCTGTCTCGTACAACGTGTCCGTGGCGGTGTCGTAGTAGAGCCCCTGCACATTGCGGTGACCATAGGACCAGACTGCGGGCGCACCGGCTTCACCATCGGCAAACGGATTGTCTGCAGGAATAGAGCCGTCTGTGTTGATGCGGACGATGGTACCATGCGTATTGGTGGGATCCTGAGCATCCTTCATGAAGCTGAAGCCCTCGCCGAGGGAAACGAACAGGGTGCCGTCATTCGCAAATTGCAGGCGCGAGCCATAATGGTAGGCGGTATCGCGCGCATCGGCCCAGAAGATTTCCTCAACATTTTGCAGCGCGCTGGCATCGTCGCTGAGGCGGCCCTTGATGACGGCTGCTGCGTTCGCGGCACCATCGCCCTTGGAGTAGGAGATGTAGACCATGCGGTTGGTCTCGAAGTCCGGATCCAGCACCAGGCCAAGATATCCTGCCTGACCTTCAATGAACGCTTCCGGCAGGCCGGTCACGGAAGAGGGGGTGCCCTCGCCTCCAGCCACGAATTTCAGGCCGCCTTCCTTCTCTGTGAACAGCAAATCGCCATTCGGCAGGAAGGCGAGACCCCAGGGCCACTCGGCCTCGGTCACGACGGGCGTGAGTTTCACGTCAAAGTCGCTTGTTGCGACCGGCGTGGTTTCAGCTGGCCCGCCACAAGCGGCAACAATCAGTGCGAGCGGAAGCAGGGGGATGATAGGGCGCATGAGGGCGTCTCCGTTTGAGGCAGGGAGGTTTGCTGGGACCATAGGACGAGCCTGCCGATTGGCCAAACAAAAAGGGCGACCTCGAAAGGCCGCCCTTGGAATTCAAACGAGTCCGGGTCCTACCAGGACTTCTTGACCGTGACGCCGTAGAGAGCTGGCTCGGTCAAGAAGGCGTTGGTGAACAGGCCTGAGGAATCGTCGGTCAGGTACGTGCCGGTGATGACTTCCTCGTCGGTCAAGTTCTTGGCGAAGACTTCCACGCCCCATCCGCTCTCTGGATTATTGAGCAGGATCGACAGGTTGACGTTGGACCAGGATTCCAGTCCATCGCGCGGCGTGTTCCAGATACGGCTCTCGCTTTCCGACTGCATGTAGTAGTCGCCGCGGATCGTAAGGTCCCAGTTGGAATTGCTGATGGCTGGGAATGTGTATTCCGCCGCCAGGTTCAGCGTCATGTCCGGGGCGCCCGGCATGGAGTTGCCATCCAGATTCTTGGCATCCCCTTCGATGGGCTGCAGGGCCGTGGCCGTCTGCGTGTCGCCATTGGAGTCCGTGTAGGTCACGGTGACGCCGTCCAGACCGAAGGCGGCTTCCTGCCCGGAGAATGCGCCGGTACAGAGGCCAAGCGTGGAACCCGGAGCAAGCAGGCCGCCCTGAATGGCTCCCAGCACTGTGGCATAGCCCTGAGCGGACACGACACAGTTCGAATAGGTGCTGGAATTCTTCAGCGCGACGAGATCTGCTCGTCCATTGGTGCGGTCGAGCACGTCGATGCCATAAGTGTCGACGACTTCGGCATTCAGAAGGCCGAGATTAGCCGTCAGCAGCCAATTGTCTGCCGGCGTCCACAGGGCTTCCAGCTCAAGACCCTGAAGCTCTGCGTCCACGTTGATGTTCACCGAAGAGCGGTTGATGATCTGCGTGATCTGGTAGCCTTCATAGTCATACATGAAGCCGGTCAGGTTCAGCTGGGCGGTGCCGCCTGCAAACGTGTTCTTCGTTCCGATTTCATACGAGTTGATGAATTCCGGATCGAAGGTCTGCGGGAACAGGTTTGCACCTGCTGGCTGTGGCGGGTTGATGCCGCCACCCTTGTAGCCCTTGGAATAGAAGCCGTAGATCAGCGTATCTTCTGTGAAGTCGAGATCAGCTGTGTAGTCAAAACCGATACGGCCAGTGATTTCCTGGAAGTCGGCTTTCAGCTTGCCTTGAGACGCAAGTGGGTCTGCGCCTGCTGGTTGTGGAGTGAACAGGAAGGTCGAGACGATGTCCTGTTCCTTCTGGTCATCCGTATAGCGAAGTCCCAGCGTGAGCTGGAGATCGTCAGAGACGTCATAGTAACCTTCACCAAAGACAGCGAAGGATTCCAGCTGGTAGGGGGACAGCGAGCGGAAATAGTTCCCGCCGTCACCATTCAGGGACAGGTCGAACAGGGACGCGCCATCGGAGGTCGTAGAGCCGCTATCGAGCGGAACATTGCCGCCGAACAGGGCGCCACCAGCCGCATTATTGATCTGCGTCAGAGCCGTAAGCGCGTTCGACAGAACGTAATAACCGTCTTCAGCATTGTACGGATCGATGGATTCGAAATCCACCTTGATGGCACCAAGGTTGAAGTTGAACGGACCATCATAGTCGGACTGGAGCCGAAGTTCGTGAGTGGTCTGCTCACTATTGCCACCAGACAGGTCGAAGGTCCGGAAGGAGTTGGCAGCGCCAAGTTCCGGATCGGTCACGACGCCGCCTGGGAACAGGAGGGGATAGAGTGGTGCCAGGGCCGGGTTGATGAAGGGGCCGGCCGTTGTGTTGAAGGTCAGTGATGCAGAGGCCTTGTTGTAATCCTCACGCGATACGACCGAGCTCTCACTATAACTGCCGAGATAGGTCAGCAGTAGATTGTCGCCGATATCGGCTTCAGCTTTCCATGAATAGAGCGTCTGGTCGGCCTGGTACATTGGGTCGAAGGCCGACTCAATCTTGCGCAGGTCCGAAATGGCCGGGGCCAGGTTCACATCACCGTTCAGGAGGCCGGCAAAGATGCCGAGGCCGCCAGCGAGGGTGGCCTGCGAATTCACGCGGTCACGGGACTGGTCGAGCGGAGCATCTTCACAGCCGAGCGATGTCGCCAACTGGTCAACAGCTGAGACCGGAATGCCCATGAAGCTGTCGAAGCCTTCGTCCTTGTCGCACAGCTGCTTACCGGAGCGGAGGCGGGAATCGTCTTCTTCGAAATGCTCAACCGAAATCCAACCACGGGCCCAGTCTGTGGGCTCGAATGCGAGGGTCGCCCGCACACTATAGAGGTCACGATCATCGACATCATTGCCGGTTGTCAGATTGTCCACATAGCCGTCACGGCCGAGATAGGAGCCAGCCACACGCAGGGCGGCGTTTTCGCCAAGGGGCAGGTTGACCATGCCCTTGCCTTTGAACGTGTTGTAATTGCCATAGGTCAGCTCGGCATCTGCCTGGAATTCGCCCAGTACCGGCTTGGCAGTAATCAGGTTGAACACACCGCCAGTCGCGTTGCGTCCATAAAGCGTACCTTGTGGGCCACGCAGGACCTCGACACGTTCAACATCATAGAACTCGGCTTCGAAGAGGCGGTTGGCCGTAAGCGGAATGTCGTTCTGGTGGATACCCACACCCGCATCACCGGATTGTGCAACCACGTCGGCACCAATACCGCGGATCTTAAAGTTGAATGATGTGAAGTTGCCTTTGGTGAAGCTGACGTTCGGAATGGATTTCACCAGGTCAGGGCCACCGGCAAGCTGGAGCCGGTCGAGGGCATCTTCATCGAACGCGGAAACCGCGATCGGAACATCCTGAATGGATTCCTCGGTTTTCTGTGTTGTCACCGTGACCGTTGACAGGGTGCGCGGGCTTTCGTCGGAATCATCCTGAGCGGCGGCCATCGGCCCCACCAGACCGACCACGAGAGCGGATGCCCCAGCCAGCCAGACGGATTTCGAGTGTCTGATATTTCGCATGTTTTGTTTCCTCCCCTCGGGCCGCTTTAGTGCTGCCTCGAGCAATTTTAGCCGAGCCGGCCTCTTTTGGGCCTGCTTCAATTGTCATCTGAATGCATTCGTGACGGGTCTGTCAACATGACGCTGGGGTAATGACGGGTTTTAAAATGCGGGTGTTAAAAATGTAACGCCCTTGCTTGGCCGCGTTGCCCATGCCTGTTACAGGCGCAGCATGTCACGTTCTTCTACCGCCGCACTGGTCCTCTTCTCGGGAGGGCAGGATTCCACGACCTGCCTGGCATGGGCGCTTGAGCGATTCGGGCGCGTAGAGACGGTCGGTTTTGACTACGGCCAACGCCACCGGATCGAACTTGATTGCCGAGAGACGGTGCGGCGGGGTCTGGCTGGCCTAAATGCGGACTGGGGCAGCCGTCTTGGACCGGACCATATGCTCGACGCCACCGTGCTGAAGTCGCTCGGAGAAACGGCGATGACGCACGATGTCAGCATCGAGATGACAGAGGCCGGCCTGCCTTCCACATTCGTGCCGGGCCGTAATCTGCTGTTCCTGACCTTGGCGGGCGCTCTGGCCAGCCGCCGGGGCATTTCTGTTCTGGTCGGCGGGATGTGCGAAACGGACTATTCGGGCTATCCCGACTGCCGCGCAACGACGATGGACGCCCAGGCTGAAACACTGAGGCTTGGCCTCGATGTTCCGATGCAGATCGACACGCCACTAATGTACATAGACAAGGCAGGGACGTGGGCGCTGGCAGAAGATCTGGGGGGGCAGGCGCTGGTCGATCTGATCGCGGAAGATACCCATACGTGCTATCTGGGCGAGCGCGGCCAGCGCCATGAGTGGGGCTATGGCTGTGGGGAATGCCCGGCTTGTGAGCTGCGCGCAAAGGGCTGGGCAGGCTGGAAAGCCGGTGCCTGAACACCCTATTCACTTGCAGAAGAAGCAGCCATAACAACTGGACTTTTCGAGCTTTTTCCAGCAATTGGGCGCCAATCCGCGCCTCGAGCACTTGTTGGCGCAAAACCGCACGAGAATTGAAACGAACCGATGACCACACAGACTGACCAGACCAGCACCTCAGCCGCGGCGACCAGCCCGGAAGGCCGCGTGTTTGCGATCTCGAAATCTGTGAATTTCGAGGCGGCCCATTATATGGGCGGCAAGCCTGAAGGTCATCCCTACCGCAATGTGCACGGCCATTCCTTTGTACTGGAGGCGACGGTTGCGGGCACGGTCAAGCCAGGCGAGCAATGGGTTGAGGATTTCTCTCATCTGACCGCCTGCCTGCAGGCTACGGCGGCGAAGCTGGATCACAAGCTGCTGAATGACATTGAAGGGCTTGAAGTGCCGACGCTGGAGCGGATCTGCCTCTGGGCAGCAGCCGACCTGAAAGAAGGCCTGCCGGGCCTGACGAAAGTCGCCATTTCCCGGCCAAGCCTGAATGAGCGGTGCGAGCTGGTTCTCTAGCTGCCGGACGGCGTCGCGGCTGTCAGTTCTTTCACGAATTTGCGGGCAAACCGGTCAGAGGCGCGCTTGGCGTCCTGCCAGGTCGAGATACCGGCATAACGAATATCAGTCTCATACCAGTCATAGGTCAGGTCGCCTGTCGCTTTGCCGCTGGCATCAAAGGCCGTTGCTGACAGTTTCATGCCACCAATGCTTTTGGAGTCGCCATAATCAAGGCCGGGCGTATCGCCCAATTGCTTGAACGTCGGCTTGTTGGGCTTGGCGTCAAGGATGGTCACATCAATGCGGGCTATGTCGAGCCCGGCCTTGCCGAGTTCGCGGGTCAGGTCTTCCTGCACTTCTTCTATCAGGTAATCAGCTTCGCGCATGCCATATTCATCGTTCAGCTCCTCGGTGAATTCCGGGCTGAAGGTGACATTGATTTCGCCTGCGAGCGCGGCCGGGGCGGCCAGCAAGGCTAGGGCGGCGAGGGGAACTAGTCGTTTCATCGAAGTCTCTCCAAAACTGCTATAGATTCATCCTACCACGCTGCCCATGCCCGTAGAAGTCACAGGCCTGTGAGCGTGGAGTGCACCTGTCAGGGGTTCAAACACTGCCTTCCTGCTCGACCACAAGGATGCGGGCTTCACCCCGGGGGTGAGCGACATGTTCGCATCCAATCCCGGCGAAGAAAATGTCTCCTGTTTCCAGCGTCACGATCTTCTCTGCACCGTCTTCGCGGTAGTGCATGTCCACGATCCCATCGAGGACCGCGAACACCTCCTCGCCCTCATTGACGTGCCAGATATAGGGCTGGTCGGTCCAGTGAAGGCGTGTGGTGATCCCGTCCATGTTTGCGACATCGATCGCACCCCAGGCTTTGGGCGCGGTAAATGCCTTGCCGCGGATGACTTGCATCGTGTGACCTCCCACAACCAATAAGACCGAGCCGCATTGCGCTGCGGCCCGGTCTTCGAAGTAACGTGGCCGGAGGCAGAGATCAAACCGTGTCGACGAACACGATCTCGGCGTCGGCAATGCCCTTCACCGTCAGGGTCTCGGGGCCGGTGATGGCGGCCCCGTCGCGTCCGGTCATGACAAGGCCGTTCAACTCGACAGATCCGTCAGCCAGCACCAGATATCCATGACGGCCTTCCTTCACTTCATAGGTCAGCGTTTCGCCTTCCTTCAGTGTCGCGCCGAGCACATTGGCGTCCTGATTGATGACGAGGCTGTCGTCTGCGCCGTCACCCGAGGCCAGCACCGCCCAATTGCCGGACCGTTCCCCTTTGGGAAATTTCCGGGCGCCCCAACCAGGCTTGCCACCTGCTTGACGCGGCAGGATCCAGATCTGGAACAGGGTGGTTTCCTCGTCTTCGGCGTTCCACTCGGAATGCTGCACACCGTCGCCAGCGCTCATGACCTGGACGTCCCCGGCCTCGGTACGGCCGGTATTGCCCATGGAATCCTTGTGCGTGATCGCGCCGGTGCGGACATAGGTGATGATTTCCATCGAGCTGTGCCCGTGCGGCGGGAAGCCGGTATGCGGCTGAATCGTGTCATCATTCCAGACACGCAGGGCGCCTTCGCCCATGCGCTTCGGGTCGTGATAACCGGAAAAAGAGAAATGGTAATTGGCATTCAGCCAGTCATTCTGGAACCGGCCGAGCTGTTTGAAGGGTCTGTGTTCAATCATGGCGATATCCTTTCGCGCTCGTGTTGCAGCGAATATGACGCGTCCGGGCGCAGCCTGTAGATTGCGGCCAGCCATCACACCTATGCGCACCGTGCATAAGTGGAAACGGGCGGAAAACTCGCTAGGTTCCGCCCGATATGACACTGCCCATTATCCACCATGTCGATTATGACGCGAAAACGGTCGCCGATGACCATCGCTTCCCGATGCGCAAATATGCGCTCGTGGCCGAATTTCTCCGCGACGCGGGCCACAGTTTCATAGCGCCGGAGGCCGCGCTGGAAGACTGGCTGCACCTCGCGCATGACGAGGCCTATGTCAGCGCCATCATGACCCAGACGCTGGACGCGAAGGCCGCGCGCAAGGTCGGGTTCGAGATCACGCCCGCCATTGCCCGGCGCTCGGCTGCATCGGTCGGCGGCACATGTCTCGCCGCGCGCCTTGCTCTGGAGCAGGGGGCCGCTGTGAACCTTGCCGGCGGCAGCCATCATGCCGGGCCCGACGGCGGCGCGGGTTTCTGCGTGTTCAACGATGTCGGCGTTGCCGGAAAGCTCTTGCTGGAAACGAAGGAAGTGCGCCGTGTGGCGGTCATCGATTGCGACGTCCATCATGGCGACGGCACGGCGCTGATCTTCCGCTATGATCCGCGCGTCTTTACCGCCTCGCTGCATTGCGAACAGAACTGGCCGCGCGAGAAGCCGCCCTCTGATCTGGACATCGGCCTGCCGAAGGGCACGGGCGATGCGGACTATCTGGCCGCGCTGGAAGACTTGGTCGAGGCCGCGCTTGGTACGTCGCCGGATATCGTCTTCTACAATGCCGGGGTCGATCCGCATGCAGAAGACCGTCTGGGCCTTCTGTCCCTCAGCGATGAGGGATTGCGCGCGCGGGACGATCTCGTGGCGCGGGCCTGCCGATCAGCCGGCACCCCGCTCTGCGGCGTCCTCGGCGGCGGCTATGCCCGTGACGCCCGCGCCGTCGCCCGTCGCCATACGTTTCTTGTCGAGGCGTTCGGCGCGGCTGCGTGAAGGCACCTGTGCTCTTGCCCCGACTCACTTGCGTCGCCACAAGAGGCTGATGCCTGCCCAGCCAACTCTTGATGATGCCCGCGCGCTGCTGAAGCGCGTCTATGGCTATGACGCCTTCCGGGGGCTGCAGGAGGATGTCATCGCCGACACGCTGGGGGGCAAGGATGGCCTCGCCGTGCTGCCGACCGGCGGCGGCAAGTCGCTTTGCTACCAGATCCCGGCGCTGTTGCGTGATGGTATCGGCATTGTCGTCTCGCCGCTGATCGCGCTGATGGCCGATCAGGTCGATGCACTCAAACAGGTCGGCGTGCGCGCCGAGCGGCTGGATTCCTCGATGGATTTCAATGCCCGCGCCGAAGCGCTGGAGGCGGCCGCGCGCGGCGAGATGGATCTGCTCTATGTCTCGCCCGAAGGCATGGGCACGGGGCTGGCCCAGCGGCTTGCCCAGATGAAGGTCTCGCTGATTGCCGTGGACGAGGCCCACTGTGTCAGCCAATGGGGCCATGATTTCCGCCCGGACTATCGCGCGCTCGGGCGTCTGAAGGATTTGTTCCCCGGTGTGCCGCGCCTCGCAGTGACCGCCACGGCCGACACCCGTACGCGCGACGACATTCTCGCGCAGCTCGACCTCACCCAACCGGCCGTCCATGTGGCGAGCTTCGACCGGCCCAATCTCGCCCTCGCCGCAGAGCCCAAGGAAGGCAACCGCGCCCAGCGGGTCGTCTCCCTCGTCAAGGCGCGTCCGGGTCTGTCTGGCATCGTCTATGCCGCCACCCGCAACGCCACCGAAGACCTCGCCGAGGCCATCGAACGTGCGGGCATCACGGCGCTCGCCTATCATGCGGGGCTCGATGCCGATGTGCGGGCCGAGCGCCAGCGGCGTTTCCTGCTGGAAGATGGCCTCGTCATGTGCGCCACCGTCGCCTTCGGCATGGGGGTCGACAAGCCGGACGTCCGCTTCGTCATCCATGCTGATCCGCCCAAGACGATGGAAGCCTACTGGCAGGAAGTCGGCCGCGCAGGCCGCGACGGAGAGCCCGCCGAAGGCGTCGCGCTCTACGGCCCCGCCGACATGCGCCGCTCGCTCAGCTGGACCTATGAGGGCGACGCGCCCGAAGCGGTCAAGCGCGTGCAGATCACCAAGACCCGCCAGCTGTTTGCCTTCTTCGATGGCGATGAATGCCGCCGCGCCGCCGTGCGCCGCTATTTCGGGGAAGAGGGGGTCGAGGCGTGCGGCGCCTGCGACACCTGCCGGGGCGAGAGTGGTGACCCCTATGATGCGACCCGCTGGGCCCAGATGGCGGTCTCCGCCGTGCTGCGCTGCGGCCAGAAGATCGGGCGCGGCCGCCTGATCAATCATCTGCTCGGACAGGCCAAGGACAGTTTCGACGAGGAACTCTCCACCCAGTCGACCTATGGCATCGGCAAGGACATGCCGAAACAGGGCTGGGGCCGCGTGTTCGATGCCTTGCTCTATGATGGCCTGCTGGCCGAGGGCGGCGAGATGAACCGGCCTGCAGTCGTCGTGCCGGATGCCGAGGCCGCCCGCGCCCTGTTCCGGGGCGACCGCACCCTGATGCTGCGCGCTGACCCCGCCGCCACCCGCAAGCGCGCCAAGGGCAAGAGCCGCGTGGCGGCGCAAGCGCTGGCTGACATGTCGGAGCGCGACCAGATCCTGTTCGACATGCTGCGCAGCTGGCGCACCGAGACCGCCAAGACGCGCGGCGTGCCGCCCTATGTCATCTTCCATGACCGGACCCTCGCCGAAATCGCCCGCGAGCGCCCCGCCGACGCCGACGAGCTGCGCCTGATCAGCGGCGTCGGCGAAAAAAAGGCCCAGCGTTACGCCGAAGATGTCTCCCGCATCGTCGGCGAGGCAGCCTGATCGCGCTGGTCGCTGTCACAGGTTTTCGCGCGGACAGGCAGGTCCAGCCTTGACCCGGCGCGCGTGGCACCTCACCTATAGGCTCAACCAGATTTCCCGCCTTTCGGAGTCCTCATGAACCTTTTGCACCGCCTCGATGACGAGACAGAAGAAAAGCCTCAGTCCGAGCCGAACGCCTTCCTTGAGGAAGCGCTGTTCAAGGCCCGCACCATCCTGCTGACAGGCGGCATCGATTTCCATGCCGCCCGCCGTGTCAGCCAGCGCCTGCTGGCCTTGTCGGCCGAAAGCAAGGAGCCGATCCTGCTGGTCCTCTCCTCGCCCGGCGGTCACGTCGAAAGCGGCGACATGATCCACGACATGATCAAGTTCGTCGAAGCGCCCGTGAAAATCCTTGGCACCGGCTGGGTCGCCTCGGCTGGCGCGCTGATCTATGCGGCGGCGAAGAAGGAAAACCGCTTCTGCCTGCCGAACACCCGCTTCCTGCTTCATGAACCGCGGGGCGGCGTTGGCGGCCAGGCCACGGATGTTGAAATTCAGGCCCGCGAGATCATCAAGATGCGCGAACGCCTCAACAAGATCTTCGCAGCCGCCACCGGCAAGTCGCTGGAACAGATCAAGGAAGACACCGATCGTGACTTCTGGATGAGCGCGGAAGAAGCCGTCAAATACGGCCTCGTCGGCAAGGTCGTGAACCATCGCAGCGACGTCAACTAGGCGCGCCCCCGCGCTGAAAGATTACCGAAATGAACGCCCGGTCCTCCAATAGGATCGGGCGTTCATTTTTGGTTAGGGATGTGTTTGCCGCACGTAAAGGTTTATGGAGCAAGGTGTCTTCTTAACCTGTGTAAGGACACCGTCGCTTTCATGCCGGTACGAGTAGAAGACATTGCGGTCGCTGTGCGGCCTGTACCCACAGCTGCGACCGTGTCAGCGGTCTTTACGCGGTTGCTCGCCCATCCTGATGTATTTGCCGTGCCGATTGTCAGCGATGGCGCTGCGCTGGGCATGGTCTCGCGCCGGTCCGTGTTCGAGGCGCTTGCAACCCCCAGCGCCCGTCAAGCCAATGGCACCACGCGCATTACCGAAATCATGATCGAGCATCCCATCATGTGCGAGGCTGGAACACCGATCGGCCTGGTGGCAAAGCTCGCCGCGGACGGCTCGACCTCGGCGCTGACCGATGGCGTGATCGTCCTGTCTGACGGCAAGTATCTCGGCCTGATCAGCCCCGCGGCGATGCTCTCCGCCGTCGCGCTGGAAAACGCCGCCCGCGCCCGCGCCATGCAGATCGCCCAAAAGCGGCTACAGAAATCACGGACGGATACGGGCGCCTTCGAACAAGAGAAGGCACGCTTCCTGGCATTTGTCGGGCATGAGATCCGCACGCCACTGACCGGCATTCTCGGCGTTGCTGACCTGTTGCAGGACAGCGTGAGCGGCGGTGAGCCGAAACGCCTCGCGCGCACCATTTCGGAAAGCGGGCACCATCTCGACCGACTGCTGAGCGACCTGCTCGATCTGTCACGCCTGGAAGCTGGCAAGCTCACCGTGAACAATGCGCCGTTCGACCTGCACGATTTCGCGAATGAGGCGCGTGACCTCTGGCAGTCGCGTATTGCCGGCAAACGGCTGGACCTGCGCATCAAGGTCGCCGGCGGCGCTGTGGCAAGGCTGGAAGCCGACGCGATGCGGCTGCGCCAGATATTGTTCAATCTGATGAGCAATGCGCTGAAATTCACCGAGCGCGGATATATCGGCGTCGAGCTGTCCACATTCGAAGCCGCGGGAAACCTTAAATTGCGCATGACGGTGGAAGACACGGGCTGTGGCATCACCGATCTCGACAAGGCGCGCCTGTTCGAAGCCTTTGAACAGGCCAATGCCTCTACCGCCGCCACGCATGGCGGATCCGGCCTGGGTCTGTCCATTGCCAAGGGGCTGGCCAAGCGTCTCGGCGGCGAAATCCTGCTGACAGACAATCCCAATGGCGGATCAATCTTTACCGTCACCATGCCCGTCGAACGGGCGGGGCCGCGGCTTGCGGTCACCGGTGCGCCGCCGAAGCCGCGCATGCGCGCCTTCGATCTCGGCCGCATCCTGCTGGCCGAAGACCATGCCGTCAGCGCCCTTGTCGTCACCCGCGCCCTGTCAGCCGCCGGCTGGCAGGTAGACTCGGTCCAGACCGCCGAAGACGCGATCGACCGCGCCGCGACCAACACATATCAGGCCATCCTGACAGATATTCACCTGCCGGGGGCCACCGGCGACGAGGTCCTCAAGGCCATTCGCGATGGGCGAGGCCCGAATGCACTTGCGCCGGTCATTGCGGTGACCGCGGATGTCAGCCCGGAGCGCCGTCTGGCGTGCGAAGAGGCGGGCTTCACCACAATCATCGAAAAGCCGATCCGGCCGCGTGCGCTGGTCGCGACGCTTGTCGACATCCTCCTTGCGGATCGCGCAGCAGCGGCCGAAGCAGACCACCGCCAATTGGCCTGATCCGGGCATGACGGGTCACACGCCTGCGCAAGACCAGAAACCAAGCCTGATGACCGCCATAGGGCGAGGGCTTCGATTTCGGTGTCCCAAATGCGGGCAGGGGCGGATTTTCCGGGCTTACCTGAAACAGGCCGATGCGTGCGATCATTGCGGCGAACCGCTTGGCAGCATTCGCGCCGATGATGGCCCGGCCTGGTTGACCATCCTGTCGCTCGGTCCGTTCCTCGTGGCAATAACCTTCTTTGTATCGTTCGGCCACTTCCCGCTCTGGGCGGCTCTGCCGGTGGCCGCCATCGCCGTCACTGGGGCGGTGCTCCTCCTGCTTCCCCGCATCAAGGGTGCCTTCATCGCGGCGCTCTGGGTCTCCGGTATGGGCAATGGGGCAGGGACGGCCGATTGAGGGCCCGGAATTCTCCTGCATCGCGTGCAGGCCGGGTGCTTGCGGAGGCGGGAAACCGCGTGTATGAGGCGCGCTTCGCAACAGCGAAACGGTTCGGTAGCTCAGCTGGTTAGAGCGCGCGACTCATAATCGCGAGGTCGGGAGTTCAAGTCTCCCCCGAACCACCATTCCTTCTGAAAATTGGTAGTAACTGTAGGCAGTGGCGTGGACCAGAGCGTATTACTGTTCGGTCGGTGTCCCTTTATCCGGCGTTTGGTCAGAGATATCCGGTAGTGCATCCAAAAAGTCTGGTTCGATCCGTGGTGGTTGGTCTGAGGTGAGCAAGTCCGGCCGAATATAGGGAATGAATAACTGTCGATCCTGACTTTGGAGCCAAAGTGCCACACGGTTGAGCGCTGGTATTTCAAGAATCCGCAAGTCGAACTGTTCGTCAGAGTGTTCAAACTCTTCTTCTGCGAGAAGCAATGCCTGATTTAGCAGGCGTGCCGGTGCCCCGCGGCTGACATGATTGAACGCAGCCAGAGAGTCTTCCTCGATCAATTCATCCGCGTCGACATCAGCGGTGCCAACGGGCTCGTTTCCTTGCCAAATGAGATATCGCCAACTAGTCGGTTGCAGATTGGGGCGCAGCTCGTGCCCTGCAAGTTCTTCAAGACTCACGGAATAAACGGGGAGGGGTTCCAGCAGCTCTTCTGGTTCCATTGCGCGCTCCTCACCGCCCAATGGTGACAGAATGTTGGTGGCGTCCTGAATTTCCGTTAGAGCCGTTTCGACCAGTTGGGTCGCGTCTGGGCCAGTGGATTTTCTAATACCCATATTAACCTCCCAAAGCTTCCGGAAATTCAAGTATACCCTCACGCGCCATCTCCTCTAGGGTAAAAGCCCTGAGGTCAGCACTCTGGATAGCGCCTCCTGATGCTGAAGGGTTCGTGACAAAATAGCTATGGGTCCATCGGCCATTGGAGCGATATTTCGTTCGGAACTTTGCCTCCGGGAGCGTGGTGCTTCGATGGATCGGGTCGTCGACACTCAGCATGATTGTCCCATCAGACGTAACTGACCATCCGTACACAATGACAAAATGTCCCCCGCCGCCTCTCCACCCGATCCGAACCCCCAATGGGCAGTCCTTCGAGATTTCCGATTTCACAGTAGGAATGTCCGCATCCGTTCCAATCATGCCCCGATACGCATTGACAGTCTTCAGCGCTCGGTCGAGATACCAGGGTTGGTTGCAGGCTAGATCACCACCGGCCGGGCCGCAGCAACTGGTTTCGGACAAGGTCGTGTTCACTATTCTGCATTGGGTCCAGGTCGAACTTCCTAAAAAATAGTCATCCACGCTCTTGGAGGTTGCCGCCCAACACCAGTTTGTCTGTTTCTGCGGTTCCATACTAAAAGCCAGGATGGCGCCGCCCCTTGCACCTGCGCCGCCAAGAGCGGAAGAGGTTTTGCGGCGCGTGAAGGGAAGGGAGTTCAAAATCCTTGGCTTGCGCATGGAAATTCCTCTCGTGTCTGTGAGTGTGAGGTCAGGAATACCATCGGGACTGGAAAGTTCGAGGTGGCGCGTCTGCACCGCCCAGTGCATCGTCAGGGGGCGGTGTTCCTGTCACTGTATTCGCGCCAACAGCGGTGAGGTAGATGAGGCAACCATTGACGCCGATCAGGAAAATAACCATAGCCAACGGTTTCGGAGGATTGGCAATGTCTGGCCAGCCGAGGATAAGACTTGTAACTAAGGCCACTACGAACGCAATCCATCGCACTTGTCGTTTGCTGACATGTTGAATGGCATTGGAGATGATCAAAGTGGCTGTTGCCGCTCCAGCCAAACTGGCGACTTCGGTGAACTCCATAAATGTCGATGTATCAGACATCAATCAATGGACCCATGTGGCCTTTATGAGGATTCATCATACATTAACCTGCACCGAAATCAACTTATGGTGGGTGCTTGTTCCCGTGCCTTCTCGAGGGTTTGAAAAATTGGATTTTGATATTTGGTCAGACGATTTCTACGTACTATCCTTTTTTCCATGGAAAGCAGGCTTGTGAATCTGGTCGCCCGTCTTGGCCTTGGCATGGTCTTCGCGCTGGCCTTTGCGCCCTTGGCGGTGGCTGATGAGGCAGCGGCGGAGGCGGCCTTTGTGCGGGGGGAGTATGATACTGCCCGCACGGAACTGTCGGATAGCAAAACTGCAGATGCGCTGGCCTTTCGCGCGCGGGCGCTGTTGGCAGAGGCGATGTCAGGGCCGGCTGACCCACCGGAGGATGTGCTGCACCGGGCATTGGATGACGCCAATGTCGCCCTCATCATGGACCCGGCCCATGCCGAGGGGCGTTTGCAGCGGGCGATTGCATTGTCCCTGATCCTGAGACCGATGAGCACGCGTGAGGCGCGCAAGACCGGCTGGGCGGAAGAGGCGCGAGATCTTGCGCGGGGCGTGCTGGAAGACGAGCCCGGCAATGTCTATGCGCACGGTTTCCTGTCGGTCTGGAATCTGGAAGTCGTCAATCGCGGCGGTCGGATCGGGGCCATGATCATGGGGGCGGGGGTCTCTGACGGACGCGACCATTATGAGGCGGCCATAGCCGCTGCGCCGGATGAGGCGTCGGTTCACTGGCAATGGGCGCGGGCGCTCGCGGCGCTGAATGCGCGCAAGTATCGTGATGAAGTATTGTCCGCGCTGGACGCAGCGCTTGCCGCAGCTGTCGATTCCGAACTCGAGCGCGTCATGCAGGCGCGCGCGGCCATGTTGAAAGCCGAAATGCTGAGAGATGACCGCCGCGCCCAGGAGATCGCGGCGGGTATGCTGTAGGGCGCTATTCCGCGGCGACGGCTTCGGCGTGGGCCTCTTGTTCAGAGAGGAAGCGCTCGGCTTCGAGCGCCGCCATGCAGCCCATGCCAGCGGCTGTGACAGCCTGACGATAGGTCTCGTCTGTGACATCGCCCGCTGCGAAGACGCCGGGGATTTCCGTCGCGGTGGAGTCTGGCGCCGTGATCAGATAGCCATTGTCCTTCATCTCCAGCTTGCCCTTGAACAGCTCGGTCGATGGAGCGTGGCCGATGGCAATAAAGACGCCGTGGACCGGCAGGTCTGTGGTCTCGCCGGTCTCGACATTCTTGATGCGCGCGCCTGTGACGCCAGCCGGGTCGCCGCCGCCGAGGACTTCGTCGAGCACGCTGTTCCAGATGACTTCGACTTTCGGGTTCTTGAACAGGCGGTCCTGCAGGATCTTCTCTGCGCGGAAGCCTTCGCGGCGGTGCACGACCGTGACCTTGGACGCGAAATTGGTGAGGAACAGGGCCTCTTCAACGGCCGTGTTGCCGCCGCCGACGACGAGCACTTCCTTGCCGCGATAGAAGAAGCCGTCGCAGGTGGCACAAGCGGAGACGCCGAAGCCTTTGTATTTCTCTTCGCTGGGGATGCCGAGCCATTTGGCCTGTGCGCCCGTGGAGATGACAACGGAATCAGCCGTGTAGGTGGTGCCGCTCTCGCCGACGGCCTTGAACGGGCGCGAGGAGAAGTCGACTTCGGCGATATGATCATTGATCACGTTTGCGCCCATGGCTTCGGCGTGTTCCTGCATCTTCACCATCAGGTCCGGGCCCTGGATTTCGGTGAAGCCGGGATAGTTCTCGACCTCGGTCGTGATGGTCAGCTGGCCACCGGGCTGCATGCCGGTCACCACGGTCACATCGCGCATGGCGCGCGCGCCATAGACGGCGGCGGTCCAGCCAGCGGGGCCAGAGCCGATGATCAGGATTTCGGTGTGTTTCGTGTCAGCCATTGCGAAGGATCCGCCATCTGTTCTTGTCATATCGGCCCGGCATATGGGGCCTGCGGCATGAGCCTTAAAGTGCTGCGGGCATCATATCAATGTGAACACTGCCCGGCGGGGCCCAAAGCCCCGTTATTGCCGTCGCAGACGACTTCGACCGTGGCATGGAAGACATCGAACCGGTCAGCGAGGCGGGCCTTTACCGCGCGGCGCAGCTGGTCAGGATCGGCGCCAGGGGCGGCGGTGACTTCCAGCGTGATCAGGGGCTTGGATTCGGTCAGGGCCCAGGCATGGAAATGGGCCACGCCCGCGATGCCGTCGATCTCGGCCAGCAGGTCGGCCTGTATGTCTTCGGGATCGAGCCCGGCAGGCGTGCCTTCCAGAAGGATATGGCCGGACTTGCGGGCAATGCGCACCCCGGCGATGAGGACCAGCAGAGCCACCAGCGCTGACAGGATGGGGTCGGCGGCCATCCAGCCGGTGGTCATGATGATGATCGCCGCGCCAATGGCCGCGATCGAGCCGAGCAGGTCGCCCGCGACATGCCAGAGCGCCCCTTGCAGGTTCAGGTCTTCTTTGCTGCCACCATGCAGGATGGCAAAGGCAAGAATGTTGACGAGCAGGCCGCCCACGGCGACGGCCATCAGCACGCCGCCCATCACATCAACCGGATCCAGCAGGCGATGCACGGCTTCCCACATGATCCAGCAGGCCAGCGCGACCAGAAGAATGCCATTGGTGAAGGCGGCGAGAATCTTCATCCGCGCAAAACCGTAGGAGCGCTGCGGATCGGCCGGGCGTTCGGCCAGCTTGTACCCCACCCAGGCGAGGGCCAGCGAGCCGGCATCGGTCAGCATGTGCGCGGCATCGGCCAGCAGGGCCAGCGAGCCGGAGATCAGGCCGCCCGCCACTTCGGCAAACATGAAGGCAGCTGTCAGCAGCCCGGCTATGGCGACGCGGCGACGCGAGTCGGCGCTGGTCATGTCGGCATGATGCTCATGGCTGTGGCCATGTGCATGATCGTGATCGTGGTGGTGAGAATGGGAGTGATCGCTCATATCGGCTGTACTGGCGGGTCTGGGGGAAGGGGTCAATCGGCCTGTGATAGCGTTGCGTTCGTGACGCTATAGCATCTGCATCCGGCGGGCTGTCATTCCGGCAGGTCACTGGCGGGCATGCGCGCTTCGCGACGGGTGCGGAACCGGCCTTCAAAGGCGACGACCAGGCAAGCCGTGATGATCACAACCGCGCCGACCCAGAGCTGCCAGCCCGGCATCTCATCGAAGAAAATCAGGCCGAGCAGGGCGGACCAGACCAGCGACGTATACTCCAGCGGGGCCAGCCGCTGCGCCGGGGCGCGGGCATAGGCCAGCGTTGCCAGATACCAGACCCCATAGCCCAGCAGGCCGAGCAGCGCGAAGATCGGCAGGTCATACCAGTCCGGCGCGCCGAACAAGCCGAACGTGACCGGCAGCATCGCCAGCGCTGGCACGATATTGGTGAACAGCGCAATCGTGGTGGCGTCCTCGATCAGGGCGCGCATGCGCAACAGGACGAGCACGAACGCATAGCCGATGGTTGAGCTGAACAGCGCGATCAGGCCCAGCGTCTGGTTGCCCGCGTCCTCGCCCGCGCCGGACTGGCCGGAGAGGGCAAAGGCGACGCCCGCAAAGCCCAGCAGGGTGGCGCCCGCGGCAACAGGGCTGATCTTCTCCCCCAGCAGGAGGCGCGCGACCGGCGCAACCAGCAGCGCCGCCGTGAAGCCGAGCGTTGTCGCCACGGCCAGAGGCAACTGGGTGAGGGCATAGAAGAAGGTGAACGCGCAGAACAGCTGCAGCAGGCCGCGCAATGTGTGGAACCGGATTGCCGCCCAGCCGGGCACAGGCTTGCGCTGGGCCAGGAAGACCGCAAAGGCGATCACCGTGCCGAACAGGAAACGCCAGGCCACCAGATGCTGCAGCCCCGCATCGGGCGCGACGCCCTTCACCAGCGCGTCGACGCCCGTGCCGACAAAGATGGCAAAGGCGGCGATCAGCATGGGGGCGGAGAGCAGGCGGGCGGTCATAGGCCGCGGACCGTAGACCAGCGGTGCGCGACCGGAAACGGATTAATTCGCCACCATAATTTCGAGACGGTCTGTGTGGCCCTTGGGGCAGGTATGGTATGGAGCGCGAAAGAGGTGGCCGTGACACAGTGAGCCGCCCGCGAAGGGGAGACGATGAGATGACTGCACCACGCTTGCGCCAATTGGTGATTGCGGCCGAGACGCTGGAGACGGCCGACCGGCTGGGCGAATTGCTGGGTCTGGGAGCCCCCTTTATTGATCCGGGCGTGAAGGAGTTCGGTCTTGAAAACCGCGTCTATGCGATTGGCGACCAGTTCCTCGAAGTGGTCGTGCCGATGACGGACAGCGCGCCCGCGCGCCGCTTCATCGACCGGGGCGGGGAAGGCGGCTATATGGCGATCTTCCAGACGGATGACCTTGAGGGTCTGCGCACCCGCGTGGACGGTATGGGCATTCGCCGGGTCTGGAATATTGACCTGCCGGATATTTCAGCCAGCCATCTGCACCCGGCCGATATTGGCGGGGCGATTGTCTCGGTCGACGAGGCGCGTCCGGCAGGCAGCTGGCGCTGGGGCGGGCCGGACTGGCGCGAGCGCGCCGTGGCCGGACGGTTGACCGCGCTGGCCGTGGAGTCCCCTGAGCCCGAAGCGCTGGCCACGCGGTGGGCCCTGGCATTGGGCCAGACGGTGGACCGTGACAGCATCTTCCTTGCCGATGGCGTCATTCAGTTCCGCAAGGGCGAGACGGAACGAGTGGCCGCCTTTGGCATCCAGACGCCCGATCATGCCGCCGTTCTGGAGCGCGCCGGCAAGATGGGGCTGGACGTTGACTGGCGCGAAGTGAAGTTTGCCGGGGTGGGGCTCAGCCTTGTGGTTTGAGCCTTTTTCGGGGCGCTGAGCGAAACTCCCAGCACCCGTATCTCCGGCGCATGCCGGAGTCCCTGGCGGCGAGCGAAGGGGAGACGTCCCGGATCAGGTCCGGTGATGCGGGTTATGGTCGAATTGATCCGTCTCAGGACGTATCGGGATTTTCCCGCACGGCGGCTTCATGCAACTCCGTCAGCGTCGCCTGTTCGGCCTGTGTCACCGGCAAGCGTTTGAACGCCGGTGGCAAGGCGCGGGCGATGACCGGGCGGGTACGGGCCAGAAGGCGGCGCATCGCCTCGACATAGCGGGGCAGATTTTCCAGCGCATCTTCCAGCGCGAGCAGGCGGCGGACCTGCCGCGTCGCGGGCAGGAGATCGTCCGGTTCAGCCGGATATTCGGCAAGATCGACTTGGGTCTCTGCATCGAGCAGGCGAATGCGCGGCCCAGTGCGAAAGCGTTTGGGCGGCGGCGTTCGGAGCGTTTTGCCGGGAAGGGCCTCACAGAGGCGAAAGTGCGGGGTGGGGAAAAGCGCGCGTTTCGGCGCGGCCTTTCCGGGCGCGGCGCGGGTGATGGGATCCGTCTGCGGACGGGTGGCCGGCGCGCCAAGATCTGCGGCCATCAACAGGATCAGGCGGCGCAGCAGTGGCTCGGCATGGGCCAGGAACCGCGTCAGCTGGCGGAGTTGCCAGCGCGCCAGGAATGGCAAGCAGGGCAGTCGGCCCAGCCCCAGCGCGCGGCGCATGTCAGAGGCCAGCCAGTCCAGCCGCTCAAGGCTGAACCGGGCCGCATGAAACAGAAGGTCTGCAGGCGTGGTCATGCAGGACAGCATGAGGGCCTGGGCTGTCAGACGGATTGGGGGAGACTCTATTCCCTCTCCGTATCTCCGGCGCAGGCCTGAGTCTCTCGCGGACGAAGCGCGGAGCCGCCGCACGAGGCCCCGGGTCAAGCCCGGGGACACGGAGTGGGGCGAGTCAGTCGCCCTTCTTTTCAGGGAGGTTGTCGTGGCTTGTCGAGGCGAGGTCTTCGAGTTCGGACTCGCTCATCGAATCGTACATCTCTTTCGACGCGCCTTGCAGGTCGCTGACCTTGGTGTCGCCGCGCTTGGCGGACAGGGCCGCGCCGGCGGCCTTTTGCTGGGCTTCGGACTGGGCAGGCATTTGGGGCTCCTTCTCGCTTGGGGGTTGCGGAAGGAACGGGGGAGCGGGGGATGGGTTCCAAGCTGTCCGATGAAAGAGGAAAAGATGGAGCCACGGGTTAAACGAGTAATACTGTCAAAACACTAATATTCTTGGCGCGATTGCTACCGCCGTAATGAGAATTCTGACAAGTTTTTTTCTGCACTCACGGCGGTTTGCCATCTCGACGATAGCCATTGAAGCTTGTTGTAAATTTGGGGGTGCTCAGTTGTCGCATTTAGTTGCACGAGGATTCGATCTTTGGCTTTTCTGGCCCCTGCCACGCTTAATTCGTGCAGTGGCGAGTTTCCAAGCGCAATTCCTTCAAGCCCGAAGCGAATGTAATCTAGGAAGAAAACACCGTCAGTGTCGCGTGCTAGTGTTTTTGGAGCGAACTTTTTGGCCACATGCAGTACTTCTGAACTAATGACAATTCGGGGGTAGTTCGCAATCATAGATTCTAGCTCTACTGTCCGAACAAGAGCGGGACCCACTGCCATCTCGTCTGTGACAAAAAGGTCTCCGACAGTGACAGCCCCTCGAATCCAGCAGCCGAAAGGCATCAGCTGCCAGCCAATTGAATTCACTAGAGCGAAAAAACTTGGGGCAACCTCCTCTGAAAAGGGGCAAGTGACAACGAAACAGTCGGAAAACAACTGGCTATGAAACGCACCAAGTTCCGGTTTGGAGATGGCTTTGGATATTCCAACCAAACCCTGCAAAGCGCCAACGATCTCACCGAGTAATTCTGGTTCTTCCTTTGATTGCTCGACGAGGCTTTTGAAACCAAGAATGTCTACAAAAGCTACGAGTCTCTTTTCATATCGAAAGAGCCCTTTTGGCGGCGGATCGAAGGCGTCGCTCCATATGTCTTTCGTCTCAGACATCCACCTCGGCTTCCAGCGCGAATTCCTCGATGAATTCCCGCCTTGGTTCCACGACGTCGCCCATCAGTTTGGTGAACATTTCGTCGGCTTCTTCCATATGGTCGACCTTGACCTGGAGGAGGGTGCGGGCGTTGGAGTCGAGCGTGGTTTCCCAGAGCTGGTCAGCGTTCATTTCGCCCAGGCCCTTATAGCGCTGGATCTTGATGCCGTCGCGGCCGGAGTCGAGCACGGCCTGGAACAGGGCGCATGGTCCGTGGACGGTAATGTCTCCGCCTTTTTCGCGGCGCAGGACGAGCGGCTCTTCGTACAGGTCTTTCAGCGTCGCCGCGCGCTCGGCCAGGCGGATCGCGTCCTGGCTGGCCAGCAGGGGCGCAGGCAGGATGGCATTCTCTTCAACGCCGCGCACGGTGCGCTGCAGGACCAGCGCGCCTTCGGCAAACCGGCCAGCCCAATTGTCTTCGCCTTCTTCCGCAAAGCGGTTGAGGCGTTCGGCGGTCTTCTCGGCTTCGGCGTCGCCGGCACCCGCGGCCATTGCGCCCGCCATGGCAGCCTGTTCCAGCAGGTCAGCCGGGGCGCGCAGGGCGAGCCGGGCAAGGTTTGCCTTGAAGTTCGAAGCCGCGCGGACGCGGTCGCGCAGGTCTTCGCCCGCAATCTGGGTGCCGTCCGGCAGGATCAGGGCTTCGCCGCTCGTGCCTTCGTCGATCAGGTAGGAATCCAGCTCGGCATCATCCTTGAGATAGCGTTCCGAACGGCCGCGCGTCACCTTGTAGAGCGGTGGCTGGGCGATGTAGAGATAGCCCTTCTCGATCAGTTCCGGCATCTGACGATAGAAGAAGGTCAGCAGCAGGGTGCGGATGTGCGCGCCGTCGACATCAGCATCGGTCATGATGATGATCTTGTGATAGCGCAGTTTCTCGATGTTGAACTCATCCCGGCCAATGCCCGCGCCGAGCGCCATGATCAGCGTACCGACCTGGTCAGATGACAGCATTTTGTCAAAGCGGGCGCGTTCCACGTTCAGGATCTTGCCGCGCAGGGGCAGGATGGCCTGGTTGTCACGGCTGCGGCCCTGCTTGGCAGAGCCACCAGCAGAATCACCCTCGACGATGAAGAGTTCGGATTTTGCCGGGTCTTTTTCCTGACAGTCGGCCAGCTTGCCGGGCAGGGAGGTGATGTCGAGCGCAGACTTGCGGCGGGTCAGCTCGCGCGCCTTGCGGGCGGCTTCGCGCGCAGCGGCTGCCTCGACGATCTTCATCATGATTTCCTGAGCTTCCTTCGGATGCTCCTCGAACCATTCTGCCAGTTTCTCGCCCATCAGGCTCTCGACGACCGGGCGGACCTCGGAGGAGACCAGCTTGTCTTTCGTCTGCGAGCTGAATTTCGGGTCCGGCACTTTCACGCTGAGCACGCAGGTCAGGCCTTCGCGCGCATCATCGCCGGAAATCTCGACCTTGGACTTCTTGGCGATGCCGGTTTCGTTGGCGTATTTGTTGATCAGGCGGGTCAGCGCGCCGCGGAAGCCGGCAAGGTGGGTGCCGCCATCGCGCTGGGGGATGTTGTTGGTGAAGCAGAGCACGTTCTCGTGGTAGCTGTCATTCCATTCCATCGCGACCTCGACCGTGATGCCGTCCTTCTCGCCAATGGCGTAGACGGGCTCGGGGATCAGCTTGGACTTGGTCTTGTCGAGATGCTCGACGAAGGCCTTCACGCCACCCTCATACATCAGGTCGATCTCGTAAGGCTCTGCGTCGCGCTCGTCGCGGAAGATGATGTGAACGCCGCTGTTCAGGAAGGCCAGCTCGCGCAGGCGGTGTTCCAGCGTCTTGCGGTCGTAATCGGTCATCGTGAACGTGCTGGCAGAGGCCAGGAAGCGCACCGCCGTGCCGGTATAGGGCTTGCCCTTGTCGGTCATCGGGGAGGGGCCACGCGTGACTAGCGGGGCCTCGACGCGGCCACCTTCGACAAAGCGCACCCAGTGTTCATTGCCTTCGCGGTGGATGGTCAGTTCCAGCCAGTCCGACAGCGCGTTCACAACCGACACGCCGACGCCGTGCAGGCCGCCGGAAACCTTGTAGGAGTTCTGGTCGAATTTCCCGCCCGCATGCAGCTGGGTCATGATGACTTCGGCGGCTGAGGCGCCCTCTGTGGGGTGCATGCCAACGGGGATGCCGCGGCCATTATCGGTGATTTCAGCCGAGCCGTCGGGGAAGAGGGTGACCGTGACGCGGTCTGCATGGCCAGCAAGCGCTTCATCGATGGCGTTGTCCACGACCTCGTAGATCATGTGGTGCAGGCCCGAACCGTCATCGGTGTCACCGATATACATGCCGGGGCGTTTGCGGACCGCTTCGAGGCCCTTCAGGACCTTGATCGAGCCAGCGCCATATTCCGGATTTTCAGCTTGCGTGCTTTCGGCCATTTAGGCGTCCTCATCGATTCGTAAATTCACCTTTGTTTATAGGGGGTTTGGGGGGTAAAGGCCACAGATGGGGAGGGGATTTTGCAGCCGCAAAAAGCCTGTAAATACAGGGTGTTGCAGGGGCGTTCGATGGGCAGGGCTTCCGCCTGCGGAAGACCGGGTCAGAAAACCGTCAAAAAGGCCCGGAATCAGGGGCGATTCCGGGCCTTTTGGCAGACATTTCAGAGGATGAAACTTATCTGGATCAGTCCTGAAACACCGGCTTGCGCTTTTGCATGAAGGCGGCGGCGGCTTCGGCGAAGTCCGGGGATTTGAGCTGTTCGGCAAAGGCTTTGCCTTCGGCTTCCATACGGTCCTTCACGGCGTCGCGATTCATGCGGATCAGCGCCTTGGAGCGGCGAATGGCGGTCGGGGCGGCAATGGCGATGCGCTCGGCCGTGGCAAGCGCGGCCGACATCAGGCCCGTGTCCGGCTCGACGCGCGAGACGAGGCCGCAATCGAGCGCCTCCTGGGCCGACAGGATGCGGCCGGCGAGCAGGATGTCATTGGCCATGGAATTGCCCACAGACAGCGGCAGCAGCAGCGAGGAGCCTGCCTCCGGCACGAGGCCAAGCGCGGTAAAGGGCGCGCGGAAATTGGCGCTCTCGGCCGCATAGGCGATGTCGCAATGCAGCAGCATGGTCAGGCCAACGCCCACGGCGGGGCCGTTGACGGCAGCGATCAGCGGCGTCTCGGCGTCGCGGATACCATTCAGGAAGCGTGTAACCGGCGGTTCGCCAGAGGAGCGCTCGGAATCGGAGGCAAAGTCGGTCAGGTCGTTGCCCGCGGTGAACATGTCGCCTTCGCCGGTGATGATGATGGCGCGGATGGCCTTGTCATCATTGGCAGCGTTGATGGCATCGGCCAGCGCGCCATACATGGCCTGGGTGAGCGCATTCTTGCGCTCGGGCCGGTTGATGGTGAGCGTCAGGACGCGATTTTCGAGGCTCTGGGTGATGTGGTCAGTCATGGGGCGCTCCGCTTCGGGTTTCCTGCAGGGGTGTGCGGGGTCCGGGGCGGAGCGTCAATCTCTGACCGTGCGGGAGTGTCAGTCCCGGGGCTTTTTCGGGCCCTTCTTGAAGGGTTTCTTGCCACCCTGCGGCTTGGGACGCTTATAGGTCTTGTCGCCGCCGCCGGGCTTGCCCTTGCCATGGGCGTGCGGCTTGTCCTTGCGGGGCTTGCCGGCGGGGCGGTCGTCCTGGATGTAGTCGGTCAGCGGGTCGAAGGCCTTTTCCGGCGCCGCGGCGGCGGGTTTGGGCTTCTTGTTCAGGTGCGGTTTGCGCGGCGGCTTGCCGGGCGTGCGCTCACGCGACGGAGCGTAATCCTGGCGCGGCGGCTGGGCAGGCGGCGGGCCGTCCAGCGCAAAGGCGCGCAGGCCTTTTTCCAGCATCCCATCATTGCCGATCACTTCGAACAGGCGTTTGGCGGCGTCGGGCTTCAGCTCGACATGCGTGTCGGCCGGATTGATGCGGATGGCGCCGATATCATCACGGCCAAGGCCCCCGGCCTTGCACAGCATGGGCAGAAGCCAGCGCGGCTCGGCGTTTTTCTTGCGACCGACATTGATGCCGATCCATGTCGCGTCGTCAAAGCCCTTGCGGTCCTGACGCTCGCGCTTTTCGCGGGGCGGGCGGTCGTCGCGGTCACGCCGGTCTCCGCGTTCGTTGCGGTCACGGGACGGGGCGCGGTCATCGACATCGCGCAGGTCTTCTGGCGCGGTGCGCCCGGCGCGGTGGCGGCGCACGAATGCGGCGGCAACCTGTTCGGCGCCATAAGTGTCGATCAGGGTGCGGGCGAGTTCGGCTTCGTTGGCGCTGGAGTCTTCGGTGAAGATCGGGTCGGCCATCAGGCGCGCATCATCGAGCGCATTGATTTCGTCCGCAGACGGCGGTTTGCCCCAGCTCGCTTCGATCTTGGCATCGCGCAACAGGCGCTCGACGCGGCGGCGGGCACGCGGGGCGACCAGCAGGGCGCTGACGCCTTTGCGACCAGCCCGGCCGGTGCGGCCAGAACGGTGGAGCAGGGTGGCCGGATCGCGCGGCAGGTCTGCATGGATGACGAGGCCGAGGTTCTGGAGGTCAAGGCCGCGGGCGGCGACGTCAGTGGCGATACAGACGCGGGCACGGCCATCGCGCAGGGCCTGAAGCGCGTTGCCGCGTTCCTTCTGGCTCAGCTCACCCGACAGGGCGACCACCGGGAAGCCGCGATTGCCCATGCGGCTGATCAGCTTGTTGACGGCGGCGCGCGTCGTGCAGAACACAATGGCGGTCTCGCTGTCGGAATGGCGGACAATGTTGACGATGGCGTTCTCTTCGTCGCCGGGGGCGACGAGCAGGGCGCGGTATTCAATATCGACATGCTGTTGCTGTTCGGCAGCCGTGGTGATGCGCATCGCATCCTTCTGGTAGCGCGCAGCAAGGGCGGCGATGCCCTTGGGAACGGTGGCCGAGAACATCAGCGTACGGCGGGTTTCCGGCGTGCCTTCGAGAATGTGTTCGAGTTCCTCGCGGAAGCCCATGTCGAGCATTTCGTCGGCCTCGTCCAGCACGACAACGCGGACGTTCGAGGCATCCAGTGAGCCGCGACGGATATGGTCTGACAGGCGACCGGGCGTGCCGACGACGATGTGCGCACCGCGGGCAAGCGTGCGGCGCTCCTCGCGCATGTCCATGCCGCCGACGCAGGTGGCCATGCGGGCGCCGGACTTGGCGTAGAGCCATTCCAGTTCGCGGGCGACCTGTTGGGCAAGTTCGCGGGTTGGCGCGACGATGACGGCCAGCGGCGTATCGGATTTCTCGAAGCGGTCTGCCCCGGCGAGCAGGTCGCCAGCCATGGCGAGGCCGAAAGCAACGGTTTTGCCTGAGCCGGTCTGGGCGGAGACGAGGAGGTCCTTGCCGTCGAGTTCTGCTTCAATGACAGAGGACTGGACGGGGGTGAGCGTCTCGTAGCCACGCTGTGCGAGGGCCTCGGCGAGCGCCGATGGGATAGAAGGGGTATCGGTCATTTGGTAGGGCTTTCTGGGGCGCTGGCGCAGCTTTCATGCGCGCCGCGGGAAGATTTTGCCCCGTATGGCACGTTTTTGCAGTCGGCGCCATAAAGGGTGCGCATGTGAGGGCAAGCCTCAAATATCCGTATCCCCGGCGCATGCCGGGGTATCATGCGGTTCCTACTGGAAGCCAGCCGCGGGAGGCTCCGGCATGCGCCGGAGACACGGGGTGAAGTTAAACCTTCACGACCAGACGTTCGAGGCCGCGGAAGAAGGGCAGGGCACGCCAGACGAGGTCTTGCGGGGGCAGGGACAGGTCTGGATAGCGCGCGAAGAGTTTTTCGAAGACACGCCGGGCCTCCATGCGGGCAAGCGGCGCGCCGATGCAGATGTGGGGGCCGCCCCCAAAGGCGACATGGCTGGCGCGCTTTTGCGTGATGTCGAAGCGTTCCGAGCTCTCGAACATGGTCTCGTCGCGATTGGCCGAGGCCAGCGAGCAGAAGACGATCTGACGCGCTTTCATCGGACAGCCGGCAACCGTCCTGTCGGCCTCAACGATCCGGGATGTGGCCGAGACGGGGGCCTCGAAGCGCAGGACTTCCTCCACCGCCTGTCCGGCAAGGGCGGGATTGGATTTCAGTGCGGCGAGTTGCTCAGGATGGTTCAGGAACAACCAGACGCCATTTCCGATCAGGTCGGTCGTGGTGAGGTTGCCGCCGACCAGCAGCGCGCCCAGATTGATGCGAATTTCATCATCCGACAGCGGAGCGTCACCGCTGGCCTGCAGCTGGACCATATCGGTGATGAGGTCATCGCCCGGCACTTTACGGCGGGCTTCCATCAATTCGGTGAAATAGGCGTCCAGCGCATGGCTGCCTTGTTCCATCCGGGCGGTTTCTTCAGGTGTCCGCACGGGGTTCAGGCTGAGGATCACGTCCTCTGACCATTGCCGGAAATCCGGCAGGCGGTCTTCATCCACGCCGAGGATGCGTGCGATGACAAGGACCGGAATCGGCACGGCAATCTCTGACATCAGATCGAAGGTGCCGGAGGCGGGCGCGGCGTTGATCGTGTCGTCGATGATGGCCTCGATCTGGGGCTTCATCTTCTGGATGCGCGTGTAGAACGCCTTGGCCAGCGGAGGCCGCACGCGGGCATGGTCCGGATCATCAAGAAAGAGGATGGAGGTGCGTCGGGGCTGGTCATCATCCTCGATCAGCTGGCGAGATATCGAGCCTTCCTCGGCGTTCAACGGATGGCGGACAAAGCTGCGATCATTCACTGTTTCGCGAATGTCGGCATAGCGCGTCAGGAACCAGGTCTTGGCCATCTCGTCGCGCAGGACAGGGCAATTGTGGCGCAGGGCCTCCAGTGGGGGGTGGGGATCGTTGCGGGCGTCGGGCGAGAAAGCCGTCACTTCCAGCACGGATTGTGGCACGCGCGGTGTGCCCGGATCATCGGCCATGTTTTCCTCCCTGTCCGGTCTTTGCGCCGGATCATATGAACGAAGCCTATCATGGATTTGCGCTGAAATCGTGGGTGACCCTGCGGGAAGGCGTTGAGGGCCAGAAGGCTCGGATGTCTATTTTCCCCTTGAATGTCGTAGGGAGAGCGCAGGCTAAATGATTCTGTAACCCCTTGTCGCTTGCCTTGACGCGCAACTGCGTCAACTTCAGTGACGGCCTTACGGAGCTTGTAATGACTCATCTCGTCAGCGATCACATCCTGGAAGATACCGGCGCGGACATGCCGGTACACGCCAGCGCATATCCCATGCTGGAAACCGACTTCGAGCTTTGGAATCCCAATTCCTGGACGCGGGGCCACCCTCATGACCTGTATGCGCGAATGCGCAGCGAGGCTCCGGTCATGTGGTCGAAAATGGGCCGGGGCGGCAGCGGATTCTGGTCGGTTACGAGATATGAAGACATCAAGACAGTCGAGTTGAACCCGGCAATCTTTTCGTCCGAGCGGGGCGGTATCAATATGGCCGTGCCACCGCGTGAGCATTGGCGGCCCGAAGTCCTGATCCGCGCGGCGATGGACAATCTGATTTCGATGGACGAGCCGCGCCACATGCAGATGCGGATCCAGCAGAAAGACTTCTTCATTCCAGCCTATGTCAAAGAGCTGCGTGAGAAGGTCAGCGTGAAAGTCGAGTCGCTGCTCGATGATCTGGAGGCGAACGGGCCTGAGCTGGATTTCGTCAAATTCTTCTCCAACCAGTTGCCGCTCTATACGCTGTGCGAAATGCTGGGCGTGGACGAGGAAGACCGCCAGAAAATCGTCTACTGGATGCATTATCTGGAAATGGCGAGCCAGTTCATGACGAACCCGTTCCGGACCTTCCTCAGCGAGCCGCTGTTTCCGCTACGGTTCAAGAAAGTGGTCGAAGAGATGTTTGCCTATGGCGCACGTGTCATGGCCGACCGCCGGGCCAATCCGCGCCATGACCTGTTGACCATGATCGCGCATTCAAAGCTGGATGATGAACAATTGCCGCAGGAATACCTGGATGGCTCCTGGTTGTTGATCATCTTCGCCGGCAATGACACGACGCGGAACTCGCTGTCGGGTACGATCAAGCTGATGACCGAATGGCCAGACCAGCGCGCAATGGTGCTCGATGACCCGTCTCTCATTCCGCGCATGTCGGAAGAAGCCTTGCGCATGGTTTCACCGGTGAAGCATATGCGCCGCACCGCGCTGGAAGAGACAGAACTCAACGGCCAGCTCATCGCCAAGGATGAGAAAGTCGTCATGTGGTATGGTGCAGGCAATCGCGACCCGGAAGTCTTTCCGGACCCGGACAGGTTCGACATGATGCGTGACAATGTCGACAAGCATATCGCCTTTGGCCACGGCATCCATAAATGCCTCGGTTCGCGCGTGGCACAGATGCAGCTGCGTGTTGCTTATGAGCAGATCTTCCAGCGTTTCCCGAACATCGAGTTCACCGGCGACATCAAGTACGGGCCGAACGCGCTCGTCCATGCGATCTCGAAGTTGAAAGTGAATCTTTACGGCAAGGGCAATTCGCGACCGACCAAGGTGCAGGTCAAGGCGATGGAGACGGCCTAGGCGGCCTGCGCCTTGAAGGCTTTGTGCTCGGGCTCGATCAGGCCGAGTTTCCAGTAGGAGCTGACATAGGTCAGGTCTTTCCGGGTCGGCTTCTGTTTGCGAAAATAAGTGCGTAGCGCGCCTGCGAGGGCGAATTCGCCGGCAACGAAGACGCTTGGCTCCCCGCTGCGCCAGTCGAGGGTCTGCACCGCCTGTATCAGCGCTTCGCTGGGGGCTTGCGGGTCTGATTTGATGATCCAATGCACACGGATACCCGTTGGTGTGCGGATAGGTTGCCGGTCCTCGTCGCTGGGGATTTCGAAGAATGCGTCACCAATGGCATCAGAGGGGAGCGCTTCGAGTTCAACGGCAGCGGCGGGGATGGAGGACAGGTCTGCGACAAAGAGGTGCCAGTCTGCTCCCTCGGTGCCGAATTTGAGCGTGCCGGGACGGGAGATCAGGATGCGGTTGCCGGGGGCGGCGTGTCTGGCCCACGGTCCGGCAATGCCGTCATCGCCATGCACAACGAAATCAATGTCGAACTCATGCTCGGCCGGCCGGACATGGCGCAGTGTGTAGGTGCGCATCCGTGTCTTGAAGGAGGCCGGATCGAAAGCGGGCGGTCCGGCCTCTCCCGGTGCGGGAGCAATGACTTTCAAATATGCGCCTGGCGCGCCGGTCACGAAATCTGCCGCAAATTCGGATTGGAAGGTCAGGCGGACCATGTGCGGGGATAGCTGCTGGGTGCGCAGGACAATGGCTTCGGCGAAATTCGGTGTGGACATGAGCGGCATACCTGCATTGAGAATTATTCTCATTATCAGATAACAATTCTGCTGACGGGATCAACCGTCAGGTCGGCAATTGGCCTGGCATAACACTTATGTGCCGGAAGGCAGGGCGCGGGGGATGCAGCTGGCGGTAGCTTGCGCAAGCAGGGTGCCGTCTTCGCGGGTCAGCTCGCCGCGCGTGAAGAGGGCTGCGCGGCCCCGGCGGACACATTCGCCGCGCCCGAGAAGGCGCTCGCCAATCGGCACCGGGCGGAGATAGCTGGTCGTCATTTGCAGGGTCGGGGACATGGCCGGACCATCCTGCGCGATTGAGCCGGCAAGGCTCATCACTTCATCCAGCATGGCCGAGACGAAGCCGCCCTGCGCGTCGCCGCCGGGATTGGTGGCGTGTTCGGGCAGAGTGAAAGCGGCCTCAACCCAGCCGGCGTCGGGATCGAAAGCGATGAGTTCAAAGCCCAGAAAGGCGGTTGCCTTGGGCGGCGTCTTGTTGGTCAGGAGATCCTGCCAGAAAGCGCGCTTGTCAAACGACATCAGCCGAGCCGCTTGAACAGCATCGGAATGGCGGTGGCAGTGGCCTTGGCGACGAGTTGGCCGTCCGCGTCAAAGCATTCCGCTTCCATGAAGGCGGCCGATTTTCCGAGTTTCAGGATACGGGCCTCCACGCTGGCCTTGCCTGGCATCAGGCGGCGTAGATAGCTGGTCTTCATTTCGAGCGTTGGCGCGGTCATCGTGATGTTGGAAGCGATGATGACGCAGGTGCTCATCGCCTCGTCCATCATGGCGGAGATGAAGCCGCCCTGAACCGCACCGGTCGGGTTGGCAAAGCTGGGGGAGACGTCGAAATCCATTCGGATGCGCTGAGCGTCCTGCTCGACTTCAGCCAAGCGCATACCGAGCGTATCGGAGCAGGGTGGGCGCTTCTTGGAATTCTGGAAACGCGCGAGCATGTCGGCGTCCGAGGCGCGGGGTTTTTCGGTATCTGCCATCAGGTCGGGCGCGGCCTATTTCCGGCGGAAAGCGTCGAGATTTACGACCGTACCGGGCTCTTCCTCGGCCTCGACCGGCGGCACATCCGCGGCAGTGGCTTCCCCCGCTGGCGAAATGACCGACGCGTCCTTGTCCGGCGATTCGAAGGTCAGTCCGAAGTTCACAGACGGGTCAACGAAGCGCGTGATCGCGGCATAGGGAATGTGCAGGTGCTGTGGCACGCCCGAGAATTTCAGGATGATCTCGAAATGGCTGTCTTCGACTTCCAGGTCCCAATACTGGTGCTGGATAACGATGGTCATTTCTTCTGGGAACCGTTCTACAAGGTAATCAGCAATCTTCACACCCGGCGCCTTGGTGCGAAAGGTGAGATAGAAGTGATGATCACCCGGCAGGCCATTTGAGTTGTAGCCCTTGCGCAGGGCTTCGCGGACAACACCGCGCATGGCAGCCTGGGTGAGCGCTTCGTAGCCGATATAGTCCGTCATAGGCGCGCGAGTTCCCGGTTTGGTATGGTTGAACCTGTGATTCATACAGTAAGGTCGGGAAAAGAGGCCCGCAACGGCCTTCGCACAAGGGGCGAGCAAAAAATTGCTGCTCGCTTGTTAGCCGCTGTGACTAACCCCTTGTGGTCATGGCGATCTTTTCCGCCATGGCGCCTCGATATTTCCTGTTAGTAATTTGCAGGCGGGTCGCTGGCCGGGAACGACTCGTCGAGTTCCTCGTCCACTTCGTCCCACTCTTCGGGCGGGTGTTCCATGTTTTCTGCACCCGCCGGACGGACCGTCTTGTGATGGGTCGGTTCATCCTGATTGTCTGTCTCTGGATCGGGCTTGCGGGTTTTGGGGTCAGTTTGCTCGGTCATGTGAATCTCCTTCGTGCCGGATCAACGCATTTGGCGGCGTTCGGTTGCGTTGGGAGGCAATCTCTCTAGGCTGCTGGCGACAGACCAGAAGACTGGCAACAGGGGAGGACAGGCTGAATGATCATGCAGATGCCGGAGACGGGACGCGACTGGAACGATGTGCGCGCAGAAATGGTTGCGCGCGGCGGGGGCGATGCGCAATGGCGCGACGGACGCACAGCGGTTTATGTCTTCAATGCCGGGCCGGAAATTTCAGCCGTCCAGCATGACGCCTATGGGCTCTACATGGCGGAGAACGGTCTGGGGCCGCTGGCCTTTCCAAGCCTCGCGCAGATGGAAAAGGAAGTCATCGGCATGGGGTTGGGCTTGCTCCATGGGCCGGACGGATCCACCGGGGCGATGACATCCGGCGGGACCGACTCGATCACGATGGCGATGAAGACAGCCCGCGACTATGCCCGGTCGCTGGGCAAGCCGCGCGAAGGCCAGAATGTCGTGCTGCCGCAATCGGCACATCTGGCGTTCGACAAGGCGGCGCATTTGATGGACATCGAAATCCGCCGCGTGCCGCTGAAGACGGATGGGTCTTATGAGGCCGATCCGGTTGCCATGAGTGACGCGGTGGATGCAGCCACCATCATGATGGTCGGTTCGGCGCCGAACTTCCCGCACGGCATTATCGACCCGATTGCGGCACTGGGCGAGGTGGCCGCGAAGAACGGTGTCTGGCTGCATGTCGATGCCTGTGTGGGCGGATATTTCGCGCCGTTCGCGCGGATGAATGGCGTGCCGGTGCCAGCCTTTGATTTCGAAGTGCCAGCGGTTCAGTCGATGAGCGCCGACCTTCACAAATATGGCTATTGCGCCAAGGGCGCCTCCACCGTGCTGTTCAGGAGTGAGGAGCTTTACGCCCACATGCCGTTCGACATGGCGGGCTGGAGCGGCGCGCCGATGAAGACGCCGACGCTGGCGGGCACGCGGCCGGGCGGGGCGATCTCCGCGGCCTGGGGCGTGATGAACACGCTGGGCGTCGAAGGGTACAAGCGGTTGCAGGGGCAGGTCTGTGCGACGCGGGAGCGAATGGAAGACGGCGTGAAGCGGCTCGGTTTCGAGATTGTCGGAAATCCGATGCTGGGCCTGATGGCCTTTCACCATCCCGATGCCCATGCCTTCGCGATTTATGGCGAGATTTTCAGGCGTGGCTGGTTCACATCGGTCACGAAAGAGCCGCCGAGCCTGCACCTGATGCTGAGCCCCAAACATGCCGATGTGGCCGACGCCTATCTCGCAGACCTCGAAGCCAGCGTGAAAGCGGTGCAGGCTGGCAAGGCCGGTGAAAAGGTTGAAGCGCGCTATAGCTGACAGGTCAGAACGCCAGGGAGGGCGGATAATGGAAACCAAGGGCAGAACGGCGGTCATCACGGGCGGTGCAAGCGGCATCGGCGCGGCGTTGGCCGAAGCGATGGTGGCCGATGGCGGTCGCGTCGTGATTGTGGACATCAACAAGGATGCGGCCGAGGCACATGCGGCCAGGCTCGGCGATGCCGCGCTGGCCATCGCCTGCAATGTTGCCGATGTGGCGGGGGTCGAGGCCATGGCCGGCGAGGCCTGGAACTGGCTGGGCGGGGTGGATCTGGTGTTCGCCAATGCTGGGGTCAGCGTGGCGCGGCCGCTATTGAAGGCCAGCGAGGCGGAGTTCGACGTAACGATGGGCGTCAACCTCAAAGGCGTCTGGGCGACAGCCAGGGCGTTTGCCGCACGCATGATCGATGCGGACCATGCCGGGCATCTCTGCCTGACCGCGTCGGAACACGCGCTGGGCCTGCAGCATCCGGGCAATGGGTTTTACACGGCGTCAAAGCATGGCGTGCTGGCGCTGGGCGATGTGTTCCGCGCCGAATTGCCAGAGTCGATTGGTGTCAGCGTGCTGTGCCCCGGCCTGACGGCAACGCACATGCCGGATACAAGCCCCGCTGCGACGGGCATGTCGGCAGATGAGCGCCGCAGCGACATGGCACGCGCCGTGATGGCCGAAGGCAAGCCGCCTCTCGAGGTTGCGCGACATACGTTGGACGAGATTGCGCGCGGCACATTCCTGATCGTGCCGGAGCCATCGGCCTGGCTGGCGGCGGAAAAACGCGCAGATGAAGTACAAGACGAATTCGCCCGGCAGGCACCGATGGGGCCGGACGCAATGAAGTATCATGTCGGCGCGGTGGTCGAGCGGCTGATGAAGAAGACAGGTCCCGGTTTGATGTGATCCAATTGTGATCCGGACCGCTCGGCTTTTTCCTTGACCGGTTCGGCGGCCTGCGGTTTTCTCGAGATAGCGCTAACAGAAGACTGTGGCCTTCAGGGAGATTGTCATGACCGAATTCACGCATTCACGCAGGCGTTTCATGGTGCTGAGCAGCGCCACGCTGGCAGCAGCGCCATGGCTGGCAAGTTGCGCGAGCGCAGAAGGCAGCGCGGCGATCCCGGCCAAGGCGATTGGCATGCCCTGGCCCAATTGGGGCGAACTGCCTGACACACCGCCATCCGCGCCCAATGCTGGCAGCGTCGGCTTCGCGGTGATGGGGCTCGGCGGCTATGGCATTGGCAAGGTCCTGCCTGCGCTGGCGAATGGTGAACGCTGCCATGTTGCGGCGGTTGTGTCCGGTAATCCGGAGAAGGCGAAGACCGTGGCCGCCGCCTATGGCTTACCGGATGATGCTATTTATTCGTATGAAGACTTTGACCGGATCGCAGACGATGACCGGGTAGATGCGGTTTACAATGTGCTGCCGACGGGGCTGCATCTGGAGTGGACCGAAAAGAGCTTTGCGGCAGGCAAGCATGTGCTGTGCGAAAAGCCGATGGCCCTGTCCGTGGCCGAGTGCGAGCAGATGATCGCGGCCTCGGAAGCGTCAGGCAAGAAGCTGATGATTGCGTATCGCTGCCATTTCGAGCCGTTTAACCTGCGCGCCATGGAGTTGATGCGTGAGGGTGCGGTTGGCAAGATCAAGACGATCGAGACGGCCCAGACCTATCGCATGGGCCCGACCAGCGTGGCGGAAAACTGGCGGGTTGTCCGGGCGCTTGCAGGGGGTGGTCCTCTGGAAGATTATGGTATCTACGGATTGCAGTCGGCGCTGTACCTCTCCGGCGAAATGCCGGTCTCTGTAAAGGCCGTAACAGAGCAACCGGCGAATGATCCGCGTTTTGCAGAAATCTTCTCTACAGTGACGACAGAGATGCGTTTCCCGTCCGGAGCCGTGGCCAATATGGTCACGTCCTATGACACGACACCCGGCCGCAATCTTGCGCGGGTCGAAGGGGAGGGCGGTGTGCTGATGATGGAACCTGCAACCGGCTATGGCGGGCATAAGATGTCGCTGGTGCGCGACGGTGTCCGCGAAGACCTCGTGCCCGGCGATCCCGATGTGCAGTTTGCCCGCATGTGTGACCATATGGCGGATGCGATCCGGGAGGATGGAGCGATCCTCACGCCGGGCGAAATGGGCCTTCGCGACATGGCCCTGATCGAGGCGATCTATCGCTCTGCGGCTGAAGGGCGTGAAATCACGCTCTGATTGTTACAGGAAATTCGTGTTTCCCTCGCAGGATCGTGGCTGGACGTGGGGCCGTCGCGCCCTACAGTCCTTCTGTCGCCAATATTGGGCTGAGGGGCCAAACCATGATCACGCTGCACCATCTCGAAAAGTCGCAATCCATCCGCATCCTCTGGCTGTTGGAGGAGTTGGGCGTGCCGTACGAGGTCAAGCTCTATGACCGCGATCCGAACACGCGGCTGGCCCCGGCAGAATACAAGGCGGTCTCGCCGCTGGGTACGGCGCCCTGCATCACCGATGGCGAAATTACGCTGTCGGAGACGAATGCGATCATGGATTATATCCTGGATACGCATGATGATGGCCGCCTGCGCCCCGCGCCGGGCACACCGAACCGGGCCGATTACCTGTTTTGGTTTCATGTCTCGCAGGGAAGCCTGCAGCCTTTGCTGACCAACAAATTCGTCATGATGGCGATGACAGCGCGAGCGCCATTTTTCCTGAAGCCTGCGGCGAAGATGCTGGTCGGCGGACTGGACAAGGCGTTCTTCGGTCCGCGCCTGAAGGCATTGATGACCGAAATCGAAAAAGCACTTGGCAAGAGTACTTGGTTTGCCGGAGATAATCTGACCGCGGCAGATATCGTGATGGGATACTCGATGGAGTTGGCGGCGCACCGGGCCGGCATGGATGCCGGGAACTATCCGAATGCGCACAGATTCCTGCAACAGATGCGCGCCTATCCCTCCTATCAGCGCGCGCTGGAAAAGGATGGCAAGGGCACGATCCTGCTCTAGCGATCAGTCCCGGCGGCGCATGGCCTCGGCGATTTCGGGCAGGTCTTCGGCGGTCTGGTAGTATCGCGGCTCGGCGCGGGCTTGCGTCCGCTGCTCATAAGCATAGCCGAGCGAGAGGATCGCCGCGTCCTGGTCCTTGCCGCCCATGAAGGACAGGCCAATGGGGATACCCCGAACAGTGCCCATTGGCACCGTCAGGTGCGGATAGCCGGCAATGGCCGCCGCATAGCCCGCGCCTGCCCAGTCCGGCCAGACATCGCCATTGACCGGATCAGCGCGCGGGGCAAGTGGCCCTGAAGGGGCGACAAGGGCGACCACGTCATGCTCTGCCAACAGACGGTCTATGCCGTTTTCGCGGGTGGCGGACTGGACGAAGGCAACAGCCTCTTTGTAGCCATCAGATTCAAGATCTTCCATGCCTTCTGACTGCTCAAAAATATCCTGATTGAACAAGGCGAGTTCGATGTCTGCATGTTCGGCATTGAAAGCGATCAGGTCGGCCAGCGTGCGCGTTGTGACCGTGTCCGGCGTGCTCGCGAGATAGGCATTCAGTGTCGCCTTGAACTCATACTTCAACACATCGAATGACTTTCCCCAAAAGCCGTCGGGCATGTCGATGTCGTCGATATCAACCAGGATTGCGCCTGCCGATTCCATGGCCGAAAGGGCCTGTTCGAAACTGTCTTTGACGAGCGGGCTGCTGCCTTGGGCGCCGCGCAGGACGCCGATGCGCTTGCCTTGCAATGCGGCGGCATCAAGGGTGGCGGCATAGTCTGTCTTCGCTGCGCCGGTCGCCATGGCGTTGAGCATCATCGCGGCGCCCATGACCGTCTTCGTCATCGGGCCGGCTGTATCCTGTGAGGAGGAGATCGGAATGATGAAGTCCTGCGAGACGAGGCCGACCGTGGGCTTGAAGCCGACGACGCCATTCACGTTGGATGGGCAAATGATCGAGCCATTGGTTTCGGTGCCGACCGTACCCGCGGCGAGGGAGGCGGCGGCGGCAGCGCCCGATCCGGAACTTGAGCCACAGGGGTTGCGGTCCAGCATGTGCGGATTGCGGACTTGTCCACCAAGCGCGGACCAGCCGCTCATCGAACTGTTCGAGCGGAAGTTCGCCCATTGGCTGAGATTGGTCTTGCCGAGGATGATGGCGCCCTCAGCGCGCAGGCCCGCGACGAGTGGGGAGTCGCGGCCCGTGACATTGTCCTTCAGGGCGAGGGCACCGGCCGTGGTGGGCATGTTGTCCGCTGTTTCGATATTGTCCTTGAGCAGGATCGGCAGGCCGTGGAGCGCGCCGAGCGGTTCGCCGGCGTCGCGCTTTGCGTCCAGCGCGCGGGCGGCCTCCAGCGCATCCGGGTTCAGGGTGAGGACCGCTTGCAGCGTGGGGCCGGAGCGGTCGACCAACTCGATCCGGTCCAGATAGGCCTGGGTCAGCGCTTCGGCGGAGACCTCACCGGTTTGCAGGGCTTCCGCCAGTTCAGGCAGGGATTTTACGGTCCAGCCCTCTGCAGCATAGCTGATCGGCGCTTTGGTATCCGGCATCGACGTGTCTCCAGTCTGCGGGGAACAGGCGGTCAGGGCGAGCGCCGATATGGCGGCGACGAGGTAATGTTTCATGGTGGCCAGCTCCCTCAGCGTGTTCGATCCGAACGCTAGCGACAAAGTTCCAGACTGGCCAGCGCGCGGCGGCCACGAATTTGCGAGGAAAAGGATAAGGTGGAGGCTTCTGTTGCCAGGCGCCTCCGGGCCCCGCCTAGGGGTCTGAAACCCTAGGAGTTAAGTCGGTAAATACCGGACCGCTTACGCAGCCAGGAGTTCACCTTCAGCAAAGTTGTCATTTGCAACTATGTGATATGGGCTTCTGAGGGGGCCCAATCCGGCAAAGGCATCGTCTTTACACGTCCGTCGATCCTATTTCGGCCCCGTCAGAAACAGGCCGGTGAAAGCCTGAACCTGCTTTTGGTGGAGCCGCCGGGTACCGCCCCCGGGTCCGAACCGCTTATTGCACGCGCGTTTATCGCCATAGTCCGAAGACATGACCAATATAGGGATGATTTGGGGGTTTTGGAAGGGGGAAGGTGCCCAGGCAGGCTGTCCCAGGCCTATTCACTCAACGATGCGTAGATGTCGTCCCAAGTTCCAAGCGATTCCCCAGATTGTGTACGGCAATATGGAACGCCATCTTCATGGCCGTACAGAAGTCTGACGCGGGGGGCAGACTGAAGGGGGGAGGTGTACCGGACGGGTACCGCGTACACGATCAGCGCCTTGGCATTATGCTTTGCCATATAGCTGTCCTCCTCGATCGGCACCCCATCCTTTGTGCAACCAGACAGTTCCTGGAAAACCGTGTTGGCCTTGGCGGCGAGTTGTTTCGGCGAGGTGTCTGGGGCGCTCACCCAGACTTCAAAAATGAGATTGCCATCATTCAGGTCTCTGCGACGCAGTTCTGTACGGTAAACGTCGGCCGTCTCGTCGTATTCGAACGTCATCATGGAAAATTTCGATAGATCCAGTTCCGGACCTGCGACCTGACTCCAAACCCACTGGTCCTGAAGATCAAAATCATAGTTTTCGAAGGTGCTACCGGTGAAATTCAAAGACAGCAGGGAGGGCGGTCGGTTCTTCCTCGTGGTCACCTCTGACAAGTTCTCCCAGATCGCAATTCGGGAGAATCCCTTTTTTACAGCCATGGGAATAAGGTGATCCTGAAGTATTTCCACGAGTGACGCTGTCCGCTGGTGTGATGAGTCTGCCTCGCTGTCGAACTTGACCTCCAGAACGAGGCGCTTGCCTCCACCGAGCGTGAATGTGGTTTGATACTCCGAATCCGCAAGAGTTTCTCCCGATTTCAGGGAATATGCTTGCGCATTTGCCGGTAAAACCGCGATCAGAGCGTACAGAAACAGAAGAGCAAACAGACGGGTCATGCCCAACCACTATAAATCGGTGGTTGCAATGTCCAGCGCAAATTCTGACCCTGATTTTCAGCAGATCGTGTCGGCTTCGCCCTGTTCGCCGAAGCCGTCGGCGATGAGGCTGGCGATGGCGGTGACCGCCTCGGCCGCGTCGGGGCCTTCGGCGTTGATGTCGACTTCGCAGCCCTTGTGAGCGACCAGCATCATGAGGTCCATGATGGAGCGCGCATCGGCGGTTTCGCCCTCGTGCGAGACGATGATGCGGGATTGAAACTCACCGGCAAGGCGGGACAGGCGGGCAGAGGCGCGCGCGTGCAGGCCCTTGCGGTTGACGATCATGGCGCGCTGGCTGGCGGTGAGGGTTTCCGTGTCCGGCATCAGTTTGATTTCGCGAGGAGTTCGGAGGCGATGTTGATATACTTGCGGCCCGCCTCTGCGGCGACTTTGGCGGCGTCCTTGAGGGTCATCTCGCCGCGCACTTCGGCCAGCTTGATCAGCATGGGCAGATTGACGCCGGACAGGACTTCGACATTGCCGGCATTCATCACCGACATGGCGAGGTTTGAGGGCGTGCCGCCGAACATGTCTGTCAGGATGATGACGCCCTTGCCGGCATCGCAGGACTTGGCCGTTTCGCGGATTTGATCGCGGCGCGCCTCGATGTCGTCTTCCACTTCGATCGAGATCGAGCGGAATCGATCCTGCTCCCCCACCACGTGCTCCGTGGCGGCGACGAGTTCGCGGGCAAGCTTTCCGTGGCTGACAACCACAATTCCGATCATATGCCGGTCCCAGTGCTCAAACTTTACGAACTTGTCATGCTGCCACTGCGAACACGAGCGTCAACCCTGATTCAGCTGTTGGGAGAATGGTGACCTGCGGGCGTTGCTTCAAAGCCCCAACACATCGTTCATGTCGTAGAGGCCCGGATCCTGGCGCATCGCCCACGCGGCTGCCCCCAGGGCACCATGCGCGAAGACCGCGCGGTCAATGGCGGTATGGCTGAGCGAGAGGATTTCCATGTCCGAGCCGAAGCTGACTTCATGCTCGCCGATCACCCCGCCAGACCGGCGTACGGCAAAGCCGATGCTGCCAGCGCGCCGCTTGGCGTCTGGGCCATCGTAAGGGCCAGCCCGCAGGTCTGACAGCGGCTTTCCGCGGCCTGCAGCGGCGGCCTCGCCCACCATGAGCGCGGTGCCCGAGGGGGCATCGACCTTGCGGCGATGATGCGTTTCGAGGATTTCGATATCCCAATCCGGACCGAGCCGTTCGGCCGCCATGCGGGTGAGGGCCTGCAGCAGATTGATGCCCACCGAGAAATTGCCCGCCTTGACGATGGCAAGGGACTGCGCGGCCTGCGCAATCTCGGCCTCTTCTTCATCAGTGAAGCCGGTTGTGCCGATGATGGCGGCGCGCACGCTTGTGTGTTTCAGGGAGTCTAGCGCAGCCAGGGTCGCGGCAGGGCGGGTGAAGTCGATCCAGACATCAGCCTTTGCCGCAGCTGCGACGGGATCGGTCGCCGGTTTCAGGTCCAACAGGCGACGGCCTGCCAGTTCGCCAATATCCTCGCCGAGATGTTCGGAAGAGGGAGCCTCGCTGCCGCCCACCACGGTAAGGCCAGCATCAAGCGCGGCGCCGACCAGCTGGCGGCCCATGCGACCCGCGACGCCGGCAATGGCGACGCGGAGCGAATCGGAAGGTGTCATTTCTGTCATGTGCGCCGTTATAGCGAGGTTTTCCCGCAGGGCGAGAGCTTGCTGAACGCCGGGAACAAATTTGTCATCTGGCGCGTTCTACGCACATGACCCCAACAAATGTGCTTTCGCGGCTTGGCCGTGTGTCCTGTGTGATCAATCCGCTCTCGGGCAGCACGCCCGAGGGAGCCGCTGATCTCTTGCGTGAAAAACTCTCCGACCTGCCGGACGCTGCGTCGATCCATACGGTCGGTGAGGATGATCTTGCGCTGCTCATGGAAGCGGCGCTCGCTGAAGAGCCGGACACGCTGATTGTCTGGGGCGGGGATGGCACGATTGCCTGCGCGTTGTCGCATGCCGGTCTGCTCGGTCCGGCGGTCCTGCCACTGCCGGGCGGGACGATGAATATGTTGCCCACTCGCGCCCTGGGCGGCGACCATGAGTGGGACGTGCTGATCGATCGCGCGCTGCAGGGCGGCAAGGTACGCCCGATGCCATGTGGCGAGATTGTCGGCGGACCCCGCTTCTTCGTGGCGGCCATGATGGGTGACATGACCCGGTTCACCAATTCACGCGAAGCATTGCGCGAGGGGAAAATTCTTGAGGCCGCGGAGATCGTGCACGACTCTTCGGCTCTGGCTCTGAAATCCAACATTGCCTGGAATGCCCCCGGCAAGGCCGCCGAGACCGCCACCACGCTGACGGTGAACATCAATCCGGATACGCCCGGAAAGCTGGAGATTGCGAGTATTGACCCTCAGGGCTTGCTGGACCTCGCCAAGCTTGGCCTGGAGATGATGTTCGATGGCTGGCGCAATGCTGAGGATGTTGCGCTGAAACTTGCTGACGAGATCGAGGTGCACCAGACCGACAAGGGGCGCATCAATGTCACGCTGGATGGTGAGCTCAAAGAGATGGACACACCGCTGAGGTTCCGGCGGATCGATTCTGCGGTGAAAATCTTCGTTCCAGACATGTCCTGATGACGGTTATTGCACAGATTTCAGACATTCATTTCGGCGCCGAAGACGAAAACGCGATTGAGGCTGCCGAAGCCTGTATCAAATCCACCAAACCTGACATGTTGGTCGTGTGCGGAGATTTGACCCAGCGGGGACGCACTCGTGAGTTCGATGCTGCGGCCGAGTGGCTGGACAGGTTCGACATGCCGAAGCTCGTTGTGCCCGGCAATCATGACACACCCATGTTCAATGTCGCGGCGCGGGCGGCGGAACCCTTCAAACGATTCAAGCGGCGATTCAATCAGCAATTTGAGGTCGTCGAGGCTGGCGGTGCGATCGCCGTCGGCCTCAACACGGCGCGCGGCTGGCAGGCACGGCGGAACTGGGCCGAGGGGTCTGTCAATCTGGACGACCTGGATGAGGCGATTGTTCGCGCGGGCAAGTCACGGGCAGAGGTCAAACTGATTGCCTGCCATCATCCGTTTCATTCCCTGCCGGGTGCGCCGCTCCGCACACGGACCCGCAGAGGCCGACGCGCCAGCGATATGGTGGCGGCGAGCCATGTACAGATGGTGCTGACGGGGCATGTCCACACGCCCTCGGTCGTCGTGCGGCAACGCGCCAATGGTTGCTATCTCGCCGTCTCATCCGGAACGTTATCGGTGCGCCTGCGGGCTGAGCCGCCTTCGTTCAATCTGATCCGGCTGGAAGAGGGAGAGTTGCGGATCGACCGATGCGATATTCATGAAGATGGGCCGAAAATCTCCCGTATGGGCGCGTTTGATGCCAATCTGGAGGCTTGCGCCTAAAAGGGGTGGGGGGTTATCCTCGCAGGTGATGCTGGATGCGCACTTCGAATGCGGGCTGCAATTGTGCGCGGATGCGATCTACCAGCAAGTGCACTTTGGGCTGAAGATGACGGGCTTGGGGATAGACCGCCCAGATGGGTTCTGGCTCGGGCCGGAGTTCCCTGAACAGTTCGACCAGTCGCCCGTTCTCGAGATACGGCGCGACATAAAAAAGTGGTAGCTGTCCGATTCCTTTGCCTGCGAGCAATCCGTCCAGCACGGATGCGCCGGAATTTGAACGCCAATTGCCCCGTGGGCGGAGGGTCTCGTGCTGGCCGCCCTGCCGAAAGCGCCATGTGCTGGAGGAGCCTGTCAGGCAATTGTGGGTTTTCAGGTCGTCAAGCCGTTCGGGCGTGCCGTTGGCGTCCAGATAGGCAGGGGATGCGCAAACCAGAAATTGTCGGCTTGCCACCCGCGAACTGATCAGGCGGGAATCTTCCAGCATGCCGGTGCGGATTGCGAGATCGATGCCCTCGGCGATCAGGTCGACTAGCCGGTTGGAGAGGTCGAGCGTGATCTCTACTTTGGGATAATCCTGGCTGAACTCGCGCACGATGGGCGAGATGTAGCGTTCGCCCAGAGATGTGGGGCAGGTGATCTTGATCTCTCCCTGCGGTTCATTGGTGCCGCCCACCACGGCATACAGCTCGTCCCGCGACTCGATGAGTTGCTGGCAATGGCTGAGCACGGTGCGGCCCGTATCGGTGAGAGAGACTTTGCGGGTGGTGCGATAGAATAGCGGCGCGCCGATGGCGTTTTCCAGTCTGGTAACGGCGCGGCTCACATGCGAGGTTGAGACGTTCAACATTTCCGCCGCGGGCTTGAAGCCCATGCACGTCGCCACAGCCACGAATTCCTCAATACCATCCCAATCCGTTTGCATTATCCCAGTCCTGCAACAATGAATTGCGAATTACGTACTTTATCGCGCAGAGCGCAAGAGTAGTATGGCACCCAAACATTATGGAGCTCCCTCATGAAAACGCGCGCCGCTGTCGCCTTTGAAGCCAAGAAACCGCTGGAAATTGTCGAACTGGATCTGGAAGGCCCGAAGGCCGGGGAAGTCCTGGTCGAGATCATGGCGACCGGCATCTGCCATACCGATGCCTACACGCTGGACGGGCTGGACAGTGAGGGCATCTTCCCGAGCGTGCTCGGCCATGAGGGCGCAGGCATTGTACGCGAAGTCGGCGCGGGCGTGACCAGCGTGCAGGCGGGCGATCATGTGATCCCGCTCTACACGCCGGAATGCCGCCAGTGCAAAAGCTGTCTTTCCGGCAAGACCAATCTCTGTACCGCGATCCGCGCGACGCAGGGCAAGGGCCTGATGCCGGATGGCACGAGCCGGTTTAGCTACAAGGGCAAAACGATCTACCATTATATGGGCTGCTCGACCTTTTCGAACTTCACCGTCCTGCCGGAAATCGCGGTTGCGAAAATCCGCACCGACGCGCCCTTCGACAAGGCCTGCTATGTCGGTTGCGGCGTGACGACGGGCGTGGGCGCGGTGACCAATACGGCCAAGGTTCAGGTCGGTGACAATGTCGTCGTGTTCGGCCTGGGCGGCATCGGCCTCAACGTGCTGCAGGGCGCGAAGATGGCGGGCGCCGACAAGATCATCGGTGTCGACATCAACAATTCCAAGAAGGAATGGGGCGAGAAATTCGGGATGACGCATTTCGTCAATCCGAAGGAGACCGCTGATGTGGTCGCCCATCTCGTCGAACTGACCGATGGCGGCGCGGACTATTCCTTCGATTGTACCGGCAATACGGATGTGATGCGCCAGGCGCTGGAATGCTGTCATCGCGGCTGGGGCACCTCGATCATTATCGGCGTGGCCGAGGCCGGCAAGGAAATCAGCACACGGCCATTCCAGTTGGTCACCGGGCGCAATTGGCGCGGCACGGCCTTTGGCGGCGCGAAAGGGCGTACCGACGTGCCGAAGATCGTCGACTGGTACATGAACGGCAAGATCCAGATCGACCCGATGATCACCCACGTCATGAAGCTGGACAAGATCAATGATGCGTTCGACCTGATGCATGCTGGCGAGAGCATTCGGAGCGTGGTGGTGTATTAGTGTCGCGCCGGCCCGCACAGATTCTCTGCGCAAGCGTGGCCTTGGCGGGCGCTTCGATCGTTTCCGGTTGCATGAGCACCGGCCCGACGATGGATCAGAAATTCTGCAGTGATCTTCAGACGTGGGTCGATTCAGGGCCGCGAACGGGTTCCTCCGCCCGGTATATGCGTCTTGCGGCGTTTCGCGGATCTGAAGACGAAATCATCATGTGGGGCATAGCGACCGATGCGGGATGTGAAGAAGATACCGACTGCCGCGACGAAGCAGACAAACAATTTGTCGGTGAAGTCGCCCCGATGACCCATTATTGGTGGATCAATCAGTTCGCCGAGGCGGCATCTGTTTGCCTGAGCGGAAATCCGAGGATCGGCAAGATTGATCTCCTCGACGATGAGGCCGGACTGCGAGAGTCCATCGCGAGCAGGAATGGAGCCCGCATTGTCATTTCCTGGGATCGCACGGATTGCGATTTCGAAGGCTGCACCACATTTGAAGTGGATTACCGCTGAGTCGCGCTAGAGGGAAAAGCAAATGACCATCGTAAAACGTAATCTCGACATCTACCGCACGCGCCTGATCACGCTGCAGAATATTCTTGGCCGGGCCGAGGCGGAGCTGTTTTCGGACGACGCAGCGAAGACAGCCCTGCTGACGGCGCGGCTGGCCGAGGACATGCTGCCTCTGCCGAACCAGATCTGGTTCACGTGCCGTCAGGCAGAATTACTTCTGGGCAAGCTAAACGACACGCCTGTGAAAGAGTTCGAGGTTGATACGGCGAGCTTCGCGGACCTGAAAGCCCTTGTGGCCGAGACGATTTCCCGGATCGAGGCGCAGACCGACACGAAGGAAAGCTTCGCCGAGGCGAAGACCTCTCTCGAACTGCCAAGCATGCCGACGCTTTCCATGACTGGCCAAGACTATATCGACGAATGGCTGACGCCGAACTTTTATTTCCATCTCGTCACCGCCTACGACATCCTGCGGGCCAAAGGGCTGGCCATCGGCAAAGCAGACTATTTGAGCCATCTGCGTCCGCTGCTGGCGGCGGCTATGGCAAGCTGACGCGGGGGGAGGCCGAAATCCCTCTGGCGCTGTTTCGGCGGCTGAGGCACAAATTCCCCATCCACAAGGAGGAAACACATGTTCAGTCACGTCATGGTCGGCACGAACGATCTGGAAAAATCAAAGAAATTCTACGACGCGCTTTTCAAGTCGCTGGGCGGGCGCGAGGCGATTGTCGATCCGAAGGGGCGACTGATCTATCTCCACAATGGCGGAACATTCCTTGTCACGCCGCCGATTGATGGCGAGCCAGCCTGTCATGCCAATGGCGGCACGATCGGCTTTGCGGTCGACAGCACCGAACAGGCCGATGCCTGGCACAAGGCCGGGATCGAGGCAGGCGGCAAGGCCATCGAAGACCCACCGGGCTGGCGAGAAGGCGGCGGCATGAAGCTCTATCTCGCCTATCTGCGCGATCCGGACGGCAACAAGATCTGCACCATGTTGCGCGGCTAGCGTGGGACGCACGTCAACTTTGGAGGGCGGCGCTGTACGCGTCGCCCTTTTTTGTGCGCGCCAGCCCCCGGAAATTGGCCCCACGGGCTCGACCTTGGCTGCAAAGCGGGTAATGATTTCTCCATGACGGAGTTTACTCACTATACGCTGATTGCGGACGGGCAGGTGTTCGAGCCGAACGCCGATTACGAGACCGAGATCGGTCCGTGCATCATGGGCATGAAGGTCTGGGCGGCCGACCCGGAACAGGCCGCGGACATGATTTCTGTCATCGGCAAGCGGCTTGGCTTCAAGATGGACGGCGAGTTGCAGGTCTATGTGACCGAGCCGGACGTGCCAGCGGAAGACCAGCCCTTCGGATACGATGTTCAGTTCACGACCTATTCAGACCTTGACGATGACGAGGAGGATGGGATCGAGGGCGAAGAGCCAAAATGGATTCACTGAGGGGAAGGCGGACATGATGAGAATTTTGGGGGTGAGCGCGGCGGCCATGCTGTTGAGTGGCTGCGTCGCTATGGATGTTCAGGACATTCAGGTGAACACCTCGCCCGAAGTTTCCCATTTTGCCGGCGTCACCAAAGCGGGAACGGATCTGCCCTTTTCCAAGGCCGTGCGCGTGGACGACGTAATCTATCTATCCGGCGAACTGGGCATTGATCCGGCAACGAATGAACTCGCGTCCGGAGGCGTAGGCCCTGAAACCAGCATGATCTTTGCGAATATCGAACGGACCCTTGCCGAGTTCGATGCCGACCTTTCTGATGTGGTAAAATGTTCAGTTTTCCTGGACGACATGGCGGCTTATGGCGCAATGAACGCGGCTTATGACGCAGCGCTGCCGGACCCCAAACCGGCGCGGTCGACCTTTGGTGTCAATGGTCTGGCTCTTGGGGCAGAGGTCGAGATCGAGTGTCTCGCCGTCACGCCCTGACCCAATCAGGCGAGTGCGAGGCGATAGTCTGCGCGCGCAAGCCGGGCCGGCAGGATGAACTCTTTTAGCGCGCTGCCGCGAACACGTTCCAGCAGATCATCGGCGCGGGCGAGGGCGTCGCCGTCAAGCGCCGCATAGGCGTCGAGCGCTGCCTGCAAACGCCATAGCGGGAAGGTGCGCGCAGCGGCTGGACCTTGCGTATCCTCAATGTCGATCTCGATCTGGCCGACCGCGCGCGGCACATGTGTGCCGGGGGAAGCGGTCTCGGCCCAGTTGGCGAAGAGTTGCGCGGTCTGGTGCAGGGCCGGGAATTGCTCGCGCATCTGGCGGGCGAGGATGGGCACCAGCGTAACGGGGATTTCGTCATTGGCGGGCAGGTCGCCCTGAGGCGGGGAGCCTGCCTTCACGCGCTCGACCCAGTCGGCGACCTTGGGCGCATAACGTCTCATCAGATCACCCGAAGCCGGGTCCCGATAGAGATGCGCATAGAGCGGGCCATAGAGCGCGAAGTCCGCCAGCGTGGCGCGGCCGCCCAGCGCATAGGGATGCACTTCCAGATGCGCGGAGAATTCGCGGAGGAAAGCCTCATAGCTCTGCTCGATCGCCGGTGCAGTGGTCGGCGAGACACCCAGCGGGGGCAGGGCGCCCTTGAAACGTTCGCCATTGCGCTTGCCGATCTCGTATTGCTCCGGCGCCGGGCGGTCCGGGGCCGAGATTGCCCCGAATTCCTGATAGGCCCAGTCTTCATTATAGTTCCAGCGATAGTGCATGGCGGGAATGACCAGCCACTCATCGGCATAGAGTTGCAGCAGCTGGGCGACAAAGGCCTGCACCGGGCCGTCCGGGATCGCAGGTGGGGAGAGGCCTTCGGCGGCTTCGATGTGTTCGATGATGTCGGTCGTGTCCTGGACAATCTCGCCGTCCGGCGTCTTCATCACCGGGATCACGGGCCAGCCGACCGAGGGCAGGATGATGTCGCGATAAACCTGTTGGGTTGCCAGCTCCTCGACATAGTCCACGCCGCGCCAGTCGAGATAGGCGCGCGCCTTGCCCGTGTAGTAACTGACGTCGGCGCCGTACAATGTATAGCCGGGCATAGATCCTCCGAAGGCTTTGGTGGGCTGGGCCCTGTTTTGGGCTAGCGGGGCGAGGCTGGCAAGGCTGACCTCGGGCGACCATGTGCGCGGCGGGGCCTTGTCCTGCAGGCTCAACCGGGCCACATCAGTGAGGTTACTTTCACTCGAATGGACAGGACCTCAGCACATGACCCTCACCCAGGTATCCGCATGGCAATCCTTTGGCGGCACGTTGTCCGTGCATGATCATGAGAGCGCGTTGCAGAACTGTACGATGCGGTTTGCGGTCTATACGCCGTCGCAGGCCGATCCGGAGAAAGTGCCGGTGCTGTGGTATCTCTCCGGCCTGACCTGCAGCTGGGCGAATGTGATGGAGAAATCCGGACTGCAGCGGGCAGCCTCCCGGCACGGAATCATGATTATTGCGCCGGATACGAGCCCGCGTGGCGACGATGTGCCGGATGATGAGGCTTATGATCTGGGTCAGGGCGCGGGCTTCTATCTGACGGCCACGCAAGAGCCTTGGGCGAAGCACTACAAGATGGATCAGTACATCACGGATGAGCTGACCAAGGTGATCGCAGAACACTTTCCTTATGCCGACATGGACCGGCAGGGCATCTTCGGTCATTCCATGGGCGGTCATGGCGCGATCACGCTGCACCTGAAGCATCCGAAAATATACAAATCCTGCTCGGCCTTCAGCCCGATCACCAGCCCGGCGCAGGTGCCGTGGGGCCAGAAGGCTTTCACCGCCTATCTCGGCGAACCTTCCGTGGCATGGGAGCAGTATGATGCGACCGAACTCGTCAAGGAGCGCCAGACCAAGGCAACGATCCTCGTGGATACCGGCACGGCCGACACATTTCTGGAGCGCGAACTGAAGCCGGAAGTCTTCACCGACACCTGCGCAAAGCATGGCCAGCGGCTGGATTACAATATGCGCGATGGCTACGGCCACGATTACTATTTCATCGCGACCTATATGGACGAGCATATTGCCCATCATGCGCGGGCGCTGGGGGCTTAGGCGCTGCAGAGCGTCTCTGGCTAAACCTGTTCAGCTTCCAGAAAAGTGATCAGGTCATCCAGATCTTCCCGAACCAGGAGGCTGGATATTTCGCTGTCGCCACCAAACTCCAGCCACGTGCCGGCTTCGTCATGGGGCCGCAGCATGCGTACATGCTCGATATTCACGACGCGCACCTTGTTATTGTTTTTCTGATGCAGGACCAGGAATTCAGCCATGGGATTTCACGCTCCGGATTGTAGAGCCTGCGTGTAACACCAGATCGAGTATCTGCAAGGGATGCCGCGTGCCCAGACGCGATGGACTAGACTGCCTTGGCATGGCGCCGCGGCGCGGGCTTGTAGCGACCATCAAGACACTGGGCGACCGTGCGCAGGAAAAGGCGTGCGTCTGGTGGTACTTGGATAGTGCTGCCGGCGATCCGGCACAGGCCTGCGGACTGGAGAAAGCGGGCGGTTTCAAGCGCGTCGGCGAGGCTGTCGGGGGCAGCGCCCATTTCGCGGCAGAGCCCGTCCACGTCCACTTCCATCTGGCACATCAGCGTCTCGATGGCGCGGGCGCGCAGGCGGTCATCCTCAGTCAGCGCGACACCACGCTCGACCGGTAGGCGACCCGCTTCAATCGCTGCGCGCCATGCTGTCCGCTCCTTGAAGTTCTGGATGTAACCGCCCGAAAACTGGGAGATTGCCGTGCTGCCTATGCCGACCAGCGTGTCGCATGGATCGTCCGTATAACCCTGGAAATTGCGGTGAAGCGCGCCCGTGCGGGCGGCTTGAGTGAGCGAGTCGTCGGCGCGAGCGAAATGATCAAGGCCAATGGCCTGGTAGCCTGCCAGTTCCAGCGTGCGCGCGCCTGCCTCGGCCTGTTCAAAACGGGCTTCAAGGCCGGGAAGGGCATCTTCGTCGATAGCGGCCTGATGTTTGGCGAACCATGGCACATGCGCGTAGCCGAACAGCGAGATGCGGGCGGCGCCCATCTCGGTGGCGAAATGCGCGGCTTCCTCGACATCCGTGACCGTTTGGTGGGGCAAGCCATACATGAGGTCCATATTGATCGCACCGATCCCTGCTTCATGCAGTCGGGCGATGCCCTCGCTGAGGAGGACTTTCGGCTGAATGCGGCCCACGGCTTGCTGCACGGTGGCGGAGAGCGTCTGGACGCCGAAGCTGACGCGATTGGCGCCGGAGGCCGCCATGGCGTGGATGAAATCCGGGGTCAGGCCACGCGGGTCTATCTCGACCGCGATCTCGGCGCCGGGACGCAGGCCAAAGGCGCGGCTTGCATGCGCGACAAGGTCCTTGAAGTCTTCGGCTAAAAGCGCATTGGGAGAGCCGCCCCCAAAATGCAGGTGCGCCATCCCGTCATGGGCCCCCAGCGCCCTGGCCCAGAGGTCGATTTCGCGATGCAATGTCTCCAGATAGGCAGCAATGCGCATGTAACCATTCGGCACGCTGGTCGCGCATCCGCAATAGAAGCAAAGCTTCTCGCAGAACGGCACGTGAATATAAACTGAGATCGGTTTGTCCGGCGCAGTCTGGCTGGCCCAGATCCCGGCCTCTGTTTCCGCCACCTGCGGCGTGAAATCCGCCGCGGTGGGATAGCTTGTATAGCGCGGGACGGGGCGCGACGCGAAGGGAATCCATGCCTGTTTCATGGCGATGGTCCTAGCAATGGTGGGCGGCCCGGTGACTACGCAAAAGCCCGTATATCAAATGCGGCTCGACGTCGCTGGCGCCACCGCCTAGGGTCAGGGGCACTCAAAGGAGATGTCCATGATACGATCAATCCTTTCCGCTACCGCGGCTTTGCTGCTGGTTGCGCCTGCGCTGGCGGGTCCTGATGATTTCAAACCCGGTATGGCGATCCCTGCTTTCGGGAAGGTGGCGAGTGTGCCGGATGCCGAGCGGCTGTCCAAGGACGCCGTCTTCAAGATCGCATTCGACACGGCGGCGCCTGCTGAGCCGGGCAAGGTGAACCGGACATTGGAAAGCGCAGCGCGTTTCCTGAACATGCACGAGGCGGTCGGTATCCCTGCTGCCAACATCAAGCTGGCGGTGGTTGTGCATGGCGGAGCCTCGGCGGACCTTGTGGCAGGAGCAGGTAACGCGAATGCGCCCTTGGTGGCCGCGCTCGCAAAGCACCGTGTCCGTATTATTCTGTGTGGCCAGACTGCAGCCTATCGCGACATCGAGAAATCAGATTTGCTGCCGGGTGTCGAAATCGCGCTCTCGGCAATGACCGCGCACGCGAAATTGCAACAGGATGGCTATTCGCTGAACCCGTTCTGACGGCTCAGTCCATCGCCTCGGCTTTCAGCCAGATGCCTTCGCGTTCGCCCACGCGCCGCTCGACCAGCAGGCGGGCGACCTGATGGTCATCCTCGAAGACGTTCCCTGTCAGACTGTCGAGCAGGGCCTTGGCGAGATTGTCGAGGTCCATCCAGGGCGCATCGCCTGTGTATTCCATCATGATGTGAACGGAGTAATCCCCATAGCCGGGCCGCAGGGGCGGGAACTCCTTGCGAAAGAATTCCTTGAGCAGGGTCTTGTAATATTTCGCCTGCGTCGTCAGGCCGTGACAGCGCACTTCGAGCGCGCCTTCATCGGTGATGCGCGCGCGCACCTTTCCGGCGGAAACCCATTCGGCAAGGCTCATCCCCGCATCCGATGACGTGACTGCATGCGCGCCTCGACCGCTTCCTTCGAGGCCTTCAGGCCGAGACCCGTTTGTTCGCGCAGCAGTTTGATGGCAAGGATTTTCTTGCGGTCGTCGGTTGCCCGGTCGATCTCGGCCCACTTGGCCTTGGTGACCTTCGACAGGGCTTCTTCGATCTGGGCCTCGGTCATGAGGGGTGGCGAGAAGGAATTAAGTCCGATCCCGCGCACGAGAAAACCGAGCGCGAAGGCCAGCGCGGCGACAAGCAGCGTCGCCGGTTGTGACAGTGCCTGGGCGAGAGCGTTCATGGGCAGTCCTGGCGTCTTCCGGAAATGTATCTCGGTCCGGCCCCGTTGGGCCCCGCGAACCCGCAATCTAGGCGAGGCCGTCAGGACCGCGCAAGACACGAATGGGGGAGAAGGTGGCGCCTGTTGAAGGTCGCCGGGTTCAAAGCTCGGATGCGACCACGCCGCCGGCGATGCCAAGTCCGAACAGTCCGAACAGTGCCATGGACGCTGTAACCACCCAATTGTGGGTGCGATACAGCACAGCCTCTTCGGGGCTGGTGGGGTTCACCCATGCATATATCTGGCGCTGCTCTGCCTGCAATTGGTCGAACCGCCGTTTCAGCTTGCGATGTGCCTTGGCGTCCGAGGAGCGCCGTGACCCGAGATCGACCCGATGGCCGGTATAGGCCTTGCCGTCATACTCGTAGCGGTAGGTCACCTGCGTTTCGTACAATGTCAGCGCGCGTCGCACCTTTGCGCGGATTCCGGACCGGGCCACGCCATCCCGTCCCGTACGAATTTCACTGCTTTCGATCAGGGCTGGTGCCCTTTCCCAGTTGCTGGAGCCGAGATAGCGATAGGTGTTCAGACCGGCCTTTCCGATGAAGAGAAGACCGACGCCGAGCATGACCAGGCTAAAACCGAGAGCTGCAATCGTTTTCATGGCGGCTGACTAGACCACAGGCCTTAATTCCACGTTGCCATGGCCAGATAGGCCGAATGTCGCCTTGCAGCGGCGCATGGCCGTGCTACACCGCGCCGGTTCTCAGGTTTTCTACAGGGCCATCCGGCGCCAAGGGTGTCCTGTCCAACTTATTCTCGAAGGAGCTTGCACTCATGACGACGCGCACCGAAACCGACACGATGGGCCCCATCGAGGTCTCCGATGACGCCTATTGGGGCGCGCAGGCTCAGCGCAGCCTCGGAAACTTCAAGATTGGCTGGGAAAAACAGCCAGAGCCGATCATCCGCGCCCTTGGCATCGTCAAGAAGGCCGCCGCTGAAGCCAATATGGACCTCGGCAAGATGGATCCCGAACTGGGCAAAGTGATCGTGCAGGCCGCCGAAGAAGTCATTGAAGGCAAGCTGAACGATCATTTCCCCCTCGTCGTCTGGCAGACCGGGTCGGGCACGCAGTCCAACATGAATTCGAACGAAGTGATCTCGAACCGCTCCATCGAGATTCTGGGGGGCGAAAAGGGCTCAAAGAAGCCGGTTCACCCGAACGACCATGTGAACATGTCCCAGTCGTCGAACGACACGTTCCCGACGGCGATGCACATCGCGTGCGTTGAGGAAGTCGTTCATCGCCTGGTGCCGGCGCTTCAGGTTCTGCACAATGCGCTCGATTCCAAAGCCAAGGAATGGGCCGACATTATCAAGATCGGCCGCACGCACACGCAAGACGCAACGCCCGTCACGCTCGGCCAGGAATTTTCCGGTTACGCGCAGCAGCTGGCCAATGGCATCGAGCGCATCGAACTGACGCTGCCAAAGCTGATGGAACTCGCGCAAGGCGGCACGGCCGTCGGCACGGGCCTCGCCTCGCCGGTCGGATTTGCAGAAAAGGTCGCCGAGAAGATCGCTGGCATTACCGGCCTGAAATTCACGACCGCACCGAACAAGTTCGAAGCGCTGGCCGCGCATGACGCGATGGTGTTCACGCATGGGGCGATCACCACCGTGGCCATGTCCTGCTTCAAGATTGCCAATGATATCCGTTTCCTTGGGTCCGGCCCGCGTTCCGGCCTTGGCGAACTGGCCTTGCCGGAAAACGAGCCGGGCAGCTCGATCATGCCGGGCAAGGTCAACCCGACCCAGTGCGAAGCGCTGACCCAGGTGTGCGCGCACATTCATGGCAACAATGCCGCCATCGGCTTTGCCGACAGCCAAGGCCATTTCGAGCTGAACGTGTTCAACCCGATGATGGCCTACAACTTCCTCCAGTCGGTGCGCCTGCTTGCCGATGCGGCGGTGAGCTTCACGGAGAATTGCGTTGTCGGAATCGAGCCACGGCTCGAGAATATCCAGCGCGGCCTCGAGAATTCCCTCATGTTGGTGACGCCGCTGAAGGAAAAGTATGGCTACGACCGCGCTGCCAAGATCGCCAAGACGGCCCACAAGAACGGGACGACGCTTCGCGAGGAAGCGATCAAGGACGGCATTCCCGGCGAAGATTTCGACAATATCGTCGATCCGTCCAAGATGATCTCGCCTGGCTGATATGCTATGAGCGGGCATGCTGGATTTTGATCCCGAGACGTTTGGCGCGCTCAATGCGGATGATTATGACGCCCTCCATGATCCGGGGACGACGGAGGATTCTGTCGCCCTGATTGCGGAGCTGGCTGGTAAGGGCCGCATTCTTGAGTTGGTAATCGGCACAGGTCGCATGGCCCTGCCACTGGCAAAGCGCGGCTTTGCCATATCCGGCATCGAAGGCTCCGCCGCCATGGTGGAGAAACTGCGCGAAAAGCCGGGCGGGGCAGACATTCCGGTCGTCATCGGCGATATGGCCGACTGTGCCATAGACGGCGATTTCGAGTTTGCTTTCCTCGTCTTCAACACGCTGTTCAACCTGACAAGTCAGGACGCTCAGGTGCGCTGTTTCCGCCATGTTGCTGACAGGCTGGTACCCGGCGGTGGGTTTCTGGTGGAAACCTTTGTGCCGGATTTTTCCGGGTATCACGACAATCAGAGCATGCGCACGACGCAGATTGGCTTCAAGTCCCTTTGGTTTGAAGCGAAGATGCATGATCCAACCCGGCAAGTGATCCAATACCAGCGCGTGAGTATCGCCGAGGGCGGTACAAAACTTGTGCCGCTGGTCATGCGCTATGCCTGGCCGCAGGAAATGGACCTGATGGCAGAGTTGGGCGGCCTGATGCTGGAACACCGCTGGGGCGGATGGAAGCGAGAGCCTTTCACCCCCGAAAGCAGGATGCACGTTTCATTGTACAGGAAACCGGCAGACTGAAGTCTCCCGGCCAGTTTCTTCACGCCTGCGGTTGCGCCGCAGGGGGAAGATCGCCATACGGCGGCAAACATCTTCCTGCCCTCAGATCGAAGAGTGTCATCCCGTGGTAAAATCGACTTTTGCAGCCTTCGCAGATCGCCTTGGCGCCCAGGGCCTGTCGCAGGCCAGCTTCACCCAGTTCACGCCGAACCGGATCAAGATCGAATTGCTGTCCGGCCTGACAGTCGCCTTGGCGCTCGTGCCGGAGGCCGTGGCTTTCGCTTTCGTGGCGGGCGTGCACCCGCTGGTCGGGCTGTATGCGGCCTTCATTGTCGGCCTCGTGACGGCCGTGATTGGTGGCCGTCCGGGCATGATATCGGGCGCGACCGGCGCGCTGGCGGTTGTTATGGTTTCGCTCGTCGCGCAGCATGGCGTTGAGTACCTGTTCGCGACTGTTGTGCTGATGGGTATCCTCCAGCTGGCGGCGGGCATTTTCCGGTTCGGAAAATTCATCCGCCTCGTACCGCATCCGGTGATGCTCGGCTTCGTGAACGGCCTCGCCATCGTGATCTTCATGGCGCAGCTGACCCAGTTCCAGGTGCCGGGCACGGCTGAAGTGTCGGCGCACGGCATGTCGGGCGGGGAATGGATGAGCGGCTGGCCGCTCGCGGTCATGCTGGCGCTGGTTGGCCTGACCATGGCGATCATCTGGCTGTTGCCGAAATTCACCAAAATCATTCCTGCGCCACTGGCCGGGATCGGCATTGTCGCTGCCGTGGTGATCGGGTTCGGCCTGGACGTGCCGCGCGTGGGCGATCTCGCCTCCATTCAGGGCGGCCTGCCGAGTTTCCATATGCCGAGCGTGCCGCTGACATTTGAGACGTTCAAGATCATCCTGCCCTACGCGGTCATTCTCGCAGCTATCGGCCTCATCGAGAGCCTGCTGACGCTCAATCTTGTCGGGGAGATCACCGGCAAGCGAGGCGGAGCGAGCCAGGAGTGCGTGGCGCAGGGCACCGCAAACCTGATCACAGGCTTCTTTGGCGGCATGGGCGGCTGCGCCATGATCGGCCAGTCGATGATCAATGTGAAATCCGGCGGACGTACGCGCCTCGCAGGCATCGCCGCCGCACTGTTCCTGCTGGCCTTCATTCTCGTTGGTTCTGGCCTCATCGAACAGATCCCGTTGGCCGCGCTGGTCGGCGTCATGTTCATGGTCGTGATCGGCACATTCGCATGGAACAGCCTGCGCATCATGACGCGGATCCCGCTGCTGGACGCCGCCGTGATCGTACTGGTGACCATCGTCACCGTCTTCTATGACCTGGCGACGGCTGTGGTCGTTGGAGTGATCGTCTCGGCGCTCGCCTATGCATGGAACAATGCTCGCCGCATCCACGTCATCGAGCGTGACAGCGTGCGCACACCGGGCGCGCATGTCTACGAGATCGAAGGCCCGCTTTTCTTCGGATCGACCGATGGTTTTGCCGAACTGTTCCATCCCGAAACCGACCCAGATGTGGTGATCGTGGATTTCATGCGCTCGCGTGTTGTGGACCAGTCCGCATTGCAAGCGATCGAAGACCTTGCGCGTCGTTATGAGGCCCTCGGAAAGACCCTGCAGCTGCGCCATCTTTCGCGTGATTGCCACAAGTTGCTCAGCAAGGCTGGGCAACTAATGGTCGATTCCGATGATGATCCCGAATACGCGATTGCGGTGGATTATTCGGTCAAGACAGGTGCCTTCAGCGGAGCGCACTGACGCGCGCCTGCGACGTAATCTCCTTGCCTCGGATCGGCAGTTCCGCCACTAGGAACGCCAATCAGAAACTTGGAGGAACAGGCGCATGGATATGGATTTCAGCAATTTGTTTTCGGTGGCCGGCAAGACCGTCGTGATTACGGGCGGCTCGCGCGGCATTGGCGAAATGATCGCGGCAGGCTTTCTGGCCAATGGCGCGAAGGTGATCATTTCCTCGCGCAAGGCGGATGCCTGTGAGGAAACGGTCGAGCGTCTGAAAGCAAAATATGGTGGCGAAATCTATGCCATTCCGTCCGATGTGGGCCAGATGGTCGGCATCGAACACCTCGCCAACACGCTCGCCGAGCGGGAAGAAAAGGTCGACGTTCTGGTCAACAATGCCGGTGTGGCATGGGGCGCCAAGCTGGAAGATTTCCCGGAGCATGGCTGGGACAAGGTGATGGACGTCAATGTGAAGGGGCTCTTCTTCCTGACCCAGAAGCTGATGCCGCTGCTGCGCAAGGCGGCGAGCGCGGACTCTCCGGCCCGCGTGATCAACATCGCCTCCATCGACGGCATGCACACCTCACCGATGAGCGGCTTTGCCTATGGCACGTCCAAAGCGGCCGTCATCCATCTGACGCGCTTCATGGGCGCGCATCTGGCCGGTGAGCATATTCTCTGCAACGGCATCGCGCCGGGCCCATTCCCGACCTATATGCTATCCACCGGCGTCGGCTTCAAAGGCGAAACCGAAGGCGTCGACTGGCAGAAGATTGGCGACCAGAATCCGTCTGGCCGGGTGGGCCAGCCCTCCGACATTGCCGGCCTCGCCATGTTCCTGTCATCCAAGGCCTCCAATTATATCACCGGGCACACCGTCCCGTGCGATGGTGGCATTGTCTCGTCCAGCTAGAGCTGCGGGAACCAGAGAAACGTCGACGCTCCGAAAATGCCGATCGCGGTAAAGACGGTGGCCGCTGCGACAAGCAGACTGGCTGCCGCCTTTGCGGGGGCGGAGCGACTGCGGCGGGCGGCACAATAGAGTTCAAGCACGGCCAGCGGAATCAGGTAGCTGCCATAGGTGATGATGATGTCGGCAGGTCCGCTCATCGTGCTGTTCATCCAGCGAGGGGACTGGTTGATCATTATCCAGCCCATCAGGCCGACCCGAACGAACCAGACGCCATTGGCAACCATGAACAGGCGCATTGCCCAGCGTTGATGGTCGGCGAGTCGGCGCGCCAACGCAAAGCGGATTGTGTAAAAGGCGCAAACCAGGATCAACACGGCGTTCAGCGACACGCTGGCGGCTCCCACTAGAGACAGGTATGTGTCGCGTCCCCACGTCAGCCAGAGCCCCCCCAGTGCAAGGGTGCAAGCCAGCACCAAAAAGATGCGGCCAGACCATCTGTGCAGGGTTGGGAACCGCCGCCGCAGAACCGGAATGAGCTGTATGAGGCCCGTCAGCGTCATTGCGGCCGCCAGCAAGACGTGACTTGCAAACATCAGATTGCCCGCATCGTCGCCCGGAACATGGCCTTTGATGAGTTGCTTGTCGTTCCACCCTGCGAAATTTCCCGTGGCTGTGCGGGTGCCATAATGAGCAATGATAAAGGCGATGAAGGCCAGTTGGCCGACCGCAGCAATGCAAAACCACGCAATGCCTGTGCGGCTCAGGAGCTTGTTCCATTTTCCAAGATTTTGTGAAGTGGGTGCCACGCGCAATCCTTCCATGTTTCAAACAGGGAAGGTGTGGTCAGGATCGCCGACATCGTCTTGCCGATTTGGAAATCGGCGAGGATTTCCGCAGAAAACCGTCGATATTGCTCCGGTAAGCTTCTAAGCTTGTCCCCGTTGCTGGCCAACTGGAAGAGATGCTTATGAAGATCGCCCAAATACGCATTGAGAACGATGGCATGTTCAGGCACGGCCTGCCATTTGGTCCAGTTGCTCCGCTTACACTGTATTGGGCGGCGTTTGCGCTTTCGGTATGTGCTTTCATTGCCGAGTATTTTGTCGGCGGCATTGTCCCCCAGCTCGGTGTTGTGCTGGTGCTCATCGGTTTCGTGCCTTGCGGTATGGCCTGGCTTTTGTCGCGCGAATTGTTCCGGCAGGAAACCGAGCGAAAAGCCTGGCCGCTCGTCGTGGTCGTGACGCTCTATTTGACCTGCCTGATCAGTTATGTGGTCCCGGAAGGGCATGCGGGCAGACTGGTCGGAATGGTGGCCAGCATGAAGGGGCTGATTGGGTCAGCCATGCTGCTCATGACTTTCGTGGAGGCCATTGATGGCTTGAAGGCCTCATCTGCGGAGCGACGGTTCCGCTTATGCTTTGCGGGTGGTTATGCCGCGATCGTCTTTGTTTCCCTCATGAACGACCAGCGCGGACTCGATGTTTGGCAGGAAGAGTTCAGGATTGTCGCCGCCACGCTCGCATTGGTCGGTGCAAGCGCGGCAGTGCTCTATCGAAGGCAAAATCCTCTTGCGCAGACCAAGCGGCCAAAGTCAGCGGCAGGACATCCGGCGCTTGCCTTGCGACTAGAGCGTCTGATCGAGACTGATCACGTGTTTCTGGAACCCCAGATAAAAGTCGCCGATGTAGCCGAACGTTTGCGCGAACCGGAATACAAGATCAGCCAATGCATCGTATCCGACCTTGGCTTCGCCAATTTCAACCAGATGATCAATTCCTACCGCATAGCCGAGGCGAAGCGCAGGCTTGCCCGTCCTGATCTTGAGGGTCAGCCTATCCTGTCCATCGCGATGGATTGCGGATTTGGCTCGCTCGGCCCATTCAACAGGTCATTCAAGGCGATGACAGGTCTGACGCCGAGCGCGTATCGCCGGCAGGCGGCGGTGCAGTGAGGGCTGGCGATTGGCGCGGTGAAGACTAGACTGCGCGACACAGAATCACTTCCCGCCAAGAAAGGCCGTCTCCATGGCAAACGCTCCCGTCGGATCCAAATCCAACCCGTCCCAGTTCGATATCCTGGACAAGCTGGCCGAGGACGAGCCGTACTTCGTGATCCGAGCGCATGATCCGCTATCTTCGGCGCTGGTCGAGCTGCACGCCTATATCGGCGCAGGCCAGTCCGGCGCGGCCCACAACAAGCTGGCCGAGATCATGGCGATGACGGCCGCCAAAGCCCCGCGCCCGGCCTCCAGCCCGAAATATCGCGAAACCTTCGCCATCTCGCTGGCCATGGAACAGTGGCGCGAGACGCATTCCGGCGATTAAGGGATTTGCCGGTTTGCAGATTGCGCCCGTCACGCTGGAGAACCGTTTCGTACGGCTCGTGCCGTTTGACATTGACGCGCATGCCGAAGCGTTACGGGACATGGCTGAGCGGTCCGGCCAGCGGCTGGCGACGTGGCCGTATTTCAATCCGCCGGGTGACTGGATTTCGGTTTGGGTAAAAGCGATCCGGAAACGCGCAGAGGCTGGCACACTGGTGCCATTTGCCGTCCTGACGCCGGAGGGTCGCTTCGCTGGGATGAGCGCCTATCTCAACCCGGATGCAGTGTCGAAGAATGTCGAGATCGGCATGACGATTTATGCGCCTGAATTTCAGGGTGGCGCGACAAATCCCGCTTGCAAGCATTTGCTGCTCGGCCATGCCTTTGGTCAGGGAGCAATCCGCGTCTGTTTCAATGTGGATGAACGCAATGCCCGGTCTCGTGCAGCAGTGACCAAGCTGGGCGGCGTGCAGGAAGGCGTCCTGCGCGATAATCGCGTCCTGCCGGATGGTTTTGTCCGCACCACTGTGGTGTTCTCGATCCTCGCCCGCGAATGGCCCGGCGTGAAAGAGGGCCTGGAGGCGCGGCTGGCGCGTTTCGAGAGGAAGGACTGATGGCGGAACCGATCAATCTCAACAAGTTTCGAAAAGCGAAAGCCAAGGCCGAGAAAGACAAGTTGGCCAAGGAAAACCGCGCGAAATTCGGACGCACCAAGTCCGATCGATCCCTGGAGCAAGCGCGCGCGGACAAAGCGCGCCGGGAGACCGAAGCCCATCGCCGGGACGATGATCCCGAAGACCATGGTTAATCAGGTCTTACCAACCGGCCTCTGACTTGCAGTGTCCCTTCTGACTTTGTTTCAAAGCGGGAGGACACGCCAATGGGTCGCATTCTGGGAAAATTCGTGGTGGCCGGTATCGCATTTGCGGCCGGGATCACTTGGGGCATCGTGGCTGACGCGGCTGAAGCCGGTATTCCGATCCGCACGCTGCTTGGTTTTTAGTCTTCCGTTCAGCTAGCCGGTTCTTCCGGATACAGGATCGAATTGATCAGGGCGTCATCCATGCGGCGGCCTGAAACGCGCTCCAGTGCGCTGAAGATCGGCTTGGCCTGTTTGTCTTCGAGCAGGGGGATTGACTGGGCCAATTCGGCGGCGCGGGCATAACGCAACTGGGCTGTGGCCATATCGCCGCGCGCCTCCGCACATGCACCCAGATTATGAAGAATGGCAGGGGCGTGGGTCCATTCGCGTCCCAATTCGTCCCACTGTGCGCAGGCCCCCATGAAATTGCCATTCTTGGTGGCCTTCACGGCAGCGGCGAAGCGAGGGTCGTTCTGGGCTTCTGGGGTCAGGCCGTCCGTCATGATTTCGGCGCGCATGGTCTGGTAGTAAGGCGCGATATCATTGCGGAACCGGCGAACGGCTTCCACGGTCGCATCCCGCACCATGCCAATCGGGGCATTGTAGGGATCGTAGCTGGACTGGTGAGGATCGCGCCAAACGCCGAGGTCATGGCCGCGATCTTCGTATTCGGCCACGTCGACGCATGTTTCCCGATTTGCCCCGCCCAGCTGTTGCTGGCTGAAGACCAGCCGGTTGGTGCGATAGTCCACCAGATTGGCGGTGACAACGACTTCGACGGTTTCTTCGCGACATTCCGTTTCAACGATGGCGCGGTGTTCGCAATCGAACAGGCCGTCATATTCAACGCATCGCTTCTCGCGTTCAAAGCGCGTTTCGGCATCCCAGGACTCTATGTCGACCCGGCCCTCATAAATTCCGGCCGGATCGCCGGACGGCAAGGTGAACCAGTAGGATCCATCCAGCGTGACCTGTTCGATCATGTCGGCGAACTCGGCTTCTGCGACATTCCCGGCTGGCCCGCGGAACTGGCCCACGGCGACATCGCGATATTCTGCGGCCTGAGGAAAGCCAGGCGCCATGCGCGCCTCATAGTCATATCCGGGCGTGGCACAGGCAGCGGCCAAAGCGGGCAGGAAGAATAACAGGGCGTGTCTCATGTGGAGAGCCTTCAACAGTTTCAAGTCAGTAGCGTTGAGAGATACTGAACAGACACTGAACCATGCAATGGCTGTCTTTGCGTAGGGGAAAATCTTGACCTTGGGGGAGGGTGCCGCCACCTGTCTCGCAACATTGATGGAGCTCTAAATGACAAGTTCACTGTTCACCCCCTTCAAGATGAAATCCCTCGACTTGCCTAACCGCATCGTGATGGCCCCGATGACGCGGTCGAAGTCGCCGAACGGCGTGCCGGGCAATGATGTTGCAGACTATTATGCGCGTCGCGCCGAAAACGAGGTTGGCCTGATCCTGACCGAAGGCACCACAATCCGCCGTGGTGGGGCATCGAACGACCCGAACGTTCCGAACTTCCATGAGCCGGACTCCCTGGCTGGTTGGAAAAATGTGGTTGAGAAGGTCCACGCCAAGGGTGGCAAGATCGCGCCCCAGATCTGGCATATGGGCATGGTGCGCAAGGAAGGCAGTGGTCCGAATCCGGACGCGCCGACCGACAGCCCTTCGGGCATGACGCATACCGGTAAAGCTGTGATTGAGGCACCGACATCAGCTGAAGTCGACGACATGGTGCTCGCATATGCTGACGCCGCCGCTGAAGCGGAAAAGCTCGGTTTTGACTGTGTCGAAGTGCATGGCGCGCATGGCTACCTGATCGACCAGTTCTTCTGGGATGTCATGAACAAGCGCGATGACAAGTTCGGCGGCACATCGCTGGTCGACCGCGCCAGCTTTGCCTCTGATATCCTGAAGGAAATTCGCAAGCGTGTCTCTCCGGATTTCCCGATCATCCTGCGCTACTCGCAGTGGAAACAACAGCAATATGATGCGCGCCTGGCTACGACGCCGGAAGACCTCGAAGCTTTCCTGAAAGTGTTCGTCGATGGCGGCGTGGACGTATTGCACGCGTCCCAGCGCCGCTACTGGGAACCCGAATTCCCTGAGGTCGATGGCGAGAACGGTCTGAACGGTGCAGGTTGGGCCAAGAAGCTGACTGGCCTGCCCACCATTACCGTCGGGTCGGTTGGCCTGTCAGGCGATTTCATCAAGGCTTTCCAGGGTGAGGGTTCGGGGACACGGTCGCTCGATGACCTCGAAGAGCGCTTGTCGCGCGGTGAGTTTGACCTTGTTGCGGTTGGGCGCGCGCTGCTTCAGGATCCGGCATGGGCCCGCAAGGTGCATGAAGGTCGCCTTGATGAGTTGAACGATTATGATGCAGCGAGTTTGGCAACGCTATCTTAGGTCGATTTAGACTTGCATCCGATCGTCAGGAATGGTTTTGGTTAATTCAGCTGGGCCGAAGGTGGCTATTCCGCCAAGGTCCAGTTGGATGGTGGGGACAGTTTAGGCCATCCCGATACAATTTGACGATGAAGGCGTGTGGGGGACCCGTACATCACACGCACTTTGTCCGCGCTTCGACGCCACCTGCGCGATAGCCGTCTTGTTCGGATGATCTATTCCCCCTTCTGACGCGGGCCAAGCCCGTACCAAAGTGAGATGCCTTCACACCAGCATCTCGCTCGACCCTGCAAGGCCGCGTCCCGCACACCTGACGCGTCCCTGCAGGGTTTTTTTGTGGTCAGTTCGGGTCAGGCGGTGCTGTAGGACTCGGCCAGCCATGCCCTGACTTCAGAGTCGACATCTTCGGCAGATACGAGCCGAACCTTGTGCGTGCACATACTGCCCGGCTTTTCTGCCGCTAAACGATCAGATCAAGTGGTCTTGTCGCTATTGTCGAAGGATTTGGCAGGCGTGCATCGGGCCTCGTCATTGTCTTGCCCGGACATCTGCCTGTCCTTTATGCCGAGCAAGCTGGCCTGGAACTCCTTCAACAGGTCCGCATCCTGTTCAGTAGGATTCTCCAGCTCCTGCAGTGCAGCCACGCGTTCTTCGAGCCACATGGTTGCTTTGGCAGTTCCATCACCGACCACGGGGTTGCATGCAGTAGGATTGGACGGCGCATCTGCCTGTGCGGGCAATAGAGAAGACACGATGGCAGCGGCTATCAGAAAGACGGGCTTCTTCATCCTCAAGGGTTCCAAATTCAATTTTTGGGAGCATGACATGGCACTGGCATATTCACAATATTCGTGTGTGCCGCAAACCCTGCCCAACGGGGCATTCGGTGCTATATGTTCGCTATGAGTTCTAATCCGAATCGCCTGTCCATTTCCCAAATGGCCGCCGCCAAACCGCCCGCTGCCAAGAGCGAGGCGGAGTATCTGGACGGCCTGAACCCGGAGCAGCGCGAGGCCGTGCTGACGACCGAAGGCCCTCTGCTGGTGCTTGCCGGTGCCGGCACGGGCAAAACGCGCGTGCTGACCACGCGTCTCGCACACATCATCGGCACGCGGCTGGCCTGGCCGTCGCAGACGCTGACCGTGACCTTCACCAACAAGGCCGCCCGGGAAATGCGCGAGCGGGCGCTGAACATGCTGGGCGAGGCGGGCGAGGGCCTGCGCTGGCTTGGCACGTTCCACTCGATCAGCGCGCAGATTCTTCGCAAACATGCCGAACTGGCAGGGCTTAAATCGACTTTCACCATCATCGACACCGATGATCAGGTGCGCCTGTGCAAACAGATCATTCAGGCCGAGAACATTGATCCGAAACGCTGGACGCCGCGCTATCTCGCCAGCCTGATTGATGGCTGGAAGAACCGGGCGCTGACGCCGGACAAGGTGCCGCCGGAAGAGGCCCACCAGTTCGCTGACGGCAAGGGCATCACCTGTTACCAGATTTATCAGGCGCGGCTGAAAGTGCTGAATGCGTGCGACTTCGGCGATTTGCTGATCCACAACATCACGATCTTCCAGAAAAACCCTGATTTGTTGAAGGAATATCACGACAAGTTCCGTTATGTTCTGGTCGACGAATATCAGGATACGAACGTTGCGCAGTATCTCTGGCTGCGCCTTCTGGCGCAGGGCTCGCAGAATATATGCTGTGTCGGTGATGATGATCAGTCAATCTATGGCTGGCGCGGGGCGGAAGTCGACAACATCCTCCGTTTCGAGAAGGATTTCCCCGGCGCGCATGTGATCCGGCTGGAAAAGAACTACCGCTCGACCAAGCATATCCTTGCCGCTGCTTCCTCGGTGATCAGTCACAACAAGAGCCGTCTCGGCAAAACGCTCTATGTCGGCGACGACAATGCGATTGATGATATTGACGCCTCCAAGGTGAAGGTACGCGGCCTGTGGGATGGCGAGGCCGAGAGCCGCCTGATTGCGGACGATATCGAGAGCTGGGTGTCGAAGGGTGGCAGCCATGAGGATTGCGCCGTTCTGGTGCGCGCCTCGTGGCAGATGCGGGCCTTCGAGGAACGCTTCATCATGCTGGGCATACCGTACCGCGTGATCGGGGGCCCGCGCTTCTTCGAGCGCGCCGAGATACGCGATGCGCTGGCCTATTTGCGGCTTGTACGGTCGCCGGATGATGATCTTGCGTTCGAACGGGTCGTGAACCAGCCGAAGCGCGGCGTGGGAAATACATCGCTCGCCAAGCTGCAATCCTATGCGCGCGAGGATGGCCGCAGCCTGTTCGTGCTGACGCCAATGGTGCTGCAGACTGACGAGATCAAGGGCGGCGCGAAGCGCGGGCTGAACCAGTTCATCGACCAGATCAATCTCTGGCGAGACAAATTGGCCAATGGCATGCCGCATACGGAACTTGCCGAAACTATTCTCGAAGAGTCCGGCTATACCGACATGCTTCAGAAGGATCGCAGCCCGCAGGCGCAGACACGGCTCGACAACCTGAAGGAACTGGTCCGCGCGATGAGCGAGTTCGACTCACTGGCCGGCTTCCTGGAACATATCGAACTGGTCATGGACGCTTCGACCGGCGGGGCCGGGGAAGACCAGGTGCAGATCCTGACCTTGCACGGCGCCAAAGGGCTGGAATGGCCCGTCGTCTTCTTGCCCGGCTGGGAAGAGGAAGTCTTCCCATCCCGCCGCAGCCTGGATGAAAGCGGCATGAAGGGGCTCGAGGAAGAGCGTCGGCTGGCCTATGTCGGCATCACGCGCGCGCGTCAGCACGCCTATATTTCCTTTGTGGCGAACCGCCAGATCTATGGCCGCTGGCAGAGCGTACTGCCGAGCCGCTTTGTTGATGAGTTGCCGCATGATCATGTCGAGGCGATTTCAGAGACCGGCTTTTCCGGCATGCCCGGTGGCGAAAGTGGATTTAGCGGATCGGTCGAAGACCTTGGCGAACGTTCGAATTACAAGAGCCCGGGCTGGCAGCGCCTGAAGGAAAATGCGGGCCGGTTCGACACGCGTCCGCCGCGAGACAATACGACCCTGTCGGCCACTTCAGGCGGACCGGCAACTTTCAAGGTCGGCACACGTATCTTCCATGACAAGTTCGGCTATGGCCGGGTGGCTCATACGGAAGGCAACAAGCTGACCGTGGATTTCGAAAAGTCCGGACGGAAGAAAGTGATCGCCACATTCGTGCAACCCGTTTGATGGTTGACCGCGCGTTCCATTCCGAATTGGATGGGTAAGGCAAAGCGGTGAGGCGATCATGGCCGGTTATCTTGAGAAGCGGCTCTATGAGGGCGAGGTCCTGCGCTATCGCGGCCAGTTCCATTGGCTCGAATATGCCAAGGCATGGGCGATGCTGATTGTCTTTGGCATCATCATCTTCGGGATTTTCTATTTTATCGCCCAGATGATCCGGCTGAACACGACCGAATTTGTGGTGACAGATCGCCGGGTTGTGAAAAAAACCGGGCTCTGGTCAGCCAATGTCGAGGAGATCACGCTCGATTCCATAGAAGGCAGTTCCCTCAACCAAGGCATCTTGGGGCGGATATTCGGCTTCGGAAAACTGTCGGTTCATGGGCGTGGTGAAACCCACATCAACTTCCCCAACATGGCCCATCCCCAGAGGTTTCGGGCTGAAGCGGAAAAATCCAAGCAGACAGCGCTTGCGCCGGGCGGGCCTCTGGTCGGCTGACCTGTTTCGCGAGAAAGGATATGCAGCACCGGGGGCCTGGTCAGGGGGGAGGGAGTCCGGCCGGCCTCATGAAGCGCGATGGGTGGAGGCGCTTGCCCGAAAGGGCGAAGGCTGACCCGGTGCTGCAGGACCTGTTCTCGCATGAACCACGCGAACGCAAACCGAATGGCGCGTTCATCTGAGGCTCATCTGGATTCCTATTCAGCGGCGGGCAGGGACCGGTCAGACGGTTCGTTCTCGTTGGCCGTGGTCTGTTCAGATATACTGTGGGCGGCTGCCTGTTCGCCCCGGACCCGATCCTTCAGGCGGCCGGCCCAACGGCGAATACGGTGTGGTGCAAGTAGCCAGACAGGCGTCACCAGCAAGATCATGATTGTAGAAAAGCCAAGGCCAAATACCACGGCCGTTGCCAGTTGGACCCACCATTCGGAGCTGGCACCCCCAAAATTGATCGAGCCTTCGAAGAAGTTCACATTCATCTGAATGATCATCGGCAACAGGCCACAGATCGTCGTGCCGGTCGTCAGCAGGATCGGACGAATACGCTGGGCGGCTGTCGCGACGGCGGCTTCTTCCGGCGTGCGGCCATCGCTGAGCAGACGGTTATACGTGTCGATGAGGACGATATTGTTATTCACCACGATCCCGGCGAGCGCGACAATGCCCGTACCGATCATCAACTGGGAAACGTAAGGCAGGACGAGCTGGATACCAACGAGCACACCGGCAGTGGATATGATTACGGCCGTCAGGGTCAGGAAGACCTGCCAGAAATTGTTGAACTCCCACAGCAGGATGATGGCCATCATGAACAGCATGGCGAGCAGGGCCCCCTGGAAGAAGGCTGCCGCATCGGCGCTATCTTCGTCCGCGCCTTCAAAGCGTACCTCCACCGTGCCGGGAATATCCTGTTCGGCAACCCAGGCCTTGACCTCTTCGACGATCGCAGCGCCTGCACCCTGTTCCACGGCATTGGCGCGGACATCCACGACCCGGGCTCCATCACGGCGCGTAATCTGGCTGACCCGCGGGGCGGGCACGCGCTCGACAAACAAAGACAGCGGAACATTGCCGCGCGGCGTGGCGATACGAAGATCGTCAATTGCGCTGGCGCTGCGGTCTGCCTGTGGGAAGCGGACGCGGATGTCGACTTCGTCATTGGCATCGTCCGGCCGATAGCGACCGACGAGCACGCCATTGGTGATTAGCTGTACGGCTGCGCCGACCTGGCTGATATCGAGTCCATACTTGCCAGCTTCGGCACGGTCGACTTCGAGTTGGTATTCGATACCGGGCAGAGGGCGCGTGTCTTCAACTTCGCGCAGGTCAGGTCGGGAATCGAGGTAGTCGCGGATCATGCGCGCAGTGGAATTGAGGGAGGCGGCATCCTCGGAGAGTAGAGCGATCTGAATGTCCTTGCCCGAGGGTGGGCCTTGTTCGCGGGCGGCGATTTCGAAGCGAAGGCCAGGAATTTCAGCCAGCCGGGTGCGGATGTTCGCGAGTGTGCGGCGGCCATTGTGCACGCCATCGGCCGTGGCCAAGTCGACCAATAGCTGCCCAACCGTGTCGGTCGGCTTGCTGGACGATCCGTCCGGCGAAAAGATCGCGCCACCGGAGGCGCCGGCTTCGGTCGAGATGTCTTCAACGCCGTCCATGCCGGTAATTGCCACTTCGGCCCGTTTGACAAGAGAAAGCTGTTCTGCGGTGGAGAGGCTGCCCTGAGCCTGAACGAACACGAAGGCTTGTTCAGGTTCGACATCCAGAAAGAGTTCGGTCTTGTGCGGTGTCGAGCCAAACCAGACAAAGATCATCATGACCCCGGCAATGGCGACGCCCGTCACAGCCAAAGGGTGCGCCAGCAGCGCTTTCAGCAGGCGAACATATCCGCCAAGCCAGCCGGTAGCCTCCGACGGATCGGCGTCTGCCGCCAATGCCGCCAGACTCTCATCGGTACCATCAGGCCGTGCGCCGATCACCGAACCGAGCACCGGCAGGAAGATCAGCGCCATGACCAGCGACGCCGACAAAACGAAAATCAGCGTAATCGGCAGATAGGCCATGAACTTGCCAGGCATCGAGTTCCAGAACAGGAATGGGATGAAAGCCGCAAGGGTTGTCGCGGTCGATGCAACCACTGGCCAGAACATCCGCTTGCCGGCCATGCCGTAAGCCTCTTTCCGGTTGAGGCCCTCGGCCATTTTTCGGTCGGCATATTCGGTTACGACAATGGCGCCATCGACCAGAATACCCACCGCGATGACCATGCCGAACATGACCATCATGTTGATCGTGTAACCAAATGCCCCAAGAAGCAGGAACGCCATCACGAAGGAGGCGGGGATGGAGATACCCACCAGCAGCGCGGAGCGCCAACCAAGTGCGGCCACACAGATTATCATCACCAGCATGACAGCGGTGATGATCGAGTTCTGGAGTTGTCCCAGCTGATCCCCAATCAGTTCCGAGGCGTCTGATGTGATGCGGACATCGACCGTGTTGTGCCAGCTTTCCTGCTGGGCCGCGACGGTGTCGCGCACGAAATTCGCCGTGTCGAGAATGTTGGCACCGGAGCGTTTGACGATCTGCAATTGCAGGGAGGGTTGGCCGTTGAACGTCGCGTAGCCGGTTGCGTCCTTGTAAGTGCGGCGGATTTCGGCCACGTCCGACAGGGTCACCGTGGCATTGTCAGAGCGTTTGACCGGCAGGTTGAGCGCATCCTGGGCGGATCGGATCAGGCCGGGCACCTTGACGGCAAAGCTGCCTTCGCCGGTGTCGATCTGGCCAGCCGGGACGAGCTGGTTGTTCGCGGTCACGACGGCGTAGATGTCCTGATAGGACAGATTGTAAGTTTCAAGTTTGACGGGATCGACCACAATTTCGAGCACGTCTTCGCGCTGGCCAATAATGTTGGCTTCCAGCACGCCCGGATTGCGCTCCAGCATGTCCTGCAGGGTCTCGGCAATCTGGTTCAGTCCGCGCTCAGGCGCCTGGCCGAACAGGTTCACGACCATGATCGGGAATTGTGAAGCATTCACTTCGGTGATGATGGGCTCGCGGGCATCAGCCGGGAAGAACCGTTTGGCCAGATCGACCTTGTCCTTCACGTCCAACACTGCCTGATCGACATCGGTTTCGATTTCGAATTCCAGAACCAGTTGGCCAGCGCCCTCTGCGCCGATGCCGATAAAGGTTTTCAGGCCCTCAAGAGACTGGATTTCCTGTTCGATGGGTTTGACCAGAAGACGCTCGGCATCTTCCGGCGTCACGCCAGCCAGCGGCACCGTGATGCCAACAAAAGGAATTGGAATGTCCGGATCCGCTTCCTTGGGCAATCCGATATACGTCGCCGTACCGGCAATGATGGCGCAGATCAGGATGGACAATACCATCCGCGCGCGGCCGATGGCACCCTCGACGATCTGGGTCATGGCTGGGCACCGCCTTGGGGAACAGGTTTCACTTCGACCCCTTCAGCCAGGTAGTCCTGGCCAATAGAGATCAGTCTGACCGTAGCGGGCAGGCCTGTGACCCACGCGCCCTCAGGCGTCTCATCAATCACTTTGATGGGCGCGAACTGTACCGTGTTCTGGTCGTCGACGTAGCGTACGCCGAGTTCGCCAGCGTCCGACAATGTCAGAAGGCCGGGAGAGATCAGCGTCGCTGGCACCTCGCCCATTGGAATAAAGAGTTCTGCCGTGACACCCGCGGCGACCGGATCGTCGCCTGTGTCGAGTTCACCCTCGATCAGGAAGGTGCGCGTGCCCGCGTCGGCCGTGCGTGAGACATAACGCAGCGTGGCCGGATAGGTCTTGCCGCTGGGCAGGCGGGCGGTGCCGGTCATGCCGGTCGTCAGTTGGCCGGCATTGGCCTCGGCCACTTCGACCGCGACAATAACTGGGTCCATGTCGACCATGGTGCCGCAAGGCTGACCGGGCGAAAGATAATCACCAGCTTCGGCCAAGCGGTTTTCAAAGATTCCGTCGAACGGGGCCCGAATCTGTGTCTTGGAAAGTTCCACCCGCGCGGCGTTCACCGAGGCTTCTGCAGCGTCGAGAGCTGCCTTCGCGGAGGCTTCATTATTGGCGGGGGCCAGGCCTTTTTCGGCCAATGTTCTTGCCGCCTCGAAATCGATCCGTGCAGCGTCGCGGCGAGCTTCAGCCTCTTCCAGACGGGCGGCGCGGGCTTCAACATCCAGTCCGCAGAGCAGCGTGCCCCGTGAGACGCGCGTACCTTCGCGCACGGGCGTCGAGGTTACGTTGCCCGCGGTTCCAGCTTTTACCGTCACCGATTTATCGGGGGCCGTCAGGCCCTTGGCCTTGAGGCGGATGCCGTGAGTTTGTGCCGAAACCGTGAAAGTGACCGCTTCGGGCGCGACCTCGCTGGCTTCCAGCCGGACATCTTCATGCTGCGTGCTGATGTCGCCCCGAATAACACTCCGGATCACGAACCAGGCCAATAGGCCGACAAAGATAGCAATGGCAATTTTTAAGGATCGGTTCACGGTTCAGTCTTTCGCACGGCTGGCGCTGTATCAGATATAGGGCGCGGCGTCGCCTGAATAAGGTCGCCGCTCGATCATAGTTAACAGCCGATTGTTGCAATCCGGCAAAGCTGGCGCGCAGATTTCAGGTTTCAGTGCAAGGTGTGATTAATAAATGCCCCGATCAGCGAGGGCAGAGTCAGATCCAGCGTCGCCAGCGGAAGATGGCCAGCATCAGGATGGTCGCCACCGCGAGCGCCCCAACCAGGATGGCAAATGCGCCGGCGCTTTGAACCCCCGGCATGCCGCCCACATTAACGCCGAAAAGGCCCGTCACGAAGCTGATCGGCAGGAAGACCGCTGACAGGATCGAGAGCACGAACAAGCGCTGGTTCATCACTTCCGCGCGTTCCTCTATCACCTGTTCCTGCAACACGGTGCAGCGGTCCCGGATCGTGTCGAGTTCTTCCGCCAGACGTGTGACCCGATCAGCGGACTCGCGGAGGAACAGCAGATCATGATCGGAGAACAAGCCGGACTGGGTGCCTTCGCGGACAAGCTGGGAAAGTGCCTCGCGTTGGGGCAAAATATAGCGACGTACCTGCAATACGCGGCGGCGCAACTCCGACAGTTTGGAGCGCGGGAGACGCGTACCAGGATCAAGCAGATCATCCTCGAACTGGTCCGCCTGTTCATCGAAACGCGACACTTCCGGTTCCATCCGGTCGGTCAACGCATCGGCAAGGGCGGCAACAAGGCCGCCCGTTGAATTGGGCGCATTGCCCTCTTTGACCTTCAGTTCGACATCGCGCGTCGCCTGGATGGGCTTGGCGCGCAACGTGATCAGAGAGCTTTCACTGGCCCACATGCGCAAGGCCAGCATGTCTTCCAGTGCTTCGCCTTCGTTCAGGTTCATGCCGCGCAAATTGATCAGGAAACCAGCACCATGCCGGGTCGAGCGCGGGCGAGTGTCTTCCTGAAGCAGCGCCTCGGTGGCGATACGGTCCAGCCCGCTCTGGCGAGCGAGCCAGGTTCTCACTTCCGGCGACAAACGGTTGAGGTGCAACCAGTGGCGACTGAACTCATTCAATCGGCCGGAGGTCACATCCTCCCAGTTCAGCGATGCGATGGTGCCGTCAGCCGCCATTCCGTAGCCGAAAACCAGCGGCGCCGTCATTGCGTCAGTTGAGGAAACAGCGGTCGACACTATGCAGGATCAGAGCGCCGAGACTGGCGGCGTGCGCGCAATCCAGGGGCGTGTCATTTCGAGCTGCATGGCCAGTTCAAACAGCAGGCCATCCTCGCCCCGTTTGGCAGAGAACATGGAGCCGATCGGCAGGCCGCCCGACGACCATGACAAGGGCACGCTCATCGAGGCTGCGCCTGCAACGTTCATCGGCGCAGTGAAAGCGGCAAAGTTCAGAACACTCTCCATGACCGCGTCGAAATCTCCATCCGGGGCCTGTTCGCCAATCGGTACGGCGGGGCTGCCTGTTACGGGTGTGAGTAGCACATCCATGTCGCTGAACCAGTCGTCATAGACGGCTTCGAATGCCTTGAGATACGCGATCGTGTCTTCCATTTCCGACTGCCGCGCCTGGAACATGGCGGCCAGGCCGAGCGTCCATGGCTCGACGATGTCGGGCCCGATAGGCTTGCCGGAATAGGCGCTGGCCTGTTGGGCAAACTCGGCGGCGCCAGCCGCCCAGTAGAGCAGGAACTTGTCGGTGAACTCCTTGCCGTCGAGCGGAACTTTGAAGTCGATCACCTCATGGCCCAGATCCCGGCAGAGCTGCGCGACGTCCTCAAGCGCTGCGGTGGTTTCAGGGGACACGCGTGTCCCGCTGATCGAGTCCGGTGCGAAGCCAATCCGTAGCGGACGGTTCAGGGTCGATATGTCTCCGAGGGGTGCATAGGTCCCGTCATTGGTCTCCGCCACACGAAACAGCTCAATGGAATCCTGCACCGTGATGGTCACGGCATGGTTGACCGAGATATCGACAGGCGGAGCGTTGGCCGCGTCCCGCTTGTCCAGTCGGGCACGTGATGGCTTCAGCCCAAAAACACCACACGTAGAAGCGGGAATGCGGATGGATCCGCCGCCATCGCTGGCATGCGCGAACGGGACGACACGTGCGGCCACGAGGGCGGCTGCGCCGCCGGACGATCCGCCCGGAATTCGGGATAGGTCCCAAGGATTGCGGGTCGGGCCTGTTACGAGCGGCTCGGTTGATGAAATGAGCCCCATTTCGGGTGTCGTGGATTTACCGAGAGAAACGACTCCTCCCTTTCTCCACGCTGCGGCAAAGGGGGAATCCTCCTGGGAAATATTGCCCACGAAAGCGCGGCTACCCCACATGGATTGCGTGCCCTTCCACCCGACAAGGTCTTTCATGAATGTGGGCACGCCACTGAACGTTCCCGGCGCGGGGACGGCTGCGTCGCGCAAGGCCTGGTCAAAGCTGTCGGTGGCGATCGCATTGAGATCGCCATTCACGGCCTTGGCGCGAGCGATGGCTTTTTCCGTTTCTACGAGCGAAGTGGTTTCGCCGGAGGCAATTCGGGCGGCGATGGTGAGACCGCTTTCCCAACCGGCTGGTGGGACAGCTTTTGCTGCCACGGGACCTGTCGGCACGGTGGCTGCGGCGTCGCTCGGCGTTTGTCCGCATGCCGCAAGTGTCGCGATGGCTGCCCCGCCCAGCAGAGCTTCCCGCCGTGAAAATCCAGTCATTCTATTCCTCCCAATTCCCATTTTTAGCGAAGCCTGTAACGGGAATTGGAATTTCGCAACCACCAAATCGTGGAAAAGCCGCGCGAAATTGCGCGGCTTTTCAATATTTCTGATCTGGTGGTGCCTATTGAATAACGCCGCACGCCACTCGCGCACCGGCGCCGCCAATAGGCTGGGTCATGTGGTCGTCTTCGGCCTCATGGATGATGAGCGCCGAGCCGTCTTCATCCAACAGGGAGTCGAGTGCGGTCAGGCGTGTGAACGCCTCATATCCGGCCGAACCATCTTCCGCGACCCAGATATTTGGCAGGTCGCCGGCTTCCGGTCCCTTCGGATTGAGCAGGCCATGCGCACCTTCGATCTTTCCATGATGACCACCGGATGCCTTGAACACGCCAACATCTTCACACGTGCCGGTGCCGTGTAAATGGATGCCGTGCCAGCCGGGCGTCAAGCTGCCGGAATTGAGTTCAACACGAATCATTTCGCCATTCGGACCATCGAGAAAATTCGCGGTGCCGATCTCCGTGCCTTCCGCGCCAATGATGGAAGCCGTCGCGGTCATCATGGAAGGGAACACGCCCTCATCCGGCCCGGGCATTTCGTCTGTCGTTGGCAAGCCATTGTCGCTGTCGGGCATCTCCTGCGGGGTCGCGCCTTGCTGTCCGCAAGCGGCAAGGGCGATGGCGAGTGAGGCGATTGCAGTTCGAGTGATCATGGGGGTCTCCTGTCAGCGGGGTTCTGATATAGGCTTAACGTCTATTTGGCAGGAAGGCTCCATGTCGTGAAGGACCGCGCGGATAAATTGCTCGTTAGTCTGGGGTTGTTCGACAGCCGAGCCTCTGCGCGCGCCGCGATTGAGGCAGGCAATGTGACGGCTGGCGGCGTCGTGGTCACCAAACCATCGCAAATGCTGTCACGCGACGACCGCATCGAGGCACAACCGGCGCACCCTTACGTATCGCGAGGGGGATTGAAACTGGCGCACGGCCTGAGCGCTTTTGGCGTTGATCCGGCTGGGCGCGTTTGCCTTGACATCGGGGCGTCCACAGGTGGTTTCACAGACGTGCTGTTGCGGGCCGGTGCGACGCATGTCGTCGCGGTCGATGTCGGGCGAGGCCAGCTTCACTCCTCTCTTTCCGATGAGGACGGCGTCACGAGCCTGGAAGCTCAAGACGCCCGGACCCTGACCGGAGAGATGCTGGGCGACACGCCTTCCTTGCTCGTATGCGATGCGAGCTTCATTGCGCTCGAAAAGCTGCTGGCCGTTCCTCTGTCGCTCGCGGCTGAGCGGGCGGAAATTGTCGGCCTGTTCAAGCCGCAATTCCAGGTTGGTCGGGAAAACATCGGCAAGGGCGGACTGGTCACAGATTCCGAAAAGGCAGACTTGGCGGCGGACGTTTTCACGGAATGGATGGCCGGGCAGGGATGGCCAATCCAGTCATGGACACAAAGCCCTATCACCGGGGGCGACGGCAATGCGGAACGCCTGTTTTATGCGGTGCGAACCTAGTTCCGGCGCCTAGTAGTTCTCGTCCCCGAAACCGTCATTGATCTCCCATGTGCCATCATAGGGATCGCGGCATGCGGTGATCGGGTCGCGGATGACCTGACCATCGGGCAGCCGCGTTTCGCGCTCAATCGTGCGGCACTCGATATCGGTGCCCGGTTGGGGCGGCAGGGTCGGTCCCGCAGTCGTTGACGCCGGATATGTGCGGCTTGGCGGCGGCGTGTTGGGATAGTTCATGATCTCCGGTCCGCCATACAGGCCGTCGGTCGTGCGCGGAATGCCGCCGGCTGGATAGGTACCGCTCGTGGCCGCTCCATAAGGTGTTGCAACCTGACAGGGTCGGCTTGTGTCTTCTGCAATGGCTCCGCCAGCAAGACCGCCCACAATCGCGCCGAGAATGGCGCCCGCAGCGACTTCATCAGAGTTTCCGTTGCCATGATGGTATCCGCCGTGACGCCGATGACCGCGATAACCTCTATGGCCGCGATACCCTCTGTGACCCCGGTAGTGGTAGGCATCGCCATCATCCACATTATTGCCGATTGCCCCGCCGATCAGGCCGCCCGCAATCGCGCCGACGAGCACGCCCGCAAACTGGTCATCCTTGCGCTGGCGCTCACATTGGACGTTCTGGACAGGGGGATTATAGGTGTAGCCATATCCGCTTTGGGCCGAGGCCGTAGCCGGTATGGCAAGACTGGCCATGGCCAGCGCTCCGATGAACAGCGAGTGGGATTTCATCGCAATACTCCTTGTCGCGGATACACGTCCGCCAGTGTCAGACTAGCATACTGCGGGGCGGAACCTGAACAGTAGGTGAAAACTGGACGCCGGGTACACCTGGCCACATATTGACTGCATGGGAGTGTTCGACATCGCCACCCGCACCGCCGGCCGGGCGCGTTACGCTGCTGCACAAGGGCTGCGGTCGGCTTGGTATGGCGCGCAGATGAGCGCGGCGCGTCGGCGTGCCAGCGGCTTTGATCGCCCGGGCGAACCAACGTTCCAGCCCACCCGAGGCCAGCCCGACCTTGCTGTCCTGCGCCGAGCCTATTTCGAACTGTTCATCAAGGACCGCCTGAATGTTGAGGCAGGGCTGTATCCAGCGCCATCGGATGTGCGCCTGAAGGATTTGCCGAAAGCGTTGAGATCGGCGCGGGCTTTCCGGGAAGATGTCGAGGACGTTGATCGGCGCCGATTGGAACGCAATGGAACGGAAGTACGGCAACAGGTGACCGACGGGCATAACCGGTATCCCGCCTACTATCTCCAGAATTTCCACTATCAGTCCGGCGGCTGGTTTACCGAGGACAGCGCCGATATCTATGACACTCAGGTCGAAGCATTGTTTACTGGCACAGCAGATGCGATGCGCCGCGCCGTTCTGGCCGAGATTTCACGGGAGCTCAGGGGACGCGACCAACGCGGTGTCAGCCTGTTGGATGTGGCGTGCGGCAATGGCCGCTTCCTGTCGCAAGTGATGCAGGTATATCCAAGGTTAATGGCGAGCGGGCTGGACCTGTCACCGACCTATACCGACGCCGCCCGCACACGTCTGAAACCGTGGAAACAGGTAGAGATCCTGCACGAGGCGGCCGAGGCGATGCCCGTAGAGGACAATAGCCTCGATATGGTGGTCTCCATTTTCCTGTTCCACGAATTGCCGCCCCGCGTGAGGGAGAAGGTGCTGGCGGAAATTCGACGAGTCCTGAAGCCGGGCGGTCTGTTTATCCTGGCAGATAGCGCGCAATTTGGAGACTATTCGGACCTTGATGGACTGTTGGAATATTTTCCCCACGGTTTCCACGAGCCATACTACAAAAGCTATCTGTCCTGGGACGCCGTACAAGCATGCGATTTGACAGGATTGGTGCCTGAAACGCAGTCACTGGCATTTCTTACAAAAATCAGCACCTTCCGGCGATCATCATAACGCCTTGAAATGAAACTTTTTTCCAGAGCTACGGGCGCTGCTTAATCCTGTATGAAAAAATATTGATTTGCGCGAATGGAACATGACAGTAATATGACAGTTACGTTACGGTCATGTGACACGAACTATTTACCAGGAATGAAAGGAGCCACCTATGGCAGTCCTAGATCATAATGATAATCACGTTTCCTGGCTGGCGCACAGGGACCTGACCCTCAACGAGTCGAGCCTGCGCGTCCTGCGGGGAGCCATGCTGGCACTGGCAGGCGTCGTCGGGGTGAGTCTCGCGATCGCGCTCGATCCGATCTTTAACCTGTTCGCCTAAACGCCAACGGGGCTAGAAGCTCGGAAGCTTACCTGTCCCCATGAGGGGCATGGCAAAAGCCAGAATGATCGAAATGATGAGGCCGAGGAAGGCACGTCCGGCATCGCCGAGAACGTCTTTCACGGCCTCATTCTTTTCGCGCAGATGCGCGACGTAGGAGATCGCGAGTTCGCGACCGGCCAACAGGCCAAGGAATACCCAAGTCGTGCTCATCGGCACATTGCTGACTTCTTTGAACAGGAACAAGATGATTCCGTAGATCAGGTCGACGATTGTCGCGGCGCGGACATCCACCGTGTTGATCTTGCGTTCCACAATCTTCTGAATCTGGCCGCCGCGCGTGGCGAAGATGTAGCCTTGGATGGCCACAAGCAGGATCGCGCCGAAAATGACGTAGCCGAGCGAAAAGGCCACATGCGTTTCGTCACCAGTGACTGTGACCGTTCGCGGCAGGTAAACGAAGATGTTCGCCAGATCCTGCATCAGCCATTGTGACCAGAGGAAGGTCGTCGTCAGCCACTGGAATGTGATCCAGTAGGGCCAAGGCAATTCGTCTTTCGTATGAAAGACCCAACGCTCGAACGTGCGGGAAATTATTATCCAGATCACAGCGCCGCACGCGAACGCCACGACATAGCCCATTGCCGACTTGATGATCATTTTTTCGAGGATGCCATCGCTGGCAGACCCGCCCGACAAGGCAAACAGGGTCAGGACCAGGAAGGTCGTCGACACAGGGATGCCAAATCGAGTCAGGAATAGCAGGACCAGGGGAGGCAGGGCGTGCCACCATTGAATGCCGGGCATCAGCACCGCGGTGCGATCCCCTTCACCTGGCAGCACAGACAATTTGTCGAGACGTTCGTAGGCAACGTCTCCCTGACCATTGAAATACCCGTAGAAGAGCACGGCCAACAGAATTGCGCTGGCAAAAATCCACAGGACCCACCAAGGACGCTTTGCATTCGAGGACAGGAATGTCCCCAGTGTCTGGATCGAATCATTCGCGACGACGGCGTAGCACGCCAGCATAAATCCAATGATGCCGAAAATTTCTACGCCACCCATTACGCCAACCCATCGCTATTTGAATACTGAACGCGAGGTAGCAGGTTCAATGTGCAATGCCGATAGCAGGTATGTGAACTTACTGTGACATGCGCATTTGCGGTCATTTTCCCGTCTGCCCTCTATGTCGCAACTTCGCGTCGGCCAGCACACAGGCGAGCATCGCCTCCGCCACCGGCACCGCACGAATGCCAACACAGGGATCATGCCGTCCGATGGTGCGTACGTCCACCTCCTGACCGTCACGCGTGACAGTCTGGACGGGGGTAAGGATGGAAGATGTTGGTTTGATTGCGATTCGCACGACGATCGGCTGACCGGTTGAAATGCCGCCCGCAATGCCGCCATTATGGTTGGACAGGAAACGGGCGCCGTCATTGCCAGTGCGCATCTGGTCGGCGTTTTCCTCACCGGACAAAGCCGCGGCGGCAAAGCCTTCGCCGATTTCCACGCCCTTGGCCGCATTGATGCTCATCATGGCACCCGCGAGTTCGCTATCCAGTTTTCCGTATATGGGAGCGCCCCAACCCGCAGGAATCCCCGTCGCTTCGACCTCTACAATTGCGCCAGCAGAGCTTCCAGCCTTGCGAGTTTCGTCCAGAAAGGTCTCCCAGACGGGCACTATTTCGGCGTCAGGACACCAGAATGGGTTCGATTGCGTTTCATCCCAGTTCCAGCGCGAGCGGTCGATGGCATGGGGGCCGATCTGGACGACAGCGCCGCGCAAGAAGATTCCGTCGCCAAGAACGCGGCGCGCCACCGCGCCTGCAGCTACCCGCGCGGCAGTCTCGCGCGCACTGGAGCGGCCACCGCCGCGATAGTCTCGGACGCCATATTTCTGATCGTAGGAATAGTCGGCATGACCGGGGCGGTACCGATCACGGATCTCACCATAATCTTTCGACCGTTGATCTGTATTTTCGATCATCAGCGAGATCGGTGTGCCTGTGGTGACAGGGCCGCCGGTCCGGTCATCCTCAAAGACGCCGGACAGGATTTTCACTTGATCGGGTTCCCGACGCTGGGTTACGAATCGCGAGGTGCCGGGGCGGCGCTGGTCGAGGAATTGCTGAATGAAGGCCTCATCCAGCGGAAGATTAGGCGGGCAGCCATCGACCACGCATCCGAGTGCGGGCCCGTGGCTTTCGCCCCAGGTGGTCACGCGGAAGAGGTGGCCGAACGTGTTGTGAGACATGGCTGCCCGTTTCAGTATTGAGTCAGGGCCTAGCCGAGCAGGTCCTGAACAGCTTCGCGCTCTTCGCGCAGTTCTTTCTCGGTCGCATCCATGCGGGCGCGCGAGAATTCACCGATTTCGAGACCCTGGACGATCTCGTACTTGCCGTCCTTGCAGGTGCACGGGTAGCCGTAGATGACGCCCGGCTCAATGCCGTAGGAGCCATCGGACGGGATGCCCATGGACACCCAGTCACCAGCTTCGGTGCCGAGGGCCCAGCTGCGCATATGATCGATGGCGGCTGACGCAGCCGAAGCGGCCGAAGAGGCACCACGGGCCTTAATGATGGCGGCGCCGCGCTGCTGCACGTCCGGTATGAAGGTGTTTTCGTACCAGTCCTGATCGACTTTGGAGAGGGCAGCTTCGCCTTTGACGGTGGCGTGATGCAGGTCTGGGTACTGAGTTGAGGAATGGTTGCCCCAGATTGTCATCTTCTTGATGTCGGTATTGTGGGCGCCCGTCTTCTCAGCCAGTTGGCTCATCGCGCGGTTGTGGTCGAGACGGACCATGGCGGTGAAGCATTTCGGATCCAGATCAGGCGCATTCTGTTGTGCGATCAGGGCATTGGTGTTGGCCGGGTTGCCGACGACAAGCACTTTCACGTCTCGGCTGGCATGATCATTGATCGCCTTACCCTGTGGGCCGAAGATACCGCCATTTGCAGACAGCAGGTCCTTGCGTTCCATGCCCTGTTTGCGTGGCATCGCGCCGACGAGCAGGGCAAAGTCGCAATCCTTGAACGCAACATTCGGGTCGTCAGTGGCGACGATATTGTTCAGGAGCGGGAAGGCGCAATCGTTCAATTCCATGACCACGCCCTCGAGCGCGCCGAGCGCAGGCGTGATTTCCAGCAGGTGAAGGTCGACCGGCTGGTCAGGTCCAAGCATGTTTCCAGCGGCAATGCGGAACAGGAGCGCATAACCGATCTGGCCTGCAGCGCCAGTTACAGCGACTTTCACGGGCTTTTTCATGGGAGAGTCCTTCTTGCATAGGGTGATTTCGCGGCATCAATGACGAATTTGTCAGAGAAGGGCAAGCGGCCATGCGCCTATGCCGCAGGATGTCGCCGCCGTAGCGGTATGACTCCGCGCCCGATTGGCCTATATGACGGCCAGCCCCCACAGCCTGACGAGCGGACAGATCGATGAGCCAGAGCGACCAACCCGACATCATTCCCCCTTCACCCAGCGCGACGGATTATCTGACCGACCCGTCGGGAAAACCCCTGATTCCAGACGTGGCTGACCCGATAGCCCTGTTCAAAGAGTGGATGGCGGCGGCGCGCGAAGCCGAACCGAATGATTCCAACGCAATGTCTCTGGCGACCGTGGACGCTGACGGCATGCCGGATGTCCGTATTGTATTGTTGAAAGAGGTGACTGAGGCGGGGTTTGTTTTCTTCACCAATCTCGAAAGTGCCAAAGGCCAGCAACTGACCGAGACCCCCAAAGCAGCGCTTGGCTTTCATTGGAAGAGCCAGCGCCGGCAGGTGCGGGTGCGCGGGACGGTTATGCCAGTCTCCGAAGAGGCCGCCGATGAGTATTTTGCCACCCGTGCCGCCCAGAGCCGTATCAGCGCCATCGCGTCTGACCAGTCGCGTCCACTGGCCGATCGGGCCGAGTTCGAACAGCGCGTGGCTGAACTATCGGAAATCTTCGGCGACGGACCAGACATTCCCCGCCCCGAATTCTGGGGCGGGTTCCGTGTCGTGCCGGTCGAGATCGAGTTCTGGCAGGACCAGGCTTTCCGGATGCACGACCGGCTGAAGTTTGTCCGCTCAAACGAGGGTTGGACCACCGGTCGACTCTATCCGTAGCGTTCCGCTGCCAGATCAAACGATTCCGTTCGAGACGGCTTCGATGACAAGGTGCGGGACGCCATCACTGGTCTTTGCCCATGACACGCCATCACCACTCACCATGGCGGTCACGCGCTGGCGAAATCCCGAGAAGCTCTCGAACTCAACCACATCTACCGGCGTGTCGAAGTGCAGGGTCACTTCGTACCCCATGCCACCCGCCAGTTCGCGGATTGCATGCACGCGCCCCTCAAAGGATTGTTTGAGGTAGCGGCCCGAGATGCGGTCACCCAGCTGGCAGGGTGCCTCGGGTTTGTTCGACAGGCGCGCCGATGCGGTATTCCAGTCGCGGTAGCCGAGTTCAGTCGCGACGAGCTCAAGTGCTCTCGCATGTGAGATGGACGTACCGGCATTTGCCTGTTCTGTCCGTATGTCGCGGGCACGGGCCTTGGCCTGTTCGCGCGTTGTTATTGAAATAGACATTGGAAACATCCTTGTCCGGGCAGTCGCTTCTCAGCGGGGCTCGCCTTGCCGCGGGACTGCCGGATGGACCGGTGTTCCGTGATCAAAAGTCGCGGCGCGGAGTGCGCCGGGGGATCTTCACCGAAAGACCAAAGGCCTTGCGAGCGGCGGGCGTCCCAGAGCCCGCGCGCCTCATACGCCTGGGAAGACGTTGCGTCAATCATTGTCACCAGACATTTGCCGTGAGTAAGTGACGGCAGGGCGTACGGAAACGATGCGCCATTAGGGGAGGTACACCACATAATGAAACGCGGACTTCAGATTGCCCTTGGCATTTTCTCACTCATTCCCGCTATTTTTGCCCTGATGGGCTTTCTGCACGGGGCGGAACGATTGTCCCCGGCAGGCGTCACGACAGAACTGGACAATCAGTATCGGTACTTCTCCGGTATGTATCTTGTGGTGAGCTTCCTGATCTGGTCGATCATTCCATCCATCGAAAAACAAGGGCGGCTTCTTCTGGTGGTTAGCGCAGCCATCTTTATCGGAGGGCTCGGTCGTCTTGTCTCAGTGATGACCGTCGGTCAGCCCGCGCAGGACCAGATGGTCGCGCTGGGTATCGAGCTGGTTGTGCCTGTGATCTTTGTGCTCTGGCAACGGATGGTTTCTGCCCGAGCCTAGCCACCACACGCGGCGATGGCGGTGTCATCTGCGGTCATTGCCTCGGCCGCTTCGAGCGGCCGGTCAGTGGCCAGCATGACGAGGCCGTCATCGGCAAGATCCTGAAACTCCGATCCGTTGCCGTCGGCCAGATAGATATCGTCCAATCGCTCGCCGGAACGACCCAGCGTGCCGAAAGCGGATTCGACATCGTTGCGGGCATTGCGATCCCAGGCTGCGGCATCGGGGCGGCCAGTGCCGGTCCAGGCGATCAGTCGACGGGAGTCCACACCGCGTGCCTCAAGTGCCGCAATGTCACGGCCGCCGCGTGCCGAGGCGGTCATCATGAAATGGGGGTCGATGGCTGCGATTTCGGCGGCTTCGTCATCATTGTAGGAAATCATGATGATGTTCTCTTCCGCGCCAGCCGCATAAACGGCCTTGGCCATATTGGCGAAGCTTGTGGTCTTCTTGCGGTCGAGTTCCAGAATGGCGCCGCTGTTTCGGGCCCAGATCAGGGCGTCGGTCAGCTTGGGCGGGCTAAAGCGCGTGTGACGATCATCATTGTCGACCAGGGTCAGGCCCGACAGTTCTTCCCAGCTGATATCGGAGACATAGCCCCGGCCGGTCGTCGTTCGGTTCAGCCGGTCATCATGCATCAGGGTCAACACGCCGTCTCGGGTTTCGGCGACATCAATCTCGAAGACCCGGACCCCGTTGTCGAAATTGAACTGCATCGTCTCAATGGCATTCTCAGGATAGCCCGGCGCAGGGCCCCCGCGATGCGCAGCGATCACCACGCCTCCGTTTTCACGCAGGCAGTCGAAATAGTCGGGCAGGGGCATGCGCGCAGAAGCCTCGGTGATTGCGGGCTCCACGGCCCCTGACTGTGGGGTATCGCTTGACGGGCCGCAGCCAGACAGCAGGATGAGAGCGATAACAAGCAGTGCGGAGTGGTTCATTCGGGTGGTCCTCTTCTTGCGCTGCAGCAATCGCACGCATAAACCGGTTCTAAATCAGGCAATTATTGCCGAAGACAAAACATTACAGGGAGACTTACCATGCTGGGTATCATGCAGGACTGGCCGCTGACGGTTAACAAAATCCTCGAACACGCCAAGCGCATCAATCCTACACGAGAAATCATCACTCGGCGCGTGGAAGGCCATATTGTCCGCACGACCTATGCCAATCTCTTTGACCAGTCCAAGCAGGTCTCGAATGCGCTTATCGATAGCGGCATTCAGTTGGGCGACCGCGTGGCGACGCTGGGCTGGAACTCTGAACGGCATATGGCCTCCTGGTATGGCGCCATGGGCATTGGCGCGGTGCTCCACACGATCAATCCACGCCTGCACCCTGAACAGGTCGCCTGGATCGCAAATCACGCCGAAGACAAGGTGCTCATCTTCGACAAGACCTTCCTGCCTATTGTGGAGGCCATCAAGGACCATCTGCAGACGGTGAAGACTTTCGTCATATACGCTGATGCTGACACGATGCCGGAAAACTCTCTCGGTGCAATCCCGTTTGATATCTGGATTGATGGTCGCTCGACCGAGGTCCGCTGGGGCGACTTTCCGGAAGATACCGCATGTGGCCTTTGTTATACGTCGGGCACTACAGGCGATCCGAAAGGGGTGCTTTATTCCCACCGCTCGAACGTGTTGCACACGCTGATCACGATGGGCAAGGATGTGATGGGCATGGGCGCTGATGATGTGGTTCTACCGGTCGTGCCGATGTTTCACGCCAATGCATGGGGCCTTGCACTGTCCTGTCCTGCTGTCGGCTCGAACATGGTAATGCCGGGGGCACAGATGGATGGCGCATCCATCTATGAATTGCTGGATACGGAAAAGGTGACGATCACCGCCGCGGTTCCAACCGTCTGGCTGATGCTGCTGACACATTTGCAGGAAAACAATCTCAAGCTGCCGCACTTGAAGAAGGTTCTGATCGGGGGCTCAGCCATTCCGGAGAAGATTCTTCGTGCCTTCGAGCAGGATTATGAAGTGGACGTTGTCCACGCCTGGGGCATGACCGAAACCTCGCCGCTGGGAACGCTGGGCGCCTTGCCGCCCCATCTCGTGAATGCCGACATCGACACGCGTATGGAGCAGAAGCTCAAGCAAGGGCGCCCGCCATTCGGCGTGGAGCTCAAGATCGTCGATGACGAAGGCAAGGTGCTGCCGAATGATGGCGAGACATCTGGCCGGTTGATGGTGAGCGGCGCTGCGATTGCAGCTGGATACTTCAAGGGCGTCGGCGGCGACGTGCTGGACGAGGACGGCTATTTTGATACGGGCGATGTCGCCAATATCGACGAGTATGGCACGATGACCATCACCGACCGCGCGAAGGATGTGATCAAATCAGGCGGCGAGTGGATTTCCTCCATCGACATCGAGAACATCGCAGTCGGCCACCCGAAAGTGGCCAATGCGGCGGCTATCGGCATCTATCACCCGAAATGGGATGAGCGCCCACTCCTGGTGGTACAAGCCGCGCCGGGGGAAACGCCGAGCAAGGAAGACGTGCTGGCCCAACTGGAAGGCAAGATTGCCAAATGGTGGACACCGGACGATGTCGTCTTTGTCGATGAAATTCCGCTTGGCGCCACGGGCAAGATCAACAAGCTGGCCCTGCGCAACCAGTTCAAGGACTACAAGCTGCCGACGGCCTAGTTCGGGCTGAACTCGGGAACTGGACGGGCGGCTGCTTCTTCGGGAGTGGCCGCTTTTCCATTTTTGGAGATGTCATCGATCAGCCATTCCATTTCAGCTATTTCCACCTTCTGAGCTTTGATGATTTCATCGGCTAATTGCTGAACGCGTACGTCTTCTATGCCCGCCCTTTCGCTGGTCATGATGGCGATGGAATGATGCGGGATCATGGCGCGCATATATGATTGGTCGCTTACCGTTGCTTGCGAGCGCACCAGAAGCAGGGCGGTAACAAAGAGCAGGCCACTGCCGACGAATATTGCGAGGTTCTTGCGGCTATCCTGATACATGTTGAGCATGAAGGCCAACATTACGATCGCCATCGACGCGGCCATGATGAGGGTCATGTAGAAGCGGGTTTCACTCCAATGCACATGGGGCAGGGCATAGGTGTTTAGATACATAAGTCCGAACATGACGATGGCGGAGGTCGTGATCATCAGGCCGAAGCGGAGATAGCTGCCGGAATGGTCCATGGTCTTTCCTTTCGAATTGACGTTGAAGAGGTTCAGTTTGAACGTGCAGGAGCGGACGCTGTTCCGCACGAATCTGTTCCACGAGACTGGTTGAGAGGGGCAGTGTGATCTATGTCAGGTGACAGGGATCATCCGGAGAGGGCTGGAAACACAATGGATACGATAGAACAGACACAGGATGCCGGATGGCGCGGCACGGTTGCCAAGGCGTCGCTTGCCTTGTCGATCTTTACGGTCTTCTGGTTCATCATCGCAGCGCTTGGCACCAAGCTGGGCCTGTGGAACTGGCAGGTCGGGCTTGGTCTGATGACGATCAATTGGGGACTCAAGCTGATCTTCGTGGCGCTCGGTGTCTCAGTGATCGCTGTGATCCTCTCATTGATCAAAGCACCCCGGAAACGCGCTTTCATTCTGGCGTTTGCCTCGCTCTTGATTGCCGGGCTCAGCTTTGGGCGCGTCGCGGCGTTTGGCGGGGAAGCGTCCCGCTTGCCGCCGATCCACGACGTTCAGACCGACTGGTCCAACCCGATCATGCCGAGCGATGCCCTGCTCGCCGTCCGGGCCGAGACCGAGGCCATGAACCCGGTCGAAGCTGCACCAATCGTTCCGGAATATGCCGAAGACCGTTGGCCGGGCACTCCGGGGCGCCTCGTGTCCGAATTGCAGGAAGAGGCCGAATTCGATCCGACCCAACAGGATGACCGTGCGGACGCCCCTTATCCGAAACTTGATTCCTATATCACTCAAGCTCCGTCGGAAGCGGCATTCGAGGCCATCCTCACGCTTGTGAAGGAGCGCGGTTGGGTGATCGTTGCCAGTGACGAGACGGCCGGTCGCATCGAGGCAACCGAAACGAGCTTCTGGTTTGATTTCAAGGATGACATCATGATCCGTATCCAGCCGACAGAAGAGGGCGGGTCCCGCATTGATGTGCGCTCAACCAGTCGGGTCGGCCTGTCTGATCTTGGTGCGAATGCCAAACGGGTCCGCAATCTGCTCGATGATATCGAGATCGCGCTGCGCTAGGTATCAGTTATTTCCTTTGTCTGGGCTTCCGGGCCCAGACGAAGGAGCCGTGCTGTCGGCGCAATCGTCCAGCCCTGAATGGTCAGCGAGATTGTCACGATCACGAACACGACATTGAAGAAGCCAACTGAAATCGGTCCTGGTGCGATGACGGGATAGATCGCGAGAAGGATCGGTACCGCGCCGCGCAGGCCCACCCAGCTCAGGAAGACATTCTCACGGAAGGAAAAGCCCATCCATCCCACGCTGGCAAATACGGCGAGCGGTCGAGCGATCAGCATCAATACTGCGGCGCATCCGATGGCAGGCCAGATGTCGTTTAACAGCGCACTCGGCGTAACGAGCAGACCGAGGGTCAGGAATAACACCATCTGGCAGAGCCACTGGAAGGCTTCATTGAAGTCGACAATGCGATCGATTGGTCGCTTCAGTTTGGCCTTGAAACTGACGCCGGCAAGATATGCCGCGAGGAAGCCGCTGCCTCCAACCAGCGACACGCCGGTAAAGATGACGAGGGCGCCTGCAAGGGTCATGATGGGATACGTGCCCATTGGCAGGAAAAGGCGATCAAGAATGCGGGCCAGAAGCCTGCCGCCAAGGACGCCGCCCAAAATGCCGATACCGGCTTGCATGAGCAGAAACAGAGCCATGCCGGGGAGGTCCGCCGGCGCATTGGTCTGTATGGAGGCGACCAGCGTGGTAAGCGACACTGTCAGGAAAATGGCCATCGGGTCGTTCAGGCCCGATTCCAACAGCAGCGTATCCTTCAGGCGTTGTCTCAGGGCTATGCCGCTTTGCTGAACGAGAAGGAAGGTCGCGGCCGCGTCGGTAGAGGCGACCGCTGCGCCAAGCAATAGACCAACTTGCCAGGGCAGTCCCATGAATAGACAGGCCGCAACACCCGTGATGCCTGCTGTAATCAGTACACCGATGGTTGCGAGTAGGGATGCCGGCGCACCAGCGGAACGGAAGACGCTGCGTCCAGTTTCCAATCCGCCGGCAAACAGGATGACGGCCAGGGCCACGCTGCCAAGGTCGAACGCAAAGTTGAAATTACTGAATTGAATACGGCCTGGACCATCTTCTCCCAGCAGCATGCCGATGAGAAGTGCGATCAAGAGAAATGGAGCTCCTGCTCGCCTTGCCAGCGGCATCAGCGCAAAACTGACAAATATGATGAGGCTGCAAAGGAAGACAAAGAGTTCCAACGGGCATCCTCGGGTCTGAAATGGGGGAACTCTTTAGATAAGAGTGCCGCACCTCGTGCCGCAAGGTGCAGATTCATTCGAATTCAAATAAGTTCGACTCCGCAGACTCTAATCGCGCGCGTATTTATCTTCGTATCGTATGATGTCATCCTCACCGAGATAGCTGCCAGTTTGAACCTCGATGAGGACGACGGGCAATTTCCCCGGATTTTCCAGCCGGTGAACGGATCCTACAGGGATGTATACGGACTGGTTTTCGGTGACGAGCTTGACGTCCTCATTGATCGTGACCTTGGCTGTTCCGGATACGACAATCCAGTGCTCGGCGCGATGATGGTGCGATTGAAGGGACAGCGACTGGCCCGGCTTTACCTGGATGCGCTTGACCTGAAAACGTTCGCCCTTCGCAATGGACTCAAACCAGCCCCAGGGGCGATAGTCCCGCGGAAATTGCTCGGCCTGGCGTGCCTGTTTGGCCTTGAGCTCGGTAACGGCCAGTTTCACGTCCTGTGCGCGGGACGCATCCGCGATCAGCACCGCATCCGGCATGGCAACGGCTATGATGTTCTTCAGACCGATACCGACGACTTCCAGTCCATTATCTTCGGACCTGATCAGGGAGTCTTGGCAATCCATGACCGTGACATGTCCGCTGGTCGAAACCCCATGCTTGTCCGGCCCGGTTTCGCGTAATACGGCGTCCCAGCCGCCAAGGTCTGACCATCCGCCCGAAAATGGCACGACGCTAAGATTTTCGGTGCGTTCCATGACTGCATAGTCGATCGAGATCGACTGGGCCCGGTTCCAGCTCTCCGGATCGAGCCTCATAAAGCCGAGATCCATCTGCAGGTCATCGACAGACTTGCTCACGCATTCAACCATGCCCGGTTCATGTTTCTGGAAAGCTTCGACAATGCTTTTGACGCTGAACAGGAAGATCCCTGCGTTCCAGAGGTAGTCACCACTATTCACCATTTTAAGGGCATTGGTCGCAGAGGGCTTCTCCACGAACCGCTTCAACTTGATGGGGGACAGACTGTTGTCTTCCACCGGCTTGCTGAGTTCCAGGTATCCGTATCCCGTTTCGGGATGTGTGGGCTGGATTCCGAACGTGACGAGCTGGCCTTTTCGGGCCGCATCGACGGCCGCATTGATTGACTCCAGAAATGCATCACTGTCCGGGATGACATGGTCGGATGGTGCGATCAGCATCAGGGCATCTGGTTGGGTCTTTTGCAGATGCAGTGCTGCCGCCAGGATTGCCGGGGCCGTGTTGCGCGCGTCTGGCTCGATCATGATGGAAGCGTCATCGATTTCGATGTCGGTGAGCTGTTCTTGCACGATGAACCGGAAATCCGCATTGGTGAGGACAAGCGGCGGCGTGAAAGCGCCTCCGGTCAATCTCAGCGCGGATGCCTGGAACAGGGATGTATCGCCGATCAGGGGAACAAATTGCTTTGGATAGCTCTTTCGCGATAGCGGCCAGAGCCGCGTGCCCGCTCCGCCGCACATTAGTACCGGAACGATGCTGGTCATCGATTTTGCCATCGTTTGCTCTTTCAAATTACCCGCGAATCTCTTGCCTCAGCGCACCAGCAAAGGCCACCCTGAACACCAAGATTTTCCCGGTGTGACGGGCACACTTGGTCCAGTCTGTCCAGGTGCCAGGTGAATACTGTCTAGCGGTCTTTCGGATCCAGCGCATCGCGCAGGCCGTCACCGATAAAGTTGAGGCACAACAAGGTGACTGCCATCGTGACGGCGGGTGCCAGCAGCATCCAGGGCTTTTCTTCCATCCGGTGTGCGCCATCCGAAATCAGCACGCCAAGTGAGGTAAGGGGCTCGTTCACACCGAGGCCGAGGAAGGACAGGAAGCTTTCGGCGAGGATCACCACCGGGATGGTCAGCGTGACATAGACGGCGACCGGGCCGATCACGTTCGGCAGGATGTGGCGCACAATGATGTCCTTGCGGCTGACCCCAGACGCGCGCGCAGCTTCAATGAACTCCTTGCCCTTGATGGCGAGTGTCTGGCCGCGCACGATCCGCGCCATGGTCAGCCACTCGATCGCGCCGATGGCTGCAAAGATCAGCACAATGTTGCGCTCAAACACCGTCAGCAACAGGATCACGAAGAAGATGAAGGGCAGAGCGTAGAGTACGTCGACAATGCGCATCATGAAATTGTCGACGCGACCACCGAGATAACCTGCCGTCGCACCCCAACTGACGCCGATCACGAGGCTGACAGCCGTGGCGACAATGCCGACCATGAGCGAGATACGCAGGCCGATCATCAGGCGCGCAAGCAGGTCTCGTCCCTGCAGGTCGGTTCCGAGCGGATGCAGGCCTTCCAGCGTCGGCGCAATGGTGCGCAGGTCAGAAATGGTGCTGTACTTGTGGACCCAGACAAATGGCCCGACGACTGCAAACAGAATGAGGAAGCCGAGAATCCACATGGAGACGACGGCGGCGCGGTTGCGGAACAGGCGCGCCCGGGCATCTTCCCAGAGCGAGCGTCCCCCAATAATGGCATTCTGAACCGGTTCGATGCGACCAGTCGGGTCGAGGAGAGGATCAAGATCCGTCATCAATCGTACTTCACTTTCGGATCAAGCAGGGCGTAGAGAATGTCTGCTACAAGATTGAGCAGTACGATCAGGCCCGCATAGACAATGATTGCGCCCATCACGAGCGTGTAGTCACGGTTCAGGGCACCATCGACAAAATATGAGCCGAGGCCGGGCAGGCCGAAAATCTTTTCGATCACCACTGACCCGGTCATGACGCGTGCCATTGCGGGGCCGGCATACGAGATCAGTGGCAGCAAGGCCGATGGCAGGGCGTGACGCGCAATCACCTGGCGTTCGGTCAGGCCTTTGGAACGCGCCGTGCGGATATGGTTGGAACGCATTGTCTCGATGATCGAGGCGCGCATGAGGCGGGAGATGATCGCAATCTGTGGCAGGGCCAGCGTGATTACGGGCAAGGTCATATTGTGCCAGTTCATCCCGATATTCGGATAGGTTCCGAGACCGCCAACCGCGAAGATGCCGGCACCAAGGGCAAAGATCAGGATCAGGATCGGGCCGGTAACAAAAGTGGGGATCGAAATGCCTGCCATGGCGATCCCCATGACGCTGTAATCCGCCGCCGAATTTTGTCTGAGTCCCGCAAAAACACCCAGCAATGTGCCCACCGCTATGCCCAGACCCATGGAGAGAAACCCGATGGTGAGGGAGATGGGCAGGCCGTCTGCAATCAAGTCGTTCACGCTCTTGCCAAGCGTTTTGTAGGACGGTCCGAAATCGCCGGTGACAACGCCGCCAACATAGCTCAGATATTGTTCGTGAAGCGGTTTGTCGAAACCGAACTTGGCTGCAATGGCAGCTTCGGTCGCAGGCGGCAGTTTCCGCTCACCATCGAACGGACCACCCGGAGCGGCGCGCATCATCAGGAAAGCCATCGTTACGATGGCAAGCATTGTGGGGATTGCAATTAGCAGACGCCTGAACGTATAGGCCCACGGAATTCGGCTGATGACACGTTGAAATGAGGACACGTACTTAAGTTATTCCGCTGCTGGTAATAGGAATTTGATCATGCCGCCGTCACCGACGCTTGGCATAACGATCCGCAATCCTTAGCTTGTAGCGACAGCCGATCAAGACCGCAGACTCAGGCAGGGACACTAAAATATGGCCGATATTCGCCGCGTTACGGAAGCTTTTGCTGTCGCCCCCCAGATTAACGAGGAGGATGTTGCCCAAATTCAGGCTGCAGGCTTCAAAACCATTGTTGCGAACCGCCCAGATGGTGAAGGCGGCGTGGACCAGCCCCGTATGGGCGCGATTCGTGCCAAAGCCGAATCCCTGGGTTTGGCCTTTGTGGCACTTCCTTTCTCAGGCGCCCCCACCCCAGAAGTCGTCGAGCGGATGAGCAATATCCTGAACGAAGCGCCTCAACCGGTGTTGGCGTATTGCCGCACCGGGACACGATGCATAACGGCATGGGCCCTGACTCATGCCGGGCAGGGTACAGGTCAGGAAATCGTCGATGCTGCCGCAGATGCGGGCTATGATCTGTCGAGTCTGCAATCGCTGCTGTGACCATCCTGCTCACAGATGTTGTGAGCAAGTGGTCACACTTGCGCCGCATTATGTGTGTTGTCAGTGATGACCGGTCATGCGAAGGCCAAGACAGGGAGGCGCTGGCCATGAGGCTGTATGCGCAAGAGGAGTGGAATGGATGAGCGATCGTCTGTGGATCACCGATTTCAAATACGATGACGGCGCCATGCTGGTGAAGAAGACCGGGCACCGCGTTCCGCTCACATTTTCGCTGGCGCACGACATCTTCACCTGGTTCTGCTTCTATTTCTTTGCGCAGACATGGCGCACCTGGCGCCGGGTCACCGGACACAAGCGCCCCACGATTGCATTCTATCCTGACAAGCCACGCCCATGGTATTTCATCTGGCCAGTGACACATGTGTCAGGTGCCAAATTGATTGATGACGTCGCGACCGCTGACATTGTCATGCAGTTTGATGACTCCACCGAAACCGACAATACGGTCCCGATGGTTCGTGATGGGGCGAAACTGGTCAATTTCACCTGTGATGATATTTCAAAATCGACTGTCGCAGCCGCTTTCGGAGAGGCTGCGGGATATTCTCTCGCGGTTGACCCTACGACCCATCAGGGCCGCATGGTCGAGAAGTCTGAATTGAATGCCGCGCATGATGGCCGGATTCTGGAAGGTCCGCTGGATACGCCTCTGCCGGGCAAGACCTATCAGCGCCTCGTCGACAATGAGATCGAAGGCGGTCTGGTCGAGGATCTGCGCTGTTGCATCGTGGCCGGCTCACCCGTCATCGTGTTCCGCAAGCGTCGGCCCTTGGAGCGCCGTTTCCTGAACGAGAATGTTCAGGTTTTGCTCGACGAGCCTCGCAATTGCTACACGAGCGATGAAATTGCCGTGATTGAGCGGTTTGCTGCATCGATCGGACTGGACTGGGGCGGCGTTGACGTCCTACGTGACCGTTCATCCGGACGAATCTACATCGTCGATGCAAACAAGACGGATATGGGCCCGCCCGTGGCGCTGAAGCTTGGCGCCAAGCTGAGGGCTACACGTCGCATGGCGCAGGCCTTTGCCGTCGCCTTTGCTTCGAAGAAGCGCTGATCGCTCCGGCAAGCCAGGATCGCTGCAAGAGACTAGAATAATATGGCTATTCCCTACGTTCGCGAAATCGAGTTTGAATACGGCATCGTAGAGCAGGTTTCCCCGCTCATTCGCCGCGTAATCGCGAACAATCCCGGGCCGTTCACCTATGTTGGCACCGGCGTCTACATCATCGGTCATGGAGAAGTGGCTGTCATTGATCCCGGCCCGGAAGATGCTGAGCATTTCGAAGCCCTAAAGCGGGCGCTGGAGGGGGAGACGGTCACCCACGTTCTGGTCACTCATGGCCATTCCGACCATTCCCCCCTGGCGACGCCTTTGGCGCAGTGGGCGGGTTGCAAGACTTACGCGAAAAATTGCGGCGTACCGACCGCCAAGGGCGAGCTTGGCAGTGCAGACGACCTTGGCTTCATGCCGGATGTCAAAGTTGGCGATGGCGACGTGATTTCGGGCCCCGGCTGGACACTCGATGTGATTGAGACGCCGGGTCACACTTGCAACCATCTCTGCTTCGGCTTGCGCGAAGAGAATGCGTGTCTGTCGGGTGATCACATCATGGGCTGGTCCACGACTGTTGTCGCGCCGCCGGATGGGGACATGGGCGATTACATGCGCAGCCTCGACAAGATTCAATCCAGGAAATTCGACACGCTTTGGCCGACCCATGGCGATCCGGTGCGTGGCCGCGAATTCGTCGACCATTTCATCACGGAATACGCCAACCACCGCCGGGCTCGCGAAGCTGCCATTCTTGACCAGCTTCGGGCGGGTCAGTCCTCGATCCCTGAAATGGTCAAGGTGATGTACGCCGAAGTCGACAAGCGCTTGCATCCAGCCGCGGCCATGTCTGTGCTTGGTCATATGATCGAGCTGATCAAGACCGGTGTCGCGGTTTCTCCGGACGACAAACCCACCGTCCGGTCTCATTTCGAACTGGTGAAAACCCCGGTGTGACGGGCTTGATGTCGGTAAACCCGTCCTAGACTGTTTCAACCTTGTTCGGACGCATCAGCAGGCGTTGGATTGCTTCATCGACGCTGATTGCGCCTTCAATCACATCCGCAACTGCATCACAGATCGGCATGTCGACGCCGCGTTCTGCAGCAATCCGTTTCAGAACCGGCGCGGTTGCGACGCCTTCGGTCACGGCGTTTCGCGCGCCCATGATGTCTTCAAGGGGCTCACCTTTGCCCAACGCCAGTCCGCAGCTCATGTTGCGGCTCGTCTCGGAAGAACAGGTCAGGACGAGGTCGCCCAGCCCTGACAGGCCGGAAAGGGTTTCGCGCTCGGCGCCCAGGGCAAGAGCGAGCCGGGTCATTTCCGCGCTGCCGCGGGCAATGAGCGCTGCATGGGCAGAGCGGCCCAGGCCCTTGCCGAGTGCGATACCACACGCAATGGCGAGCACATTCTTCACCGCGCCGCCGATCTCTGCACCTAACAGGTCATGCGCGAGGTAAGGGCGGAAATTCGGGGTCGCAACAGCGGCGATCAGTTCGGCGCCAAGGGTTTCATTTTCGATGGCAAAGGTCACAGCCGTCGGCAGGCCCTTGGCCACATCGATGGCGAAGCTCGGGCCGGACATGACAGCCGGAACCGCTTCGGGCAGCTCGTCGGCCAGCACCTGCGTCATGAATTCGCCTGTCTTCAGTTCGATGCCTTTGGAGCAGAGGACAACTGGTGTGCCGGGGCGGATATGCTCTTTCAGTGCCTGCAAGGTTGCCCGTGTGTGCTGGGCAGGGGCGACAGAAAAGAGCGCGTCCATCAGGTGCAGGTCTGCGAGGTCCGATGTCGCCTTGAGCGCGGGGTTCAAAGGTACGCCCGGCAGGAAGACCGTATTCTCATGGCGCGTATTGATGGCTTCGGCCACCTCTGCTTCGCGGCACCAGATCAGCACGTCCTGGGCCTCACGGGTCAGCATCTGGGCAATCGCTGTGCCCCATGCGCCGCCGCCAATGACGCCGAATGTCTTGAAATGTTTCGTCATGCGCCGGAGATTGGTCGAAACCGGGGGGCGGGGCAAGCGGCTCGGTCAGATGAAACTGAACGTGCCACGCTCCTTTTCAGTATCCACGCTGACGGCAACCTTGCGGCCGACGGGCGAGGCATCTTCACGTAACGTCGCGAGCGCAGCGGGGGATGCGACGGCAAGTGCCCGGCGCCCATCCTCGAGGCGTACGAACGCGATGCCTTTGTTCGGTCCTTCCTTGCCATGCGTGACCGTGAAGGTTTCCAGCGTTCCCTCGCAATCCTCGCCACAAAGCGTGACTTGTTCGGTTGGTGTTGCATAGGATTCTGCGGGTGCGAAACGGGTCGGCTTCTGTGTCGAGTAGATCCCGACCGCTTCCTTTGTCATCCAGCCACCATTGGCGAGCACAAGGCCATAGCTGCCGGGATCTGCGCGAAGGGTCGACACCATTTCCGCGATACCGTGCAGGGAATAATTGTTTCCGGGTCCACCAAAAAAGGGCAGGCCACCCGTTAGGGTGAGTGGGCGCGGATCATTCTTCCAGTCGATGCCCAGCGCGGCAGTTGAAGAGAACACGGCGCATGGAAAGCAGGAATAGAGATCCAGATGCTTGATATCGCCTGTTGCTTTCGCGGCCTGATCCAATGCGCGATCTATGGCGGTCTGCATTGCCCATGAGCCGTCGAGTCTCGGGCGCAGCGAGATCAGATCGTCGGCCGCTTCGCCTGCACCGTGAAGATAGACACGCTTGTCTTCCGGAACACCCAATGCGTCGGCTTTGGAGCTGCTCATCAGGATCGCAGCAGCGCCCTGGTTCACAGCGTCCTGGGCGATGAACCATTTCAGGAACGGATCAGCATATTCGTAGTTCGCCTTGGACGGTGTCGAAAGAAACTCAACCGAGCGTTCCTCCGGGAATTGAGAATACGGGTTCTTTGCAGCAACAACAGAGAAGGGCTGGAAGAGTTCGGCCATGGCCTTGCGGTGCTGGCTGCGTGAATGGCCTTCGCGGGCGGCGATGGCGTTTTCGAACAGGCCATAGAAATAAGCTGGCGCGACGATGCCATGCTTGATTTCTTCGCGCGACAGCATCATCGGACCCATGCCGCGATCTTCGTAATCCACATCAGCGCCGTCGGCCCAGTTAATTTCCACATTGTTCCGGCGCGCGCCCTTCGAGGCCCGATTGGCCTCGGAACCGGAGATCAGCACGCAGTCAGCATCGCCCGCATGGATGCGCGCGGCCATCTCATTGACAAGGGCCTGTGGGCTCTGACCGCCAACGGTTTCATAGATCAGCGTATCGGGTGCAGCGCCAATATCGCGCGCCAGCGTGCCGGGAAGGTTGGTGTTATGGCCGTGCGGGTGCGGTGCGCCACCGACTGAATCTTCAAAGATGCGAACAACCGCAATCGTGTCGATGGCCTTGGAGAGGTCTGCACCACTGTCAGAGAGGGCTGCCCTGGACGCGTCGACCATGAGCGACAGGGGCGACGGCGCACCGTCTGCTCCGCTTGTTCCATCCCACTGGCTGAGGCTTTGTCCCACGCCAACCAGAACCGGCAGATCGCCTTTTGCCATGACACGCTCCCTTATCGTTGTGTGAAACGACACCTAGCGTGCGAAATTCGGCAAGGCGAGCCGGTACGTTGGGGAAGGAGGCGATGATCGGCGCCGTGCCCGGTCAGGTGGGCACGGCGCCTTCAATGCTGGGTCACTCGCCGTTCAGCAGGCCCTTTTCGCGCATGAAGCCAAGAATGACTTCGGCGGCTTCTTCCGGAGAATTGTTCACTGTGTCGATGCGCAGTTCGGGCGCCTGAGGTGGCTCGTACGGGCTATCGATGCCGGTGAAGTTCTTGATCTCTCCAGCGCGGGCTTTCTTGTAGAGGCCCTTCACATCCCGGTCCTCCGCGACGCTGAGTGGCGTGTCGACATAGACTTCAATAAATTCGCCATCAGCCATCAGATTGCGCGCCATTTGTCGCTCTGACCGGAACGGCGAGATGAACGAGACCAGCGTGATCAATCCGGCGTCGGACATCAGGCGGGCGACATTGGCGACGCGTCGAATATTCTCGACGCGGTCCGCATCGGTAAAACCGAGATCGCGGTTCAGGCCGTGACGGACATTGTCCCCGTCCAGCGTGAAAGTGTGCTTGCCTTGGGCAAACAACAGTTTCTGCAGGGCGTTGGCGATGGTCGACTTGCCGGATCCTGACAGGCCGGTAAACCAGAGCACGGCTGGCTTCTGGCCTTTCTGCTCCGCCAGGGCAGACCGATCAACATCCATGGCTTGCCAGTGAATGTTTGATGCACGGCGGAGTGCGAAATCAACAAGGCCGAGACCAACCGTGTCATTCGTCATTCGGTCGATCAGAATGAAGCCGCCCATCTCCCGATTGACATCATACGGATCATAGGGAATGGCTTGGTCGAGCGACAGGGTTGTAACGCCAATCTGGTTAAGCTCCAGCGTCTTCGCGGGAACATCGTTCAGTGTATTGACATCAATGCCATATTTCGGCGCGTTGACCGTGGCCGTGACAGTCTTCGCCCCCATCTTCAGCAGGTAGCGGCGACCGGGCAGGAGTGGCGTTTCGCTCATCCAAAGCAGGCGAGCCTGAAATTGGTCAGACACTTCGGAAGGGTCTTCGGCTGAAACGAGAACGTCGCCGCGCGAACAGTCGATTTCATCGTCCAGCGTGATTGTAACGGATTGTCCGGCGATTGCCTGCTCAAGGTCACCCGTCGCCGTGACAATTCTCTGGACGGTGGACTGCTTCCCGGACGGCATGGATTTGACGCGGTCACCAGGTTGGATCGAGCCCGCAGCAATCTGTCCGGAGAAACCCCGGAAGTCGAGGTTGGGTCGATTGACCCATTGGACAGGCATACGGAAAGGCGTGTTCAGGCGGCGATCACCAACCGGCACGGTCTCCAGATAATCCATCAGGCTGGGGCCATCATACCAGTCTGTTTCATTCGATTTGCTTGTAATATTCACGCCCTCGAGGGCAGACATCGGGATTGGCTGGATTTCCAAATCCGTCGCCAACTCGTCTGCGAAGGCGTAGAAATCGTCTACGATGTCGTCATAGGCCTGTTGACTGTAATTGATCAGGTCCATCTTGTTGATGGCCAGCACGACTTTGCGGATGCCCAGCAGGGATGTGATGAAGCTGTGGCGCCGTGTTTGCGTCAAGATGCCCTTGCGCGCATCCACCATCAGAATGGCGACATCTGCGGTTGATGCGCCGGTCGCCATATTGCGCGTATACTGCTCATGTCCTGGCGTATCGGCGACGATGAACTTGCGCTTGTCGGTGGCGAAAAAGCGATAGGCCACATCGATCGTGATGCCTTGCTCCCGTTCAGCGGTCAGTCCGTCAACGAGCAGGGCAAAGTCGATATTCTCACCCTGAGTTCCCACTTTCTTGGAGTCGCTTTCGAGCGATGCCAGCTGGTCCTCGAAGATCATCTTTGCGTCATAGAGCAAGCGGCCGATCAGGGTCGACTTTCCGTCGTCCACGGATCCACAGGTGATGAAGCGAAGCAGGGATTTATGCTCATGCTTCTCCAGATAGGCGGCGATATCTGATTCAATCAGGTCGTCATTGAGGCGCATCAGAAATAGCCTTCCTGTTTTTTCTTTTCCATGGATCCGGACTGGTCGGCGTCAATGACGCGGCCCTGGCGTTCGGATGTGGTGGTCAGGAGCATTTCCTGGATAATGTCTTCGAGCGTGGCAGCTGTGCTTTCGACCGCGCCGGTCAGCGGGTAGCAGCCAAGTGTACGGAAGCGGACGGATTTGGTGACCGCCGTGCTGCGCAATTCTTCTGGCATTCGGTCATCATCAACCATGATGTCCACACCATTCCAGTTCACGACGGGGCGCGGGGCAGCAAAGTAGAGCGGGACAATCTCGATGTTTTCGCGGCGGATATACTGCCAGATGTCCAGTTCGGTCCAGTTGGACAGCGGGAAGACTCGAACGCTTTCGCCCTGATTGATACGTGTATTGTAAACGTTCCACGGCTCTGGCCGCTGGCGCTTCGGGTCCCACCGGTGCTCGGCTGAGCGGAAGGAGAAAATGCGTTCCTTGGCGCGGGATTTTTCTTCGTCGCGTCGGGCGCCGCCAAAGGCTGCATCGAACTTGTACTTGTCAAGCGCCTGCTTGAGGGCGAGCGTTTTCATCACATCTGTGTGCACGGCTGATCCGTGACTGAACGGCCCGACGCCGTCGCGGACGCCATCTTCGTTCACATGCACCAGAAGATCGAAGCCCAACTCCTTGGCTTTCCGGTCGCGAAACTCGATCATTTCCCGGAATTTCCAGGTTGTATCGACGTGCATCAATGGGAAGGGAGGGCGCGATGGATAGAACGCCTTCATCGCAAGGTGAAGCATCACCGCCGAATCCTTGCCAACGGAATAGAGCATGACCGGATTTTCGCACTCGGCGGCCACTTCGCGGATGATGTGCAGGCTTTCAGCCTCCAGCCTGTCGAGGTGGGTGAGGTTTTTCAAAACGCGTACAGTCCTTCAAGCATCATCAGTATATGTAAGTTCTTGATATCCCAGATATAGCGGGCTTGCGTGGGCGATAGACCCGAATGTGTGTGACATCCATAATTTGATCGTTCAGCAGAGCTAAAGCATGCAATATGCCCACCATGAGACGGTTTTGCCTGTCTGTTGTCGCATTCCTACACAAAGTGTCATTATCCTGGCGGATTCAGGCGGTCTAAATACGCTTTACCCGAATGGAGGTAGAGTATGTGCGGAATTGTTGCGATCACAGGTATAGAAACCGTTGCCGGGCGTCTCGTCGACGGCCTGAAGCGTTTGGAGTATCGTGGCTATGACAGCGCCGGCATAGCTGTGCTGGCGGGAGATGCAATTGAGCGCCGCCGCGCCAGGGGCAAGATCGTCAATCTGGAAGCCCTCATGGCCGACGCGCCGGTTGATGGCCCGACTGGCATCGCCCATACGCGCTGGGCCACGCATGGCAAGCCGAACGAGACCAATGCTCATCCCCATGTGTCAGGCAAGGTCGCGATTGTGCACAATGGCATCATCGAGAATTTCCGCGAGTTGCGTAAAGACTTGCAGGCGCGGGGCCGAACATTCGAGTCTGAGACAGACAGCGAAGTCATCGCACAGCTGATCGACCAGAACATGGCCGAAGGCATGGACGCGGTTGATGCATTCGAAGCCGCGCTGAAAAACCTGTCGGGCGCTTTCGCCATCGCTGCCATCTTTTCCGGCAAGACAGACTTGCTGATGGGCGCGCGCAAGGGCAGCCCGCTGGTCCTCGGATACGGGCAAGGCGAAATGTTCCTTGGCTCAGACGCTATCGCGCTGGCTCCCCTCACGCGCGATGTCACTTATCTGGAAGAGGGCGATTGGGTCGTACTGACGCCCACCAGCCATGATGTGCGCAATGCAAATGGTGACCGCGTAAACCGTCCCCGCGTGAAATCCGCTGTGAACGAAGGCCTGATTGAGCGCGGCGAGTATGATCATTTCATGCTGAAGGAAATTCACGAACAACCGGAATCTCTCGCGCGCTCGATCCTGCCCTATATCGACCAGGCAACGCAGACGCTCAATCTGGGCGACGTGGCCGATACGATGTTCGCCAAGGCTGATCGGGCTGTGGCGATTGCCTGTGGCACAGCGTATTATGCCGCCCACACAGCGAAATACTGGTTTGAACAGAAAGCCAAACTGGCGTTCGAGACCGATATCGCATCTGAATTCCGCTATCGTGAACCTGTGCTGCCTCAGACCGGTCCAGCAATGTTTGTCAGCCAATCCGGAGAGACAGCCGACACGCTGGCAGCCCTGCGCTATTGCCGTCAAAATGGCACCCCGGCCGTGGCTGTGGTCAACGTACCCGAAAGCTCGATCGCCCGAGAGGCGGCGGCGATCGTGCCGACCTATGCCGGGCCAGAGATTGGCGTAGCCTCCACGAAGGCTTTCACCGCGCAATTGTCTGTTCTGGCTGTGCTCGCCCTTAATGCAGCCAAGGCTCGGGGGCATCTTTTGCCTGGTGATGAGGTAATGGCGGTCAAAAGTCTGATGGCGTTGCCACGCAAGGTGACCGAGGCACTTGAGGCACAAGATGATATCCGCGAGATCGCAAAGACGTTGGCCCCTTGCCGGGATGTCTTGTTCCTCGGTCGCGGACGGTACTACCCGCTGGCGTTGGAAGGTGCACTCAAGCTGAAGGAAGTGTCCTATATTCACGCCGAAGGCTATGCCGCCGGCGAGTTGAAGCATGGCCCCATCGCGCTGATCGAAAAAGACCTTCCGGTCGTTGTGATCGCGCCAAAAGACGAGCTGTTCGAGAAGACCATTTCAAATGTCGAGGAAATCCGCGCACGTGGCGCGCGTGTCATCCTCATTTCGGATGCAGCCGGCATCAAAGCTGCGGGTAACCGGGCTGATCATGTGATTTGCTTGCCGGATGGTGATGATATCAGCCTGCCAGTGCTGGCCGCAGTGCCGTTGCAATTGCTGGCCTATCATGTGGCTGTTGCCAAAGGGACTGATGTCGACCAGCCGCGCAACCTCGCCAAGTCAGTCACCGTTGAGTGATGAGACGCGCCTGATCGTATCAAATACGGATCGTGACCACCTGACCTTGCTGGACAGCGTCTTCCTGGCCTGCCTTACTGATGCAGGATGTGGGAGATTCGTGCGTGCCGACCTATGATTTGAAAGAAATTGAAGCCCGGATCGAGACGGTCCTGGCGGAGAAGGGACCTCGGCTCGGCAAGGAACTGGCTGACGATCTTTATGGCGTTCCACATCTGGCCTTGTGGCAAGCCTGCTATCAGAGCCGCAAGCTGCACGTGTCCCATTTCGCCAGCTACTATTTGCGATTTGATATCACGCGCGACGATCAGGTGCGGCTGAGCCCTTCGATCCTGCGAGATTTCCTGTCCTTCACCTTGTTCGGCTTGCCGGGCCAACGCGACAAGATGATCGAGCGGCAGGGCACCCTGTCGAACATGCATCGGGAGATCAGCCGCGAAAAGCTGTCGGTGGCCCAAGCCGTGATGAAGCAGGTATTCGTCACTCTGGGACGCGACATTCGCAGCCAACTCTGCGCATTTATCGCGGGCGATCTCGCCTACTATCTCGCGCACAATGAGCCACGGGAACACGTCGCGAGCGGGGAGATGGTGAAGGGCTCGGATATCGATATCATCATCATTCTCAGTGAATCCCTGCCGGAAGATGTGCAGGCCCGGATCGACACGGAGATGACCGCGCTGAAGAATTTCTACTTGCGTCATCCAGAGCACCGGCACGAGATTGATTTCATCTGCAAGCGCAAATCGGTGATGGAGCGGCAATTCCAGTATTCTGACATCCATGACAAAATCGCCAGCAAGATTGCCTATGAGTCCATGTTTCTCGGCGGATCTCTGACGCTGTATATGGAAGTGCGCGATGCGATGGTTCGGACCGGTGTTGACCGCATGATTGAGGGTGATTTCGATCACGCGCTCAAGGATCGCAAAAACGCCATGCACAAATTGCTGGAAGCGCACAATGACACAATTGATGAGGAGACGCGCTCGCTGTTCTACTTCTCGCAAGAACGTGTCGAATTTTCCTGACAAGCTGAGTGAAGTGTTTGCCCCTTGGTTATCTTTGGGGTGGAATATTGCTTGGAAGGCACCGGCCGCAGGACGAGTTGGATGCCGCTATGGGAGGAATCTTTATGATCCGGTATCGCAACATAAAATCGGTGAAGCCCATTCCGCGGTCCATGCTGGCGGCTGCCATGCTGGGTGCGTCGGCCATTGTGCTGGGGGCCTGCGCAGGCGGCGGAGGAGGCGGCGGCAGTTCTGCTGTCACGCCGATGCCCCCTCCACCGCCGCCGCCTCCACCGCCGCCGCCCTCGAATCCGTTTCCTGACACAATCGCAGAGCGGGAACAGTTCGAAACGCGCGAGTACAATGCCACAGTAGGCCTGCCCATTATCGGTGCGTCAGCAGCCTATGCACTTGGCGCGACAGGCCAGGGTCAGACTGTGGCGGTCATCGATACGGGGACTGATTCTGATCATCCCGATCTCCAAGGGGCTGTTGTGCAGATGTTCGATGTCTGTGCGGACACTGCCTGTGCTGGCTTCAACGCTGCTGGAGACCGGGTCACCATCACTCGTCAGGATGGCGATACCGACACCGAAGGCCACGGCACACTGGTTACGGGCGTCATCGCTGCGCGTCGGCAGGACGATTTCAGCAGCGTGTTGGACGATAACACGCCGAACGGCATTCAAGGCGCCGCGTATGAGGCTTCCATAATCGATATCCGGGCTGACTCGCCCGGCAGCTGTGCGCGCACCGGGGAAGATGAAGGTTGCGTCTACAACGACGATACGCTGGTCCGTGCGATTGAATACGCCGTGGCTCAGGGGGCTTCGATCATCAACATGTCTCTCGGTGGCGAGATCGACAATGATCCGCGACTGGAGAACGCCGTCCGCGCTGCGGCCGCGGCGGGTGTGCTGGTCGTCATCTCGGCCGGCAATGAAGCTGAACCGGCAGGGACAGATGAAGATGGCAATGACACCGAGGCGGTCGGGGAACGCCCAACCGAGCCTGCCTATATCGCAGGCGAAACATCTTCACTCGGGCGGGTTGTCGCCGTGGGCGCGGTCGACCCGAATGGCATACTGTCGGACTTCTCGAACAGGGCAGGCAGTGCGGCGCAGAACTTCTACCTGCTCGCACCCGGTGAGGACGTAATCTCGACTGGCCCGGACGATGATGTCGCATTCCCCGGCGACCCGACGAATGATGCCGACAGTGATGGAGACTATTATCGCATTTCGGGGACATCATTTGCAGCACCTTATGTTGCGGGCGCATTGGCGCTCTTGCTGGACGCGTTCCCGAACTTGCAGTCCCAACCTGAAGTCGCTCTCCAGATCCTGCTGGATACCGCGACAGACTATGTAGACACATCGCCCGACCTGATCACGGGCGAGGTCGCGGGTGCTGGTACTGACAGCGTTTCCGGTGTGGGCCTCCTGAACCTCGAAGAAGCATTCCGACCACAAGGCCAGCAGAATCTGGACTTCGGTATCGAGAAAGTCAGCTTTACCGACGCGCTTGCGCCCAGCGGTGGCGCGTTTGGGGATTGGGCCACCAATTCCGGCGCGTTCAACAGCCTCGTCTTTCAGGACCAGTACCAACGCGGTTTCCGCCTGAATGCCGATGCCATTGCTGCGACCCTGCCGTCAGATGCGCTCGGCTCACGCCTGGTGAATTTTGAAACCCGCGCTGATTGGGCGGCGGGCGAATCCTATGCCGTTAATGCTGGAAACATGTCGTTCAGCTGGTCCCAGGCGCGGTTGCAGGATGATCCGACCGCCCCTTATCAGGAAGACCCGCAATCAACATTCCAGATGCGCTACAGTTTCGGCGAGAGCCAGGTGGAATTGGGACGAGGTGGATCATTGACGCATCTGGCGCCAGATATCTCCCTGCTCAACGAACCCGGTGTCGGGAACGCTTTTTCGACCGGCGGCGCATGGGCGAAATTCAGTCATGCCGTGACGGATGACCTCGTCATGGACATATTCTCTGCCGAGCAGGGCGGTCGCAGTCAGTCCGGCTTCATGTTCGGCCGCGATGCCCAGGATTGGTCAGTTCGTGCGGGCGCATCCTTCATTTCGGATGAAGATACGGCGCTTGGTGGAACACTGCAGGAGCGCTTCGGCGCGCAAGACCAGACCGAGATGACGGCATATTCGCTGGAGGGAGCATGGTTCGCCGGTTCCGACTGGGTCCTGTCTTCAGGAATGGAAATGGCGAGCGTCGACCTGCCAGGTGTTGATGTGGAAGGCATCTGGACGAGCCGCTGGTCGGTGGGCGCAGACCGATCACTGGGTGAGGGGCGGTTGCACTTCATCATGGCGCAGCCGCGGCGAGCCGAGACAGGTTTCTTGAACCTCGATGCGCCGATTGGTGTGGATATGAACAGTCAATTGATCCGGGATCTGGTGCAGGCTGAATTGACCCCCAGCGGTCGGCAAATCGATTTTGAAACGCGCTACACATTCGGACTGACCGATACATGGTCTGGCGAGGCTGCAGCTGTGGTCTCCACGTCGCCCAACCATATCAGCGGTGCCGAAGACCAGGAGGCGCTGTGGATGCGGCTGTCGACCCCATGGTAGGCCGCAGGTCATTGCTGGCAGTCGCGAGTGGGTTCATCCTGACCGGATGCGCCTGGTTGCCGTTTGGCGAAACCGCGTGCCCGGAAATCACGGACACGTCGGCATGGATCAATCGCATGCCGGGCCCGGGTCAGTCCGGGGGCAAATTGCACGTTGTTGTCCGTGTTGCGGATGAGCAGTCCTGGCGGCTTGGCTCTGTTCCGACTGAGGGTGAGGGCTTGCTGATCCTCAACCTCACGGAAGGTGGGCCGTCCGTTCCCGGAACGGCAGCTTACCAGCAGTCGCGGAAGCCGTTGCCCCAGCGAGTCAAAATAGAATGCCACGGCAAGACCGTGGCATTCATTGACAAAATCACTATCGCGTATTGAGGCGGCGCTAGTTCGCGAGGCGCTTCAGTTCGTCTACAAGGTCTGTCTTTTCCCAGCTGAACCCACCATTCTCGGTCGGGGTCCGGCCGAAATGCCCGTAGGCTGCGGACGGGCCGTAGATCGCCTGATTCAGCTTGAGGTGCGTGCGAATGCCTTTGGGCGACAGGTCGAACAATTCGCGCAGCGCCGCAGCGATACGGTCCTCGTCTGCATTGCCCGTATCATGCGTGTCCACATAGATTGAGAGCGGCTGCGCTACACCGATCGCATAGCTGACCTGAATGGTGCAGCGATCAGCGAGGCCTGCGGCCACAATGTTCTTGGCAAGGTAGCGCGTGGCGTACGCGGCCGACCGGTCCACTTTGGACGGGTCCTTGCCGGAGAATGCACCGCCGCCATGGGGCGCAGCGCCACCATACGTGTCAACAATGATCTTGCGGCCGGTCAGGCCGGCGTCGCCATCAGGTCCGCCAATGACAAAGCGTCCGGTGGGGTTCACGAAAAACTTGTCTTCGTCCGGAAACCAACCATCGGGAAGGATGTCCTTGATCACGGGGCGGACGATTTCACGCAATTGTTCCAGCGTGGCGCTATCCTTGTGCTGATGGGATACGACAAGCGCGTTTACACCGACAGGCTTTGACCCTTCATACTGCAGCGTAACCTGGCTTTTTGCATCAGGCTCGAGCTCGGGGTGTGTGCCATCATGGCGAAGTTGCGCGAGGCGCTGAAGGATCTGGTGCGAATAGACCAGTGTGGCTGGCATCAGTTCCGGGGTCTCGTTCGTGGCATAGCCAAACATGATGCCCTGGTCGCCTGCACCTTCCTCAGCGTAGAGGCCTTGTCCAGCTTCGACACCTTGCGCGATCTCAACCGACTGGCCGTGGACGTGATTGGCGATTTCCATGTTTTCCCAATGGAAGCCGTCCTGCTCATAGCCGATCCGTTTGACCACATCGCGGGCCGCCTGGTTCATTTCGTCATGCGTGATGACGGCGCCATTATTGGTGCGCACTTCACCGGCAAGGACAACACGATTGGTGGTCGTAAGGGTCTCGACGGCGACTTTCGCTGTTGGATCGCGCGACAGGAACAGGTCGACAATTGCGTCTGAAATCTGGTCAGCCACCTTGTCCGGATGGCCTTCGGAAACGCTCTCGCTGGTAAATTCGTGGCTGGCAAGTTTCATGTCTGGCTCTCTATCAGTGTTCTTTTACCGGGCAAAAACGACCGTCTTTCCGGAATTTATGAAGATGCGGTGCTCTGCATGAGCCTTGACCGCGCGAAGCAGGGCGTTGCCCTCCAGATGCCGTCCGCTCTCGATCATGTCAGCCGGGCTGAACGTATGGTCGATGGCTTCGGTGAGCTGGGTAATGATTGGCCCTTCATCCAGATCGGCCGTCACATAGTGCGCCGTCGCGCCGATCATTTTCACGCCGCGGGCATGGGCCTGATGATAGGGGCGTGCGCCCTTGAATCCCGGCAGGAAGGAGTGATGGATATTGATGCACCGCTTTTCGAGACGACGGCAGGCTTCATCACTCAGTACCTGCATATACCTGGCGAGTACGACGAGATCAGCTTGCGTGTCTTCAACGATGCTGAACAGTCGAGCCTCAGCGTCCGGTTTTGTTTCCTTTGTCACCGGAACATGGAACCAGGGTAAGCCCCAGTGGGAAAAATCATCCTTGAGCGTCTCATTATTGGAGACGATGCCGACGACATCAATTGGCAACTCACCCCGCCGCGCCGCGTAGAGGAGCGTGTTTGCGCAATGTTCTGATTTCGACACCATCAACAGTGTCCGTACGGCCTCACCCTCGGGATGGACTGACCAGTCCGCACCCAACTCGTGAGCCATTTCCGCCAAATCATCTTCAAGTCCAGCCGACAGGGCGTCGGTCGTCCCGTGGAAGACCAGTCGTGCAAAGAAGCGGCTGGTTTCCGTATCCCCAAATGTACGCGACGCGGCGATGAAGCAATCATGACGCTCCATCAGTTTTGCCAGCCCTGCGACCAGTCCAACGCGGTCGGGGCAGGCAAATTTGAGGATATAGGGACGTGCCACGGAAGAAGGTTTCCCCTAGTAGCGGTAGTGTTCAGGCTTGAACGGACCGGTCGTCTGAACGCCGATATAGTCAGCCTGTTCGCCGGAAAGCTCTGTCAGCTGAACGCCAAGCTTTTCGAGATGAAGCAGGGCGACTTTCTCGTCGAGGTGCTTGGGCAGCGTATAGACCTTGTTCTCATACTGCTCGCCGCGCACATGCAGTTCGATCTGCGCCAGCGTCTGGTTGGTGAAGGATGCCGACATCACGAAGGAAGGGTGACCCGTGGCATTGCCGAGGTTCACGAGGCGGCCTTCAGACAGCAGAATGATCCGCTTGCCATCCGGGAAGGTGATCATGTCGACTTGCGGCTTGATGTTCGTCCATTCGAAATTGCGCAGGCCTTCGACCTGAATTTCATTGTCGAAGTGACCAATGTTGCAGACGATGGCCATGTCCTTCATCGCACGCATATGGTCGACGGTCAGGATATCCTTGTTGCCAGTCGCGGTGACAAAGATGTCGAATTTCGGTGCGGCTTCATCGACCGTCAGGACTTCATAGCCGTCCATCGCGGCCTGAAGGGCGCAGATCGGGTCAACTTCGGAAACGGCAACGCGCGCGCCGGAACCGGACAGTGACGCAGCCGAGCCTTTGCCAACATCGCCATAACCGGCGACGAAGGCTTTCTTGCCAGCCATCATCACATCCGTGCCGCGACGGATCGCGTCGACCAGAGATTCCTTACAGCCATACTTGTTGTCGAACTTCGACTTGGTGACGGAGTCGTTCACATTGATGGCGGGGAAGGGCAGCTCACCCTTCTTCTCAAGCTGGTAGAGACGGTTCACGCCGGTCGTCGTTTCTTCCGACACGCCGCGGATCGCTGCCTTGGTCTTGGCAAACCAGCCAGGGGACGCAGCAAGGCGCTTCTTGATCTGGGCGAAGAGGAACTTTTCCTCCTCCGAGCCTGGCTTTTCGAGGAAGGCCGGATCGGATTCGGCGCGCTCACCGAGGATCAGGTACATGGTGGCATCGCCACCATCATCGAGGATCAGGTTCGCCCCGGTGCCGTCATGCCAGTGGAACATGCGGTCAGTGAATTCCCAGTACTCTTCCAGCGTTTCACCCTTATAGGCGAAGACCGGTGTGCCATTGGCTGCGATGGCGGCGGCGGCATGATCCTGCGTTGAGTAGATGTTGCAGGAAACCCACTGAACGTCGGCGCCGAGGGCTTCGAGCGTCTGGATCAGCACAGCCGTCTGGATCGTCATGTGCAGGGAGCCAGCGATCTTCGCGCCCTTGAGCGGCTGCGACGGGCCGAACTCTTCGCGCGCGGCCATCAGACCCGGCATTTCTGTCTCGGCGATGGCAATTTCCTTGCGACCATACTCGGCGAGGGAAATATCGGCGACGCGGTAGTTTTCAGCCATATCAATGATCCTTTATATGTTTGTATCGCGGCTAACATGGCGCACATCAAAAGGCAACGCGCGAAGTGCGCGTTACCCGTACTGAGTTCTGATTTCGCGGACGGCTTATTCGTTGAAAGCCCTGATCGCGTCCACGATGCGTGTCTGGTCCGCCTCTTCCAGATAGGGGTGCATCGGCAGCGCAATCACGTGTTTGCTCGCTGCTTCCGTGACGGGCAGCGTGCCGTCCGCGGGTTTGAAACGGGCGCAGAAATCCTGCTCGTGGATCGGCACCGGATAGTAGACGGCGGTGGGGATCCCCTGCGCCGAGAGATGCGCCTGAAGGCCGTCGCGGTTTTCATGCTCGATGACATATTGCGCCCAGACACTCTTGCCGCCCTCAATGACGCTCGGCACGCGTTTGACATGGCCGGTCAGGCCCGCGGCATAGCGATCTGCCACGATCTGGCGTTTCTCGATCTCGTCAGCGAAGATTTTCAGTTTCTCCAGCAGGACTGCGGCCTGGATCGTGTCGAGGCGGGAGTTCATGCCGACGCGCAGGGAGAGGTATTTCGGGTCATGATGGAAATTGCGCTCGGCCGCATCGGTCGGGGTGACCTTGCCATAGACGCGCAGGGATTCGATCCGCTCGGCGAGTTTGGCGTCATTCGTGATGATCGCGCCGCCATCGCCGTAACAGCCCAGCGGCTTGGCAGGGAAGAAGCTGGTCGTGGCAATATCGGCCCAGTCGGACGGGTGCTTGCCGTTCAGCGTACAGCCATAGCCCTGCGCCGTGTCAGCGATCAGATTCAGGCCGAACTCGTCGCAGATTGCCTTGATTTCGGGGTAGTTGGCGGGCTGTCCGAACAGGTCGACGGCGATCACGACTTTCGGCGTCAGCTTGCCCTCGGCTTTCACGGCCTCAATCTGCTTGCGCAGATGTGCCGGGTCCATGTTGTAGGTCTCTGGCAGAATGTCGACGAAGACCGGCGCAGCACCAAGCCAAGGCACGACTTGAGCCGTCGCGACGAAGGTGAAGGATGGGCAGAAAACGGCGTCGCCGGGCTTCAGTTCCCACGCCATCAGCGCGAGCGCGAGGGCGTCTGTGCCATTGGCGCAGCTGACGGAATGCGCAGCGCCACACCAGGCCGCAAGCTGGTTTTCCAACTCGGAGACTTCGGGGCCAAGGACGTATCGCCCGCTTTCCACCACGCCCTGAATGGCCGTATTGATTTCGGCTTCGATGCGCTTGCGCTGTGCTTGAAGGTCAATGAAGGGGATGGACACGAGGAACCTGCCTGTTCTGCGATCTGATGCTGGCCGAATACGATCAACCCATAATGGGTGCAAGTCACGAGCGGTTACAGACTAATTCTGCGAATGTTTTCACACTCATGCCTGCGGGGAGTCGCAGCATGAGGGATTGTGAACGAATGCGACTGAATAATGTGCCGATTGGTTGCTGTGACAGCGGACTTGGTGTAGCCCGGAAGGCGGGCCGGGGCGACCATGACAGGGGCGTAATGTCTGGAATTGAACGACTGGCAAAAGCCGACAGGGCGCCGCTTTTTTATCTCGATTGCGGGCATGTCGGGAAGTTTGCTCTGATACGGAGTCGCAACCCAATCCCTTTTTGCGAAATTACAGGATTTGCTAAATGAAACGATATGTCGTGACGGGTGGCGCCGGATTCATCGGATCTGCGCTTTGCCACCTGCTATTGTCGGAAAGCGACGCCGAAGTCGTGGCTGTGGACCGCATGACTTATGCGGCTAATCAGGTCACGCTTGACGAATTGAGCTCTCAGGCCGGTTTCCGTCACATAGACGCTGATGTTCGAGATGTTGCGCGCATGACGGAGATCGTTCAGTCGGTCAAACCAGACGTCGTTTTTCATCTGGCCGCTGAGACGCATGTTGATCGTTCGATTGATGGGCCTGCGGAATTCGTCACGACCAATGTTGTGGGCACATATGCGATGCTCGAAGCGGCTCGGACATATTGGTCTGACCTACCTGACGAGGCAAAGCAACACTTTCGCTTCGTACATATTTCGACTGACGAGGTATTCGGCTCTCTGGGCGCGGAAGGCCATTTCAGCGAGACGACGCCATATGATCCGTCATCGCCTTATTCTGCCAGCAAGGCCGGGTCGGACCATCTGGCAAGGGCGTGGCAGCGCACTTATGGGCTGCCGGTTGTGGTCTCCAATTGTTCAAACAATTACGGACCGCGCCAGTTCCCCGAGAAACTCATACCCTTGATGGTTCTGAACGCTCTGGAAGGCAAAGCCCTTCCGGTGTACGGCACGGGAACCAATGTGCGCGACTGGCTGCATGTTGAAGATCACGCCCGCGCCCTTAAGATGATGGCTGAACATGGCGTGCCTGGTGAGGTCTACTGTGTTGGCGGCGGTAGCGAGCGGACAAATCTGCAGATCGTGCACGAGGTCTGCCGAATCCTGGACGCCCGGCGTCCGGAAAATGCTCCTCATGCAGATCTGATCGAATTTGTAACCGATCGTCCGGGGCATGATTTCCGGTATGCGATTGATGCGTCCAAGATCGATACGAAATTGGGCTGGACCCCAAGGCAGGATTTCGAAGCTGGTCTTGAAGAGACAATTGACTGGTATTTGACGCATGAGGCCTGGTGGCGGCCCCTGCGAGACAAGCACTATAGTGGCGAGAGGCTGGGTGTTAAGGCATGACACGCATCCTTGTCGTTGGAAAGTCGGGGCAAGTCGCGCAAGCGCTGGTCTCGGTAGGGGGTGATCGGGTCATTTGTCCGGGGCGTTCGATCGTGAATTTGCTGGACGCAGACTCGCACCTCAGCGCGCTCGACAGGTATGAGCCCATGGCGGTGATCAATACGGGGGCATTTACCGCAGTCGATGGCGCCGAGGCAGATGCTGACGGCGCCTATGCTCTGAATGCTGAAGGGCCGGGCAATCTGGCGGTTGCGTGCGCTCGGCGTGGCGTGCCGCTCATCCACATGTCGACAGACTGCGTGTTTGATGGCGCAAAGGATAGTCCTTACACGCCAAATGACACACCGAATCCGTTGGGCGTGTATGGCAAGACCAAGCTTCAGGGGGAGGTGGCTGTTCGCGAAGGGACTGAACGATCCCTGGTTGTGCGGGTGTCGTGGATATTTTCGCGATTTGGTGGAAGTTTCGTGCGGACCATGTTGAGGGTGGCGCAGACCCGCGACGCAGTGAGTGTTGTGAGTGATCAAGTTGGTTGTCCAACGCATGCGCCCGATCTCGCACGGGCTCTGATCACAATCGCTGAACAGGCGGCCAAGCCTGGCTTTGGTAGCTGGGGTGTTTACCACGTTGCAGGGGCGGGAGAGACCGATCGCGCATCCATGACGCGGCGGATCTACGAGGTCAGCAAGGAGCTGGGCGGTCCGGTCGCCGATGTGAACGGTATTTTGACGGCGGACTATCCCACGCCGGCGCAAAGGCCCCTGAATGCGCGGCTTGATATGGCCGAGACCCGCCGTGTTTTCGGAATTGAAATGCCTGACTGGAATATTGGCCTTTCCGAGACGGTTTCCGCGATTATTGCCGAACCTGCACAATAAGGCTTTCGACCCGTGCGAAGACACTTTTCAGCTGCACATTCGGCTTCGAATTTTTATCTTCTTCGCCCAGTCCCGATGAAAATCGGCATGTCTATACGCAAGACGCGCGTCCGGGCGATGGCAGTGCAGCTTAAATTCAGTTAGCGGTTGACCAGCCTCGCCGAGATGGTCCAAACCAAGCGGACAATTGCTATGTGGAGTGTTGGCGGATGAAGGGCATCGTTCTGGCAGGCGGGACGGGGTCTCGATTGTTCCCGTTGACGAAGGCTGTCTCAAAACAACTGATGCCGGTTTACGACAAGCCGATGATCTACTACCCGCTGAGCGTACTCATGCTTGCCGGTATTCGAGACGTTCTCATCATCACGACGCCCGAGGATCAGTCCCAGTTCAAGCGACTGCTGGGAGATGGGTCGATGTTCGGAATCAACATCGAGTTTGCCGTCCAGGAGCAACCGAACGGTCTGGCCGAAGCGTTTATTATCGGCGAGGACTTTGTGAAGGGCGGCCCGTCAGCCCTGGTCCTTGGGGACAACATATTCTACGGCGCCAATCTCGGCTTGATGTGTGCGCAGGCGGCTGCACAGGCCGACGGAGCGACAATCTTTGCCTACAAGGTTGCGGACCCGCAGCGCTATGGTGTTGTTTCCTTTGATAAAGACTTCAAGGCGTTGACGCTGGAAGAAAAGCCGAGCGCGCCCAAGTCGAACTGGGCGATTACCGGCCTCTATTTCTATGATGCACAGGTCGTCGATATCGCACGCGATTTGAAACCGTCCGAACGAGGTGAACTCGAAATCACCGACGTCAACCGCGCCTATCTGGAAATGGACAAGCTGAAAGTGAAACAGCTGGGTAGGGGATATGCCTGGTTGGACACTGGGACACATGACAGTCTGCATGAAGCATCCAGCTTTGTGCGTACGATCGAGCACCGGCAGGGCGTCAAGATCGCCTGTCCGGAGGAGATTGCTTTCGAAAAGGGCTATCTCGGGCGCGAAGAATTGCTTCATGCCGCAGACCAGCTCGGCAAGACAGAATACGCCGTTTACCTGCGTACACTTGCAAACCAGAATTGAGGACAGTGATTGATGAATGTACGTGACCTTGGCCTTGATGGCGTCAAGGAAATCGTCCCGGCGCGTTATGGCGATGCCCGTGGCTATTTCAGCGAGACCTACAATCACAAGCGTTTTGTTGACGCTGGAATTGAATTGGATTGGATTCAGGACAATCACTCCTTCTCTGCAGAGAAGCACGTGTTGCGAGGCCTCCACTTCCAGACCCCTCCCTTTGCCCAGGACAAGCTTGTGCGCGTCGTTACCGGTGCGGTATTCGATGTGGCCGTGGATATCCGCAAGGGATCACCGAACTTCGGCCGGTGGACGGGGGTCACATTGACCGCGGAAGCGGGAAATCAAATCCTGGTACCGAAGGGCTTCGCGCACGGCTTCTTGACGCTGACGCCAGATGTACATGTCATCTACAAGGTCACGGCGCCCTATGCCCCGGACAATGATCGCTCTATTCGGTATGATGATGCGGAAATTGGAATTGAATGGCCTCTGGACGGCGCCGTGCCGCAACTCTCCCAGAAAGATGAACAGGCCGGCAGTCTGCAGGACACTGATACGGGATTTGTGTATCAGGGCTGATCAATCGATACCGTGATACTCCCTGTACCACGCGACAAATCTTTCGACGCCATCCTTGACGGATGTTGAGGGCCGGTACCCGACGGCTTCCGTCAGCTTGGTCACATCGGCATAGGTGTTTTTCACATCACCCGGCTGCATCGGCATCAAGTTGCGTGTGGCCTTGCGCCCCAGGGAATTTTCCAGAGCCTCCACATAATCGAGCAGTTTTACGGGCTGGTTGTTGCCGATATTGTAAATCCGGTACGGAGCATTTGACGTTGCCGGGTCTGGCGCGCTCGCGTCCCAGTCCGGATCAGGCTCCGCGACCATTTCTGCAATTCGAAGGACGCCTTCAACGATGTCATCGACATAGGTGAAATCGCGAGACATCTCTCCATTGTTGAAGATGTTGATTGGCTCACCGCGGACGATCGCGTCCGTAAACAGGTACAGCGCCATATCGGGCCGCCCCCATGGTCCGTAGACGGTAAAAAACCGTAATCCTGTGGTGGGTAGGCGATACAGGTGGCTGTAGGCATGTGCCATCAACTCATTTGCCTTCTTGGTGGCGGAATAGAGTTGTAGCGGATGGTTCGCCCCGTGAGATTCACTGTAGGGAGATGTCGTATTCGCGCCATAGGCGCTTGATGTCGATGCATAGACCAGATGGGGCGTTTTGGCTGTTCGGCAAGCTTCCAGCATGTTGGCAAAGCCGACCAGATTTGACGATACGTATTCTTCAGGATGGGTGATCGAATGGCGCACCCCAGCCTGAGCGGCCAGATGAATCACGCGATGAAAGTCATGTGACTCAAAGCAGGCGTTCAGCTCTGCTGCGTTCTCGAGATTTCCCTCGACAAAGTTGAATGAAACGCCTTCTTTTGCCGATGTGTTTTCCAGCTCTTTCAGACGCGCCCGTTTCAAGGCGGGATCGTAATACGCATTCAGATTGTCGAACCCAACGACTGGCACGCCCCGTTTGAGAAGCGTGTTTGCCACATGAAATCCGATAAACCCTGCGCTGCCGGTGACCAGGTAGGTTTTGCTATCTGTGGCTGAGGGCATGTAATCGAATTCCGTGATGGTTCAGGTGAGGGCAGGGACCAATCCAGTTGGTCGTTGCGATACAGAGCGGGCAATCTTGTTGATACTGCGTCGCGGGCGGGCAGGCTAGGTGTCGCGTTTTGCCCAGAAGTTCAAAGTTCCCAACTCTCCCAAGTGCGACATGGGTTTGCTGCGGCTGCGCTTGGCATAGTTTCCAGACTTTCCAATCTGATAACGGAAGCCGAGGCGCGTGAGGATCGAAAGAACATCGTCCAGGGCGATATCAGACGGGTTTGCGCCCAGATGCCATTCCACGCACATTTGTCTGACATTGGCGAGGGCATCCCCAGCGGCCATTAGGACTTCCCCTTCAGCGCCTTCGATATCCAGTTTCAGGAAGTCCACTTCGCGATCAAGATAATCAGCCAGAGGCACTGTTTCGATTGTCAGCTCCTCAATTTCATCGCCAAATGTCCTGCGCCGCTCGGTGAGGGATCCTGCCATACTGTAGTCTCCGGACATGAAGAATGTGGCGGTGCCCGGTTTCGCGGCCAAGCCTTTTTTCAACACTGTTACGTCACTCAACTTGTTGCGGGCGACATTTTTCGACGCCAGATCGTGAAGGAAGGGAACAGGCTCGAATGCCAGAACCTCTGCATTCGGATAAAGTTCCTTGAAGTAGACGCTCGACATCCCGAAATTGGCGCCAGCGTCGATAATGTAGGGCTTCTTCTGATCGGTATCGAAATAGTATTCCTGATCCATGAGGATTTCATGGATCAACGTCCAGATCGCATGCTTGTCAACATAGGTCAGCGTTGAATCGCGCATCAGGAATTCCTGCCCGCGGCACAAATGTTCGGTGAAGAAATCTCGCAGTACGATATCGTTTGGAAAGCCACCATCGGGAATGGGAGCTGTCTCCAAATCTTTCAGCACCGGGCTGTCGCCGTAATACACTTTCAGTCTGGAAATCATGTCCAGGTACTTCGAAAATCCGTCCAATTGGCGCTGCTTCATGGGCCAGGTGCCGGACAGGACGCCCACTGCTTCTCTTTCATTGAGTTGAGAGGTCAGGATGGAATTCCGGACGGAGGAAAGTTCACCAATCGCGGCCTGCACTTCCCCATTTCCGAAGAAGGTCTTCCGGTTCGTCTCACTCAAAGTGTACTCGATAAGGAAGCGGAGATCGTTTCCGAGCGCGTTCCGGATTGACGTGGTCGCAATAGCTGCGGCCTGGACTTCTTCCTTTCCGAAGAAGGTTTTTCGGTTCTCTTCGCTCAAGGCAAATTCGGTGAGGAATCGAACGTCATTTCCAAGCGTGCGACGGATGGATGTGGTCGCAATAGCTGCGGCCTGGACTTCTCCGTTTCCAAAGAAAGCTTTTTGGTTGTCGTTGCTCAGCGCATACTCGGTGAGGAAGCGGAGATCGT